>NZ_OANU01000031.1 GCF_900089835.1 Vibrio thalassae | reverse complement strand
GCCTTTGCGATTACGCTTCCGTACGCCGCTCTCAAGCTGAAGTTTTTGCCACTGGGGTAGAAAAGCCTGACAAAAGTCATCGACATGGCAAAATAAGTCCACTAATTTGTGCATAGCTGGTTCCTTGTGATAAGTCTCTCTTGGTCGAAAGATCTGATCGCAGAACCAGCTTTTAGTTCCCTTCTTTTTTATCCCGAGTTCAGGTTAACTTAAGCACGCGTAAATAAACTGCTTAAAGAAAGTACATTTCCAATACGAGTCATTACCTCGGCTTGTTCTTCGTCACTACGTTGTTCGCCTTTGGTGTTGCCCCACACAGGTCCTGGCCAGGCCATATCATCTTTGAATCGAGCAATGTGATGGATATGCAGTTGCGGCACCATATTTCCTAATGCGCCAAGGTTGAGCTTATCAGGTCGAAAGGTGGCTTCAAGCGCTTGGCTGACGGCTTGAGATTCTAACAAAAACTGCTGTTGCTCTTTTATTGGTAAATGATGCAGCTCTTTTAGGTTGGTACGCTTTGGAACCAAGATAACCCAAGGAACGGCGTTGTCTTTACTAAGGAGAGCAACGCAAAGCGGAAAGTGACCGATGACTGTGGTGTCTTTGGCAAGTTGAGGATGCAGTTCAAAGCTCATACTGTTAATTCCATTGTCATATTGAATGCCTGAGTATACGTCAGATAAAACAAAAGGTTGACGCTTTCACGTCAACCTTTTGTGGATTCATTACTCTTACGAAGCGGTAATTACATACGTTCTAGAGTCTCGATACCAAGCAGTTCTAGACCTTGCTGGATAGTCTTAGCGGTTAGTGCTGCGAGTTTTAGACGGCTTTGTTTAACGCTTTCATCTTCAGCAACAAGAATTGGGCATGCTTCGTAGAAACTAGAGAATTGACCTGCAAGTTCAAACAGGTAGCTACACATGATATGAGGCTGACCTTCACGAGCAACAGATTCCACGGCTTCTTCGAATTGCAGTAGTTTCGCAACCAACGCTTTCTCTTTCTCATCAGTGATCTTAATGTCACCAGAAAGCTCATCCATTGATACGCCAGCTTTTGCAAAGATAGACGCTACACGAGTGTAAGCGTATTGCATATAAGGCGCCGTGTTACCTTCAAACGCTAGCATGTTGTCCCAATCGAACACGTAGTCTGTAGTACGATGCTTAGAAAGGTCGGCATACTTAACCGCTGCCATTGCTACCGTGTTAGCGATATTTGCTTTCTCTTCAGCGTCTAGCTCTGGGTTTTTCGACTCGATTAACACTGTAGCGCGCTCTACTGCTTCGTCTAGAAGATCAGCAAGGCGAACCGTGCCCCCTGCGCGTGTTTTGAATGGGCGACCATCTTTACCTAGCATCATACCAAATGCGTGGTGCTCAAGGCTGGTAGATTCTGGAACATAGCCGGCTTTGCGAACGATAGTCCATGCTTGCTGTAGGTGCTGGTGCTGACGTGAATCTATGAAATAAAGGACGCGGTCTGCACCAAGCTTCTCGTAGCGATACTTCGCACAAGCGATGTCAGTCGTGGTGTATAGGAAGCCACCATCACGTTTTTGGATGATAACACCCATTGGCTCACCATCTTTATTTTTGTATTCATCAAGGAATACCACTTGTGCGCCGTCATCTTCAACCGCAAGACCTTTCTCTTTCAGGTCTTGAACAATGCCAGGTAGCATGTCGTTATACATACTTTCACCCATCACATCATCACGCGTTAGTGACACGTTTAGGCGATCGTAGTTACGTTGGTTCTGAATCATGGTTACGTCAACCAGCTTCTTCCACATTTCAGCACAGAACTCATCGCCACCTTGTAGTTTCACTACGTAGCCACGTGCGCGCTCTGCAAATTCAGCATCTTCGTCATACAGCTTTTTAGATTCGCGGTAGAAGGCTTCAAGGTCAGAAAGTTCCATAGAAACTTCACCAGACTCTTGTTGAACGCGCTCTAGGTTAGCGATAAGCATACCGAACTGAGTACCCCAGTCACCGATGTGGTTAGCACGAATAACGTTGTGACCTAAAAACTCAAGGGTACGCACAACAGCATCACCGATGATGGTTGAGCGAAGGTGACCAACGTGCATTTCTTTTGCTACGTTTGGTGCCGAGTAGTCGGCAACGATGGTTTGTTGCTCTTGAGAAGCCACACCTAAGCGTGCGTCCGCTAGTGCTTCGTCAGCTTGCTTTGCAAGAAATTCTTCGCTTAGGAAGATGTTAATAAAACCGGGACCAGCAATTTCAGTTTTGCTTGCAATTCCATCTAGGTCCAAAACGTCCAGAACTTTCTGTGCGAATTCTCGTGGATTTGTACCCAATTTCTTAGCAACGCCCATTACGCCATTTGCTTGGTAGTCACCAAACTGTGGTTTCGCAGATTGGCGAACCGCTGCAGGACTGCCTGCAGGTGCGCCAGCGGCTTCTAGAGCCTGAGATACTTTGTCGTTGATCAGTGCTTGGATATTCACACGCGTTTCCTTCAATTCTTGGAATTGGATTTCATGTTGTTCATGAAACTGTGGCAATTTGGCGCACATAATAGCAACTTTAACGCCAGTGACCTAGAGGAGAAGTTTGTATTTTTTCTGATTCTGGCTGAATCCTGATACTATTTGGCGTTTGAAGTACAAAATGAGCGCTAAAAAATGGAACAAACCCTGCTAGAAAAAGGTCTAGTGCCTTCTCAAATGTTGAGTGAAATCGATGCCTTTCTCGATAGAATACAGGCATTATGCAGCAAGTTATCTATAGATTTAGCCGACTATCAGGCCGATCATATTGCACTGCGAATCAACGATTTTGACGTGGCGAAAGCGGCTCATACTGCATGGTTAGAATATGGCAACGTCATTTCTGAGGCGCAGATAAACGGGCGTCCAATCATAGTGTTGCAATTTGACCAAGCCATAACAAGTTATGGTTGGTCGATCGAATGTCTCGAATTGCCTTATCCCGCGGTAGGGAAAACGCACCCTATCGAAAATTGGGAGCATGTAGAGTTTGTTGTACCTTCTACGGCAACAACTACGGATGACTATCTGGCAGACCTATGTCACATCTTTCCTGCGTTGGCGAACCGTTTGGCACAGTTAGACGATCTTAATATCAAGATGAAGCTATCCAGTCCGAAAGGCGAAGGAGAACGCTTAGCTAATCCGACGGTGGCATTTAAGCACGATAACATCTGCATCAAACTTCATCCGCATAGCCTCAAGCACATTGTTGCTTCTGAACAAGCTGATATCTAATACATAATACACTGGGTCATGTGTTTGGGTTTAGTGGCGTATTTGACGATCTATACTCGCCAATATGGACAATTGAGCAAGGCGTTGTTAGCTGAAGTGAGTCACTCGCTACCAAGCTTTACAGTGGTAACGAGCGATTCGGGTTAGAGAATGACCGTTTTGTTGCCGTAAACAAAGACATGGTCATTAACGACCTTGTTGAGCGCTTTTGAAAGCACGTTTTTCTCAACATCACGTCCAGCTTGAGCCATGTCGGATGCACTAAAGTTGTGGTCTACTGGAATAACATCTTGCTTGATAATGGGGCCTTCATCCAAATCATTGGTGACGAAGTGCGCCGTTGCTCCAATGATCTTTACGCCGCGATCATACGCTTGTTGGTATGGCTTTGCGCCAATAAATGCGGGTAAGAAACTGTGGTGGATGTTGATGATTTTGTGATGATACCGCTGTACAAACGTCGGCGTAAGAACACGCATATACTTTGCCAACACTAAATAATCAGCCTGATACTGATCGATGACTTCCAGCATTTTTGTTTCATGCTCTTCTCTGCTGAGCCCTTCATGAGAAACACAGTGGTATGGAATATCAAACTTCTCTGTTAGCCCTTGCAGGATGTCATAGTTACCAATGACAGCGGCAATGTCTACATCTAGGCTGCCATCGAAGTTCTTCATTAAGATGTCACCAAGACAGTGTGCTTCTTTGGTGACTAAAATAACAATACGCTTGCGAGACGAGTCAACGAGCTTACGTTTTGTACCTTGCGGCAGCGCTTGGTCGAGGTCTGCTAAAAAGGTTTGATCATTAAAGTAGCCTTCCAGCTCAGTGCGCATGAAGAAATGACCACTGGCGTTATCTACAAACTCGTTGTTGTGGATAATATTGAGTTGGTGTTTGTAACAGATGTTGGTGATTTTAGAGATGAGACCGGGCGCATCGCTGCAATGCGTTAATAACGTTTTCTTTTCCATGATTTACCGCTTCCGTGAAATTCAAACTTTGACCTCTTCGTTATTCTGAAACTCGATATTCATGGTCCGGAAGGAGCACAACATATTGAAGTGAATCTAAATTTACGAATTTGAGGATTTAAAATGGTGCGTTTGTTGAGGTGGTACGCAATCTAACCAACATTATTAATCTATTCTGGACAAGGTTTCAACAAAAGAAGTCCGCTGAGCCCTCACTCCTGTTGGACTTGATAGTTGAAGCGTTCTCAATTTGGCTTTAGGAGAGGGTTATGGATAAAGAACTACTCGCACGTAAACTCTACGACCAACGAGTATCAGAATTGGTTGGTGGAGCGACTATTGACCAGCATGAACTTGACGAATTTTGGAGCAGTAAAGTTTCACCTTCACAAGCAGCAGAGCAGCTAAAACAAACAGAACCTATCATCGCCCCTGGATGGCTCACTCGTTATCTCAATAAGTAGTCATCAATCTACATCATTATTATCTAGCGCCCTTGCTCTTGTCTCGACGAGTAAGGGCGCTGAATTCAATTTTTAACTGCAAAGCGATTAGGTATACACTAGTGCGATAAATACTAGGTAGCGGCAATCAGCGGTTTCAACAATACATGGTTTCACGAACAATAAAAAAAGCGTTCGCCTCTGATGGCGCATTAGGAAGGGTGATCCCAGGTTTTCAGCCCAGACAACCACAGCTCGATATGGCCGATGCTGTCGAACAAGCGATTCATAACGAAGACCAGCTTGTTGTTGAAGCCGGTACGGGAACGGGCAAAACCTTCGCTTATTTAGTTCCTGCATTATTAAGTGGTAAGAAGACCATTATCAGTACTGGGTCGAAAAACTTACAAGAACAGCTGTTTCATCGAGACTTGCCGCTGATGGTTGAAGCGTTAGGCTTTCATGGACAAGTCTCGTTGTTAAAGGGGCGTTCTAATTATCTCTGCTTAGATAGACTAAGCCGCCAAATGGTGGAAAGTCACACTACAGAAACGCAAACGGATATGTTGTCACAACTGGTCAAGGTTCGGTCTTGGTCCTCGGAAACCAAATCTGGAGATTTGGGTGAATGTGACGCTATTGCAGAAGATAGTCCAATTATTCCTACCATCACGTCGACGAATGACAATTGCTTAGGCAAAGAATGTCCAAGCTATCAAGACTGCTTTGTGCTCAAAGCACGTAAGCGTGCGTTGGACTCTGATGTCGTGGTGGTAAACCATCACTTATTTATGGCGGATCTGGCGATAAAGGAGACGGGGTTTGGTGAGCTAATCCCAGAAGCGGAAGTGTTTATCTTTGATGAGGCACACCAAATTCCAGATATTGCCAGCCAGTATTTTGGCCAGTCAATTTCAAGTCGTCAGATCCAAGATCTGGCAAAAGACATCGAAATAGGTTATCGAACTGAAGCCAGAGACATGCGTCAATTACAAAAAGCGGGCGATAGGTTGTCACAATCTGCGATGGATATGCGAATTGTGTTAGGCGATACCGGTTTTAGAGGAAATTGGCGTGATGCGGTTGCCTCGCCAAGTATCAAGCGTGAAGTAGATCGCCTGTTAGATGCCATTAATTTGGTGATTGATGTGCTTAAATTAGCGTTAGGGCGTAGCCAGTTATTGGATACTGCGTTTGAGCGAGCCAACCTCATCAAAGGTCGCATTGAGCGAGTATGTGATGTCACGATCACTGGATACTCCTATTGGTATGACACATCGCCAAGACATTTCAGCTTGCATATCACGCCATTAACTGTCGCTGATAAGTTCCACGAACAAGTACAAATGAAGGGTGGAGCATGGATTTTTACCTCAGCGACTTTAGCAGTTTCTGATGATTTTGGTCACTTTACCTCTCGATTAGGCTTGATTCCAAAGCAACAATTTTCGCTACCAAGTCCGTTTGATTATCCAACCCAAGCTAGATTGTGTGTGCCTCGCTATTTGCCCGAACCTAATAGCCATGGGTTAGCGCAAAAGTTAGTGACGATGTTGTCTCCGGTTATCGAAGAAAACAAAGGGCGCTGCTTTTTCCTCTGCACGTCACACAGCATGATGCGTGAGTTGGGAGAAAAGTTTCGTGAAACCTTATCATTACCTGTACTGCTGCAAGGTGAAACCAGTAAACAAAAAACGCTCGCTGAGTTTATGGAACTGGGTAATGCTTTATTAGTGGCAACTGGGGCATTTTGGGAAGGAATAGATGTTAGAGGTGATACGTTGAGCTGTGTTATCATCGACAAATTACCGTTTACAGCTCCTGATGACCCGTTGCTCAAAGCACGGATCGAAGATTGTAAATTACAAGGCGGTGACCCGTTTCAACAGGTACAACTGCCGGATGCCGTCATTACGTTAAAACAAGGTGTTGGCCGATTGATTCGCGATCAGAAAGATCGTGGCGCGTTGATTATTTGCGACAATCGATTGGTCACAAGAGAGTACGGTGCGACGTTCTTAGCCAGCTTACCGCCTATTCCTCGAACGCGCGACCTTGGGACGATAAGACAGTTTCTAGCCCTCGACACTACGTCGGATGCTAAAGAAGAAAAAATCGAGAAATAAATGACTTATAAAATTCTAGCTATCGATACTGCAACAGAGAACTGCTCAGTGGCTCTGCTGGTTGGTGATACGATTCATACTCGCAGCGAACTTGCTCCTCGTGATCATACGAAAAAAGTCCTTCCTATGGTCGACGAGTTGTTAAAAGAGGCGGGTTTGACGCTTTCGGAATTGGACGCTTTGGCGTTTGCACGTGGTCCGGGTAGCTTTACGGGTGTGCGTATTTGTATTGGTATTGCCCAAGGGCTAGGGTTTGGTGCTGACTTACCTATGATTGGTATTTCAACGCTCAAAGCGATGGCGCAGGGCGCCTATCGTATGCACGGTGCGACTCGTGTGGCTAGTGCCATTGATGCACGCATGAACGAAGTGTACTGGGGGCGTTTTGAACAGCTTGAGAATGGCGATTGGCAAGATGTTGATCAAGAACAGGTGATTCCACCAAGCTTGTTGGTCGAGAATGTATTGGCCGATGAGGAGCTTTGGACCCAAGCAGGAACCGGTTGGGAAGCGTATTCGCACACAATGAGTGAGCTTGCGATCAATACCACAGCCTCTGATGTGAAATTTCCGGAAGCACAAGATATTGCCTTCCTAGCTAAGTTTGAACTTGAGCAAGGAAATACCGTGCCTGCAGAAGAAGCGAGTCCGGTTTACCTTCGCGATACGGTAGCGTGGAAAAAGCTGCCAGGTAGAGAATAAGAGAGCTGAGCTAGCTCGCTAATAACGGGCTAGCGCAAATTACTGATGGTCTCAATCCACGGTCTACCTTCCATTGCTAACCAGAGAAAGACACAAAAAGCCAAAGCAAATAAGGCGGTGTCGAAAGCCTCTACGTCTTCAAACTCCACGTCCACAACCCAAGTTACCAAGGTCGCTCAAGCTGTCTCACACTCTGTGAAGCATTTATCACAGGCTGACATTTCTAAAGCACAAATACACTACGATTTGCCTGAGGGACGAGCTAAAAAAGCTCTCGACGAGTATATGAGTGTCATGAACCAAGCCAAAAGAGAGGAACTACAACAGTTGCTCGGCGTCGATATTTATATATGATAATAAGAGTTATTTACATCAACAAGGTGCCTCATTTATGAAAACACTAGTAAAATTGAGCAGTTTAGTGGCCCTGAGTGTCGTGCTGTCTGCGTGTGGAAGTCTGCCGGATTCATTAGCAACATCAAATGAAAACGTAGTGTCTAGTTATCAGCAAGTGATGGATGCCTCTGATGAGACTGAAGTTCGCTTGGGTGGTGTGATCGACACTGTTAAGAATTTGCCAGATAAAACTCGTATTGAAATTGTAAACTTACCTATTGATAAATATGGTAAACCAGACATTTCTGTCGAACCAAATGGTCGATTTATCGCTTATGTAGAGGGATTTGTTGATCCTATTACCTATGCTCAAGGGCGTCTGGTCACTGTTGGTGGTTATAAAGCAGGAACGGAGCGTGGTCGTATCGGTGATTATGAGGGAGACTTTCCAGTCATCAAAGCCTATGGTAACTACTTATGGCGAGTGGAAGAACGATTGATCATTAATCGTGACTTTGGTGGTTATGGCCCTGGACCATGTTGGGGTTATTATTGCGATGGCTTCTATTATTACGGCGGGACGAGTTCAGGCCGAGTCATCAAAGAGGTTAGGTAGTATTGCGAACGAATATTGCTGCAAAGCAAATTAAGATAGATGATCGAATGGTGGCCTATCTTGAAGTGCAACAGACAACAACGGCCGTTAAGACGGTCGTTTTTATTCATGGCTGGATGGATAACGCTGCCAGTTTTCACGCTGTAATGAAGCAAGTGGAAGAACACGATTTATCTTGGCGAGTGATTGCCATTGATTTGCCCGGGCATGGGCACTCGACACACAAATCTGCCCACCATTTTTACAACTTTCATGACTATATCGACGATCTGCACCGTATTTTGGTTAAACTTAAAGCAGTTGATGTCTACCTAGTGGGACATTCGCTTGGTGCATTAATCGCGAGTTGCTATAGTGCTGCCTTTCCTGAAAAAGTCGCAGGATTAGTTCAAATCGAAGCGCATGTCCCTCTATCTGAATCCCCAGAACAGAGCGCAGAGCGACTAAGAAACGGCATTGAAAGTCGTGAGCATTGGCGAGAAAAATTTCCGCGTGCCATTCCTTCCAAACAAGGCGCGATAAAAATGAGGATGCGAGCAACAAAGTTGAGGGAAGAAACCGTCCTTCCAATTGTTGAGCGTGACTTACAGTTGATTGATGGTCAGTGGTTTTGGCGTCATGACAGTAAGCTCAAGTGCGAGTCGGTCTATCGAATGACGCAAGAACAAGCACAAGCCATAATGTCAGCGATTACTGTTCCTCATTTAGTGATTTTGGGGCAGCGTGGTTATCACTATTTACAGAACCCTCAAATCTTATCGTTTCTTGTCGATGCGCAGATAGAAATGGTCGAAGGCGATCACCATTGCCATTTAGAGTCGCCCCAAAAGGTATTTGAGCTAATACTTGGACTAGTTAACAAAAATTAAACAAGTGTTTGAGTCTTTCGTGCGCAAACTGGTCTGCTGTGTTGTAATAGCAGGAATAATAAACATTCATAGAGATTTGAAGTGTTAACAAGTTTTTAAACTCTACACGGATTTCACTGCCAGTCTATGAATACGAAAGAGTGACCTTACACGCAAGGAGTATAATTGTGGATAAACCTTGGCTTTCGCGATACCCAAGTGATGTGCCGGAACAGATTAATCCGGACCAGTATCCTTCTTTAGTTGAAATGTTCGAACAATCAGTGCACAAATTCGCTGATCAGCCAGCCTTTGTTAACATGGGTTCGGTGATGACATTTCGTAAACTGGAAGAACGCAGTCGAGCTTTTGCAGCTTACCTACAAAACGAGTTAAAGCTGAAAAAGGGTGATCGTGTCGCGATCATGATGCCTAACTTGCTGCAATATCCGGTTGCTCTATTTGGCGTTTTACGTGCTGGCTTGATTGCGGTCAATGTTAATCCTCTGTATACACCGCGTGAGTTAGAGCACCAGTTAAACGATGCGGATGCGAAAGCTATTATTATCGTCTCCAACTTTGCTAGCACGCTCGAACAAGTAGTTGAGAACACGCCAATCAAACACGTGGTACTCACCAGCCTTGGTCAAATGTTACCAAGAGCGAAAGGTACGGTGGTCGACTTTGTCGTGAAATACGTCAAAGGTATGGTGCCTAAGTATGATCTGCCTGGGGCGATTTCATTCCGAAAAGCGCTGCATAAAGGCCGCCGTTTACAATATGTGAAGCCGTTTATGACGGGCGATGATATCGCATTTTTACAGTACACCGGTGGTACGACAGGCGTGGCAAAAGGTGCAATTTTGACGCATCGCAATATGATTGCCAACGTAATGCAAGCTAAAGGCATGTATGCGCCTGTCTTGAAAGAAGGCCGTGAATTGGTGGTGACAGCGCTCCCGCTGTACCACGTTTTTGCACTGACAGTTAACTGTTTATTATTTATCGAAATGGGCGGTCAAAACCTGCTTATCACTAACCCTCGTGATATTCCTGGATTTGTGAAAGAGCTACAAAAGTACCCATTTACTGCCATTACCGGTGTAAACACACTATTTAATGCTCTGATTCACAACGAAGATTTCCACGAGTTAGATTTCCGAGGCTTGAGATTGTCGGTAGGCGGAGGCATGGCGGTTCAACGCGCTGTAGCGGAACAGTGGAAAAAAACCACAGGCTGCTTGTTGCTTGAAGGGTATGGTCTCACAGAGTGTTCACCACTTGTTGCGGCGTATCCACACGATCTATCTGAATACAATGGCTCTATTGGATTGCCAGTTCCGTCCACGGAAGTGCGTATTGTTGATGAAGATGGTAACCCAGTGACGGATGACTCCAAAGGAGAGCTACAAGTTCGTGGACCTCAAGTGATGCAAGGTTACTGGCAGCGTGCAGAAGCAACGAAAGAAGTCATCAATCAAGAAGGTTGGTTGTCGACGGGTGATATCGTTCAATTCGATGAAGAAGGCTTCTTACATATCGTTGACCGTAAAAAGGACATGATTTTGGTCTCTGGCTTTAACGTGTATCCGAACGAAATCGAAGATGTTATTGCGTTGAACGACAAGGTTCTGGAAGTCGCCGCGATCGGTGAAGCGAATGAGGCTTCCGGTGAGGTTGTGAAAGTATTTGTGGTGAAGAAAGACTCGTCATTGACCAAAGACGAAATCATTGACCACTGTCGTAAGCACTTGACAGGTTATAAGATTCCTAAGCGTGTAGAGTTTAGAGAAGACTTGCCAAAGACAAATGTGGGTAAAATATTGCGTCGTGTGCTTCGTGAAGAGAACGATGCCAAGTTGACCAAAACCTCAGAAAAAGCGGTTTAACGTTAACCTTTGATTACAATCAATGCTAGAATGCCAGCCCTTAAAGCTGGCATTGTTTTTTAAGAGAGACTGAGTGGAATATCAAATAGTAACAGAGTTGGCCGAGCTAGAGTCGGTATGTAGCAAGGCTCGAGAGTCCGATGTGGTAATGTTGGATACCGAGTTTGTACGTATCCGTACTTTCTATCCGAAATTGGGCCTGATCCAACTTTACGATGGTGAGCAACTGTCACTTATCGATCCATTGACTATTAGTGATTTCACACCTTTTATCGAACTACTCAAAGATACTTCTGTACTGAAAGTACTGCATGCTTGTGGCGAAGACTTGGAAGTGTTCGTTAATAGTTTCGGTTGTATGCCATTTCCAATGGTCGATACGCAAATCATGGCGGCTTTTCTAGGGCATGGTTTATCGACAGGATTTGCGGCGCTGGTTGATGAATATCTTGGAGTAGAGCTTGATAAAAGTGAGTCTCGAGCAGATTGGGTAGCTCGTCCGCTGACGGATAAGCAATTGGATTATGCCGCGGCTGACGTCTATTATCTATGGCCTCTTTATTTCAAACTGTTTGCACAAGTGGAAGCAAAAGATTGGTGGGACGCCGCACAGCAAGAGTCTGATTTGTTGATGCAAAAAAGGGGCAAGACGCCAAACCCTGAGAAGGCTTATCTAGAGATTAAAGGTGCTTGGCAATTAAAACGTAAGCAACTGGCCATTCTTAAACCGCTCGCAACCTGGCGAATGAACGAAGCATTAAAGCGTGACCTAGCACTTAACTTTGTTATCAAAGAGCAAGAGCTTTGGAGTATTGCGCGTTATGCACTTAAAAAGCCAAAGCAGATGGAAGAAGAGGGTGTGGATCCACGTGCCATTCGTCGTCATGGTGAGCGAATTGCGGCGATAGTTAAACACGCACAGCAACTACCTGAGGATGAGCATCCAGACAAAATTGAACGTCTAATGGATTTTCCAGGTTACAAGCAGGTATTCAAAAAGCTCAAAGATGAAGTGAAAAAAGCCGCTCAACACAGTGGGTTAGCGACAGAGTTTTTGGCATCTAAGAAGCAATTGAATCAATACCTCTCGTGGATTTGGAAGTACGATCGCGATCCTGCGAGATTGCCTGATGTGATGCAAGGATGGAGGCTGGAGTTATTCGGTCAAAATCTAGATAAAATTATGGATTAACAAAAAATGGCTCGCAGTTGCGAGCCATTTTTTGTTCGATTATTTATCTTCTTCTGGCAGTTGGATATTCAGTTCAAGTACTGAAATGTCATCGTCTTTGTGTTCAAACGAGAGATCCACCATTGATGGGTCAACGTCGACGTATTTAGCGATGACTTTTAAGATGTCTTCTTTCAATTGCGGAAGATAGGAAGGTGATGGAGAACCTTCGCTGCGACGCTCTGCAACAATAATTTGTAAGCGCTCTTTCGCTAGGTTGGCTGACGTCTTTTTTTGCGGGCGGAAAAACTCAAGTAATGACATGGATTAACCCCCGAATAGACGTTTGAAAATACCTTTCTTCTGCTCCGTTAAGAAGCGGAAATCAACTTGTTCGCCCAGTAGGCGGTCTACGGTGTCTGCGTAAGCAAGACCCGCGTCTGACTCGTTGTCAAAAATAACCGGTATACCTTTGTTTGATGCATTAAGGACCGCTTGGCTTTCTGGAATGACACCAAGTAGAGAAATATGCAGGATCTCTTCCACATCTTCTACCGAGAGCATTTCACCTTGAGCTACACGAGCAGGGTTGTAACGAGTTAATAATAGATGTTGTTTTACAGGCTCTAGGCTCTCTTCTGCGCGGCGAGATTTCGAATCTAAGATGCCAAGAATACGGTCTGAGTCACGAACCGAGGACACTTCAGGGTTGGTGGTAACAATCGCTTCGTCCGCAAAATAAAGCGCCATTAATGCACCTTGCTCAATACCTGCTGGTGAATCACAGATAACGAAATCAAAGCCCATAGCATCAAGTTCATCTAATACTCGGCGAACTCCTTCTTTAGTCAAGGCATCTTTATCTCGAGTTTGCGAGGCAGGCAGGATAAACAGGTTGTCAGTACGCTTATCTTTGATCATTGCTTGGTTTAGTGTTGCTTCGCCATTGATGACATTAACAAAGTCATACACGACACGACGCTCACACCCCATGATCAAGTCTAGGTTACGCAAACCGATATCAAAGTCGATGACTGCGGTTTTCTTACCTTTCAATGCAAGGCCAGAAGCGATCGCTGCACTGGAAGTGGTTTTGCCAACGCCACCTTTACCTGACGTTACAACAATAATGCGTGCCATTATCTGTTTTCCTTTAAATTATTATATCGTGAGGGTTTCGAAATCGAGTTGGTCGTTGGTCATACCAAACATTACCTTTTTACCCCAATATTCACGTTCGATCTGATCGCTAAGCCAATAGTTTCCCGCGATAGAAACTAGCTCAGCTTGTAAGTCATTACATAGTATTTTTGCCTCACTAGAGCCACTTGCTCCAGCGATGGCACGGCCTCGAAGTGTGCCATGGATGTGAATCGTGCCGTCTGAAATGACTTCAGCACCTGCGCTCACATGGTTTAACACCACAAGATCTCTGTTTTTGGCATAGATTTGCTGACCAGAACGCACAGGCGTGCGCACAATCATGGTCGGCTCCATCTTAGCGGGTGCCTGAGAGGGCGCTTTGCTGGCCGTCATTACGGCAAAGCCGGCGGCTATGGCGAGATTTTGTGTGCGTTTGTCTTGGCAACCTGTGATGCCAACTGGAATCATACCAAGCTCTTCAACGCCAAGTTTTAGGTCTAGGAAGTTGATATCACCGTCAACTTTACTGATGTTTAGAACCACAGGAGCCGAGGCAAAAAACGTCGGAGCTAGTGAGACTTTTTCTTGCAAAAAGTGAACGGCTTTAGAAACATCGTTGTCAGAAAGATGCAACACCGATAGGGTGAAGCTACTGCCTTTCAGATCTGGGGCTTGAGACATTGCTGATCAAATCCTTGTGCCAATGACATTGCTTTTAAATAGGATAATCATGTTATATTTCCACACTACATACAGCAAGCTATCTTGCACTCAAATGGATAATTAACTCTCAATTTTCCATAAACTAACCAAATACTTTCTTCCCGCTGAGAAGATTGGTGACATAAAGAGATATATCAATGCTTTGTTCTATCTATAAAAGCACGAAAAAAGAAGGGGCGTATCTGTATATCGCCAAGAAAGATGATTTTTCACCCGTTCCAGACGCTCTGATGCAGATGTTTGGAAAGCCAGTTATGGTAATGGTGGTTAATTTGGCAAAGCGTACACTTGCGCAAGTGGATGTAGAGAAAGTCAAAACTTCCATTGAGAGTGAGGGTTTTTTCTTACAGTTGCCGCCACCACCAGAAAATCTATTAGAGAAATATAAAGAGCAAAAAGCTCAGCAAAAATAGCCTAGATGCTCAGGGGAGGGCACGGTGAAAAGATTATTGTCAGCTATGCTAGGAGTTAGCCTAGCCACAAGCGCAGTCGCGCAAGAAAAAGGAACGTTTGAAGAGTACGTTGCCGGGCTTAAAGAAGAGGCACGTCAACAAGGTATCTCTGAACAAATTCTTACTGAGGCATTTAAAGGTGTCGAGTATAAGCCGAGAGCTGTCACTGCTGACCGTAACCAACCTGAAAAGAAGCTAACGCTGGACGAATACATTCCAAGAGCGGTGCCTGATTGGAAAGTGAAGCAAGCGAAGGAACTGCACAAAAAGCACTACGCTGAACTAAAACGTATCGGTGACGAATACGGTGTGCAACCGAGATTTATTGTCGCGCTTTGGGGAGTAGAGAGTAATTTTGGACGCTTTACCGGTAATTATCGTGTCATCGACGCTTTATCGACACTCGCTTATGAAGGACGTCGTGAAGCTTTCTTTCGTAAAGAGGCTCTGGCAGCGCTGCAAATTCTTCAGCAAGGGCATATTGCTCCTGATGAGATGAAAGGTTCATGGGCAGGGGCTATGGGTCAAAGCCAGTTTATGCCCAGTTCGTTTTTAAACTTTGCGGCGGATGGTAATGGCGACGGCAAAAAGGATATTTGGGACAGTGAAGCCGATGTATTTGCTTCAACCGCAAACTATCTCGCGCAATCTGGTTGGGATGATAAATATACTTGGGGCCGTCAAGTTAAAGTACCGCACGGTATTTCACCTGATCTGCAAGGCCGCGAGGCTGAGAAAGGTAAGTATCTTAAAGAGTGGAGTCAACTTGGTGTGACTCGTTACGATGGTCGACCGCTGCCTCAGTTAGATGAGGACGTCAAAGCTTGGCTTATCATGCCTGACGATGAGAATGGTCGTGTATATTTGGTGTACAACAATTACAACGTGCTGATGAAGTGGAATCGTTCGTACTACTTTGCTCTTGCAGTCAGTCATCTCGCTGATCGTATTGCTATGGATTAAATAAAAAGGACTGGCGTTTTTGACGCCAGTCCTTTTAGAGAAATCTAAGTACCGATTAATGATCAGTCTTTCGCAGTATGGAATTGCTCGCAGGCAATCATGGTGTTTTCAATCAAGCTTGCAACGGTCATCGGTCCGACACCACCTGGAACCGGGGTGATGAAGCTGGCATTTTCTCTTGCTACATCGTATTCCACGTCACCGACTAAGGTGCCATTCTCTAGGCGGTTGATACCTACATCGACCACTACCGCCCCTTTTTTAATCCAATTGCCAGGAACAAAGTTTGGTTTTCCCACGGCGACAACGACGATATCCGCTTGACGAACATGGCTTTCAAGATCTTTGGTAAATCGGTGACAGGTTGTTGTGGTGCATCCGGCAAGCAGCAATTCTAAGGTCATTGGGCGACCAACGATATTAGACGCGCCAACGATCACGGCATGTTTGCCTCGCGTTGGGATGTTGTAACGGTCTAAAAGCGTGATAATGCCTTTAGGCGTGCAGGAGCGTAGTTTAGGAATTCGTTGCGCTAGGCGACCTACGTTATAAGGGTGGAATCCATCCACGTCTTTTTCTGGCGTAATGCGCTCTAAGACGTGTGTAGTGTCAATACCCGCTGGTAAAGGCAATTGAACCAAAATGCCATCGACTTCTGGGTCTTCGTTTAACTCATCAACGAGAGCGAGCAATTGAGCTTCACTGGCATTGGCTGGCAGGTCGAAGGATTTAGAAACAAAGCCAACTTCCTCACAAGCACGGCGCTTACTACCCACATAAACTTGTGACGCTGGGTCTTCACCGACTAAAACGACTGCGAGTCCCGGCGCTCTTAACCCTGCATCCGTTCTCGCTTTAACACGAGCAGCAACTTCAGAGCGTACGGTTTGAGAAATAAGTTTCCCGTCAATGTTTTGAGCAGACATAATTTTCCTTGAGAAAGTTAATTGGCTGTTATTTTTGTGTGCATTGTCCCAGAAAATTATTTCAAAAGCTACAGCGCAAACGTTTGCATTGGTCTGTTTTTCAGCTTTTATTGGACTATTGACTTTTTTTTGGGCACTTAAACCAGTATGAGTCACAAAGCCATTGATTTACCAGTCTTAACTCGTATAATCCTTTCCCTATAGCGCGCCCTTAGCTCAGCTGGATAGAGCACGTCCCTTCTAAGGATGTGGTCGTAGGTTCGAATCCTACAGGGCGTGCCATTCTCCTCTCTTGCTATTCAATCTCCGTCAGTTTTTCCCTGTTAGCTAGCTGATTTAGTGTTGCTCTTAACATTGTTGAGCGGTTATCTCGATATTATCGTTTTAGTTGTTCCACTGGTTATAAATGGCAAAAGAGTAACCAGCTAAGCTTGATTACTCTTTATTGTTTGAAGTTTGGAAGACTTAGAAGTCGGGCTCTTGAGAGTACATGACCAAAGAGCTTAATGACCCCACATCTGCTGCAAAACCCTGATTTATATATTCATCAGACGTTGTAAATACTTTCACCATGGTCGTAAAACCATCGGTCGCCGGAATATAAAGCTGATGTTCATATTCTATGCCTGCCTCGGTAAGAGTCAGCAGCAACGCACCATCGTCATTGACTTTCCATTCCCCAGAACTGCCCGAAACATCATCTTTATCGCGTATTTCAAACTCATACCACCCTGTGTTGACTGAGCTAGGCGTATTGTCAAATACAAAGCGCTCATAATCGCCGTCACCATCGCCACTATAGACATCTTGTGCTTTTATCAATCTTGCTTCATCGAATTTGGCGTATCGGCCACCTAGCGTTACTCTGCACTGGTCGCTGATAATCGTGTCTAACTCGGTTTTTGTGACCGCATGTTCATCGGTAAGGTTGTCTTCAAAGTCAGGGTTGTCGCGCTGTGTGCATTGTACTGGCGTATAAGCCTTGGCAAATAAGGAGCTGTAATACGTGCTCTCGTATTGCGACGTGTCGTCGTCAAAGTAATATTCATAGATGAGTGCTGATATTGATTGCGCATCCTCATCAATAACATTAACGAGAATATAACCGTCATTGGAATTCTGCCAATCAAAGCGGGTCGAACCATTGGGCTCACTGGTAGTGCCTGACTCACCACCCGCACCAATGTAATGATAGATAAACTTCCCATCACTTTGAGCTTTGAATGACTTAACTTGTCCTTTACTGTTAATTCTGAAGTACGTCGTATCTTTAGCTAGGGTACTTTGAACGGAGGCATTCTGAGCTTGGGCATTTTGACTGCCGGAAGATGAGCACGCTGCAACAGCGGCTCGGTACTCATCCTCTGTCGGGTCAACAGGATCATCGAATGAGCAGGTAGATAGTGTGGATAACTCAAGTTGACTGCTGCCCAACGCATCGCCCGCATTACCGTCCGATGAATCTTAATTACAGCCAACTAGAAAAATAGCCAATAGTGAGGGGGCCAAAAGCCCTTTTCTCGCTCGAGTAGACATGACAATTCCCTTTGTAAATGTTGTTAGTGTGTTTTTTTAACCGTAAAGGTTGCGTTAAAAACTACAAAACTCACCACAAATAACCTATCCCCTATGAGGGGGGGTAGACAGGACTAGTCAGCAATGTTGCTATTAAGTCAGACTGGGAATGGCTGCCGGTTTTGATGAATATCGATTTAATATGGTCTTTAATCGTGTGGGTGGAGCGCTCTAAAAGAGCGGCAATTTCATTACGGGTATAGCCACTGGCGATGAGTTCACACACCTCAGTTTCCGCATCAGTCAGGCCGAAAATCGCTTTGAGAAACTCTGGATTGACATGTATGGGATGCTGTTGGTCGTAAAGGTAGACGATGGCGCCTATTTCATAGTCTTTAAGCATCGAATGATCTTGATGGGTTACAGGATGTTCGATACCGATAGGAACCATTAGAATAGTGATCGGTGAAAGTTTGTTGGAAAGATGAGTCACTTTGCAAGCGAGGTTGCTGTTTTCGCCGCGCTTTAACACGGTAAAGAGGTTGGCATTATATTCACATTTCACAGAGATGTCTTTGATGGAAAAACGTTGCTGGCTCACCTCTAAGTCATCATGAAGCTCGCCCAGTTCGATCGCTTTTTGGTTTACACAGAGCAGTGCTCCTTTGCTGTCATACAATAAGGCACCATGGGGAAGTTGAGCTATTAAGTGATGTAAGTTAGCGGTTTCATTGCGAATGTCTTTAAATTGCTGGTAAAGGCTAAACGCGCGTTGAATGTGGGGGAATGAGCTCATTTAAGATCAGCACATCGTCTCGTGAGAATGCTTGGGCGCTTATATCGCGATGCATGCTAAACATGGCGATCTGGTTCTCTAATCTGCTAATCACAGCCGAGGAAACGTCGAGCATCTGGTTATCGTCAAACCATTTATCGACCAATTTTTGACGAGGTGTTAGATATTGGGAATCACGTCGGCCTATATCACCTAACAGTGTATAAAAGCGACTTGGCGGAGCGTTATCAATATAGTCGTGAATGTAGTTACCTTCTTCAAGGTTGTTTTCAACAAACTCAATAAGGACATCGGTCTTGGGACCTGCAATCCAAGCCGCTTCTACGGCATTACTGGTCGTATTGTGAATATGAAGAGCGACATCCGCTAAATTGAATTCCGACACGGGTAGCTCCAAAAATGGCTGAAACCCATGAGGATGCGTTGATGCTTGGTAGAGTAACTCGATTAACTCACTGAAACGCAGCAGTGAGGCTTTTTCAATAGTGTCCATAGTAGTACTTAGTCATCCTTAGTGACACCAGCGAAGACATCGAGTCCAATTCAACACATCAAGAACCACTTTTGCTGGTAACAAAATTAATAGTGGGGAAATCACGTACTACTATATTAAATATTCAACTTGATGAAATGCCGATCTTTTGACCATACTCACATCTATTAGTGTGACATCTGTTTCATAATTGAGATTTTTGTGAATTAACTCTGATAATGGCATGAGTCATTGAATCAGGCCTTGAGGGGCATGGTTTTGCTACACGTTGTCTTTTCACATGTTTTTCTTCTCCCCCCTGTTCAGGGGAGATAAAATGGTCTCCGCTATTTATTATTCTAGTTATCAGAAGCGATATAAAGAGGTGATGAATGAAAGCGGAACAGCAATTTCGTTTCGCGAATTTTATAGCGAGTGATTTGCAAACGTTGAACTATAATGTTTTTATTAACGCGGATTTAGTTGAAGGTGCGCCATTTCTGTCTGGGGTTACGCCACAGGGGAGGACATTTGTTTTTGATGTATTTGTTGCCGAGTTTGATGATGAATATGAATGCTTGGTAGAGAAAATAATACGAATAAAAAGCGATTACCCAAGTTCAGATGTTGCGATAGGACTACTGACGCCATGTATTCGAGGGCAAGTTATCAAGAAACTGCAGGAACCTTTTCTGCGTCATGGTATTCGTTTGTGCTATTTGAAGGTGTTTGCTAACTATTGATAGCATAGATCGGTAACTAACTGGTTGAGTTATCTGGTCCACTCTTATACAATCCCTGCTCCAGGACTGTTGGTCCAGTCAAGATGCGCCCTTAGCTCAGCTGGATAGAGCACGTCCCTTCTAAGGATGTGGTCGTAGGTTCGAATCCTACAGGGCGTGCCATTATTTTTTGGGGTTAGCAGGTAAGCACTTGCTAACCCTTTTTGCATTTCTGTCGAGAGACGTGCCTACGTGCTTAGTGACCGTTTTATCAACTTTAGCGGTAAACACTAGAGAGTAGCTTCTACGTTTTCTCGTTATATTCTGCTCCGACATTGTTATGTAATGATACAGCAGAACAATTAGTTAGAGCCGTATTCGGAAATTGTATGTGGCGCTTCTAATGGTTTTGGTACTTATGAGCTTCTAAACTAATTGCCCCAATTCAACGTTACGGCATGGCACTAAATATAATCTTACCTATACTTTATCCGTTAGTAATATGCTGACTAATGATTGGATTAACACTATATCAAAAGTATGAGGTTAAACATGTATGAATCTATTTTGAAACTTATGATGCTCGTGTCTTTTTCTACGCTAATTGTCGCTTGTTCTACAACACAAAATTCAGACCAAGCGACCATGGATGCATCTATGAAATCATTACAAACTACCAAAGTAGTTGTTAATGACTTCGGGTATGAGATTTCGGATGGTGATGATGTTAGACAACAGTTCGATTCGTACTTAGCACCAATTTATCGTGAAACTTATATTACGAGTAAACAAGCTAAAGAGATGAACCTGAAGCCAGGTTATACTTTCCATGTATACGCTTTTCAGTCTATTGAAAACCTAGCTAAAAAAATAGAAGAAAAGGTTAAAAAGGATAAGCCTATTTATTTTACCGTCAATTACTATAAAAACTATTACGGTGATGACAACCAAGTAGAATATAACGCGAAGGTTACCTTCTATTAATGTGTTATGGCGTACCGCCTTTATACCACTTTAGTAGTGCAGGGCGGAATCGTACTTACAACATCCTTAATAGTCATGGTTTTGTTGCTTAATTCGGTGAGAAAACACAGTAACTTGTGTTGTTCAACTTAAACAACACACTGAATTTAAGACATACCTAGCCCTGTAAGCTGGTTCAGCGCTCTGAGCATAGCGTAAGTCTCACCAAGCTGAGCATAGTAATTTCTTGGGCTTAACTTCCCATCCAGAAGTGGTTTTACTCGCTACATTGCCTTCTTTGAGAAAGAGCGTTTATGATAGCCATGTCGCTCTATATAACTTTTATTTTGGCACTTTTATAGCTATTTGAGTTATTGGCTTTTGCGTTTTATGGACGTATATCTGCTACACTACCGACCATTTCATCTTTAAGAGAGTTCACCATGTCCTTTTCTAAACTAGGGTTAAGCCAACCATTACTAGATGCTATCAACAAGGTTGGTTATCAAAAACCAACAACAATCCAGGCTAAGGCGATTCCTATTGTTTTGAAAGGCAGCAATCTTATCGCTGCGGCGCAAACCGGAACGGGTAAAACAGCCAGTTTTGTGTTGCCTATTTTAGAGAGACTGAGTACTGGCAATACCGAGCGCAAAAAGCGTGCACGAGCGATCATTTTAACGCCGACGCGTGAGTTGGCACTGCAGGTGAACCAGAGTATTGAGGCCTATGCGCAGTTTACGTCTATAAAATCGATGGCGATGTTTGGTGGAGTAGATTACGCGCCGCAAAAGCAAGCCTTGATTGATGGGGTGGATATTGTTATAGCGACTCCAGGCCGTTTGATAGATCTTTACGGCCAGCGTGCGATTCACTTTGATGAAGTGGAAACCTTGGTGTTGGATGAAGCTGATAAAATGTTGGACATGGGCTTTATTGAAGCGATCAATAAGATTATTGCTCGTGTACCAGAAGACGCTCAAAGCTTATTGTTCTCTGCGACATTGTCTAATCCTGTCCGCGATCTTGCAAAATCTGCGTTAGACAACCCAGAAGAAATTTCTATTACCAAGCACAGTGCGTCAAAGAGTAACATTAAGCAGTGGATCATCACCGTGGATAAAGACATGAAATCCTCGTTGTTGAGTCATTTATTGCAACAGAATCAATGGAAACAGGCGCTTATTTTTATTGAAACCAAGCATGGCGCTGCTAAGCTTGTCAGCCAATTGGAAAAACGTGGTATTGCCGCTGAAGCCTTCCATAGTGGTCGTAACCAAAAAGTTCGCCAGCAACTTATCGAGTCATTCAAAGCCGGTGAGATTCAATTTTTGGTGGCAACGGGTGTAGCAGCTCGTGGTATTGATATTGAAAACTTACCAGCGGTGATCAATTACGATTTACCTTATCCTGCCGACGAATATGTCCACCGAATCGGGCGGACAGGCCGTGCCGATGCGGCGGGCGAAGCGGTGTCGTTGGTATCAAAAGACAACTTCAAAAACCTGTGTATGATAGAAAGCCGTCTAGGTCACTTGCTTGAGCGAGTTGAAATTGAGGGTTTTGTCCCAAGAAAGCCAGTACCGATCTCTATCCTTAATTATGTCCCCAAGCACAGGCGTGAAGAAGAGCGCTAACCTCGCTTAGAAATACCAAAAAATAGACACCGACTGAGGTGTCTATTTTGTTTTATTCCGCTTTTTCAATGAGTAGGGTTATACCATCGACATCTATCACTTTGACTAACGTGCCGCTCGGTAAATCTGAGTCAGAGTAGGCGGACCATGAAGTATCGCCCAGTTTGATTCGACATTTTCCTCTGGTAATGTCTTGCTCCAACACTGAAGTTTGACCTATTAGCTGTTTGTCTTTCTGATTTAGGCTTCGCTGCTTATCCGACTGCTTATCAACTCGGTGTTGTTTACGCCACCACAGCCAAGTCAAGGCCAGCGCAAACACGCCAAAACTCACCCATTGCAGTTGCCAACTGATAGGGATGAAGGCGAGCACAATACCCACCAACATTGCTGCGATACCAATCCAAAGCATATAGCCGGCTGTGCCAAGTAGCTCGCCGCACAGCAATAATAACCCTAGAGCCAACCAGTGCCAGTAATTGACTTGGCTAAGCAGTTCTATCACGCGTTATCCTTCTTTGGTTGAGATTTTGACTGATTAAACATTTCGGCAATACCTGCAACAGACCCCATTAGTCCCGTCGCTTCTATCGGCAACATAATAATTTTGCCATTTTCTGCCTGACCAATCGATTTAAGCGCTTCGGTATAGCCTTGTGCGATAAAGTAATTCACCGCTTGCATATCGCCTTGAGCAATGGCAGTTGACACCATTTCAGTCGCTTTAGCTTCCGCTTCTGCGGCACGCTCACGTGCTTCTGCTTGAAGTATAGCAGCCTGTTTTTCACCTTCGGCTTTAAGAATTTCAGATTGCTTGTGTCCCTCGGCTTTAAGGATTTCTGCTTGTCGCACACCCTCGGCTTCTAAGATGTCAGCACGTTTATTACGTTCTGCTTTCATTTGTGCATTCATTGCTGCGGTTAGGTCGGCTGGTGGCTGGACGTCGCGGATTTCAATACGAGTGACTTTGACGCCCCATGCGTTAGTCGCTTCATCGACAATCGCAAGCAGTTTGGTATTGATAGAGTCGCGTCGACTCAGCATTTCATCCAACTCCATTGAACCGAGAACAGTACGCATATTGGTTAATGTGAGGTTGCGAATCGCGTGCTCCAGATCGTTGACTTCATAGGCGGCTTTAGCCGCGTCGATAACTTGGACAAAGCACACCGCATCAATGACTACGTTGGCATTATCTTTGGAAATGACCTCTTGTGGCGGAATATCGAGAACTCTTTCCATCATATTGATTTTGCTACCAATGGAATCAATAAAAGGGATAATCATGTTCAGCCCAGGTTTTAAAGTATGGGTGTAGCGGCCAAATCGTTCTACGGTCCAATTGTTTGCTTGTGGTACCGTTTTGACCCCAGCGACAATAAAAATAATGGCAACTAGAATGAAACCGCCGATGGTGACCATTGCATCAATATTCATGAGTCTATCCTTGTATTAAAAATGTACAATCCTAACTAGTATATCGCGTTGTTAAGGCAATGCCGTGTAAAGGTATGTATTTTTTCGACGAGTAATCATTTAATTTATCATGAAGTTAGATCGGAGCGGATTGAGTAGTTAAGTAGAATAGCTGGCATAAAACAGAAAAGGGAAGCCAGCGCTTCCCTTTTCTCATGAGTGCTTAATACAGAATTTAGTACAGCAGTGAGTACAGCTGACGGCGATATTTCGCAGCGACAGGGTTTCCTTGCCCAAGTGCAGAAAGGATATCCATAAAGGCTTTCTTCAGTTCGCCATCAAGGGCATTCAAGTTGCGACTTAGTGGCGTCCAGATCAGTGCGAGAGCTTCTTCATCACGATTTACTTGATGGTATTGAAGACCGAGCTCTGCGACCAGTTTAAGATCGTCAGGGTTAGCTTGTAACGCCGCTTCTAAAGATTGAATCTCAGGACTATCCGCTGCTTGTTTATGTAGTTCCAATTTCGCCACTAGGCTCTTGTAGTGGTTGTCTTTGTATTCCATTGGAATGGTGTTGAGTACTTGCTCTGCACGTTCAAATTGATTGGTCTCAAGTAAGCAATTCGCCATTGCTAGTTTGATTTCACCTTTGGCTTGGTACTCATCGGAAAGCGTTCCAAACGCAGCAATAGCGGCTTCAAACTCACCTTGCTGTGATAACTCTAACGCTTTGAGGGCGTTGAGTTCATCTTCACTAGGAAGATGTTTGCCTAGCATTGCTTTGACTGCCTCAATGGGTTGTGGACCACCCAGTCCATCGACAGGCTGTCCATTCACGAATAATGCAATGGTCGGCAGTGCTTGAACACCGAACTGTCCAGCAATCGCTTGTTGCTCTTCACAATTGAGTAATGCCAGTGTATAGGCGCCGGCGTATTGTTCTGTTAATGCCTTCAAAGCAGGAATTAACTGAGCACTCTCTTGACTCATTGGTGCCCAAAAATGGATCAGCACTGGGGAGTTCATTGAGCCTTCGAGGACTTCTCGGAAGTTTTGCTCATTTAAATCAACAATGTACGCTGGTTGCATTGAATTATCCTTATTAAGTGATTCGCGTTGTTCTCTTTTCAAGATTGGTATTGGTGAATCAAAAATCAAGGTGTGTAGAAGAGATTACAGAATTTAGATACCAAAACGCCGCGCTATCGAGCGCGGCGTTTATGGATTTCAGAAATTCAGCAAGCGAAGGTGTTTAAAACATTACAAAGTATGCAAGTGTTACACCCACAGCCAGCCAGTTTAGCTGATTTAGCGTCATTTTTAGAATTCCAAATAAATATCGCTGTGAGCAAGGTGTTAGAGAGATTATTCCAAATTTTGTAGGGTATGGTTTCGTCTCTGGTATTTAACTACGCTTAGCAATATATCCTTCATATGTGACACTAAAATTACAAATGATCGTTTTTTATGCGGCTTTTCGCAAAATGGGGTCTAACCATTTGCCTGGCAGAAGGCGTTTTAGTACAGCGAATACTTTGGTTGGTGTGGTCACGCGATAACGTAATTTGGGGTGATTAGATTCAAGCGCGTCAATCAGTGGTACCACGCAAGATTCGGGGGGGAGTACGAACTGATTATTGGAGCCTTTGGCAGCTAATCGGCTTAGCTGTTGTTGGTAATGCGTTGTATGCACACTAGTATTGATGTCGATCCACTTTAAGAAGGCGGACTTTGCGTTAGCTCTAAAACGGGTCTCAATAGGCCCTGGCTCTATCAAGGAGACCTTGATGTTGGTTTGGTGCAATTCGAGTCTGAGCGTATCCGTCCAGCCTTCGAGAGCAAACTTAGACGCATTGTAAGCGCCTCTATACTTCATTGCGGCAAACCCCAAGACGGAGCTGTTTTGAACGATTCGCCCACGTCCCAGTTTTCTCATTATGGGTAGCACTTGTTTGGTTAACTCATGCCAACCAAAAAAGTTGGCTTCAAATTGCGCTCTTAGTGCTTCCGTAGGTAAGTCCTCTAACGCTCCAGGTTGACCATAAGCACCGTTGTTAAACAACGCATAGAGATCACCTTCACAGAGAATAAGCGCTTTTTGAACCGCGGATTTAATACTCTTTTCATCGGTGAGGTCGAGCTGTATACAGGTTAACCCTTCTTGGTTGAGTCTGTCGACATCCTGTTGGTCACGGCATGAAGCGATGACTTTGTAGCCTCGTTTTTGCAGCTCATGTGCGGCGACGTAACCGATGCCAGTGGAGCATCCAGTGATAAGTATGGCTTTTCCCATTGTAGCGCTAACCCTATGATATATTTCCTTCAGGTTAAGGTTAACGCTAATGGTAGGGGAGGTCTAGCGACAGTTTGCCACGATATTTATTAGAGCAGAATCTACGTGCGGGAAAGAAAAATTAAAGCCAATCTCGGTAAGCTTCTTCGGTTTTGCTCGGGTACTATCTAGTAGCAAACAGGATGACTCTCCCATCGCCAGTTTAATGGCCCACTTTGGTGTCATTAAGAAATGAGGTCGATGCAGGGCGCTCGCCAAAGCCTTACTGAAATTCGCGTTAGTAACGGCGTGAGGCGCGCAGAAATTGTAGGGTCCACTGGCATGCTCGGTCTCAAGTAGGTAAACGATAGCGCGCGCCATGTCGAGGATATGGATCCACGGCATATATTGTTGTCCATTGCCAATTGGCCCCCCCAGACCAAGTTTGTATGGCAACATCATTTTGGCCAATGCTCCCCCCCCTCCACCAAGCACCACACCAGTGCGTAGCAAGCATACGCGAGTTTGTTCCGATTGTGCTCGCAAGGCAATCTGTTCCCAACGCTCACAAACATGGTGTGCAAATGAGTCTTGACTGACATGCAGACTTTCGTCGAAAGGGTGATCTTGCTGATCACCGTAGTAGCCCACCGCGGAACCACTGATGAAAACAGTGGGAGGCTCGTTACTGGCATTAATCAACTCAACTAAGGTTTCTGTTGTTTTCCAGCGACTCTCACAAATGCGTTTTTTTTGCGCTTCACTCCATCGCTTATCTGCAATGGGTTCTCCGGCAAGGTTGATGATGGCGTCAAACTCATTGAGGTCATCAAAACCACTTAAGGAATTCACGTAACGAATATTTCCACAATCCGTGTGATGCAGAGTTTGTCTCGCTGTTTGTTCATCGCGGGTTAGAAGAGTGATGGAGTAGGTCGTTAGGTGCTTAAGCAGCTCTTTACCAATAAAACCTGTGCCACCTGTTACAAGCAAATTCATCTCTGTCCTTCTCCTCAGTAATGGATAACTTACCGATCTGACTAAGTGTTTGAATTAGTAAATATAGCAATGAATTAGAGTATTCACTAACGTTGATGTTGCTAGAGAGTGTGATGGGCTAATCACACAATCATTGATTGAATTAAACTTCACACACTATTGCTCATATTGTCACATATTCTTACATCGATTTTATGCCATTATAAAATGAACAAAGGGAAATGGAGTTAAGCGATGCAAGGGTTGAAAGCTCTTCTTCATTCGATGGTAAACAGCTTCAAAGACTTATTACCCATCGTTCTGGTAGTACTGTTCTTTCAATTAGTAGTTTTGCAAGAGCCCCTTCCAAATGTTGTTTCTATCCTATTTGGTCTCTTGCTGGTGGTTCTAGGGCTAACTTTCTTTGTTTTTGGATTAGAGATGGGACTCTTTCCTATCGGTGAGTCGATGGCTCAGTCCTTTGCTCGAAAGGGGAGCGTCTTGTGGTTAATGGTATTTTCATTCTGTTTGGGTTTTGGAACCACGATAGCGGAGCCTGCGTTAACGGCTGTCTCTGCTGAAGCCGCCGAGGTTGCTGCAGAGGGCGGGATGATTGCTATGACTGACGAATCGATGCAAAGCTATGCGGACGGTTTGCGTCTCTCAGTCGCAATCTCGGTAGGGTTAGCCATCGTATTAGGGGTGCTTCGTATCCTTAAGGGTTGGCCTATTCAATGGATGATTATTGGTGGTTATATTGGTGTCGTCATCCTGACCGGATTTGCGCCAGAATACATTATCGGTGTGGCTTACGATTCAGGTGGAGTGACAACATCAACAATAACCGTGCCTTTAGTCACTGCACTTGGGGTGGGGTTGGCGAGTACTATTAAAGGACGAAATCCGATGTTGGATGGTTTCGGCCTTATTGCGTTCGCTTCATTGTTACCGATGATGTTTGTCATGGTGTACGGGATGATTGCGGTATGAACATCGTCTTAGAATTTCTTACTACGCTGCTATTGACGGTTCGTGATGTCACACCAATTATGGTGATCATTTTCGGTTTCCAGTTTGCCATATTAAAGAAACCTATAACCAACCCTCTTAAAGTACTGCTTGGCTTTGGCTACGTGATTCTAGGTCTAAGTTTGTTTTTAGTTGGATTAGAGTTGGCACTTTTCCCGCTCGGCGAAACAATGGCAATGCAATTAACCGCACCAGAGTTTCTTCAAGAGTCCAAGTTAACCTTGGGCGAGTCATTGGAATGGATAGACTACTACTGGGTCTATCTCTTTGCTTTTTGCATTGGTTTTAGTACGACGATAGCAGAGCCGTCACTTCTTGCCGTTGCGCTTAAAGCTAATCAAGTATCAGCCGGCGCGATTTCGGTGAATGGGCTCAGAATCGCTGTAGCGCTGGGTGTAGCAGTGGGAATTTCCTTGGGCAGCTACCGTATTGTTGTGGGAGACCCTATCCATTACTACATTATTGTTGGCTATATCCTAGTTGTTATTCAAACCTATTTTGCTCCCAAGTTTATTATTCCGTTAGCCTATGACTCCGGTGGCGTCACTACTTCCACCGTCACAGTTCCGTTAGTGACTGCATTAGGTTTGGGGCTGGCATCAACGGTACCTGGACGAAATCCAATGATAGATGGATTCGGTCTGATCGCCTTTGCGAGCTTGTTTCCAATTATTTCTGTGATGGCGTATGCACAGCTAACTCAATTTTTGAGTCAACGTTTCATGCAGCGCGATCTTGCATCGAAGGAGAAAAACAATGCGCTTTAAGCTCATTCTTGCATTTGTAGAAGAAAGTAAAAAAGATTCTGTACTCGATGCGGCTCGCACCGCAGGGGCAACAGGAGCGACAGTCATTACCAACGCTCGAGGTGAAGGGCTAAATAAAAAGCACACTTTCTTTGGTTTAACCCTAGAGGTGCAAAGAGATGTGTTGTTGTTTGTGGTTGAGGAACACCTTTCACGGCACATATTAGAAACCATCAATCAAGTTGGAGAGTTTGACCAAACATCTGGGCAAGGGATCGCGGTGCAAATTGATATTGAAGATGCGGTGGGTGTGGCCCATCAAGTAGAGACATTAACCAAAGTGGTAGAGGATGAGTTATGAACCGACAGGAGAAAGTCTGTGTACGCGATGTAATGGCGAATAGCTATGTGATGGTCGATGGACTGAAAACCGTCCATGAAGGCATAGTGTTGGCGCGGAAACATCAAGTAAAAGCACTCGTTGTCGAAAAGCGTCACGATGATGACGAATACGGTATTGTTTTGATGAATGATATTGCCAAAAAAGTGCTCGCTAAAAACCGCTCGTCCGAGCGAACCAATATCTACGAGATCATGACTAAACCAGCGTTATCTGTTGACCCAAATATGGATGTGAAGTACTGCGCGCGTTTATTTGAGCGCTTTGGGATCAGTCGAGCTCCCGTTATCGAGAATGGAAAAGTCATCGGGATGGTGAGCTATAACAACATTGTTGTGAATGGTATGGCGAGAGAGGAATGAAGCAGGCGAATCATAATTAGCTGAGTTACAATACCGTCAACATGAATGGTGGAGATAAACCAGTGAAACTATTTTTTGCTTCCGATTTGCACGGTAGCCTCGATGCCACCGAACAGGTTTTAGCCGCATATCTTAGTTCGGGCGCTGAACATTTGGTGATTTTAGGCGATGTCCTCAATCATGGCCCAAGAAATCCAGTGCCTGAAAGTTATAACCCTCCGAAAGTTGCAGAGCTCTTGAATGCACACAGTGACAGTATTATTGCTGTGAGAGGGAACTGTGATAGTGAAGTGGACCAAATGCTGTTGGCGTTTCCTATGATGGCTGACTACGCATGGGTTATGCTTGCTAATGGACAACGACTGTTCCTAACCCATGGGCATCTGTACAACGCTGAGAAACGACCTGCTTTGAAGCGAGGTGATGTGATTGCGCATGGGCACACACATATACCGGTTGCGGAGTGGCAAGGAGAGCAAATCATATTCAACCCCGGTTCCATTACCTTCCCAAGAAATGGTTATGCCGCGAGCTATGGATTACTTGAGGAGACGACTTTAAGCGCTCACACCTTCTCAGGAGAAGTTCTAGCGTCCATTTCGCTGTAAATAAGCGCATACAAGGGTATGGGTGAGGCAGCAGCAGGAAAGACAAGACATAAAAAAACGCAGCCAAGGCTGCGTTTTTTCTACGTCGAGATTAACTAATTACTTAGTTACGCGTAGTACCGGCGTTTCACCAACAGTAACAGAACCAGAAAGCTTGTTCAGCTCTTTGATTTCGTCCATGTTAGAGATAACAACAGGAGTTAGCGTTGACTTAGCTTTCTCTTCAAGAAGTGCTAGGTCGAATTCGATGATAGTGTCACCTGCTTTCACTGACTGGCCTTCTTCAGCGATACGCTTGAAGCCTTCACCTTTCAGTTCAACAGTGTCGATACCGAAGTGAACAAATAGCTCGATGCCGTCGTCAGACTCGATAGAGAACGCGTGGTTCGTCTCAAAGATCTTACCGATAGTACCGTTAACAGGAGCTACCATCTTGTCACCAGCTGGCTTGATTGCAATACCGTCACCAACGATTTTCTCAGCAAATACGACGTCTGGCACATCTTCGATGTTTACAATTTCACCAGAAAGAGGGGCGATAATTTCGATTGCACCAGTGTCAGCGCTGTCGTCAGATACTAGCTTCTTCAGTTTGTCAAACAGACCCATGTTGTGCTCCTAAAGGTTTGATTTTGTTCTGCTCAATTATATTAGCAGTTTGTCTTTTCTGCGATAAATTTTTCGACGTGTGCCTCAATTTCTGCAGCAGTCGCCATTTCTAGCGCTTCATCAGCCATTGCTTTTACTTCTGCGAAGTTAGCGTTGCGGATTACTTTCTTAACCTTAGGAATTGAAATACCGCTCATACTAAACTCATCTAGGCCCATGCCCAGTAGAAGTAGAGTCGCACGCTCGTCGCCAGCAAGCTCACCACACATACCAGTCCACTTACCTTCTTTATGCGAAGCGTCGATCACTTGCTTAATTACTGTAAGTACAGCAGGTGAAAGTGGGTTGTATAGGTGAGAAATAAGCTCATTACCACGGTCTACTGCTAGAGTATACTGAGTTAAGTCGTTAGTACCAATACTAAAGAACGAAACTTCTTTCGCTAGGTGGTGAGCAATCGCTGCCGCAGCAGGAGTTTCAACCATTACACCGATTTCGATGTTTTCGTCAAATGCTAGACCTTCAGCACGAAGTTCTGCTTTGTACTCTTCGATAGCAGCTTTCAGTTCACGAATCTCTTCTACAGAGATGATCATTGGGAACATGATGCGCAGCTTACCGTGTGCTGATGCACGTAGGATACCACGTAGCTGGTCACGAAGGATTTCACGACGATCCAAGCTGATACGAACTGCACGCCAACCAAGGAATGGGTTCATCTCTTCTGGAAGGTCTAGGTAAGGTAGATCTTTATCACCACCGATATCCATAGTACGGATAATTACCGCGTGACCGTGCATTGCTTCCGCAACTTCTTTGTAAGCTTGATACTGTTCTTCTTCAGTAGGAAGAGCAGTACGGTCCATGAATAGGAATTCTGTACGATACAGACCAACACCTTCACCGCCGTTACGGTTGATGCCATCGCAGTCTTTCACTGTACCGATGTTACCGCAAACTTCTACACGGTGGCCGTCTAGAGTTTCTGCTGGTAGGTCTTTAAGTTTTGCTAGTTCCTCTTTTTCTGCAAGGAACGCTTCACGTACCGCTTTCGCTTCGTCAATCTGAGCTTGAGTTGGGTTTACGATGATCTTGTTGTTCATCGCGTCAAGAACCAACATGTCGCCGTTGTTCACTTTCTTAGTGATGTCGTTAGTACCAACAATCGCAGGAAGTTCTAGTGAACGTGCCATGATAGAAGTGTGCGAAGTACGACCGCCGATGTCACATGCGAAACCTAGCACGTAATCAAGGTTGATCTGTGCCGTTTCAGATGGAGTCAGGTCGTAAGCAACTAGGATAACTTCTTCATCGATATCACCTAGTGAAACGATGTTGATGCCTAGTGCGTTCTTAACGAAACGAGTACCGATATCACGGATATCAGTTGCACGTTCTTTAAGGTATTCGTCATCTAGAGATTCTAGTGCAGTCGCTTGCTCTTCGATTACTGTGTGAATCGCGTTGTCTGCAGATAGTTTGTCTTTTTTGATGAGTGCTAGGATTTCCTCTTCTAGCTCTTCATCTTCAAGAAGCATGATATGGCCTTCGAAGATAGCCTCTTTCTCTTCACCAAAAGTTTCAAGCGCTTTCTGCTTAACAACTTCCAGTTGTTGAGCTGATTTGTTGCGAGCGTCAAAGAAACGCGCAACTTCTGCTTCAACTTGGTCATCTGAAATGGTCGACGTGTTTAGAACAATCTCGTCTTCTTGAAGTAGTAGTGCTTTACCAATAGCAATACCAGGAGATGCTAGGATGCCTGAAATCATAGCTTTACCTTTATGTGGTCTAGTGTATTAAAGATTGGATAGTTATTAGCTACTAATTATGTGTAGCTGATAGCTTGAGCTATTTCCAATAAAGCCATTCTGTTTTCACAAAATGGCTTTAAGAGGAACTGGTCTATTAGTGAAGCTCAGGGATTAGAGCTACTAGGTGGTCAACTGCTTGTTGAGCTTGTGGGCCTTCAGCAGAGATTGTGATAGTAGTGCCTTTAACTAGACCTAGAGTTTGTAGTTTGAATAGGCTTTTCGCGCTAGCGCTTTTGCCGTTAGTAGCCACAGTGATGTCAGCGTCAAATGCTTTTGCTTCTTTAACAAACTGAGCAGCCGGACGAGTGTGAAGGCCGTTTTCTGCTGTGATTTCTACTTGCTTCTCGTACATTTTTTATACCCCAATTGATTTATTTTATGTTTAGTTTCTAAACCAAACCAAGCTTATCGTTAAATGTTACGCCTCGCTATAGTGCGAAAGTCATAACTGTTAAGAATTGTGTCGGTCTAGAATTGTAGGACAAGTTTGCAGTCTTCGCTGTATACCTGTCTTACGAAATTCTGTAATTAGCCTATTTATTTTTCGGCTTAAAATAAAACTGACCTGATATTACCAAAGGCTGACAGAGTTTCAACAAAAAAGCCCCTTAAAGGGGCTTTTTTCGTGCAAAAATTGATTTGGCAACATATTACTGTTGAATCTCTTTGTCAGTAAATATACCGGCAAACAATGCAGAACTTAGGTAACGTTCACCTGAACTCGGAAGTACGGTGACAATGGTTTTTCCTTTGAATTCAGGAAGTTCAGCAAGCTTGTTAGCCGCTACAACGGCTGCGCCTGATGAGATGCCAGCTAGGATCCCTTCTTCTTCCATTAGACGGCGCGCCATTTCGATGGCTTCTTCAGAAGTAACCAGTTCAACACGGTCAACGAGCTCAAGATCCAAGTTCTCTGGGATAAATCCTGCACCGATGCCTTGGATTTTGTGAGGAGCTGGTTGGATCTCTTGACCTGCTAGCACTTGAGAAATGACCGGCGATTCTGCTGGCTCAACGGCAACTGAAACAATTGCTTTACCTTTTTCACCCTTAATATAGCGGCTAGTACCTGTGATAGTACCACCTGTACCTACACCAGCGACGAATACGTCGATTTCACCATCCGTTGCTTCCCAGATCTCCGGCCCCGTTGTCTTTTCATGAATAGCTGGGTTTGCTGGGTTGTTGAATTGTTGAAGTAATAGATACTTTTCTGGGTTTGAAGCGACAATTTCTTCTGCCTTAGCGATAGCCCCTTTCATACCTTTCGCTGCTTCTGTGAGTTCAAGGTTAGCACCTAGTGCCTTAAGAAGCTTACGACGCTCAAGACTCATAGACTCAGGCATAGTAAGTGTGAGTTTGTAGCCGCGTGCAGCTGCAACGAAAGCAAGAGCAATACCTGTGTTACCACTGGTTGGCTCAACTAGCTCTACGCCTGCTTTTAGACGACCGTCTTTTTCCGCTTCCCAGATCATGTTTGCACCGATACGGCACTTAACACTGAAGCTTGGGTTGCGTGCTTCAACTTTAGCAAGCACGTTACCATTACTTACTTTGTTTAGGCGAACTAGAGGGGTGTTACCAATTGTCAGTGAATTATCTTCGTAAATCTTGCTCATTATAATGTTCCTTCATTCAACCGTGGTGGTTATTGATTACCAGTTAAGAATATGATTTTGTTTGGCAAGGGAAAAGAACCAAATAGTTATATATTATGGAAGAAAGTTTATGAGACCGTTTTTTCAACTTGTATTTTAGATAGAAAACGAGTGATGGCCATTGGCAAGTAAGCCCCAATGGCCGGTGTGATAATGTAGTTATTGACGACGTCTTAGTAGGCCAAAGCCTAGACAAGCTAAAACCCACACATATAAAGGCCAAGTACCGACTTCACGATACCAGGTGGTTCCATCGGTCGGAGTGACATCCGCTCTCAATACGGCGGTTTCAAATTGTGGAATCTGAGCGATAATCTGACCTTTGTGATCGGTCACGGCAGTGACACCATTATTGGTTGAACGAATCAGCGGTAAACCCAACTCTAAAGCACGCATTCGAGCAATTTCCATATGTTGCAATGGACCAATCGAGCGGCCAAACCACGCGTCGTTGGATAAGGTTAACAGAAAGTCGGTATCGTCTGTTACATTCTGTCTCACTTGCTCACCAAAAATGATTTCGTAGCATAAAGCGGGAGCTAAATGCATACCGTTGGCGATAATGTTTGGTTGCACGTACGCGCCTCGGCTGAACGAAGACATTGGCAGATTAAAGAATGGCGCAAGCGGTCTCAACAACTCTCCAAACGGCACAAATTCACCGAAAGGGAGCAAATGGTGCTTGTGGTAACGTTCGTCAAGATCCATTTCGTAGTCACCATAAGGAGTCTGACCAACCACCAAGATACTGTTGTAGTATTCACCCGCTTCGGTTTTGTTGATGATCCCGGTAATTATAGCGGAATGATTCATTTTAGCCGCAGAGTCTAAATTGCGCAGGAATGAGGGAAGTTCAAATTCCATGGCTGGAACGGCGGCTTCTGGCCATATAATAATGTCCGCGTCCCAGTTCTCGCGACTGAGGTCAGTGTATTTCATAATGGTTGGCCAACGATGATTAGGCATCCACTTCATCGCTTGGTCAATATTACCTTGGATCAAGGCGACCGATTTTGTGCGGTTCGCTGCAGGGGTGACCCAATCATAATTGCGTAAGCCAAAGCCTGTGGCGAATATCACTAAGGGAATAATGGCGAGTTGCCACTGCTTCATTATGGTTAAGTAGGCTAAACTCGCGGCCATAACCATAAGCAGTAACGTAATCAACTCAACACCACCTATCGGAGCGAAGCTAGCTAATGGCGAGTCAATTTGACTGTAGCCTAGCCATAGCCATGGGAAGCCAGTCATGACCCAGCCGCGAGCCCAGTCGAACACCAGCCAAAGTGCTGGAGCTGCAAGAAAATAACGGGTCTTATTATCAGATGGGAAGAATCGATTTAAAGACCAAGCGAACAGCGCCGAGTAAATCGAAAGGTATCCCACCAACAGTGCCATTAAGAAGACACTGGCAATTTTTGGCATACCACCAAAAGTATCGATACTTACGTGAACCCAACTGATACCAGTAGCAAACTGGCCGATTCCCCACGCATAGCCAGTCCAAAGCGCACTCTTTGTACTTCGGCCCTTAATGAGGAGAAGAAGGAGAAACGGGCTCAGGATAGCCAAGGGCCAAATCTGATAGGGAGCAAACGAGAGAGTGGTGCTGGCACCAACAAAAGCGGCCCCAATGGGCCGCAGTATGCGAAGATTTTTCTTCATTTATATATCATCTCACTTTTGGGTGAGCAGAAAATGTGGAGGTTACTCCTCGACATTTGAAGCTGCGTCTAGGTCAGGTATTGTCACTTGGACCTGAACCACACGACGATTATCCGCCGCTGTCACCTTAAAGTTGTAATTTTCTATTTCAACCACTTCACCGCGTGATGGTAAGTGACCGAATGCAGTCATGACTAGGCCACCAACAGTGTCAACTTCTTCATCACTAAAGTTAGATCCAAATGTTTCATTGAACTCTTCAATAGTGGTCAGTGCTTTCACTGCAAAAGTGTGCTTACTCAGTTTTCTGATATCGAGCTCATCATCGTCATCGAATTCGTCCTCGATTTCGCCAACGATTTCTTCGAGAATATCTTCAATGGTCACAAGACCAGATACTCCACCAAATTCATCGACAACAATGGCCATATGATAACGCTCTTCGCGGAACTCTTTCAGTAGGCGATCTACTCGCTTACTTTCAGGGACAACGACCGCAGGGCGAATCACTTCTTCAATATCAAACGGGGCGCTCTCTGAGCCCAAATAACGGAGGAGGTCCTTAGCTAAGAGGATGCCTTCTACATGGTCTTTATCTTCACTGATAACAGGGTAGCGAGAGTGCTGCGCATCCGTCATTAGTTCGATCAATTTATCGAGGTTATCGGAACGCTCGATAGTGACCATTTGTGAGCGCGGCAACATGATGTCACGCACTCTCATTTCAGAAATTTCCATGACACCTTCGAGCATATCGCGGGTATCGTGGTCAATTAGGTCGTTTTCTTCAGAATCGCGGATGACATCCACAAGTTCTTGGCGATCTTTTGGTTCGCCTTGAAAAATTTGACCTAGGCGCTCAAAGAAGGACTTTCTACTCGGACCTTCCGATTTTTTACTGTTTCCCTCTGACTGAGAGGGAGAAGACTCTTCGTTCATGACTTCTCAATTTAGAATGCTATCAGATGTGTGATAGCTCACATGCGTAAACACCACCTCTAGCGTGAATGCTAGCGAAGTATGCTTACTCCTTTTCTACTAAATATGGGTCATCAAAGCCCATATCAAGCATGATTTCGGTTTCCAAAGCCTCCATTTCTTCTGCTTCGGCATCCTCAATATGATCATAACCTAGCAGATGAAGACTTCCATGTACAACCATATGTGCCCAGTGTGCAATCAAAGGCTTGGATTGCTCAATGGCTTCTTTTTCGACAACCTGACGACAAATGATCATGTCGCCAAGCAGATCCATTTCCATCCCAGTAGGTGCCTCGAAAGGAAAGGACAGGACATTAGTTGGTTTATCTTTACCACGGTAGTCGCGATTGAGCTGTTGGCTCTCTTCTTCATCAACGATACGAATCGTTAACTCAGCGTTTTGTTGAAACGGAATAATGGTTTTGTCTAGCCAATGTTGAAACTGGTCTGCACTAGGTAAACCTTGTTCTGATTCGACTGCAATTTGAAGATCGAGTTCAATCGCCATTATTTTCCGTCCACCGTTGCATTTTCAGAGGCTGCATCTAGTAGCTTTTGTGCCGCTTCACGCTCTTCACGTCGCTGTTTACGCTCTTTGGCATCTTTCGCTTCCCATTTCTCATAAGCGTTTACGATGCGAGCGACGACAGGGTGACGAACCACATCATCTGACTGGAAGAAGTTAAAACTGATTTCATCAACCTCACTCAGTACTTCAATTGCATGTCGAAGGCCAGATTTCGCGCCACGAGGTAAATCGATTTGTGTGACGTCACCTGTGATAACTGCGCGCGAATTAAAGCCGATACGCGTTAGGAACATCTTCATTTGTTCAACGGTAGTATTCTGGCTCTCATCGAGAATAATAAAGGCATCGTTAAGGGTGCGGCCACGCATGTAGGCGAGGGGCGCAACTTCGATAACGTTACGTTCGATAAGTTTTTCTACGCGCTCAAACCCAAGCATCTCAAATAGGGCATCGTATAGAGGACGAAGATACGGGTCGACTTTCTGGCTTAAATCTCCAGGTAGGAAGCCTAGTTTTTCACCTGCTTCTACTGCTGGACGAGTCAGTAAGATACGACGAATCTCTTGACGCTCTAGTGCATCGACCGCCGCAGCCACCGCGAGGTAAGTTTTACCTGTACCCGCAGGGCCAATACCGAAGCTAATATCATGAGTGACCATGTTCACCAAATATTGAGCTTGGTTGGGAGTTCGTGGTTTGATAATCCCTTTTTTGGTCTTTACAAACACTTCTTTACCATGAGCGATTTCGGATTCAGTATTTTGCTCAAGGACACCAGATTCTTTAACGGCTAAGTGGATCTGTTCTGGCTCAATATCAGGGTACTGGCCACGCACAGGGGCAGTATCGACATAAAGTGTTTTGATGATGTCTAGTGCAGCAGCACTAGTGTGCGGTTTGCCCACGATAGTAAAGAAGTTGCTTCTGTGGTTGATCTCGACACCTAAACGGCGCTCTAAATGTTTGATATTGTCATCGAAAGGACCGCACAAGCTGGACAGACGGCGATTGTCAGAAGGTTCTAGATGAATTTCTAGAGTTACGATTTGATTACTCAATGTTGCCTCACATTTTGCCCATTAGGGCGATGTATGAAGCCCGACTGTGACCGGGCTTCGCATATTTGTACCCAATTAACTCCAAAATAGCACATTGGAGTGGTTTGGGTATAGGCATTAAGGCGTAAACGTCGCCACACCTAGCTCATCTTCGCGTTTGGTTTTCGCCATCATTTGAGTTGGTGAAATAACGCTACGAAGATCCATGTCTTTTTCTGTTCTTACTAGTTCACCACGTAGGGAGTTTGCGAACACGTCAGTGATTTTCACATCCACAAACTGACCGATTAGCTCTGCACCACCTTCGAAGTTAACCACTCGGTTGTTTTCGGTACGCGCACGAAGCTCCATCAGGTTCTTCTTAGACGGACCTTCAACTAAAACACGTTGCTCAGTGTCTAGCATCTGGCGTGAATAACGCATTGCTTGCGAGTTTACAGTTTGTTGTAGCTCGTATAAGCGGTCTTTCTTAGTTTGCTCAGGAAGATCACATGGATAATCTGCGGCTGGTGTACCTGGACGAGGAGAGAAGATAAAGCTAAAGCTCATATCAAAATCTACATCCTTGATCAGTTTCATCGTGTCTTGGAAATCTTTATCCGTTTCACCAGGGAAACCAACAATGAAGTCTGAACTGATTTGAATATCAGGACGCGCTTTGCGAAGTTTACGAATGATAGACTTGTATTCAATCGCTGTGTGTGGACGCTTCATCATCGTCAATACACGGTCTGAACCACTCTGTACTGGCAAGTGCAGGAAGCTAACAAGCTCTGGTGTGTCTTCGTAAACAGCGATGATATCGTCTGTGAACTCTAGCGGGTGACTTGTCGTAAAGCGGATACGATCAATACCATCAATAGAAGCAACCAGGCGCAGTAGCTCTGCAAAAGAACAGATATCGCCATCGTGCATTGGACCACGGTAAGCATTTACGTTTTGGCCAAGTAGGTTTACTTCACGTACGCCTTGTTCAGCAAGCTGAGCAATTTCAAACAATACGTCATCCATTGGACGGCTTACTTCTTCACCACGAGTGTATGGAACAACACAGTAAGTACAGTACTTACTACAGCCTTCCATGATAGAAACAAACGCGGTTGCGCCTTCTGCACGTGGCTCTGGTAGACGGTCAAACTTCTCGATTTCTGGGAAAGAGATATCCATTACTGGCGCTTCATCGCTTTGTGACTGCTTGATCATTTCAGGCAGACGGTGAAGAGTTTGTGGGCCAAAGATAACGTCAACAAATGGCGCACGCTCGCGAATATGGTCACCTTCTTGAGTCGCAACACAACCGCCCACGCCGATAACAACACCATCTTTTTTATCTTTTAGCGTTTTCCAACGACCAAGTTGGTGGAACACTTTCTCTTGCGCTTTTTCACGGATAGAGCAAGTGTTTAAAAGTAGTACGTCTGCTTCCTCTGGATCTTCTGTTAGCTCATAGCCATTTGCCGCATTAAGCAGATCGGCCATTTTTGATGAATCGTATTCGTTCATCTGGCAGCCCCAGGTTTTAATTAGCAGTTTCTTACTCATCACTATCGCTCGTCAGTTATTTAAATCTTTTTATTGCACAGGCGCTGTATTGGGAAACCAACAAAGCGGCTGTTTAAATTATGACCACCATCTTGGCGGTAAGCGGCGTATTGTACTGCTTTAAAAACCGCCTGACTAGAGGTAGTGTAAAATCTCTTTGAGAGCTTATATTTCAATTGCTGTAAGCGGTTATTAGGCCTCACAAAAGCAGGGTTTTTCGAAGGAATTCACTCGCGCTTTGACAGCGGGCTACGTACAATGAATACACATTGAATTTAGGGTAGTAAGAAGACGATGGAACAGTTTGAAATTGCAGTAGTTGGTGGTGGCATGGTAGGAGCAGCGATGGCGCTGGGTCTTGCTAAACAAGGGCGATCCGTCGCGATGATAGAGAAAGTTACCCCTCAAGCGTTTGAAAGTTCACAGCCAATGGACTTGCGTGTTTCTGCAATTTCTCATCGCTCTGTTGATCTATTAACACACCTCGACGCTTGGAGTGCCATAGAAGCGATGCGTGTTTGCCCTTATGCACGACTTGAAACGTGGGAAGCGGAAAACTGTCGAATTCGTTTCAATGCCGAATCTCTGCATCTAGAGCAATTGGGCTACATTGTCGAAAACCGCGTGATCCAACTCGGATTATGGCAGCAGTTTCCTCGCTTCGACAACTTGAAAGTGATTGAGGGTGACGGTGTTGAAAGCTTAACGCTTGATGATGAAGGCTCAACCATCATTTTAGAGTCAGGTCGTGAAATTACTGCAACTCTGGTCGTTGGTGCGGATGGTGCGAATTCCAGAGTACGACAAGCCAGTGGCATTGGTGTGACCGCATGGGATTATCGTCAAGAATGCATGCTGATTAACGTTGAGACAGAACTCCCTCAACAAGACATTACGTGGCAGTGGTTTACCCCATCAGGGCCTCGCTCATTTTTACCACTATGTGGAAACCAAGGCTCATTAGTTTGGTACGACTCCCCTAAACGGATTAAGCAGTTAAAGAATATGAGTCACGCCCAGCTAGAGCAGGAGATTGTTGAGTACTTTCCAGCTGAATTGGGTAAGGTTAGCGTATTACAGCACGGTTCATTCCCACTTACACGTCGACATGCACAGCGATATTATAAACACGGTTGTGTATTAATAGGGGATTCAGCACACACGATAAATCCGTTGGCTGGTCAGGGCGTTAATCTTGGCTTTAAAGATGTAGAAGCCTTGTTGAAAGCGTTTGAAGATAAAGGCGTTTCTATTGAGGCATTGCGTCGTTTTGAGCTAGAGCGTCGTCCAGATAACCTATTAATGCAAACGGGCATGGATGTGTTCTATAAAGGATTTAGTAGTACTTTACCTCCGCTTGCCTTCGCTCGAAATGCTCTACTAAAAGTGGCAGAGTATTCCGGGCCGATTAAAGAGCAAGTCTTAAAATACGCGATTGGCCTTAAATAACTTAATAAATGACTAGACAGACTGGGGCGGTGATAGAATCTGAGACTGATTCTAGCGTCGGTGCCCCAGTTGCCTCATCGACGGTGAACAGAGCTAAATTGTCTGAATGCTGGTTTGCTGTCATAAGATACTTTCCGTCTGGAGAAAAACACAAATCTCGTGGGAACTCTCCCCCTGAACTGACAAAGCCTTGATAAGCAGGTGCAGCCGGGTCACTTAATTCAAACCAAGAGACGATAGACTCTCCGCGACTTGTTAAATAGACAAAGCGATTGTTCGGTGAAAGCTTAACGGCCGCCGCCGCTTCATGGTTAATATGTTCAGGAAACGCTGAAGTGGAGTAAATTAGTTGCCAACTCCCCTGAACGTTACGCTTGATAACGTGCAGTGATTCATCTAGCTCACACAACACATAACCAAACTTACCATCTTGGGAGAAGGCTACGTGTCGAGGACCACTTCCCAACGGCATGACCAAACACTGAGATAGCACCGCATTACTTTCGTGATATTCATAAAAGCTCAACGTGTCGATGCCTAAGTCTACCGTGACGAACTGTTGGCTATTGGGGATAAACTGTAACTGGTGCCCATGAGGGGCTTGCTGACGAGCAGGGTGAACGCTAGAGCCTTGGTTAGACAGCAAAGCTATACGTTCACCAATAATACCATGTGCCTTCAGTGCAAAGAGCTCGAAGTTACCTGTTCCATAATGAGCGACGCCTAATAATTCTCTATTCGGAGATATTGCAAGGTGGCACGGGTAATCACCATCAAGCAATTTTACTTGATGATCTTCACTATTTGTCGGCACAAAGATAAGAGCCGCTCCTTCCTGTTGAGAACATTCGGAAACGAGATAATGTCCTTGGGCTGTGCACAGAAGGTAGGAAGGATTAAAGGTATTGGTTATCGATGAAGATATCGTCAGGTTTTGAGAAGTACTAAATCGCGCCGTCCTAAATCCTAAAATATCGCCTTTGGAATACTGTCCAATAGCAACGGAGTAGTCTTGGAAAGTCATAAATATCCTTGAAGATCAGTGTATTGACCTAAGGTTGCCTGCCTAACCAAGAATGAACAGTAGCAAAATACTTTTCTGTGAGCCAATAGAAGAAATTAACGATATTGAAGAAACTTTCAAAGATCAAACTAACGTAATTGTCAGAGAGGAATAGATAGAAAAAAAGCCCGTCAAACGACGGGCTTTCTTAATAATGGTGCGGAAGGAGAGACTTGAACTCTCACACCTTGCGGCGCCAGAACCTAAATCTGGTGCGTCTACCAATTCCGCCACTTCCGCATCAATTTTGTAGTCTTAGCCGACGATTGGTGAATCAACTAGACGTTGTAATGGCTAGGTTACTTTGAACCGAACCAGGGACAATAGATGGAGCATCAAAATCGTTGCACTCAAATATTGAACCGTTAAATTGTGGCTGGGCTACCTGGATTCGAACCAGGGAATGGCGGCATCAAAAGCCGCTGCCTTACCGCTTGGCGATAGCCCAACAGGATTGTTTAATGTGTCAATCACACTAAAAGATGGTGCGGAAGGAGAGACTTGAACTCTCACACCTTGCGGCGCCAGAACCTAAATCTGGTGCGTCTACCAATTCCGCCACTTCCGCATCAATTCTGTAGTCTTAGCTGATGATTGGTGAATCAACTAGACGTTGTAATGGCTAGGTTACTTTGAACCGAACCAGGGACAATAGATGGAGCATCAAAATCGTTGCACTCAAATATTGAACCGTCAAATAGTGGCTGGGCTACCTGGATTCGAACCAGGGAATGGCGGCATCAAAAGCCGCTGCCTTACCGCTTGGCGATAGCCCAACAGGATTGTTTAAAGTGTCAATCACACTAAAAGATGGTGCGGAAGGAGAGACTTGAACTCTCACACCTTGCGGCGCCAGAACCTAAATCTGGTGCGTCTACCAATTCCGCCACTTCCGCAACGCTCTTATTTCTAAGAGAAAGTATAGTTAAGAGAGTAATTGGTAAAACTCGATCTTAACGTTGTAATCAATGGTGGCTACGACGGGATTCGAACCTGTGACCCCATCATTATGAGTGATGTGCTCTAACCAGCTGAGCTACGTAGCCATTTGAAGTTTTCACTTCGCTCTATATTTCAAGAGAAATAATGGTGCGGAAGGAGAGACTTGAACTCTCACACCTTGCGGCGCCAGAACCTAAATCTGGTGCGTCTACCAATTCCGCCACTTCCGCATCAATTCTGTAGTCTTAGCTGACGATTGGTGAGTCAACTAGACGTTGTAATGGTTGGGTTACTTTGAACCGAACCAGGGACAATGGTTGGGGCATCAAAAACGTTGCACTCAAATATTGAACCGTTAAATAATGGCTGGGCTACCTGGATTCGAACCAGGGAATGGCGGCATCAAAAGCCGCTGCCTTACCGCTTGGCGATAGCCCAACAGGATTGTTTAAAGTGTCAATCACACTAAAAAATGGTGCGGAAGGAGAGACTTGAACTCTCACACCTTGCGGCGCCAGAACCTAAATCTGGTGCGTCTACCAATTCCGCCACTTCCGCAACAAAACTTATAGTTAAGAGAGTAATTGGTAAAACTCTATCTTAACGTTGTACTTGAAGGCGAGCCTGCAAGTTCAAATAAATGGTGGCTACGACGGGATTCGAACCTGTGACCCCATCATTATGAGTGATGTGCTCTAACCAGCTGAGCTACGTAGCCACTCTTGAGAGCGAGAGAATATAATACAAACTGCGCTCTAGTGCCAACTGTTTTTCTAAAAAAAACGTTATCACTTAAATTGTGGCTGGGCTACCTGGATTTGAACCAGGGAATGGCGGCATCAAAAGCCGCTGCCTTACCGCTTGGCGATAGCCCAACAGGATTGTTTAAAGTGTCAATCACACTAAAAGATGGTGCGGAAGGAGAGACTTGAACTCTCACACCTTGCGGCGCCAGAACCTAAATCTGGTGCGTCTACCAATTCCGCCACTTCCGCATTATTTCCTAAAGACTCTAAAAAGAGCATTTAGGAAATGGTGGCTACGACGGGATTTGAACCTGTGACCCCATCATTATGAGTGATGTGCTCTAACCAGCTGAGCTACGTAGCCATTTCCATTTTGTTGATTCTCTTTGAAAGTTGCCTTATCGCTGAGAACGGGGCGCATTATGCGTAGTTGAATTTGATGCGTCAACTTTTTTTGCGAAGAAATTTGCGAAAAAGTGCCGTTCGAACTTTTTTTAATCAAACCGCTCTGTTTCTGATCTAAATCTGCTGTTCAATTGTCACTGTTCATTGGCAAAGTTGGCGTGCTTTTTAACAGTAACTGAGCAATGGTAGTCCTTATAAAACAACAAAAGCCAGCGGTTGCTGGCTTTTTAATCACTTTAGGTGTTTGATCACTTAGACGTTGAAGCGGAAGTGAATTACATCACCATCTTTAACAATGTATTCTTTGCCTTCTAGACGCCATTTACCCGCATCTTTTGCACCAGATTCACCGTTGTATTGAATGAAGTCATCATAACCAACAACTTCTGCACGGATAAAGCCTTTTTCGAAATCAGTGTGGATTTTACCCGCTGCTTGAGGTGCTGTTGCGCCAACAGGGATTGTCCATGCACGAACCTCTTTTACGCCTGCAGTGAAGTATGTTTGCAGAGTAAGTAGCTCATAACCAGAACGAATTACACGGTTTAGGCCAGGTTCTTCAATGCCCATGTCCGCCAGGAATTCTTCACGATCTTCGTCATCAAGCTCAGAAAGTTCTGATTCGATGGCCGCACAAACGGCAACAACCACGTTATTCTCTTTCTCTGCATACTCACGTACCGCATCTAAATAAGGGTTATCTTCGAAACCATCTTCGTTGACATTCGCGATATACATAGTTGGTTTTAGCGTTAGGAAGTTTAGGTAGCCAACCGCTGCCAATTCTTCTTTTGCTAGGTCAACAGTGCGCGCCATACCACCTTCAGTCAGTACTGGCAGCAGTTTTTCAAGTACCGCTAGCTCAAATTTAGCGTCTTTGTCGCCACCTTTGGCTTTTTTAGCGTTACGCTGAATAGCACGTTCGCAAGAGTCTAGATCGGCTAGAGCCAGTTCAAGGTTAATTACCTCGATGTCTTCGATAGGCGATACTTTACCTGCTACGTGAACAATGTTTTCGTTCTCAAAACAACGAACTACGTGACCGATCGCGTCAGTTTCACGGATGTTAGCTAGGAATTTGTTACCAAGGCCTTCACCTCTTGACGCACCAGCAACTAGACCAGCAATGTCCACGAATTCCATCGTTGTCGGTAAAATTTTCTGCGGATTAACAATTTTCGCTAGTGCATCTAGACGTAGATCTGGCACAGGTACTACGCCTGTGTTCGGCTCGATAGTACAAAACGGGAAGTTAGCCGCTTCGATGCCTGCTTTAGTCAGTGCGTTAAACAGAGTTGATTTACCAACGTTAGGTAGACCAACGATGCCACATTTAAAACCCATGATTGTAACCTTATTCAGCTTTGAAGGTGTGTAAGCGATTTTGTGCTTTTGTCAGGCCATCTTTTAATAAGATGTCTAAACTACGGACCGATTCATCAACAACAGCATCAAGACATTCTTGTTCTTTTGCTGGTGCTTTTCCGAGTACATAACCTGCCACTTTATCTTTATGTCCTGGATGGCCAATACCAATCCGAAGACGATAGAATTCTTTATTGTTGCCCAGCTTGCTAATAGTATCTTTGAGACCATTATGACCACCATGACCACCGCCTTTTTTAAACTTGGCAACACCTGGAGGTAAGTCTAGCTCATCATGAGCGACCATGATTTCTTCAGGCTTTATCTGATAGAACTTAGCTAAAGCAGCAATGGCTTTTCCAGATAAGTTCATGAATGTGGTTGGTATTAACAGTCTCAAATCACTGCCGTTTACTAAGATTCTTCCGGTTAGACCGAAGAACTTAGGTTCATTTTTCAGAGTGATATTATGGATACGAGCGAGCTCCTCAACCACCCATGCACCTGCATTGTGACGAGTTCTCACATATTCAGGGCCAGGATTAGCAAGGCCTACAAGCAATTTTATCTGCTGAGTCAACGTTAAGATCTCTCTTGAATCTCAAAAGCGCGGTATGATAGCACACTAAATCTGTACAAAAAACGCGAAGACAAAAAAACCACTTCGCAAGGAAGTGGTTTTTCAAATTAGAAGCGAATGTTACTTGCTAGCAAACATTGCTGAGATTGACTCTTCGTTGCTAATGCGACGAATCGCTTCTGCAAGCATGCTAGATAGAGTAAGTTGCGTTACTTTACCTGTTGCCGCCATTTCTTTAGAAAGCGTAATTGAGTCAGTCACGATAACTTGGTCTAGAACCGAGTTTTTGATGTTCTTCGCTGCGTTACCAGAGAATACTGCGTGAGTCGCGTAAGCGAATACACGCTTAGCACCACGCTCTTTAAGCGCTTCTGCTGCTTTACATAGCGTACCGCCAGTGTCGATCATGTCATCAACGATAACACAGTCACGACCTTCAACGTCGCCGATTAGGTTCATTACTTCAGAAACGTTAGCGCGTGGACGACGCTTATCTACGATAGCGATGTCAATATCACCAAGCGCTTTTGCTGTCGCACGAGCACGTACAACACCACCAAGGTCTGGAGAAACAACGACAGGATCTTCTAGACCACGGTCAGCCATATCTTCAAGAAGTACTGGAGTACCGAAGATGTTATCTACAGGTACATCGAAGAAGCCTTGAATCTGCTCTGCGTGTAGGTCGATAGTAAGAACGCGGTCAACACCAACGTTAGACAGAAAGTCTGCAACAACTTTTGCAGTAATTGGCACACGTGCAGAACGTACACGACGGTCTTGACGAGCATAACCAAAGTAAGGAATAACAGCAGTAATACGGCCTGCTGAAGCGCGGCGCATTGCATCAATCATTACCACTAACTCCATTAGATTGTCGTTAGTTGGTGCACATGTTGACTGAATGATGAATACATCGCTACCACGAACGTTTTCATTGATTTGAACAGCGACTTCGCCATCAGAGAAACGGTCAACAGTAGCATCTCCTAGAGAGATGTATAGACGATCAGCAATACGTTGGGCTAGTTCAGGTGTAGCGTTACCAGCAAATAGCTTCATATCAGGCACGGTGGAAACCTCAGGGTTGCGTCCAATTTAAACAGATTGTAATAGGGCTAATTCGTACTTAGCCAAAGTCTCAAGTAAAGGAGAGCGGTTGCATCCCTTTGCTACAAAAGCCGAGACATTGTCAGGAAGCATTTCAAGGACTTTGTGCGCTTCTTTCTCGTTGGTAAACTCAGAAAAAACGCAAGAACCAGTCCCCGTCAATCTTGACGGCGCGTATTGTAGCAGCCATGAAAGTTGCTTATCAACCTCTGGATACAGCATTCGAACAATTTTTTCGCAATCGTTTACGTAGGGGGCCTCCAAAAGAGTTGATAATGCTCGCTTTGGCGTGTTTCTGGTTAACTCTGGATGGGTGAATATATCGACAGTAGCAATGCTCACTTTTGGTTTGATAACGAGGTAGTATTGTTCTTTAGGGTGGGCTTGAGACAATTTCTCACCTACACCTTGTGCAAAAGCGGCAAAGCCGCGCACAAAAACAGGGACGTCGGCGCCCAATGTCAAACCAATCTCAGCCAGCTCGTCAAACGTCAGTTCGGTTTGCCAGAGAAAATTCAATGCCACTAATGCCGTCGCTGCATTAGAAGAACCACCACCTATACCGCCGCCCATAGGAAGAATTTTGTTGACCTTAATATGTGCCCCATAAGGACAGTTGGCTTGGTTTTGCAGTGCCGTCGCGGCTTTCCAGATCAAATTATCTTGCGTGGCAACACCTTCGATATCTGGGGATAAGGTGATTTGGCCGCTAGCATTGGCCGTAATCGTTAATTCATCACACAGATCGATGAATTGAAATAAAGTTTGTAGTTCGTGATAGCCATTTTCTTGGCGACCAGTGATGTAGAGAAATAGGTTAAGCTTGGCCGGACTAGGCCATGATGTTGTTTCGGCGATCATTGTTTGCTGTGTCACTGTTTTATTGTCCATTTCGATACGACAAGGTTGAGCTTGGTGTCACTTTGCACTAATTGCATACGAGTCGGCATTGGTAATGAACGTTCCGAGTCTTCAAGTGTAAAGCTACGGTATTCATTGTAATCAAGGTTCCAGGCTTTATTGGCAAGACGTTTTTGCAAGCTTCCAACGGTATTGAACTGGTTTAGCTGATACTTATCGGCGTTAGTCGGTAGACCGACGAGCCAATTACTTAATTGCTCAATAGGAATATTGAGTCCAGTCAGTTGTTCAATGAGCGTGTTAACGTCTTTACCCGCCAACGTTTGCCCATCATAGGTTTCAATAAAAGAACCGTTGGGTGTGGAAGTAAGATTAAACACGGTTTGTCCGAGAAAAGTGGTCAGACGGACTTGAGTGAAGTTCTCGGAATGCGTCCAATGAAAATTGAGAGTTTGGCGCTGATCGGGGGAAATATAGCCCAGTTTTCCGTTGGCAGTATATTGAGTAAGAGATTCAAGCTGCGCTTTATGCGCCTGCCATTCAACACTCTTCGGCTCTGGAGGTAGGCTACTGCAACCGAATAAAAATAATGCCGCAAGATAACAAAAAAGACGTCGCTGAAGTTTGTACATAGGAAACTACTTACATGATGGATTATTGTGCAAATTCAATACAATATTGAGAGACTATAGCATCAATCCCACAAACTCAGGAAAACATATTGGCAAGAGACTTTCAATAAATGGTGCCATCAAGTAAAATTCTGGCCTATTTGTCAAATCTGTATCAGAGAATTCGCGTTACATGTCATTGCTTGCTATTGGTATTAACCACAATACAGCGTCAGTGGATCTGAGAGAAAAGGTGGCGTTTCCACCTGAGAAACTCAACAGGGCACTGAATGAGCTAAGAGAAAATACCAAAGTGAATGGCTCTGTGATTCTATCAACGTGCAACCGTACTGAAATCTATTGTGATACGGGCGATTCCAACAAATCTCAACTGATTGATTGGTTGATTCGTTTCCATAACGTTCCTGCGGAAGAGCTCAAGCCATCGCTGTATGTCTATGAAGAACAGGCAGCCATCAAGCACCTAATGCGTGTGTCTTGCGGTTTGGACTCACTGGTACTTGGTGAGCCACAGATACTTGGTCAGGTCAAACAAGCGTACAGTGATGCTCGTGAGCATCAATCCGTAGAAGGCGGCATTGAAAAGCTATTTCAAAAGACCTTTTCGGTTGCTAAGCGAGTTCGTACTGAGACCGAAATTGGTGGTAGTGCCGTGTCAGTGGCTTATGCGGCTTGTACTTTAGCAAGACAGATTTTTGAATCGATTGCCGATTCTACCGTACTTTTAGTCGGTGCTGGTGAAACCATTGAATTGGTCGCTAAACACCTCGAAGGCCATGGTTGCAAGCACATGATTGTTGCTAACCGAACCAGAGAACGTGCAGAAATCTTAGCTTCACAATTTGGCGCTCAAGTTATCGCGCTCAATGAAATTCCCGATGTTTTACCGCAAGCAGATATTGTCATTAGCTCTACGGCAAGTCCGTTGCCGATTATCGGTAAAGGAATGGTAGAGACAGCGATCAAACAACGCCGTTATCAACCTATGCTGCTTATCGACATAGCTGTTCCTCGTGATATTGAATCACAAGTTGGAGAATTGAGTGATGCGTATCTGTACACGGTAGATGATTTGCAATCTATCGTTGATAGCAATATCGAACAGCGTAAAGTTGAAGCGATTCAAGCCGAAGCGATCGTAAGTGAAGAGAGCGCGCAATTCATGACATGGATGCGCTCACTGCAAGCGGTTGATAGCATCAGACAATATCGAAAACACGCAAACGACACCCGACAAGATATACTGTCAAAAAGTTTACAAGCGTTAGCCGCCGGGGGAGACCCCGAAAAAGTGTTGCTAGAGCTGAGTAATAAATTAACAAACAAGCTTATTCATGCGCCGACAAAAGCGCTACAAGATGCCGCTGAGCAGGGAGATCCTGCTAAGCTGATGGTTATCCGACAAAGTTTGGGTTTAGACCAAACTAAATAAGCCTTACCCTGAGAAAAGACTGCAATTATGAAAGCCTCCATTTTAGCTAAATTGGAAACTCTTGTTGAACGTTACGAAGAAGTTCAGCACCTACTTGGCGATCCAGGAATCATTGGAGACCAGGATAAATTCCGTGCTCTTTCTAAAGAGTACTCACAACTTGAAGAAGTGACTAAGTGTTTCCAAGCCTATCAGCAAGCTCAAGATGATCTTGAAGCGGCTGAAGATATGGCAAACGAAGATGACGCTGAAATGCGTGAAATGGCTCAAGAAGAGATCAAAGAAGCTAAAGCCGCAATCGAGCGTCTAGCAGACGAGTTGCAAGTTCTTCTTCTTCCTAAAGATCCAAATGACGAGCGTAACTGTTTCTTAGAAATCCGTGCTGGGGCAGGTGGTGATGAAGCAGGTATTTTCGCAGGTGACTTATTCCGTATGTACAGTAAGTACGCGGAGAAGAAAGGCTGGCGTATCGAAGTGATGAGCTCAAACGAATCAGAGCAAGGCGGCTATAAAGAAATGATCGCGAAAGTCTCTGGCGATGGTGCTTATGGCGTACTTAAGTTTGAATCTGGTGGCCACCGCGTTCAGCGCGTTCCAGCGACCGAGTCTCAAGGCCGTGTCCACACTTCAGCTTGTACCGTTGCGGTTATGGCTGAAATCCCAGAAGCAGAGATCCCAGAGATCAAAGCCGCGGATCTTAAAATTGATACCTTCCGTGCTTCAGGCGCGGGTGGTCAGCACGTTAATACTACCGACTCTGCTATTCGTATTACTCACTTACCAACAGGTACAGTGGTTGAGTGTCAAGACGAGCGTTCTCAGCACAAAAACAAAGCGAAAGCGATGTCGGTTCTAGCAGCGCGTATTATTGCTGCAGAAGAAGCTAAACGTGCAGCAGAAGTATCAGACACTCGCCGCAACCTATTAGGTTCAGGTGATCGTAGTGACCGTATTCGTACTTATAACTACCCACAAGGCCGGGTTTCTGACCATCGCATCAACTTGACGTTATATCGTCTGTCTGAAGTGATGGAAGGGGATCTACAGTCTCTTGTTGATCCTGTTCTGCAGGAACACCAAGCTGACCAACTTGCAGCTCTTGCGGAGCACAACTAATCCATGACGTTGGATAAGTCTATTGAAGCGGTGCTCAAACGAGCATCGCTTGTTCTTTCTGAGTCTGGCAGTGAATCTCCTTCACTTGATGCCGCGGTCTTACTGTGTCATGTTCTCGAAAAGCCACGCAGTTATCTTCTGACCTGGCCAGAAAAAGCATTGACGCCTGAAGAAGAGCAGCAGTTCGAGACGCTGTTAACTCGTCGCATTGCCGGTGAACCTGTGGCGTATATTCTTGGTGAGCGTGAGTTCTGGTCGCTACCTTTAAACGTCGCACCTAGTACGCTAATCCCAAGACCCGATACAGAACGCCTAGTCGAGCTTGCGCTGGATAAAGCCCTTGCACATGCAGGTGATATTCTGGATCTGGGTACAGGCACCGGAGCCATTGCATTGGCACTGGCTTCAGAACTGAACTCCCGCTCTGTTATGGGCGTGGATTATCAAGTGGAGGCCGTAGAACTCGCTCGAAGCAACGCGACCAAACTCAATATTAGCAATTGTCAGTTTGCACAAGGAAGTTGGTTTGAACCTATCGATCTTGTGCACAAATTTAGCGTAATTGTTTCCAATCCCCCTTACATCGACGAAAATGATCCCCATCTATCTCAAGGTGATGTTCGATTTGAGCCATCTTCAGCACTGGTAGCAGACAATAATGGGCTAGCCGATATTGAAACGATTACGGCTCAAGCGCCGAACTATTTGCAAGTTGGCGGATGGTTGTTGTTTGAGCATGGCTTTGAGCAAGGACAAGCAGTAAGAGATATCTTGGCAAGTAATGGCTTTTGCCATGTTGCCACGGAACAAGATTACGCAGGCAATGACCGTGTGACACTGGGACAATGGAACCCATAACATAAATACAATAAAGAGAAAGAGAGAAGCAGCATGTATGAAGGACTAAAGCATTTTCACTTGATGACCATTGCCATTTCGGTAGTGTTACTATCAGTACGATTTGGTTTATTGGTGGCTAACTCACCAAAGGTAAATCATCCATTTTTAAAACGCTTCCCTCACATTAACGATTCACTATTACTATTATCAGGCATCGGTCTGATCGCAATCACAGGTTTTGTACCATTTACGGCTGCAGCGCCGTGGATGACCGAAAAAGTCACCTGTATTTTGGCCTATTTTGCGTTGGCATTCTTTACAATTAAATTGGCAAAGAACAACTTATTGAGAACATGTGCGTTTTTGGGCGCATTAGGATGGTTAATGATGGCAGCGAAAATTGCCATGCTGAAAACACCATTCCTTATGGGGTAAGTCATGATTGAACTGTTTGATGAAGATTTTGATGCTATTGAGTTGGTTGAAGGAGCACTGATCTTAAACAAAGCGGTGGATCCCAATACTCAAGAACACTGGGCGGAACTAGAGTTAGCTCGTTTATTAGAAGAAGCGGAGCAGCAACTGTTTCACTTACGCGATGATAAGCAGCGTCTGGATTCGTTATTAAGGCTGTTCTATACCGAGTGGCAATTTAGTGGCGATCACGACGCCTATTTTTCCTCGGATAACGCCTTTATCGATAAAGTCCTGGAAAGACGCAAGGGCATCCCTGTTAGCCTTGGAGCTATCCTACTCTTTTTAGGACGAAAGCTGGGTCTTCCTCTAGAAGCCGTAACATTCCCTACGCAATTTCTGATAAAAGTCTGCTGGCCGAACGAAGGGCCGAGCTATATTAATCCTTACGATGGTAAATATGTCAGTAAAAAGCGTTTGCACGCGTGGCTGATCGGTAATGAAGGGCCATTGGTTAAGCTGCAGGCGAAACATTTGGCAACGGTTGATAATCCGACAGTAATCGGTCGCTGGCTTGCCTTACTTAAAAGTGCTTTATTGCGAGAAGAAAAGTACACGCTCGCGCTGCAATGTACCGATCTTGCGTTAACTTTTGTCCCTGATGATCCTTATGAAATTCGCGATAGGGGCTATATTTATCAACAACTGGATTGTCATCAAATTGCGGCCACTGACTTTCAATATTTTATCGATCAGTGCCCAGACGATCCGGCAATAGAATTACTGAAAACGCAGGTTTCGGCAATCAGTCGCTCACCTGTCACTCTTCACTAAATATTGAGATAACAAACATGGAAATGAAAACGGTACACGTAGGTGATATCCCGGTAGCAAATGATAAGCCGTTCACGCTTTTTGCTGGAATGAATGTGCTGGAATCACGTGACTTAGCAATGCAAATCTGTGAGCACTATGTGAAAGTGACAGAAAAGCTAGGCATTCCATACGTGTTTAAAGCATCGTTCGATAAGGCGAACCGCAGTTCAGTGCATTCTTATCGTGGTCCAGGCCTTGAAGAAGGCATGAAGATTTTCCAAGAGCTAAAAGACACCTTTGGCGTGAAAATCATCACGGACGTGCATACAGAAGAGCAGGCACAGCCTGTTGCCGACGTGGTAGACGTTATTCAACTGCCAGCCTTCCTTGCTCGCCAAACGGATCTTGTTGAGGCGATGGCAAAAACCAACGCAGTTATCAACGTTAAGAAGCCGCAGTTTATGAGCCCGGGACAAGTTGGCAACATCGTTGATAAGTTCGCTGAGTGTGGCAACGACAAAATCATTCTTTGTGAGCGTGGTTCGTGCCACGGTTACGATAACCTTGTGGTTGATATGCTCGGGTTTGGCGTTATGAAAAAAGCGTCTAACGGTAGCCCTATTATTTTTGATGTGACGCACTCGCTACAAATGCGTGACCCATCAGGCGCAGCCTCAGGTGGTCGTCGTGAGCAAACGGTGGAGCTAGCAAAAGCGGGTCTTGCCACTGGTATCGCAGGTCTATTTATTGAAGCACACCCTAATCCAGATAAAGCACTGTGTGATGGTCCGTCCGCGCTACCATTAGATAAGTTAGAGCCGTTCTTGGCGCAAATGAAAGCCTTGGATGATCTCATCAAAGGCTTTGAACATATCGATATTAAGTAAGCGTGTTTTGCTAACAGTAGAAGCCAGTCATTGCGACTGGCTTCTTTTTTATGTTCACTTAATTTGTTGAGCAATCGTTTCTTCTCAGAATTACAACCTTGTAACAGCACAATCCCTCGCTATCCCATTCGCCTTTAATTAACCTTATGTTGAATCGCACATTTATTCTGATGAGTGCATAAGCTCGCGCTTGGTAACTTGTGACATAGATTACATAAAATTGAAATGAGAATGTTATGTTCTCAGGGTTAATTGAAACCATCGCATACTTTGCTGATGTTTTTCTTTATGTCTATTCGCTACAAATCAGCAAATGTGCGGCGTTTATATAACGCTATAGGCAGTGGATCCCCAAAAGTTCAAAGGTATGACAATGAAAAAAAGCCTTATGTTTAAGTCCGTACTCAGTGCGGCTATTATCGCGTCACTCGCAGGGTGCGCAACTCAACCAGAGCAAGAATGGAATGCTGATGAGACTTATAAGCTCACGATTCTTCATACTAATGATCACCATGGTCGTTTCTGGGAAAACAAATATGGCGAGTATGGTATGGCGGCGCGTAAGACGTTGATTGACCAGATTCGTGCTGACGTTGAAGCGGAAGGGGGCAGCGTACTGCTTCTATCTGGCGGTGATATCAACACTGGTGTTCCAGAGTCTGACTTGCAAGATGCCGAACCTGATTTTAAAGGTATGAGCATGATTGGTTACGATGCCATGGCACTCGGTAACCACGAATTCGACAACCCACTGGAAGTGCTATTTAAGCAAAAAGAGTGGGCTAACTTCCCAATGCTATCTGCGAACATTTATGACAAGAAAACAGGTGAGCGCCTGTTTGATGCCTACCACATTTTCAACAAGCAGGGCATTAAGATCGCTGTTATTGGTCTAACAACAGAAGACACTGCGAAGATCGGTAACCCAGAATACATCGGTGGTATCGAGTTCCGCGATCCGAAAGTAGAAGCGAAGAAACTGATTGCTGAGTTAAAAGAAACCGAGAAGCCTGATCTTATTTTCGCGGTTACCCACATGGGACACTACGAAAATGGTAAGCGTGGTGTAAATGCTCCAGGTGACGTTGCTCTTGCTCGCTATCTTGATGAAGGCGACCTAGACATGATTGTGGGTGGTCACTCACAAGAGCCAGTTTGTATGGAAGGTCCTAACGTTGTTAAGAAGAACTTCAAGCCGAGTGATGAATGTAAACCTGACATCCAAAATGGTACGTGGATCGTGCAAGCGTATGAATGGGGTAAATACGTTGGCCGTGCAGATTACGAATTCAAAAATGGTGAACTAGAGATGGTCAGCTATGACCTTATCCCAGTTAACCTTAAGAAGAAAGTTAAGATCGATGGCAAGAAGCAACGCGTTCTTGTTGAAGATGAAATCGCAAAAGACGCAGAAATGGTGGCGTTCTTAACGCCATTCCAAGAGAAAGGCCAAGAGCAACTAGGTGCGAAAATTGCCGAAACCAACGGCAAGCTAGAGGGTGACCGTAACGTTGTTCGCTTCCAGCAAACTAACTTAGGTCGTCTTATTGGTACCGCTCACATGGAGCGTGCTAAAGCTGACTTCGCAGTCATGAACTCTGGCGGTGTTCGTGACTCTATTGCTGAAGGCGATGTGACATACAAAGATGTCCTGATTGTACAGCCATTTGGCAACATGGTTACTTACACGGATATGACTGGCGCAGAAGTTATTGATTACTTAAACGTGGTCGCGACTAAGCCTGTTGATTCCGGTGCTTATGCTCAATTTGCTGGTATTTCCATGACAGTGGGCAAAGATGCGGTATCGAATGTGGTGATCAATGGTAAGCCTCTAGACCCTAAAGCTACATACCGTTTCACTGTACCAAGCTTTAACGCTGCTGGTGGTGATGGTTATCCGAAGCTTACAGGTCACCCTAGTCACGTAAATACAGGTTTTGTGGATGCGGAAGTACTTAAAGAGTACTTAGAAGTAAACAGCCCGATTGATGTGAATAAGTACCAGCCTGAAGGCGAAATCACCTATAAGAACTAGACTTTTATTTTGGTTTAGTAGATAAAATAGAGCGGCGCCATTGGGCGCCGCTTTTCTATTTTTAAGACTCTAATCTCAAGAGTCGACGTTAACGGTAGAAACTACCAAGGATAAGTTATGACACCGGCTATTAACCTTGCCAAAAACAAAAAAATCACTCATACCGTTCATCAATATGACCATGACCCAAGGCATGAAAGTTATGGTTTAGAGGCGGTAGAAGCGTTAGGACAAGACCCTGAATCCGTGTTTAAAACTCTACTGTTCGCCATCAATGGAGAACCAAAAAACCTTGCTGTGGCGGTGATACCTGTTGAAGAAAAGCTGAACCTAAAACTCGCAGCAAAGGCTGCTGGTGGGAAAAAAGCGGAGATGGCAGATAAAGATATCGCGCAAAAAATCACGGGCTATGTATTGGGTGGAATCAGCCCTCTTGGTCAAAAGAAGTTGTTACCGACCTTTATTCATCTCTCTGCGCAAGCGAGAGCACAAATGTGTGTCAGTGCGGGAAAAAGAGGTTTGGAGATTGAACTAGCTCCGAGAGATTTAGCGGAGCTAACACGAGCTAAGTTTGTCAATTTATGTGAGGTCCAGTCAAGCCACATATAGAACGATTACCTTTTTAAGGGATAAGGCACCGCCAATGCGTGCTCTTGGCTTTTGTCTTTAAGACAGGCGGAGTTTCTTAAGGCGACGTTGTAACCCAATGAAATATAGAAGAGAAAAGCCATCCGTGGTAGCGGATGGCTAAGTTGAGACACTTATCGTCTTTCATTGCTAGACAAAAAGAATCCTAGCTCGATTTTGGAGTAAAGGTTTGAGTACTGCGGTTTTCATCAGCGACTGGTTGAATTTTCTGTCCTTTGTCTGTTAGGTCTCGGACGTAGTCGATAAAGGTTTCAGTGTAAAGTTTAAGGGTGTTTTCATAGCGAGACGGATCGGCAGATACTTCGCCAAACGTAGTGTAGCCATCTTTACCTCTTGCTATGTAATCATTAGTGACGACAACAAGTTCTCGATCATCATCAAGTTTGGACCAACTATTATCGGATTTTGTTTTTACTTCTACGTTGTGGACGCGTTTGCCAGCAGGCCTGTTAAAATCAACATCATAGCGAATGCCCGCCGCGTAAGGGTAGGCACCATCGGAGCCTTTGTCGCTATTGTCTACATATTCAGCATATGCTTTGTCCACAGCTTGATTAAGTACTTCTTTTACTTCGGCACCTGACATAGTCAGATTTACCATTGTGTTGTTAAATGGAAGGACTCTCGTAGCAGCAGCGACAGTAAACTTGCCTTGAGGGATGTTCGCACGAGCACCACCACCATTTTGTATCGCCACATCTGCGCGTTTCGTTTGTGCTAAGAATGCTTGAGCAACGAGATCGCCTACCTGAGAACCATGAAGATTGGTCTCAGTGGTACAGCCGTCAGCACCCTTGTGCTTCAATTGCCCAGGAACGCGGTCATAGCAGAGCAGTTGCGATGATTGCGCAATTTCTTGAACTTTCATTTCATCTAACTTTTGTGAGTATGAATTGAGTGCTTTTTGCGTTTCGGCATCTGGGGCGAACTGAGTTAGGTTTGGTTGAGCTGTGATGTCAGCGACGACTGCTTCAAGCTCACTACCTACTAGAACCTGTTTTTTACCATTCTCGTCTTTGCGTTTGAACTCTTGACCCATCAGTAGATGCGGCGTTCCCCCACATGAAGAAACGTTACCATCGCCATCGAAAGAGACTGTCAGCTCACCGAGAATTTGCGTATATTCCCAGGCTTGAGCAACACAAACCATCTGGCCATCTTTGTTCTTCATCAACGTTGGATAGTCGCCTTCACTTTTTAGGCCGATCGAGTCGAAGTCACCAAGTAACGAGTGAGAGTCGCCACCAATAATGACGTCAACATCGGTTAGTGCCTCAGCGAGTTTAAGATCATTCGCATATTGGTAGTGGGTAAGCAGAATGATGTTATCTACACCTTTTTTGACAAGTTCATCGATGTATTTTTGCGCCGTCTCGACTTCATCTAAAAACTGGGTAGTTTTGTCTGGATTTGATGAGTTCATCGTTTTGTCGGCGATATCAATTCCAATGACTCCGACTTTCTGATCGGCGTATTCTTTGATGATATATGGCTTGAAATAGTCATTTGCTGAGTTTTGAGCGAGAGGGGAGACACCTTGCTCGGGAATGATGTTTGCAGCAAGAACTTCGGGAGGACACTGTCCTTGATTCAGCCAGTCTAAGAACTGCGCAAGACCTGCATCACCATCATCAAACTCGTGATTGCCCAATGCCAATGCATCGAAACATGCATGGTTCATCATTGCCGCATCTGCTTCACCTTTGAAAAGCGCGTAATAGAGTGTACCTGAAACGGCGTCTCCCGAGTGCAACTTGATCACGTTTTTATTAGCAGCAGTCCGTTCTTTCAGAGCGGTGACTAATGCTGGGTAGCCACCGACTTCAGCGTAGGTAGATTGGCCCGCCAGCTTGAGTTTTTGTGAGGATGGCTCCAAGTGAGAGTGATGGTCATTAATGTGCAGGACTGTTAATTCGAAAGGCTTTGTTGTCACATTTTGTGACGTACAACCAGTCGCTATTGCAGCTGCTAAGAATACGAGCGAAACGGAGTTAATTTTCATGTTCTTCCTTGATTTGAGTTAATTATTGAAAGTCATTATAGACAACTATAGGGTTTAAATGAAACGTATGCTCTTATCAAAGATATTAATAAGTTTCCTGATGATTATTAATGGGATCAAGTTACGCGTTTGAATGTCACGTAGCCGGGCATTCATCATGCGCTTAAGCGTTTAAGAATCAGCTTTAAATAACTCTAAAACACCCAATGGCCTGCGAGATTAGTCGAAAGGAGTTTGCAGAGAAGTTCTCACAGTATGAGGAGAGCAAGGAACAGGAATAGTTTACTTGGATGAGAGTGAGTTTGCTCAAGATATGCCTCGTCAATACGGTTACGCAGCAATGGGTTCTCGTTGTTACTTTACACATGATTGGCATTCGAAAGGCCGCGTTAATTTCATTGGCGAGATTTGTCAATTTATGTGAGGCCTGGTTTGGCCTCACATAGAACGATTACTTTTTAAGAGATAGGGTACCGCCAACGCGTGCTCTTGGCTTACTTGGTTTCGATGAATCTGGCTTAGCAGCGACAGGTTTACGATTTTGAGGCTTACCTTGATGATTTCGGGCCTTATCTGAACGTCCTTGCTCTTGCTTGTGACGTTTATTCTTATTTGGGCCGCGACGAAACTCATCCGCACCGTGTCCTGAGAAGGTTTTCAACTTTTCGCGTTTTGCCTCTGCGCGAGCATCATGCAGCTTAGCATCGGTTGCTTTGGCGATATGGCGACCTTTGGCATCTTTTCTTGATGCTTCTTCGGTACTCACTGAACCTTCACAAAGGCGATGAATCTCAGCCACTTCCTGATCAGTTAGGTAGCGCCACTTACCGTTAGGAATCCCGTCAATAGAGATATTCATAATGCGAACGCGGCGAAGTTTTAGTACTTCAAAACCCAGTGCTTCACACATGCGGCGAATTTGACGGTTTAACCCTTGAGTTAAAGTAATACGAAAAGAGAACTTGGTCTCTTGCTCTATGTGACAAGGCAAAGTCACCGTATCCAGAATCGCAACACCTGAGCCCATCTTTTTCAAGAAATCACGAGTGATAGGCTTGTCGACACGAACCACGTATTCTTTCTCGTGGTTGTTGCCCGCGCGGAGGATTTTGTTCACGATGTCACCATCGTTAGTCAAAAAGATAAGACCATCCGAGGGTTTATCCAAGCGACCAATTGGGAAGATACGCTTATGCAGCCCAACGAAATCAACAATATTGCCCGGAACATCGCGCTCAGTTGTGCAGGTAATGCCCGTTGGTTTGTTCAACGCAATATAGATCGGCTTTTCTTTGCTGCGAACTGGTTTACCGTCGATTTCAACATTGTCTCCCGACAACACTTTGGTTCCCATCTCAGGAATTTTGCCGTTAATAGTGACGCGTTGTTGTTCTATCAGCTTGTCAGCTTCTCGACGAGAACAAAAGCCAGTTTCACTAATGTATTTGTTGAGGCGTTTTCCTTCAGCAGCGTTAGGCATGCGCAGTATTCACTCTATATTGATCAGACATAAAATTAAGGTCGCGTATTTTATACTCAACTGAGCGGTAAGTCACTTAACTCGTACGTTTTTGATGACGCTCTCGATTCTCGAGCTTCTTTTCTTGGCTCTTTCTGAGCATAACGTAGACCGCGCCGCTTCCACCATGGAATCGCTGTGCACTGTGGGCGCACTGGACATCTTTTATTTGAGTCAGCCAATGTGCGAGATAACTCTTTATTAATGCTGGTGGGTTGGAGCGTTCACCACGCCCATGCACGATGAGCACCGTGCGGATGTCCATACGCATACACTGTTGCAGAAACTTCACCACTTCGTCACGTGCTTCTTTAAGCGTTCTTCGATGTAAGTCGAGTTTTGCTTGTAGCGGATATTTACCCAACCTCAGTTTGCGATAAACACCCTCCTGCATGCCGTCACGTTTAAACTCAATTAAGTCGTCTGGTTTGATCATCGGAGCGTAATCAATAGACAGGTATTCAGGATCTTGCTCAGAGAGCCAAAGCGCCGCTTCTCGCTTCGCCAAATGGGCGTCAGATACTTGGTGAGTCTTTTTGAGTTCAACGGTGTCACTGTGAATAGGCTTTACATCGCCCATCATCTGTTGGAATAGATCTAGATCATCGTCTTGAGACATAACTTCATCTCGGATAAGCCAATTTAACAGGAGTATATACGAATATGAGCCAGAGGTGAGAGCAATAAAAAACCGGAGTGAACAGGCGATCCACTCCGGTGCATAGCGGTTTTCTATTCAAAATAGAAGCTAAGCGATTCTAGTGAGGAGATTTGTCATTCATTACTTTGTAGATGAAGAAACCACCGTAAAACAGCATTAAGCCCAGCGCTGCAAAGATAACTAGCATTGAAGATAAGCCCACTGCATTACCAAATAGGAGATCAAGCCAAAAGTCCATGTTTCCTCCAAAGTATTGATGACAGGGATTAAGTTAACGGTTGGTGTTAAATTGAACACTGATCTGGATCAATTGTACTTTGAGTGTTAAAAAGCTGTGCGTCAGCGTGTGTATTTGGTCACATTTTGTGTGCTTGTGGTGATATGATGAGCAAACGAACGCAAAAGCAAAGAAAGTTGTCACAAAAGCCTTGCTTCGAAAGAATTAATCATTAATATACGCATCCGTTGTTGAGCAAAACTCAAAACAACAATCTCGGTGAATAGCGCAGCTTGGTAGCGCATCTGGTTTGGGACCAGAGGGTCGGGGGTTCGAATCCCTCTTCACCGACCACTTTCAAAAAGCCTCGCTTTAATCGCGGGGCTTTTTACTTTCAAAAGAACCTCGCTTTTTAGCGAGGTTCTTTGCATTTCTGAGTAGCAAAAACTTCTTTAAGCTAAGCTAGCTTTGCCGCCGAGTTTTGCTACGACACCCTCTAGGCCGAGCACGGCAAAGATAATCGCGAAGAATGCGACAATGCCACCAAATGCACCTGTAAAGGCAACATGTTGACCGAATAGCATGGCGATAACTCCCATAGCGAGAAACTTCGAGCCCACTAAAATGATGTAAGACGAAATACCACGTTTCAGTTTTGGTAGGGTTTTATGCTTAAGAAAGTACGACGCCATAACTTTTTCAAGCGAGATAGCGCCTTTAAGCATGCCGGTTAACACCATCGATGCGTATACTGCTACTTCAAGGCTCGCGACAAATACCCAGTCCCAAGATGCGTTGAGTACAAGCATCACGACGGTCGTGATAATAGAGCTGATGGCGATATCTTTTAGTACTTTCATTTATAGTCCTCGGTGTGATTTCTGCTGACCTGATTAAGGTACCAATCACTGCGACTCACTATTTACCATTTTACGCCAATGGATATTGCACTTACGTAAAGTGCGGATGTTTGACCTTATTTATCATGTGGGTATAATTAAGCTAGTTTTGCTCCTACTTTAAATCCCTTTATCGGGACTCCAGAGAGCATAAAAAATTTCTCATTTTAGATTTGTTCTACCACTGTGACACGGATCATTGGCTCAACATTGACTGGTGGTTTGTCGTACTTATTACAAGGTTTGTGTCAACGAGGTTTTTTCAGTCGCTAGAGAGCGTCAATAAACTGCGTATTGCCTTTCTAACACGTCGTTAACGTCGTGTGCTTTCGAGTGCGAGTTCAGTGGAGTTTTTTCATCGATCTGAAAGAGATAGCTCTATATGAATGTAATTATCAACGGTCAAACGTATCTTCTGCGCGAAAATAAGAGCATCCTAGATGTCGCAAAAGATATTCAAGTTGATGTCCCTTCTCTTTGTTCCATCAGTAAACACAACGACAAGCAGTCATGTGATCTTTGTGTCGTTGAAGTGGTGGGGAAAGGTATTGTTAAGGCGTGTGAGACGCAAATCCAAGATGGCATGACCATCGTTACCCAGTCCGCTCAAATTAATAATCTTAGAAGGCAAGCACTCAACAAAATATTCGCCGATCACAATGCTGACTGTGAAGCACCCTGCAAAGTTGCCTGTCCAGCAAATGTCGATATTCAAACCTACCTGCACCACATCGCACAAGGCGATCATCAGCAAGCCGTAAAAATCATCAAAGATACACTACCTATGCCGATTTCCATTGGTCGCGTGTGTCCTGCTTTTTGTGAACATGAATGTCGTCGTACCTTGGTTGACGAACCGCTCGCAATTCGCCAGCTTAAACGCCACGCTGCAGATATTGATTTATCGCTAGCCGAGCAATTTGAGCCACTGAAACTCCCTTACAACGGCCATCGAGTCGCCATTGTTGGTGCAGGGCCGGGTGGGCTGGCATGTGGTTATTACCTTAGCTACCAAGGTTTTGCTGTCGACATTTTTGAATCCATGCCAGAGGCTGGTGGCTGGCTTCGCTATGGCATTCCAGAGTACCGTTTGCCGAAAGATATTCTGGATAAAGAAATTGATCTGATGTGCCGTGGTGGGATGAGAATCCACACCAACACACGTCTTGGTAAAGATATTGCTCTTGATGAGCTGACAGACAACTATGAAGCGGTCTGCCTTGCTGTTGGAGCGACCAAAGCGGTCAATATGCCGTATCCGGGCTCTGACTTAGAGGGTTGTGTACTTGGTGTTGATTTCCTAAAAGACCATATGACGGACAAAACCTTCACCATTGGCAAGAAGGTGGCCGTGATCGGTGGCGGTAATACCGCGATTGATTGCGCGCGAACTGCGATTCGCGAAGGGGCTGAGACGACCATCATCTATCGTCGCACTCGAAATGAGATGCCAGCCGAAATGCATGAAATTGAAGCGGCAGAGCTAGAAGGGATTAAGTTTAAGTTTTTGACCAATCCTAAATGCAATCTTGCCGATTCACAGGGGCGTGTTGAGCATATTGAGTTAGAGATAATGGAGTTGGGTGAGCCTGATAGTTCTGGCCGCCGCCGCCCAGTCTCTACCGGTAAAACTGAGACTGTTGCTTTTGATACGGTTATCTCAGCGTTATCGCAAAAACCGGACGTCGAGTTTCTGAAATCCGCCAAACACCCTTTGCCTTTGACTGATTGGGGCACGGCGTCTTCTGACGGTGATTCGATGCACCATGGTTACAATGTCTACAGTATCGGTGATTTCAGACGTGGACCAGCGACGGCCATTGAAGCTATCGCTGATGGCAAGAAGGCAGCCGATGCTATTGAGCGTTATATTCTTCAAGGTCACTTTAAACCTGAACCTAGAGCGTTTAATAGTCACAAAGCAGAGCGTTTGAGCGAAGTTCGCCAAACAGAATATCTGCAAGAAAAAGCCAAAGCGCGAGCTAAAGCAGAGCAGTTGTCAGTAGAAGCCTGCCAAACAACTTATCAAGAAGTTGAACTGGGTATGTCGGATGAGAAGGCTATTGCTGAGGCTGCGCGCTGTTTAGAATGCGGCTGCCAGGCAAACACTCAATGTGACCTTCGCGATTACGCCACCGAGTACAAAGTGGATTATCGAGAGATAAACATTAACCAGCGCAAAATGTTCCCAGTGGACAAAACCAGCGAGTTTATTGTTTTCGATGCAAACCGTTGTATTAGTTGTGGCTCCTGTGTTCATGCGTGTCAGACCGAATCGGTTCACGGTATTTTAAACTTTTCAGAAACGTCACATCGTCCTTCTTTCCCTAACGGTGCCACGATGGGTGACAGCAACTGCGTTCAATGTGGCGCGTGTGTTCAGGTGTGCCCAACGGGAGCGCTGTCTGATAAGCGAGATAAATCTCACGGTCGAATCGAGATGCTGACACCGGTGAAAACTATCTGTACTTATTGTGGGGTAGGTTGTCGTGTTGAGCTGTATGTGGATGCGGCGAACAACAAAATTCGTTACGTCAAAGGGGATAAAACGTCTCCAGTAAACCAAGGCATGTTGTGTGTGAAAGGTCGCTTTGGCTTTGATTTCATTCAAAGTGAAGAGCGACTTTCTACGCCACTGATTAGAAAAGCAGGGGAATTGGTGCCTGCCTCTTGGGATGAAACCGTGCAGTACGTAGCTGATAAGCTGAGTAAAATTAAGTCGATGTATGGTAGTGACAGCTTGGCCGGGTTCTCATCGGCAAAAACCACCAACGAAGATAACTACGCATTCCAAAAACTGTTCCGTCGTGAAATTGGCACCAACAATATCGACCACTGCGCGCGGTTGTGTCACTCCTCGACAGTAACAGGTTTGGAAGCCGCATTTGGTAGTGGTGCAATGACCAACGATATTCCAAGTATCAAACACTCGGACGTTATCTTTATTATTGGTTCAGACACCAGTGCTGCTCACCCAATCATTGCTTCCCATATCAAACAAGCAGTCGCGGATGGGGCAACCTTGATTGTGGCTGATCCAAAACGTATCGATATGGTCGATCATGCCAAATTATATGTTCGTCATCGTCCTGGCACAGACGTTATGTTGCTTAACTCAATCATGCATGTCATTGATAAAAATGGCTGGCAAGATGATGCCTATATCGAAGAGCGCACCGAAGGTTACAGCAACTTGGTCGAAGAGATTCGCAAAGAGTCTTACTCACCGGTTAATGCTGCGTTGGTGACTGGTGTGGCTGCGTTCGATATCGAGCGATTGGCAGAGCTTATTGGTACGGCCAAAGTCACGTCGGTGTTCTACTCGATGGGAATCACGCAGCACACGACAGGTCACGACAACGTGCGCTCGATAGCTAATCTACAAATGCTTTGCGGCAACGTCGGGGTTGAAGGTGGCGGTATTAACCCTCTACGTGGTCAATCAAACGTTCAAGGCTCATGTGATATGGGGGCTCTACCGAGCGATTACCCGGGCTATCAGAAGGTCACTAATCCAGAGGTTCAGGCCAAATTTGCTAAGGCTTGGAATAGTGAGACTTTACCGACAGAGAAAGGTAAAACGCTGACGGAAATCATTGATGGTGCCTGTGATGGTGACATTAAGGCGTTGTATGTCATGGGCGAGAACCCTGTGCTTAGTGACCCAGACCAAGCGCACGCTGTTCATGGATTGAAGTCGCTCGATTTCTTAGTGGTTCAGGACATATTCCTAACGGAAACCGCGCAACTCGCGGATGTGGTTCTGCCGTCTTACTCATTTGCAGAGAAGGCTGGACACTTTACCAATACAGAACGACGAGTTCAGCGTTTAGTGCCTGCGGTTCAAGCTCCAGGTGAAGCGAAAGAAGACTGGCGCATTATTCAAGACATCGCCAATGCTATGGGCAGTGATTGGGCTTACCAAACGGTTCAGGATATTACTGAGGAAATCGCCGATGTAACACCGCAATATCATGGTATTCGTTGGCAGTCGATAGGTGGTAATGGTCTGCAATGGCCGTGTAATGAGGTTAAGCCATTTGGTACGCGCATCATGCACAAAGACCAGTTCGTTCGCGGTAAAGGGGCGATGAAAGCTATTCCATTTGAGTATGCTGCAGAGCTCCCTGATGACGAATACCCGCTAATATTGACGACGGGGCGTCTTCTAGAACAGTTCCACACAGGTACCATGACTCGTAAAACCAAAGGGTTAGACAATCTTGCGGGACCACGCATTATGGTGAGTGTGGAAGAAGCTGAGCGATTAGGCATTGCTAATGGTGAGACCGTGAAACTGGTGTCACGCCGTGGTGAAATTAGTGCGCCTGCTTTTGTGACTAAGCGAATGCAACAAGGTGTGGTATTTGTGCCCTTCCACTTTGCCGAGTCTGCAGCGAATAAGCTAACCAATACAGCGACCGATCCTTACGCCAAAATACCTGAGTTTAAAGTGTCGGCGGTCAGACTAGAGACGGTTACTCAGCCGGTTCATTAGGGTCAGACCAAACCTTAGGGATATCGAAATGAGGCAAGCCATTTGGCTTGCTTCTTTGTCCTTGGCGCCATGCTTTAAGTTGGTTAACGTAGGTAAGAATGTGAGCGATGGCTACAAACAATTGATTAGGCACCATTTGATCGATTTGGGTTGTATTGTAAATAGCTCGCGTAAGCGCTGCACTTTCCACCACTTCAACACTGTGTTTAGCTGCCAACTCACGAATGTACACCGCCACTTCATCTTTGCCTTTCGCAACAACAAATGGCGCTTCGGCCTGAGTTAAATCATAAATCAAGGCGACGGCATATTGCGTGGGGTTAGTGAGTACCACATTGGCTTTTGGTACACGCTCATTGGCTCCTCGTTTGGCATTTTGAGTTTGGATTTGTCGAATCCTAGCTTTCACTTCCGGGCGTCCCTCTTGCTCCTTGTGTTCATCTTTTACCTCTTGCTTAGTCATCTTCATTTGCTTAGTAAATTCATGTCGCTGGTAGGGGAAGTCAAGCAGACCAAAGATAACTACGACAAGCAGCAAGTAGCCGAGATACTCTATGGTGATCGTAGCGACAGTAAACACTACAGTATCAAAGTGAGCGCTTACCAAATTCGTGATAACCGCGATATAGCTGGAGATGACCCAATACAACAAACTGAAAAACAGCGTTACCTTCACCACATTTTTAAACAGCTCCACCACTGACTGTGTTGAGAAAATACGCTTTATTCCTTTTATAGGACTGATTTTTTCAAGCTTGGGCGTTAGTAGTGAAGGGCTGAAAATCCACCCTCCCAACAAAGTAGAGCCAAATATGGCGGCGATAATTTGGTAAATCAATAGCGGAAAAAACAACATCACCATGGAAAAAAGGGCGGTGCCTAACAGTTCGACTGAAGTCATCCAATGGTTGATGGTTTGAGTATCGAATTGAAAGCTAGCTAAGAATAGCTCAATAAATGTTTGCTTGATCATATCGATATTTAGGACGTAATAGGCCACCACGCTGATAAGGGTAATGGAAGAGACAAACTCTTTGGCACGCGGAACTTGTCCTTCTCTGCGAGCCTTGGAGAGTTTATGTTGGCTGGGCTGTTCACTTTTATCGCCCGAATCTTGATGCTCAGACATTAGGCAGCCTCAACATGTAATGCAGGTGTTGGTTAAGCTCCAGAACTAAATCAAAGTAGTGATCGCCAATACCCGTTAAGGAGGCCATTAACGCAAATAAGCCCAGTAACATGGTCATTGGAAAACCAAGTGCGAACACATTTAGCGAAGGGGCCGCTTTATTCATCAGACCAAAAGTGATGTTACTAAGCAGCATTACCACTATCGCAGGCACTGCCACGAGTAAACCTGTCGCAAACATCCACGACACCATTTTGAGTACATAATCGATACTGCTGAAGGGGAAAGTGGAGTCAAGCGGCCAATAGGTAAAGCTCTCTTTGAATACTAAAAGCACCACCAAATGAGCATCAAGGGATAGGAACAGTAGCATTGAGGTGATAAACATAATCCGTCCAATAATGGCGATACTGATGCCATTCGCTGGATCATTCATTACCGCCATCGCTAGTCCCATCTGCATCGAAATAGCTTGTCCTGCAATGGAAAAAATAGTGAAGAAGATCATAACGGCGAAGCCAACGAGGAAACCAAAAATCAACTGATACAGGGAAAACAAGAGGGTATCGATGCTAAATGGATTAAAGGGTGGTACTTCGTGCACCAGCGGAGCCAGCAGTAACGAAAAGATAAAAGCAAACAGTAGCTTAACTCTTAGCGGAATGGCGTTGTCACCAAAGAAAGGCGCAATGAGAAATAGGCCCGTTAAACGGACAAATGGCCACCATAAAACACCAAGCCATTGAGTGATTTCAGTAAATGTCAGCTGCATCACGATTACCCAACTTTGGTCGGAATCGCATCAAAGATAAACAGAAATAGGTCACTGATTTCCTGTAGTAGCCAATGCCCCGCCAAAATGATAGATAGCAAGGTCACTAGAAGCCTTGGAAGAAAACTCAACGTCTGCTCGTTGACTTGAGTAACCGCTTGGAAGATGGCTACCACTAAGCCGACGATAAGGCTGGGTACAATTAGTACAGAGACCATCAGGATAATGACCCATATGGCTTGACTGACAAGCGTGACGGCTTCTTCTGGGCTCATCCGTTAATCCAAAAACTATTGGCAAGGCTACCCATCAGCAAGCCCCACCCGTCAACGATGACAAATACTAAGAGCTTAAAGGGTAAGGAAACAATGAGTGGTGAAAGCATCATCATACCCATGGACATCAGTACAGATGCGACAACGAGATCGATCACTAAAAACGGCAGAAACAGCATGAAACCAATTTGAAATGCCACTTTTAACTCACTCAGCAAATAAGCAGGTAGTAATATTAAGAAAGGGATGTCTTCATCAGAGGCGAGCGTTTTCTCTCCGGCTATTTTCGTCACTTGCTCGAGCGCTTTGCGCTGGGTTTGGTCCAGCATATAACGGCGCAGTGGTTTTTCTGCCGAGGCTAAGGCCTCCATTAGGGTAATGTCGTCGGTGGAATAAGGCACATAAGCCGTGTCGTATATCTTGGTCCAGACAGGCCGCATAATCAGTAAAGTAAAGATCAGGGCAATACCAATCAAAACCTGATTAGGAGGCGTTTGTTGTAATCCTAAGGCTTGGCGTAATATCGCTAATACGATAATGATCCTTGTGAAACTGGTGCACATGATGACAAACGCTGGCACAAAACTCAGCATCGTCATCAATATCAGAATTTGCAGCTTAACGCTGTATTCAGTCCCTTCTGATGTGTTGGTTTCACTCAATATAGTCAGCCCCTCAGCTTGCGTAGGAGAGAACCAAAAAGTAAGCACCATCAGTAAAATTCGTATTGGCATTGTCGTCCTTGAGCTCGCCCAAACAGCTACTTGCTAGGTTTTTTTATAATACTGAGCAACCTAACGCCATATTGACCATTCTTTGAGACGATTTCGCCAGTACCAAATGCAGTACCATTGATTTTGATATCGACCGGGTCACCTTCGTGTTTCTCTAGCATGACTATGCTGCCGGCTTTCAAGTTAAGCAGCTCGTCTAAGATTAACGTTTTACGAGAGACTTCTACCGTGATGTCGACAGGAATGCTTTTCAATAAAGAGACATTGCTGACGTCATTTTGCTCAGCGTCGAACTCCATGTCATCGGCAAGATCATCCAAATCCAAGTCATCGAGATCTGGTAATTCATCGTGTAAGTTGAGGTCGTTCATTGAACCGTCAATGGGCGGAGTTTGTTTGTCACTAGCCATCGATTTCTACTCCTAACTCAGAGTTAATAGATTGAAGTTTGCCAAAAAAAGTAGGATGCCCATTCACTTTGACCGTTAAATTCTTACACAAGGTCATGGGCATAAAATCACCAGGTTGCAGGCTGGTTAACTCGTGTAGGGTGCATTGCCCATGAAGCATGACACAGCCCAATTCAACCGGTTGATATCGCAGATTGTTTAAAATTTCTTCTCTATCGAAAGTTTCGTTACTTTCCATCAGGTCCCTTAGCTTCTTGACATATCGGTCGTCCAACATAAACGTGATGTCAATTTGTTGATCATCAAAAGTGAAAGTGATGGTGGTGCCAATATCAGAAGGTTGATGATCCGTATGCTCTACCGCGTAATGACTCGCATCAGCAGTCAGAATATTAGTGATCGCCATAGTGAGCTTTTGAAATAGCCTCAAGTGAGTTTGAGTAAGTGTAGTGTCACTAACACTTCTCTTCGATTTTCGGATAGGTGATGGCGTGTTTAGGTGTTTGTATAGCAGAATATCGGCAGCTTGTGGCTCAATAAAGAAAAAAACATGACCGAAGTCTTCGATGTTTAGCACGGTTTTGATGCTGTTTTTAGGTGGTTTATGTGCTTCTGAAAAACTGGCTTTAACATGTCGGCAAGAGAAGTTAAATTTAAAAATATCAACAACTTCATTAGAGAAGTGCCCAGCGTGTTTGAGCAGGAATTTACGCATCTTAATACTCGGATTTCCAAACTCTGTTAACGAACATTCTTTCATGTCAATCCCCGAAAATTGTTATTTGTGAGTGTTCTCAAATTTGACACGCCAATTATTTCTAACTATAGGTTATAGCATTCTCATTTCAACTTAGGTTGAGTGAGAAATACATAAAATTATAAAGACCTGTTTTACTATGAAATAAGGTCGACGTTAGACGAGGCTAGGGCATGATTCACTTAGACGATGCGTTAGGGGTTCACCCTAAGGTAGTTCAATTTCGTTTGGATAGAGCTGCAGTTTTGAGCTCGAATATTGCCAATGTGGACACCCCTAATTACAAAGCGATGGATCTGAAATTTGATGCGATATTGAGTGGTATCGGTAACAGTAAAGATTGGCACATTGATACTGCGGCGCAATTCAGAATTCCAGTGCAAAGAACGCGAGATGGTAATACCGTTGAACTTGAAAATGAACAGGCAAGATTCGCTAAAAATGTGATGGATTATCATCAGAGCTTGGCATTTCTGCAGTCGAAAATTAACGGTATCAAAACGGCCATCAAGGGACAATAAGTGAATTGATTAGGTAGGGACACCATGTCATTCTTAGGTATCTATGAGACGGCGGGCTCGGCAATGAGTGCCCAAACCGTTAGGCTTAATACTATCTCCAGTAACTTGGCAAACGCTGATTCTGTTTCTGGGGACCCTTCAAAAGTTTATAAACCACTCAAACCGATATTTTCTGCGGTTTACAACCATTTCAATGCACAAGAAACCCAACATCAAGGCGTGGTACCAATTCGCATTGCAGACGTTGTCGAAGTGTCTTCGATGATGGAAGGGCGTTATGAGCCCAACAATCCGCTGTCAAATGACGAAGGTTATGTGTACTACTCAGGAATCAATGTCGTCAACGAGATGGCAGATATGATCTCGGCGACTCGCAGTTTTGAAGCCAGTGTTGAAGTGCTGGGTAATGTCAAATCCATGCAGCAATCACTTATGGGTCTGTGGCGCAGTTAATAGAGCCCTGCTATTGCGAATCAGTGATTTCTAAGGAATGTACCTATTATGACGACTATATCCGGAGCGGCGCAGGTCAATAACATTGAGTCTGCGTCAACATTGGCCCCTAAAGAAAACCCAAACAGCGCTGGGGCGTTAAAGAATGAATTTATCACCTTGATGGTGGCGCAGATTGAAAACCAAGACCCGTTAAACCCGACGGATGGGACTGAATACGTTGCGCAGTTGGCGCAGTTTTCTCAAGTAGAGAGCACAGAGAACCTAGTTCAGTTGATGCAAAACAACACGACGATGCTTGATAACTTGCAAGTCCTGAGTACCGCAGCCTTGGTGGACAAAACCGTCACCGTCAAAAGTGACCAACTATCCGCATCGGGTGAGGGCACTCACACTGGTTATATTCAATTGCAAGCTGCGTCCAATACAGTGGCTGTCGAGTTGGTAAATCATCTTGGGCAAGTGAAAACGGTAACGTTAGGCCCCAATAGTGCAGGGCGGGTTGATTTTGCTTTTGATGCCAAAGCGATGGGTCTGAATGGCGCGTACCAAATGAAAGTGACATTGGACAGTGGACAAAATTACCAGCCAGCGATTTATCAGCATGGCAAGGTTGAGCAGGTGACAACGCCGCTTGTAGGCGGAACAAGCCATCTGCAAGTGCAAGGAGTGGGTTTAGTGGCGTTTTACGACGTGGCGGCCTTCTCTAATTAAGTTGTATTTTCGCGAGTATTTTTAGTCTTTGACCTTTTTTAAGTTTTTGTAAGTAAGATGATGGCTGTCGTTCTCCGCGAACCAGAGAGCTAGCGGAGATAGCCTCTTTTGAATGAAGAGGATGACATTATGAGCTTTAGTATTGCACTGAGTGGGCTAAATGCCTCTAACTCAGAGCTCAACACTATTTCCAACAATATTGCTAATGTTTCAACAACAGGCTTTAAGGAGTCGAGAACCGAATTTGCGTCGGTTTACAGTGGGAGTGAAGCTGGTGGCGTTGAAGTAGTCGGTGTGTCGCAAAACTTTGAGAAAAGTGGCACGGTAACAGGCACTGGGCGCTCACTGGACATGGCGTTGAGTGGCAATGGGTTCTTTGTTTTAGAGGACAGCAAAGGGCAAACTCTCTACACTCGCTCGGGTATTTTCAATATGAATGCCGACGGCGTGATCACCGCCAATAGCGGCGCAGCGCTGCAAGGTTACTCGGTCGATGGGAATAATAATCTACTCTTAGGTTCGGTCGGCACAGTGCAAATCAGCACAGCTTCGCTGCAAGCAAGAGAAACCGACAGTATCGAGTTTGTGGCCAATTTAGATGCGCGAGAGCAAGTCCCCGCGGCGGCCTTTGATTACAGCGATTCTTCTACCTACAACCATTCTTACACCACGCCAGTTTATGATTCGCTGGGCAACCCACACACGGTAAGTCAGTACTTTGTCAAAGGGGCCTCCAATGATTGGAATGTTCACGTTTTAGTGGATGGTCAAGCCATCAACGCAGCCGATGCACTAGTCCCCGCGAGTTCTCCAACTACCACCGATAGCGCTAATTTCACCTTTAACGCAGATGGAACTATTGCATCAGGGGGGAACTACAGCGTGAGTTTTGACCCCGCTAATGGCGCAAACGGCGTGACAGTGAATATAGATTTATCGTCAGTCACTCAGTTTGGTAGTGACTTTGTGGTGTCCAAAAATAGTCCTAACGGCTATACCTCCGGTGATTATGCCAGTGTTCGAATGGAAAATGATGGACGTATTTTTGCCACCTACACCAATGGGCAATCTCAACTGCAAGGCCAAGTGGTACTCGCCGACTTTGCTGCCCCTCAAAACCTGATCAAAACCAGTGATACCGCATGGCTGCAAAGCTTTAGTTCTGGCACTCCGGTTTTGGGTACAGCAGGCAGTGGTGTGTTCGGTGATTTAACGTCGGGAGCACTGGAAGGCTCAAATGTGGATCTGACTTCTGAGTTGGTGGCTTTAATGACCGCACAGCGTAACTATCAAGCCAACACCAAATCGATTTCAACCTCAGATCAGCTAACCCAAGCGCTATTCAACGTGGTGTAGGACTATGAATCCAATACTGTTTAGTGCAGCGAAAGGTGCTGAGCGAACCATGCTCGCTCAGCACGTTCGCGCCAATAACCTCTCTCATGCTGACACCATAGGGTTCAAGGCACTGATGGAACACTCTTCACCAATGCGTTTGGAAGGCTCGGGGTTTTTAACCTCGGTAACTTCGAGAACTAATTCGGCGATCAACAATTTTGCACAAGGTGAAGATATTCGCACCGAACGTCCTTTGGATGTCTCTATTAACGGCGATGGGTTTATTACCTTAGAAGGCTTGGAGGGCGAACCGAACGAACTGTACACCCGTGCCGGAAATTTTCGATTGGATGGTAATGGTCAGCTTTACCTTGGTGAGCGACGTGTTATGTCAATCGATGGGCCTATGGTTTTGCCCGATTTTGAGTTTATTACCGTCAGTGCAAACGGCCTGATTTCAGTGACTCCAATTGGTGGAGAAGCTTCGGTCGAGGTAGGTGCGCTCAAGTTAGTTAAGCCTGAATACGATGCGATGACCATGCATGCCAGCGGTCATTTTGTTCCTAAAGGAGGTGGTGTGTTAGCTGAAGACTTTACGGTTCAAGTGCGTTCTGGGTATTTAGAGGCGAGTAACGTATCAAGCCTCGAAGAGTTGGTTAGCATCATGTCACTTACTCGACAATATGAAATGCAAATTGAAGTCATGGCGTCGGCCGATGAAATTGCTCAGATAGGGAACAAACTGCTTAAAGCTTAAGGAAGACAATTATGCACAGTGCTTTATGGATATCCAAAACAGGGATGGCTGCTCAAGATGCGAAAATGACCGCCATTTCTAACAATCTTGCCAATATCAATACCGTCGGTTTCAAGCGAGACCGTGTGGTATTTGAAGACCTGTTTTACAGCGTCGATAAGCAGGCGGGTACAGAAACCACCGAACTCAATGAACACCCCACGGGAATTCAGCTTGGTAATGGTGTTCGCGTTGTGGGGACAGAAAAAGTCTTTACTCAAGGTAGCATTCAAAACACCAACCAGCAATTTGACTTAGCCATACTCGGTGACGGTTTTTTCCAAATAGAGAACTCGGATGGCGAGCTCCTGTATACCCGAAACGGACAGTTTCAAACCAATTCAGATGGGCAATTGGTCAATACACAAGGCTACCCGCTCATCCCTGAAATTGTCATTCCGCCAGAAGCAACATTGGTGAGTATTACCGCTGATGGCGTAGCAACCGCAACGATTCCGGGACAAGTAAACCCAGAGGCGTTAGGTCAAATTACCATAGTGAAATTCATGAACCCAGCGGGACTCGCTGCGCAAGGCGGTAACTTGTTTGCTGAAACGGAAGGCTCAGGGGAAGCAGTAGAGCTTGTGGCAGGAACCGAGGGCTCAGGGCAATTAAAACAAGGCGCACTTGAAGGCTCCAATGTACAGGTGGTGGAGGAAATGGTCGACATGATTGCTACTCAGCGAGCTTATGAAATGAGCGCAAAAATGGTCAGTGCAGCCGATCAAATGTTGCAATACATTGCTCAGCAGTCATAGCGCCAAAGGGAGTCAGGCATGAAGGAAGCTGAGATGGAAAAGCAAAAAGCGAATAAAGCGGGGCTTGCAAAGTCTCATGCGATTGGTGTGCTTTATTACATTTCTGTTGTCGCACTTCTGGTCGTGAATATGATTGGTTGCGCGGGTCGGCAGGATGAATTTATCCCACCGTCTCCTAATGATGAAGCGTATGCTCCGCCAGAATTAGATTATCAGGTTACACGAGTTAGCAAGGGTAGTTTGTATACTGGAACGACGGCCATGACCTTGTTTCAAGACCGTCGAGCTTATCGGGTGGGAGATATCCTTACTGTTATGCTTGATGAGAAAACAGAGTCTGATAAGAGCGCTTCGACTCAGTATGGTAAAGATTCCAGTGCGACGATTGCTGCGCCGATTCTTGGTACGACGACCTATACTGAAGGCAGCGCCGCTCTTGATGCAACACGAGATTTTGATGGCGCAGCGGCATCTACACAGGGTAATAGTTTATCAGGCTCTATTACGGTGACGGTTTACGATGTACTGCCTAACGGGGTGCTTAGAGTTCGAGGGGAGAAGTGGCTGAAACTCAATCAAGGCGATGAATACATCCGTTTGACGGGGAATGTGCGAGTGGATGATATTCAAGCCGACAATACACTTTCCTCTCAACGTATTGCAGACGCGCGCATCACATATGCAGGCAGAGGCACTTTTGCCGATACCAATACCGCTGGCTGGCTAACTCAATTCTTTAATTCACCTTGGATGCCGTTTTAATGATGACGTTGAAATGGCGTTACCTCATCCATTTGCTGTTGCCTTTGGGGCTACTTAGCTGGACACCATCAACTTTGGCCGCAAGAGCGATTGCTGAAGTAGCGGAGGTCTACGGAGACAGACAAAACCAACTGATTGGATATGGCTTAGTGGTTGGGCTGGATGGCTCCGGCGATAAATCTCAAGTGAAGTTCACCCAGCAGTCGGTGGTGAATATGATCAAACAGTTTGGTGTGCAACTTGACGATAGTACCAACCCTAAATTGAAAAACGTTGCCGCGGTGAGTGTGACTGCCGCGGTCGAGCCACATCAAGGCGCGGGTCAAACCCTGACCGTAACGGTGTCTTCGTTGGGGGATGCCAAAAGCCTGCGCGGTGGGACTTTGTTACTTACACCACTTCGAGGTATTGATGGTGAAGTTTATGCGGTGGCTCAAGGTAGCTTGGTAGTTGGCGGTTTTAACGCTACGGGTGAAAACGGTACCAGCGTGACTCGAAATACCCCGACCGTTGGCCGCATACCCAATGGTGCGACCTTAGAACGAGAAATCTCAACCGGTATTGACCGAGATCCGACGATTCGTTTGCAGCTCAAGCAGCCTAACTACGAAACGGCACTGAACATTTCCAAAGCTATCAATCTGACATTTGGTGGGCAAGTGGCGAAGGCGCTCAATAAAGGCCAAGTTGAAGTGTCCGCCCCTATTGATAGCGAGGACAGAGTGATGTTTGTTGCCATGATTCAAGAGTTGCAAATCGAAGAGGGTCGTCGTTTGCCTAAGGTGGTGTTCAATTCGCGAACAGGCACAGTAGTGATTAGCCAGAATGTGACGGTTTCCGAGGCAGCGGTAAGCCAAGGTGGGATTACCGTGACAATTTTAGAATCCGAGTCGGTGTCACAGCCGGGAGGTGCGTTCAATACTGTGGGTGAAACAGCCATTGTCCAAAATACCCAAATCAGCGTCGATGAAGATGACGGTACGACGATGGTGTGGCCTCGTGGTACCAATCTGCAAGAAATTGTCGATGCGATTAATAATATTGGCGCTACTCCAGAAGCGTTGATGCAAATCTTACAGGCGCTGGATGAAGTTGGCGCTATTAACGGTGATTTGGTGGTGATCTAATGCTTGATTCAAACGCACTGGCTTTAATAACCCAATTACCTAGCCAAGGTCCTTTGACTGTAAAACAGCAGTGTGAAATTAAGCCTGGGATAGAGAACATTGCATCCACTGAAGCTGACGTATCCGTTGTGGCGTCGTCATTACATTCAACGAGCCCTGCACAAGCGCAAACAATGAGCTTTGAAACCTTAATGGTTGAAAGTTCGCAACGAGCAGGGCTGGCAACGTTCTCCGGGCAATTGTCGGTTCCAGCTCATACGCAGACGAGCCAACATGTCGCGAACTTCTATTTAGACAATCATGCCTTAGCTCAAATGAAACACGACAATTCTGGAGCAGGATTGTTGGCAGCTTCGCAGCAGTTTGAGGCGTTATTTCTGCAACAAATGCTCACTCGTATGCGCTCTGCTAGCGAGGCGATGAGTGATGAAAACAATCCGCTGTCCATGAAGTCGGATGGCATGTTTCAAGGAATGCTCGATGCCCAGTTGGCGCAGCGTATTAGCCGTCAATCCTCATTTGGGCTCGCCGAGATGATATTCAAGCAATTGTCATCGCAAGTTCCCAACCGTCCTCTAGATAAGGAGAGTAAATAATGGGAATGGTCAATATTGGACTCAGTGGTGTACTCGCCAATCGTGTGGCGTTAAATACGACGGCGCAAAATACCGCCAACGTGAATACATCGGGTTATAGTCGTCAGATAGTCAGTTTAGAAGCAACATCGTCTGGAAATTTCGTCAACGGGATCAATTTGGGGGCGGGTGTTGAAGTGGGCGATATTATTCGGATTGCAGAGCAGTCTTCCATTAATCGTTTACGGGAAGCTACCGAATCGGCGCAATATTCACAAAGTTATTTTGACGGTTTATCCAATATTGAAAATCTGTTGGGTGCTGACGGTTTGAGTTTAACGCAGGGCCTTAATGGCTTTTTTGCCGCGATTGATGAAGCCAGTGTGACGCCAGAGAGCATCGCATTTAGACAACAAGTGCTCACTAACGCAGATGCGTTAGCACAGCAACTCAACTCAGTTTCAGCCCAACTTAGTCAGCAAGAGGCGGCGCAAAGTGAACGATACGGAGCCATCGTGTCTCATGTCAACAGCCAGCTTGAAAGTATCGCAGCTCTAAATCAAAAACTTCAAGAAGACGCACTGCTCGGTAAAGGCGTCGCAGGACTACAAGATGAAATGGACAAACAGCTTAACGAGCTCTCAAAATCGTTAGATGTGCAAGTGATATATACCGCGGGCGGTGTTGAGTTATCCACGCCTAACGGACAGCCTCTGGTTATTGGCGGTTTTTCGGCTTCACTCACTCGCGACTTTTCGAGTGGTGACCCTTATAGCACCGATCTTTCCATTACTTTCCAGTCAATGACGACTGCGATTGATGACTCGTTAGGTGGAGAACTTGGTGCGCTAGAAGCCTTAAAACTGAGCCAATACGAGCCGATTAAAGCGACATTGGCCGATCTCGCAAAAGGACTCGCTGACGGGGTCAATAATGCCTTAAATTCGGGCTTTGATCTTAACGGAGCCGCTGGGCAAAGCTTGTTTACTTACACGGCGGGGAGTGAGGCGCACTCGCTTGCCATTGACCCTGCGATTAGCGCACAAGCGCTTGCATTCTCCTCTAGTGCAACGCTTTCCGGCAACGGTGATGTTCTCAAAGATCTTTCCATGCTATCTCAAACGCCTTTAACCAATGGGTCGGTTGTTGGTAAAACGCCTTATAGCGCTTATTCGGGGTTGTTGGGAGACATTGGTATTTTTACCCGACAAGCTGAAAGTGAAGCGACAGCAGCACAAATTAGCGTAGAGGATGCGCAAGTTGCCAGAGATAGTGTCAGCGCGGTGAACTCGGACGAAGAAGCCGCGAACATGTTGCTTTTTCTCAATGCCTATGAGGCAAATATGAAAGTGATCAGTACGGCTAATCAAATGTTTCAGACTTTGTTAAAAGCGTTTTAGGAGAGCAGTGATGCGAGTAACGGACTCACAATTTAATGCGGTTATGCAGCGTTCGCTAATGGATAACAATATTCGTCTCAATAAAGTGTTTGAGCAGATGTCGACTGGGTTGAAGCTCAACCATCTTTCCGATGACCCGATTGCGGCGGTGCGCCTTGAAGGACTAAAAAAGACGGTCTCTGATAATCAGCAATACCAGCGCAATATTGAGAATGTGCAGTCTCAGTTGACTCGCTATGAAACCAATGTGAATACGTTAGAAGAGCTGTCCCAACAGGTCAATGAGCTACTACTTCAAGGTAAGAATGGTACTTTGGATGCACAAAGTCGTGCAGGGATAGTATTAGAGCTGAAATCGCTGAAAACAGAGATGCTTACCACGTTAAATCAAGCGAATGAAGGAAGCTATTTGTTTTCAGGCACGAACATAACAAACCAAGCCATATCGACAACACCGCCTTATACCTTAAACAGCAATTTAGATTATCGTGAAACCAAAGTTGGCAATGACCAATATGTGCCAAGCAACTTAACCGTAACGGATGTTATCGGCACCAACGCCATTTTTACTGATTTGGACAATGCAATCGCCGAGTTGGAAGTTCCGACGGCGGGTTTTTCGCCAGCATTAGATAGTGCGCTCGATACTAATCAGGCTCTGCATCAGAACTTGTTAGTGTCTTTGACAGATATTGGTAGCCAATATAACGCCTTGGATAGACTCAAAGAAACCAGCATTGATATGGTGTTTTTTGCCGAAACGGTGCGCTCAGAACTAGAGGAGTTGGATTATGCACAAGCTTCGGTGGAACTTAACCAAGGTATGATTGCTCTAGAAGCCACACAAAAAACTTTCGCGCGCGTCGCCGGTATTTCTCTGTTTGATTTGATATGAGAAGCGATATGGTTAAACCTCGTCATACAAGACTTGCGAATTGGTTCGGGTCTCGACAAATGTCTATGTCTGGGGCCTTGTACTTAATTCGTTTAATGATGGTTAGCTTGATAGTAGCTAACGTGATGATGCCTACTCAGGCTCTTGCTCAGCGTTATATTGTTCCGTTTGATAGTGTGCAATGGCAATTCAATCAATCTGTTGACCAATGTGTCTTACAATCTTTCGACCCTCATACCGGTTTTTCGGTACAGTTTGTTCTACTGGCTGCCAACCCTTTACAAATCAAGGTGGAGAAACGTGGTGTACGCTCACTTCCTTCTTCCACTTCGTTTAACACCACAGAGCCAGTCTGGGGTATTTCTAAATCCTATACCACAACCACCATTGAAAAGATCCAACAACAAGGTTCCGCTTTAGTTACGGAAGATGGTGCGACGCTGCTACTAGAAGACATGGCTAGTGGTGCCTGGTTCAACATTAATGCTATGGATTTTGACATCTATTTCCCGACCACGAATTTCAGACCCGCACTAGATGAATTTAACCATTGCCGCTTTGGTTTGCCTCCCGTGAACTTTCAACATGCACGTCGCGTTGAATTGCATTTTCAAAGCGGCGCTGTGACCTTAACGGAACGGCAAAAACGTACCATTGATGACATCAGTTCGTTGGTAAAGCGTGACTCAAAAATCGTTAAGGTTTTGATAGATGGATATACCGATAATTCAGGAGATTCGGTTGCCAACCTACAAATTTCAAAGCAGCGCGGGTCCGATGTTGCGCAGTGGTTCGTTGAAAATGGGGTGTCTAAAAAGATGATAGAGATACGTGGTCATGGAGACCGATACCCTAAATATGACAACACCACAAAAGAAGGTCGCGATAAAAATCGTCGTGTAGAAATTCGATTAGTACGCAAGTGAGGCTGTGATGGAGAATGAAGCATGGAAAAAATCAGCGCAATGCAATTACAACAAGAACTCATTGGAAAAATGCACGATCAGCAACAAATCGCGACCAATCCATTCTCTAATCAATCGGTGGTACCGGTCGCGGTAAAAGGCGTTGTTCAAGACAATACCAAAGTGCATCCAGCTCCAGAAACGGCATTGCAGTTCAGTCATGCACTCAAAGGTATCTTGGATACAGTAGATCGATATCAAGCTCACGCGTCTGACAAAATTACGGCAGTGGAGTTAGGTAAAAGTGATGACCTTTTAGGCGCAACGGTAGCGTCACAAAAAGCACAGTTGTCCTTTAACGCACTAATGCAAGTGCGAAATAAAATGGTGTCGAACTTCCAAGACATTATAAAGATGCCTATTTAGGCTAGGGAACGGCGATGGCAGCAGAATTAGCAACAAAACCAGCGCTAGCCAACAATATGGGGGCGGCGAAACAGAAGCTAAATCAAGCGTCTGGCTGGCTCAATACATTTTGGCAAAGCTCGCAACGCAACGTCATTATTATCACCATATTCGCTACGATTACGGCGGCGATCATTGTTATTATGTTGTGGACATCAGCAGAGCGGTTTCGGCCCCTGTATAGCAAGTCAGCCAACTTCGACTCTAGCCAAGTTTTGCAGCTCCTCGACGAAGAATCGATACGTTACCAGCTTAGCCAAGATGATGGTCAGATATTGGTTCCGGAAGGTGATGTGGCGAAAATTCGCATGATTCTAGCGTCAAAAGGGTTAAAAGAACAACTGCCAAGTGGCTTTGATTCACTTGATAGTTCAAAAAGCCTCGGTGAAAGCCAATTTATGGAAAACGCCCGTTACCGTCATGCATTAGAAGGGGAGTTGGCACGCAGCATAACCACTATGAGTGCGGTCAGCTTGGCCCGAGTGCATCTCGCTATTCCGAAAGAAAGCTTGTTTATGCGTGACGACGGAGAGCAGCCAAGAGCGTCTGTTATCGTTCACATCATCAATGGAATGGATCTCAAACCGACTCAAGTTGAATCGGTAATCAATTTGGTATCTGGGGCTGTCATTGGTCTTAAGTCTGAACATGTGAGAGTCGTTGACCAGCACGGCCGCTTATTGTCTAACGATGCTACCGTTGGCGATATCACAGTCACCACAGGTAAGCAATCTGACTATAAACGTAATCTAGAAAGAACCTTGGTTGCGCAAGCCACAGATATGCTAACTCCAATTCTAGGAGCCAGTAATTTCCGAGTTCAAATCGCTAGTGATATTGATTTTTCACGCATAGAAGAGACGGAAGAGATTTATGCTGATCCCGTCGTGCGAAAGGAAACTTTGCTTAACGATGTAAATGAGTCCTCGATGGCGTTAGGTATTCCGGGTGCCTTGAGTAACACGCCCCCAGTGACCGATGGCGAGCCTCAGCCGGAGCCAAACGCTAAAGTGAATCGCAGCGAAACGTCACGAGATTATGCGGTGAGTGGCAAAGTACGTCATATTCAACATCAACAGGGCGTGTTACAAAATCTGTCTGTTTCTATCGTCGTCAATGACTTGGCTAACGCTAATCAAACTTGGACTTCACAAGAGCTGACTAATGTCGAAAATGTGGTTCGTTCTGCGATAGGGTTCAATGAAGCGCGCGGTGACACCATACACATCACTCATTTTCCGTTTGTGGTTGCCAGTATTCCAGAACAAGCGCCTGTCGCTTGGTTTGAAAACACTAATATTATGCAGCCACTCAAGTATCTACTGGGTGTGATGTTGAGTGGTTTAATGATCATGGTAGTCTTGCGCCCGCTGGCTCAATATTTAACCAAGGCCGCTGAGCAGGAAGAACAAGAAGCAGAAAGTATGGAATACGATGATGTCATCACCAAAGAAGAGCGTGCGGCAGAAGCAGCTTTACAGTCGAAACTGGAATCACTAGGTATTGATGCTACTGGTATCAAAGCGTTGGATGACAATTTACCATCGGCCGATAGTCCGTTAGAGGTGCAGATTAAGCACCTAAAACTTATCGCGAAAGAAGACCCAAATCGAGTCGCCGAGATTTTGCGAACGTGGATTCAAGCCTAGATCAAAGGATTATCAAAAGGGGCGTATATGGAGAACAAACAAACCTATCAATCTGTAGATGGTGTCGCTATGTTGGTATTGAGTATGGGAGAGGATATTGGCTCTGAGGTTCTCAAAGGATTCACCCATGAAGAGATAAAACTGATTACTCATGCAATGAGTAAAATGAAAGATATTAAAGCCAAAGATGCGCTGGTTTCGTTGTCCGGTTTTTTTGATGATTTCAGAAAGCACTCAGGTATCCTTGGTGGTACACGACAATATATCACCAATGTCTTGGAAAAAACGCTCAACGGTAACTTAGCGCGAGATTTGGTCTCTGAAATCTATGGTGATGAGATTCGCTCGCACGCAGAAAAGCTGGCTTGGATTCCGCCGGATTTATTGGTCAACGATCTCAAGAAAGAACACATAAATTTGCAGGCGTTACTGATTGCTCATTTGCCACTTGAGTACAGTGCTAGAGTCATGGACGAATACGATGAACAAGAGTGCCATGAGTTGATTTTGCAAATATCCAAAACACAGGTTTTGACATCTGGGTTAATGGAGACCTTGAAGGACCTTATTGACCGCTGCAAAATTAATTATCACAGCGGTGGTTCAGCAAGCCTGCAAGGGTCAAAAGTGGTGGCAAATATTATTAATCGCTATTCCGGCGATAAGAGCAACTTGTTCCAATTCCTTCACGACCACGATGAAGAAGCCGCTGAGTTGGTAGAAGAGGCGATGTTTGATTTTTTCACTCTGTTTAATCAAGACCTTGAAACTATCAACCTCATTAATGAAAGAGTCAGTCTTGAGTTATGGGCATACGCCCTTAAAGGGACAAACAAAGATTGTCGTCAGTATATCATCAACTCGATGCCACAACGGGTATCTACCGAGCTAAAAGAAAATTTGGTACGTATTGGCGCTGTCCCAGTCAGTCAGGTAGAACAGGCTCGAAAGGAAGTGATAGAGATCGTTAAACAGATGCAAGCGGAAGAGATTATTACGCTCAACTTTGCTAATGAGCCACGTTTGACCTAGTGGGAGAGGTAGGATGAAGTTAACCGGAATTACCCAGCGTAAAAATCAGGTCAACCCTGCCGGTGCGGGCAAGATAAAACGCTCTGAAAAGTTGTCGACGCGCCAACCTACATCGGTACTTCTGCAACAGCAAATGATACAGATGAACCTGCAAGAACGCCCCAAGCTTATCGCAGAAGTGTCCGACTCGCACAAGATGTATAGCCGCTTAATGATGGCTGGAGAAGTTCTCAGAACGGTCGCAAGTGAGCTTATCAAACTTAGACAAATTGCAGAGCTAGCGCATTACAGCCCAGAGCAAGCCAACCAAATCGATACCATCAAAAAGAAGTTGCTGTTTTGGAATCAAAAGCGTTTGTTTGGTCACTATGTGGTGGATTCTAGCTTTGCGCCTATTCAAACGGAAAACCCTCTTATTGAATTTACAATTCCAGGACTCGATTTTCAACGAGAGCGGTTACGAGACGAGGTAGTGTCTCTCTACATCAATAATCGGCTGGTGGCACTAGCCTTCGAGCGAACAGAAGATCGCGAAGTCTTGTTAGAGCAATTTAAGATGATGTTTGCGTATGCCAATTTGCAGTTACGATTAAATCAACATCAAGAATTTGTGATTGGAATGCGAGATGAATATTGGCGCACATGGGACGGTCAAGTGTTCGTATCCGGACAGGGTGGGCGCTATGCTGAAGGTGCGCCAATAGCCGTTCAAGCTCAATCTTGTTATCCAGTGTTAGACACTATTAGCCGTTTACTGGTGAATGAGTCGGGTGCGATACCGCAGATTGAAGCACTGCTTGAGCGCGTCAATAAGTTGTATTTAGCGCTGTCGAAAGTACTAAAAACCAAAAAGGTACGAGCAAATCAACTCATTGCTTTTTGTACCCATCCTGAATTGGAACAGTTTGGTAGCTTTAAGCAGCGTTTAGCGGATAACCCTGAACTGTCTTTGAAGTCCATTTATCGAGGCTTTAGCGGTCCTAGCCGAGATAACGTGATCAAACTGCTGAGAAAAAGGTGAAACAGACGTGAAATATTGCCGTTATAGTTAATTAGAAGTGAGCAAAGTGAGTAACGGGATATGAGTCAAATCAAGGTCGATAATGTGAAGCATATTGTTCCGCATACCCAAGTGGATGTGGTTCAAAACAAAAAGGTTGAGCCAGACCAAAAGGTCAAAGTGAAGCAAATCAATCTGTCACAACATGAAGTGGACTTGTTGGAAAATGCCAAGAGTTTTTTTAACGGAGTTGAAGATATTGATAGCGCCAAGGTTGAACAAATCAAAGCGCAAATAGCCTCGGGGGAATTAGTGTTTGATATGGATGAGCTAGCGAAAGTTATAGCGAGACTAGACCATGGGCAATAAAAGCGCGTTGATAGGCTACATTGCCTATGGTCAGCATATTTTGGAGTTTTCTCACCAGCTATCTTCTGGTCTAGACGATATACGCGCGGCGATACTCAATCGGGAATATCAAAAATTAGAGTCGCTAAACCAAACCATCACTTCACTGACTCATCGATTGGCTGAAGCCGATTTAAAGCGTTACGCAATGGCAAAGCGGTTGGGTTGTCAGGACAGGCAATATACCAAAGTGATACAGGCAAAACTACAAGGTGGGGTGCTGCAACGAGTTCAAGCTTTGGATAAGCAGATTGAACAATCAATTGGACAATGTAAGGCCAAGCTGGAGCGCCAAGGTAATATCATGCTGATGCAGCACCAAGCGATGGAGGAAGCGCTTGGAAAACATAAGTTAAGGATTAATGTCTAAGACCGGGTTATTACTCATATTGCTTATCGCGTACGGCTGCATCACTAATATGCAAGCCGCTGTTGCTTCGAGTTCTGAGTTCGAGCAACACCTTTCCACTCGTATTCATTCGCTCATAGAGCAGACCGTTCGCTACCGCTACCCGCAACAGTATCAACTTGATGTCAGCATTCGTTTTTCAAAAGCTATTCATCAGCTTCAGCCATGTTCAAAACCGGTCGCAATTCATCATCGTAGTGAGATTAAACTGGGAAAGCAGAAGTGGACATTGCGATGTGAGGCTCAGAGGTGGAGTTTATCTGCAACCTCATCAACCAGCCTTACTATTTGGGCTGTGACAGCCGATAAAGCTTTGCGAAAAGGTCAGCGCTTATCTTCCTCAGATATCGCTATAGAGCCAATTAAACTTAACACTGACAAAAAAGTGTTTTTTAAACCCAGTGAAGTGGTGGGAAGTAAACTGAAGCGCTCGGTGAAAAAGGGTGAGCTTCTGACCACATCACGTTTGTATCTTGATTACGATGTGGAGAAAGGTCAGGCCGTTGATGTGGTTTACCAGTCAAAGACGATACGGCTAGAGACGTTGGGAACGGCACTTGAAAGTGGTTTAGTCGGCGACACGGTATCGGTTCAAAATCAACAGTCAGGGAAACTGTTGCGAGGTGTAGTGATCAAGAAAAATCAAGTGAGAGTGTATTAACGAAAAAACCTAGAGCGAAGGTGAAGCTCTAGATTTTTTATGTTTTTCTGAGGAAAACTATACCAAAAATCACCGTCATCCACTTGGAAAAGGGGATCTTATTCAGCGCATTGAAAAGTTAAATTACGTGACTTAATCTAATATTTTCAGTTGCCTACACGTGGTATGAGATCCTCACTTTCGTGAGGATGAAGGCTATATGGAGTATGTTAGACATGAAGGGTGTAGAGCGTTTCTGTCCAGAGACGGCTGGCATGCTCACCGCCAGCTCGTTTGTGCCCCTTTCTGAGTTTCAAACTATACCAAAAATCACCGTCATCCCCTTGAAAAAGGGGATCTCATTCAGCGCGTTGAGAAGTTAAATTACGTGACTTAATCTAGTATTTTCAGTTGCCTACACGTGCTATGAGATCCTCACTTTTGTGAGGATGACGGCTATATGGAGTATGTTAGACATGAAGGGATGTAGAGCGTTACTGCCCAAAGACGCGCTGGCATGCTCACCGCCAGCACGTTTGTGCCCCTTTCCGTGTTCACAGCATCCCCCAAAATTACAGTCATCCCCTTGAAAAAGGGGATCTCATTCAGCGCGTCCCGCAGCCAAATTACGTGACTTAGTCGCCAATTTTCAGTCACCTACACGCGGTAGGAGATCCTCACTTTCGTGAGGATGACGGCTATAGGGGGCATGTTAGAAGTGAGGGGATGTAGAGCATTAATTAGATGGT
>NZ_OANU01000036.1 GCF_900089835.1 Vibrio thalassae | reverse complement strand
CTAGCAACAGCAACGCTCTGTTAAACATGGTTTTTAGCATTAGTTGTGGGTGTAATAGCAGTGGTAATTATCGAACCCGATCTAACGGCCATATCGAACCCGATCTGACGACTAGCAATAGCAACGCTCTGTTAAACATGGTTTAGCATTAGTTGTGGGTGTAATAGTAGTGGCAATTATCGAACCCGATCTAACGGCCATATCGAACCCGATCTGACGACTAGCAACAGCAACGCTCTGTTAAACATGGTTTTAGCATTAGTTGTGGGTGTAATAGTAGTGGCAATTATCGAACCCGATCTAACGGCCATATCGAACCCGATCTGACGACTAGCAACAGCAACGCTCTGTTAAACATGGTTTTTTTAGCATTAGTTGTGGGTGTAATAGCAGTGGTAATTATCGAACCCGATCTGACGGGCAATATTAATAGATATAACAAGAAAAACATAAGGTATTGAATTAATAGTATTAAACGCCTATTTTGTTCGATGTTGTTGTCCATAATCAAAGCAAAGGATACCCAACGTCTCTACGTAGAGGACAAATTTCCCTGTCAATCAGCAAAGTCATGTACGTTTTCAAACGTAAAAAATTTACCTAGATAGCATTTAACTTTTGCATTTAACATTAAGTACGATTAAGAGTGCCCTTTTTGCGGTAATATAGATATATCTGAAGAAATAGTTTGATCAATGTCAAAATTCGAATAGAACACCTGTGGATAAAGTACTTTAAAATCAGTGAACTATCGAACCAGATCTAACTGTTCGATATGATCATGCGTTCGAACCTATCTTGATCATGCTTTTAGTTTACTGATGATCATGCTTGCGCTTTTTTCTTGATCACCAGTCCGGCGTGTCAAACCCGATCTGACTATGGAATCCTATATTAAACAACAACATATCTCATGGTTATTAATTCTTTATGTCAAGGATCATTTTAATCAGATCTAATCAGTATTTATCAAGTTAAAAACATATTTAAAAAGATCATATTAAAAAAAATTGCTTGTTCTTTCATGTTTGATCCAACGAGAAAAATAAGCTAAATTGAATTTAACTCTGGTTCGTGTGGTCATAAAATGGACGGCAAAAATAGTACAATCATTCACTGCGAAGCAGAAGCGTCACCAACGCTGTGGTCAGTAATTCACACTTCATCAGCACGAACAATGGAAAAGTTCGTCAGAGCTACCTCCGAACTATGCAGTGGTTCTCCTGATAACGTTACGACTGCTGAAGCTGTTGCCAAACACTCAGGGCTTTCAATACATCGTGTACGGGATCGTATTCGCGACCTAATTGAAAAAGAAATAGCAGTTTCCTTTAAAGCAAGCGATCATATCGATAGTGTTACGGACCATCGAGTACGCCTAGTACAAATCAAAAAAATCACTGATGCACCAGTGGCACCAGTGACTATTCGAACGAACAATAGAACGAAATATGTAGAGGTAGTTAATTACCTAGAAAACAACAATATTCACGATCTGGAGCGCCTTACAGGAGAGGGCGACATTTTGCAAGGGTATCAAACGCCGTCGCCTACGATTATCAAGAAGCTTTTTGCTCCTGGGTCGAGCCAAAGGCAGTTTACCGAGATAGAAACAATGACCAGCTTTGGTAGAAAGACAAGCTCAGCTACCGGCGCTTTTGGTGTTATGAATGCGCAAGATAACAGTGTGCAAAATGCTATTCAAACGCTGTCTTGTCGCTATGTTGCAAATTTGCCTGACCATATAATACATCGGTTGGCACAATCGAAAGTGAATGACTTTAGAATCCCTATTTGGACTGATGACGTTCATAGATTGACGAAAGTGGGCAAACCACGGACTGCCACGCGAGAAGAAATTTCACTTTCTTTTTTGCGTATAAGCAGAACTGATTTCCATGTGTTTAACAGTGGAGGATTATCGGATCGTCTTGGCCAAGACCAACCTGATGGTGTGTACTTGGATTTCCGTTTTTTGGAGAGTTTAGATATACCGGCTTCTAAAAACTCAAGTGAAGATGACTTTATACCAAACCAATCAAACGTTAACTATGATGAAGAGAAAGCTTATTTAGCTAAAGCAAAAAGGTTGTACGGTGAAGACTTTCCATTCAAATGTGTGCTTATTCGCTGGAATTCAGAGTTTTTTAGGAAAATGCTCAATGCATCCACAGCCTACGCATTATCGTTACCGCAACTAAAGTTACCTCCAATTTTAAATATTCTTACTGACATCCTAAGAAATGACTACTATGGCGAAAATAAGATTTTCAGAAACAGAGTAAGCTTTAAATTGACATTGTTTAGTTTGTTCACGCAGGTTTGGCCAAGTGAGAACGACGATTCGATAGATGATTTAATTCTGCAATTTCAGAAAGAAGTCCGATTCCTTAGAAGAAATATGCCCGACGACTGTACGTTCTCTACTAACAAAACCGAACTGCAGCTATTTGGTATTACGATAGATATTGATTGGTTTAATCTAGAGTTTTATCGAGAAATGAACAGGAACTCGATGATCGAGGTAACGCTGGATGAGAAAAAATTAGTTGAATCTGCAAAAGCTCGTTTTCAAAACGATGGTAACAATACGCCGACCTTACCAAATCCTCTCAAAAGACTAAGAGTAGCTTATAAAGATCTTGACTTGGACCCGCATCCTCGACAGATCAAGAGTGAAACTAGAGATCTATTGAATCGACTAGATGGTGTAAAATACGGCAAGTACGTCTACACATTCACAGTCCAAGGAATTTCATTCAGGATCTCGCGATATATAGAGCCAGAACGCTTAAGTAAATTGTACGCTCAAATCGCAGTACTTGCTGACTGTGACTTGCGACAAGTCAACCTTCACTTTAGCGATATTATTACGGGTCTGGAAGATATACCACGCTTGTCATTCGAACAGATAAAGTCGCTTGCATTACAATGCGACGTCTCTACAACTGATGTGGTCAATTACCTTTCTACACGTATTCGTTACCTTGACCGATTGGAAGCGAATAACTTTCAGGAAGTAGTAACGCATTTCAAGACTCGTTAACACCGAATGAGTATTGACACCAAAATACTCATTAACTAAATCGAGAGCGATAAGCGCAAGCGCTTTAACCTGTCCTTGTGTTTATCATTCTCGATTTCTTGCTCTTAGAGCAGAAAAGTCACAGCCTTGAGTGACAGCCGTAATTGTGCGGATTTGGCAATATTAACAAAGCCTGAGAAGGCAACTTTAGGAGAAATACTCATGTCGAACAAGATAGACGATCTGGTACAAGTCGCTGAGTTGGCGTTGCAAGCAAAATGCTTAGACGCTGTTTTGAATATCAACAACCAATATGTCGGTCAAGATATAAACGAACAGGACTATATTGAATACAATGAAGTTCTAACGGGCATTTGGGCCGAGATTATAGAACTGGCTCAAGCTGTATTCTGCCAATCTAAGAGTGTTTATATAGCTATAAACAAAGAAGTATTGGCCTCTTGCTCAACGCTCTTTAGGGAAGTGTGGGTAGGTGCTATCAGTGACTTAACCAGAAAACTAATTGCATAATGACTCGAAAGAGCACTTACATTAGTCGATAAGAGATGAAGCAACTTTTGCTTCATCTCGTTTTACCCGATAGGAATAAATACTCAAAAACGACATATCGTGGTTCTTTGCGCTTGCATATTTCATTCAATTGGCATCATCAAAAGTGCAAATTTGCACATAAAGGAGATGTGAAATGAATCGACGTAGGCAGTATGCCGTTTTCACACAAAATGGCATTCCCGAACTGATTAAGAAAAAGATGTACTTTTTGGCGAGAGAATTAGCAAGCCAAGGTGTGCAAGAGTAATAAAGTCTCATACTGAGTATTAAAGTGTCATACTAGGGAATAAAATATCATACTCAAAAGGCAGCGATTTGATCTCGCTGCCTTTAGTTTTTGGTTCTATGATCTGTACACGTAGCTCATTTCTGGACAAAAATAATTTAGAATAATCACTCCAATATTGAAGAGGGGGAATGATAAATTTGAATAGAAATTTAACCATTATGAATAGGGAGGCTTCACCTCCCCTTTAAACAGCAAACTCTAAGCAGTAACAGACTGTTTGATTAGATCATAAATTACATCGTCAGAAAACTGAGTTTTAAACTCAACCTTTACTTCTTTGCTGATCTGATTGAACAGTTCTTTAGCGTGCTTGATTTTACGCTCTTCCTCTTTTCTAAGCGTATCTTTTCCTTCTACATTCTTAGTTTCAATGATGAAATTCAAGTAATCCCCTTCACTGGTCTTAACTACATAAGCAAAGTCAGGAGAGTAGGTATAACCACCTGCTACAGGGATTTTTATTGAGTTTTTTGGGATCTTGGTAAAGACCGATACAGACTCAATTTCACCATCGGTAATGTTGAGCTTTTCCAGCTCAGAATCATAAAACACATCTTCAAAGAGGTAGCTGTCCAGTGGTGGTAAAGAATGATCCGAATGTACACCGAGATCACTTGCTGTAACATCCTTCAGAACTTGACCTGCTTCATCTGTAAATTTAGTTGGATGTAGGCTGTTGGAAATGATGTTATATCCTAGCCCAAACTTGTTAAATGAGTTATGCAACAAGAACTTACTAAAGCCTGATTTAATCTTTCTGATGGTTTGAATGTTCAAATAATCAGTAATATCAATCGTCCCTTGCACGGCTACAAATGCTTTGTGCAGTGTTGATGGTTTGATAAATGCCGTTTGCGATAGGCGATTAACAAACTCTTTGTATGTCATAGTGCAGAACTTAGTGAAGTCATCATCATCACCAAATACTGTTTTTGACATTGCCGTATCATTGCTCACATACACTTTTTCAATACGTGTTTGAACGCCAGTCTTTTTAAACTTCTCAGACTCTTCAAGCAAATAGGTAGTGAAGAGCTTTAGGAAATCATTCTCGCTAGCGATTTTATACTCTAATACTGCCTTTTGATTGATCATTTCCCAAAGTTGTTTTAGCTCATCAAACTTACCAACTCGCATTTTGGAACGAGTTTTCCCCTCTGTGGCAACTTTGATTTTTCCGCTCTTAACACCGCTAGGGAAAGCGTTAGGATACGCCTCTTTTAACTGCGTATAAGCCGTTGCGCCGAGTAAGTTTTTACTTTTGTCGATGATCCCTTTTCCAAGTAAGTCCATCATCAAATCCAAAGCCTCAAGATCAGGGTATTTAGATAAGATTTTATCCTCAAGCTCTTGAGTTAACTTAGATGGGACAGTCTCTTTGAATGATGTTTCATTCACTTCTTGAACTAGAGAGGCAACAAAATCTTTCTCAGTAAAATCTACGAAGTAGTTCAGCCTAAACTCACCATTCACACGAGCCATATATTCATTCACTGGCAAACGTAAGCCTCGACCCACTTCTTGAAGCTTTGATGTTGTACTGCCACTTGAACGTAACTTACAAAGGGTGAAGATATTTGGGTTGTCCCAACCCTCTCTAAGCGTCCACTTCGAAAAAATGAATCGTCTAGGGTTATCTAAAGACAAAAGCAGTTCTTTATCGTGCAAAATTTCATTAATCTCTTGCTCGATTTTTTCGTCTTTATCACTGTTATCCTTCGAGAAATAACCACCGTGAACACTACTTATATCAGCAATAGTTCTTTCCAAATACCGCTTGTAGAACTCATCTTTTTCGGTTTTTAGTAGTGCCTTAGCTTCAGCCAAAGTCCATTCTTCAAACTTGGTTTTCAAGCTTCCAGAGATGTTATTTCCGTCACGATAACCCTCGATGTCATCTATGAAAAACAGAGTCAGAGGTTTGATTCGTGGGCGCTGTGTGAGCATTTCTCTCTCAACTTTGAAATGCTCTTTAATCGCCCTACGCATCATATTATCTTCGAGCGTATCTGAGTATGAGTATGGGTTAATAGATTCATTAACTTTTAGCTCAACACCATTACTCAGAACGATCATTTTTGTGTTCATCGACTCAATGTATAGGTCGTGAATTTCAGTGTGAGCCTTGGCTAATGATTCACCTTTACCAACTTTGATAGTGCTCTTTGAACCGTTTTCATTTAACTCAAAGCTTGCCTCTTTTGTGGTCGATTTTTTGAGCGTCAAACTAGCAACATCATCACCAACCATCTCCTCAATAAAGGTATTAATGCCTTTAACGAGGTCATCATTAAATGCATCAACAGCCGTTAAACGATAGACAAGATTTTCGTAATCCTCATTAAACGTTGCGCCATAGCGGATGATGCTTTGAGCATTAAACTTTTCAATGTTATTCCACGTTGTCTTTGCTTTAGGAAACTTATGCGGTTCATCAATGATAACGAACGGCTTTACAGCACCAATTGCTTCAATCGGTGTGTTATACCTGTTATCCAATAAGCCACGGTCATATACTTCCGTCAAAGATGGGGAGTTAACCATTCCTGAGTTAATCACCATTATGTGAATGTATTTTTTGTTGTAGTTATTTGCTTCTACAAAATCGTGAATCGCTTGAGGCATAAACGATTTGGTGTTTTTCTTAGATGATTTTTTACTTTCAACAACATACGTTTTAAGTTCACGCTCTGTCTCTCTAAAGTGTTCTTTGAGCGCATCACTTTTAAGAAAGTTCACCGTACCAGCTTTGATCGAAAGCGTTGGTACAATGATGATGAATTTATTGATACCAAAAGCTTTGTTCAACTCGAACATCGTTTTGGTATAGGTGTAGGTCTTACCTGTACCTGTTTCCATCGAGACATCAATCACATTACTATTCTCGTTATAATGCTCTTTGCTGTGCTCGATAGCATTAAACTCGTGAATAGCCTTTATGTTTGAACGTTGCTGTGGCTTGGTGATAACGAGTTCTGGATTCGCTAAGAGCCGAACACTTTGATCGTCATCGAATTGTGGCTCTGCACCGATAAACATATTGAGAACTGCGTCAACACCTGCTTTTTGGTGTGGCAAATTCTTTTCAAAAGTGAATCCTTTGCTCATTAGTTACGCACCACCACATCAATCTCGATAGATTTCTTATTTGCATAGCTCTTCAGTGCTTCGTTCAACTCCATCTGCTTAACGCTGTCGAAGTTGTTGGCGTAATAAACAATCTTGTTTGGGTCAAAATCTTTGTCATTCGTATCATCAAGTTTGTGAAGTAAAGCTTTGAGCGCATTGCTGCTAAAGTCTGGAGCAATCATATACAAGCGTCTATCACACAGGTGTGCCGTATATCCATCGAGATCAATATCGTAAATAGGAGTCGTTAACTCGCTACCATCATACAAAGCCCAAGTGGTGAGTAACGTTTGATACTGCTCATCAGTCAAAAGAACATCATTGAACATAGTAAGATTGGATAAAGTTAGTTCCTTATCGTCTTCTTCAATACGGAAATCTTCGACTGTTTCAAAAATTTTAACCCCCATATCGCCCCTATAGTCAGGGTTTTCGCTACTAATAAACTCTGACGCTTTCAGAACTCTTTGTTTTGTGATGTCAAAAATTGTTGTATACCCAGCTTTATTGGCTTCTGATTTTTCAGGAACGGCCTCTGGTATTTGCACCAAAATAAATTTTCGGTCGCCGTTATCCCTAGCATTCAGTGACATAACTGCTTGAGCCGTAGTTCCTGAGCCAGCAAAAAAATCCATTACTATGTCACCATCATTTGGCTTCACCGAAATAGACGCAGCTAACTGAATTAACTTTGTTGGCTTAGGCGTACTGAATGGACTTTCTTTAATCAAATCATTGAGCTCTCGTTTAGCTTCTTGATTGTGTCCAGCCTCTTGGTATGACCATATAGTTGTCGGAACACGACCATCTTTAACTTCACTTAAAAAGCTCTTATAAGCAGGTACATCATTTGTGCCATTTTTCCCCCACCACACACGGTTATCAGATTGTTTCTGCTCGTGAACATCTTTTGAATAACGCCAAACTCTACTTTCCAAAGGTAGAATCTCTTTCCCATCAGGACGAACTATTGGATAGTAAAGATTAGGTCTCTCAGCTCTGGATTTGTTACAAGTCGAATCGGTAGACTTCCAAGCCCCTCTGAGATCATTGTCAGGGTTTTTATAGGCGGAGTTTTGCTTGTCAGTTCGAGGTAATGGAATCGGTCTCCAAACTTGTTTGCTTTTTGCGTAAAGTAAAACGTGATCGTGCATATCGCTCAAATATGTTGCATCATTTTGAGGTGAATATTTTTTTTGCCAAACTATATTTGAAATAAAGTTAGCTTCACCGAAAACTTCATCACACAACAGTCTTAGTTGACTAACTTCATTATCATCAATGGAAATGAAAATCGCACCATCTTCACGCAATAGCTCTTTAGCAATATAAAGCCTAGGATACATAAAAGTAAGCCAAGCACTATGGCTGCTAGAGCCTTGATCTGCAAAACTCAAAATACGTTCAGCTTCATCAATATCTAGACCAGCCAACTCTGCCAGCTGTTCTTTGGTAAATTTACGGTCATCATTATAGACAAAACCATCTGACCCAGTGTTGTATGGCGGGTCAATGTAAATCATCTTGACCTTCTCGCTATAGGCATTAACCAAATGCTTTAGCACTTCAAGATTATCGCCTTTGACAAGTAAGTTTTTACTGTCTTTATGTTGCTCTTGAGCGTTGTGCTCTACATCTTCGTAAATCAGGGTTTTAGGTGGTAAGTTTGCCAACAAACGAGAGTATGATTTACCTAACCAGTTCAACGAGTAGCTTTCTTTTGATAGCTCAATGTCATTGTCATTAACAACTTCAAGCATTCGCTCTTGAATGAAATTACCATCACGATCAAAGCAATTTGGGAAGTGTTTCTTGAGAATCGCAAGCTGTTTGCTATTGGCTGTCTCAACGTTTGAATATACTGTCTCTTCTTTAATGTTCATCTTTGTTCCAAATTCAATGATTTGTGATTAATCGTTGTCTGATTTAGCTGTAATTTTAATAGATGCTTCTGTAAGCCCAATACGCAACAACTCAGCGATAGCACCGTCTAAGCTCTTGAAGATACGAGCCTCATAAGGCTGCCTTGAACTGCTCAGTACAAGCGGCTCACCATCCCACTCCATACCGTTAAATACGACTGTGTATTCACCTTTGCAGCCCACAACTTGCGCCTGATCTAGAATGCCGCTCTTAACTCTTTCTTTCGCCATAGAGCTAAGAATGCAGTTTCCACCATTTAACCCTGAAATCATTCTGACTCACTCAATAATCGTTTTCGCCACGATATCAAATATCGTAGCAAAACTGTAGTGTTGTATGAGATTTCGATAAGTGAGTATTTATGCAAAGTAAGGAAACTTACTACTTCACTGGTAAGGCTTTGGTGAAACTAATAAAGGGGCATAAATGAGACAGGAATTACCCAAACATCACCTCTAACAGTATGAAACTTTATTACTCAGTTTCAGCTCCATTTTAGTCGTGGTGCTCATTTCAGTATGATACTTTATTTTTCTGAGGCGTTGTTCATAAATGCAAAATCAATAAGTTAGATACCTGTGAGTATGCGACTTTATTACTCGTGTACACAAGGCTTCATTCAGCGAAATGGAGGCAACAGCGTAGACGATTGGTTTAGACAAGGGGCACTAAAGTACCAAGCAAATAGCGTTCAATTGTGTTTGCCGTGGGACGGTTATAACGATCACGAAATAGGCGATGGCAATGCAGTCGGTAATCGCCAGATTGCGATGGCGGTAACATCTCGATATTTAAAGGGATTTCGTGCAATAAACCCTCACCAAAAGATGATAATTTCAAGAAATGTTTTTTTGATACTTGGATTTGATTTGAAGCATCATGCTGAATTCATCGTCTGTTACACCAAGTGCGGAACTAAGTCCTTTAAGGGCTTAAAGAACCTTAGTCAACAGTTGTGTTTAAAATTGGCAGCAAGCTATAACATTCCTGTTATCAATCTCGGCAACCCCGACGATATGGCAATCGTTGGCAGCTTGATTGAGCGTGTGAAAACAACCATCCAATGACGCATTTTGGCTATTCTTTAAGTGTTTGAAAAAAAGAGTTGTCACTCAAATCAGCCAGTTGTTTGAGTGACACAAGGTAGTTCTATATAACATCCCTTCAATGGTCGAGTTAACTCAATTTGTATTTTTGAAATCTAAAGTAGTTTAGAAGCCTCATTAACAAAAATATATCGAGGCAAAAATGTTTACGTTTCTATCTAATACTAAATCCGATCAACAAACAGCGGATGCACTTGCTACACAGCTCCATAGTGCGAATAAGGACTATAGAGTGGGTAAGCCCTCCATAAGCGACCAAGAATACGATTCTAAAGTAGAGGACTTGCGTCAGCTTGATAGTGAACACCCATATCTTCACATGGTTGAAGCTGAGCCTCTAGGCTCATCTAACTATACCCACGAGCATCCAATGCTTTCGACACAGAAAGCGTATTCTAGAGCTGAAATCCAATCTTGGTTATCTGCGGTAAAAGCGGCAGCTGAACAGTGTGGTGAGCAAGCGATTATCCGCGCTACGACCAAGCTAGATGGTGTTGCGTGTAAGTTCGTTCCAGGCTTTGCTTCGGATATGCCAATACTAGCGACTCGCGGTAATGGTGCTATAGGAAATGTGTGTACCAGTTTATTAAAAAAAGGTTTGAAAATTATCGGGGACGCTGACCGAGAATGTGTCGGTGAAATCGTAGTTCCTACCGACTACTTTAATGCTTATTTATCCAATGATTTTAGCCACCCTCGCTCGTTTGTTGCTGGTGTCGTCAATGCTGATAACCTGAGCGACCAAGCCACAGCGACGCTTATTGACGGTGCGTTACATCTAGTGTCAACGCCAGTTTAAAATTGACCCACTTATCGACGTTATCGCCGAAGTAAAACTGACCCACCCAAGTAATTAATTTTTACTTTCAGATAGATTTTCTAGAACTGTTGGTATGGTTCCAGCCGCCTTCTTTCCTCGTAATCGGTAGCTTTCTCCACTGATTTGTACGATGTGCGAGTGATGAAGAAGCCTATCCAGTAATGCCGCCGT
>NZ_OANU01000062.1 GCF_900089835.1 Vibrio thalassae | reverse complement strand
GTGACCCCAGTTCAACGCCATAATGGAGAGGATAGTACCATCTTAGCTAAGCGCAAAGAGCTTTATAAACAAGCGAGAGCAGCCAACCCACAGCGGTGGTCAAACGAATCTAGAAACTGGGATGAAGTTGGTGAAGTTAAGCTAAATCCTGAAAGGCAGAAAGAAGCTGCTTAAAAAATTAAAGGCGACAACTACCTTGAAAAACGCCGGCAACGACCAATAAAGTTATCCTTTCAAGAACTGTTCTAATCAGTAAAGCCCTTTAAAGGGTTTTTTTTGTATCCAATTTCAATGTATGCAATTACCGAATACATTAATAAAGTCGAAAGAACAACCTAATATGATGCAGTATAAATCACGGGTTGATTAAATTTATCCATTTAAAACAATTGGTTATGTCAGGATAATATACCGTGACCAGCCGTCCATTTGTTTGACTTGTAATTTAATTACACGGATGCCGAATCACATCTTTTCTGGCAGTGATTTATTCTGCCGAAGAATGCTGGGCTAAACAGTAAGTGAGTGGTTACGGATATCGTGGGATCTAAAATGTATCTTTTGGGATCAAAGTTAGATTGCAGTGAGTGTTCGTTCGTAAAATCAGATAGGTTTACGGAGGACTAGAACACAATCCATTGAATGATAAGTGTGTTACGGTGTAATGGTATTATTTATCTAAGGCCGTTATTACGGGCAGTAGCACAGTGCCTAGGTTCTTAAACAGGTATGTCATTGGCAGGCATACCGAAATGAAGAAAAAAGGTCGTTTACCCAATAATGGTGTTTTGGTGGACTCAAACGACCTTAGTTAATCAAACGTATGTGTTACGAATGAATGCTCAATATATCGTGATGGACATGCAAATATTGAACATCTCACATAAATCTATCATCATAATTAACTCCTAACATTCTGGCTATTTTCCATAGTAAGGTTACAGACTAGGATAATTTTTGAGGTAGTCGCAAAATGAGTGTCAGCGCCAATTAAGATGAGGCAAACCAATCGGGATGTAAGCCATCTATTTGAATGAGATCGCTAAGACAAGCCGAAGCCAAACTCTGAGCACCATCAATAGCCAGTTGACTCAGTAAACATCTGAGATGTCCTGTAGAGATATTTAAAAATATTGGCAGCGTTTATTTTTCGTGAGCGGTTTTCCTCGCATATCCGTCAGAACTTTGGATCGATTGAGCTCGTGATTGCTGATAGTAATCAACCTCAATTAAGGTCGTCATAGGCAAACAACGAGTTACGCACAGGAAGACATTTCAAAGTTGTTCAAACTGAACATAGACCATATTGCCTTCACACGCAAGTGCGCATTATCTATCTTATGTTAAATAAGGTATGCGAGAGATTGAAATCTTTTCTTTTTAACCACTTGCGCACTTCGTTTAAGCCACATTTAACCATAACTGATATTTACCATAAAATACCTAATAAACACGTATGTTAATCTTCGCTTAACATACGTGTTTATTAGTCACGGAATCTCACGCGATCAAAAAAGCCAGTATTTTGAATACTGGCTTAAGGTCTGGCTTTAACCGCCTGCGAGTTTGACTGTGTAGCCTTTTTTCTCTAACGCAGCTTTAATCTTATCTCTCGCGTCACCTTGTATCTCGATGTTACCGTCTTTAACAGAGCCACCACAACCGCATACTTTTTTGAGCTCTGCAGCTATGAGTTTCAGTGCCGCATCTTCTAGGTCTAAGCCAGTAACAATTGATACACCTTTGCCTTTGCGACCTTTGGTCTGTTTCTGGATACGCACGATTCCATCGCCTTTTGGTCTTTCAGGCTTCTGTTTTTCTTCTTTGATTCGTCCGGTTTCTGTTGAATATACAAGAGTCATGTTAGGTCTTTGATTATTCTGCTTTTTTCTTTGCTATTAGATAAGCTTCAATATGTCTTTGTATTGCAAGCTTACCACCTTTGATAAGTCTACCATTAAACATACAGTACCAGGCATTATTTGCACCAGAATCGTTTTTAATCGTGAACCCATGGAAATTTTCTCGGGTGCCTGAATTACTTGCTCGTTCTGTGGAACTTTGAGTTAATTGTGACGGATCTATAATCGATGCAGTATCACACCACCAATCAATGCTTTTTTTAACAGCCGATAGAGAGCCTTGTAACTCTCTGTTTTTGATGGTCACTTTCCATATTTGGTTGGTTGAACCTACGGACTTCAGTGTAAACCCACGATAACTCGCTAGAGCCATAAAGATCTATCTCTTACTGTGTATGTTGTTGCTCTACATTGCGTTTTACATGGTATCAGGTATTCTGAACCAATCAATTGAGTTATAGTGCATTAGGATGAAAAAAGACATACCAAGAATCACAGAAACCAAACAAATTGATAGATACTTAGCGATACTTAGAAATTCTATAGATGCAAGCTGTTTTAATGAGCTTACTTCTTATCGGTATTCTAAAAGCTCTGCGGTTGCTATGAGTAAAGATTGGCGACGGTTTAACGAATTTTGCCAGCGCTGTTGTCATCCTTCGTTACCGGCAAGCATCGCAACGGTGAAAGCTTTCCTTACTAATGAGAGAATAAATAGGAAATATTCAACACTAAAGCGTTACACTGTCACTATATCACTAGTGCACTATCTTTTTGATTTTAAAGACCCAGTTAAGTCCCGAGAGGTCGGATTGATGCTAGAAGCGATAAGAGTTGCTGGTATCGATAACGTCTCAGAAACTCAAGCATTAACCATCGAACATCTTACACTGCTTCAATCACAACTGGCATCTAGTCAAGCTCCCAAAGACATTCGAGATCTCGCTATTTATTGTGTCATGTTTGAATGTGCATTAAAGCGAAGAGATCTGCGTCAGTTAATGAAGACGCAGATAACGGTCAATGAAGCTGAAGACGTAGTTATCATTATTGATGATATCGGCTACAAACTGAGTAACGATTCGAGTAAAGCGATTCAGAGATGGTTAAATATTGCACCCTGCTCTATCGTATTTACCGCGATTGACCGTCACGGAAATATTAGTAATAGCGCACTCAATGATTCATCGATTTTTAGAGTATTGCGGCGTGCGGGAGAATTACTCAACTTGCCTTTTGATCTAAAATTTTCGTCGCAGTCTTGCCGTGTTGGTGCGGTTAAGAAACTAGCCCGAGATGGCATGCATACTAAAGAAATTCAAGAATTTGGTCGTTGGGCAAGCCCCGCAATGCCACTACAGTATAGTGGCAAGCGAGTGTTATCAGATAAAGAAAAAGCTAAGTTTAAAGACGATAATAACTATGACTAGTTGAAAGAAGACTCGATACAGTCTGATAGAAACTCAGCAAATTCAACGCCGGAATGCTCAACCATCTTCGGGAACATTGAAATTGGCGTCATACCTGGGAAGGTGTTCACTTCATTGAGATAGATCTTGTTGTCCTCTGTTAAGAAGAAATCAATTCTAGATAAATGCCTTAGCTTCATTTGAGTAAAGACTTTCAATGAATTTGTGCGGATAACTTCCAACTGTTCTTCCGTTAAGTTCTCTGCTTCAACGGTTGTTGTCGAGTGACTGTCAGCACTGTACTTTTCATCATAACTGTAGAAAGCACCATCAGGGGCGATGATTTCACCTGGCTTAGTCACGTGGAGCTGCCCTTTGTATTCGTACGCAGCAACTTCGAGTTCTCTTGGTTTTACTGCCTGTTCGATAACAACTTGGTCAGAATAACCAAATGCAGCATCAATACTCTCATCTAACTGTTCGATATTAGTGACGCTGTAACACCCAACGGAAGAGCCTTGTTTAGCAGCCTTAACGAAAAGTTTACCCCACTTATCAAATGCTTTTTTCGCATTTTCATGAGCTTCTTGGGTATTTTCTGTTAGGAATAGATACGGTGTATTTGGTATTTCTAGTGTGTCATACCAAAGCTTCGATGTGATTTTATTGAAACTATTGCTACTCGCTTCAGGACCACAACCTAAGTAAGGAATACCAGCCATTTCTAGCAAAGACTGAATATCGCCCGTTTCTCCTGGAAAACCGTGTATGCATGGCACAACGTAGTCGATATGGAGAATTGGTTGTTCGTTGACTAACGCTTTTTGGTTTAAGTCTAAAACAACTAAGTGGCCATCATTACATTTCCACCCTTCTTGAGTTATTTCAACCCGGGTTACGTTAAACTTGGGATTGAGATTAAGTTGGCTTTCTAGAAAGTTCGCTGAAACAAGTGAAACTTCATGCTCTGCTGAACCGCCACCACATAATAGAAGGATATTGAGTTTTGACATCTTAAGCTTGTCCTTAAATTGCTTTCACTAGATGATAAACGATCGAGAAACAACATTCAGTTCTAAATCTGTTAAATCGTGGTTGACTGACACTGGATGCGCACAATACATACAAAAACGCGCCCAATATGCCATTGAACGCGTCTTAATCATCTTATTTTTGCCTAGTTCAGTTTACTCAACGTAGGGTATTCAGATTTCTTGATTTGGTCGATACTACGCACAAATGGTTTAAGGTCTTTAAATTCTTTGGGTAGTGACGCAATAGCCTCTCTTGCCTGCTGTTTTGTCGCAAAATCTCCAAAGAGGATTGAATACCACTTAGTACCATTAACCACTTTGTAGTTTTGCCAAATTGGTTGACCGCTTTTTGGTAATTTATCAGAAAACGCCGCGACTTTTGCCTGACTACCTACCGCTACGACCTGAATGGTGTAACCAAACCGGAAATCTTGTTCAGTTTGTTTTTTAGATGGTGGGACAATTTTTACGACATCATCCTTGGCTGGTTGCGTTGTGGTCGCTGCTACCGTTTGCTCTTTTGATGGGGTACTCGCTGTCTCTTTTTTAACGTCTTCTGTCTGCGTAGCCGCAACAGTCACAGGCGCAACGGTTGTAGCTTCTACTGGCGCATAGTCTTCGCGATAGCTTTCCGTTTTAACCTCAGTTGTATAATCACTAGAAGAACACGCTGCTAATAATGAAACCAAACTTAAAATAACGACTCTTTTCATTTTATTACTGCCTGAGTTAATAATTCCCTAAATCATGCAGACAGAATTCTCTAGAATCAAAGATTCCCAGCACCTGTCCTATCTTCATGTGACATGTTACACAATAATTGAGGTACAGCAATACGTTATGTCTAATTTTAGGAGCTTACTATGTCTAAGTGCTGCGTTCCTAGACTACTATAGTTAAGTCTTTATGGGATTGAATCTGAATCACTTCATATTTTTTGCGTTATAGGTATTCCATGTCGTTAGATACTCTTTTTAAGCCAACTTCTATCGCTGTTATTGGTGCATCAATAAAACCTCATAGAGCCGGTAGCGTGGTAATTAAAAACCTGCTGTTAGGTGGTTATCAGGGAACCATCCTACCTGTACATCCTAAGTATAAATCGGTCAATGGCATACTGTGTTATCGAGCCGTCAGTGAACTGCCATTAAAACCGGATATCGCGATTTTGTGCACTAAAGGTGAGCGCAACGTTGATTTGTTTAACGATCTTGCGGTGTCCGGCGTAAAAACCGTGATTGTTATGGCCTCAGACATGGGACTGGCATTTGATGAGCACTGCACGCTTGAACAACAATGTCTGCAAATAGCGCAACAGTCTGGTATGAGGGTTTTGGGGCCTAATAGTCTCGGCATTCTTTTGCCTTGGCAGAACTTTAATGCTTCATTTTCTCCTGTAGATTGTAAACCCGGAAAACTTGCGTTTATTTCACAGTCATCTGCGGTATGTACAACCATTCTTGACTGGGCTAATGACAAAAGCATCGGGTTTTCTGCGTTTCTGTCAATTGGGTCTGGTCTTGACATCGATTTTGATGAACTGCTGGATTACCTCGCTCGTGATAGTAAGACCGAATCGATCCTTTTGTATGTTGATTCTATCCGCGATGCGAGACGTTTTATGTCCGCAGCACGTGCAGCATCCCGCAACAGACGTATTTTGGTTCTCAAAGCTGGCAGGCACAATCTAATGAATAGATCGCAAACGGATCAATCAGCATCGTTTGATATCGTCTATGATTCTGCTATTCAGCGTGCGGGTATGTTAAGAGTAAATAATACTCATGAGTTGTTTGCAGCCGTTGAAACCTTGACCCATTCAGTCCCACTGCGCGGTGAGCGACTTGCAGTAATTACCAATGGTATCGGTCCCGCTAATATGGCATTGGATTCGCTGACCGATCGAGGAGGAAAAATCGCAGAGCTATCTGAAGCAACGATTACTAAGCTGTCGAGTGTGCTTCCAAACGCTTGGCCTAAGAGCAATCCTATTGATTTGGTCGGCGATGCTACCGCCAAACGATATTGTGATGCGTTGAATGTGGTCTTAGATAGTGACGATGTGGACGCCATTCTGATTATGCACAGCCCATCGGCTACGGCAGACTCACAACAAACTGCGTCAGATGTCATAGCCACACTACAAAACCACCCTAAATCCAAGCGCTTTAACATATTGACTAATTGGTCTGGTGAAGCGACGGCGAAAGAAGCACGGCTTTTGTTTACAAATCACGGTATTCCTACCTATCGGACGCCTGAAAGTGCAGTTACCGCGTTCATGCACTTAGTTGAGTACCGACGTAACCAATGGCAATTAATGGAAACGCCAACCACAACGGATTCATACACCACCGAACAACTTTCGAAAGCTCATGAGTGGCTGGCTTCTCATGTAGAGTCAATATCTGAGGAACGAAACTTTACCCAGCTTGAATCGCACGTCTGTGAGCAACTATTTGATTTATTTAACTTACCAACATTACCCACGTGGCTAGCTCATGATCCAACAGAAGCGATTCATCTTGCTGAAAATATAGGTTACCCTGTCACAGTAAAGCTTCGCTCTCCTGATATTGCTCATAAATCTGACATACACGGCGTAATGTTAAACTTACGTGATGCCAATGAAGTCAGTAGTGCTGCACAGTCTATTCTCGATCGGACTCAGCTTTCTTACCCTAACGCTAGAATCGAAGGTCTTACTGTTCAACAAATGGCTAAAGTCGCGGGTGGTCAGGAGATTCGAGTTAAGATGGTGACTGATGCCACTTTTGGCCCAGCCATTTTTATCGGCCAAGGTGGTTCTGACTGGAAGATTGAGAAAGAGGCTGTCACAGCCCTCCCTCCACTTAATATGGCGTTAGCTCGTTATCTCATCATCAACGCTATAAATAAAGGTACTATAAGGTTTCAGCAATCCCCAAACCCAGTGAATCTGGCCAATTTAGCTCAATTTCTGGTGAAAATATCGCAGATTGTAGTTGCTTGCCCAGAGATTCACGAACTCGATATTCATCCACTTCTTTTGAACGGTGATGACATTACTATCTTAGACGCGTCGGTGGTGATCAAGGGTTATGAGGGCGAACCGCAGGCTCGTCTGGCTATTCGACCTTACCCGACTGAAATGGAAGAAATCATCACGTTAAAAGATGGGTCGAGTATTTCGTTAAGGCCCATTCGCCCTGAAGATGAGCCATATCATGCTGATTTTATTAAGAATGTTACAAAAGAAGACCTCTATAAACGTTTCTTCTCTGATGTAGGTGAGTTTAACCATGAAGCTTTGGCAAACTTAACACAAATTGATTACGACCGAGAGATGGCATTTGTTGCGGTGGATTTGAGCTATCCTACTCCTCATATTATTGGTGTCTCTAGAGTACTGGTCACACCCGATAATTCTGATGCAGAGTTTGCGATTTTGATACGTTCGGATCTAAAAGGTAAAGGTCTTGGACGAGTTTTAATGAACAAGATCATTGATTACTGTAAAGGCAAAAATACTCGACAAATATCAGGGATGACCATGCCAACCAATCGCGGTATGTTGACACTAGCCCAAAAACTCGGTTTTGAGCTAGATGTCCAATTTGAGGATGGTGTCGCGGATATGGTGTTAGTCTTGGCTCGTTAAAGACTATTGAAGCTCCCAAGTCTTGGCTAAATGTCGTATGCACCAAGATTTGGCTTCCCCTATATTGTTCCTCTTCCAGGCCATCACAATATCTACTGTCGCCTCATCGGTATCTTTGATGCGACGAAGTTTGCCTTCTCGTATCAAAGTATTGGCCACTTGTGTTGGTAATGTGCCAATGCCAAGTCCGTTTACGAGTGCGTCGATCTTTGTTACAAGGTTCGATACTGTAAGGCGCGGCTGTTTTTCGAGAATGTTCACGCTCAATGCAGGTTGTTCTCTTGCTGTGTCAGCAATTGCGATAACTCGATATTTCTCGCGGGCTTTACTGTCAAAGACGCCATTGCGTTTATGTACATAGTGGTCGGTAGCGGCTACCCAAGTCATGGACATTGGTCCTAAAGCTTGTGTTTTCACTCCTTGTGGTACAACCTCAGGTTGAGGGCAAACCAACAGCGCGCAGCGCTCTTCGTTTAAAGCCTCCCAGCAACCGGCTAATACTTCCTCTTCAAGCTTGATTCTCGTTGTACTCACCATTCCCAGCTTGTCCACTAAGTCAAAGAAGTTGCCAACAGGAATAATGCTGTCGTAAGCAATAGTAAGGTCGAGTTCCCAACCGTTGGCGAGAAGTCGTGCTTCGTTAACCATATTCTCAGTGGCTTGCAGTATGATTCTGCCCCGCTCCAAAATCAGTTTACCCGCATCCGTTAATGTCGCTTTGTGGCCTGAACGGTCAAAAATCATGAGGTCTAGATCTTGTTCAAGCTTTTGGATTTGATAACTAAGCGATGACGTGGCTTTATCAAGTTCGGAGGCTGCGGCCGCAAACGACCCTCTTCTTTCGATAGCATCGAGGATGTGAAGGGCTTCTAACGTGATTGAATTATGCACCTAACTTCCTTATGAATGAAACGACTGAATACATAATACAATTTAGTACAAATAAAAAAAGCGACTTCACTAGGAAGTCGCTTGGTAATGTCACAGGTTTTAGAATGTGTATTGAGCGTTTAGACGCACAGAACGTCCTGGCTGATACACTTGTGTCCATGCTGTTCTATAGTTTTCATCAAATGCGTTGATTAACGATAGATCAACTTTCAGTCCCTCTAGCTCACTCGTAGGTTCCCATGATGTATAGAAATCAACGAGTTGATAAGAGTCATAAGGTCCTTCAGTATCACCTGCTGGTAGTCGATTTTGCGCATTTACAAAAGTGGCTCGAGTACCGATTTTCGTATCAATGTTCCAGAAACCATACTGTAAGTGAGCGACCCATTTGTCGGCAGGGATATTGGAGATCCACTCGTCGGTATCCGTGTCTTTACCACGTGTTTGTCCATAAGAAAGACCAACTAATAGTTGTTGCCAACGATAGTCCGCAGCCACTTCATATCCAGTGAGCTCAGCGTTATCTATGTTGCTTGATTTACTTGTACCTGCACAGCCCTCAAATGAGCCTCGAGGATTACATGTTCCGGCTGGTGTCATATCAACATCTAGGTTGATGAAGTCTTTCACTTTGTTTTGGAATGCGGCAGCTGTGATATCAAGGGAGTCGTCTGCGAATACATTTTCAAAGTTAAACTGACCTTTCAACTCTATATTATGCGATTTTTCAGGGCTTAACTCTGGGTTTGGAACAAAGATGTTACTTGGGCCACCAGGGAAGTAAGCAAAGTGAGTTCCGCTCATGTATAGCTCTGATGTATCGGGAGCACGAAACGCTTCATCATATCGAATAGACCAAGCCATCCATTGCTGTGCTTGCCAAAATAGGCCGACTGACGGTGACCAAGATGATTGATTATTATCATCATACCCTTTCGCTTTTGATGTGAAAGAGTCGTAACGAACCCCAAGGTCAGCAACTACAGATTCAATAATTTCATAATTGATATAACCAAACGCGCCGATAACAGAAGTTTGCGCATCGGTCGGTAGTTCAGGTCTACCCGAGACAGAAGCTGCACGTTGTGCATCTAGCTCATCCAAATAACCATCTACACCAGTGAACAGCTTAAATTTACGTGCTTCAGATTGGTTTGTTAGATTGAACCCTGTTGTATTTAACTGAGATACATCTTCTCCACCAATTGAAGGGTCTACTTCTGTAATCTTAGTGTCATTTCTATATATAGAGGCTTCAAGGTTGACCCAAGGATTATTCGGATTAAATGCGTAGTTGATTCCGTACGATTGATCTTTGGTACGACGACTAATCAGACTATCAGGATCATTGAGCTGACCACTAGAGTCCCCGACTACAGGCGGACGTCCATTTAAATCGGCGTAACGCAAGTTAAACCCAAGCTTGTGAGCTTCGTTGATTTGCCAATTAAATTTAGCCAGACCCGTTTTGTTGGTCGCTTCTGTACCGTAAAGCGTCGAATCATCACCTTGTTTCATGTAACCGCTATCTTTATAACTACCTGCGATAATCCAATCGATATCGTCATTTTTGTTAGCCAACGCAGCGGTATTGGTCCATACATCGCCATTGTCTTGATAGCCGACTTTAACACGACCACCTAAACCGTTTTCTTCAACGATATCGTCCGCACTGAGAGTATTCTGCACTACGACACCACCAATAGCACCAGAGCCGTAAAGCGAACTGATAGGTCCTTTAACAACTTCGACGCTACCTAAAAGAGATGGGTCTAAAAAGTAAGTAGGTCGATGTCCGTACTGCATATTTTGACGATTACCATCAATAACCTGCAGCACCTTGTTACCACTTAAACCGCGGATGTTGACAGACTGGTTACCTGGGACATTCGCACCGACTACAGATACGTTTGGTTCGTATTTTATCGCCTCTGCGACAGAGTTAGGTTGGATTTCATCGAGTTTTTCTAAATCTACTTTTGCCACAGAACGTGTTTTGTCCTGGTCAGTTTTCTCTGCACGAGATCCAGTAACCACGACCTCATTCAATGAGGAAACATCATTCTCAGCAAAAGCGTTTGAAGAAAGTGCTAACACCACTGAGCTAGCGATAATCGACAGTTTAAGTTTCATAGTTCCTTCTTTATATCTGTTCGAATAATATCAGTGAAACAATTATTACAAATATAAATACGAATTACTATCATTGTCATTAATGTTTCTTCGAAAAATTCAATTCTTTACATTGCTTTACACTCTAGATATGCATATTGATTGATATAATATTGAATGAAACAAGGATTTTGGTTACAAAAAAAGGAAGGCTATTGCCTTCCTTTAAAGATTTGCTGTTTTTATGCCAATGATGATTTCATTGTCTTTGGCGCAGGCGTAATGCTGTCTCGATAACTAAACCAAAGATAGCTTACTGCGATGATATAGAATAAGTACGACAAGGCAAATACGATTGGCGACGTAATCAAATCATTGGAAATACTTAGCCCTACCCCTACAACAGTTACAGTGAGTTTTGCCATTGTCCCTAGCAACAGCAAGCCCATAGCAAATTGTGGGAAACGCGTGCTAGCAAAAGCGATCATGTAACATGCCCCAACGGCTAGTGAAGCAATAGATAAACCTAAAAGATATGAGTGAAGATGATCTGCTGCGGCATAACCAGCTCCTAGCGATACGCCAAGCAACATTAGAATCTTAGTAATGAACATAAGCTACCTCAACAAAATAAAAAATAGTGTTTGAAATGTCCATGTTTCAAATATGCAAACTCACTTTGCCTGTATTGTCATCGTTATTTTATCGAAATTCAAGCACGTTTTTTGCGCAGTTTTGCGCTATTGAGAAACACAAAAATGCAAGTTACAACTAGATAACATTAGAGACTCACTGCCCCCTTTATTTACAATGTGTTACGTATTCCACCTTTATTAAATGCAACTGTATTAACAAATAAATTACATATTACAGCATTCAACAAAGTTATAATTTATGTGATCAATGCAATAAACACGAGTGATGAAACAAATAAATAAATTCAAATTTACATCAAATTTACATCAATAGTTTTATTTGAAGTAATTCAAAAAAATCGATTCCAATCACAGTTTTATTGGTTATAATCCGCGCTCATTTGCGCCATCTGTTGATAAACGCAAACTTAATTTGAATTTTTAACCTCTCGGACTTTGTTCGAAATATCAGAGAACCAAAATGAGCAAGATTGATAAAGCTATGCGAATCCTAATTGCTGGATTCTGTATCAACCTTTGTCTTGGCATCCTATATGCTTGGAGTGTCTTCAATAAAGCTTTAGTTAGCGAATGGGGCTGGAGCGCGGCAGACGCGTCTTCACCGTATGCTATTGCTACTATTACCTTCTCGATCTGCCTGCTCGTTGCAGGTATTCTTCAAGACCGCATGGGGCCTCGTAATATCCTTATTCTAGGTGCAACGTTGACCGGTTTAGGTATGGTCGCTTCAAGCTTTGCTCAATCAGTTCTAATGTTGAATATCACTTTCGGCATGATTACTGGTGCAGGTATTGGTTTCGGTTATGCTTGTTTGGCGCCTTCTGCAATGAAATGGTTCCACCCTTCTAAAAAGGGCATGGTTAATGGTTTAATCGCAGCTGGTTTTGGTTTGGCTGCGGTTTATCTAGCACCTTTGACATCAACGCTTATTGGCGAAATGGGGATCAGTTCTGCATTTATGATATTAGGCGTCGGTGTACTGATTATTGCCGTTCCGTTGGCCGCGACTATCAATAACCCACCAGCAGGGTACGTTCCTGCAGAGCCACAGGTAAAAGCAGGCAAAGCACCTGTCAAAGTGAAGAAAGCCAATGACATCAGTTGGAAAGCGATGCTCAAAACGCCACAGTTCTATTCACTTTGGGTTATGTACGCGTTTGCTGCAGCGGCTGGTTTGATGATCATCGGTAACATTACCAATATCGCGAGTGTTCAAGCGAATCTACCAAACGCCGTTTACCTTGCATCACTCTTAGCTATTTTTAACTCAGGCGGTCGTATTGCTGCGGGTATCCTTTCGGACAAGATCGGTGGCGTACGTACATTGATGCTAGCGTTCATTCTGCAAGGTGTGAACATGGTTATGTTCTCTACATTTACAAGTGAATTCATGCTCATTATTGGTACTGCGGTCGCCGCTGTAGGCTACGGTACGCTGTTAGCTGTGTTCCCTTCACTTACCGCTGAATATTATGGCCTGAAGAATTATGGTACTAACTACGGTGTGCTTTACACATCTTGGGGTATTGGTGGTGCAATTGGAGCAGCAATCGTGGGCTACTCAATGACTCATGGCGGCGGTTACAATCTAGCCTACACCATTTCAGCAGCGATGATGGGCGTATGTATCGTTCTTTCGTTTGTAACGAAGCCAATTTCAGAACAAAAAGCGGCTGAGCTTTCAGCGGCCTAAATCATTACTAGATTTTATTTCATTAAGGCTTAACGTTTCGTTAAGCCTTTTTTGCTTAAGTATGGGTTTATTGATACCACAGTCTTTGAGAACTTGCTTCATCGCTTTTTGTACACCACCTCTGTCCATGGTTTTATTAGTCATGATTTCCCGAGCAGGGAAAAGCAGCTTAGGGTGCCGGTGAGTGAGCCAATAAGCACGCAAGGCATTCAGGGTGCGTTGGGGAAGAGGCACGAGGCGGTCTTTGCCCCCCTTTCCATTGCGGACATGTATTTGCATGGTGTGGGCATCAATATCTTGGACAGTGAGATTGAGTCCCTCACTGAGGCGAAGTCCCATGAAATATAAGGCAAGGAAGAAGACTTGGTAACGCCGTTGCTGGGTCAACGAGATGAGTAAGGCGACTTGTTCTGGGGCTAAGACATCAGGGAGTTTTTTACTGCGTGGCGGTCTGACAATATTCAGCCATTCCCATTGTTTGTTGAGGGTATAGCGATAGAAGAACTGCGATCCGTTACGGTCGAGCTTAACGGTACTCCATGAGTGGGTTTCGATGAGGTTAGCAAAGTAGCGTTTGAGTTGTAGGGTGGTTAAGGCGTCCGGACAACAATCAAAGAACTGCGCAATCCGTCGCACCGCACGAGAATACGCATCAATGGTAGCGGGTCGTTTACCTTGCAGTTTAAGATTGGTAAGGTGCTGTTCATAAAGAGAGTTGAAGCGTTCTAAGTCGGTGGAATTCATAAGTTACTCCTGTCAACGACCATCGGGATGATGGTGTTATAAGAGTATGACTTATGCTGTATTTACTCTGCCGCGGAGCGGCTTCGTTCAACAAGGAATTAAAACGCAACTTGCGTAGCATTGAGAGCTATTAATGAAAACGAAAAGCATTGTCCTGTACCTAACGATACTGATTTTTTCTGGGTGTGCCACCTACGCTGGTTTAAACTATGACCAGCTTTTTGGAAAACCCGAAGTTCGCGAAAGAACCGTATCCCCAACCTCTGCTACCGCCGATTATTTTGTTACCGAGGTAAAACCTATCATCGACAAGCGCTGTGTCGTCTGCCACGCCTGTTATGACGCGCCTTGTCAGCTAAAAATGTCTTCTGTTGATGGCATTGATCGTGGAGCAAGTAAAGAGCTAGTCTACCAAGGAACTCGTTTGACGGCTTCTCAACCCACGCGATTATTTGAAGATGCAGAAAATACCGCTGAATGGCGTGAACTTGGTTTTTTCCCAGTACTGAACGAACGTCAGCAAACGCTGGCAGGTAACTTAGATGCAGGTTTGGTCTCACGAATGATCACTCAAAAAGCTCGGCATCCTTTACCTGAAACCGCACAACTAGAAGGCTTTGACTTTTCAATCGACCGCACTCAGGTCTGCCCTACTATCGAAGAGTATAATGCTTACGAAACCAATTATCCGCAATGGGGAATGCCATTTGGCATGCCGAATTTAGACCCGTCAGAATACCAAACTCTGATTGCTTGGTTGAGCGCTGGTGCAAAAATGAATGCACCGCTCCCTCTTACCCATGAAGAACAAGCAATGGTCGACAAGTACGAAGTACTACTCAATAAAAGCGCGAGGAAAAACCAACTTGCCGCACGGTATATATATGAACATTTGTACCTATCTCATTTGTATTTTTCAGAAATTGAATCTCAACGTCGATTCTTTACTATCGTTCGTTCTGCAACCCCACCAGGTGAGGCGTTAGATCGCATTGTCACCAGACGACCTTACGATGCGCCGAATGTTAATCGGGTTTACTACCGTCTTGTCCCTGTTCGCAGTACTATCGTTGATAAAACGCATATGCCTTTTGCACTAAACGACCAAAAACTGGAGCAATGGTATCAATGGTTTATAGAGCCAGACTATGTGGTTCAAACGCTACCTAGTTATGATATAAGCGTCGCGGCAAATCCGATGACAGCATTTAAAGATATTCCAGTCAAAGCACGTTTCAGCTTTATGTTAGATAATGCCCAAAATACGATTATGGCGTACATAAAAGGGCCTGTGTGTCGTGGACAATTGGCTCTCAACGTTATTAATGATCGTTTTTGGGTGTTCTTTCTAGATCCCGAGAAAGCAGAAGTACCCGCGGTCAGTCAGTTTTACCAACAACAAGCCGACAACTTGAAGCTTCCTAGCGAGTTGGAAAGCAACACCGTCCCTATCTCTAATTGGGTGAAATACTCTAACCAGCAAGCACGATATTTAGAGGCTAAGTCTGAGTTCATGAATACTTGGTTTAAAGACGGCAAGCACCTGACAACCGATCTGCTTTGGACTGGTAACGACGAGAACCCCAATGCAGCGCTGACCGTGTTCCGCCATTTCGATAGTGCATCAGTCGTTCAAGGGTTGGTTGGTACTCAGCCTAAAACGGCGTGGATCCTTGATTATGCGTTACTTGAGCGTATTCATTATCTACTCGTCGCAGGTTTTGATGTGTATGGCAATTTTGGCCATCAACTCATCACTCGCATGTTCATGGACTTTTTACGTATGGAAGGTGAAAGTAACTTCTTAGCGCTTCTACCTAACACAACAAGGCATCAAGAATTTAGCAGTTGGTACCAGGATCAGAGTCCCCAATTTAGCGCATTTTTGCAACGTAACATCAGGCCATTCAGCCAGCCTACTCAAGAGCTTTATCTAACGTCTGACTACAAGGCCGAGCTTTTTGATAAGATTGAACAGAAGCTTGCACCGGTATTACATGACCGTTATAAAATCGTCAATACAGGGCTGTCCAAAGAAAATGAAGCCTTGTTACGACAAATTGACAACATTACTGGTGAAGGGCTTAAAACCGTGCCTCAGATCATGATGGTTATGATCGAGACACAAGCCGGCAACGATCAGCTATTTACCTTGCTTCACAACAACGCTCACATCAACATTTCTAGCTTGTTCTCAGAAGAGGCGAACAGAGATTACAAAAATGATAGCCTAACGTTCGTTCGTGGAGTGATCGGCAGCTATCCTGCTGCGTACCTAAACCTCAAAGAGAGCGAAATTGGAAATTTTGTGAACGATCTAAAAAATCTTCAGGATGAAGAAAGCTACATAGAATTGCTCGACAATTATGCGGTTAGACGTAGCAATAAAGAATTCTGGCAATTTAGCGATCGTGTTCACCACTTTTATCAGCGTACTCAACCTATTGAATTTGGTCTTTTGGACTATAATCGATTTGAGAACAGGTAGGTGCCTTTAGGAGCTCTTAGGAGGTGTATGATGAGCATTAAAGATAATATTGAGGCGATCGAGCAACAGATTTATGTTGCCTGTTCAGAAGGCGATTATCAAACCGTCAATATGTTGGAAAACCAACTTGAACATTTGAGAGGACTTTCAAACAGAGGACTTGATGAAGAGCCTTATGCGATCGAACATCGCACCTTTTATGATGACGAACGATAAAGCATCGAAGTACATCTATATCAAAGGGCTCACAAGAGCCCTTTTTCAATGTCACCCACTAAGTGACAAGCTGTTTACCGTAAATCGCAGCGAGACGTCCATCGGGATCACATAAGGTGTACTAATTCAGACCTGATCTGACAGGTACCCACTTTTTGACTCGGTGCCTGTCAGATTATAACTGGGGACTAGCATGGCTTTAACATCGCGGCGTAGTTCAAGTGCTTGATACAGATCCCAGCCCAACGGTTGTTGCTTCTTTAACAGTTCGAGTCTCCACCCTGCTGAAAACTCCTGATAAAACCATCTCAAGTCAAGTACACCACTAATATCTAATGTGTCACTTTTTAGCTTGGTTTGTATATTTATCCAGTATCTCAATTAACGATTCTATCGCCATTTTTTGAGCATTAATCAAACACTCTAACTGTTCTAAGTAGCGACCAATATGATCCTCTGCCGTTTCGATAGATAAGCATATTTCGAACAGTTTGCTCAACCCAAGAGACCCCGCCGAACCTTTAAACTTGTGCGCTAGTGCTTTAATATCCGCTGAGTTATCAAGTTGAGCTGCTTGTTCTAAGTCGTGCAATGTTTGGGTACTCGAACTCACAAACGCCTCGACTATCTTTGTCATTCGCACAATGCCCAGCACTTTGATATCAGCATCAATCACACTAGGATCAATGACATGTGTTTGGCTGACATCACTTTCATCATGGGTAGAAAACACTGGTTGTGGCTTAACCATTTCGTAATCTTTACCTTTCAATTTTGTTTGCACCATCTCTTTGAGTGCTTCTCGATCTACTGGCTTTGGTAGGTAACCATCGAATCCAGCTTCCAAATAGCTTTCAACCTCTTCATTAAATACATGAGCAGATATCGCAATCATAGGAGCATGATGCTTGTGGGACTGTGAAGCCTCAATATCACGAAGCTGATGCATGAGATCAATGCCATTGCAATCGGGAAGATTAATATCGACAAGAACAATATCAAAGTCATTGTTGGTAAACAGGTGCTTAGCGTCATGCCCGTTTTCTGCACTAATGACGTGATGGCCCATATTCATTAGGAAACCTTCCGCCACCATCGCATTTACCGCATTATCTTCGATAAGTAAGACACGCCCGTTTACGGTTTTCGTGATTCCGAGCGGTTGAATTATCTCTCTTTTATCCAGGGTGGATTGTTCTAAAGGAACCACAAACCAAAAACGGCTGCCTTCCCCTAAATAAGAGTCAACATAAATGGCACCATTCATTGCTTTCACTAGCTTTTGGCTAATGGCTAACCCGAGCCCTGTACCACCCGCTGTTGAGTAGCCGTGTTCTGCCTGAGTAAACGCGTCAAACAGATGAAGTTGGTCTTCCGGACTGATACCGACACCCGTATCCGAAACCTCGATCATAACGCAAGTTTCGTCATCAGGATCGAGCGACACATAAATATCCACTTGGCCTGACGGTGTAAATTTAATCGCATTTCCTACTAAGTTGTTGAGTACCTGACTAAGTCGTGTGACGTCTCCACAGTACACATCAGACACGTCACTCTCTATATGAAACTTAAAGTCGAGGCCTTTCTCGAGCGCTTTACCAAGCATTAATTGGTAGCAGTCTTGAATCATACGGTATAGGTCAAACGGCTTATTTCGGATTTCCAAGTGCCCTGCTTCTATTTTCGAATAATCCAATACATCATTGAGGATGGCTAACAAGTTTTGCCCACTTCGATTAATCACATCTATGAACTTTTTCTGCTGGCTATCTAAATGGGTATCTTCCATCAGTGCCGCCGTACCAAGCACGCCATTCATTGGTGTGCGTATTTCATGACTCATAGTCGCCAAAAATGCCGACTTAGCTCGGCTCGCCTGTTCTGCCGCACTTCTCGCCTTGGCATGATTAAGCACCTCTTGGTTTAAGCGTTCGTTACTGTTTTGAAGCTGTAACGTTCGTTCCGTGACGATTTCTTCAAGATGTTCCTTATGCTCTTGCAATGCTCGTTTTGCCTCTGCTTCCGCTTCCGCGACCACTTTTAGCGCCTGAGCAGTATTTCGCGCTATGATAATGGCTTGCCCCATATGAGCAAGTTCATCATTACCTTTAACTTTGACATCAACCTTTAATTGGCCTTTAGCGATGGACAGCAGTGCTGAAGAGTATTCGCCTAAACGTTTAACGACCGATACGTACACGACTCGCCAGACAATCAGAACCACAACGACAAAACCAACGATCGACAGCAGTGCTAATGTCCACCGTGCGTAGTTCAGGGTTGAGGATAATTCCGCTACCGCTTTAGTGGTGGCAGCATTGGACTGATCGACCAAATTGGACACGGTGGAATTAAGAGACGTGAATTGCTCAAGTGTTTCATGCATTAGCGCTTTGGAGCGTTGACGAACATTGTGCTTTTGAGTCAATAACGTAAATATACGTTTTCCTTGTGCTAACTCAGATAACAGCTCGGTCATTTGCTGAGAACGTGCAGGATCTTCAACGCCTTTGACACGTCTGGTCATGATATTAATATTACTTTGATAATCTTTTTGCAGTTCTTCAATTCGCCCAAGATCGGAAACAGTGCGGCTTTCTTCAATTTGATTTAGCGTTTTAAACGCCAACAAATGCAGCTCATGTAGTCTCTCTGAAAGGTCCATGTCGACCTCGACTAAACTATCAAGAGCATCCAGTGCATCCTCTTTGTTTTCTTGCTCTAGTAGGCGGTATATATGAGTCACATTCGCAACGGCGATGGTGCTGGTATTTAGCACTTGAGTTCTAGTGAGTTGTTCAAGTTCTTCGGCTTTGATTCTCAGCAACTCTACTTCGTCATTAATATCCTTATCTAAGGAAATAGATTGTTCTACAGCAACACCAAGTTCGACTAAACTATCGATAATAGACTGAACATAGTTTTCGAGCTCACTAAGTAATTTTGAATCAAAGGAGTCCGAACCGAGCGTTTTAATGTGGCTTAGAAGTGCCTCAAGACGAGAAAAGAGTACTTTTCCTGCTTCTTGGTGTTGCTCCTTCGTTTTTGCATTCGACAAGGTTTGCACCGACGCAATGATTCGAGTGCTCAGCTCGGAGACTTCACGAGCTTCGAGCATTGAGGGTATTGCGGTATCAACCACGTTACGTTCCGTTTTTGCGACAAGTGAAAACCCAGATACACCAATTGCGGTAGATAGCAGGACCAACATCGCCATCACCAAGAACGAAAATAATAACTTACGACCAATACTGGCTTTAGAGAGTAACATTAACCACTCCAACAGAATCCACTTCTTTACTGTTTGATAGTACGCTATATTTTGCAGTGTTGAAGATAGAGATGCCACTAAACGATTAACCAATGTCCAAAAAAAACCTATTCTGTCCTATTTTTGCCGCAGCCTTGCTTATTTCTAGCTCGTACGCTGTTGCGTCTCCAGAAAAGATTTGTGCGATTTATCCTCACCTTAAAGATTCTTATTGGTTGTCCGTCAATTACGGGATGGTTCAGGAAGCCAAAAAGCGACATGTTGACTTAAAAGTATTTGAGTCCGGAGGCTACCCCAATATAGAAAAGCAGAGAGCACAATTGCTAAGTTGTCGCCAATGGAATGCCGACGCCATTATTCTTGGCACAGTCTCGCCTACCGCTTATAAGCATGACCTGTCCACTTACACTGGCGATGTCCCTGTTTTTGCCACTGTGAATCATCTCATTGTAGATAAAGCACAGTCAGAACATGTGAAAGGTGTGGTCGGCGTAGATTGGTACTGGATGGGTTACAAAGTTGGTCATTATTTAGCGAAAAAGCACCCGAAAGGTTCGGGTGTCACCGCCGTTGCGTTATTGCCTGGTCCTCGCTCCAGTGGAGGGACGAAACCTGTAATTCTGGGGTTCCTAGAAGCGATAAAAAACAGTGATATCAAAATAGTAGAAACATTATGGGCAGATAATGACAAGGAGTTACAGCGTAACCTAATCCAACAAGTGATTGAGGACTATGAGGAAGTCGCCTACATCGTCGGTAGTGCTGTTGCCATTGAAGCCGCGATAAGCGAACTGAGAAGTTCTGAAAAAGAGGATACCATTGAACTACTCTCTATTTATCTCAGTCATGGCGTTTATCGAGGCTTGTTACGCGATAAAGTCGAACTTGCGCCAACGGATAAAATGGTCGAACAAGGCCGAATTTCAGTGCGTCAAGCAACATCGTATTTAAGGCAGATACCCTTTCAGAAGGATCAGGCTCCGAGCATAGAAGTCTTGTCACCGACACATTTATCCAGTCTGGCTATAGAGGAATCTCTATCTCCGACTGGCTATCGTCCAATCTTTTCTGTTCAAGGTGATTAACTGTCACAGATATCAGTTACCGTCGTTGATAGTCGTCACTACAAACATTACCATGACGGATATTTATGCCTTTTAATCCCAATAATACGAGCAACAACATATAGTTATTGGGATTAAAAGATACAAACTTAGGAATTGAGTCAAATGCAAAAAACCATTCGTACCATGCCGGCACACAAACACATCGCGTTGGTCGCGCACGATCACTACAAACCAGAATTGCTGCGTTGGGTACAAGAAAACAAACAGAAGCTACAGGGTCACTTCCTGTATGCAACAGGCACAACTGGACACATGTTAAGCAAAGAAACCGGTCTGGCCATAAAAAGTATGATTAGCGGGCCGATGGGTGGTGACCAGCAAATTGGTGCGCTTATCTCGGAAGGCAAATTGGACATGCTCATCTTCTTTTGGGATCCATTAAACGCCGTACCGCATGATCCTGACGTCAAAGCACTATTGCGTATTGCCAGTGTTTGGAATATTCCCGTCGCGACTAACCGTGCAACGGCGAACTTCCTGTTTGAGTCCAATTTATTAGAGCAAGAAGTTGAGATTGAGATTCCTGATTACGACGCTTACTTGGCGGAGCGCGTATAATCACCTCCCTTATGCACCAGCCTTTTATTTGCTGGTGCATTCGTTCACTTTAGGCATACTCTCTCTTGAGTTCGTTTATAGCCAGCGTCTACCTTTGAGCGGCTAGTTCATCTATTTAGCTTATCACTTCCACCAACTAATGCGATTGTCTCGCTCTGGGTCCAGATAACGATTGAGATAGTTCAATAAGGTATCAAACAACGAGAGTTCGTTATCGATATTGTCGTTATTTTCAAGAGACGATGTTCGTTCAACAATAGAGCGCAGCGCCGGTAATTGATCCTGCAGCACGGCATGAGAAGAAGCACAAACTAAGGCTTCTAATCGCTCCAACGTGCGATGAGCAATCGCTAGAGGTTGGACGATGACCTCCGTAAGGGGACGTTTGAATACCGCAGATCTCACTCCTTCTAAATAGACCCTATAAGTCGTTAATTCATCGAGCAAAACGAACAACTGTCCATTTATACAGTTATGAGAATAAGCGACCGAATAATGCGCTTCAATATCGGATGAGATAGTGACATTGAGCCCTGAGCGATGACATTCTTGCTTCAAGTAGCCAAGTAACCCCTGCTCATTGAGTAATGTTTGAATTGTGAACATTCGTTCTAAATGGTAATCATTGGAAACGAATTTCACCTCGATTGTACTACCTCGTTGTAACAGTTGGCTTTGTATCAACACGTTGGATAATTGCACGATATTTTCAACGGTGCTGGTAGATGTTTCCTCCAATAACACTGCCCCAATCTTATCGCTTTTCTCCGAAGGCAAGTGAGCTTGAAAAGTGTCATACATAACACAAGCTTCTGAGATCGATTGTCCATGAGTGACACCACCACAAAAAGCGATAATGGTCTTGCGACAATCTGTTGTTTCAACAACCTGTAATATCGCTTTAACGCGAGACAAGCCTTCTGCGGTTAATGCATTGTTGTTTAAGCGCTTACCAAGAACAACAACAAGTTGGTCGAATTCCGTTTCATTCACAGACGTTGATCCTTAAATGATTTCCCAAGAATGCGTCATTTCAACACCAGCACCCAACATTAAACACACAGAGCAGTACTTTTCTAACGAGTCTTTGGTTACTTTAGCTACAAGCGCTTCATCTAGGTTGTCGCCACTGACTTCAAAATGGATATTAATGGCAGTAAAGATTTTTGGAGCTGTCTCGCGTCTCTCAGTCGTTAATTTTGCATTGACTACCGTTACGGCCTGATTTGCAGATTTCAACCCATCAACCACGTCCACAGAGCTGCACCCACCCGCGGCCATCAATACCATTTCCATTGGGCTTGGCGCTGTCTCTCCACCATTGCCATCCATTACGATAGAGTGACCAGATTGAGATTGCCCTAAAAACTTGAATCCTTCGATCCATTTAACTTCTGCTTGCATATAAACCTCTACAGTCTGAGTGATTGAAAACCAACAGATAGTAACCGATTAACTGTCATTTTGAAATTTTTCAGCGACGACCTCTGTCCTATGACAATATCAATCACATAAAGCTATGGAGTGTTCATGACGACATTCACCAAATTATTTTTCGTTCTACTGGCCGGCGGATGTTTCTGGTGTACAGAATCAGATTTGGAATAACTACCTGGTGTTATCGACGTCATTTCTGGTTACGCAGGTGGTGAGCTACAAAATCCAACCTATCGTCAGGTAGCAAGTGGGCAATCAGGTCATATCGAGGTAATTCAAGTGAAATTTGACGCGGATAAGGTGAGCTATGAAGAGGTATTGGACTACTTCTTTCGTCATACAGACCCAACAGATAGCAAAGGGTCATTTGTTGACCGAGGGCCGCAATATCGTCCTGCTATTTTTTAGCACAACAACGAGCAGAGAATAACAGCAGAGCGCTTTATGTCTGAAGTAGATGAGTAACATAAACGTATGCTGCAAGTGTTACTGCAATCGCGTCTTTGAACACGCGCGATATCCATAACCTGGTATCGCGCTTCTTTTTACCCTTTCCAACACAATGTTCTGAACATAAAAGTTTTATGTTCGCGATATACTATCCTAATGAATCTGAGTAATATCTGATAATTACACATCATTTACTCAAATAACTTCATCACCGATGATATCGAGTTAATAACTAGGTTTTTGATTACTATGAATAGTTCGATGGATACGCTCCAAAGCTATATTCAATCTTTTGGCTACGACTTATTAAGTAATGTTCTTTTGATTACGGGAACGAGCTTTTTACTTTGGGTTATTTGGCGCGTGTTTTATGGGCGACTTGAAGCGCTAACCAAACGAACCAACCTAGCATGGGACGATTTGTTAATTAAGGCAATCAAGTCACCTATTAGCATACTGATTTGGCTTTGGCCTGCAACCGTTTCTTTAGGCTTGGTATTGTCTTCGCATACAGACACCGATACCAGTTGGTTGAGTCAAGTCGACCTTTTGTTGGTCATTTCGACGTTTATATGGATATTTTTACGACTGATTCAGAATGTCGAAGAATATGTGTTGGCTCAGAAAAAACGGGATGAAACCACTGTCCAAGCTGTCGCCAAAGTCGCTCGCTTGTTTTTCATTTCTATTGGTATTCTAACAGTAATGCAAGCGTTAGGGCTGAGTCTTTCTGGGCTATTGACCTTTGGGGGCGTCGGCGGACTAATCGTCGGTCTGGCTGCCAAAGATCTTTTGTCGAATTTCTTTGGCGGAATGATGATTTATTTTGATCGCCCGTTTAAAGTTGGTGATTGGATTCGTTCACCTGACCGCGCGATTGAAGGAACGGTAGAACGTATTGGTTGGAGAATGACCATCATTCGTACTTTTGACAAGCGACCGTTATACGTCCCTAATTCGGTATTTAGTAATATTGTGGTTGAAAACCCTTCTCGCATGCTTAATCGTCGCATTTATGAAACCGTGGGACTTCGTTATGACGATGGAGACAAGGTCAGTCTCATTGTTGAAGATGTGCGAGTGATGCTAGAGAATCACAAAGATATCGATGCCAAACAGACCTTGATGGTGAATTTCGATAATTTTGGTCCGTCGTCTCTTAACTTCTTTATTTACACATTTACTAAGACAGTAAATTGGGCACGATATCATGAAGTTAAGCAAGATGTACTATTGCAAGTAATGGATATTATTAAGAAACATGAAGCAGATATTGCATACCCTACGCAAACATTAAAGCTTGATCCTAACTCTATTTACCAACCAGGCTCGGTAAAAGACATCATTGTTGATTGAGCGACACACCAGGGAGCAATAAACTCCCTTAGATATTCCTATGCCCTACCCCTTGAGCTGCCTCGCTTGATACTTCTCAGATTTCAGACCACCATGCCTTTTCTTCATCATCACTTCTACGGCTCGAACACCATTTGTGACATCGTAACGTATGACTTGTTTAAGGTACGCGTCATTTAGCTTTCGGTCTCGCGCTTCTATTTTTATCACTTTCGACGCCCGATTTACATCACAGCGGTAATCCCAGTCATTGCTACCATCTTTCAATGTTAGGAGTACATGTTTTCCTGAAAGCCCTTTAGTATTGATTCCTCTAGGCTGCTTATCAATCGCTAAGGCTAACCCGGCTGTGCAAAGTTGTTCATTACTCAGGGTGTTAGCGTTCGCCGAGTTAGATACCAAACAACTCAACGAGAGGATGATTGCACTGTAGATGGATAGCTTCATTATATTAACCTTGACATTATTAAAATAACCAATAATAGTATGACGTACTGTATGATTTAATAAAAAAGCCCTCGATTCATCAAGGGCTGTGCTTTTACTGTGGAATTAATTAAGCTTTACGGCGCGCTTCAACCGCCTCTGCAAGTTCACGAAGTACACTCTCAGTGTCTTCCCAGCCAATACAAGCGTCAGTAATTGACTGACCGTAAGTTGGTGCGACGCCATCAATCAAATCCTGACGACCTTCAACTAAGTGAGATTCAATCATGACACCAAAGATCGCATCCTCTCCGTTAGCCATTTGCTGCGCGACATCTGTCGCCACCACTTTTTGACGTTGGAATTGTTTCGAGCTATTCGCATGGCTAAAGTCAATCATCACTTTTGCAGGTAGCCCATTTGCAGCGAGTTCGTCTTTGATTGCTTTTACATGGTCTGCACTGTAATTAGGCTCTTTACCACCGCGTAAGATGATATGGCAATCAGGGTTTCCTGCCGTCTCGATAATCGCGGAATGACCGTATTTAGTCACCGATAGGAAATGGTGAGAGGCGCTTGCAGATCGAATCGCATCTGACGCAATTTTAATATTGCCATCTGTACCATTTTTGAAGCCGACAGGACAAGAAATACCGGAAGACAGTTCACGGTGAACTTGAGATTCTGTTGTACGAGCACCAATTGCGCCCCAACTGATAAGGTCAGCAACATACTGAGGACTGATCATATCAAGGAATTCACTTGCTGTTGGCATACCCATGTCAGTTAAATCAAGAAGTAGCTTGCGGCCCATGCGCAGACCATCGTTAATCTTGAATGTATCATTCAGATAAGGGTCGTTAATGAGCCCTTTCCAACCTACGGTTGTGCGAGGTTTTTCAAAGTAAACGCGCATAACAATTTCAAGTTTGTCACCAAGCTCATCGCGTAATACTTTTAATTTCTTGCCATATTCAATCGCAGCTTCTGTGTCATGGATCGAGCAAGGACCCACAATTACCAATAGTCGATCATCATTTCCGTTAAGAATATTATGAATTGCTTTACGTGCGTTAAACGTTGTTGAAGAAGCAACTTCTGTCGCTGGAAACTTCTCTAAAACAGCAACTGGTGGTAATAGTTCTTTTACTTTATTAATTCGTACATCATCAGTTTGAAACATTGCTTACTTCTTCCTATTCTTGTAAATCTACATCTATGTCACACGACCACACTCCATTATGTGATTTATGTCGTGCCCTTTCCTTGTAAGTTATCTGCTTCGATGAATAAGTTCAATCACTATTTATCCAAAAAGGCAAATTAATTGCTCGTTTTTAAATTTAGACACCATGTAAATTTATGTGTACATTGATTTGTAGATAATTATCATACAGTTATTGTGACGTGTCCGAAAATCATCTCCTATCTAAACGATCTAAGTCACTTATCTCTCAACGGTCCACGTGGTCAAATTAGCAAAGTTCCTAAGTTTTCGTAGCTTAATTGGGTCAACTCATATCTAATGAATTGAACTACATTTTGACAAGGAGCACAGTTTCTAGTGACTGTTTTCTCACCGCCTATTCTGTCACCAACTTACTATCAGGATAATTTTCTACGCCTACTCACTCACGTAGAAACGATCTATTCAGATTTACTCGACGAAGGTGAACACCACTGGATTGAGACTTTCTATACCTTAAGTGATGATGCTCAGTGTCTACTTATCCGCCTACTCACCCGAAAAGGAGTTTGGTTTAGGGACGATAAGTTGAAATATGCTGAAATTAGCGCTTTGGACCTGTCGATTGCCGAGCTCGCAGACAAGGGGTTTATCACTACTTGCGCGCCAGACCGTTCTTATGAACTTGCCGACGCTTTGCTGTCAAAGCCTGAGATACTCAACCTGTTTTCTGGACTCAAGCGAACCGCTACAAAACCAGACTTGATTAAACAGCTGCGTCAGGAGCAGCCCAATGATGTTCCGCCATTACCATTTGGTGTCATGCGTTTGCTCAATGATCAAATACTACCATTGCTATGTTTACTGTTTTTCGGCAATAGGCATCAAGATTTTGCCCAATTTGTGCTCGAAAATCTTGGGATTCATAAATTCGAAAACTATGAGGTCTCCAAAGCGACAAGGTTGTTCAATTCGAGAGCGGAGATCGACTCAAGTATTACTCTCATCCAAGTAATAAATGAATATGCTGAGCTTGACACATCCAATCTTGAGCTAGTTAAACAACTATCAAGTCAAATACCCAATGTCATTGGCCCCTATGCCACGAGACAATACCAAAAATTCGCTAATGTAATAGCTCGAGATCTTGAAAGACTAAAAGAGTACACAAGCGCATTGGAATTATTTCAGACTAGCGAATTGCCACCTTCAAGAGAAAGGCAGGCCCGTATTCTCTTGAATCAAAAAAGACATGGTGAGGCGGACGTGGTTGTTAAGAGCATGTTACTTCATCCGATAAGTATAGATGAGCAAGAAGTGGCGCTTCGGCTCGAAGCTAAGCTTAATAGAGCGTTGCACGGTCCCCGCTCCCACAACAGTAAGGTTTCTTTTCCTGAACGCAGGCTTTGTATTGATTTATCAGGCCAACGAGTAGAATTGGCAGTTTTGAATCAACTATCGAATATGGGTTGGCATGCCTTTTACTTAGAAAACCATTTCCTAAACACGTTATTTGGGATGGTGTTCTGGGACATTATTTTTGCTCCTATCGAGGGAGCTTTTATCAATCCGTTCCAACGACAACCTCTTGATTTGTATTATTCTACTTTCATAAAAAAACGAGAGCGTGCAATAAAACAACGACTTATTGAGGTTGAACATGTTGGTATCCGTCCTTACTTTAAGATCCTCGACGCTAAGCAAAACACTCAAAATCCTTTTATAGCTTGGGATCTAGTTGACAGACAATGGTTAGATTGTGCAGCGAGGGTAATAGACAAAAAGTTGATCGCTGAATTGTTTGCGGTGATGTTGAGTGACCTTAAAGCATTTCGCAGTGGTATGCCGGATCTAATCGCTTTTAGAGAAACAGAATGGTTATGGTGTGAGGTAAAAGGCCCAGGAGACAAACTTCAGCCCAATCAAAAACGATGGTTTAAGGAAATGGAAAGGCTGCAAATAAACCATGAAGTGTGTTACGTGAATCAGAGTTGAATCGATGCGTTAAACAGTAAAAAGCCAGCAACTTCAACTTGCTGGCTTTTTGAATTCGGATTAGAAGTGTAAATGTATCACAGAGGTCGCGACGCAAGCTGGTCGGCGGATACCTTCAATTTCTACTCGAATCTCACGCTCTATCTCAAGTCCCTTTTTGATTGGTGTTACTTTCACTAAGGTACTCTTTGCTCGCAGATTACTGCCGACTTTTACTGGATATGGGAATCTCGCCTGATTCAAACCAATGTTTACCATCATTTTGGCTGTCGGAAACAGCGGTTTGTCTGGATCGACACTATCAGTCAATGCGGGTAATAAAGACAACGTCAAGAAACCATGAGCGATAGTCGTCTTAAAAGGTGACTCTTGTTCTGCCCTTTCAGGATCGGTATGAATCCATTGATTGTCTTCAGTAATAGAGCCGAATTGATTAATTCTCTCCTGACCAACATGGATCCAGTTGCCTTGATGGATCACAGTACCGATTTTGTCTTGAAGATCATCAAACAATTCTTGCGCTGCGGGTTTGAGCACAATTTCTGGTTCGACCTGTACAACATGTGGTTCATTTACTGCAGGCTTGTGATAGTCTCTGACCCATGCTAAAAAATTGCTGTGATTCGTTTTATCTACAAAACCAGTCCAATACTCGCGAATAGTGGGTGACATCCATTGCATAAGCTCAGACTGATGCTTGACTGAATCAGCTCTTTGTTTAAACAATTTTACAACTTTCATCTTGACCTCAAATCTCAGTTCATAAGAACTAACCTTACCATTTTGAAGCATTGCACCCTATCACGCAAACTTTTTCGAGCGAACACGCGTATTCTGAACGCTGTTTTAAATTTATTTATCAATGATTTATGGATAAAAAACGTTATTTTATTAATTAGATCGTGTGCTGATTTTCGCCCGTTAAACAAAACAATCTTCATAAACGCACTCAAAACACGACCGATTTGAACAAACAAACATCAGTGTGGCTACGTTTAAAGCAGTTGAGATAAAAATCGCAGATTCTTCTTTACAGCTCTCCGTAGTGGCTCTATGATTGGCGCCACTACGGAGAGATGGCTGAGTGGTTGAAAGCACCGGTCTTGAAAACCGGCATACGTTAATAGCGTATCTAGGGTTCAAATCCCTATCTCTCCGCCACATTCTAAAGCCTCGCCTAGTGCGAGGCTTTTTTCTTTGTCAAAATCAAAACAACAATTGCCCTTTTTGACTCAATTCGCACTTGCCAGACCCCATCAAAAGAAACTAAGGTTCAAAGAGTTATCATAACCGTGGGAATAATCGGAACGTGAACTCTACTCTTGAAACCATTTTAAGCCATCGCTCAATTCGTAAGTTTACTCAACAGCCTATCGATAAGCCTGTATTAGACGTTATTTTACAAGCGGGCGTTGCGGCTTCATCTTCGAGCCTACTTCAGGTTGTATCTATTATTAGAGTAACCGAACAGGCGAAACGCGATTCACTGGTGAAGTTGTCTGGTAATCAGCCTTATGTCGCTCAAGCTGCAGAATTCCTGGTGTTTTGTATTGATTATCAACGCCACACTGCGTTGAACGCCAACGTACAGACTGATTACACTGAACTCGGTCTAATCGGTGCTATTGACGCGGGTATTATGGCTCAAAATTGCTTAGTTGCAGCCGAGTCATTGGGATTAGGCGGCGTCTATATTGGTGGCTTGAGAAACAGTGCTGAGCAAGTCGACGCTCTGTTAGGTTTACCAAGACATTGTGCGATTCTATTCGGCATGTGTTTAGGGCACCCAGATCAGCAGCCTGAGGTGAAGCCGCGTTTACCGCTTGACGTCATTATTCATGAGAATGAATATCATCAGCTGGATCGTCATGCTGTTAATGAGTATGACAACGTGATGATCTCCTATTACGCTAACCGCTCTACAAACCACAAAGCGGGCTCGTGGTCATCACAAGTAACCCAAAAGCTTGAAGGTGAGTCTAGGCCACACATGCTTAGCTATTTGAATAGTAAAGGGCTATTTAGACGATAGCTCGCACCTTTGGTTTGTTGATGTACTAGGTGGAAGTACCCACTAAAAAAAGAGTCGCACAAAGCGACTCTTTTCTATCTAGTGGCGAAGAAAGGATTTTATGCTTCCTTACCAAATACGTTGTTCTCTTGCTCTTGAACGCGGATGAACGTCGTACGCTTCGTTAGCTCTTTAAGCTTTGCTGCGCCTACGTATGTACACGTTGAACGTACGCCACCAAGGATGTCTTGGATAGTGTTATTTACGTCACCACGGTAAGGCAATAGTACGGTTTTTCCTTCAGCTGCGCGGTAGTTTGCAACACCGCCTGAGTGTTTGTCCATAGCAGACTGTGAAGACATGCCGTAGAATTTCATGAACTGTTTGCCATCTTGATCGATGATTTCACCACCAGATTGCTCGTGACCTGCCAGCATACCACCTAGCATTACGAAATCTGCACCGCCGCCGAAAGCTTTTGCAACGTCACCCGCACATGCACAACCGCCATCACCGATGATCATGCCACCTAAGCCGTGTGCCGCGTCAGCACACTCGATGATCGCAGAAAGTTGCGGGTAACCAACACCTGTTTTAACGCGCGTAGTACAAACTGAACCTGGGCCGATACCCACTTTTACGATATCTGCGCCAGCTAGAATTAGCTCTTCACACATATCACCAGTCACTACGTTACCTGCTGAAATGGTTTTTGTTGGGAACTCAGCACGTACTTTTTGCACAAACTCAACCAGATGCTCTGAGTAGCCGTTTGCAATATCAATACAGATAAATTCAAGATCTTCGCTTAGTGCTAAGATTTCTTTAGTTTTATCAAAGTCACGCTCTGAAGTACCTGTTGAAACAAACACTTTGTTTAGTGTTTCTTTCGTTGCGCCCGCAACAAATTCAGCCCACTGTTCTACTGTGTAATGTTTGTGCATTGCAGTCATTACACCGTGTTGAGCCAGCGCTGTCGCCATTTCAAAACTACCAACAGAATCCATGTTAGCTGCAATTACTGGAGTACCAGACCATTGACGACCACTGTGCTTGAATGTAAAATCGCGGGTTAAATTTACTTGAGAACGACTTTTCAGTGTTGAACGCTTAGGGCGAAACAGTACATCTTTAAAGCCTAACTTAAGTTCTTGTTCGATACGCATTGTGTAAATTCCTTGATTTATATAGTACATGTTCCAGTGGGCATATGACTAATCATAGTGCGTTGGCTCTCCGTTGGCAGACGGTTTACCTTTCTTCGGACACAAAAAAACCGGAGCGTTGGCAGACGCTCCGGTTTTCAGCATTATAGGTCGCGAAATTAATCTCGCAAGACTGATATTTTAATTTTTTTTATGGTACTATTCCGACAAGCTGCAAATCTGCTGATTTCATCATCCCCCGACAACTTCAAAAACCTCCCTAACCCATTGAATTAAATCGACAGTTTAGTAAAGTCTCAAAAATCATACGCTTTTTGCTCTGACGCAAACGTTTTTGTAATGTCTAATTCTTCACCTATTGACACGTCTCCGGTCACTTTAACACCAATCAATCGTCTTTTAGGTCGCAATATTTTTGATTTTTTTGCGCTAATTTTGACTTTTTCGCAAAAAAGTCAGTCATGCTCGCGACTACCCCTAGTTACAAGTAATAGCCAACGCAGCTGCTCACAACTAATGCCATGAAAGAAATCGCTCTTATTACTCACTTATTACTCAACTAAGACATGTCGTAATTGCATATCAGACGAATTTTATTCAATAAGTCAGAGGCCAGCATACCAACTTCACCATTTTCTAGCGCTTCATGATCCGCTGCCATACTGTGAATTAGTGTCCCTAAAATAGCGGCTTGCATAAGGCTTTTTCCCTGTCCTAGCTGAGAAAGGATGGTTCCGGTTAATACGTCACCCATGCCGCCAGTCGCCATGCCAGGATTACCAGCGTGGCAAACCGTCATATTTTTGCCATCGTAAACTAACGTTCCAGCGCCCTTTAGAACAATAACGCCACCATATGTGTTCTGTATTGCTCGAATCGCCTCAAAACGATTGCTCTCGATATTATTGATCTGACAATTCAATAAATGAGCCGCTTCACCCGGATGGGGTGTTAAGATATGGTTGCTAGATAGAACGGAGGCGGTATCACTCTTAGCAAGCCAATATAGCCCGTCAGCATCAATGACCATGGGGAGGCTCAATGTGGATGCGAGTGCCAAAGTTTGTTGAAATACGTTCGCAGACCAAGATGTTCTTCCCAAACCTACACCAATCGCCAACGCGGAACACCATTTGCTTTTGTCACGTAACGACAAAGAGGTGTGCTCGGTTACCATCGCTTCTGGCAACAAACACCTAATTGGAGTCAAACTAGATTCGTGAGCTAAAGTCGCCACCAATCCCCCTCCTGCACGTAAAGCTGCTGCAGACGCGAGATACGCGGCACCACTCATGCCCTCTCCACCACCTACGACGAGCAGTTTCCCGAAGGACCCTTTATGGGAATCTTTATTTCTTGCAGGGAGATAGGTTATCCAATTCTCAGCGGTCAAGGTTGCACTTGATTGGCAACGTTGATTAAACGTTGTGGCAATACCCAAACCAGCAAAATACAACTCTCCAGTAAAAGCGCGTGCGCGACCTGTCACTAGACCTTGCTTAACACCAATAAAGGTTATGGTTTTGTTCGCTTTAATGGCATTTCCCGTAATCGCTCCCGTATCTGGGTTCAAACCCGATGGTGTATCTATTGATATTATTGGCCGTTTTGATTGATTCAAACGATCAAATAAATAAGAAAAGAATGGTCTTACTTCGCCACAAATCCCAGTTCCTAGCAGGGCATCAACGATAATGTCTACATCGTCAGGAACAGTGTTCTTTGGTGAGCCAATCACACCACCTTTGCTTAGAAAATTGTTCTTGGCCCTTGCTGCATCACCTCTTAGTGATTCACTATCGCCTATTTGCCAGACCGTGACTTGGTAACCCGATAGCAAAGCTAGCCTTGCAACGACATAGCCATCACCGCCGTTGTTGCCTTTCCCACAACAGACCAATACATGTCGCGCATCAACAAATGAGGCTTGGATTAACTCAAAAGTCGCAGTCCCTGCTCGTTCCATTAGCGTATAGAGCTCAATTTCTAGCGATTGTGCGAGCGCCTTTTCGCCTTCTCGTACTTGTTGTGAAGTGAAAAGTGGTTCGGGTAGTTTGGAAATCGGAAATTTTGAGTAGGTCATGTAATGCTCCCGTCACCCTCTAATCAAACGTGTACTTGATAAGAGTTAAATAGAACCGCCAACCCATCGGTTACTTTTACCTGCTACTGAGAATGTTAGCAAAAGGTGAGCATCAATGATGTGAAAGAAACGGCAAGTTAGAATTGAGGCCAGAATATGTGCAATGCAAAACGTAGCACAATAGCAAAAATTACCAACGCAACACCAAGACGGTAACGCTTGTACTCTTCAACACTCATTGGTACACGCTTATAAAACATGGTTACGACGCCTTTCCAGTCCTGGCTACGACGGCCGTATTGTACGATTCCGGTAATAATAAATAACAAACCTGCCAGCAACAGAACCTTTTCCGTCCAAAATAGACCTTGCTCCATCATACCCAACTACTCCCTAAACTGATTTATATTCAGTGTATGCGTTCAAGGCGTATATTTCTGTAGGACTATAGTCTAATAGTAATGTTGTCATTAAATCAGAAGCGATGTCTCTCCAATCGTCAATTTCTTCTGTTAAGTGCTGGTGCTGTTTCACTGTCACGCTATTAAGTGACAGTGCGATGTATTGTGCTGCGATGACGCGATTGTGTTCTATTTTTCGCTTGAGTTGCTCGCTATAAAAACTTTCACTGTCATTTAACAGGCGCTGAAACTCTAGTTGGTAGTAGCCAATATCCCCACGACGGTTGAGTAACTGACGCATATAGTCTTGCATTTGCCGTCTATGTTGCTGCCAATCGAAAGCGGTTACTTCCATTTCATTCGACCAGCGCTGTGCTAACCTTTTTTGTTCTTCAGTAAGAGAACCAAACCATCGTTCTAAATTTTCTTCGATGCGCTGTTGGTAAATAGTCTTGATGTCTTCCTCTTCTAATCCTTGATACTTATCAGCGAATTTTGCATCGTTTTTTTCTAAATTATTCAATAGCTCTTTAATTTGAGTGTCACTCATTTGCTGAGTTAATGCGTATAAGTCCGGTGTTATTTGAACAACGAGCCTTTTTGTATGTTGTCTGGCTTGTGCAATTTGATCGGCAACATAAGCGGGTTCAACACTTTTGGGATCTTTATTTCTTAGTTCTGTCAATTGTTTCAAATAGCGAGGCAATTCTTTGTTCTTATGCCATTGGGCCAATACCAAGACTCTTTCTGTTAATATTTCCTCTTGAGCACTATTAAGAGTCACATAATCATCAATATAGTCGACAATGAACCAATCCAAATTACTATATAGAAACTTAGTGGTACAGCCTGTCAATAATAACAGGCCAAAACAGAGTCTTAAATAGTGAGTCCAACCAACCTTTTTCATACAAGTGCACTTTCCTTAGTTACCACAATTGCCGATTTGTACGTAGTGTAAGCTAAGATTAGATTGAAAATGAAAAAAACGCCCATATTTGAGCGCTTTTTCAATGACTAGATCTGTGGCCTAGCCGTTGTGTGTGTTGACGGTGGAAGGTGTGGAAGCGTAACTTGCGGTTGTTCGCCTGTGAGAGAACGCAAAAACGCGGTAATTTTCTTCGATTCATCTTTAGTTAGCGGTTGACCTAATTGAATATCAGCCATGACCTCGACAGCTTCCTGCAAGTCCCACACTGAACCATCGTGGAAGTACGGATACGTCAATTCGATATTGCGAAGCGTTGGTACTTTGAACACGTACTTGTCGAAATCCTTTCCGGTAACCGCGGCGCGTCCAATATCTGGATTGTCAGTATTAAACGTTTTAACCAGCCCCATTTTTTGGTACATCTGGCCCCCGGCTAGCGGACCTGAGTGACAGGCCGTGCACCCTTTTTGCTTAAATAGAGCATAACCTTCAACTTGTTCCTTGGTAAGTGCGCTGTCGTCGCCCTTAAGCCACTGGTCAAATGCGGCGTTAGGGGTTCGCAGCGTCTTTTCAAACGTTGCAATGGCGTCTGTGACTTCATTAATTGTAAAGCTTTTAGAGCCATATGCACTTTCAAACCACTGTCGGTACTGAGGAATCGATTGTAACGTACCAATAGCGAGATCATGAGTGAATGCCATTTCCAAAGGATTTTCGATCGGCCCAGCAGCTTGCTCTTGTAGATCTTTAGCTCGACCATTCCAAAATTGGACAAAGTTTAGGTCTGAGTTGAGAACGGTTGGAGAGTTAATCGGTCCAATTGCCCATTTATGTCCGATTGAACTTGGTAAATTGTCGACGCCACCTGTCGCCACGTTATGACAAGAATTACACGAAATTGTATTTGAGGCAGAGAGTCGTGGTTCAAACCAAAGTGCTTTTCCTAACTCTACTTTTTGCTGATCCAAGCCGACGATGGGTTCAATGACTTTAATGGGCTCTTGATCTTGTCTTTTAGCATTTACATTACATGCTATACCTACTGCTATTGCTGTTACTATTACATTTCTCATTGCTTATTCCTTTGCGCAAATATGAACACACGAAATACAATCGACTACCGGCGATATATCACCTATTTAGGTTATAGTTATTATTATCTTTGCAAGATTAAGGCTTATTCACTTGCAACAGAAAAACAGTAAGAAAATATTAACCATCTTTACAATGCAAAATTTAGATTAAGTTAATTCAAAAAAGGAATGTAAAATTCCATAAATTCCCCAAGGCCCTTACACCTGGGATATTAACGATCAAACAAGCTCTCACAAAAAAAACATATTGGTTACAATTTATTTACACGATTCATTGACTTATATCAATTTATCAAAATATTAACGATGCCGACGAAGAATTAACACAGCCAATAATAAAACCAAAAGCATTCGCCAATTAAATCACTCCCCCAACATGCTAGATGTGTTCATATGTCGACTGTACGTAATAACCAATATTCCAAAATGACGATCTGATTTCGATAACATGTTGTCAAATCCTTCAGAGTACCAGATATGAAAAAGCCATTACTTTCCGTTCTGTTCGCGTTTGTCATCGCAACACCCAGCTACGCCAACCTCATTGTTGACATGCAAGGCGTAGACGAAAAAGACTACATTTATGATCTTCACCAATGTGAAGAGATGTCGAATCAAGTTCAAAAGCAAAAATCTTCGGGTGGTGCTGTGAGTGGCGCGGCGAAAGGTGCCGCCCTTGGCTCAGCGGGTGTTGCTATCGCAGGCGGCTCAGGCACGGAAGGCGCGAAAAAAGGTGCCGCGATAGGGTTAGCTGCCGGAGTACTAGGGCGTAACCGTTCAAATAGAGAAAATAGCGAACAGTATAATCAAGACAAACAAAAAGTAGTAAAAAACTGCATGACAAATCGTGGCTACGTCGTACTTAACTAGTCATTGATAACTGTTAAGTCACCGCTTATAGTTGTTTTAATCAAAACTACCGGTGAAACCGGTAGTATGATGAAAGCCCCTAGAAGGGGCTATGTTTTATAAGCCCGAGAGTCGCAACTGCTCTTGGCGTTTTTCTTCCGACTCCTGATTACGTATGTATTCACGAATCATCTGTTCATCGAGTCCTACTGTGCTAACACAGTAACCTCTTGCCCAGAATTTTCTCCCAGTAAAGTTACGTTTTACCTGCATATAGTCGCGGAAAATTCTTATTGCTGATTTTCCTTTCAAAAAGCCAACAGTATTGGCCACGCTATACTTTGGTGGAATCATCAAGAGCATATGGATGTGATCTTTCATCGCATAACCCTCAACCAATACTACCCCTTGCTGTCTACATAACTCTCTTAAGATTTTTCCGATATCTCTACGCAATGAACCATAAATCGCTTTCTTTCGATATTTTGGAACAATCACAACGTGATATTTGCAATAATGTTTAACGTGAGCTTGGCTCTGCCAGTCTCTCATATGACCTCCTTTGAACTTGCCGGTTCTATAAAGGAGGTCATTTTCCCATCGATGCACGCTGTTACGGCAGAGCCTTTTCGAGTCACACCGCCAGAGGCGGTGGTTTACCAAGTTTCAATTAAGCAAATTGGTACCCATTAGTTATGAACGACCTTAATGCGCTCCGCGTTTTCTTAACGTTAATGCAAACGCAATCTACATTAAAAACCGCTAAAGCATTGGGGCGTTCGCAATCTTACGTATCTAAAACGCTAGCGCAGCTGCGCGCAGAGCTCGCTGACCCACTGTTTATTCGCAGCGCGGCTGGCTTAACGCCTACCACATACGCTCAAAGCATCGAACCGAAACTAAGGCTAGCACTTAACGATATCTCCGAAGCACTAAAACCAGAGATATTCGACCCTAAATCCGTCGACAAGGTGACCTTGCATATTATCGAGCCATATTTAATTGGTTGTGGCAAAGCAATAATTGATGCTATTCGTTGTCACACTTCCGCAGCTATTGAAATAAGACAATGGCAAAGCGGATCTGAGTCGTTACTGTTGACAGAAGAAGTTGACTTAGCCGTTCATGCTCTAACCGACAAACCACAATCGATCTATCAGAAGTATATTCATACTGGGACAGGCGTTTTATATGGCAATATCGAGGGAGAATATGTCAAGTATATGGTCGCGGATCTCAATGAACATATCGATCTGTACAAATTATTAGACCATCAAGCAGAGGCGACTATCTTCGTCGACAATCACGCATTAATGACTCAATTGATGGAACAATGTTATACCTTACGTTACATCACATCAGAGTCACCGCAAAAAGCACCCGTACATTTAGATATGGCTATTTTAGCTAAAGCATCACGTAAAAATGAAGACAAGGTAAAATGGCTAATCGAAATCATCGAGCCCATACTTCGAAAATATATGCCTCTTTGTTATGGTGACACCGCTAGCTAGTAAACTGATTATGGTTAAAGCCCTCAAAATATTATCCCAAAAACTCTCCCCCTCCATCTATTGACATAACCCTCAATTTAATTCTTTGAAAAATTGAGAACCTTCACCTATTTTTAGCAATAATGCAATACATTGCATGGTGATGATAAAAAGGATGTCATTATGAGAAAATTAGTCGTAGCAGCATCAATTATAGGAGCGATGACGGCAGTGCCAGTTATCGCCAATGAGGGACTGTATTTAGGTGGACGTTTAGGGGGTTCATTTCTTTCCAATGCATGTAATATTTCTGGAGCACCTTGTACTGAAAGTGGATTTAGTGCTGGCTTCTTTGCCGGTTATGATTGGAACGATTACATCGCGCTTGAGTTTGCGAACGATTTGTTGGGGAGTTACAAAACTTCATTTGTCGGCGACGGTGCAAGTTACATTCAGCAAGATAATATAGGTGCCCTCACACTAGCACCAAAGTTCTCTTATAGTTTCACTGATGATTGGTCGGTATTTGGTAAAGTAGGTGCTGCCTATACTAGTCATGTTGACAAAACATCATTAATGGGAGGCGTTGGTGTGGAGTACGACTTTGCTACAGCTTGGTCGGGACGCTTGGAATACCAACGTATCAACAAGGCCACGAACGATTGGTTCAACACAGGTATAGACACCGTCTGGCTTGGTATTTCTTATTCATTCGGTAAAGCAGCAGCGGCAGCGCAACCCCCTGCTGAAGCGCCCCCAGTAGCTGAAGTACTAGTCATGACCAAAACCTTTGAGCAAGTTTCTGGTCAAGAGAACTTTGCATTCAATGTTACGCAGCTTGATGAAAGCAACAAGTCAGACTTAATCCCTCTAATTGCACTCATGCAAGAAAACCCAGAATCAACAGTAACGATAACGGGTTATACAGATAACACTGGTCCTGAGGAAGTCAATCAGCGAGTTTCTGAGGAGCGTGCTGAATCCATGGCAGCCTACCTAGAATCTCAGGGCATTGATCGTTCTCGAATGACAGTAAGTGGAATGGGTGAATCAAACCCTGTTGCGACTAACTCAACAAAAGAGGGGCGTGCTCAAAACCGCCGTGTCGAGTTCATTGTTCCTAAGTATGAGTACTCGATCGAAGTGTTAGTCGAACAAAATCAGTAGCTTTTACATACGACACTAAGCTATGAAATAACCCCCAATAACTAGTAATCAATTATTGGGGGGCTTTTTATGCTTGGAGAGCTTGTTCTAAATCTGCCAAGATATCATCAATGTGCTCTATGCCAACCGACAGCCTTATCATCTCTGGACGGACACCTGCTTCTAACTGCTCTGATTCACTCATTTGACGATGTGTTGTCGAAGCTGGGTGACATGCTAGCGATTTGGCATCACCGATATTCACTAGTCTTTTGAAGATCTTAAGTGCGTCATAGAAACGAACGCCTGCTTCATATCCGTCTTTTAACCCAAAGGATAATATCGCTGACGGCTTTCCGTTCATATATTTGCGAGCTAATTCATGATGCGGCGAATCGTCTAAACCAGCATACGATACCCAGCTAACCTTTTCATTCTGCTGTAAAAACTGTGCCACTTTGAGTGCGTTCTCAGTATGTCGTTCCATACGTAGCGGCAGAGTTTCTAACCCTTGAAGTAACATAAACGCATTCATTGGTGATAATGCCGAGCCGGTATTACGTAATGGTACAGTTCTAGCACGACCAATAAAGGCAGCGGGTCCAAATGCCTCTGTATACACTACACCGTGATAGGACGGCTCCGGGTGATTAAACACCGGGAAACGGTCTTTATGTTGTTCCCACGGAAATTTCCCTGAATCAATAATAATTCCGCCCAGTGACGTACCGTGCCCACCGACATATTTAGTCAATGAGTGCACCACAATATCAGCTCCATATTCAATAGGCTTACATAACACTGGTGTGGCGACGGTATTATCGACAATAACAGGAACACCTTGTTGATGAGCTAATGTTGCAATCCCCTCTATGTCAACGATGTTGCCAGCCGGATTACCGATTGACTCACAATACACCGCCTTCGTATTTTCGTCGATCAGCTCAGCTATCGATTCAGGTTTATCATCTTTTGCAAACTTTACCTTAATCCCTTGTTTCGGCAACATGTGCGCAAATAATGTATAGGTTCCACCATAAAGCTGTGGCGTTGAAACAATGTTATCCCCGGCTTCAGCTAACGTCAGAATGGCATAATTGATCGCTGCACTACCTGCACTTACGACCAAACCTGCAATCCCGCCTTCCAACGCAGCCATGCGCTGTTCAAGGACATCATTTGTAGGATTCATAATACGAGTATAAATGTTGCCCGGCACCTCGAGATTAAATAGATCTGCACCATGCTGTGCGCTATCAAATTCGTACGCCACCGTTTGATAAATCGGCGTTGCGACCGATTTTGTTGTCGGATCCGTTTGATAACCGTGATGGATCGATAGGGTTTCGTCTTTCATTGTTCTTCCTTTTACAAAGTCTTCGATTTTCGAACGTTGTTAACGTCAGTCGATCAGTATTTCATTACTCACGCAACTTTTCTTTGAAACAGGCCAAAAAACGGATAAGAGGATAAGGATTTCAAGGAGTGAGTATATCGATTTTACCAATTACTGTAATAAGTAAAGCCAGTTATCACTCAGTAAAAGATTTGGTTATCTTTGGAAAATAATCAACGAACAGAGAACCACAGTGAGCAACAGAGCACTGATCGTAGAAGGCGGCGCGATGCGTGGCATATTTGCGGCAGGCGTACTAGACGCCTTTTTAGAACAAAACCACAACCCATATGACTTCGTTGTGGGAGTCTCAGCCGGAGCATCGAATCTGCTGGGGTATCTAGCCCAAGCCCCAAACCGAAGTTATCACATCATTACCCAGCTTGCGACGAGCAAAGACTTCTATAATCCTCGACGATTTTTAGCAGGAGGACATCTTGTTGATGTGAAGTGGTTATACGAGGAGTCAAATCGCCAGTTTCCGATTGACCATCATTTAGTGTTCAATTCCGTCCCCTTTATCGCCGCTGCGACTAACGTTTCAAATGGACTACCGGATTATTACGAAGTAACACATGAAAATATCGCCAAGGCGTTAGAAGCAACCGCATCTTTACCTTTGGCATATAAAGAAACACCTTGTTTTGATGAAGGTTGCTACACTGATGGAGGAGTCGCTGATTCTATTCCTGTCCGTGAGGCCTATCGCCGCGGAGCAAGAGACATCACGGTTATCCTATCTCACCCTCTTAGTTATGAAATGCCAAAACCCAAAGCAGGTTGGTTGATGAAAAAGATGTTTGTTAAACACCCAAACGTTGGACATGCATTGACAAAACGGTCACAAAACTACAATGAATCATTGGATTTCATTAAAAATCCACCGAATGACTGTGTTATCCGTGTTATCACGCCACCCGAGGATTTTCCAGTACAGCGTTTAACAATGAAAAAGGAACTATTGGATTCGGGGTATCAGATGGGAGTGGATGAAGGGAAAAAACATGTTTACCACTTAAGAGGTGAACATGTTTATCAACAGGATGAGTGCCCTTTCTGTTAACAAGGCACTATTGAACGCGTTAGGCTAGCTCAAAGGTGATCACATACAGCTGGTTTTCACTAGGATAAATGTCACGGATGACACTTTTAAGTTGAGGCAACGTCATATTTTCCTGACTCGCATGGTCCTCATTAATATCATCATATAGGATTGCTTCAATAGACAAGATTTTCAAATTACCGAATACCCTACCCGCCTCATAGGTGGCCACAGGAATGACTCGACCTAACTCAAAATCAATCTCAGTCTTATCTCGAATCGTAATCGTTTTCTTTCCTGCTAAAATATCAGTTTCAAAACGCTCAAAAAATGTGATTTGGTTTAGCATAAAACGCCCTTAATTTACCAATCTTACCGTACTTCCAATTCGTGATGCGTGAACATCTAAACGAAGTGGCATTTGTTCTTTTAACTCTGAAACATGGGAAATAATCCCTATGGTTCGCCCACTTTGTTGCAGTTCAACCAAGGTTTGAATTGCTAAATCTAATGACTCAGGATCTAGGCTACCGAATCCCTCATCAATGAACAATGTATCTAAACGTATACCACCGCTGTATGACTGAACGACATCTGATAACCCTAGCGCCAGTGAGAGTGCTGCCATAAAAGACTCACCGCCAGATAGTGTTGCCACATCACGCCATTTCCCGGTATAGGCATCTTCAACAATGAGATCTAGGCCTGAACCAGCGTTGCCCTTACTGCGCGTTTCTTTTCGCTTTAGGTCGTATCGTCCTTTACTCATCAACCTTAATCGTTGTGAGGCCTGAATTAATACATCATCTAACAATACGCCTAATACAAAACGATGAAGGCTGATTTTATTGCCCGTTTTACCATTAGCAACATCGCTTAATGTGCCTACCACTTGATATTGCTTTTCAAGCTCTCTATTTTGCGACATCAGCGAATTAACTCGGGTTAACACTTGATTTAGACTGTCTAACTTAGATTGTTCTTGTTGACACTCGCCCAATTTTCTCTGATATAACGTATCGGTCTCATTTTTAGTGTGAAGTAATAGCGAAATATCCGGCAACTGGGTATCGCTCAGTTCTTCATTCACTAGTTTCAATTGTTCACTTACTCTGACCTCGTCTCGAGCGAACGTCGCTAACTCAAGTTCAAGCTCGCTAAGACGTGGTTCCGCCAATATCGCAGTTAGGAAGTTTGCTTCATCACAAAAACTACTACTCGCTAAAGCGGTTTGCCAATGTCCTAATACTAAGTGATGATCTTTATTTAAATCGTTAAGCTGTTTAGTTAATGTGTCCAAATGAGATTGGTATTTAACTAATGTTTCCCCAGTTTGGTTGGCATTGCTCTGAGCAACTTCCAAGGCATCAGAAAGCTGTTTTAACTCACTGGAAATCACTGTCTGTCGCTGTACAACTTCGTTGGTATTGGCATAGCCGGTGTGGTTATCCGTTTCCAACTGGGTGACGACCGCTCGCAATTGCTCTTTTGAGATCGCAGATTCATTAACTGAGGTAGTTAAGTGGTTCAGCGCTTCTTGTTTCGTCGATACTTCATTTACATGCTGAACGAGATGCATATCCATCGATTTTAAATCAATTTGATTAAGCTGATGAATTGTCGCTTCCGCCATATTAATATCGTTCTGAATACTGATAGTAAACGGTCGTAACTGCTGCTCTTCTATTTCAAGACTACCTAACAAATCGTTGCGCTGAGACTCGGTACTTTCGAGCGTACTGGTTAATTTCGCTAATTCTTGCTGCTGCTGATTCACATTGTCACTGATCGTCGACTCATTAGCCCTAAGTTCATTAACCTGTTGCAACGTAACCGTTCGCTGCGTTGAAATCGCTAGCTGTGGATGTTCAGTACTGCCACACACTGGGCATGCACTGCCTTCTTCGAGCGTTGCCGCCAAGATTGCAGCCTGACTCGAATGCCATATAATTTCACTTTCGGTACGTAAGCGCGTTGCTTCTTTTAGATCGTCAGCGAACTGGGCAATCTTTGACTGAGTATCAGTTTGCTGTTCTCTCAAAGAAGCTACCGTTGCCGCCAATATATTCAGCGTTTCTAGTACGTTCCACTGTTTTTTCAGTCGATCGAGTGACGCTGTAACATCATTTAGCTTCTGTTTTTCTTTACTCGCTTCTTCAAACGATTTTTCAAGCGTTACAGTCTGATTCTTAAGTATTTCTACTTCGTCAGACATTTTTTTGTGCTGATCTGTCAATACACTGTATTGGTGTTCCGCTTTTTTCGCTTCTTGTCTTTTCTCATCAAGTTGCTGAAGTGTTCTCTCAAGTTGCCTCAAAGAGTAACTTTCTTCATTAAGGGCTTCACTGCGCTTAAAGTGGATTTTTTGCTGTTCCAATACGACTAAAGAGGCGTCACGCTGTTCCTCCGCTTGGCGAATTTTGCTACGCCCGATATCGATACGTTCTGATAACGCCGTAATTTGCTGGCCAACCTTTATGGTTTCATCAAAAGTAGGCTTAATCTTTGTTGCTTGAGTATGATTCGCAACCATCTGGTTCGCTAACGTAATATCAGAGCGTTTATCGTCGAGAGTTTTCGCTTCAGCTTCTAAATTACGTTTTGCTTGAAGTCTCTTTTCCACAGTAATTGCAAAGTCATAGGCTTGTTGAGCTTGGTTTTTCTCATTTTCAAGCACTTTCAACTGCTGTTTAAATTGCTCCACGTTTGGTGTTAAGTGTTCTAAAGACTGATGTAGTTGCTGTACCGACTCAAATGACGCGACATCCAATGCCCCTTTAATCTGGTTATCGAACTCCTCTTTTGCTTTGCGAATTCCAGCCGCTTTATCAAACAGAGTACGCTCTATCGCGGTATAAACTTGAGTTTGAAAAAGTTGTCCAAAGATAGCTTCACGTTCTTTGGAACTGGCGGTAAGTAATTCCCTAAATTTACCTTGGGGGATAACCATCACCTGGCGAAACTGTTTTACATCAAGTCCCAATAGATCTTGTATCGCGATACCAACTTGCTTAGGTTTGTTAGCAATCAAGCTGTTATCGACCAATTTAACCAACGTAGCGCTATGACTACGTTTGGTTGTGCCATCGCCCCTCTGCTTGGGAACTTCTTGGTCTGGGCTACGAGTGACTTCATAGGTTTCACCCGCTAATTCAAATTCAAACACCAAGGTTGTCAGAGTATTACTTTCAGCATAGTCGCAGCGCATTTGATCACCGGTACGCTCACTGCCGGTGGTTTCACCATAAAGCGCGTAACATATCGCATCCAAAATGGAGCTTTTTCCTGAGCCAGTAGGACCATTGATCAAAAATAAAGGACAGTCTCCAAGCAGGGAGAAATCTATGACTTCTTTTCCTGAGAAAGGGCCAAACGCTTGCAAAGTCAGTTTTAGAGGCTTCACGGTTCCTTACTCCTCAGACGTTTTTTTAAGTGACGTGACAATGTCAGAAAGCATCGTTTTTTGATTTTCTGTCATATCGTCACCTTGAACTTCTAGGAAAAAATCATGAAACATATCCACCTCTGAACGCCCTAAACGCGCTTGTGACATCTCTCTATCGACACCAATTAACATCCCTGGCTTTTCAAGATGTAGCACATTAGGATACACCTCTCTTAGCTTCGCCATCGGGTCAAGAATGGCATGTTTATCCATTAACCGCACCAGCAAGTAATCGTCTGCGTTGGCATCTTTTGGGGCTTGTTCAATCAAGTGTTGCAGTTCACCTTCCAATACCCGCATATCATGAGGCGCAGTCAAGGCAAGAGTCTGTATTTCAATACTCTGATTGTCACCAGACATATCGACTAAGGTGACACTTTTATTATGGTGTTGCTCTGAAAAGGAATATTTCATTATCGAACCTGAATAACGAATGGTATCCAAGCCACGCTTTTGTGCTTGGTGTAAGTGTCCCAATGCAACATAATCGAACGCTTTAAAGTGTTCATAGCTCACCCTGTCAGCTCCTCCTATTGACAAGGTTCTTTCAGATTCACACGTTTCAGCACCATCAATAAAACAATGACTGAGCAGCACATTCTGCACATCACTACGCATTACGTTATAAATTTGCGATGCAAGAAAGGCATGAGCATCATCATGGTTACTTACTTGGATATCGTAATGGTGCCTTACCTGTTCAGGATCACTATACGGCATACCATAGAAGTGGACGACTTTTCCGTTATCTGACGTTATCTCTATAGGCGTGCTCAATTGATCGAGTGAACTGATAATATGAAGTCCGGCTTTGCCAAATTGTTTTGAACCAAATCCTAACCTTTTCGCGCCATCATGATTACCAGAAATCATGATGACTGGCACATTCAGATCTTGTACGAGATGACTTAAGAAACCATCAAGAACCTCAATCGCCGCAGTCGGTGGGACTGAACGGTCATACACATCCCCTGCGATTATCAGTGCGTCAACATCATGTTCTACGACATAGTTTGTAATTTGGCTAAGGACGTGTTTCTGGTCTTCTAACAGAGAGACATTGTGGAATTGTCTACCTAAGTGCCAATCAGAGGTGTGGATAAATTTCATGCGGTTCAATTTGTTATCGATGGTTCCTTTTACCGAAGTATACCATTAGCGCCTCGCAAACCCGCTAAAAACTTCACTGACAAAGCACTTAGCCTTAATTGCCATATTCTTAGCAATAACCGCCAATAAAGCCGGGGTTTATGAATTTTGATATCAGTTTAGCTATAAATATCTTTGACTCTCGACAATAATTACAACGGGATACATGAGTTTATGAGAGTCGACCGCAGTTACATAACTGTCCTTACTCGCATCAAAGAGTTTGTTCCTCATTGGAACAAACTCACTATCGGCACTGTGTTTCACAGCACTGATTCTACGTTAGGTTGATTTTCTCTTATTGCAGCCTCTTCACGGACGGCGGGCCGCATTTTTATCCACTCGGTAAACGTCAGACAAACTATGTCTAGAACAATAATAAAGGAGACGATTATGAAAGCTCCACAGCGAAAAGATAGAATCGAAGATCTGTTACAAGGGGTAGCCAAAGAAGTACATGCTTATTTGCATGAATACGGCCGTTCAACGTCCGATGGCTGGGTTTCTTCGGTCACAATTCAAAAACAGCTCGGCCTTAAACATCACTGCAACCCAATAGGCTGTTCAAATGACACGCCGAAAAGCTGGGTTTTCAGTGTCATTATGCGACGACTACAAGATCAAGGTAAGGTAGAATATAAGAAAGTCGGCTCTCGAGTGACTTACCGCAGCCGCACTGTTATGCACTGATTGGCTTGCGCCCACCGACCATGCCTAAAAATAAGAAAGGAGCCTCACAGCACCTTTCTTATTGGTAAAATTAAGCTAAAACATGCGCCGCCCAACTCACTGTGGCTGACCTCAACATTACCTCCGTGACGAAGCATAATATGTTTCACTATCGCTAACCCGAGACCATATCCTCCGGACGCCCTATCTCTCGCTTTGTCTACACGATAGAAAGGTTCAAACAACATACCCCAATGTTTGGGATCAATACCGATGCCATCATCATGAACTTCAATCGCAATATGATCGGAATCAGGTACCAATTTAACAACGATGGTCTCTTTGGCGTATCTTTTCGCATTACCAATTAGATTAACCAAGGCTCTAGAAAGTAAAAAACCATCAATTTGCGTCGTAAGTTCAGACTGGTATGTCTGCAACAAGAACTTTTGACCGATGTGATGCTCCCATTTAGTATGATTTTCATTGAGCCAACTTACTAGATCGACTTGTTCTAAGTTAATGGCCGCATCTGGTCTTTCAACGCGAGCATAGTAAAGCAGTTCATCTACTAGCTTTTCCATGTCCTCAGTATCTTCGATGATACTCTTGAGCTGTTTCTTAGCTTCTGGATCTTGTACCTGTTCTAGAAGTACCTCACTTTGCCACTGTATCCGAAAAATCGGCGTCCTGAGCTCATGAGCAACCGCGTTGGTCAATGCTTTGTTGCTTATCATTAGGTCGGCGATTTTTGTCGCCATACGATTAAAGGTGCGATTAAGTTTTCCTAATCTGACCCATTGTTTCTCAGAAGCGCGAGCGGAAAAATTACCGCTGGCAAACTCCATCGCGGTTTTTTCTAGCACTCTTAGGCGGCGACTTAAAAACCAAATGAGCAGAAAACTAAACGCAACAAAGCTGGCTAAAAAAAACAGCTACACTACTTGACTGTTAAACTCAATCGCTTTTATAAGCTCTGAGTCTGGGTCATCAGAAAACTCGAAATAGTTAGGGTTGTTGTCAAGCTTCAACCACAAATGATCGTCTTCATTTAAAAAGAAGTAAGCATTTGTATTCTCTTTGAAATACTCGGCTATGGACTGTGGAAGTTTGTCGTGTGGATACTCATCAAGCAGGCGATGAGTTTTTTTTGCAAACAGTTTCATCAGTACGATCGCCTGCTCGTCGCTTTCATTGGTCGAAACATGATTTATAATGTCACGAAACGCTTCCACACGAAGATTGGCATCGACTAAGTCAGGATCAGATTTACCGTAAATCAGATATTCATACCCATAGATGCTTGCTGCAAAAAGTAAGATAAGTCCAATTAAAGACTCTAAAAATATGCGCCACACAATAAGCTACCCTAGTTTTTCCAGCCATCGGCCACAAATAGGTAACCTTTGCCGCGAACGGTAATAATGCCTTTTGGATTCGTCGCATCGTCCGACAGTTTTTTACGTAGAGTCACTATTCGATTATCGATAGTACGATCAATACCATCATAGTCTATCCCTCGTAATTGACGAGTCAGATAGTCTCTCGACAAGACCTCACCTGCCGATTTGCCAAGTAACCAAAGTAGATCAAACTCACTGTCTGTCAACGCCACATCTACGTTGTCATATTTACAGCTTCTGCTCTTTTGGCAGATAACTAAACTGCCAAAAGACATAGAGTTCCCATCCAGTTGCACATGTTCTTCAGCAGGGCGGCGCAGTAAATTGCGCACACGAGCTAACAAAACACGCGGCTTAATCGGTTTAGAAACAAAGTCGTCTGCCCCCGTTTCTAGCGCTGCGACATGATCGAAGTCGTCATCGCTCGCGGTAAGCATTAGTATTTTACCTTGATAGCTGTCACGAACTTCTCTACAAATAGACAAACCGTCCTGCCCTGGAAGCATTAAATCTAGGATGGTAATATCTGGGTTAAACGCCGTAATCAGGTCCGCTGCTTCATTGCCATCGAAAACTGTCTTCACTTCAAAGCCTTGAGCTTTAAAGTAGTCACCTAACATAACGTTAAGTTTTGTGTCATCTTCTACAATTAACAATTTTTGATTTACCATGATTGAGTCCAACCCTTCTCTATATTGCTCGCAACAATACATAAATTTACATAATACTACAATCAGAGCTGTTAACTGTTGCATCAGATTATTCCTAGTATGTTTGTGGGTTAACATGGCCAACCAGATAACATTTCATCATACAATACAATAAGTTATGTGCGTCCTTGTGTACAAAACAATTGAACAGCGTACAAAATAGTGGCTTAGTTGTTTTTTTAGAACCTACTGTATGAAGGCTCTTCTCCGCTTAGATGAGCTTGACAGAAGGGTATAATATTGAACTTACCTCAGGTACTGAAAGCTGTTTAATCTTCAGTTTGAAGTATTCGGTATCTCTTATCCCGCGAGCTCTTCTACGCAACAATCCTATTGATACATTGCCAGCCTCGATTATAGAGCTGGTTAGTCGGTCATACTTTGCAAAGTTACAGATGCCTTCTTTG
>NZ_OANU01000051.1 GCF_900089835.1 Vibrio thalassae | reverse complement strand
CTTTATATTCGTTCACACGAATATGTAAACCTCATAATTATGGGTTTTAAATCTCAAAAATACAGTATAGATTCTACAGATTATCAAGTCGGTCAAGACAACATCACTAAATGGGGCATGGATGTTCACAATACAGTGTTTACCGCTTCTGCGGGCTTATCCATCCTCTTCATCGTCACTCTCTTAGTCCTTTCCCCCGAAGACGCCAAAGCAGCCATCGATGCCGTTAAATCCGCTGCATTATCAAAGTTTGATTTTGTCTTTATGTGGGGAGCAAACATTCTTCTGATTTTTGCCGTGCTGATTGCTTTGTCTCCTCTCGGTAAAATTCGATTAGGTGGCGACAATGCCACTACAGACTACTCAACCATATCCTGGATCGCCATGTTATTTGCTGCTGGTATGGGTATCGGTTTGATTTTTTGGGGTGTCGCAGAGCCTACCGCCTTTTACACCAATTGGTTTGGTACACCGTTAGGTGTTGAGCCATTTACACCAGAAGGGCGGGAACTGGCCTTAGGTTCAGCGGTATTCCATTGGGGCCTTCACGCCTGGGCTATTTACGGCATGGCAGCCTTGTCGCTTGCTTACTTTGTCTATAATAAAGGGCTTCCGTTATCAATGCGTTCGGTGTTCTACCCTCTGCTTGGAGATAGAGTTTGGGGAAGAATCGGGGATGTTATCGATGTGATGGCTGTCCTAGTTATCTTATTTGGCCTTGCAACATCACTAGGGTTGGGTGGTTCACAAGCAGCCAGCGGAATCAGCCATGTATTCGGACTAAATAACAGCCTCCTACTGCAAATTGCGATTATTCTGACAATCATGGGATTAGCTATCGTTTCTGTCGTTCGCGGTATGGATGGTGGCGTTAAGATGTTGAGTAACCTCAACATGATTATTGCGTTCATTTTCCTTGGCTTTATTGGTATTTTGAACTTCACGACAGTGCTAGACTCCGTTTCAACCGCTGTTGTTGGCTATGTAAAAAACATCATTCCACTGAGCCAAACGACTGGTCGTGAAGACACTACTTGGTTACATGGTTGGACGGTATTCTATTGGGCCTGGTGGGTCGCTTATGCACCATTTTTCGGCATGTTTGTTGCGCGAATTTCAAAAGGTAGAACAATTCGCGAATTCTTATTCTGCGTGTTGGTTATCCCTACGCTCGTGACAACAGCGTGGATGTCATTCTTTGGTGGTGTCGCTATCCAACAGGTTATTGACCATGCCGGTTTACTTGGCGCAGCACAAGGTATCGGGGACGTATCACTCAGCTTATTCTATATGCTAGACGCCTACCCTATCGGTAACATCCTATCGCTGATAGCTGTTGCTTTGATTATTGTATTCTTTGTCACTACTCTGGACTCAGGGTCAATCGTGGTAGACAGTATGACTGCGGGCGGCAAACTTGAACTCCCTATTAAACAAAAAGTGGTTTGGGCAGTAATCTCAGCAGTGATCGCAGTAGTCATGTTGTGGATCGGTGGAACGCAATCGATTCAAGCACTTCAATCGATCACCATCATTGCAGCCCTGCCATTTACACTTATTCTAATTTTAGGGTGCGTGAGCTTGATTAAAGGCTTGCTAACGGAGGTTGAACGGCCTCAAGTAGCTAGCGACAAATCCGCTTAGTAAAACAATCAGGGCTTATCGTAGTTTAATTACGGTAAGCCTTTTTCTCTCATCTTCCCACTGCACGGCCTTTTAAATCAATCGATTCGCTTCAAACTTCATATAAGCGTCGATAGAACTCCCTATCTACTGGTCAATTCTTTCGAAAATCATTTTAGAGAAATGTTTGATAGTACCCCAAAGTGGAATTAGAACCCCGCCCACTGACCAATCGGTAAGTCACTATGACGGATAGTATGATGGACAAGAAAGAAAAGATTATTGAAGTTGCCTTGCAGCTGTTTGCAGAGCATGGCTTTGAAAAAACGCCTATTTCAACTATCTGCGAGCAAGCAGAAATTTCAAAAGGCTCAGTTTTTCATCACTTTAAGAATAAAAATGAACTGCTAAGAGCGGTGTTCACCCATATGACCGACATCAACAACAACGTTGACCAGCAAGATGAGCACTTAACTTCATCAGAAGGAAGACTAGAGGCGATGATTGATTCCATATTCGTGGGAATGACGATTGCACAACATCGAAAAATGTATCATTTTAACTTCAGTGTTATGGTACACCCGACTACCCGAAATATTGTCTTAGACCTTATTGAAGAAAGGTATCAGGGCTTGCAGGCGTCAACCGAAGAGGTGTTCCGTGCCCTTTCACATCCCAATCCGTCGGTGGTGACAAGAATGCTAATCGCTACAATACACCGCATAATGGTAAGCGGGTATTTCTATCCACCTAGTCCTTTATTGGTCCGTTGCTACACGGCAGCAGATCACTAAAATCGCAAACGCCTAGTCAATAACCTGTAGGTGAACGGTTACCCCGAAAACGGCAAATGGGCTGCGTCCTCAGCCAGCGTTCGCCGTCGTTTTGGCGACCAAATGCTCTAGCTATGATCAATATCAGCATACTGTATATAAACATCAAGCTAACACTACCTCCACTTCCTTCAATTGGCGTTCTTCCTTCAATTGGCGTTGTGGACTTGTTGTTGAGAACATAGCTTGGATCGTCTATTTGACCATTTCGAATACCGTCGTTGTCATGACGCCCTCCATCTTTTATTGTTACTTCAAGGCAATGAGCACCTTCAGTCAAGGTATCGACATACTCTTCTGAGCCAGGCGGTGGACAAAAACCAGGCTCACCGACCGCATACCGTAAACCACTACCAGGCTCTGTGATGTCAAAATCAAACCACCCTTCTTTATCCGAGTACTTTCGTAATACGCTGTTTATTGTAAACGGTGATGTGAGAGGTAAAACAATGGTGACACTGTCATTAATGACATTTGTTACAGTAAAATTATGAACATTACTTTCAACATAAACCTCTAGGTTTTCGTCATCTGGAGGTAATTTAAAAATATCATTAGGGTCTTCACCCAAATCAACGACCTTCACAAATGGGCTGTAACTGCCCACACTTTCCGATACCAGGCCCAACTTTAAGCAACTACCAGGGGTTGATTCCAATACATAACCACCTGTTGTTGCGACTTTATCGTTGTCGATAACTTGCAATTCGCAGACATCAACACTATCGAGATAATCTGGGATCAAGTCACCGTCACTATCAACAAATCCTTCATCTTTATCTGAAATACCGTCTCTATCACTATCCTTATCAAAAAATAGATCTTGAGGCTCTATAACACGCAGTAACGCTTTACCTATGATGGGTGGAATATCTGAATTAACTGGCTTCCCTATATACTCAAACTCATGACGCCCAATTGATAGAGCCTTGCCTATTGCGAGCGGATTGTTATTCATGGTGTTACCAATGAACTCAGCGTCCTCCCCAAAATGACGATAATACCATTCAAACTCTATGTCGATTGCGAATTGAGCAATGGTAGCAGCCACTGATAACTCTTCTACCAACTCTGGGTAGGCAAGCGTCACGATTTGACGGTCACGATCAATAACATTCGCTTCAATAACAGGGATCGGCGTACCTTCATTTATGTCAATCTGAACGGAGTCATATACCCCTTTATTGACAGACAGATCGAGATTCACCACTACAGTTTCTGTACCTTCAATCACATCATCAGCATAAACGTCAAATTCCATCGATGCCGTACGACCTTTTTCAATAGACATTATCATTGTTGGCGATAATCCGTGGTCGTTACCATCACTGCTTGAAGCTTCTTGCACAATGTTCAATGGAATATTAACTGGATAATCCGGCGCTAATCCATTAAGTCTTATGGTTAATATGGATTTCTCGCCTTCATAAGCAATTCTTTTTTGTTCGATATTAACCTGAGGATTCACCTTGAATAATTGACCGGCAATGGATTCTCGCCCTTGATCATCTATAGCGATCCAATACACCACTTGATTACCAGGACGAATTCGAGGTGTACCATCGATTGTTACCGAGACTGGATTGCCCAAGGTGTCAACAGCACTAGGAGAAAGTGCATCGATTCGAGTGAATAGCCCTTCAGCATCGATTTCTATCGGGCTGATATTCTTAAACACAGGCGCATCAGCATTTGTACTACCTGAAGTCAATTTGAGCAATTCGTCAAAAACATCGCCATTAACGTCGTTCCACTGGTAATTTATGTAGAATTGCTCCGGTAGATTCGCCGGCGCATGGAATAATATCCTATTATCAGCAATGGCGATTTTACCGAAGCGTGATGATACATCGGCTAAACTTGCACCAGTCGTTAATGTGACAGGAATAAATTCAAGTACCTCACCCGAGACAACAACAACACTGTCATCTTTACCAACATTTAAAGTTCTTGATGGTTGTATGCCAGCATCGGGGATACCATCACCATTAAAGTCTACCGAGAAAAACTTGTCTGTGGGAAAGGCGTCAAGATGATTGGCGACACCATCACCATCCATGTCCTTATCCCAGTCATCAATAATGCCGTCGCCATCCATATCGTTTTCTAAACTAGGAATATTGACGGTATCAACTAATGCTTGAATATCATCAAAGGCGTTAACCAATTTATCTTTTAATCCTTTGTTAATCTCACTGAGGTTTGTATCAGATACTGCCATGATACCGACAGTCTCATACTCCAAGCTTGATGGTGGTGTTTTCGTTGGATCATTAAGGTAGTCGTTGATGATATTGTAAGCAGAAACGTAATCTTGGATACTCTCAAGACTTGTCAATTCACCTGATGTAATTTTATTAATGACTCTGTCCAAGCTGCTATCATCGAGCCCAGAAACCCCTGCAGCCTCGAGCTCATTTTGTTCCAGCGTCGCCGTGGCGTTGGCGCCATTGGCAATGATATCGGCCAAATCATTCACTGCTGATACAGCATCACTGATTTGTTGATTGGTTAAGGTTTGACTATCTAGACTACTCAACGCTTCAGCGTACAAGCTCTGATTACTTTCTATTGCACTGGATATGCCCGCAAGCGCATTGATTTGCGCCGCGGTCGCTAATGTGCCGTCATTATTGCCTTCGATGTCTTCAACAATGGCGTTAAAACCATCCACTGCACTTTGAATAGCTGCAATCGTGGTCAGCTCTCCCGTGGCAATTTGATCGACAATCTGGGGTGTACTGACCATATCTAGACCAGTGACGCCCATCGCTTCAAGCTCATTTTGTTCAAGCGTCGCCGTGGCGTTGGCGCCATTGGCAATGAAATCGGCCAAATCATTCACTGCTGATATAGCATCACTGATTTGTTGATTGGTTAAGGTTTGACTATCTAGACTACTCAACGCTTCAGCGTACAAGCTCTGATTACTTTCTATTGCACTGGATATGCCCGCAAGCGCATTGATTTGCGCCGCGGTCGCTAATGTGCCGTCATTATTGCCTTCGATGTCTTCAACAATGGCGTTAAAACCATCCACTGCACTTTGAATAGCTGCAGTCGTGGTCAGCTCTCCCGTCGCGATTTGATTGACAATCTGGGGTGTACTGACCATATCTAGACCAGTGACGCCCATCGCTTCAAGCTCATTTTGTTCAAGCGTCGCCGTGGCGTTCGCGCCATTGGCAATGAAATCGGCCAAATCATTCACTGCTGATATAGCATCACTGATTTGTTGATTGGTTAAGGTTTGACTCTCTAGACTACTCAACGCTTCAGCGTACAAGCTCTGATTACTGTCTATCGCGTCCGATATGCCTGCAAGCGCATTGATTTGCGCTGCGGTCGCTAATGTGCCGTCACTGTTGCCGTCGATGTCTTCAACAATGGCGTTAAAACCATCCACTGCACTTTGAATAGCTGCAATCGTGGTCAGCTCTCCCGTCGCGATTTGATTGACAATCTGGGGTGTACTGACCATATCTAGACCAGTGACGCCCATCGCTTCAAGCTCATTTTGTTCAAGCGTCG
>NZ_OANU01000023.1 GCF_900089835.1 Vibrio thalassae | reverse complement strand
GCTTGGCATAAAACGTTGAGGGATTGAGTTCATTGAGCTTACAAAATGCACGCGTTGACAATGAACTCGATTCAGATTGCTCGATGAGCATTTGCCATTCTTGATTAGTGTGTCGTTTTCCCATTTCAAATCTCCTCATGGTTGGAGATTTGATCTTATTATTCGTGCTAGGTGATTAGAATGCGGGGTTTATGACGCGCTTACGTTAATTTCACACTGTTGCATACTGCATCCCCCTTGTTTTGCCCACCGTTATTCAAGGCTAACCTACTAATCCTAGTTAGGAATGCTTCCGAATATCGTGTTATTCAAAATCTCATCATTGCAACATATTCTATATTTTGTTTAGCAGTTAAGTTACACGCTATGCGTACGGTAAACTTTGAAGCAGTTCAAATAGTTTATTTTCGGAAGATTACGATTGGTATTTCTGGAATGTAGCTCAAAGAAAATTGCCATTAATGTAATGATATTGTTAATAAAAATAAGAAGGAACTTGGCATCCTTATGATAGGGAATGGCATTACTTTAGAATAAGACGGGCGTTATGATCTTGTATTGGACGTGCATTGTTGCCCATTGTAGTCGATAAGGAAACCAGTGGTTTTTGTTCAACAAACTGCGGATCGGTTAAGACAATCCAACGGACACCTTCACTACATGGAGGAGTGGTAAGAGAGCCGTTGTAACGGTAATAGTGATGAACTTTGGGAAGCAGTGTTTCAAGTTCCATGTCCGACTCCACTTTTAGCGTTTTTCCGTTTGCAGGCAGTGTGCTCAAAAGGCTAGATAATGCGGAGTCCTCCTGTTTACCTACGTTGTACATAACGACGACTACTGCGAGGTCGCCGTGAGCATTAGCGTGGACAAAATAGGCTTCGAGAGGAGCGTGTTTACCGTTAATGGTATTTTCAGATGGTGTATGAAAATGGAACTGCTTTAACGCGAACGTTTGGTCGTCTAGTGTTAATGTATTGAAGGCGGCTATCGTTATCAATACATGCACAATAAAGTCGATGATTTTGTCGACGCCAATCAACAGGTCAACATCGCTTTAGATCCGAATACAAAGTCAGCCGAAGCAGTGAAAGGAGGAAGTGCTGGTTACAACATTGGTTTGTTTCACGCGGGAACCTTATACAAACTGACCGATGACAGCCAAGTTTGGGCTAATTTCTCTCAAGGCTTCGACCTGCCTGACGCCGCTAAGCGTTATGGTAAAGGCAGCTATATAGAAGATAGTAATAATCCGGGGCATATGATCTTAACTGGTTCCACAGACATCAACTCTGCTCGGTTAAGCGGGGTCAAAACAGACAGCTATGAATTAGGCTATCGCATTGATCGAGGCTCAATCAGTTTTCAAACGGCGGCTTACTATGCGATTTCAGATAAATCTATCAAAAGTAATAGGAACTTAGGTCTTGTTATAGAAGATAAAGACAAGCGTACCTACGGTATTGAAGGTGCGATTGCATACTACCTGAATGATAATTGGAGTCTAGGCGCAAATGGTCATCTGGTAGAGACCGAAGACCGTGATAAAACGACAGGTCAGTGGAAAAAGGTTGGGATTGGTTATTCCAGTGCATCCAAAGTTGGCTCATGGCTAGGCTACTCGCACGATCGATACACCGCTCGATTGCAAAGCCAAACCATGCTGGATAGAGAAGATGACTACAACGGCAAGTTACATGGTTACACAACGATCGATTTCATGACGACTGTTGATCTACCGGTAGGTAGTGTCACATTTGCCGTCAATAATCTGTTGAATGAAGACTACACCACAGTTTGGGGACAAAAAGCGCAAGCCCTATACGGTGGCGGAGAGCGCTATAACTACAAAGGTCGCGGCAGAACAGTGAGCCTAAATTATCAAGTTAAGTATTAGAAGATAGTCGAAAAGGTCTGGCGAACAGCGAGACCTTTTCGGTGATCACTAGTTGCGCTTTGGGCCTGTTCTCACTAAGTCTTTGCCGTTTTCATAGACATCTTGAGAAACCCAACGACCGAGCAGCAACTCGTGCTTATCACTTAATACCGCAACAAATGGTCGACCATCAGAGTTGGAGGTTGCTAACGCGATACCCGCGACATCTTTTAATCCCAATGCGCCACTTTCCACTTGAATCAGAAAGTTCTCTAGCTGCTCAAGGGTTTCAATTACATCATTTTCAATATTCATTAGACTCTATTTCTTGCAGATAATGATTGGTGGCGTACTCTACCTAAGTTAAACCAAGAAACCAATAATAGGCTGGATAGTAAATGAAAAAAGTGTTGATAGCAGGTTTTGATGTCTTTGGGGATAACCCACTCAATCCGGGTCTAGAAGCGATCAAATTATTGGAGAGCCAGCAATTAGAAGGAGCCGAAATACGGGTTTGTAAAGTGCCAGTGACACGCTATGAATCTATCGATACCGTTATTAGTGCGATTGAAGCACACAAACCTGATGTAGTGCTTACCGTGGGCTTAGCTGCTGGGCGTTCAGCGATAACCCCAGAGAGAGTGGCTATCAATATTGATGATTTTCGCATTGCAGACAATAAAGGCAACCAGCCGATTGATGTGCCTATTGTTAGCGATGGACCCGATGCGTATTTCAGTACTCTGCCTATCAAGGCGATAACACAGCGCGTGCAAGAGCGCGGTTTTCCGTGTCAAGTCTCCAACTCTGCAGGGACATTTGTCTGTAATCATCTGTTTTATGGTGTGCAACATTATCTGCGAAACAGTCACATTAAACACGGATTCATCCATATCCCTTTATTACCTGAACAGGATGTGTCCGGTACACAACCGACGATGTCATTAGAGAACATTGTTGAAGGACTAAAAATAGCAGCTCAAGTAGCGATTACGTGCGACGGAGATATGAAAATAGGAGCGGGAAAGATTTGCTGAGGACTGAGTGAGAAAAACCAAGAACGTGGTCAAGCGAACGTTCTTGGTTGCCACGACACTAGAGTTGATCTTTTAGCCGAGCCATATAATAGGTCGAGATAAATTCGCCATCTCGAAACACTGAGCACAGAGCTTCACCTTCAATTTCAAAACCGAATTTAGAGTACAGCGCAATGGCGGCTCTATTATCGGCGTTTACCTCAATCTGTACTCTCTGAACATTGAGCCAATTGTCGGTGAGGTCTAATACTGTCTCTACAAGTCGACTGCCAATACCTAAACCGTGGTATTCGTCATGGACGCCAATCCCAAACGTCGCACAATGAGCAGTTCTTGGTCGCTGAGAGTGTTCTAGTCCGATATTACCGACGATTTTTCCGTCTAACTCAGCCACATAACTGTAAATTCCCGCAGGCATATTACTTAGCCTTTGTTGCCACATCGCGACAGAAGGTAAGGGCAGTTGTAGGGTTTCTCGTTGTGCTTTTGGTTGCGAATAGAGCTGACTCAGACCCTCTGCGTCTCGTAGTTCTGTTGGTCGAATAATAACGTTCATGCCAGCCTCCTCGCTTGTGATGTAAGTAACCTTTATAACTAATTGAATTTTTTATCTTTAGCAAGTGGTTTATGGTATTGATTCAGATTAATCTCGTGTCTCAAAGGTGATGGAAACCAAAGCGTGATCCGTGCTGATGTCATCGATACCAAATATTGGGTCAATAATATGTTGGTTGGTCAGCTGATAATCAGTGACCTCAAACATAGATAAAACATAGTTGGGATTGAATTCGCTAGAGACAAGAATATGATCGAGCCGACTGCCTGACTCACCATAATAATGGGTGATAGGCGACGTTATCTTATCTACTGGGCGAGTAGGCTGTCCTTTTGGTATCAGTGCCCAACTGTCGTGAAAATGATAGGGCTTAACATCGGTAATGCTGTCTCTTTTTCGAGGGCGGAACTGACTTCTAAATGGCGAGAACTCGTGACTGTCAATATTGTTATTAAAGTCGCCCAACAGGATAAATGGCCGCTGAAACTGTAATTTGTGCCGCGCTATCGCTTGATGTAAAGCCGCTGCTTCTTGCACCCGCAGTAATGATGATAGCACCTGCCCCTGGGTTTCAATCAGCCACGCTTCAACATTATCCGTGTTCTCTAACGCCTCATCGGGCAAAGTTGGCCTCTTTGACTTAAGATGGACATTGTACAGATCAAGTTCACCCATCCCGTCAACGCTGACAGTGATGTGCAGCACAGGTCGACTAAACTCCCCTTCAAACGGTGTCAGGGCGGTGAGGTTAGGGTGTTGAATGATAGGGTAACGCGACGCAAATGCTAATGCTGGGCGAGAGTAAATATACCCGGCCTCGATGTTCGGTTGCAGGTTGTAACTGAAGTAGGGGTAGCCAAGATCCTTGAGTAATGTTTGCAAAGTCTCGACAGAAAACACTTCCTGAAATGCGATTATGTCGGAATCGAGCGTGGTCAGAGTGCGTTTTAACCACTCAGTCTTCTGTTGCCACTGTTTTACGGTGTAGATGCTTTCCATCTCATAATAAGCAAAGGGTGGCTCGACGAAGTTGCACAAGTTACATGTGGTGACTTTTAATTTATTTATCAGTGCCAACGTATTAGACTCCACTAAAACTCATGTCTGATCGTGAGCATACATTTCTCAAAACTAAAAAAACAGCCCCCTAGGAACTGAAAATGTCTTCAACGCAAACCGTAAATGGATGGCGAACACCGAAAAACTTTCTCATTATTATCTCAATTATAGTGCCGATTGCTTTTTCGAGCTGGATGGCACTGCTCAACAACTTTGTCATCGAGAAAGCTAACTTCGATGGTTCTGACATTGGTCTACTGCAAAGTGTGAGAGAAATACCAGGCTTTCTCGCATTTACGACGGTGTTTGTTTTGCTGTTTATTCGTGAGCAGAAGTTCATGATTGTCTCTTTACTACTGCTGACATTTGGTACGGCGATTACCGGTTTTTTTCCATCGGTAGCGGGGCTCCTTGTCACGACCTTAATTATGTCAACAGGGTTTCACTATTTTGAAACACTAAAACAGTCCCTATCACTACAATGGCTCAATAAAGAAGAAGCCCCTGAAGTGCTGGGTAAATTGATTTCTGTTGGGGCGCTAGCATCGCTATTAACCTATGGTGCGCTTTGGGTTTTGGTTGAGGTGTTCAAGCTCGACTATATATGGGTATACGGAATCAGTGGCGGCATAGGTTTTGTGTTGGTGCTGTTTATTGCGTTCGCTTTTCCTCAATTTAAGGCCTCCACGCCACAAACCAAGAAACTGGTGCTGCGCAAGCGTTACTGGCTCTATTACGCGCTCACATTTATGAGTGGCGCAAGAAGACAGATTTTTACAGTATTCGCTGGCTTTTTAATGGTAGAAAAGTTTGGCTACAGCGTTTCTGACATCACGCTACTGTTTTTAATTAACTACTTGTTCAACTTCTTATTCGCCAAAAAAATTGGTCGATTTATTGGTGTCGTTGGTGAGCGCAAGGCTCTGATGTTTGAATATGTGGGATTGATCTTTGTTTTTGTTGGTTATGGGCTGGTTCAAACTGCGGAGTGGGCAGCTGCGCTTTACGTTATTGATCACCTTTTCTTTGCTCTTGCTTTAGCCATTAAGACGTACTTCCAAAAAATCGCAGATCCAGCAGACATGGCTTCAACGGCAGGGGTGTCCTTTACGATTAATCATATTGCCGCGGTTGTTATACCAGTAACTTTTGGGTTTATTTGGCTAATTTCACCGTCCAGCGTATTTTATATTGGCGCGGGTATGGCTGCGATTTCACTGTTGTTGTCGCTTAACATTCCTAGAAAACCAGAAGAAGGAAATGAAGTCAGAGTGCTCAACTGGAATTAAGTGAAGCGGTTGACGAGTTTATAATGAAGAAAGCCACTTGATATTCAAGTGGCTTTTGATTACATGCTAATGGTGTTTAGATATCAAAACGATCGGCGTTCATTACTTTCACCCATGCTGATACAAAGTCACCAATAAAGGTTTCTTTGGCGTCATCACACGCATAAACTTCTGCAAGTGCACGAAGTTGAGAGTTAGAGCCGAAGACCAAGTCGGCACGCGTCGCTTTCCATTTAGCGTTACCTGTGGCTCGCTCTAGACCAACAAACTCCGTAGCTTCTTCGTTGCTTGGGTGCCATACTACGTCCATATCGGTAAGGTTGACGAAGAAGTCATTGGTTAGCGTGCCTTTACGCTCGGTAAGAACACCATGCTCGCTGTCACCAAAGTGTGCGCCTAGGACGCGTAAACCACCCACAAGAACCGTCATTTCTGGCGCTGTTAATGTCAGTAGTTGCGCTTTATCCAACAGTAAGTCTTCTTCAGACACGGTATATGCTTTTTGAGCGTAGTTGCGGAAACCGTCAACAATAGGCTCAAGCACCGCAAAAGATTCTTCATCAGTTTGAGAAGCCAGTGCGTCGACACGACCTGCTGCAAACGGAACCTCAATAGTGTTGCCAGCCTCTAGCGCTGCTTTCTCGATAGCTGCGTTACCACCTAGTACAATCAGGTCAGCGATAGAAACGACTTTATTACCATGAGATTGATTGAACTCTTCTTGAATGGCCTCAAGCGTAGCAAGTACACGCTCAAGTTGTGCTGGTTGGTTGACTTCCCAGTGACGTTGAGGCGCTAAGCGAATACGTGCACCATTAGCACCACCACGGAAATCTGACCCCCTAAAGGTAGAGGCAGAAGACCATGCTGTGTAAACCAGTTCAGAGACGGTTAGACCCGAAGCAAGAATCTTCTGCTTCAACGCTTTGATGTCTGCTTCATCGATCGGTTCACCAGCGGCCGCTGGTAACGGATCTTGCCAGATTAGATCTTCACTAGGGACTTCTTCACCAAGATAACGAGCTTTTGGTCCCATGTCTCGGTGAGTCAATTTAAACCAAGCACGAGCAAAGGCATCAGCAAATTGATCTGGGTTTTCGTGGAAGCGTTTAGAAATCTCACCATAGATAGGATCCATACGCATCGCCATGTCAGCTGTGGTCATGATAGTGGTCACTTTTTGTGATGCATCATGCGCTTTTGGTGCCATGTGATCTTCTGGAACGCCAACAGGTACCCATTGCCAAGCCCCCGCTGGACTCTTAACAAGGTCCCAATCGTAGCCAAACAACATATCAAAATAACCGTTGTCCCATTGGATTGGGTTTGGAGTCCAAGCGCCTTCGATACCACTGGTTGTGGTGTCATCACCCAGGCCACTACCAAAGCTGTTGCGCCAACCAAAGCCCATCTCTTCCATTGGAGCCGCTTCTGGCTCTGGTCCCATTAGTTCAGGGTCGCCTGCACCGTGTGATTTACCAAAGGTGTGACCACCGGCTACAAGCGCGACGGTTTCTTCATCATCCATACCCATACGAGCGAAGGTATCACGAATATCACGGCCAGATGCGAGAACCGATGGCTCACCGTTTGGACCCTCTGGGTTGACATAAATAAGGCCCATTTGTACCGCAGCTAGTGGGTTTTCTAATTGACGGTCGCCAGAGTAACGTTCATCACCGAGCCAGTCACTTTCCATACCCCAATAAACGTCTTCTTCTGGTTCCCAAATATCTTCACGACCACCAGCAAAACCGAAGGTTTTAAGACCCATAGATTCAATAGAAACGTTCCCGGCAAGAATAAACAAATCAGCCCAAGAAAGCGCTTTACCGTATTTTTGTTTTACAGGCCATAGTAGACGGCGAGCTTTATCTAGGTTGCCGTTGTCAGGCCAACTGTTTAATGGAGCAAAACGTTGGTTACCTGAGTTGGCACCGCCTCGACCATCTGCTGTGCGATATGTACCTGCTGAGTGCCAGGCCATACGAATCATAAATGGACCATAATGACCATAGTCGGCAGGCCACCAATCTTTTGAGTCAGTAAGAACGGCTTCGATCGCTTGCTTAACTTCTTTCAGGTCAAGAGTAAGAAATGCTTTTTTATAGTCAAAGGACGGATCGTAAGGGTTACCTTTTTGATCATTCTGATGAAGAATTCTAAGATTGAGTTGATTTGGCCACCATTGTCGGTTTTGCGTACCTTTTCCACCGACTCGAGTATGACTGCCGTGCATCACTGGGCATTGCCCTTTTCCTTCGCCACTATGGTGTTTCATGTTCTTCTCCATTTCTAAAATATCCCTTTTGCTGATGCAAAGAAGGAAAATAACTGACATTACCCACATCCAATATATAGCCGTACACTTTGTTAATTTGGTCACGGTATGGGTGTTTATATTTCAATAAAACAGCAAAATCATTTCGACGAAATTGATTTAAATCAAAGAAACGAATAGGCAAGGAGGAGTTTTACAATAACTTACTGAATGTGGTGTTATTCCGTGCAAATGGCTTGTGATCGGAAAGAAATGATTTGTAGGAAAAAGGGAATGGTATTGTTGCGCAAAGATTATAAAACTGGGTAATAAAACAGCAAAAAAAGGGATGCCCGCTGAGTAGGTATCCCTTTGGTTTTCTTAATTCGCTGCTAGGCAACGACAATAAAGAATAATGTGGTGGCGACAATACCAATCAATGCGTAAGGGAACTGGGTAATGGCATGTTGCATTGATGTGCAGCCAGAACCTTGAGCGGAGAGGACGGTAGAGTCACTAAAGAAGCAGGAGTGGCTTCCTGCTGCCGATGCGGACAGCATTGCTGCGTAGTTAGATGCAGTGGTACGCCAATTTGCTCTGCCAAAGGCAGAATGATCGGCATAGCAACAGCGAACGTGCCCCAAGAAGAAGCGGAAGCAAACACCAGACCGCCAGTCACTAAGAAGATCAAAGCGGGGAAGTATTGTGCCGATGGTAAGGGCTTACCGTTTCGATAACAAATTGTGTGAGGCCTAATGAGTCATTAACACTCTTGAGCATAAAGCCGCCAATAACCGTTGCTAATGGCAGTAGCATCACTTTAATGCCATCGTATACTGCGTCAAACAGCTCATTCATCGTGACCAGTTTTTGGATGCCGTAGAAGCAGATGGTAAAGACAATCGCGACAAAAACACCCGCTAACAAGTCGATACCAAAATACCAAGAGGCGCCAACCGGTACCACCATTGGCAGTAGGAAATTAATCAGCCCCATAGTCGGATTGGAGTGCGCTTTGATATCAGCACCAAAGTCGATGTCTGTCGCACCATCTGGTTTGACTTGATCATTTCTAGCACGCTCTTCGGCCTTTTTCATTGCACCGAGATCTGGCATTTTACCGATGGCAACAAGGAAAACAATCGCCAATGTTACCCACCCGTAAGCCATATAAGGAATCGCTTGGATATAAGCGGCAATGCCTTGTCCAGGCTCTGCGACATCGTTGGCCTCGAGAAGTGAACTAAAGAAAATCGCCCATGTTGAAATTGGAACAAGAATACAGATAGGCGCAGCGGTTGAGTCCACCAGATAGGCTAGCTTTTCTCGAGAGACTTGGTAGCCATCCGTGATTTTTTTCATAGAAGACGAAATGGCAATCGCATTTAAGTAATCATCGATAAAAATAAGAATGCCTAAGAGGAAAGTCATCAGTAGCGACTGATTTCGACTTTTGACCTTATTGACCAGCATATCGCTGAAGCTAAGAATACTGCCGCCTTTTTCCAAAACAGCAATCAGCCCGCCCATTAGACCGCAGACGAGAATGATCCATGCAATGGTTTCATTCATCATCACATCCATTGAAATGCCAACGATTTGCTCAACGGCTTGAGTGGGATCGAGTAGTAACACGCCAGCAATGGTGCCACTAAATAGAACTTCAACAGTGCGGTGTGTGGTTAGTGCAAATACCAGTACTAACGATGTCGGTAACAGGGCTAACCGCCAGGTGCTTACTGCTTATTTTGAGCGGCGCCTCCAGCGCCTTTGTCTGCGTAGCCATACAACTCATTCCTTTTGTTATGCAGAGTGAAGCATCCAATCAATTTCTAACGGCGTAATTATGCGTTCGAATTCGGCCAGTTCACTTCGTTTACAAGCGAGATACATGTCAATAAAGTCTTGCGAGAAAAACGCTCCTAATTCACTGGCTTCAAGCTGAGTCAGTGCATCAGACATGCGTGTTGGCAAGTCTACGGCGTTGTCGCTAAGAGCTGGTGGGCATTGGTCTTGGGTATAGTTATCACTCGCTAATACGGCTGAAAGTACTACTGCAGCGAGAATGTATGGATTGACATCCGCACCTGCGATGCGGTGTTCAATACGACGGTTTTTACCATCGCTAATTGGAACACGAAGGGCGACGCCTCGATGGTTCTCACCCCAGTCTGCTTTCGTTGGTACGTAGGCACCAGGCACAAAGCGGCGGTAAGAGTTTACATTAGGGCATAACAGCGCCATCGCATCCGAAATCTGTGACAACATGGCGGCCATCGTTCGGTAGAACAGTGGACTTGCAGTGTCGTCTTCTTTGTTGGTAAACAGGTTATCACCCTGATCATCAATAAGGCTGATGTGCATGTGTTGCCCGTTGCCTGCTTCTTCAAGGAAAGGTTTGGCCATGAAAGTGGCATCAAAGCCGTGTTTGTGGGCGATTTGCTTAATAAGACGCTTAGAAAAAATGATTTCATCGCACACACGCAGTACGTCTTGAGAGTGATCGAAGTTGATTTCAAACTGGCCTGGTGCAGATTCAGACAGCGCCCCTGCGGTATGTAAACCTTGTTCAGTCGCCGCTAGGTTTAGCTCTGCTAAGAAATCAGCATAATCATCCAGTCCGTCAACATCGTAGACTTCAGTGTCTGTTTCACGTCTATTCTTTGTTGGATTGATGGCCGTTTGCAGTTCGCCATTTTCGCCGCGCTCTTTGTCGATCAGATAGAACTCAAGTTCAAGAGCGACAACGGGAAACATGCCTTTCGAATGCAATGTATTCAACATACGGTCGATGATGTTACGAATAAAAAGACGGTGAGGCGTTTTACCGTCATCTTCCATCATATTTAATAGAAGCTGTCCGGTGCCGTCTTTGGCAGTTGGCAGAAGTGTGCCTGCGACAGGGAAACAAAGATTGTCGGGCTCGCCCAAATCTTCGCCCAGGCCGGCAGATTCGACCACAGCCCCCTTAGTATCGAGAGTAATAGTAGAAAGAGGAAGAGCGACCCCTTTTACTAACTTCTCCAACGAATCTACAGGGATTCGCTTACCACGAGGCGTGGCGTTTACATCAGTGAATATAAGGTCAACGTACTTAATTTCTGGCCAACTTTGTCTAAAATTTTTAACTTCCTGTAAATAGGTATCCATCTTTACTACTCCTAGTGGCCTCATGTTTCGAACAATAATTCGCTAAGTGTTTAACAAAATGAACACAAAGCCCATTTTCTAAATGAGGCTCTTGGCTGCTTTATAAACTTATATTGTTGTTTTTATTGATATTTGTGCATCACGATTATTATTCCAATCGTGTTAAGTGTTAACTAATTTGTAACAGCTGATCGTCTTTTGCTCAATGTATCGAGCGAAATTAGCTTTTTTTTTGAACAAAATAGAGGTCGAAGTCACGAAATGGAACCTATTTAGAACACTAGTGTTGATAATTTTGTACATGGATTGTACGGTTATTTGTTAAATAAATCGAACGTGAGTGTGACAATGTCTGAGATAAGAAAGCCAATAATAGGACTCATAAGCTGCCAGAAAGAGCTCGCTGGATATCAGATACAGGCATTGAATGAGTTTTACCTTCAAGCTGTGAAAGATTTCGGTGGCATACCCATTATTCTTCCATCGGTAATAGAAGAAAGCGAATTAGAGAAAATATTGGCGGTATGTGACGGGCTGTTATTCCCGGGAAGTCATTCTAATGTTGCGCCTTATCGTTACAACGCTACCCATGAGGAACTAAAGAAAGACGAGGCGCGGGACGAGTTAGCGATTCAGCTGATACGTCGTGCAATAGATATGAACATCCCATGTCTTGGTGTTTGTCGTGGGTTCCAAGAGATGAACGTGGCGCTAGGCGGCAGCTTAAACCCAGCAGTACATGAAGCGGGATTCGATGATCATCGTGAAAGCGAATCAAAAGATTTCAATGAGAAATACGCGCCAGCTCATTTTGTCCATGTTGAAAATGACGGCGTATTCCAACAATGGTTAGTCAAAGCGAAGTGGAATCAAATAGAGAGATTTGAAGTAAATACTCTTCATAATCAGGGGGTTGAAAAGTTGGCGGCAACACTGAAAGTAGAAGCTAGAGCGCCTGATGGTCTGGTAGAAGCGTTTAGTTTGCCTGGTCAAAAATATTTTGTTGGCGTGCAGTGGCACCCAGAATGGCAAGCGACACACAATCATTTCTCACAAATTTTATTTAAAGAATTTATTATGTCAGCTTCAAAGTAACTTAGAGGCTGAATGCATGGATAACCACCAGATTGGTAAAAATATCGCTCAACTAAGAAAAGAGCGCGGACTTTCACAGCGAGAGTTGGCAGAAAGAGCAGGCATTACCCACAGCGCTATTTCCTCAATCGAGAATGGCAAAGTAAGTCCTTCGGTGAGTTCTTTGCAAAAAATAGTGAACGTTTTTTCGTTGTCTCTTTCTGAGTTTTTTACGTTTGAGCAACAAGAGAATAAAGAAATAAAGGTCGTGATTAAACCAGAAGATCTCATTGAAATAGGCAGTGAAAATGTCTCAATGAAGTTGGTTAACAATGGCAGCAATAAGCAAGAAATCGGCTTTCTGATTGAAGAGTATGCTCCTAACAGTACAACGGGCTCCTCTAATATCAAACACGAAGGTGAAGAAGTCGGCACGGTATTAAGTGGTGAAGTTGAACTTGAGTATAACGGAGAAACCTACCTAATAAAGGCGGGGGAGTCCTACGTTATTGATACGACTATCCCGCATAAATTTACTAATCACTCCGATAAGGCTTGCAGAATGATAAGTGCACACACGCCCAAAGCATTCTAGCGCCTTGAGGTAAGCAAGGAGAGCGTATGAAAACGCAGCAACAATGGATTGAACAACGAAATGCTCTAAATATTGAGCAAAGAGCATTTCTAAACGGTGAGTACACCGCAGCAGTAGATGGCAAAACGCTAGAGGTTGTCAACCCAGCTACCGATGAAATCATTGCCAACATTGCGCGCTGCCAAGCTGCCGATGTTGATTGTGCTGTAGATTACGCCAGACAAGCATTTAAACAAGGAGAATGGAGCCAAATTGCTCCAGCAGCACGTAAAGACGTATTGTTAAAATTTGCCGCACTCATAGATGACAATATCGAAGAGTTAGCGCTACTGGAAACGCTCGATACTGGTAAGCCGATCGCACATAGCGTGTCAACGGATATTCCCGGTGCTGCAAAGTCTATTCGTTGGTATGCCGAGGCTATCGACAAAGTGTATGGTGAAGTGGCACCAACAGAAAAGGATGTTCATGCCTTTATCTCTCATCAAGCGATCGGAGTTGTTGCTGCTGTCGTGCCATGGAACTTCCCGCTATGGATTGGTTGTTGGAAATTAGGTCCAGCGTTAGCGGCAGGTAACAGCGTTATTCTAAAACCATCTGAAAAGTCGTCGCTGACGGCAATCTTTCTAGGAAAGCTGGCAAATCAAGCTGGTATTCCAGCAGGTGTCTTTCAAGTTATTACTGGTTATGGTTATGAAGCGGGCGAAGCGCTGGCACGCCACGATGATGTTGATTGTATTACCTTTACTGGATCTACCCGAGTCGCTGGTCATCTTATGATTGCCTCGGGTGAAACGAACCTAAAACGTGTTTGGGCCGAAGCGGGGGGCAAGAACGCCAATATCGTATTTGAAGATTATGCCGATCTGGAGCGAGCGGCTGCTGAAACGGCGGCAGGCTGTTTCTATAACCAGGGTGAAGTATGCGTAGCAGCAACACGCCTTTTGGTTCACGAAAGCATCAAAGATGTATTTATCGATAAAGTAATCAGTGCTGCTCAATCGTTCATGCCTAAAGATCCAATGGACCCTACGTCTTCTATGGGGGCGCTTATCGATCGTGAGCACAAAGAAAAAGTGCTGGATTACGTCAAACTTGGTCAAGAGGCAGGGGCAACGCTGCGCTGTGGCGGTGACGTAGTCGGTGACGGTGCTTTTATTGCTCCCGTGATTCTCGACAATGTCGACAATAGCATGCGCGTGGCTCAAGAAGAGATTTTTGGACCTGTGTTATGCGTCATTCCATTTAAAACAGAGCAAGAAGCCATCGAAATTGCCAATGACTCCAAGTATGGCTTAGGCGCAGCACTATGGAGTGACAATATTAATCGCGTACACCGAGTGGCTAAACAGTTACAAGCAGGCTCTGTGTGGGTGAATAACTACAACGAGGGCGATATGACCGTCCCATTTGGTGGATTCAAAATGAGTGGTAATGGACGTGACAAGTCGATTCATGCCATCGAGAAATTCACTGAAACCAAGACGACATGGATTCGTCTCCAACCTTAAGCCTGAAGCAGTAATCGAAAGGAATATAACCATGAACAAACATACTGATTCATATTATGCTCACTCAATTCAAAATGTAAGTGAGTACCCACAACTACAAGACAATATCGAGTGTGATGTGTGTGTCGTTGGCGCGGGGTTCTCGGGTCTGTCTTCAGCGCTTCATTTGGCAGAAAAAGGCTTTAAGGTTGTGGTGTTGGAGAACGCTAAGGTTGGCTTTGGTGCGACAGGTCGTAATGGCGGTCAAATTGTTAACAGTTATAGCCGTGACGTAGATGTGATTGAAAGTCGCTATGGTGACAAGCAAGCCAAAGCACTGTGTAACATGATTTTTGAAGGTGGAGACATCATTCGCGGCCTTATCGACAAACATAACATTGATTGTGATTTCAAGCAGGGCGGGATGTTTACTGCTCTGAATCATAAGCAATTACAAGGTCTAGAACAGCACAAAAAGCACTGGGAACGTTATGGCAACGATCAGCTTCATATGATGGATGCAAGTGAAGTGGAAGCCGGTGTCGGTACAAGCGCTTATAAAGGCGCTTTGCTGGATATGCGTGGCGGTCATATTCATCCGCTCAAGCTGGCATTAGGTGAAGCGGCGGCTGTGACGGCGCTCGGGGGACAAATCTTCGAACAATCCGGTGTGACACGGTTGGAAAAAGGCGTCAATCCTGTCGCTTATACAGAAAAAGGCAGCGTGAAAGCGAAATACATCGTTTTAGCTGGGAATGCCTATCTTGGCGGGCTTGCTCCAAACATCAGTAACAAAGCAATACCTTGCGGTACTCAAGTCGTGGCAACAGAGCCGCTTTCAGAGGCTCAGCTTAAAGAGATCTTACCATCAGATTACTGTGTTGAAGACTGCAACTATCTGTTGGATTACTTTCGTCTTAGCGCAGACAAGCGCTTACTATTCGGTGGTGGTGTCGTTTACGGTGCTCGCGACCCAGAAAACATCGAAGGCATCATTCGTCCTAAGATGGAGAAGATCTTCCCACAACTCAAAGGTATCGGCATTGATTATAAGTGGACGGGTAACTTCTTACTGACGTATTCCCGCATGCCGCAATTCGGTGCGTTCGCGGACAACATTTATTATCTACAGGGCTACAGTGGTCACGGTGTTACTTGTACTCACCTAGCTGGAAAATTATTGGCCGAAGCACTAACCGGACACGCAGAGCGATTTGATGCTTTTGCCGATTTGACCCACATAGCGTTCCCTGGCGGTCGTCACTTTGCTATCCCAATGACAGCGATGGGCGCGGCTTACTATAACCTGCGCGATAAACTTGCAATCTAATTCAGAACACAACGAGAAGTGCCTGCAATGACAGGCACTCAGTCAGCCTCAAACAAAGAATAGATAAAGGAAGATCCGATGAGTAGAGTAGTTAAATTTGCTGCGATGCAGTTGACCAAGACTTGGGATTTAGACGCGAATCTAGAAAAAATCAAAGGTGCGATTCGCGAAGCTGCGGCAAATGGTGCGAATGTGATACTCCCTCAGGAACTCATGGCAGCGCCTTACTTTTGTAAGAAGCAAGAAGCCAAGTATTTTGAACTTGCTGAAGAAACGGAGAACTCTCGTCTGATCAAAGAGCTTAGTGTGCTTGCTAAAGAACTGAATGTCGTTATTCCAGTGAGCTATTTTGAGAAAGCGGGAAACACCTTTTTCAACTCTTTAGTGATGATAGACTCCGACGGTACGGTACTAGAAAACTACCGCAAATCCCATATTCCAGATGGTCCTGGCTATAGTGAGAAATACTATTTCAGCCCTGGTGATACAGGATTTAAAGTATGGAAGACTCAGTTCGGCACTTTCGGTGCGGGGATTTGTTGGGATCAATGGTTCCCTGAACTGGCACGTTGTCTAGTGCTCAACGGCGCTGAAGCTATCTTATATCCAACCGCTATTGGTTCTGAGCCGCAAGATTTATCTTTGGATTCACGTGACCATTGGCAACGCACGATGCAAGGCCACTCTGCGGCCAATCTTGTCCCTGTTATCGCGTCCAACCGCGTTGGGGTAGAGGTGGATGATGGCATCGAAACCACCTTCTATGGCTCATCATTTATTACCGATCATACTGGCGCAAAGTTAGCAGAAGCACCAAGAGAGGGTGAAACCATCATCTATGCAGACATTGATCTACAAGCTACAGCGCAAGCGCGTCATGCTTGGGGGCTGTTCCGAGATCGTCGCCCAGATCTTTATCAAGACGTGATGAGCTTAGCTAAGTAACGAGGCTGCCGATGAAACTTGATACGACCCCAAAGCAAGACGGTTTCTATTTTCCCGCTGAATATGAACCAGTCAGAGAGGTATGGTTGGCATGGCCAGAGCGTCGCGATAATTGGCGCGCGAGCGCGAAACCAGCGCAACAAACCTTTGCGAACGTGGCGAATGCGATTGCAGATGTGGTGTCTGTTTCTGTTGCGGTCAGTTCATCACAATATGAAACCGCAAGAAGCATGCTGCACCCATCCGTCAAACTGGTTGAAATGGCCTTTAACGATTCTTGGATGCGCGACATCGGTCCTACTGTTGTGGTGAATTCATCGGGACAGAGACGCGGCGTCAGTTGGAAATTCAATGCTTGGGGAGGCGAGTTTAACGGCCTTTACGAAGACTGGAGTGACGACGATAAAGTTGCGGCATCCGTCTGTGATGTGTTGGGAATCGATCATTATCGCGCGCCTTTTGTTCTAGAAGGAGGGGCGATCCATACCGATGGCGACGGCACGCTATATACGACTGAAGAATGCTTATTGAGCCCGGGGCGTAACCCAGAACTCAGTAAACAACAGATAGAAGCGCTATTAGCCGAGTATCTTGGTATCGAAAAGGTCGTCTGGCTTCCAAACGGGTTGTCTAATGATGAAACGGATGGGCATGTCGACAACTTACTTCACGTTGTCGCTCCAGCAAAAGTGGTACTTAGCTGGACGGATGATCCCTTCGATCCGCAATTTAAGTTATCACGTGAAGCGCACGCCGCGCTCAGTGAACAAACCGATGCACAAGGTCGAAGCATTGAGATTGTTAAAATCCCTGTTCCAGGTCCGCTTTACTATTCGCAGGAAGAAGCGAACGGCATTGAATCAAGCGATGGTATGAATCGTCACGAAGGTGAGCGACTAAGTGCTTCCTATGCTAACTTTTTGATGGTGAACGAGCATATCTTTTTGCCATTACTTGATGACCAGTATGACGATATTGCTATCGAAATTTTGACAAAAGCGCTCCCCAATTATCAAGTTGTTGGCATACCAACACGAGAGGTTTTACTAGGCGGTGGCAATATTCACTGCATTACTCAGCAGATTCCCGCTTAGGATTCATCTGCTTTTTATCCACAGCATTCCTAGTGAAGGCTAGGAGTAGGAACAAAAGGAATTACCATGCAGCAAATAAATAATAAGAGCTTACTCTCTTTTATGGTCACGGCAGCGGACAACGCAGTAGCCGTGACCAATCCAGCAACAGGTGAACTTGTGGGTCATGCTCCTATATCATCAGAACCGGAGTTGATGGATGCTATTGAGCGAGCTAATGTGGCGCAAAAAGAGTGGGCTAAAGTGCCGGCTAAGTCGCGCGCAGTATTATTAAACCGCTGGTATCAACTGATTCTTGAGAACAAAGACGACCTTGCTCGCATTATGACCGTTGAACAAGGTAAGCCATTGGCAGAAGCTGCGGGTGAGGTTTTGTATGGTGCGAGCTTCATTGAATGGTTTGCTGAAGAAGCCAAACGTACCTACGGTGACTCTATTCCGGGGCCAACGGCAGATAAGCGCTTGGTCACCATCAAGCAACCCATTGGTGTCGCATGTGCGATAACGCCGTGGAACTTCCCTATCGCTATGATCACGCGTAAAGCTGGCCCTGCATTGGCTGCCGGTTGTAGTTTCGTCGTTAAGCCATCAGATTCCACGCCGCTGTGTGCATTTGCAATTGTAGAGCTCGCCTACCAAGCGGGCATTCCGAAAGACGCGCTGCAAGTGGTTCTAGGTGAAAGCTCACGCCAAATAGGTGCGATCTTCACTTCTCACCCACTGATTCGCAAGCTGTCTTTCACTGGTTCTACTCAAGTGGGCAGTGTGTTAATGCAACAAGCGGCAAAAGACATCAAACGCACGTCAATGGAACTGGGTGGTAATGCGCCATTTATCGTCTTCGATGATGCTGATATTGATGCCGCTGTGCAGGGGGCGATGGCTTCTAAGTTCCGTAACGCGGGTCAAACTTGCGTCTGTGCGAACCGATTCTATGTGCACAGCAAAGTGTACGATGAGTTCGTAACGAAATTTGATGCCGCAGTACAGCAGTTGAAAGTTGGAAACGGCCTAGATGAAGGTGTCAACATCGGCCCTGTTATCAGTGAAAGTGCTAAACAGGGGATCCAAGCTTTAATTGACCGCGCGATAGAGCAAGGTGCTGTGCCTGTCTCTGCTCTTAAACAACTTGATGGTTTGTTTATGCAGCCAGTCATCCTCAAAGAGGTGCAACATAGCATGGACATCGTTCAAGAAGAGATCTTTGGTCCGGTAGCTCCGGTGATTCGTTTTGAGACGGACGAAGAACTTATCGATATGGCGAACGATACGATTTACGGTTTGGCGTCGTACTTCTACAGCCAGAACATCCACCGTGTTTGGAAAGTAGCAGAAGCACTGGAATACGGTATGGTTGGCATCAATGAAGGCATTATCTCGACAGAACTAGCGCCATTTGGCGGCGTGAAGCAGTCGGGTATCGGACGTGAAGGTGCGAAGCAGGGTATCGACGAATATATGGATGTGAAATACCTGTGTTTTGGTGGCAACTAAACGTCTGGCGGGAACAAATAAAGGATTAAATAATGAAAAACCAACAACTACACGAAAGAAGAAGCAACGTTATCGCTCAGGGTATGGGCGCACTGTACCCACTTTATATGGAGAAAGCGGATAACGCTCATGTGTGGGATGTCGAGGGCAATAAATATATTGATTTCGCCGCAGGTATTGCAGTGACAAACACTGGTCACTCCAACTCGCGCATCACTGACGCTGTCAAAGCTCAGATCGACAATTTCTCTCATACTTGCGCTATGGTGACGCCGTATGAATCGTTTGTTGAGCTGGCAGAAAAGCTTACTGATATTGCTCCGGGCGACTCGGAAAAGAAAACGATTTTCCTAACAACGGGTGCCGAAGCGGTTGAAAATGCGGTGAAAGTAGCACGTGCTCATACTGGGCGTAGCGGCGTCATTGCCTTTAAAGGTGGTTTTCACGGTCGTACCAACCTGACCATGGGATTGACTGGAAAAATCGCACCATACAAAGCGGGCTTTGGTCCTTTCCCGAACGAAATCTACCATGCGCCTTATCCGAACGCGTTCCACGGCATCAGCACAGAAGATAGCTTACAGGCATTACAAGATTTGTTTGCTTGCGATATTGAACCTAGTCGCGTTGCTGCGATCATTTTTGAGCCTGTACAGGGCGAGGGTGGTTTTTACCAAGCGCCAGCGGAATTTGCTCAGGCACTACGCAGCCTTTGTGACCAGCATGGTATCTTGTTGATAGCAGATGAAATCCAAACAGGTTTTGCTCGCACCGGCAAAATGTTCGCCACGGAGCATCTGGATATTGAACCCGATATGATGACCATGGCGAAAGGCATTGCTGGTGGTTTCCCAATCTCTGCTGTTGTAGGTAAAGCGCAAGTCATGGATTCTGCGTTGCCAGGTGGTTTAGGCGGTACTTACGCTGGTTCTCCATTAGGCTGTGTTGCCGGTTTGGAAGTGCTTAAGATAATTGAAGAAGAGCAGCTATGCGCTAAAGCCCAAGGTATTGGTGAAGTGGTTAATGCACGTATGACTGAGCTTCAAAAAACGGTGCCTGCGATTGGTGAGATTCGCACCATTGGCGCAATGATGGCGATTGAGTTTACCGATCCACAATCGGGGCAACCACTTCAAGATGTTACCAAAGCGGTGATTAGCAAAGCACAAGAAAACGGTTTAATTCTGTTGTCTTGCGGCGTGAAAGCCAATGTTATTCGTTTGCTTCCTCCATTAACGATTGAATCAGATGTGTTGGCGCAAGGTTTAGACAAATTGGAAGCTATCATCGCTGAAGTAGCGAAATAGCACGACGTTTCGTCGGATATTATAAGCCCCCTCGATTCGAGCCCGAGGGGGCTTTTTTATTTTCATCGGAATTTGTCTAGAAGCAATAAACCAAATTGTACATTGGGTGTATTTTGGTTTTCGCGCGCTTCTCGTTGTACCCTCAATGGTGAAGATGGTTATAGTTGACATAAAGCCTATTAATTACAGTGGGTTAATTAATTTTTGTCTTTCGCTCAATACGACCTCACTATTGAATATCTTTTTTCAATCGCTGACTTAAAAACTATACAGTTTTTCTCTAAAGTCTGCTAATTTGTGCTGACAAAATGAGAGCGATCAAAATCTTGATACCACGATTGAGATACATTGCTGCTCAGAATAATTTAATAATCGCTTGGACTGAACAATGAAACATCAACATTTCTTACCTATGCAGAACGTAATCCAAGATTATGCTTGGGGTAGCGTGACTTCTATTAATACTCTGTTTGGTATTGCCAACCCTGACAACAAACCACAAGCTGAAATTTGGATGGGCGCACATTCTGGCGGCTGCTCTGAAGTGGTCACTGCCGATGAGACTTTACGTCTTGATCAATTTGTTGCGAATAATCACACGGCCGTTCTAAGCGAAGCCATCAGTAAAAAATTTGGTGAACTTCCTTATTTGTTTAAAGTGCTGGCTGCAGCGAGTGCTCTGTCTATTCAGGTTCATCCGAGTAAAGCTCAAGCTGAGGAGGGTTTCGCCAAGGAAGAAGCTGCGGGTATCGCGCGCAATGCGGCAAACCGTAACTATAAAGATCCAAACCACAAACCAGAGTTGGTCTACGCACTGACGCGTTACCAAGCAATGAATGGTTTCCGTGGTTATGAAGAGATCTTAACTAACTTCGAACAGCTTGATATCGAAGAGTTAACACCTCTTGTTGACGCGTATAAAATGTCACTAAACGCGCAAGGTCTAGAGGCGTTGTTTGTTAGCATGCTGCAGCTTGAAGGTCAGACAAAAGATGTGGCATTAGATAAGTTGCTCGCTTTTGCTAAGACCAAGCAAGGCGATGAGACGTTTGAGCTCATCTTATGGCTGAAAGATCTTTACCCTGGTGATATCGGCCTTTTCTCACCATTATTCTTGAACGTCCTTACGCTTGAGCCGGGTGAAGCTATGTTCCTACATGCTTGTACTCCACACGCCTACTGCCGTGGTACTGGGCTTGAAATTATGGCGAGCTCAGACAATGTGCTTCGCGCGGGTCTAACACCAAAGCATATTGATGTTGAAGAGTTGGCCTCTTGCACTATTTTCGAACCTAAGCTGCGTGATGAGCTGTTAACTCAACCTGAATTGGATAACGGCGCAGAGCACTATCCGATCCCGGTAGACGATTTCAAATTTAGCGTTTACGTAAATCAGCAAGATCGATTTGTTAATGTCACAACACCAGAAATTCTATTGCCATTAGATGAGCCAATTGTATTGACGCATCTAGACGGCGAAACCATGACGGTGGAGCGTGGCGATTCAGTGTTTATTCCAGCTTCAGCGGGCAACTACAGCGTGACTTGTGCTGGTAAATTCGCACGAGCTTATTGCTAGCGGAATATTCTGCCAGTTGGCCAGTAATCATTCTTATAAAGGGAGATCGTGAAAGATCTCCCTTTTTTTGTGCAAATTACCTATTACTTGTTCAGCATGGATTGCATTTTGGTGGTAGATAATTAGTATGTAATGAAAGGATATGTAAAAAGTTAAGCAGTAGGTACTATAAAATGGAATTTAGAGTAGCAGAATATGCTGATTACCAAAGGGTGGCAGAACTTCATGCGATTAGCTGGCAAAGAGCCTATAAAGGCATCATGCGTCAGTCTTATTTAGACGAATCGGTTCTTGAAGACAAATTACTGGTTTGGCAAACCCGACTATTAAACCCTCCTTTTAGCCAACATGTCATTATTGCTGAACATCAAGGCGAATTAGCCGGTTTTATCTGTTTGTTTGGTAATCATAACGTCGATTTTGGCACCATCATCGATAATCTTCACGTCAGAGCGAGTGCACAAGGTAAAGGTGTGGCAAAGAAACTGATTGCGTTGGCGATGGAATGGGCTAGTAAGTACTATCCAGATAATGGTGTTTTTCTGGAAGTCCTAGCAGACAATACGAACGCTATTAAGTTCTACGAATCCATCGGTGCGAAAAAAGCACTGAAGCAGCGCGGCGAATCGCCATGTGGACGTCATGTTGATGAGTATATCTATACATGGAAGAGCCCAGAAGTTTTGATAGAGCAGTGTGTCGAGTCAGTTTAGTATTCTTTCCCAACAACAGATTACAAAAAACGCTTAACATCGAGTATGTTAGGCGTTTTTTGTTTCGTGTGAGGAATTACTTAATGTACTCCAAGAGCACACTCTCATTAGGTAATGCAGTCATAGCGCCTTTTTGGGTGGTCGCCAATGCTCCACAACCATTAGCCCAACGAACTGCGTCGCGAATGGTTTCGTCATTTACCCAACTTTCTGTTTTCGATAAGCGTGTAAGCAGACCACCCACAAAGGCATCCCCGGCGCCCGTTGTATCAACAGGTTGCACAGGAGTGCCTGCGATCAGTTCTTGCTGTGCACCGCGAATGACCAGCGCACCTTTCGCTCCTTGCGTGATCAACACTAACGTATTGTTAAAAGGCTCCAGTGCTTCAATACCAGACTCTAACGTTTTGGTATCGGTGAGGAACATCAGTTCATCGTCTGAAAATTTCACTACGTCGGCTAACATAATGGCTTCGCGACATACTGGTTTGATCAAGCTTTGATCGCCCCAGACTTCATCACGAAGATTAGGGTCGAAGCTAACAAAACCCCCAGCAGCCTTAATTTGCTTCATGGCTTCAATGGTTGAACTGCGACTCGGTTCGTTGGCAAGCGCGATAGAGCACACATGTAGCCACTCACCTTTATCGAAAGCCGGAATATCACTTTTCTGCATAAACTGGTCGGCACTAGGCTTAACCATAAAAGTAAAGCTGCGCTCACCGCTGTCATCTAAGTCGACAATAACGGTAGATGTACGTTGTTCTTCATCAAGCAGCATATAGTCGGTATTGACGTTTTCGTTGCTCAAGGTTTGTTTCATAAAGCGACCTAGCGGGTCTTGTCCGACGCGGCCAAAGAATCCGGTGTTGCCTCCGAGGCGTGCGATGGCTACTGCGACGTTTGCGGGTGCGCCTCCTGGGCATTTCAAATAGGTTGTTGCTGTATCTGGTATTAAGTCTACAACAGCGTCTCCGGTTACCCACACTTTGCTCATTAGAAAAATCCTGTATTAATTAAGTTGTTTTTAGTTTACTAAATCGATTTAGCAAAGAAAATGTGTTTTAATAATCCACGAATAGATTGAAAATAGATTTGTGATCTCAAACACGATCTTTTAGACCAATAAGATCAAATTGATTGAGCGGATGAGTAGAAAGGAATGAGCAAAAAACTAAAACTTGCAGATATCGCACAACTTGCTGGTGTGTCGAAATCCACAGTGAGCTTTGTCTTGAATGGACATGCAGAAAAGCATCGAATCACGAAAGAGACCGTGGAGAGAGTATTGCATGTTGTGCAAGAGAATAACTATTCGCCCAGCGTTTATGCACGAGCGCTAAAATCGAAAAAGAGTTCTACGTTTGGACTGGTGATTCCCGACCTACTCAACCTTGGTTTTGCGTCTATTGCTAAAGAATTAGAGCGCCTTTGCTTAGCATCAGGCTATCAGTTATTGCTGGCTTCAACCGATGATGATCCAGAAACAGAAATGCGCGCAGTCGACAATCTGATCTCACGTCAAGTCGATGGCATTATGATTGCTTCTTGTCTTACCAGTGATGCTTTCTATCGCGGACTACCTGACGATCTTCCGCTTGTTTTCTTTGACCGTTCGTTCGAATCTTCAGATTTTAATATGGTGACCACTGACGCTTACGATGCAACGAGACTGTTATTGACGAAACATACGAAAAACGTGGCAGAGTGTGTTTTTATTGGTGGACAATTAGAACTTTCACCAAGTAAAGAACGCTATCAAGGTTATGTAGATGCGTTAGCTACAAACCAAATTCCGTTGAATCAGGACTTAGTGTTCAATGGTGATTATCAGCCTTCAAGTGGTTACGACATGATGGCTGTGTGTGTTGATGAACTTGGTCGATTGCCTCACTGCTTATTTACGGCCTCTTATTCATTATTAGAAGGGGTACTGCGCTATCTTAATGAACACGACCTATTTGCTACCGCAATCAACGAACGGATGCGAATTGCGACGTTTGACAATTATGCCATATTAGATTGCTTGCCATTGCAGATAGACTCAATAGAGCAAAATTGCGTCGAATTAGCGTCAGAGATCTTTGACTGCTTACAAAAGACCTTGTCTAATTCTCAATATCAAAGCAAGATTAGCGTCAAAGCGTCCCTTCATCAGCGGAGTCACTAACTGGATATGGAATCAAAATCTCTACAGCCTTTATATATTCAAGTGGCCGATACGCTAAAACAACGTATCGACGAAGGGCTATACCCGCAAGGCTCGAAATTGCCTTCCGAAAGCCAATTGGTAGAGAGTTTGGGTGTCAGTCGTGGCATCAATGAGCTTTGGAACATATTGGGTCATTGGCGAAAAATGACCTTTATTATCCGAGCTACCATATAGCGCCCAAACATGGGCTGGTTAATGACCCTAATGGGCTCAGTTGCTTTAATGGCGAACATCATATCTTCTATCAATGGTTTCCATTAGGGCCAGTACATGGACTTAAGCATTGGTATCATGTGTCTACTAAGGATTTTGTGCACTTTAGAGATAGGGGAGTCGCACTGTATCCCGACCAAAGTTACGACCAACACGGCTGCCATACTGGTGTCGCGGTTGTAGAGGGTGAGAAGCTTAACCTTCTTTATACTGGACATTTAGTCTGTGAACCCGATAGTGGATACCCAACAAAAGTTCTTGCTGTGATGGATAAAGAAGGCAAAGTAGAGAAAAAAGGTGTTGTCGTTGACTATAATCCTAAGCACTATACGCACAATATGCGTGACCCTGTCACATTTTGTCGGGGCGATGATTATTTCATGCTAATCGGTGCCGAAAGTCATGAGCACCAAGGTAAGTTGGCGCTCTATCACGGTAAACGGATCGACGATTTTCAATACAGGGGAGAGGTGGACATTGGTTTGAGTGAGTTTGGGTATATGTGGGAGTGCCCGAATTACTATGAAGATGCACAGAACGGCGTGCTCATATTCTCTCCTCAAGGCGTTTCTTCTGAAAGCAAATATGACTTTAACAATGTATTTTCTGTGGTCTATATGGTTGGCAAGCCAATAGATACCGAGAATAACAAGTTTGAACATCATGGCTATTTTGAACTTGATAAAGGCTTTGATTTCTATGCACCTCAAACCTATTGTGATAATGAGGGGCGACGCATTTTGGTGGGGTGGTTGGGTAACTCCAAAAGCGAATATCCCACGGATAGTAACTATTGGGCACATATGCTGACGTTACCAAGAGAGCTTAAAATCGAGGGCAATAAGTTACTTCAGATACCCATTGCTGAGCTTGCAAAGCTTAGAAGCAGTAACGAGGAGCTAACGGCTCAACATCAATTGAAAAGTCCGGCTTTTGAACTGGAGTTGGAAGTAGGTTCATCATTTTCGTTTGAGTTTGCCAATGAACGCGGCGACACAATGACTTTTTCAGGGACTGAACAAGAGTGGTGATTAGATAGAACGCACGTGACCGACACGTATGCAGAGAAGTTCGGCTCAATTCGTTACTCATTACGTCACAGTGATGACCCTAGAGTGCGTGTGTTTGTGGACCATTCCGTATTGAAATATTTTGTGACCGAGGGGAGACCGTGTTTACATCGCGTATTTTTGTTCGCGACTTAAATCGCCTTAACAGCTGCAATGTCTCAGGGAAGGTTCATTATCTCAGAGGCATCAGGTACGACTAAACGCTGAAATAAGAAAGACCAGCTTTCGAGCTGGTCTTTCTTATTCGTCCCGGAGTATCGCTTATTGTTTATGGTAGCTTAGATGCACTAAGCTCCATAATCATGGTTAGCTCTTCATCAGTCACCAAGTCTTCCAACTGTTTTGCTGTTGACAGATGTTCAACAAAGCGCTTTACGTCGCGAAGCTGCTCTGTATTCAGATGATGCATAGCGTCGACAATGTCTTTCTCTAGCGCTTGATTCATAGCTGCATCACTCCTCTTTAACTTCTTACTTTAACTTAGACCATTTGAGCCTAATAGCAAGGGCTTTTATGCATGTTGTTACACTTGGTAGCAAAGTCACTTTATAGAGAATGAAGGGTTAACGACATAGAAAAACAATACAAATTGTGTGGAAAAAATAAAGTGCTCATTTAGATAATAATTAGAAAATATATTCACATAGTGATTACAAATTGGAAACTGATAATCAATAACTTCAATAGTAGTGAAGATTTATTCTTTATGTGAGAAAGATCACTTAAAGTAATTTATCTGCTAAAAAGTTCCCCTAAATTACCTCAATAAATGTTTTTAAAGCTAAATGTATATTTATTTATATTTAAGTTATTGAAAATAATGGTTTTTTGTGTTTTTATAAAAATGTGATTTAGATAGGCATTTTCAAATTCTTAGGATTGCTGCGTGTCGGGATATTAGTGAAAATTTCTCTCGTTCATTCGGTGCATGATTTTCAAACTATTGAGTGATGTCATGAGTGAATGAGTTATCAAAGTTTTTAACGAGGCTTATTCGCGACAACTCGATAGCTTTTAAAAAATAACAAAAATAGTTAATTACAATCCTTGGGGTTAATAATGAAAAATACGTTCAAACTATCGCTAGCTGCAGTACTTATCTCTTCTGCAATGGCGGCAAACGCTGGTATCAGCATCGTAGACAACGAGCAAGGCAACTTCTCTATCGGTGGTGACGTTGAATTTGACTTCAACTTCCAAAATCGTGACAGTAATGAAAACGTTCTAGGCGAAACCAACAGTGAGTTTGACCAAACTGGTCGCATTCTTGTTGCTTTCTACGGTGAACGTTACACCGACACGGGTCACGTATTCCAGTTCAACGCACAGCCACTAATGAAAAGTGACGGTAATGTTGGTCTAGATGATGCGTGGTTTGGCTTTGGCGCGAAAGATGGTTGGAACCTACGTATGGGCCGTTTCGAAGCGTTCGATATGTTCCCTGTTGGTCAAGATACCTTCCTAGACTACACTGGCGACACCGCAAACGATCTATATATTGATGGCGCAGCGTACGTATACCAAATGAAAGAAGGTCGTGGTCGTGGTTCAAGCGGTCAGCTAATGTACAGCCAATCTTTTGGTAACCTTTACCTTGAACTTGCTTCTATGATTGGTCCACGTGATGTGTTGTTCTCTGGAGATAAGTACCACGGTGCAACAATCGAACGCGATTTAACTAAAGACTCTGTACTACTACGTCCAGTCGTGTCTTACACAGTAAATAACTTCAGCATCGCAGCGTCGATGGAAGGTAACCTAGTTAAAGATGCAGTGGTAGTTGACTCTGGCAACGGGTTGGTTGATATTTCTAACCGTCTAGGCTTTGGTTTCACAACTAAGTACCAAGCAAATGACTGGAACTTGATTGCCAACTTTGCTTACATGGACGCTGTTGACGAAACAAACATGACAGTAGGTGTGAACGCATTGTTCAAAGGCTTCGGTCTAGGCTACATTCACGCGAACAACGATTACGAAAAAGACAAGATCGCTACGACAGTAAACGGTAACGCGAAAGTGGATACTGTATACGCATCTTACGAGTTTGCTGATGTGCTAGAAGTTGATGATTTCTCTATCTACCTAGGTACATACTACTCAAAACAAACGTCTGACATCGATACTTACGATGAAGACGGTGACTTAGGCGCACGTGTACGCTTCAAGTACTTCTTCTAAACGCTTAGCCGTATAGAAGGGACACTGCATTAAAATAAACGGAGCCAACCAGCTCCGTTTTTTTGTTTTTACTCTGTTCCATATTTTGTCTGTTTTCCTTCGATGTTTGATAGAAGTGTCTATCTAGGTTACGTCTATTGCTCGAGAATTTTCTTGCTGGTCGCGACTAATAGGTTCAGAATCACCAATCACCAATCACCAATCACCAATCACCAATCACCAATCACCAATCACCAATCACCAATCACCAATCACCAATCACCAATCACCAATTGTGAAGGTTGTTCTACTAGGAGTATTTCCTGCGTTCTAGGAAAGCTTGTGTCGCTTGTAATTAAGTAGCGAATAGCATTACGGTTCTAATTATCTAAACGAGGAGTCTACGCCGCTGCTAGGCCGTTTTAAACAGCAGAATTATCCGGCGAGATAAATACCGCACGGTGATGTTGAGAACATGGCTTTTTGTTGTAATGGCGAGACGGTTGGTAAGGGAAAACAGCACGAAACACAGGCCCATATGCCCCAAGGCATTGATGCGAAGTTGGTTATGCTGCGTAGATAAAGCCCAAACGCAAAAAGCTCACCGAAGTGAGCTTTTAAACAGAGAGAATCGTTGGATTAGAATATCAAATGTGCGATACCAGCGATGACTGGAAGCGTAATCAAAGTACGCAGAATAAAGATTGCAAACAGTTCAAAGATGTTCACTGGGATACGGCTACCAAGAAGTAGAGCACCCACTTCAGACATATAGATAAGCTGTGTCACTGACATCGCAGCGATAACAAAACGTGTCATTTCACTGTTGATAGATGCCGCTAGGATTGACGGAATGAACATGTCCGCAAAGCCCACAACCATCGTTTTTGATGCCGCAACCGCTTCAGGAACCCCTAACAACTCTAGATAAGGGATAAATGGCGTACCTAAGGTTTCAAATATAGACGTATATTCAGCGATAACCAGCGCCATGGTCCCGAGTCCCATAACGACAGGAAGGACACCAAACACCATATCGACGGCATTCTTAATACCTTCACCAAATACCGATTTTGCTGAAGTCACGGTGCCCGCTCTTTTCAGCGCTAAGTCAAGACCCCAAGAGAAAGTAGAATAGCCCTCAGGAATCACTTCTGCATCTTTAGCAGGCTTAGTGCCATCAATGAACACGTCTTTTTTGTTACGTAGCGGTGGCAAACGAGGAATGATGATCGCTGCAACAACACCCGCTAAACAGATCGCACCGTAAAAGGGTAAGAACAGATGCTCAAGCTCAACCTGAGCAATCACCACCAAGCTGAACGTAATGGAGACTGCTGAGAAAGTGGTACCAATGACGGCCGCTTCACGCATCGTATAGAATTTGTTTTCGTATTGCTTACTGGTTAGCAAAATCCCAACACTGCCATCTCCTAACCAAGATGCCATACAGTCGATAGCGCCGCGACCTGGTAAGTTAAATACTGGACGCATTATTTTACTTAGCAGCGCACCAAAGAGTTCTAACAAACCAAAGTTTAGCAATAAAGGGAGCAATAGGCCGGCAAAGATAAACACCGCAAACAGAGTCGGCAGTAGTCCTTCAAGTACGAGACCACCGGTGTTTTCTTCCCAAATCGCGTGAGGACCTACTTGGAAGTAAGTCATTACTACCGCTAAGCCACCGATCAAACGAACCGCTAGCCACATTGGACTTGGGTTGAATAGACCGTTTAAAAATTCATTGTCGTTAATGAAGGCTGGTTTTGCAATACGAGTGACGACCGACGCGACAGCCATAAACGCGATAATAGCAGTAACAAGAGGTACGATGAAATCGCCAACCGCTGCTTGTAGCGACTTCGCTAAAACGGCAACAGGTATGGTCAAACCGCCATCAAACGTGATTGGAGCCATAAATAGGAACAGGCCAATTAAAGACGGGATGAAGAACATCCAGAAATTGCCTTTCTTCCCAGATTCAGGAACAGATTGAGCGTTATTTTGCATTTTTCTCTCGTGTTACAATTAGTTAATAATGGACAATCCCTTTGCCTATTTATTCACTAAACATCCATATTTGCTCATTGCGCGCAAGATTACTGTTTTTTATTAGTCAAGGCAATACTATTCATCGATAAAGCCTAAATATTCATTATTAAGCGCTAAATTTACCGATGATATGCAAAACAATGTGTGCTAGTTAGGCAATGTAACTGTCGTTAAGTATAGAGGGTTGTTACTTTTTGAGCTTAATGCTCTAAAGCGCTACACTAAACACAGAACTTAACTTATTGAGAATTATCACAATGTCTCGCAAGAAACTTCCTGTGCCTTTGATTTTGCTTATCCCACTTTGCCTTCTTGTTGTTGTTATCGTGGCAGGAATTTATCGATTCTCGATGTCCGATGAGGAAATATTGGCAAAGTTTCCCTCTCACCAAGCGGAAAAGGCCGATGTCGTTGTAGAGACTATTTTGGGTATCAAAGCGTCCAATCCATGGACAGTTCAAGTACCTGAAACCAGCGCTTTCTCTTTGCTGACAGACATCGACATAAATAAGCAGGTGGCAGCAGGAGGCTACGATGATGGTGTGGATCGTGGTAACGTCTATCTCCTCTATCGATTTAAACAGATTATGCTTGAAAACGATAAGCTACGTTTTGCTATCGTCCCTTTTGCTGTCAGTAACCAAGGATCCGGTGTGTTCTATTATCTCGGACTTTTTAACTGGGATGAGGCAAGGCAGCGGGTGATTTTAACCGATGCTAAGTTAGCTGGAGACCGGATAAACATCGAGTCGTTAAACGTAACTGGACAAAAAATAACACTGACATTCAAAAGTCATGGGCCTGAGCAATCCATGGCAGAAGCACCAGCCAAGGAAAACGCCCTCGTTTGTACACTGAAAAAAGGAAAATTGGCAGGATGTTAGTTGGAATTTGTTTCTAGCAGTAAATGATATGCATCTTTATTACTTATTGTGTTGAGAATGTGAGCTTGATTACATAATATGACGCTTAGATGTTGTTATTTTTTAGACAAACGGAGCTTGCAAATGATTAATAAGCGTTTTTTTAAAACTAAAGATGAAGTCGAAGTCACATTCGAACTCGATGCGACTAATGTAGAGAGTGCGGTACTGGTTGCGGAATTTCATGATTGGCAGCCTATGCCCATGAAGAAAGTGGCGAAAACCAAGTCGTTCAAATATAAAACTCGCCTTCCAAAAAATGCGGAGTTTCAATTCCGCTATCTTGTGAATGACAATGATTGGGTAAACGATGCTGACGCGGATAACTATGTCCCAAATGGTTTTGGTGCAGACAACTGCATTGTCAAAACAGAACCGCTTTGTGAAGCTTAGTTCCCTGAGTTATTGATTTTGTAGAAAGCGAAGCGACAAGCTTCGCTTTTTTACATTCTTATCACAGCTTTTACCTTAATTTTCCTCACAATCGGGTGCAATTCACCGAAGAAAGGGCTACTCTTTAGGTTTGTTTTAAAGGAATGCATTGGAACCATTGTGCAATCGAATCAACCCACTGACGAAGTATGCACGGCAAGAACGTCGTCACGAAGACTAAAACGCGGCCTTGCCTTTACTGTGCCTCTCATTGCGGCGTTTCTGTTTCTTCATAGTCTGCCTAGTTCAAACCTAAACGGAACAGTAGAACTTGATCTTAATGATTCACCTGTTGCTAAGACCATCACTCCAGAGCCTGCTGCTAACGTCAATACTCCAGAGCCTGTCGCTCCAGAATTGCCGCCCAAATTTGCTTACACTGTAAAAGCTGGCGACAGTTTAAGTCAGATTTTTGACCAACTTAATTTCCCATATTCAGACATGATGTCGGTAATGGAAACCGATTTGGATTTCCTAGTACTAGATACGCTGCGTCCAGGCGATAAGCTGCGTTTTTGGCAAGATGAAGCAACAGGGGCGTTAGGACAACTTGAAGTGAGTCGTACGGCCGCTGAGAAAGCCATTTATACCCGTTTAGATGACGGCAGCTTCGAGTTTAAGGACGTTTCCATCCCTGGTGTATGGGAGAGCGTGGCTTTAGTCGGCGAAATTCACGGAAGTTTCTCCTCTTCCGCCAATAAATTGGGGTTAAGTCCCCGTGAAATAGAGCAAGTGGTAGCTTTACTGAAAGATAAATTGAGCTTTACGAGAGATCTGCGTGCCGGTGATCGTTTTGAAGTGGTCAAAAACAATCAGTTTGTTGATGGTACGGCGACAGGGAAATCAGAAATCCAAGCGATAAAGATTTTTAATCGTGGCGCCATGTACTCCGCTTACCTTCATTCTAACGGGCAATATTACGACGCCAAAGGGGACAGCTTGCAGCGCGCATTTATGCGCTATCCGGTGAAGAACCACCGTATCACGTCGAGCTTTAACCCCAATCGTCGTCATCCTGTGACCGGTCGTATTGCACCGCACAATGGCACTGACTTTGGCGTTCCTACGGGAACCAACGTCTATACCACTGGCGATGGTGTCGTTGCTATGGTGCGCAATCACCCATACGCGGGCAAGTACATCGTTATCGACCATGGTGGCCCTTACAAGACTCGTTATCTTCATTTAAGCAAGATACTGGTTAAAAAAGGACAAAAAGTGACTCGTGGTACTCGTATTGGATTATCTGGAGCAACAGGACGAGTGACTGGACCGCACTTGCATTACGAATTGATTTCTCGTGGGCGACCAGTTAACGCTATGCGAGCGAACATCCCTATGGCAGACTCTGTGCCCAAGAACGAACTCAAGCAGTTTATCGCTCGTCGCGATGAGCTAGATTCTATGCTTGAGAAACAAGAAACGAAACTGGCAAGCTTGTAGTTTGCTAGCTTAATAACGGTATTGATAATGCAACAATTAGAATTTCAACTACTTGTCATGCAACTTTGTGAGTTTAAAACACTCCCAGATGCATTAAATAAGCTTAAGAGTGTCGAGAATCAAGAGATTGTCGAAGCAGCAAATAGCTTGAGCGGCCAATTCGCACTGGCGGATGTTGATGGCGAACAGCGTATTTATCATGTGTTCACCGATATCGATGAGAATGGTGACGAGCAAGAGTATGTCGAACACATCATGAACGAAGGTGACGACATCATTAAGTTTGTTGCCTGGTTCTTTGATGCTATGTTCGAAATGAAGCAAAGCGATACATACAAGGCGGCAGGTAAGACTTACAAGCAACCTAAACGTTCTTAATCCTATCTGGATAACGTTAAAACGGCGTTCAAAAGAGCGCCGTTTGTTATTTTATCGTCAGGGTAGGTGTGCAATTGTTATTTAGTGTGTAATCATTTAGATATCGCATACTTATAGAGGTTGCTATGGAGAACGAGGGCACTGCCCAATACATTGTTTCGCAGCGATTTGGCTTTGGACCGAGAGTCGGTGATGCAAAGCCTGAACCTAGCCTGAATGATCAACTCAAGGTTCAGCCTTATACTCACAAAGTGATTTCATCACTTCCATCTACCGATGAAATGTTGGCGCATTTTGGAGACCTAAATCGAAGACGAAAAGCCGCCAAAAGCACGGAAGAGAAAAAGCAAGTCACTAAGGCGAATAACGCGTTTTTTCAAGAAAATTTCCGAACTCAGGTTTATGCACGAAACTTACAGACTCTCCATACACCACTCAGCTTTCAAGAACGTCTCATCCAGTTTTGGAGCAACCACTTTGCTATTTCAGCCGATACACGTCGAGTCCGCCCAATCGCTTCAGGGGTTGAAAATGAAGTGATCAGAGAGCTTTGGTCCATCGATTTCCCAAGTATGCTGATAGGGGTGATTCAACACCCTAGCATGTTGATCTTCCTTGATAACCACCAGTCAGTGGGGCCTAACTCCAAAGCAGGACAAAGGCGCAATAAAGGACTCAATGAAAACTTAGCACGTGAAATTTTAGAGCTGCACACTTTGGGTGTAGATGGTGGCTATACACAAAACGATGTTGTGGAACTTGCCGAGGGTATTACAGGTTGGACTGTGAGCTTTAAAGCGGATAGCCCTGGTTATCGCTTTTCGTCGACCATGCACGAGCCCGGAGCTATCAACGTATTAGGCAAAGTATACGACCAGCAGGGAGAGCAGCAGGGCCTGAGCTGCCTTCGAGATTTGGCGAGTCATGAAAATACCGCGAGACACCTCTGCGGTAAATTGGTGGAGCACTTCTATGGTGTGGAGCATCCTTCCTTAGTCGATAAGCTTACTAAAGTCTGGATTGAAAACGATGGTATGTTAATTCCGGTGTACCTCACATTGCTTAATAGCGATCTCAAAAATCAGCATGCACGATGGCGTTTTCGTACCCCTCAGGAATGGTATTTTGCCGTGCTTCGAAGCGCCGACTTTGAGCCCAACCAAAAGCAGATGCACTCAATGTTGAGACAATTAGGGCAAGAGCCGTTTATGTCTGGCTCGCCCGCAGGGTGGTCTGATAACGATGCAGATTACAACAGTTCGGCTGCATTGACTCAGCGTTGGCAAGTCGCCAACCAAGTGGCGAAACTTTTAATAACCCGAATTGAGCGCAGTAAACAGAATCCCAATGATAGGGTAGCGCAGATTGTACAACGTCTACATGGCAATGAAGTCGATGAGCACCTACAGACTGCTTTAGAAAAAGCGCAAGATGCCAGTTCCAAGTTTGTTGTCCTTTGGATGAGCCCACAGTTTCAATATAGGTAAACGGTTATGACGACACGACGACATTTTTTGAAAGGCGTAGGAGCGGCGTCTCTGGTTACCTTGCTACCCAATTTCTCCTTTGCGTCAACGCAAAGCCCAAATGTACTAATTTGGATAACACTTCGCGGCGCGATGGATGGCCTCAACGTGGTAGTACCAAGTTTTGATGAGCATTACCAAAAGTTGCGGCCAACAATAGCACTCACCAAAGATCAGCTTAACCCGTTAGAGAAAGGGTTCGGCTTACATCCAGCATTAAAAACGGTTCATCAGATGTATCAGGACAAGCAAGCCATGTTTGTTCATGCTTGCGCCACTGGCTATCGAAGTCGTTCCCACTTTGATGGTCAGAAGATCCTAGAAAATGGCTCCACGGATCCCTTTGAGCCTGTAGGGTGGTTGAATCGCTTTTTGAAGACACAACAAAGCAACCAAGCGATTGCGATTGATGCCGGGCTACCATTGATTGCTCAAGGTGATGTCAAAGTCAGCAGTTGGTTTCCGCATAAGCTAAATGCTAAAGAAGAGCAGGCCAATTTACTTGCTGAAATGTTCCAATCTGATGCCAAACTCTCTGCAAACTTTAAAGAAGCAATGAAGTTAGAGTCAATGTCCATGGGCGGCAATCAAAATAAACAATTTACCAACTTAGCCAAGCAGGCTGGCAAGTTTGTGAGCTCGCCCAATGGGCCTAATATTGTAGTGCTAGAGCTGGGTGGATGGGATACACACTCGTCGCAAGGGGCAGAAAAAGGCAGACTTGCCAATCAGCTCAATAAGTTTGATCAAGGTATGGCAGCGTTAAAATCCGCATTAGGCGAAAAATGGCAGTCGACTGTGGTTATTGCAGCGAGTGAGTTTGGACGAACTGCCGCCGAGAATGGGACCAAAGGGACCGATCACGGCACAGGCAATGCGATGTTGGTAATGGGAGGAGCAGTACAACGCTCTAGGGTTTTATCCGATTGGCCAGGATTAGCTAGCAATCAGCTCTATCAGGGGCGTGACTTACAACCAACGTTGGATGTTCGTGCAGTTATCAAAGGTGTATTAGAGCAGCATATGGGGGCGGATCAAACGACGCTCAACAACACTTTCCCAGAGACGCAAGATATTCAGCCTATTCGTGTTTTATCATGACCATAATACATTGGTAGAAAAGTTGCGTCTTTTATGGGGTTGCTTCGTCTTAAAGAGATTAACTAAGGCAATATGGGGTTAGGAGTCTGGGTTTATGCTTGCAGAATGGCAAAATCACAAAAAAAAGTTAAGACATTACATCGCAAAACAAGTGGATGATGAGCATCTTGTTGATGACATTTTGCAGGATGTTTACATCAAAGCGAGTGATAATTTACATCAGCTCAAGTCCCAAGGAAGTTTGAGCAGTTGGCTATTTCGCATTGCCCATAACACGATTATGGATCACTACCGTCAGCGTCGTGATTTCGACCCGTTACCGCAAGATCTTGTTCATGAAGAGCCGGATACGGCAGAGCAGGCTCATCAAGAGGTAGCGCAATGTTTAAGACCGCTCATAGATGAATTACCAGAGCAGTATCGCACACCTTTAATTCTGGCAGAGCTTGAGGGAATATCCCAAAAAGAGATAGCGGAGCGAATGGGAATATCGTTATCTGGTGCTAAAAGCCGAATTCAACGAAGCCGAATCAAGCTGAGAGAACATATCATGCGATGTTGCGATATCGAAATCGGTCACGGCGGTGTGACCGATTATGCGCCAAAGGAAGTGTGGCTAAATCGGCAGTGACTCTCCCCTTAGCTAGTAAGGGGAGTGGGATTTAGAGAGAGTTAATTGCGGTGTGCAACCTAGCAAATGACGCTTGGATCTGCTCTCTGTCTACTGCGATGTTCATGCGATAGTAATTAGGGTTGGTTTCGCCAAACCATGCACCCGGAGTCAGCCCCATTTTTGCCTCGTTAACCAGCAAAGATTTCAGCGTATCCGGCGCGAGTTGTAACTTGGAAAAATCGAACCAGATTTGGTTGGTACCCTCAGGTTTATACATGGTGATGTCTGGCAAAGATGAAGCAACAAACTCGGCGATCCAATGAACAGTGGTTTGAGTGTATTGCAAGTAGCCTTCAAACCATTCTCTACCTTTCTCGTAAGCAGCGATGGTGGCATAAGTGGTTAGCGCATTCCCATGGTCGATAGCCAATGAACTCACGGTGGATTTGATTTGTTGATACAAAGCGTCGTTATCGGTGTATATATATCCGTTCGCGATGCTGTTTAGTCCAAAGTTTTTCGCGGGTGAGCCGATAATAGAAACCGCTTTCTCGTATCTCAAAGAGACAATTGATGTGAATGTATGATCGTCGAAAACGATATCGGCATGGATTTCGTCACTAACGATAATCACATCGTAACGGCGGGCAATATCGACCATCGTTTGAAGTTCAGAGCGAGTCCAAACACGACCAACAGGGTTATGAGGGTTACACAAAAGAACCATTTTGGCATTGCCCCGTTTGAGTTGCTGCTCAAAATCGTCAAAGTCGATGGTGTAGTGTCCATCTTCGATCTTGAGAGAATTACCTGCAACCACTCTGCCTGCCGATTCAATCAATCTGCGAAACTGATGATAAACCGGTGTTTGAATCAATACGCCGTCGCCTTGCTGGGTAAATTCGCGAATCAACAGGGCAATAGCACTCAAGACACCCGGTACTTGCACGAAGTGATTTGGGTCTAATGACAGGTTATGTGCGGTTTCATTCCAGCGCGCAATAGCTGCAAAAACTCGAGAAGAGTCGAACTCGTAAGCGTAAACTTCGCGATCAACAAGACGTTGTAATTCCTGCGTAATTGGATTTGCAATGGGAAAATCCATATCAGCGACCCAATAGGGTACGACATCGTTTGTTCCGTAAAACTGGTTTAACATGGCAGAATCATGTTTGATAAAGTTGTTTTGCGTAGCGGACGTTGATGAGGTTACTTTAAACATAGGTTTCTCTGATTATAAATAAGTGGTCATTAAATTAGACGGTGCTAATTCAAAAAAGACGCAGAGAATTTTGCTTTTTTGAGCAGAACAGTAGTTTTCTCATGCCGCTTGAGTTATAAATTCACTATCACTTTCCTAGGAGTACACGCCTACATGAACAACTAACTCAATTTCGATCGTTTTATACAAGTAACTTTTGAAATCGCAGAGTTAGTGGGCGTTGGCTCGTTCTATTTACACACCTCTATCATCAGCATAAAGCTGACTTAAAATAGTACTATCTGCCAAGCTTCACATGCTCTGTAAAGGAGGATGTATGACTGCATTTCATGCAATTTCAATCTCAAAGCAGTTTCCTGATGGAAACCGACTATTTTCATCGCTTAACTTCGCAATCGAAGAAGGCATCACAGCGTTAGTAGGGAAAAATGGCAGTGGTAAGAGTCATTTAGCGCAGATCCTCGCTAAATTAACCCCACCGTCTGAAGGGCGAGTGGAGTGGGGAAATCAGATCAAATCTGTTGGCTTTTATAGCCAATTAGAAAGTGAATCAGACTTGTCTCAAAGTATTGCTCAACTATTAGGTGTGGAAAATAAGTTGCTCGCCCTTGAGCACATTCAGCAAGGTGATAGCTCTTGTCATTGGTTTGACATGATTGCCGATGATGAATGGGATCTTGCTGAACAATTATCAAGGCTACTCACGCAACTGCGCTTGCCTACCGATCTCAATATTAAACTGGCGCAATTAAGTGGTGGGCAACGTGCTTTATTAAGGCTTTATGTACTACTGCAGCAAAATTATGACGCATTCGTTCTTGATGAGCCTACTAACCATTTAGATTCTGAGCATGTTGATTGGTTAGTGAATCAATTGAAAACAATAGACAGACCAGTACTGGTGGTAAGCCACAATATTGCGTTCCTCAATCAGGTTGACAAAATACTCGAGCTGAACTCATTAGGTATTACCGGTTATGGAGGCAACTACCAAACCTTCGTTGCTCACAAAAATGAGCATCTGCAAGCGTTGCAGGACAAAGCAAAATCACTGATTAAGGAGAGAAAGGTAAAAGCAGAGAAAGCGCACCAACGGGTAATCACAGCTCAAAAGCTCGCGACAAGGGGTAAAGCGCAAAGGATGAGTGGTAGTCAACCAAAAATACTGATGGATGGTAAAAAGCAAGGCGCACAGAATGCGAATGCCGCGATTGCCGCTCAAAGTGAACGGCAGTTCGCCGTTTTGGACCAAAAACTTCAGCAAGTGAAGGAGCAAATAGAACAGAATAAACCGCAGAAATGGTACACCGGAGTGGTTCAAACGCAGGGTAAGACAGCCATCGCGTTTGACGCATTTCAGCATGCTAATGTGCTTGGTGCACCGATTCGTGCAACGGTACTTACCAGCGAGCATGCGTGGCTAAAAGGTGGTAACGGCTCGGGTAAATCGACCATTTTAAAGCGAGTGCTTGCTATGAGCAAAAACTCAACGGTTGCTACGGATGGGCTTCGAGTCAATACGAAGTGCTTTTACTTAGATCAGCACTTTTCGATGCTTAACGATGCTTTGGTGCTGATTGATGCTGTGTGTGAAGGGTGTGAGGACATGACCAATCCTGTTGCCCGTACTCTATTAGCTGGCATCGGTTTTAGGCGAGACAAAGTCTATGACAAAGTCGAGCAACTCAGTGGTGGAGAGAAAATGAAGCTAGCCATGTTGATTGCTTCGCACCAAAAACAGGTGGCGACACTGTTACTGGATGAACCAGATAATCACTTGGATCTCGAAGCCAAACAACAATTGATTGCTGCGATTAATGGCTACGCAGGAACAGCGTTACTGGTCAGTCATGATATGGGATTCATCGAACAATTAAGGATAGACAAAGTCATTGCCCTAAAAGGCTGACGGATTAATTGAGAAGAGGCTCATTTGAGCCTCTTCTTGTTAATAATAACTTTGATTGTCGAGCACCCTGACGAGTCCTTTTACACAGCGGTAGATAACCCATACGGAGGTACCGACAAGGATTAAATAGCCAATCCCGAACAGCGGCATGGAGAAGATCCCGACGATCGTCAATATAATGGATACCCAAAAGGTCTGTACTGCGTTTTCAAGGTGATCCGCCATCGGACTACCCGCTGAAGAACTGCGCTTGAGCATGGCCCAAATACCGCCAACGAGATAGAAAAGGCCAGTAAAACTGCCTAGAAGAAGACAGACATAAGCGATAATAGCATTGGTTTTGGTTTGTTGGTCTTGTTCGGATAGCATAACCGTTCCCTTGTAATGACTTGATTTAACTATAGTACTTAAAACAAAAAAAGCAGAGGTAAAACTGACGGTCTCCAAACAACAAAGCGGCCTTTAGAGCCGCTCTGTTAAGTGCACAGGGTGTGTCTTCAATGTGTGGATATTATTCGCCAGCCACCAAGTGTTTCTTAGTACGGATGCTCGCGATGAACATGTAGATAGCGGTTGCCATCATTGTGGCAAGCAAGTAAGCCATCAAACCTTGTGTTCCATCCATAAACCAGTCAGCAAGCACAGGGCCAGCAACAGAGCCAACACTGTAGCAAAACAGCATAACTTGAGTCGCAGAGACAATAAAACTCTCATCTAATTTATCGCAGCCCAAGTTAATCGCAATTGGATATAGTGCGAATGTCGCCATACCTATCAAGAATAAGCTAATCGCTAATACACTCAGTTCATCGCTAAGTATTACCAGACCAACGCCAAATACACCCAATAAACAGAACATGCCCATCAATGGAGTACGGCCTGCGACTTTAAGTAGTGGTGGCACTAGAGTTTGTACTGCCATACCACCTAGGATGACTAGTGCCATTAATGCACTTAAACTGCTTTGTGACACATTACGGTGCGTCAGCTCTACAGGCATTAGACCGTAGATGGAACCAAGGGTTAAGCCAGAAACAATACAGCCGATGATGGCAGCATGGTTCAGTTTGGCAATTTGTTTGAACGATAGTGTCGCTGAGTGAGAGCTTTGTGGTTGCTGAGTTGGAACAAACATCAACACCAAGATAGCGGCACTTAGCATAGAAAGAATAGCCACAAATGGTAGGCTGCCCTGAACACCGATAAAGCCAATGCCAAGCTGACCTAACGCCGAGCCACCGTATAGTGAACCCATATAAAGGCCAAGGCGTTTTGCGCGGCTAGATTCGTCACCAACCAGTAGCCATGATTCAACGATAACAAATACGCCCGCTACCGCGATGCCAGCTACAAAACGTGTAATAAGCCAAGCCCATGCGACAGGCGCTAACGGTAACGCAACGATAGTCGCGATAAAAAGTGCTAAACAGGCGATAAATGCCACGCGGTGACCGATATGTTTAACCGCAGGCTCAATAATAACCGCACCTACTAAAAGACCCGCATAGAACACACTTGCCAGCCAACTTGCGTTGCTTGCATCAATACCGTACTCGCCCAACATAAGCGGGATCAAGCTCATCAAATAACCCGATGCGACGGCATAAAGTGATAGCGCAATAACAGGTACTTTAAAGCCAGTTTTTACTGCGAAATCAGGTGTGTTTTCCACTAGCGGAACCTCCTAAATAGTCGTTGGAAAATAGAGAGAGTGAATAAATTGATTAGATTTTCGCCGCGACTATGAGGCTTGAGCGTAGAGGAGTAAAACTAAAAAAAATGACCATAACGACAACCAATGCTTATGGTTTGATTAGCATTAGTTATCGTTGGTTTGATGTATTAATTTAGCTAATAAAATGCGTCTTAACGTATTGTTTTTATTAGATGGAGCTGGGCTGATAATGCAGTTAATATAGGTCTGAAAGACGGCTGATTTTCTCACTATGCAAATCTTGAATATTATTTTTCGATACTAAAACATTTGTTTGGGCGTGATGCCCATATGCTGTTTAAAAAAAGCGATAAAAGCGCTATCACTTGAAAATTCCAACGCGTAAGACACATCCAAAACACTTTGTCCTAGAGCCAACAATTCTGTCGCGCGTTGTAACCGCCATTGCTGACGCCAAGCTTGGAAACTCATACCGGTCTCTTTAGAGAAGATCCGACTAATGGTTTTACCGCTGGCACCCACATCATGAGAAAACTTCTCTAACGAAGGCAAACAAAGCTCTCCAGTCAAAAACCGTTTTAACGCTCCTTTCACTCTTGGGTCGCTAGGGATAGGCAATATGTGCGACTCTGCCAACGCTGATTCAAACTCTTCCCAAAACAAAGTGGTGGTGTTGTGCGTCTGTTCGCTATTTATGTCCCAAGACCAGTAGCTCATTCTATCTATCAATGCTTTAAACAGATCGTTCACGGTAAGAAACTGTATGGTGCTGGGGGCTTTGGTAAAGCAGTTGGTATCGAAGTACAGAGAGCGATATTCAACGACATTGTTCATGCTTGCTCTGTGTATGGTGTTTGGTGGTATCCAAGCGGCTTGAGTTGGCGGTAAAACGGAGCGACACCCTTGCAGCTCGATAGTCATGCAACCTTGAGGCGCGTAAAGCAGTTGTCCTTTTTGATGCTCGTGCATACCGGAGTCATGTCTACCCACTCTTGCGGCTACGCCAATAACGGGCACATCCAATGTATCAGCATCGAACGTTGTTTGATGATCAATAAGTGCCATTTGTCCTAAATTCGATATTTTTTGTTCTTATGATGATATTAGTACAAATTTCTTTAACGATAAACTTATCACCATCAAATAAAGAGGAGGAATCACAATGATTCAACACACAAAATATGGAGAGATGTCAAAACCTCCAATGTGGCTATTAGTGCTGCTTATTATGTTTCCTCAGATTGTTGAAACTATCTACAGCCCAGCACTGGGAGAGATTGGGCAGTATTTTGGGGTGAGCGACAATCTCGCGGCAGCAACCATTGCAACGTATTTCTATGCCTTTGCTATTGGTGTTGTAGCATGGGGTATTTTGTCTGATAGTTTAGGACGTCGAGTCAGTATGCTATTAGGCTTGATGACTTATGCACTAGGTGTATTTGCCGCTGTATTTGTGACGTCGTTCGACATGCTGCTGGTCGCTCGTGCTGTTAGCGCTTTTGGCGCAGCTGCAGGGTCGGTAGTGACACAAACAATGCTGCGCGACAAGTTCGTTGGTGGGGAGTTAGGGAAAGCCTTTTCATTAGTGGGAATGGGCATCGCTATCAGTCCGGTTATCGGTATGTTCGCAGGCGGACAGCTTACTCACTTAGGAGGACACACTTACGTATTCTTGGCGCTTTGTATCCTTGCAGTGGTATTGCTTAGCAAAAGTGCGTTGCTATTGCCAGAAACTCGCAGCCAAGAAGCGCGTAAAGCGCCGTTGGCTCAGACAGCGAAAAAGATGCTAATGGATAGACACATTTGGGTGTCAGCCCTGCTAGTTGCCGGTTTTAACGTCGTGGTGTTTAACTACTACCAGATCGGTCCATTTATATTTCGTGAACTGGGGCTTAATGCTCAACAGTTTGGCTACTCGGGTGTGGTGTTGGCAGTTGGAACGTTGATCGGCAGCTCAATCAACAAACGATTGCTCAGCAAAGGTATAACGTCGGCGTTGTTAATCAAATTCGCGGTTGGTTTATCTATGCTTGGCTCCCTTGGCGTCTATGTGACTCAACACAGTCTGTGGTTCTTATTGCCAATGATGATCGTGGTTATGGCGTTTGGTATCGGTATTCCAAACGTGCTAAGTCAAGCGTTAGCGAACTACAAACAAGCGGTGGGTAGTGCGAGTGCTATTCTTGGTCTTCTGTACTACACATTGATTGCCCTTGGTTTATCGGCATCAAGTGCTTTGGCCAACTTAGGGTTGTCGCTCACTGTGGTATCGATGCTGATGGTCGTTACACTATGCTTCAAAGGTGATTGCTCAGACTAATCTAGATGAAGGCCGTTTCCTTGTCACATATCGAGAAAACGGTCTTTTGTTGGATTGTTAATGCTAGGGGCTCCATATAACGCCAATATCCCATTGATTATTGGGGATAGGGAGAAAGCGCAGTGTGTCATCGACTAAGGCCAGATTCTCGAAAGATAGGGTCTGACGTTGTTTTCAACACTAAATGGAATAAAATTTTAAAATTGGTCGTCTTTTTTGGTTTTGCTTCGTCTTATAGTGAGAATCAAAACACAACGGTTGAGAAATATGTTTCAGATTAAACCTGCCACCTTAATTATCGATGGTCAAACGACAGTCATCGGAGCACTAGAAAAGAACTTAGTTGAATTGGCAAGCAGAGTAGGGATAAGGATTCCTGCACCATGTTTGAAAAACAAGCGCAAACATGGTTGTTGCAAAGCGTGTTTGGTTGAGGTCGATGGCAAACAAACCTACGCGTGTTCTAGTCAGCCTAAATCGAAGTCTGAAGTGGTCGTCAAACGCCCAGATCTTGAGCAAATCCGCAAAGCGTCACTGCAAAATTTTAAGCAGCAAGTAAAATCGAGTGAGACGTCGTCATGCGGTTGTAGCTGTTAGTCAGCTACAAGCTTAATAACTCATTAAGAAGCGGCTGCTTTAAGCTTGCCGATGACGCTAAATACAGCCACAACAATCAGACCTGCGATGATACCAATAACGCCATTGAGCAAAGCTGGAATGGTAGCTTGAGCAACCGACAAGTTGGGAATGTCCATAATGATAGGTTCAATAAGATGGTGAATGGCGGGGACGTTATGGACAACAATACCGCCGCCCACTAAGAACATCGCCGCAGTACCAACAATAGTCAGTCCACGCATCAGTTTAGGGGCAAAGGCGATTAATCCTCTGCCAATACTGGAAAGCACACCTTTCCCATTAGACTTTCTTTCTAAGTAAAAACCTAAGTCGTCGAGCTTAACAATCCCGGCAACCAACCCGTATACACCGATGGTCATTAATACTGCGATTAGGCTAACTACCATAATTTGTATGCTGGTGGACTGACCTTGAACGGTGCCTAGCGCAATAACAATGATCTCTGCCGATAAAATAAAATCGGTGCGAATCGCGCCAGCAATTTTCTTTTTCTCATATTCCTCAACAGAATCACCGCCAAGATCCAAAGTGGCCTGATCATCGACTTGTTGTTTGTTGTGAAAGAGTTTGTCTAGAATCTTCTCTGCACCTTCGTAACAGAGAAACAGTCCCCCAAGCAGCAATAGTGGATTAATCAGCCAAGGTGCTATAAAGCTGATAATGAGCGCGGCGGGGACAAGAATACATTTATTTCTAAATGAGCCTTTAGCAACCGACCATACAACAGGGATTTCACGCTCCGCAGACACGCCAGAGACTTGATGAGCGTTGAGGGCGAGATCATCACCCAATACCCCTGCGGTTTTTTTTGCTGCTACTTTTGATAGCAGCGCGACATCGTCCAATACCGCAGTAATATCATCGAGAAGAGTCAATAAACTCAAGCCAGCCATAAGCGTTACCTGTTTTCCGAAAAATCGTCATGCCTGTAAGCAAATGTAACACTAATTAAGACTTTAACAAGCTAGGGGAGCAATGTAGGTATTCAACCAGATAAGTCTTACAGCTTTACGAAGTTAGTGGCGAATTTGTAACCTTCCCATCGATGTTTCACATTGGAGTACTCGAAAATTTCGCCATTATCGAGGTAAACAATTTGTTCTACATTAACCAAAGGTTCGCCTAAGTTTATTTCCAACTCAGCGGCATAGAATGCATTCGCTTTAACGACGGTGATTTCCATCGTCGAACTGTGGATCTTGAGACCTAGTGTGTCGGTGATGTAGCTATAAATAGAATCTTGGGCATGTTCACGCTTTAAACCTTGAATGACATTAATAGGCATATAAGTCTCCTCAACCGCACCCGGTATGTCATCAATGATGCGTACCCGCGTTGTTTTGTACAACATATCTTCAATGTCGCAGTTCAATCTCTCTGCTAAGAAGGTGGCTGCAGGGACGACGGAGAACTCCAGTACTTTTGTGGTTAGGGTTTGACCACTGTCTTGCACATTGGCTTTGGTGCCGTAAAGATGCTTATAACCGGAGTTACCAAGAGGACGTTTCACATACGAGCCAGACCCTCGTTTTCTCACCACTAAACCGTCGGTGACAAGAATATCGAGTGCTTTCTTTATGGTGAGCTCGCTGCATCCGAATTCTACTGCTAACTCACTACCACCAGGTAATTTTTGGTTAGTTGTGTACTGTCCAGAGAGAATCCTCTCCTTGATCGCCTGATAGATATCAGAATACTTAGCTTTGGTGGTGGACATAGTGAATAGATTCTCGCAACATGATAAACATTCTTCATACTAAGCCAAAAAAACCACCAGTTAAAACAATATGGTTATTTTTATTAAATTATATTGTTATTGATCGAGTTTTCTTCTTGTCTCTTATTTGTTTGTCTTTCCGCCAATGATTATCACTGGTTACACCATTGAGCTAAAAATCCGTATTTCTTTGCGTTATAACAATAAAAATGCAATTAGCTATGAAAATGATATTGATTCCCATTTGATCGTAAGTGATAATGATCCTGTTTAATATAACCATAAAATATATAAGGAAAATGGAATGAGTCAGTCTATGAGTTTCATCATGCGTGTCGCGCTGACACTAACGGCCAGCTTCGCCATGGTTGCGAACGCAAGTGCAGTAACTATTCAGCACTTCAAAGGCACAGCAGAGTTTGATGAAACCCCTAAGCGAGTAGTGGTGTTAGGTAATGGTAGCTTAGATGTTCTAGACCGTTTAGGTGTACAACCAGTTGGTGCTCCACATTCATTGCTTCCAGACTATTTAGCGCAGTACAAAGCGTCGACGGGGAATACAGGTTCAGTAAGCGAGCCTGATTTTGAAGCTATCTTCACGTTGAAACCTGATGTGATTATCGCTGAAAACCGCATGCTTCGCGTTTACGATGACTTAAATAAAATTGCGCCAACAGTGATGTTTTATGTTGATAACGGTGAGTATTGGCAAGATACGCAAGCAAACTGGCGTATGCTTGGCAAACTGTTTAATAAAGAAGCGGAAGCAGAAAAGCTAATCGCAGAGACTCAAGCTCAATTTGATAAAGCAGCTGAGGCGGTTTCCAAGCAAGATTTGGACGCACTTATGTTGATGAACAATGGCAACAACGTGGCGATGTTCAACAAAGGTAGCCGTTTTTCTATCGTATTCGATGATTTTGGTTTTGGTGAATCGACTAGTCAAAATGTTGCGCCGATCCAAGGGTCTCACGGTAGCTTGATCTCATTTGAATATGTGGCTGATGCAAAGCCTGAAGTTATTTTCATTTTAGACCGTGAACAAGCCATTGGTCGCAGCGTGGGTAAGGCGAAAGAGTTATTTAACAACCCTCTCGTAAACTCAACGCCTGCGGCGCAAAATAAAAAAATCGTCTATATCAATCCAAATGCTTGGTATATCTCAGGTGGTGGTGTAACCGCTACACAGACCATGATTGCTGATATCGATAAAGCTCTGAACTAATTAAAGTATTCAAAAAGTCTCTCTTAGTTCTCTAGGAGAGACTTTTCTAATTCTTGTTGTTAATTACTGGCCATCACATTCTCAATGACCATCCATAAATACATTCTTGCATGCACATTACTGGTCGCATTAGCGGTTAGTTCCCTCGTACTCGGTGCTGCTCACGTGTCCATTGCGGACTTGTTCCGTGGCGATGAACATGCTTATTCCATCTATGTTGTTAGTCGAGTTCCGCGACTACTAGCAATAATTCTGGCTGGTGCTGGTCTTAGCGTTGCGGGTCTTATCATGCAACAGATCGTGCAAAACCGCTTCGCTTCTCCATCAACGACAGGCACTATCGATTGCGCTCTTTTAGGCTACGTTGCTGGGCTTATCTTTTTGGGTGGTGCCAGTCAGTGGATGCATCTTGGTGTTATCTTCTTTTTTGCCGTTGCAGGCACATTGATCTTTGTGAAATTCTTGCAACGATTGCAATTCAAGAATGCGGTTCTTGTACCTCTTATCGGTATTATGTATGGCAATGTGATATCCGCACTGACAACCTTTATTGCCTATAAGCACGACCTAGTGCAGACCATGTCTTCTTGGACGGTGGCTAACTTTGCGAGTGTGCTGCAAGGGAATTACGAAATCCTGTATCTTGCGGTTCCAGCATGCGTACTTGCGTATTTATATGCACGTCAGTTTAGCGCGGCTAGTGTCGGTGAGAGCTTCGCTAAGAATATAGGTCTCGATTACCAAAAAATCGTTTTCATTGGCGTTATTTTGGTGGCGGTGAGCTCATCAACAGTGGTAATGATTGTTGGTGTGCTTCCATTCTTAGGGCTGATCGTACCGAACGTTGTCTCTCTATTTATGGGGGACAATATGAAGCGCATTCTACCTTGGACGGCGTATTGGGGCGTTATTCTGGTTCTCGCCTGTGACATCTTAGGTCGCTTAATTATTTTCCCTTACGAAATGCCTATCTCAATGATCATCAGTATTTTCGGTGGTGCTGTGTTTATTTATCTGGTGTTGAGAGACAAAGCCAATGCGTGATTCGTTGAGAGTAACTCTACTTATCGCAGGTTGTTTGGCGATCATTGCGTGGTTTATTGGACAGGGACTGACTGCGGATAACTACCAGTTTTTCTTGTCTCGTCGTATTCCTAAAGTATTGGCCATTATTCTGGCGGCCGTTGCGATTTCAGCATCGTCTTTGGTATTCCAAACCATTACCAATAACCGCATTTTAACGCCATCCATACTCGGGTTTGATAGCTTGTATCTTATGGTACAGGTGCTAATGGTGGTGATTCTAGGCAGTACAAGCTTTTGGGTTGTCCATGCGATGAGCAACTTTATGTTGTCCACCGCGGTGATGATTGGTTTTTCACTGTTGTTGTTCCATTTCTATTTCAAACGCCAGGATAGCAATGTGTTTACCTTATTGCTCATTGGTATTGTCTGTGGAAGTTTGTTCAGCAGTGTCACAGGTTTCTTGACGATGTTGGTTGATCCAAATGAGTTTGCTTCCATCCAGAGTTCTATGTTCGCGAGCTTTAATAACGTCAACGCTAAGCTGGTGTACTGGAGTTTGATTCCACTGTCTCTCTGTCTGGCGATTCTGTTCTACTATGCTCCGAAATTGGATGTGTTGTGGTTAGGCATTGATAATGCAACCAGTTTGGGTGTTAACACCAAACAGCTTACTCAGCGGATTATGATCTTGATTACTATCATGATCGCGATTTCAACGGCGCTGGTGGGTCCTGTACTGTTCTTCGGACTTATTACAGTGAGTCTGACTCGAGAAATGTTCAATCACTACCAGCATCGCTTTCTTATTATCGCGAGCAGTCTACTCGCGGTATTACTGTTAGTTGGCGGTCAATGGTGCGTAGAAAAAGTTCTCGCATTCGACACCACGATCAGCGTGATTATTAACCTCGTAGGTGGTTCTTACTTCCTGTTCTTACTACTAAGAAACAGAATTAATTAAGGGTAATGAAGTGATTAAGTTAACAGGTCTAAGTAAAAAGTACGGGAAGACATTTGTTGTTAAGGATGCTGATGCACTATTTCCTAAAGGTGAAGTGACGTCAATTATTGGCCCAAATGGTGCCGGTAAAAGTACTCTATTGTCTATGGCAAGTCGCCTCACGGAGAGTGATGCGGGTGAAGTTGTGATTGGAAACAAGTTGCTCGCTCAGTGGGACACCAAAGAACTGGCTAAACACTTAGCGGTACTGCGCCAATCAAACAACATCAACATGCGCTTCACGATCCGAGAGTTGGTCTCTTTTGGTCGCTTTCCACATTCTCAAGGTCGACTAACCGATGAAGATAATAAAATTATCGATAAAGCACTAGGGCATTTAGGTATTGAAGAGATCCAAAATAAATACCTCGACCAACTCAGTGGCGGTCAGCGTCAAATGGCGTTTATCGCTATGGTTGTCGCTCAGGACACAGACTACGTGTTCCTTGATGAACCGTTAAACAATTTGGATATTAAACACTCTGTAGAGATCATGCATACGCTGCGTAGACTGGCTCATGAATTCAACAAAGCTGTAGTAATTGTGATACATGATATCAACTTTGCATCCTGTTACTCGGACAACATTGTGGCGATGAAAAAAGGGCAGGTGGTTAAATCGGGTAAAGTCGAAGAAGTAGTGCAGCAAGAGATTATGGAATCCATCTACGAGATCCCATTTGATATCCGTGACGTAGATGGTCGTCGAGTGTGTTTGTACTTCAATAGTTGATCGAGCAGATATAAAGTCTTGGCTTGTCAGAGAAGTACAAGAGTATTTAGGTCGCTGACGATTGCTAGCTAAACAGATCGAGAATCTGCTGAGTTTTTGAGGACATTAATTCGGTATTGTGTCGTGACTCTACGTTCAGTCGCACCACTGGTTCAGTATTAGAGGTACGTAAGTTGAATCGCCAGTCATTAAACTCCATGCTGAGACCATCGGTATAATCGACAACAAGGGCATCGTGTTCAAAAGTTTGTTGAACGCGCTTGATGGCAGCTTGTGGATCTTGCAGTTTGGCGTTGATTTCGCCCGAAGATGGGAACGCGACAATACGATCGGCAACCAACTTAGAGAGCGGCTGCTGCTTCACACAAAGAAGCTCACTGACAAGCAGCCAAGGAATCATTCCACTGTCACAGTAGGCAAAGTCTTTGAAGTAATGGTGCGCACTCATTTCGCCGCCATACACTGCATCCTCCAAACGCATACGCTCTTTGATGAAAGCATGTCCCGTTTTAGACATTATCGGAGTACCGCGATTCTCTGTGACGATGTCGATGGTATTCCAAGTTAAGCGAGGATCGTGGATGATTCGAGCATTTGGATTCTTCTGTAAGAACGCTTCTGCTAATAGACCCACGATGTAGTAGCCTTTGATGAACTCACCTTGCTCGTCAAACAGGAAGCAACGGTCAAAATCACCATCCCATGCAATACCCATATCAGCACCGTGCTTTACAACCGCTTCAGAAGTGGCCGCACGGTTTTCAGGAAGCAGTGGATTAGGAATGCCGTTTGGGAAACTAGAGTCAGGTTGGTGATGGACTTTGATAAATTCGATGGCAATGCCCAACTTGGCGAATTTTGCTTCCAGATCGTCAATAACATGACCTGCAGCGCCATTGCCTGAATTTACTACCAGCTTAAGTGGCTTGATGTTGCTCGGCGTAATGTAACTAAGCAAATGCTCGGTGTATTCATCAAGGTTAGACAGCTTCTTGTATTGTCCAACTTGAGCAATTGACTCAAAGTCATTTTGTTCAGCAAGTTGTTTGATGTCGTTCAAACCAGTATCACCACTGATAGGCTTACCGTTATCTCGAACCAGTTTCATCCCATTGTAGTTAATAGGATTGTGGCTTGCGGTGACTTCGATTCCGCCATCTACGTCCAGTGATTGGGTCGCAAAGTAAATCTCTTCTGTACCTGTCATACCGATATCAACAACATCGGAACCTGCATCCATAATGCCGCGCGCCAAGGCGAGTTTAAGACTTTCTGATGTCTCACGAACATCGCCACCCACAACTACGGTTTTAGGTTTTAGAAATTGCGCATATGCTCTGCCAATGCGGTAGGCAATATCCTCGTTGAGTTCGTCTCCCAACTTGCCGCGAATGTCATAAGCTTTAAAACAGCTGAGTGCTTTCATGACTAGACCTTATCCTTGAAAAATGTCCGAAAGCATCGCTTTTAATGCGCTATAAGACAAGTGCTTTTCGCCAATGTCATAGTTTTGTTGCATACGGGATGTTCTCAAATCAGCATCAAACAGATACTCAAGCGTTGAATTCACGGCGCCGTTTAACGTTTCTGGAGCGATAAGAGCGAGTCCTGATTCATCCACCTGATGGTCATTGCCAAGGTCGATAATGTTAAATTGGTAATCGGCAATATCTAAGTCAAATACAGGATAACGATAAACTACCATAGGGATTTTAGCGACAAGGCCTTCTAGAAATTGATTTCCCCAACCTTCTAGCAAACTAGGGTAGGTGATGATGTCTGCGTGTGAGTAGACGTCCCACAAAGAATAGACTTTTTGCCCCTCTTTCTCACCGCGAGAGTGGCCTACCCAATCATTGATAAACAGTAATTCCACATTGCAGGCTTTGGCTTTATTCGTCAATAAGTCAAGATAGCTGTCTTCTTCACACATTCCCGCAAACATAAGGATTAAGCGACTGTCTGCACTAAATATTTCTCCGTTATAGAGCGTTTTTCCAAAAAGCCTTTCACGCTGTTTGCTCATGGCATCAATCAAGTCGATTGCCAGTTCGATGCCTTTTCTTGCCACAATACGTGTTGCTTGCAGGAACAAAATATCATTTGTGCCGACACCGAATCGTGCTCGCAGATCTTGATTGTATTCATCAACTTTCCAATCGCTGCGCTGAAAATCGAACACATTGGGCACCACCGTAGAATCGATGTCGCGGCGTTTTTGAAGTTCTGTTTGCGCGATACGGTTGATCACACAGTGTTCAACCAGCGGGTGTTTAGGAGGAAACAGGGTGTTGAGCAGTTGCTGAATGCCTGGAGACGTTGGGTTTGAGTATTTAACTCGTTCCCAATGAAAATCATGATGATGGCAAATAACACGAGTCTGCGTGGCTTCGACCGCTTTCATAATACCGAGTGCGGCTGGTAGGTGATAGCCAAGTGACAGCATGTTATTTGGAACAATAATGTCAATATCTCGTTGGTCGATAACCTTGATGATACCTGCGGCAATGTCATGGGCTCGATGTTCAATAGCATCTAACAAAACCGATTCTGATGAGTAGTCATCGCGACTCACATACGCGTTGTGGATGATGTTGTCGTTGAATGGCTCTAGATAGTGTAACTCTGGCACGAGGTCCGCGTTTGTGCTACCTGCACTCCCTGCCAGGTAGAAAACCTTATGTCCCATGCTTTCCAGCGCCCATTTCCATTTGTCCATTTCAAGAGATACGCCATCAGTTTCACCAACACGGAAGTGTGCTAGTAGGATATTCATAATTCAGTTTCCTTTTGTTTTCTGAACCTTGTTGGGCGTAATTTAGAGGATTATGTAAATGGATTTAATGATAGTTTTACAAATTAGTGATCAAATTCACGATAATTCAAAACCGGTTTTGGTTGGCTGGAAAAATGAGACTTGGCTCAATAAATAATCAAAAAAGCCTGTCTAAACTAAATGGAAGTCGCAATTATCAAGTGGTGAATTTCAAAGCCACTATTTTTTGGAAAAGTATCAAAACCGGTTTTGGTGGCTTGTTTTGTTAGAATGGAAATAAATATGGCTCAGGAACAAACGGCTAACTCTCAAGTTAAAAAAGACCTACAACAAATCTTGGCAGGTGTGTATTCACCCACTGAACTTAATGAACTCATTCCCAGCCTTCTCAATGTTATTGCGAATCAGCCTGAGTATGTGGGCAAAAAACAATGGGTAGATCAAAGCGACGTCATACTGATTACGTATGGTGATTCGATAAAAAGACAAGGAGAGTCGCCTCTGCAGACCCTGAGAGAGTTTTTGAACGACAATGCGGCGGACGTGCTATCTGCTGTGCATATTCTTCCGTTTTATCCCTATACATCAGACGACGGATTTTCTGTTGTTGATTACAGGAAAATCAACCCAGAATTGGGTGATTGGCAGGATGTTCAATCGCTGTCGAATAATTATGACCTAATGTTCGATGGGGTGATCAATCATATTTCAAAATCCAGTGATTGGTTTCAAGGCTATTTAAAAGGCGAAGCACAGTATCGAGAGTTTTTCACCGAAGCTAACCCATATCGTGACTATAGCTCGGTGACACGCCCTAGAGCGTTACCACTTTTGACGATGTTTGATACTGCATACGGTAAAAAGCATATCTGGACGACGTTCAGCGATGATCAAATTGACCTTAATTTCCGTTGCCCTGCAGTGTTTCAGCAGATAGCCGAGTTGCTGCTGTTTTACGTGCAGCAAGGCGCCTCATATATACGTCTTGATGCGATTGGCTTTATCTGGAAAGAGCTGGACACTCCTTGTATTCATCAGCCCCAAACTCATGCCATTGTCCAAGCGCTGCGAGCATTAATGAACGCAGTAGCGCCTCACGTTAAATTGATCACTGAAACCAACGTGCCACATGGCGATAACATCAGTTATTTCGGCAATGGCTACAACGAAGCGCATTTGGTCTATCAATTTCCTCTGCCGCCTTTAACGCTTCATACCCTACAAACAGGTAACAACGAGGAATTCGTGAAGTGGATGTCGGGCTTGGAATCTTGCACACAACGGACCACTTTTTTTAACTTCCTTGCTTCCCATGACGGAATTGGTGTCCGTCCCGTTGAGGGCATTCTCAGTCAAGAGCAAATCAATCAGTTACTGTCTGTGGTCCAGAGAAATGGTGGACGAGTATCTTTCAAAGACAATGGTGATGGTACTCAAAGCCCTTACGAACTGAATATTAACTATTTCGATGCTCTTCGCGACCCAGATTTGGACGATGACGTTAATATAGATCGATTTATTGCCGCTCAAGCGTTACTTATTTCCATGGCAGGAGTGCCTGGAGTGTATATACATAGCTTGTTGGGCTCTAGGAATGATATCAAAGGACTAGAGAATCAAGGACATAACCGCGCAATCAATCGTGAAAAATTAGCCCTAGAGAAGCTTGTTTCGGAGCTAAACAATCCCAACTCTCATCGCGCTAAAGTATTCGTACGTTTCAAACATATACTGAGTATACGTAGGAAAAATAGTTCTTTTGCGCCTGGCGCTAGCCAGCGAGTGATAGCACTAAGTAAACACCTCATCACCTTTTTTCGGAATGAAGACGTATTGGTGGTGATCAATATTTCAAATCATGTAGTGGAGTTAGATGTCGAAGCAGTACTCAGCGGGGTAACTCACGATTTGATTTTGGGTAACAGTGTCAGTGGCGTTGTTACCGTTAAGCCATATCAGGTGATGTGGTTGAAAAAGTAAAGAGAGTGACTTAATCGTTACTTGTATATACAACGAAACATCAATCGTAAGGGATATGACGATGAAACTGAAAACACTAACTATCGGAATGGCGACAGCCGGATTAGGTCTCTCGAGCCTCGCGCAGGCAACGACGGTAGAATACTGGACTACACAAACGCAATCAGACCGCCTTCAAACCATCGAAGTGATGGTCGACGTGTTTGAAGCACTAAATCCTGGTGTCGACGTTAAAGTAGTGGCAGTAGATGAAAATGATATGCCAAAACAAATCGCAGCAGCGGCGGCATCAAACACATTGCCCAATATGGTCGAGGTTGGGTCTAACTTATCGCTCGCTTTTGCGGAGCAAGGTATTGTGGACGAGAACGCCACTACTGCGACGGTGAATGCCATCGGTAAAGATCGCTTTTATAAGGGCGCATTAAAGATGGTCCAAGACCCTGATAACGGTAAGTATGTTGCGGTACCTTACAGTGGTTGGGTTCAGGGTATTTGGTATCGTGCAGATTGGTTTGAGGAGGCTGGTTTAGAGCCGCCAACCACGTGGGAGAACATTCAAAAAGCGGCCAAGTACTTCAACAAGCCCAAAGATAACCAATATGGGATTCTTATTGGTACTAAAGCCGACAATTACGCGGAGCAAGTATACACTCAGTTTGCCCTGTCGAATGATGCACCTCAGTTTGATAAAGACGGTAAGTTAGTGTTTAACTCAAAAGCGCAGAAAGAGGTATTAGATTTCTATAAAGAGCTAGCGCAGTATACGCCGCCGGGGCCTCAAACATGGCGAGCTCGGGACTACTACCTGCAGGGTAAATTGGCTATGTTCTTCTACTCGACTTATATCATGGACGATATTGCACTAGCAGAGGCCGCGGCTAGCTCTTTGGGTACTGAGAACTTTAAAGATCTCAAAGGAGCGGCTTTCGATCCAGATTTGGCCCAAAATACTCGTTTAGCGACAACGATTACTCGCAAATCGCCTTCTACCTACGGGACTCTGGTCGCATTTTCAATAATGAAAAATAGTGACAAAGATGAAGTCGCTGCCACACAGGCATTCATCGAATATATGAACGAGAAAGAGCAGGTAGTGGCCTACTCTCACATGGCTCCGGGCGGACAGCTTCCAATGCTTAGAGACATCGCTCAAACCGATGAATTCCTGAATGATCCTAAAGGAATTTTTGCCAACTATGGCAAGGAGTCGATCAAAGAAATTATCGCTGGGTTTGAGAATATTAAGGACTTCTCCATTGTGGATGGTAAAGCATTCCCAGAATCGGGTGAGATATTCTCGAAGCAAATCATCCCACGCATGATCTACAGCACGGTGATTGAGGACCAAGACACTCAGAAATCACTCGATTGGGCTCAGAAGGAGATGGAACAGGTTATCTCTAAATAACCAGCGTAGTGTTGAGTTGCGAGTCACATCGCAGCTCACCATCACTCGAAATGCTTTTTAGGTTAGCTTGGTGCGCTAGCTCAAATTGAAAAGGACTTATTATGACACCATTAGAAAGAGCGGAAGCTCGGTTTGGGTGGAGGCTTGTCGCGCCAACCATTGGTATCATTGGGATTTTGATACTTTACCCTATTGTTTTCAACGTCTACCTGAGTTTTTTTGACGTTAAGCTAAACGGTGATAAGACGTTCGTCGGTTTGACGAATTACCTGCAGTTAATTACCAATCCAGATTATTACTCTTCGATTGTCACGACGGGCATTTACCTATTCGGCACAGTTACTGGAACCACCCTTTTGGGGCTAGCGGTTGCTCTTTTAATGCGCGAGCCTTTTCGTGGAAGAGGGCTTGTCAGTGCGGCTATCCTGATGCCGTATTTTGCGCCGGTAATCTCGGTTGTGTTCGGTTGGCAATTTCTTTTTGATCCTGTGAATGGTGTCTTCAATTGGTTAATGGTTGATGTACTCAACTTGTGGGACCAGCGCACCAACCTAATAGGTGAACCAGGCTCAGCCGTTTGGGTGGTAATCATATTCGATGTTTGGAAGCATTTCCCCATTGCTTACTTACTCATTTTGTCAAAATTGACGTCTATTCCGAAAGATCAATATGAAGCAGCGGCTATTGACGGCTACGGTCCAATCGGACGCTTCTTCCATGTGACATTGCCGGAGATTTACTTTGTCTTGGCCACTGTTGTGATATTGCGTTTGATTTGGAACCTTAATCGCTTTGAGGATGTGTTTCTTTTGGCACCCAATGTCGAAACTCTTCCAGTATTTACGTACTACCAAGCTTTCACAGGTGTGATTGATCAAGGCCTAGCAGCGGCCACATCGGTAATTCAATTCAGCGTTTTGTGTGTGTTGATTTGGTTCTATGTTAAAAAAATTCTCAAATGGTAGATGACTATGTTAGGAAAACAAACGATTAAAGGACGGATTGGATTCGCGTTAGCAATTTTTTCCATCGTTAGCTTCTGTTTGCTGCCTTTTGCACAAATACTCTCAACATCGTTAAAGCATCAGTTTGACTGGGGTAATCCATCGCTTATACCTCAAGTAGTTAATCTCGATGCTTATAAAGAATTATTGGGATTGACGGAGCGACAGACAGTAGAAATCCCTCCAGCTATAAAGAAAATTCTTGAGAACCCTAAATTATCTCAGGGGAAAAAAGACGCCATTTTGGCGAAATATACTGACAATTCGGACGTGTTTCCATTCGGTCGATTCATGCTCAACAGCTTTGCTGTATCGGCTGGCGCTGCACTGGTGTCACTTATTTTTGCTGTAATGGGGGCCTATTCGATCTCACGCTTAAGATTCTCCGGACAAGTCGTTGTCCAGCGGTCGGTGCTTTTTGTCTACATGGTTGGTGGTGTGTTGTTAATGGTTCCACTGTATCAAATGGCAGTCAATGTAGGGTTGGCATCCTCTATGTGGGGCAGCGTATTTTGCCTATTTGCTATTTATATTGTGCAAACATTACCAGTAGCGCTCTATATGCTCGGTAACTACTTCCGGACTATTCCTTTTGCGTTAGAGGAAGCGGCGATGATGGATGGTTACTCTCGTAAGGAAGCGATTATCAAAGTTGTGCTTCCTCTGTCGATTCCCATGCTCGCAACGGTATTTATGTACTGCTTTATCATTGGCTGGAACGAATATTTATTTGCTTCAGTCTTTCTTAAACAATTTAAAGAGTTCTATACATTGCCACTCGCATTACAAGAGTTGTTTGTGTCAAAAAATGCGATTTGGGACCGAATTATGGCAGCGTCTATGCTGACATTGGCTCCAATTATTGTGTGTTTCTTATTTGCAATGCGACATATGGATGGCGGCAAAACTGATGGCGGTGTAAAAGGTTAAATATTATGGCTTCTATTTCATTAAAAAATATTGTTAAAAACTACGGTGATACCAAAGTTGTAAAAAACATCAGTCTTGATATCGAGGACGGCGAGTTTGTTGTATTAGTGGGTCCTTCTGGTTGTGGTAAATCGACCACGTTGCGCATGATCGCGGGTTTGGAACAGGCAACATCAGGAGAAATTTCTATCGGAGACAGAGTCGTCAACGATGTTGAGCCACAACATCGAAATATTGCGATGGTGTTCCAAAACTACGCGTTGTATCCACACAAAACGGTTGAAGAGAATATTGTGTTTGCTCTGCGCCGTTTGAAGATGGAAGAGTCAGAAATCCAGCGTCGTCTGGATGACGTTGCCAAAATGCTCAAGCTGGAAGACTACCTCAATAGGAAGCCTTCTGACCTCTCTGGCGGCCAGCGCCAACGTGTAGCCATGGGTCGCGCCATCGTAAGAGATGCAGATTGCTTTTTATTTGATGAACCTTTGTCGAATTTAGATGCCAAGCTACGCAACCATATGCGAACTGAAATCGCGCAAATCCATAACCGATTTGGCCGCACCAGCGTTTATGTCACTCACGACCAAGTCGAGGCAATGACGCTAGCGGATAAAGTGGTAGTGCTGCGTGACGGTATTATCGAGCAAGTCGGCTCTCCGATGGAGATCTTTCTCAATCCTGTCAACATTTTCGTGGCGACCTTTATTGGCTCACCATCAATGAACATCATGGACGGTACGCTCTACAACGATTACCTGGAACTAGGGGGATATCAACTGCCTAGAAAGCTGCTGACCGGAGTTCATTTTGATGAGGCTGTATCGGCGGAAGGACTTGCCGTAAAAGTGGGCATTCGTCCAGACTTTTTCAATGACAAGGAGTTCTTTGGGGAGAGTGAAACAACCTTTAACTTCGATAACATCAACATCGACCTAGTTGAACCGATGGGGTTTGATAAAGAAGTGTTGTTTAAGTTGGGAGAAGAGAATGTGAAAGCACGCCTCGACCTTCGTTCAGAAGTGACGCGGGGTCAAAAAATGGACTTACTCGTCGATTTATCTCGCGTCCTGCTGTTTGACGTGAAAACAGAGCAACGTCTCTAATTGCTCATCCCCTTCATGGACTTATGAAGGGGACTTTTATGGATGCTCATTGTCTTTGCTGCCTGAAAGGCCTTGGTGATATTGAACGAGTGCTGTTATTTACTGGCTGTGCCAAACAGCATCCATTTGGTATTGAAGCACTGATTGAAAAGTCGTATCCACTTACAGGTACATTTATTTCGAAAACACCAATCGCACTTGCATTATTGAGGTTTATGTTAGAAGGTTGCTATTGACGCAAAGATTACTTGGAACATGGTGCGCACCGTTCAGCTAACTGGTTGAACTTTTGTGAAAATAATCTAAATAATGAGGTCATGTCCAATCAAAAAGGTTGGCAAAAGTACGATTCACAACTTAAGGAAACCGTGTTGACTCCACAACCCGTTGCCTCCATCCGTCGCAGTGAGTTATTAGTTAGTGAGAGCTAAGAGTATTATGTCGATAAAAAAACTAGCAGAACATTTAGGGCTCTCTAAATCTACGGTTTCGCGAGCGTTAAACGGATACAATGATGTCAACCCAGCAACTCGGCAAAAGGTGTTGGCGGCAGCAAAAGCGTTGGACTATAAACCTAACCCAACGGCTAAGCGTTTGGCGTCGGGTAAATCCAAAAACGTCGGTATTATCTTACCTGCCAACTCGAGAATGTTTGTTTCCCCTGGCTTCTCAAAAGTACTTGCAGGCGCATCAACATTTCTTGCTCATCATGGTTACCAATTGATCGTAACAACCATTACTGATTGCCAAGATGAGAATAAGGTCTATTCGGATTTCATTGATAGTGGTCTGATTGATGGGCTTTTTATTGTTCGCACACGCAATAATGATGAACGTATTGCCATGCTAAAACAGAAGCAATTTCCTTATATTTGCCATGGTTATGATATCGGCTTTGAAGAAGATTGCTTTGTTGACGTTGACAATGAACATGCCTTTTATCAGATGACTAAACGTCAGCTTGAGCATGGACATACTCGCATTGCTTTCTTAGACGCACCTATTGAACTGACGCTCTCACAAGCTCGCAAGAGAGGCTATATAAAGGCCATGGAAGAAGCGGGACTATGTATAGATGACCGTTTATTACTCAACGGTGAGCTTAACGAAGAAGATGCGATCAAGATGGCCAAAGAGGTATTATCATTAGCTAAGCGCCCAACGTCGATCTTGTGTGCTGATGATACTATGGCGTTAGGTACGATAGCGGCTTGTGAAGAACTTGGTTATCAACCAGGTGTCGATATTGCGATTGCGGGTTATGGTGACTACGAGCACAGTCGCTACGGTAAACCTTCTATCACAACGTTGTATTATGACACGCATAGTGTGGGAGAAGAAATGGCTAAATTGATGCTTAATCGTTTGGAGAACAAAGGCTTTATGATTCAAAATTGGTTCCAAGCGGAGATTGTGGCTCGTCAATCTGACAAAATTACCAATGAGGCACTAACCTAATCCAAAAACTGATCACTCTACAGTTTAAACACGTGCAGGGTGCTTGTTAACGCTCCAATAGTAGGTATGTTTTATCATCGAATGAGAATTGACCTCTACCTATTGCTCGCTAGTCATTACCATCCATTCTAACCTGATGCTTGTTAAAACAGACCATCATGGATCGCAAGCAATGAACTTAATCGTTAACGTGCAAAAAGGTGCTCGCAAACAGGGCTTTGAGTGGGCAACTCGTCAAGCTTGGAAATGTGGAATGAAAGCCAATTTGGTCAATCGAGTAATTGGCGTTGCTCGTGGGCAAGTCGTGTGTGTGATTGATGGCGTGCGCGCGGAGCTCTCTACTGAGCTGAATAACCCTCACCACCATGAAGACAAGCAAGGTCGATACGTGTTTGTTGGTGGAGCAGTGTGGGAGCCAAACGATCTGCTAGCGCCAGCGTTTCCTGAGTTTATGTTTATGCATGTTCGCAACTTGGGACGTAAGCATAAATACATGACCGACGACGAACTATTCTTTAACTTGGCCTAACCAATGATCGCATTATTCATAAAGTGCTTGATCGGCGCTCTGGCAGTCTTACTCATCGCAATCCTTTCGAAAAGTAAGAGTTTTTTTATCGCCGGATTGGTTCCACTGTTTCCAAGCTTTGCGCTTATCGCCCATTACATCGTTGGTACTGAGCGCAATATGGAAGCGCTTCGTATGACGGCATTGTTTGGGATCTATTCATTGCTCCCGTATGCCGCCTACTTATTGGCGGTGTACTATTTTAGTTACTTCTTGACTCTAACTGGGACTTTACTTTCTGCTGTTATGGTATGGGTTCTTTTCGCGACCATTTTATTGGGAGTGTGGAATAAAACCATGGTGATTGCGGCTTAGGAGAGATGCCCTTTTATCATGTAACTAATGTATTCCTGATCAAGTGGTTTACCTATCATGATTTGATGATTTAGCAATCCTAGCATTAAGGTATAAAGCGCTTGTTTGTTCTTCTCTGAGACATAATGGCCTAATAGAGCCAGATACTTTTGATTCGCTAACATCATGCTAGGATCGCCTGCGACCTTGGTCTCGCCGATCACTTCGATATAATCTGTAACGAGCTGCATTTCTTTGAAAAAGCGAGGCGCCATTTGTTCAAAGATGGCAATGAAATTCTCTATCTTTTGCTCGTTTGTCGCACCTTGGCTGACAGGTTTGCCTGTCAACGCATCTGCGTCAACGTTCACCATTGCTTCAGTGGCTGCCTTGAAGAGTTCATCTTTGCTTTTGTAGTAGTGATAAACCGCGCTTTTGCTCATTCCTAAAAGTTCAAACAACTGTCTCATTCCAACCTTATAGTTGAGTTGGTTGACATCAATGATGTTGTTATTCGTGTTGGTCGTCGTGATAACGGTATCGTCACTAAACCAAAAAAAGTGTGAGTAGTTTAGCGCTAACATCCCAATGAATAGAAAGCTGCTTGCTTTCAACCATGCGTAGCGCCATTGTTTTTTTAGTGCAAAATAGAGTAAAACCAACGACAGTAAGCCTAGTCCTAACGTGTATTTATGTTCAGAAACGAAGGTCGCTATCTCTCCGAGTACTGGCACATTGTCCACTCCTGCGGCTAACAGGTAGCCCCAGATAACGAATTGGCCTACACCCAACAATAGCCCTATCAAGGCATAGAAAGAAAACTTACGCCAACGAATATGGTTAGCTCCGGCCATAAACGGCACCACCCACGCAATAGGGCCTAGCAGCCTTGCGAAGGCAATGACCCAAAAGGTCCGGCGATTCATAAGAAGGCGACATCGAGCTAGCGGTCTGCGTATTTTAGGTTGCCAGCGAAGAAGCTTCTTTTGTGCGCTAAAGCCGTAATGGCGGCCAATAAAAAAGCTCAATTGGTCGCCGAGTAATCCCCCGAAGAGAACCGCGAGCACTGCGAGATATCCACCACTATAGAGTTGATATCCGGCAGCAATCATAAACGGTTCCCCCGGAACCACGTGGTTAGGGCCAATGACCGCGTCAAAGAAAGAGCCGAGAAACAGTCCCAATGTCTCAAACATAACGATTCCTTACGTCCTTAGTGTTGTCGTTTTGATGGGATAAGAGTGATTGGTTACTGCTGCTGGTAGTGACCGAATTTGTATTCCATTTCGTTGTTACGCATTTCACCAAAGAAGAATCGGCGAACATTGGCTTTTAAGTACGTGAATCCCATCTTAAAGAATCCATCTTGCTCAAGACGACGTGGGTCAAACTGGAAACTCAGTGGCAAAAATCGAAAGCGCCATGTCTTAGCGGCTTTTTTTACGTAGTTGCAGTCTTCGCAAAGCACGATACTTTCATCAAACCCTCCGATTTCGTCATGAGCACGTTTGGTTGAGAAAATACACGCACCAACCGCGGTTGGAAAAAAGAACTGTGTGGTAAATAACCCAGCGTTGAAGAGTCCATAACCGGCTTTGTAGGCAGGTGCAAGCTTACGCGAACCCATGTAAATACCTGCAACTTCCAGCTTCTCTTGCTCCAGCTTGGTCATCGCATTCTCTAGAAAGTTTTTGTCTAAACGGACATCGGCATCAAGAAACAGCAGCCGTTCATACTTGGCTAACTTAGCGCCGGTATTACGGCCAAGGCTGACGCCACGTGTTTCCATGGTGTGAATAGTCAGTTCAGGAAGGGCTGGACGATATTTTTCGGCCACTTCACAAGTGCGGTCAGCACTGTTGGAATCAACGACAATCACTTCGAAGTTTTGGTTGGTTTGACAGCTCAAATCACTGAGTAGACGAGCGATTCTTTTCTCTTCGTTCAGAGTGATAATAACAATGCTTAGTGGTTTCATAATCCAGTCCCTTTGTTCATTAGGTGTTTGTTGATGATTGGATTATGACGCGGGCGCGCTTAACCTTTGATGAGAAGGCAATTCATATTCAGTTAATTTTTATTCTCCATGGGCTGAGTACAACAGGTTAGATTTGAGTGTGAGATTGGACTTCATCTAAGACCCAAGGATTGGCGATTGCCCCTTTGTTTTTCACGGTTTGACCATGTAGGGTTTGTTTTACCGCTAGTTCCACCAACTTGCCCGATTTTGTGCGTGGTATTTCACTAATAGCGTAGATTTCAGATGGAACGTGACGAGGGGAACAATGTGTTTTTAAACGTTGTTTTATCTGCTGTTTCAGGTTGTCGTCCAATATTTCGGCCTCTTTGAGCTGCACAAACAGCACGACTGTTTCACTACCACCTTGGTTTCTTCCAACGGCGATCGAATCGGCAATTTGCTCAAGTTGATTCACTTGCTGATAGATTTCAGCCGTACCAATTCGTACGCCACCAGGATTAAGCGTGGCGTCACTACGCCCAAAGAACGTCAAACCGCCTGTGTGGCTCTGCTTTACATCATCACCGTGATTCCAAACACCGAAAAATGTACTCCAATAGGCGTCATGATAGCGCTTGCCTGAATCATTCCAAAATCCGACAGGTTGATTGGGAAAGCTATTAATGCAAACCAGTTCACCGCGCTCCTCCATCACAGGTCTTCCTTGCTCGTTGAATACCTGAACATCAAGCCCCAGCCCCGGAGCTTGACATTCACCCTTAAATACAGGGGAGAGTGGGTTACCCAGAACGAAACAGCCGCATATGTCTGTGCCACCCGAGATGGAGGCCAAATGAAGGTCTGACTTTATGGCATCGTAGACATAGTCAAACTGCTGTGGGTAAAGTACGGAGCCTGTTGAGCATAACGTTTTTAGATTGGCTAAATCGTAGTGCTCTTTAGGGCGATAATGAAGTTTTTGTAGTGTCTCTAAGTATTTTGCAGAGGTGCCGAACAAAGTGATCTTGGCATCGACGGCTAACTGCCAAAGAGAGTGTATTTTTGGATAGACAGGACTGCCATCAAAGATCACTAAGGTTGCACCAGAAGCCAGAGCCGAGACTTGCCAGTTCCACATCATCCAGCCACAAGTGGTGTAATAGAATACGCGATCTCCGGGTTTGATATCACAATGAAGTTGATGTTCTTTCAAGTGATTAATAGTGGTGCCACCGACAGAATGCACGATGCATTTAGGCTTACCAGTGGTCCCTGAAGAGTAAAGAATGAACAATGGAGCGTTAAATCTAACGCGATGGAAAGTGAGAGGCACAGGAGAAAAGCGATGTGCCAAGGCGTGCCAATCTATCGCGTTTTCCATTTGACCATTGTTGTGCTCGGCATAACGAATCAGGCAACATTGAGTAATCGATGGAATAGCATCAACAAGGCTTTGGTTTTTCTCAATCATTCCGAAAGCTTTGCCATTGAAACGATACCCGTCACAGCAGAATAGGATTTTAGGTTCTACTTGCCCAAACCGTTCGATGACACTGTCGACGCCAAAATCTGGCGAAGTAGACGTCCAAATCGCACCCAAGCTAGTTGTAGCAAGCATGGCGATAACGGTGTGAGGAATATGTGGTAGATAGCCGGCCACCACATCGCCTTCGCCAATACCTGATTCAATTAGCCATTGCTGGACAACAGAAACTTGTTCAAGTAGTTGCTGCCAAGTGATGCCAGATGACTGATGATGTTCATTGTGAAACTGAATGGCAATTTCAGACGGGTGATGGATGCCATGAGCTAGAAGATTTTCCGCATAGTTCAACGTTGAATTGGGAAACCACAGCGTATCGCGCGCAGCGAGCGCTTCATTCCATTTTGGCTCGCCTAACAGGCAAATCGGCGCACGTTTGTCTCCAACTACACCACAGTAATCCCAGACTTCGCTCCAAAAGGATTCTGATTGGCTTATGGACCACTGATGCAACTGAGCGTAATCACCAAAGCTGAGTTCTTGTTGTTCTAGTACTTTCATAAAGGCTTTGAGATGAGAAATCTCGATTCGTTCGATAGAAGGTGACCAGAGTGGAGTGTGATCCGTGTCGTGATTTGGCATGCGCTTCCTTTGTGCTTACTGCGATGAATGTGATTAAGTTTTGGTGTGAATTTTCAATACGTCAAATTATGGCAGCTGAAAACAATACATTGATTAGTCCGAAGAATTTACGCAAATGTAAATAAATTGTTACACGGCGGTGCAAGTTGGAGTCCGATGCAATCATTGTCAGTAAAATTCTCCGCACATAGGCTTAATGTAACGGATTTGTTAATGGTGACAAGATGACTAAGTACGTATCAAAGCCTATCGATGAGCTCGGTTTTGTGGCGTGGAGTAGCGAGGAAGATCAGATTTGGCATGACTTGGTTGTTCGGCAGCTCGACTTAGTCAAAGCGAGAGCGTGTAAGGAGTATTTGCGCGGTTTAGATTTGCTGGATCTGCCACTTGATCGTGTACCTCAGCTACCCGAAATCAATCGAGTATTACAGAGAGAAACGGGATGGCAAGTAGAACCGGTGCCTGCGCTGATTGATTTTGATCGATTCTTTGCGCTATTGGCCGATCGCAAATTTCCTGTTGCCACGTTTTTGCGTTCGAGAGAAGAGTTTGACTACTTGCAAGAGCCGGATTTCTTTCATGAGATATTTGGCCATTGTGCCATGCTAACCAATCCGAAGTTTGCCGAATTTACTCGAATCTACGGCAAGTTAGGCAGTGAAGCTGACGCTAAGCAGCGAGTATATCTAGCTCGACTGTACTGGTTTACGGTTGAGTTTGGTTTGCTGGAGCAAAACGGGCAAACCAAAATTTACGGTGGTGGAATCCTCTCCTCACCGGGAGAAACCCTCTATGCGTTAGATGATGAACGACCACTGCGCCAATCTTTCGACTTGGATACCGTGTTAAGAACTCCGTACCGTATCGATATCATGCAGCCAACCTACTTTGTGCTGGATGATATTGATCAACTTTACCAACTACGATCGGATGATCTCACCGAATACGTTAATCGAGCGATGAACGCTGGATTGTTGCCACCACTATTTGAACCAAAGGATAAGACCCATGCTTAATGAACTGCGCTGTGAAGCGTGTAGTAGCGATGCACTGGCATTAACGAAGGAAGAGCAGCAACAATTACTCTCAGAGTTGAGTGGTTGGAGCATCATAGAGAGAGATGGCATTCCTCAGTTGGAAAAACAGTTTACTTTCAAGAATTTTAAGCTGGCTTGGGCCTTTGCTAATAAGATTGCCGAGTTAGCAGAAGATGAGTTTCATCACCCCGCCATTCTGTTGGAGTGGGGGAAAGTCACTCTGACGTGGTGGAGTCACTCAATTAAAGGACTGCATAAAAACGATTTTATTTGCGCGGCTAAATGTGATTCGCTGTCGCACTCATAACTCCCTCCTATGAATCTAGTGTGGAGGGTATGCGGCGATGCATACCTTCTTGTTTTTATTGCTGCTCTTCACACAAACACAGAAAAAGATGAGGTTTCCTTACAGTTTCTCTAGCTGAAATTACGTACAATAATCAAAGCAGAAGAATAGAAATCAAGGGAAGCTATGTTCAAGCGCAGTATTAAATGGATTCTACCATTCGCGATATTAGGTGTGGCCGCGGGTGGCTTCATGCTAGTGGAGCAAACCGCTCCGGAAATTGACGACCAAAAACAAGTCGACACCATTCCTAGAGTTAAAACCCAAATCCTGCAAGCCGAAAACCATCAAGTACAAATCTCAAGTTTTGGTGAGGTTGTTCCCCTTGAGCGCACTGCGCTATCGACACAAGTTTCCGGTGAAGTCACCAGTTGGCATCCAAACTTTGTAGCTGGTGGGGTGGTAAAGCGTGGTGAAATTCTCTTCACCATCGAAAAAGATAATTATCAAGCAGCGGTACTGCAAGCCCAAGCCCAACTTGCTCAAGCGCAAGCGACGCTCATCGAAGAGCGTGCTAAAGCGAAAGTTGCCGAAAGGCAGGCAAAGAAAATTAAAGACACTCAAGTCTCTGATCTCTACCTGCGTATTCCCCAAGTGCTAAGTGCCGAGGCCAGCGTTAAATCGGCGCAGGCTGCGTTGCGTAGAGCCAATCGTGATCTTGCCAACTGCGAGGTTGAAGCGCCTTATGACGCGTTGGTGGTCTCTAGAAGTATCGGTGTTGGTCAGTATATTACCTCGGGGGCGCAAGTTGCAGAGTTGAACAATATCGAGTCGGCGGAAGTGATGGTGCCTATTGCCGGCTTTGACGCGCCGTTCTTACCAGACAATATTGTTGGAGTCAAAGCCGATGTTATCTCTAAGGGACGAACGAATTCGGTTCGAGATGGGGTGATTATGCGTGATCTAGGGGTGGTAGACAGCGCGACCAGAATGGCTAACCTGGTGATTCGAATTGACGATCCTTATGCGCTGAAAACGGATGCTAAACCACTACCTTTTGGTTCATATGTCGAAGTGGTTTTTAATGGTAAACAGATCCCTAACCTGTTTAAAGTGCCGCAGGAGTTGGTCACCGACGACCGAGTGTGGATTATCGATCAAGAAGACAAGCTCGTTCCTAAGACGGTCCATGTTTTGCGTGAAGAGCAGGCTAATTTCTACATTGATTCGGGTGTAAAAGATGGCGATGAGTTGGTATTAACCGTACCTGAATTTCCGCAAATTGGGATGTCGGTGGTACGATCAAATGACCGTTCAGAGGTGTTGGTAAACCAAGGAGCAGCCAGTGAGTAAGTCCACTCAGCGCGGCATTATCGCCCTTTTTGCCAACAACTCGGTCGCTGCCAACCTACTCATGGCCTTCATTTTGATTATGGGAACGGTGAGCTACTTTCTGATTCAGCGTCAGATGTTCCCAAACTTTGAAATCAACTATATCAGCGTTACCGCTTCTTACCCTGGGGTTTCTGCCCAAGAAATCGAAGAGACGATTCTTATCAAAGTGGAAGAGTCGCTCAAAGATGTGACTGAGATAAAAAAGGCGGTGACAGACGCTTACCGAGGTGGTGGTGTGGTGACCTTGGAGATTGACACTAAGGCCAATCTCATGAAAGTGCTGGATAAGGTAAAACAGCGGGTCGATGCGATAGCGAGTTTTCCCAAAGCGATGGAACCGATCAAGGTCACTCAGATTGAATTTAAGCAGGACGTTATCGGCATGGTTTTGTCGGGCAATACATCGTTATCTGAGTTAAAGACCATTGCTAAACAGGTAGAGAAAGAGCTGTTACAGCTGAGTGATGTTTCTCTCGTTGAAGTCAGTTCTCCACCCGATGAAATCGGTATTGAAGTTCACCCTGATGAGCTAAGAACGTACGACCTGACTCTTGATGATGTGGTCGCAGCGATTCAGAAGTACTCGGCTAACTTCTCTGCAGGGCAAGTGAGAACGAACACGGGTTTAGTGTCGATTCGTATCGAAAACCAATATTACAACGGCTTTGAGTTTCGACAGATACCCGTCAAAGTTGGCGCGAATGGCTCCAAGGTATTATTAGGTGATATTGCCAAAATCAAAGACGAGTTTACCGAAGGTCAACACTATTTTAAATTCTCGGGCGAGAATGGCATTTATTTAACGGTAAAGGCAACCAAAACTCAAAATATGGTGCCTGTTGCAGAGACGGTAAAACGCTTTATCGACGCAAGAAATCAGACGCTACCACACGGCATCAAACTTCATACTCTAATGGATATGACGTATTACTTGAATGCGCGTTTGGATATGATGCTTAAAAACCTGTTACAGGGGGCGGTACTGGTGGCGGTATTGCTGACCATCTTCTTACGATTCCGCTTAGCGATGTGGGTGATGGTGGGTTTACCTGTCTGTTTCTTGGGAGCCGTGATGCTGATGCCGCTGTTCGATGTCAGCATCAATATCATCACACTGTTCGCGTTTATCATGGTGCTCGGTATTGTGGTGGATGATGCCATCGTCATAGGAGAAAGCGTCTACACCGAGGTTGAGAAAGAAGGGGGAGGCGTCACTAATGTCGTGCGCGGAGCTCAGCGTGTCGCAACTCCGGCTACCTTCGGAGTGCTAACAACTATTGCCGTGTTTGTTCCGTTCTTATTCTCGACAGGGCCAGAGAAAGCGTTTTTCTATGGCCTCTCAATTGTTGTTATTTTCTGTTTGATTTTCAGCTTGATCGAGTCAAAGCTCATCCTGCCAGCCCATTTGTCTCATACCAAATTTACCCCAGTTAAAGAGAACAGTTATCGCGCCCGTTTCAATCGCTCATTTTTCCGCTTTGTTCATGGGCCATACAAGCGCACCGTGTCGTGGTGTGTGGAGTGGCGTTGGTCAGTGATGGCTGGCTTTATCGCCGTTTTGGTTATCAGTGCGGCAATGCTCACATCAGGTCACGTTCGTATGATCCCTAGCCCTAAAGTTCCGTCTGATTTCCCAATGATCAAAATTGAGATGAACAGTAATGCATCCGATGAACAAACGATTGATGCTTTGCTTACTCTTGAAAAAGTGGTGAGTGAGGTCGACAAGGAGATAGAGCAAGAGTACGGGCAGCCTGTTATTCGCGACATGATGACGATTAACACCAGTCGCACCGAGGGCATGATCATCCTTCCTCTTGTTGATGAAAAGGTGCGCCCGGTTGACGCGTTTGAGCTCTCTCGTCGTTGGCGTGAGAAAATGCCGACGATCGTTGGTTTGAAGTCTATTGTCATTAACGACAATGTGACTGGCGGCGAAGAGGGCGATGAGTTTGGTTATTTGCTGTATGGCCCTGATATGGAAGTGCTGAATGCCGCTGGGCGTGAGCTTATTTCAAAGCTTCAGCTTCAGACGGGGCTGTTTGATATCAGTTCTTCGATGGATACGGGCAGCCGCGAAGTGCAACTTTCGCTCAAACCTGTGGCTTACGATCTCGGGCTAGATTTAGCAAATGTAGCGTCACAAGTTGGCGGCAGCTTTTATGGTGGAGAAGCGCAGCGGGTACTTCGGAACACAGAAGAAGTAAGAGTCATGGTTCGCTACCCTAAACTGACGCGTGAAGCATTCTCGTCATTGCGCTATGCCTTGATTCACACCCCGTCAGGCAAAAAAGTGATGTTAGGCGATGTGGTCAACATCACCAGTAAGCCGGGCATCAATCAGATACGACGTGAGAACGGGTTTAGAACCGTTTATATCTATGGTTCTATTGACGAAGCGGTGATTGAGCCCGATAGAGCGGTTAAGAATATAGAAGACAATGTGCTTCCAGAACTGCGCACTCAATTCCCTGAAGTGAAAACCGAGCTAGGTGGCACTATTGAGGAGCAGCAAAAACAAAAAGCCGAGCAGATCGTGTTCTTTATCGCAGGGATGATAACGGTTTACATTCTATTGGCTTTGCCATTAAAGAGTTATGCTCAGCCGTTTATCATTATGTCTGTTATTCCGTTTAGCTTAACGGGAGCGATATGGGGACACTACTTCTACGGCCTTGATATGAGTATGATGTCCACATTTGGTTTGATTGCCGCAGCGGGGGTTGTCATTAATGACTCTTTGGTCATGACCGATTACGTCAACCAAATAAAATCGCGGTGTGATTGTGCCAAGCAAGCTGTGGTTGAAGCTGGCTGTGCAAGGTTTAGGGCGATTACGCTCACTTCTATCACCACATTCTTTGGGGTGTTACCTATTATGTTTGAGACCAGTCTTCAGGCTGCGTTCGTGAAGCCTATGGCAGTCGCTTTAGGCTTTGCTGTGATGTACGCCACGGTCGTGACACTTATCGCTGTACCTTGCTTGTATGTGATTATTGAAGATATAGGTAAGATTTTTGGCAAACTCAAACGAGTCTATTTTCCAGTAAAAGAAAACAAAAACAAACCTGCGATATGATTCGTACAGTGATGACGAGTTATTGGTGTATTGAATCAGTAGATAATCTTCCCTTTGTGCTAATACGCCAAAGGGACTAGGCGGCACGGTCTAATGATTGCCATGAGTTAATGAGCGTTGATATTGCTTAGGAGTCAGTCCATAAGTGTTTTTAAACAGTCGTATGTAGTGGGAAATATTGTCATACCCAGCTTCGTAGGCTGCGTCAGTAACGCTCAGCTTGCTAAGGTTTCGTTTAGAGGACTCTAGCCTAATTTGCGTAATGTATTGTTTCGGACTTAGCTTTGTGGCGGCTTTTATAGAAATGATATGGATTTTATAAAACTTAGCAATCAAAAGATATTTGTCATATAAATTAGTGACTTATGAGAATGAAAAGAAGTGCAAAGTAGGTGACTAAGCGACTCTGCACTTCGAGGGGGAGGCGGTAAGGTGATACCGCCGATTTTTCTCTGTTGAGGGTGATTCAACAAATTGAGAAAGGGTTTACATCACGAGTCCGTTATCATTGCGCTAAAGCGACTTTCATCTGTTCGGCGACTTTGTCGACCTTTCCTAGTCCTATGATGACTTGAATACCGTTCTTACCAACTGGAACAACACCTGCGGCACCAAGTTGTTTGAGTTTTTCTTTGTCTACAATGCCAGAGTCTTTTACTGATAGGCGTAGGCGAGTAATACAATTGTCTACTTCAGTAATATTGTCACTACCACCTAGGGCTTCAATATACTGGTGAGTTAAGCCTTCGATACCTTGATCACCGCCTACCGCTGTTTCTTGCTCTGGAGCCATGTCTTCACCACGACCTGGCGTTTTTAAGTTGAATTTCAAAATAGCGAAACGGAACACGCAGTAGTAAATGGCGAAGAAAACTAAGCCCTGCACAATAAGCATATACCACTGAACAGCAAGCGGGTTTTGACTAGACAGGACTAGGTCGACAAAACCAGCGGAGAAACCAAATCCTGCGATCCACTGCATACTTGCAGCAATATATAGTGAAATACCAGTCAGCACGGCGTGAAGTAAGTACAAACCTGGAGCTAGGAACATAAAGCTAAACTCTAGTGGCTCAGTAATTCCTGTAAAGAAAGAGGCCATCGCAGCAGCAAGCATGATAGAGAACACGGCTGATTTGTTCTTTTTATCTGCACAGTGGTAAATCGCCAACGCCGCCCCTGGTAGACCAAACATCATGATTGGGAAGAAGCCCGCTTGATACATGCCAGTCACACCAACCGTAGCCGTTCCGTTAGCAATAGACTGAGCACCGCCTAAGAAATTAGGAATGTCATTAATGCCAACGACATCAAACCAGAAAACAGGGTACAACGCGTGGTGCATGCCAACAGTTAGCATTAATCGGTTAAAGAAGCCAAACAGACCTGCGCCAATTGCCCCCATGGATTGAAGTTTAACGCCGAACACGATAAGAGCGTCATACACTACAGGCCAGACATAAAGCAGTACGAAGGCTAACAACATACCCGCAATAGAGGTCAGAATAGGAACGAGGCGCTTGCCACTGAAGAATGCTAATGCTTTAGGTAGCGTGACACCTGAGTAGCGATTGTAGATTTCAGCAGAAACGATACCGACAATAATACCAACAAACTGGTTAGAGATTTTGCCAAAGGCGGCAGGTACTTCGTCTGCACTAATGCCTTTTAATTGCTGAACCGTTTCTGGTGAAAGGAGAGTCGTCAGGACTAAAAAACAGATAAAACCAGATAACGCAGCGGAGCCATTCTTGTCTTTGCTTAGGCCAAATGCTACGCCGACGGCAAATAACACCGCCATATTGTCAATGATTGCACCGCCGGACTTAATTAAAAACGCAGCAAGGGTGCTGTCTGCACCCCACCCGGTTGGATCTAACCAATAGCCAACCCCCATTAAAATCGCTGCGGCAGGCAGAGTGGCCACGGGAACCATTAATGCCTTACCTACTTTTTGCATGTAGCCGAGTATGTTCATTCAAACCTCTTTGTGTTTATTACCCACTGAACTTTTGCCCTGTAGTGCTCGCAACCACAGGGAATTTATTCGCTTTCTGTGTGCTATTTGAAACTTATTTATCGGTGCGAACAAACTAATTTTCGGGTACTATGGATTAAAAATTTTAATAAGTTGAGGCGTGATATGGCGAATGAGCAAACCTTATTAAGAAACCTACATACCTTTCATGTGGCGGCGAAGTTGCTTAGTTTTACTCTTGCAGCAAAGGAATTACACTTGACTCAAGGTGCTGTGAGCCATCGAATTAAGGTACTTGAGAAGTCGTTAGGGTTTAATTTATTCACGCGAGGTACAAGGAAACTAGGGCTTACCGAGGAAGGAGAGCGGTTTCATCAAACGCTTTCAAAATCATTGCACTCTATTTTTGGTGAGATCGAAGAAATCAAATCGACGGACATGAGTGGAGAGATAACGATTGCTAGTTCCCCCAATTTCGCCTCTTCCTGGTTAGTGCCAAGACTCAAAGATTTTAATCAACGCTATCCTAACTTTAATGTAAATATTCTTGTCCATGAAGAGCAACAGAACTTCGAGAACGACCAAGTGGATATTGCGTTTTATTATGGCGATGAGAAGCCAAAGGACTGTTTTGTTAAACCTCTGTTTGGTGAGCGCTATGTTCCTATATGCTCGCCTGACTATGCTCAGCGATTTAAGCTTTTTGAGCGGGGCTTAGATGGACTAAGAGACGTTAATCTTATCCATGCACTAGGGTCAAATGTCTGGGAGCGTTGGATCAAATATCATGACTATGATCTGAATATTTTTAAGCATTTTTATTGCGTTGGTCACCGAGGATTGGATCTAACGGGCGCGTTGAACTCACTAGGCCTTGCGATGGGACGATATTACTTCGTCAAAGACTATATCGAGAGAGGAGAGTTGGTTTGTCCGTATCCTTCAATGAGTACAAGTCAAACCTACGATGTAGTGTGTATAAAGGGGCATGAAGAAAGACCAAAGCTCAGGACATTTATTCATTGGATCGATAGCCAACTGTAATGTTGGCTATCGGGGCAATGAGGCATTTAGAATGGGTGATCAACCATGATCCAGAAGTTAGTGCTTTCTGGCGACTTTGCGATATCGGCGCGCACCACAAGCCCAGCCATAAGTGCTCGCACTGAGGCTCCACCATCGTACTTAAGATCGGTGAGCAGTTCTTTGGCAGTGTAGGCAGAGCCCACACGACCGACCTCAACAAAGCCGACGAGCTGAATCCAATCCACTCTTAAGAAATTCAACCAAGAGATATCTTTGATAGGGTTGTAGGCCAAGGTATAGCGGTATTCTGCAGAGCCATAAATCACGGCTTTGTCATGGAAGCGATTATTGTCATAGCCCCGCATACGTGTGAAGCCACCTAATGTGGCGCCTTCATTGTAGGGCGCATTACCATTTATAGATTGCGTTCCATTAGCATTATCTGTCACTTCCCACGTTGGAGAGTAACCCGTCCAGAAGTTCATGGCGATGATTCGTTGTGATGCCCAATCTGACTTGCCGAGCGAAAAATATTTGCTCATATCAAGCTCATTAAATGACCATTGTTTTTTAGATTCGAACCAACCCCAATCGTGAGAAGTTGCAATGTATTGCCGACTGCCATAAGAAGGGTTAGGGGCAAAGTCGGTATTGTCGTAAAGAATGCCAAACTCCATAGCATGAATGGCACCGTCGACATCACCTTGTTGGAATTCAAAAGATTGGTAACGATTGAACTGACGAGCCACAAAGATGGTTGAACCGCTAGTCAAGGGATTCCATTCTTTACCGCCAGAAGGCTCTGAAATCAGTAGGCCATTGCGGATTTTATAGTCGACAAGTCCTTGGTCTTTTGTGGCGCCAATCGGTAACACGTACTCCATTTTGATATCAAACCAGTTGGAAGCGCCATCAGCTTCTAGGTAGTCCAGATTAGAAGAGTCGTTACTGCCAGGGCGTGGCGGGGTGTAGAAAGTGTTCCCTGAGGTGTAGGCGCGTTGCTTCGGATAGTACCCGAACATTCCATAGGCGCTCAAGAATACGCGCTCGGTCCCTGGAATCATATAGTTCCAGACACCCGCGGCTAATGCATAGCTAGTTTCACCGCCAAAGACAGTGCCACCGATCGTCATTTGGTCTTGGTGAATACCTTTAATCATGCCGCCAACACCGACATTCAGCCCCATGGTCTCGGTACTAAATAGATAAGGCAGAACCATAGACTCACGAATTCTGTCTGGCGTTTCTTGTCGGTCAATACGCGACTTGACGTTAGTTGGCGTCGCTCCTTGCGCTACCACTGCAGTGAGTGAGTACGATAAAGTAGCGATGACACTTATGATACTGCGATATGTCATACGAATTGGACTTCCTTGAGAACGTTTCATTATTAGAATGGATGGGCGCTGACTAGCTTAGCCTGATTTGGACCGTTACGGAACACTGAGTCGTTGACTTGTTGAATTATTAGTCATAATTTTGTAGCTAGAACTTTAAACAGCCATAATAAGTGATAATTGAGATGTCTAACACAATGAGGATATTTCTGACCTTTTCATTGGTTGGGTCCTTGGCGCTTAATGTGGCCTTTGGTCTACACTACGTAGGCGAATGGCTTGATCAACACTTTGATTTTCAGACCCCACCTTCGTTGAGCACCTCTGAGGGTGAACTGCAACACTTAGTGATAGGACAAAAGACACTCGATAATGAAGAAACAGTCTCGGTAAGCGGATTAGACGCCAGTAAATATAAGACTGAGTTTATAGAGGAGTCTATCCCCAACAATCGTTTTCAGGACCAATCCATTCACGAAACGACCTTATCGCTGATGAGTCAGAGGACAGAGGAAATGGATGAAACCCTGCTCAGAAAGCTATTAGTTTCGGTTCAAGAATTCTTGACTCTTCAACCTACCAATAACGACGCGCTACGGCTTGAGATACAAATTTATCTTGCCCTGAATGAGCGAGCTGATGCTATCCAACTCATGTTAAATCTGAGTGGCAAAGAGAAGCCGTATCCCTTTCTTTTAGAGACTATAAATGAGGAGCTTTCTTATCACTCGAAAAGCGGAAATTACCAAAGAACTATTGATTTGGGAAACCGCTGGTTAAACCAGCTATCTGATAACATTGATATTTATATTCACATCATTGAAGCGTACTTAGCCCTAAATAACACGATTGACGCCGACTTTTTGCTCAATCAGCTGACGCTAGAACAAAGCAAACACCCGACAATATTAGCACTGCGTGAAAGGCTCAAACAATCGTCTCAAGTGTCGCCAACTATTGAACAAATTCCCCTAGAAAAACGTGGTGAACATTATATCGTGACAGCATTCTTCGCTGATAAACCTTTGGAACTTATGATTGATACTGGGGCCACTATTAGTGCGTTAACAGAAGCTCAATTTGATATTCTCTTTGGTTCGGTAATTTTTCTAGAATACCGCGAAGTCAGCACGGCCAATGGGATGGCCGTTATCGATTTTTATCACAGCCCGACAATGCGCATCGGCTCCCAAACACATAGCCCCTTTGAATTCGGTGTAATGCGTTCAAAACGATCTGGACCTGGGTTACTGGGTATGAACTTTTTAAGCCACTATCAGTTTAAGATCGATCAAGTGACGCAACAGCTAATTTTACAACCAAAAGTGGAATGACCTAGATTTGCTGCATGCCTTGACTTATGATTTATCCCGGTAGGAAATGTCGTACCTTTGAAGGTAAAAAATGATAAGTATTGTGCTGACGCCTGTGACAGGGTGCTACAGCACAATAGCAATTTTTCTAGGGTGTCGTTTCGTTTACTATGGTGTCAAAAGTTCTAACGAGTACCATCAAATACCATTTGCGCTTTTAGGTAAGTTAGAGCGCCAACGATCGATGCGACCTGAGCATCGTTACACTCTTGTGAGGTGACTTTTGGACTATCTGGATAGACTTCAGTCGTGGTGGAGTATTCACAATCGGTCATGCCTGTGCAGAGGCTGAGCTTTTTCAGCGGGTAATTGATAACACCATGTTGCACTACTTCAGAGCCGATGATGTTGCCGTTTTGGTCTGGTGGGGCAATATGGGTGACTTTTTCTACGTGTTTGATGATCGCTGCCTGAAACTCTTCAGCAGGGTTCTCTGTATTACCAACAAGATAGAAACCGTCAGGAATGCTGTCTTCGATATAGTCGAGACCATCGCGAGCCGCTAATGCTGGACGAAACTCACTTTCATCGGTATCCGTTGTTTCATGTAAATCGATATGTGCCCACACCTTAGTATCTAACGACGCGACCATAGCCATTAGATTTGCCGACTCTTCTGCTGGTGAATCTTGATAAAAAGAGCGATTAGGGTCAACAGCATTCGGGTTCCAACGATTGATCGTTTCATAGCCCCAAGGACTGACACAGGGGGCAATCACTAAGTTAAACAGAGATTCATAGTCAGAGGCATTTTCTTTGGCGAATTGCAATGCACCGTGAACACCAGACGTCTCGTAGCCATGAACGCCTCCCGTCACAAGAATCGTCGGCTTTTGCGAATTCCAAGATTTAGTTTTTAACACGAATAGCGGGAATCGCTCGACATCGTAGGAAAGCGCACCATATTGCTCAACGTTAAACGTATCTTTTAACGCTTCAATCTTTGGCAGTACATCTTCACGGTATAGACGCTTAACGGAAGTTGATTCGCGCCATTGGGTAACATCTTCCGCAGTCCATTTTTGGCCTGGGGTACCGATAGGGTAGTGAAACGGGTTTTTCATGGTTTCCATTCTCGATATTGTTTGTGCTGCAAGGATAGCTTTGCAGGGTTTAACGTGCAATGAGCAGGATGTGAAGATTGTGACAAATCATTTTGGGACCGCTGTTCCAGCGGTCCAATAGATATTGTGTGATAGCGTCTAATCGTGGTTTGCTTGTTCAATCGCTGACATGAGTTTCTCGGAAATTAGAGCTTTTCGATTGGTGGTGAAATCAAACATGACGATCGTGGCTGTCCCCGTCGTGGTGACTTTGCCAATCTTCTTGCTGACCACTTGATATTCCATCTTAAAGCGGTCTTCTTGTACCTCAGTAATTCGAGAGCCGACAAGTAATGTATCGGGGTAGGTGACAGGCAGTTTATAGCGGCAATAGGTTTCCCCAAGTACTGGGCCTATATTCGTGACTGCCATGTCTTCCATTAGGTTAATGTGACTGAAGTAGTCGAGTCGCGCGGTTTCAAAGTATCGAAAATACACTGCGTTATTGACGTGATTAAGTGCATCCATTTCGCCCCAAGCGACAGGGATCTCCGTAACGACAGAGTAGTCCTTAAGCAACGATTCCATATTGTTATCCCTTATTGAGTTTTGCATTTACTCTATTTTTGAATTAACAATAATGCAACATTGACGGTGCGAAGTTGAGTACTCCGTTTGGGGGGTTATTCAATAGGTAGGGTTGAGAGGCATTTTCGGCACAAACACAGATCGGATTGTTCGATGGAAGACGTATCGCGCTTGTCCAGTTCAAAACACCAACAGGTATCGTGGCCCGCCGAGATGTCACAATAGGCGGCTTCTTCACATTTGGGGCAAATGTGTGTGGTTATAGAACCTGCTAATTGCTCCATTTTGTCATCGCGTTCTTCTTCTTCCATTAAACGCCATGCAGACAACTCGTCCATAGTACGAAAGCAACCAGAACAAATGCCACCTTCGCTTTTACAGGCGGCTTTACAAGGAGTGGCGATAGCAATAGTTTTAGTCATAGATTTAAATCAATAGGTTGCACAGTTTGTCTTAGAGCGCTAGAATTAAATGGTAATAATTATCATTTCCAAAAATAAATGACGACACTCTTTTTAATCATTGGCGTGATGTTTATTCTCGCCTTAGCTCGCAAGCTTGCATTCTCCAACATTGCGCTCGCTTTGTTAAGTGGATATTTAGTGTTGTGGCTCTATTTGGATAACTACACTCTAACGGCAATCTGTTTGCTTCTGTTTGCACTGTCACCGATTTTGGTGCGAGTAGAATGCCGCAATATTAGTTTTATCTTGTTCATTCAAGCTTTAATTTTGCCAGTTGCGATTCATTTTTGGATGACGTCGCTGCCCATTCGGTAATGTTCCCTAATCAATAAAAAAGGCTCCCATTGAGAATGGGAGCCTTGACGATAAGTACATCAGTAAAAATTACTTCACTTGCCAGTTGACCGTTTCACCGCCACGGATAGGTACAACAATGTCATTACCGAATGGCATGGTTTCTGGCACGTTCCATTCAGATTTCTCTAGCGTGATAGTATCTGTGTTACGTGGTAGTCCATAGAAGTCTGGGCCATTGTGGCTTGCGAATGCCTCTAAATTCTCTAGCTTGCCTTCTTGCTCGAATACTTCTGCGTATAACTCTATTGCTGCGTGAGCAGTGTATGAGCCAGCACAGCCACAAGCGGCTTCTTTTTTGCCTTTAGCGTGTGGTGCAGAGTCAGTACCTAAGAAGAACTTCTTACTTCCGCTAGTTGCCGCTTCTACTAATGCTTGTTGATGCGTACTGCGTTTTAGAATTGGTAGGCAGTAGAAGTGTGGCTTGATACCGCCAACAAGCATATGGTTGCGGTTATACATCAAATGGTGTGCGGTAATTGTTGCTGCTACGTTGTCGTTGGCATTTTTAACAAACTGAGCTGCATCGGCTGTCGTAATATGTTCAAGAACAACCTTAAGGTTAGGGAAGTCGTTAACGATTGGAGCCAGTACCGTATCGAGGAACTCTTTTTCACGGTCGAAGATGTCAACGTCGTGAGTAGTCACTTCACCGTGAACCAAAAGTAGCATTCCAACTTTTTCCATTGTCTCTAATACAGAGTAGATGTTCTTTGCTGAAGTCACGCCAGAATCTGAGTTCGTTGTTGCACCTGCTGGGTACAGTTTTGCCGCTACCACACCAGCCGATTTGGCTTTACGAATTTCTTCTTGAGAGGTGTTGTCGGTTAGGTACAGCGCCATTAGAGGCTCAAACTGCTCAGATGGTTTTTCGGCCATGATGCGCGCTTTATACGCAAGTGCCATTTCAGTGTCAGTGACAGGTGGGATAGTGTTAGGCATGATCAATGCGCGGCCGTTGTAGCGACTGATGTCACGAACGGTATCTTTAAGTACTTCGCCATCGCGAAGGTGAACGTGCCAGTCGTCAGGACGAGTGATAGTCAATGTAGTCATTTGGGGCTCCCACCAAGTTAGATTCTTCTTGAAACGGAGCCTAAACAGTCGCGAAAAATGTGAATGCAATCGCTTACGCTTAGGCGACAGGATGATAGAGGAAAACGACTGAGATTTCACTATGTTTCTGGGACAATGTGCAAAAAGACGTTACCATTAGATTCAGCAATGGACATCACTAGAAAAGGGCTCGGTCGTGGCAAAATCTACTCTGCTTTCCCAAATCAATATTTATCCAGTCAAGTCGGTTGGCGGTATTTCACTTCCCTCTTCGTGGGTTGAAAAACAAGGGCTTTGTTTTGATCGCCGTTTCATGGTGGCGTTAGCCGATGGCTCGATGGTGACCGCACGCAAGTACCCAAACATGGTTAAAGTCTCTTCTAGCTTGTTGCCGACAGGAATTATCTTCGCCTATCCGGGGCTCGCGCCTTTAAAGCTGCAATACAGTGCCTTTAAAATGCAGGACACAGCCGCAACGGTCTGGGCTGATAGTTTTTCGGCTTATACCACGACAGATGAAGCGGATGATTGGTTCAGTGAAGTATTAGATCAAAGGGTTGAGCTACTTTTTACCGGTGAGCAATCAAACCGCGTGAGACAAAAACTGGGGCATAATGTGAGTTTTGCTGATGGGTATCCTCTGCTCATCATTAGCTCGGGTTCATTAGCTGAGTTGAATAGACGCAGCAGTGAAGTGCATAGCATGGATCAGTTCAGAACCAATTTAGTGGTCGATTCGGACGAGCCATTTATTGAGGATTCGTGGAAACGAATTAAGATCGGTGAAGTCGAGTTTGAAGCAGTAAAGCCTTGTGAACGTTGCATCTTAACTACGGTTGATATCGAGAAAGCAGAGTTCAGACCGAGCAAAGAACCGCTAACGACCTTCTCTCGCTTCCGTGCCAACGAACGCGGTGGCGTATTCTTTGGGCAAAACCTAGTGGCAAAGAATGAGGGTATGATTCGCACTGGAGATGCGATCGAAGTACTGGAATATAAAGAGAAAGAGTACTACGAGGACTTAGATGCGAATAAGCAAGAGTTTGTTTGTGTCGAGCGAGAGCACGTTGCAAAAAACTTTGAGACATTTTGGCTGGAACCTCAAAAAGGCGCGATGCCAACGTACAAAGCCGGCCAGCACCTGCCTGTGGAACTGAATATCGATGGTAACACGGTGAATCGATTGTACACCTTGTCATCAAGTCCAAGTCGTCCTGGGCGCTTGGCGATATCGGTGAAGCGAGTGGATGGGGGAGAAGTATCAAATTGGCTGTTTGATCATTTCCAAGTGGGTGACACGTTAATTGCGGATAAACCTAATGGTTCGTTCCACATTGGTAACTCGGAACACGAGCCACTGTTATTACTGTCTGCTGGCAGTGGTGTCACACCGATGATGTCAATGCTGCGTGACCTTTGCGACCAAAACGATATGCGAGATGTGGTGTTCTATCATCAGTGTTCAACGTACGCCGACATCCCATTTGCAACAGAGCTGAAAAGCCTGGAGAAACAGCACCAAAATCTCACGGTGATATTGGCACTGACGCAACCTTCGGAGGATTGGCAGGGGTTAAAAGGACGCTTTAGTTTGTCCCATCTAAAACAAATTGCCGACCTTACTGAGAGACAAGTCTTCGTTTGTGGGCCTGACGGCTTTATGCAAAAAGCAAAAAATCTGATGCTAAAGAGAGGGCTGCCAGAAGATCGTTATCATCAGGAGGCTTTTGGCGTCGCGACTGCAACAGAGCTGACGTTAAAAACCGTCCAAATCAGCCTAGATGGAACGATATTTGAGGGTGACAATCAAAGAACGATTCTAGAGCAAGCAGAAAAAGCGGGTCTTTCAGTTGCTAACAGTTGTCGCGCTGGATTTTGTGGTGCGTGTAAGGTTACGCTGGAATCAGGAAAAGTTCATCAACCTGACGTGCTCGCTATTCAAGAGAGTGAAATTGCCGAAGGTAAGATTTTAGCTTGCTGTGCGGTTCCACAAACTGATGTGGATATTGTCAGTTAACTGCTGAAACGAGAGATTGTTTGGTGCCAGTGTCCAACTGGCACCGACTTTCTATGTATTGCCTACTTTGAAGCACTCACTATACGTTGATGCAACGAATCTTTTAGTACTGCTCTATTGTGTTTCAGTTGATGCATTTCGGTATCTTCGATAGGTGAACCGTTCAGTTCTAACACACGAATTTCTTTATCCAGTGCGTTGTAGTTTTTCGTGTCGGCAGCAAAGCCTTCATCGCTTGCCGCTAAGGCATGAATAACGTCTTGATGCTCTGGAAATTCCTTCAGAAGAGAGTGATCTTCGCCTAACATAGCAACCCCTTTTATTGGTGAACAATAGTTTTCGCTTGGGCATTCGCACAAGTGACTCTGGGCGCCAACGGCACTTGTGATCACTAGTGCTGTTATAACAATGGCACATCTTTAAGCTGATTAAAAGTTGAGCGATGGCAAGTTCTGATTTCAGAGAGGTAAATCACAGGGTTAAAAAAAGCCAGCAAATAATTGCTGGCTCTATGAAGGAAATCAACTTAGTCGTAGATCGTTGGGATTGGCTCGCGTTTATGTTGTGTTGCTTTATAAATGGCAACGAGGCGATCACTGACTTCTTGAGATACAGGCTTACCTTCGAGGAAATCGTCAATCTGATCATAAGTCAGGTTGAGCGCATCTTCGTCCGCTTTTTGTGGTGCGAGTTCTTCCAGATCTGCAGTCGGTGTTTTCTTAACGAGTTGCTCTGGCGCGCCAAGGGTATCTGCTACTTCACGAACTTGGCGTTTGCTCAGGCCAAATAACGGGGCAAGGTCACAAGCACCGTCACCAAATTTGGTGTAGAAACCAGTAATGTTTTCTGCCGAGTGGTCCGTACCTAGCACTAACCCTCCCACGTATCCCGCGATTTCATACTGAGCAACCATGCGAGCACGAGCTTTTACGTTACCTTTTACAAAGTCGACCTTTGCGCTGTCTTCTGGTAGTAGACCTGTGCCTTCTAGAGCTATATGTGAAGCGGCGTGCAAACCGTCAACGCCCGCTTTAATGTTTACAGACACAGAGTGTGTAGGCTCAATAAAAGACAAAGCGAGCTGTGCTTCATCTTCATCTTTTTGTTCACCATAAGGTAGGCGAACCGCGATAAATTGATAGTCATTAGAGCTGCTTTCGGCATTCAGTTCATTCACTGCAAGTTGAGCAAGACGACCACAAGTTGTTGAGTCAACACCACCACTGATACCCAGGACGATAGATTTACAGCCAGATTGCTGAAGTTTTGACTTGATAAAAGCAACGCGACGTTCAATCTCAAAGCGTGAATCAATAGACGGAAGCACGCGCATTTCGTCTCGAATTAGTTGTTCCATGTGGGATCCCTTTTCCTGCAAGCAAAAAATATTTTCTCGTATGATACCTACGAAAATCGCTGAAAAAAAGTTACAGTTAGGGTCAATCTATGCAGAGAGACGATTTATTGAGATACATATGACAAAAATAGCGATATTTGGTAGCGCTTTTAACCCACCAAGTTTTGGCCATAAGAGTGTTATTCAATCTCTCAATCATTTTGACAAAGTACTATTAATTCCTAGTATCTCTCATGCATGGGGAAAAAGTATGCTTGATTACAGCATACGTTGTCAGCTTGTAGACATGTTCATTTCCGATATTGGCCAAGAGAATGTGGAGCGTTCCAACATTGAAGAATCTCTCTACGAGCCAGGACAGTCAGTAACAACGTTTGCTGTTTTAGAAGCACTAGAAAAACGATACCCAGATGCAGAGTTGACCTTTGTCGTTGGACCTGACAATTTCTTCAGCTTTAATAAGTTCTATAGAGCACAAGACATTGTGGAAAGGTGGTCTATTCTTGCGTGTCCTGAGAAAGTAAAGATTCGCTCAACAACAATACGATATAGTTTGTCACAAGGTTTGAATGTAGATCACTTAACGACGCTTAGCGTTGCTCAACATTTGGTCGCACATAAGCTATATTGATAAAGACTATAACAAGGACGAAAAATAAAAATGAAAGCAAGATGGAGTGGTATCGCTTTAGTAGTAGTGATGAATAGTCCTCTCGCATTCGCATTTTGTGAGAGCAAAACGAACAAATCTGTTGTGTTAAAAGCGACGGAGGAAGAGACCTTCTGTTCGCTTATTTCTAAACCTTTCAACTATATTGGCAACCAAGTTATTACGCTTGGTGGTTTAATCGAAGAAGAAAAGCCACTCAATTCTCTGCAAGATTCTTATTGGGAGCAATGGCTTCTTACGCAAGAATCCGAACCTGTGCTAACAGGTAACATAGAAAATAGTTTTGTTGGTATTGGTTTATGGGTACCTGAGGAAATCGCTCGTCATAAAGACGAAATGTCGATGCAAGAATGGCTGATGGCACAAGGGCTTCATTTCGGCGTTGGCTTTGGTGAAAAAGGTAAAGAACCACGTTTACGCTTGGACTACCGTTGGCATCAAGACTACCAAGGCGATATGATGATGCAGGTGGAAGTGCCGTTTTAGCTAGATTTAGATAAGTAATGTGCTCTATTTATCAGCTCCCACGCTTACCTCGTAGAATATGAGTTACTCTGTAATCCTAACTAGGGTTCTCCCCTTCGGTTTAATGAAACCAAACTTTCTTCAGGCTTGGCATAACTCAAGCGATCAAGTCGTTGTGTGACATGGTAACTGTCTAACCCAGAAATGGTTACTAAGTCGATGCTTTCTAAATCAAGGTAACCGTCAGGCATAATGGCTTGTTCTGACATATGTATAGAAACCACTTCGCCTATGAGCATTTCTGTATTGTTACTTTTAATATGGATATGTTCTTTCAGAACCAAACCCATTTTCAAATTGCTATCAAGTACAAATGGAGCAGGAAAAGAAGGCTCGTAATAGGGAGTAAGGCCGACAGCAACAAACTCGGATATGTGCTTTGGATATCTTGCGGATGTTTGGTGTGCTTGCTGGAAGAAGCTGGCAGCAACGGCATTGATCGTGAAATGTTTAGTCTCGAGTATGTTTTCCAAGGTATGCCTGCGACTATTTCTTGGACGAACAACAAAGCCAAAGAGTGGTGGTTGGGAGCCAAGGTGAATGACAGAGCTTACGATAGCGAGATTTTCATTGCCTTGTTGGTCGCAAGTGCCGATCAAATTTGCGCTTTTGTATCCAGCTAACGAGTTGATAAGACGAGTTCGATACCTAGATTCCATGTTATCGATATCTTTCTTTGAAAAGGTGATATTTTTCATAATGCATTGGAGGCTTTCTGCCATTCCCTTCGATATTTTTACGTGCTAAAAGAGGCAGAATTTCAACGATAACTGTATTAATAAATGTCTCTTTCAAAGGTGATAAAACAGCTATCTTACGCGTCAAGTCGGTTGGTCGATCAACCGCGTTTCTTGTGACTTGATAACCGGACGTGACGTGACAGGATACGTTGTCCTTCTTCTTTGACATCAAGTCTTTTTCGCCATGTCCAGAGTCTCTCCCTTGCTGTCTTTGCATTGGATTCTATATCGATGATGGGGTTGAGGTAGGGTGTGGAAGAGTCGAGATCGTACATAATGGCTTCCATCGCTGTCATCTTCCAAGGCTCAAACAAAAGCGGCACAGGCACTTTAGACAACTCAGGCAGCCACTTGAGAATAAACTTACCCTCAGAGTCGTGCTCTTGAGCTTGTTTCGTGGGGTTGTAGATACGGATCGTATTTATCCCTGTGATGCCGGCCTGCATTTGAAACTGTGGGTAGTGAATACCGGGCTCGAAGTCCAGAAAAAGCTGTGCTAAGTGTGTGACACCTGCACGCCAATCTATATTTAGGTGATGGGTTAGAAAGCTGACTAGCATGGCGCGCATTCGAAAGTTGAGATACCCTGTCCGGTGCAAGCAGCGCATACTAGCATCGACTAACGGTATGCCTGTTTTACCTTGTTTCCAGGCCTCTAACAGCAGTAGATCTCTACTGCTGTTGTGTTCCAGCAATGGCTCATAGGCTTTGTTTAGGCAACGAAACTCCATCTGACACTCCGACTCAAATTTCTGCATAAAATGACAGTGCCAATGTAAACGAGAAGACAGAGCGACTAGACTGCGACGAAAACCAGTAACGTGCCAATGCTGTAATAGGCTTTGGTAAACTTGTCGAAGTGAGATGTTGCCCCACGCAAGATAGGGAGAGAGGCGTGTGCACGCCACCCGAGACGCTGTAGGGCTAGATAAGGAGCGATAGTATTCACGACCACGTTGTTGGAAGAAATCATGTAGCGTCTTCCAAGCTAGCGAACTACCGCCAGTCTGCATACCTTTAAGTTTCGATTGCCAGTTTAGTGGTGGAGAAAAAGCATGATTAAGATTAACCGTGTCGAGAGTGGTAAGTGCCTTGTTATGGAGTTGGATATCTAAAATAGGCTCTCTCATCACTTTGTTCCAATGTTTATCCCAGTGAGTTCTGTTGGCCGCTCCTCGTATTACCGCACCAAAGTCGTATTCGTGCCACGGTATATTGTGTTTTTGAAACCAAGTGGCTATGTCTTTATCTCGTTCAAAAGTGCAGTTCAGGCCAATCTCCTGATGAGAAAACACGGCATTAATCTGGAAATGGTTGCTTATAGAGCGAAAGCACTCTAAGGCGTCACCGTGCATGATAGTGACATTGTGAGAGAGAGGGGCAAGCGTAGCGTTCATATCGGTGAGGGACTGCCAGACGAAACGCCAGTGTCGTTCAGAGTAATGAGGATTATCAAGCAACATAGGTTCAAAAACGTACAGAAGTACGGTCGGGAACTTAGACAATAAGGCTTGTTGTAAGGGTTGGTGATCGGTTAAGCGCAAATCACGCTTAAGCCATACAATATCAATGGTTTGCATTATTAACCTCTTTGGTGTCCTGACTCATATCTACGTAAAGCGAGTACATATTTCTCAGAAGACCAATGGATTAATTCTAATAACGCTATTGAGGCGTCCAATAACAGCTTTATTACTATGTTTGAAGTAAGATCTTTATCTAGCTTAGTGCTAATCACCTAGGACGGTTATATAACTTCTTTAATAGTCAATAGTATTGAATAGTTGTTTGTTATGAGAGGTGTCGTCTCTGATGATAGTCGTTCAACCAGAGACGCCGAGTAAAGTAGTAGGAAAAGCTAGAAATAGGAGGGTGTACTCTGCGGTCAATTAACTGAGCTCAGTGTTGCCCAATAAGCTTTGAGACAGTAATTGAAGTTGCTCTTTATTTCCTGCAAAAAGATTGTCGCAGATAGCCTCTAATTTGATCCCAGATAGTCTTTGCTTTCGAGCTTCCCTTATGAGCAGCGCGAGTGCGAGTTCGCCAGAAATCGTCTCACTGTACGGTTTCCATTGACTTACCGCTAAGCATTCTTGAGTTTGTGAGAGCTTTGGAGAAAGCTTCGTCACATCACGACGAATGACTTGAAGCAAGTCCTTGGTGATATCAACACGACTTTCAATAAGAAGCCTATCTAAGAGCGCGGAAGTCAGCGGGCTTATGTTGACCTTACCAGCTTGCTTGGGAAAAGCATCCGTTAACCGGACAGAGAATTTCACTGCACTCACCTGACTCGTTGGCAAGATGGTTAAACTCATCAGACAATCCAACGGTAACCAGAATGCGTCACCGGTACTATAGACGTATTCGTTTTTACCAAGCTTTAACAACACCTTGCCACTTTCAACTCGGAACAGCTGATTATGTAGGGTGTGTTTACGAGGTGTAATGGTCAGCAAATCGTAGCTGATGGATTGAAAGTCAATGGCGTGATTCATGATGATCTTAAGTAGTTAATCTGCGCGTAGGTTACCGTGAGTGAATCCCAAATCCAACCAAAGATCGCACTTTTATGTGCGCTGTGCTGAACAATCATGCAAAAGTGTGGTCTGACCTTAACAAAAATAGACTTAAGTTAGCTGCGGTCTTTAGACACTAAGCGTAGAATAGTGCAGCTTTTAATTTGATGTAACAAACATGACTATAGAAAACGACCCGTATATTGATATTCGTCCGTACAATGACGAAGAGATTCCTGCTGCGATTGATCGTTTGATTAATGACGCAGAATTTATAGATGCAATTTTGCAACATCGCTTTTCAAGTCACGCTGCTTGGTTCAAGGCTTTAATGAGCCCGATGGTTAAAGTCTACTTGAAGTTTAAGTGGGCGAAACTGGATAGTGTTGAAGCGATTCAGCTTGAGGTGAAAAAGTACCTAGAGCAGACTTTGAATAGCACCACCAAAGGCGTGGTTTACAAAGGCCTCGATAAACTCGATAAGAATACCTCATACCTATTTGTTTCTAATCACCGTGACATCGCCATGGACCCTGCTTTGGTCAATTATGGTCTTCACGAGGGGAACCATAGAACGGTTCGTATTGCCATTGGTGATAACCTACTGAAAAAGCCCTGTGCCACAGAGTTGATGCGTCTAAATAAGAGTTTTATTGTTAAGCGCTCTGTAAAAGGCCCACGTGAAATGATGAAAGCGTTAGGAACGCTGTCTTCATACATCAAACATTCATTGGACACAGGTAATTCCATTTGGATCGCCCAAAAAGAAGGTCGCGCAAAAGATGGTAATGACTATACCGATCCAGCGATTCTTAAGATGTTCCATGTTGAAGGACGCAAACAGAAAATCCCTTTTTCTGAGTACATCCGCTCTTTGAAGATTGTCCCTGTTTCAATTTCTTATGAAAACGATCCGTGCGACATAGCGAAAGCTAAAGAGCTCTATGAAAAAGCGACGCATGGCAATTATCAGAAAGGTGAGTTTGAAGATATCGAGAGCATTGTCCAAGGGATTATTGGTCGAAAGGATAGTGTACATGTCGTGTTCGGCAGCGTGATCGACCAAGATTTTGAAACACCAGAAGCCCTTGCTGAAGAGATCGATCGCCAGATACATGAGAACTATACGCTCTTCCCAATCAATAAGTTAGCGGCAGGTTTGGAAGATGAGTTTATTACTGGTACGACTCGAGCGATGTTACAAAACAAACTGGATTCGCTGCCAGAGGGAGCTCACCAGTTCTTAATTGATAGTTACGCAAATCCGGTAAAAAATATCATCAAAGAACGCGAGAAACTTTCGGCTTAGTAGCGGCAACTTTGCAGGTTCGAAACCATAAAAACTAGTCTTAAGTGACTGGTTTTTTTGGATATGAAAAGGGACATTGATTCCTAATTTCTTGAGTATCTTGAGTATCTTGAGTATATGGTTAATATCGGGAACCTATTCCAGCCAAAATTGATGGTGATGGACGTCGTTTTATGTCCATTAACGGTTGTATGGAAGTCTTGCGAAAAAATACGCTACCCATTCGCTAAAATCGCGATGAGTTGGTTGTGATCGAGAGTCCTTTTAGCTGAAGATGTATTGGTGACAGTGACAACAGCCCAACCTTCTCCCTCGTCGCTGCTCATCAATATAAAGTTATTGATGGAAAAGTCACTACGGTTGGGTTGGATGTTATTGTCATTGGGAAAGGCCAAGTCTGAGTAATGGATAGCGGGTTGGTCGATATTTAGTGTTTCAAACCCCATTGACTTTACAGGTAAGGCTAAGGTGAACATTGATAGTAGAACTAGCGCTCGATACATAGGAGTCATCTCGTTTAGCGGTACAGGTTATTTTTATCGGGTGAATACGGCCTATTATGTATAGAGACTGGCTGCGCCTTCCGGGCGAGTTTTAAAGCGTTTGTGAAGCCACATCCAAGCAGGAATGTCACGTTTGATCATGACTTCTAACTCTTTATTTAAAACCTTGGCCGTGGTTTCAGGATCGCGTCTTGGGATTTGTGGGCTCAAATCCTTGCCAATATGCAACGTATAATGATTATCTTCCAATACCGTCACGCCAGAGATGACGGCGCAATTTGTCGCATCAATTAGAACGCTCGGGCCAGCGGTTACGGCAGCGTGCTGAACAGCAAAAAACGGCGCAAAAACAGAGTTGTGATGACCATAATCGTGGTCTGGTAAATACCACAGTCGATATCCTTTTTTAAGAACTCTAAGCATGGTTCTTACGTCTGTCCTGTCAATCATTTGATGACCACTTCGTGTACGGCCTCGGTGTTGAATAAATTCGTAAACCAGATTTGAATGAGGTCGATAAACGCCAAAACCCTGAGCAAACTGACCGAATATTGAAGCGGTCATTTCTAGATTTAGGTGATGACTGCACACGACCAAGGTACCTCGCCCTGCATCTTCCTGTTGTAAAAGGGTTTCTCGGTCAACGACTGAAGAGATTCTGCGCAAGCGCCAATCAGGCCAAAACCAAGCCATACCGGTTTCAAACAGTGCCATGCCAGTACGTTTAAATGTGTTTCTCAGTATTAGATCACGTTGTTGAGGGGTGTAATTTGGAAAGCAAAGTGCCAGGTTTTGCGCAGCAACGTGGGATCTTTTCTTGAGTATTTTCTTCGCCAATAATCCAGTGCCCGTCCCTAAGACACGCAATAAAGGGTAGGGAAGCACGTTTACGATAACAGCGAGCAAGCCAAAAGCGCACCAGATCCCCCAGTACTTAGGAGCAAGCATTCGCATCGAAAACTGTGGTCTTTTTACAATATTCATAGTTAGAGTTTCGCGTTGAATTGCCAATAATCCCTATTGGTAATTTGGGCAATTTAGAATGAATAAAAATCGAGCCGTTCCGTCTAGAAGCTCACTCGAAGAAGGGGTGCTAGCCGTCAGTATTGCGATTTACTATGTAAGCAAGCATTCAATAGACGTTAATGATTAGTCGTCATCTGAGATGTTCATACTGGTCGGTTATTGGATTATAAAGATCTATTGATTGACTTGATGTCACGTAACGTAGTGATTTGTCGGAGGTTGTCTATAATCAAAGCAAGTTTGCATATTAAGGTGGCCTAATGAACTACCCACAAGCACTACCGCATGGTGAGTTGACTCAAGTATTAGCAAATATTTATTTGGTTACAGGGTCAGTGTCTATGAAAGTGCCACATCCTAAATGGGGGCCGTTTAGTCAGGTCTTTAGCCGAAATATGATTGTAGTTAAACAAGGTGGGGAGCTTATCTTAATTAACTCGGTGAGATTGGATGAAAAAGGTATTGCTGAGTTAGATGAACTAGGTGATGTCAAACACATTATTCGTCTTGCGGCGTTTCATGGTTTTGATGACCCTTTTTACAAAGAAACGTTTGGTGCAACCTTGTGGTCGGTGGATGCCCCTTATTTAAAAGGGTTTTCACTAGAAAAAAGTTCAGAATACTATCGCGCTGACCGAATTCTCAAATCAGGTGATGCTCTGCCAATCAGAAATGCGTCTTATCATGAATTTGCGACGAGTTCGCCCAAAGAGGGTTTAATTCTGATGCAGCGTGACAACGGTATTTTGATATCAGGCGACAGCATGCAAAATTGGTCTCGACCTGATGAATATTTCAATTGGCTAGCGAAATGGATGATGCCAAGAATGGGTTTTATTTCTGCATGTAATTTTGGCCCAGGATGGCTGAAAATGGCGAAGCCAGACTCAAGTGAGCTAATGGAAAAGGCAATGCTAAACTATGACTCTTTGTTACCTGCACATGGCTCTCCCATTGTTGAAAATGCGCGTAAAGGGTTTGTCTTATCTGCTAAACGCTTACAAAGCCGAACTAAAGCTATTGATAATCGTTAAATATTGATTGAATTGATGCTTTATGATGAGACGTAGCGCTCATTAAAAGTAGGCTGCTTTGTTTTTACGTGAGGTTCGTTGCGCACAGTAAATACCCATACACTGGATTACGGTTAGAATGGAAGTACAAAGCGTCAGTTTATCTCGAGTTTTACGCGGCGCTTTTAAAGTCTAATAACATTCACAAAGTTTGCCGATGTGGATTAGATAAACTAATCAAGAGTTCATAAAATTACTTGTAATTAAATTACTTAAAACATTTGACCTTTGTCACGAAATGAGTAAAATTCGCTCTGTCTTTTGAAATGTTATTACATAAGGTAGAGATAATGAACGCAGCACTTCTATCAACATTGGACACTGAGAAAACTACAGAAGTAGAAAAAGCATCAAAATCTTCAACTTCTACTCTAGGTGAGATCGCAACTATCCTAACTATGTATCTTGCGACTTCAGCTGTAGTTTTGTTACTAAGCCTAACTTGGGTTATGTAACCAGCCTTTCAAGGATTTGAAAAGTAAGCGATACTCCCTAAAGCAGTTCATGTGAGTATCGCCTAAGTCTCCCCCTTCTTTAAGAGCTATGGCTCAACCACAACGTATTTACTATTGCTCACCGCAAGAAACCAATTTCCTCTCGAAACAAAGTACTGTTGTCCTCTTTTATTTACTGCTGTTGCCCCTTCAGGGAGCTTTTTCACCATTTGTCCTAGTCGATAACGCCTGTTTGGTGGCTTCTCTACGATAATGTATTTGTGCTTGTCTTTTTTGTAGTAGTGACCTTCAATCAACGCATAGGTAACGCCTGCGATGGCTAGCATAACGGCGGAGTCCGGCAATCTATGTGGCTCATAGTGGTGTACAATGTGAACTTCTTTCTTATGATGTTTGTGCTTTTTCCACGGTTTGTCGAAGTGTTTATGCCAAGTTTCAGCAAAGGTAGGGGAGGACAAAACGCTCAAAAATAAGATGAGTAATAGCGCTTTTTGGGAGAATTTTTTGTTCATGAATGACCTAAGAGATGTGTGTTCTCAGGTCATTGTCTATGTATTCGCGACTGTCGAGTTAACGGCCTGTCAGCAGCTGGTAGGTTTTACATGAAGCGACAATAAGTTAACTTACTTAAATAGTTATCATGAATGCGTTAAGTCTGGATGTGATTGGTAGTATTGATACAACGCATCAATATCAGGGCTACACATTACGGACATAACTTGCTTTAGTGTATCTAGAGGCCAGTTCCACCACTGCATCTCAAGCAATTTATTGATCTGATCTTCGCTGAAACGTTTTTTGATCACCGTATTATGTCCAACCACAATGGCATAGGGCTCTACGTCTTTGGTGATAACCGAACGAGCGCCAATGACAGCGCCATCGCCGATTTTGACACCAGGCATAATCATCGCTTCACTGCCAATCCACACATCGTTGCCAATGACGGTGTCGCCCGCTTTCTGAAAGCCATCTTTGACATCTGCACCGAAGGTTTCTTGTGAGAATGGGAAGGTAGAAATCCAATCAAGTCGATGCCCTTGGTTGCCCGCGAGCATAAACGTTGCCCCTGACGCAAAAGAGCAAAATTTACCGATGATCAGTTTATCGATATCGGTATAAGCACCGCTTTCCCAAAATTCTCTCGTGGGTTTGTCGCCCAGTAGATAGCGCACAGCAATATCTTCGAAGCTCTTGCCATGGTAAAAGCCAGAGTAATAGGAGTAGTCGCCAACCTGAATATTAGGGTTAGTAACCTTGTATTTGATGACTTCGCCCTGAAGCCAGTTAGGAAATGTATGCATGTCTTTCGTTCTTTTTGGTAATGACTCACAAAATCTAGCACGACCTTTAGTTGCTTCCAATGAGCTTGTTGTCGAAGTTTGTATTGCCCACTAAGTTACTTATAACAGTAGACGTAATGAAAGGGGAAAATATGAAAAGATTTCATATTAGACAAATGAATTTGGAAGAGGTGCAGTTAGCGGTGGATTGGGCGGCGAAAGAGGGTTGGAACTCAGGGCTCAATGATGCGCATCAGTACTTCTTTGCTGATCCGTCCGGCTTTTTGATAGGGAGTTTAGACGGTGAGCCGATAGCATGTATTTCTGTGATCAAATATGACCACAGCTTTGGGTTCTTGGGGTTTTATATCGTCAAACCAGAGTATCGGGGGAAAGGGTATGGAATACAAATTTGGCGAAAAGGTATGGCCTATTTAGAGGGTTGCAATGTGGCCTTGGATGGCGTCGTAGACCAACAGGGCAACTACAAGCGATCTGGATTTGCCTTGTCACACCGTAATATTCGCTATCAAAGCCTGACCGCATCATCTTTATATGACCAAGAGACGATCAAGCCCTTGCATAGTGTAAGTTTGGATTTAGCTCAGCAGTACTTGCTTCCCTTTTTCCCGTCGCATCGAGAAGCGTTCTATCAATCATGGCTGTTTCAACCAAACAGTGTGGCTTTGTATGCTGGTACACCTTCTGATATTAAAGGTATTGGGGTTATTCGGCCGTGCAAAGACGGGTATAAAATAGGACCGTTATTTGCTGACTCAATGAGTATTGCAAACATGCTCTATACTGGACTTACTTCGAGTGTTAAGCCAGATCAGCCGGTTTTTCTAGATGTCCCTGAAACCAATAAAGCAGCACTAGAGTTGGCATCAAATCATCAAATGACCGCCTGTTTTGAGACAGCGCGCATGTATACCAAGGGCAGTCCTGATATTGCACTTAGTAAAACCTTTGGTGTGACTTCTTTTGAAATTGGTTAGTGGCCTGAAAGCTCATGTTAAGCGGTGGGTCGTACTTCGTTATCAGTTAGATTGTTGACCCATCGATGGCTGAATACACGCCAAGTAGCCGGGAAAGCTTTGACGATCTCTTCTGATGTCATCATTAATAATACCACTGGAAACGACCAGTCAAAGAACATCGCCCCTAAGGCGGTGAGTGGAACTGCCCACACCCACTGGCAAACAAAGTCCATATTCATGCAAAATTTGTTGTCTCCGCCGCTACGCAAAATCCCCACAATCAAGGTGATGTTGATGCTGCGCATCAAGATACTCAACGCGACAATTGGGAAGCTTAGTGTCATCAAGTCAATAAGATCTGGCGATAGCGCGCCATAGAGCTGCAATATGGCTGTTTGCATTATCAGTAACAGTGCGCCGAGCACAGCGCCAAGAAGAATGGCGGATTTGAATGCCCAGCGTGCGTAAATGGTGCTGAGTCCAAACTGATTCGCACCCAAACTGTTGCCAATCATTATACCCACAGCGCTAGATAAACCATGAGCCACAGAAAGCCCAATAGACTCTAACGGCGTAATCACAGCCATAGTCGCCAGTTCAGTTTCGCCCATGCGGCCAAGAATCAAGTGGAAGGTAAAGATCCCTGCGCACCAGATAAAGGTTCCGACAACAATAGGGTAAGTAATCGTGAAAAACTTACCAACCAGCACTGGTTTAAAGGCATTGGATATATGCTCAAGGCGAATGGCAAGCACAGGGTATCGAGAATAGATAATCGTGATGACGGCAACAAGACGAATACTACGCGCGATCACACTGCCAATGCCTGCGCCAAATAAACCAAGTTTTGGGGCACCAAAGTGGCCGAAGATGAGTACGTAGTTCAACGTAACGTTGAGGCCAATCTCCATGATGGACAGATAAAGATTGATTTGCGTTTGACCAATGGAGCGCAGTGCCGTATCTGCAGCAATGGTTAATCCTGAGAGCAGGGTTGCGATGCCCAGCAGTTGTACATATTGGCTAGAGAGTGCAAGTACTTCGCGACTTGGATTAAATAGTTGAGGCAGTAATTGCGGCGTAAAAAAGCAGATAGCAAAGCAAAGAAAGGCAAATATTTGCGTCACAATGGTGCCTAATGCAAGGTTGTTCTTTAAGCCATGCTCATCTTGTGCGCCCCAATATTGCGCAAGTAAAATCCCCATTCCGGAGCTTAATCCCCAGATGAAAACGATAGAAACCCAAAATATCCTCGCACCAATACCCGCAGCAGCGACTTCCTGCGTACCTAATTGACTGATCATTAAACTATCAACAAACCCCAAGCTGCTCATCAGTAAGCTTTGCAAAGCGATAGGCACGCCGAGCATCAAAATACGTTTGATAAATTCGCTAAAGGTTTGTTGTTGCATCGCTTTCTCCCTGCTGTCTGTTTTATTAAATTTAATAAGAATCAACATGGTATGCAATCAGTTACCTTGGATGAGATGTCGAGTTAGTCGCAATTTTTCTTATATGGAAGCGTTAACCAAGGAGGCTTTTTCTAGCTTGAGGCTAAAGAACAAAGACAGGTGATAAATATTGCGAGAGATATCGCTAACTTGGTGAAATTCTACCTATGATTGCACCAATATGCAGCGCGCCAGAATGAGTATTAAGCTTCAATCTGGAGTTGGTTGAGATAAAAGCCTTAATATTCAGTTGGTTGATGTTGTGTAATTATTCTTATCATATCTGGCATTCTTCTTGAAATATGAAAGTTAGACATAACTATTCATAATAAGGAGATATCCAACATGAACATGACGTTCAAACTTAAACTTGCTGCAGTGAGTGCTTCAATGGCGCTTGTATCGGGTATAGCAGTGGCTGAGGAAGAAACGATTAAAGTCGGAGTATTGCACTCCTTGTCTGGCACCATGGCCATCAGTGAAACCACGCTAAAAGATACCATCTTAATGCTGGTGGAAGAGCAAAATAAAAAGGGCGGTTTACTCGGAAAGCAGCTAGAAGCTGTGGTTGTCGATCCTGCTTCCAACTGGCCATTGTTTGCGGAGAAAGCTCGCGAATTAGTGGAAAAAGAAAAAGTGGATGTGGTGTTCGGTGGGTGGACATCGGTCTCTCGTAAGTCGATGTTGCCCGTTTTTGAAGAGTTAAACAGCATCTTATTTTATCCAGTGCAGTACGAAGGCGAAGAGTCTTCGAAGAATGTGTTCTACACTGGTGCCGCGCCAAACCAGCAAGCCGTTCCTGCCGTTGACTACCTGATGACCGAACTGGACGTCGAGCGTTGGGTGCTGGCAGGGACGGACTATGTTTATCCACGCACGACGAATAAGATCTTAGAAGCTTACTTAAAAGACAAAGGTGTCAGTGAGAAAGACATCATGATCAGTTACACGCCATTTGGTCATTCTGATTGGCAGTCGATTGTTTCAGACATTAAGAAGTTTGGCTCTGAGGGTAAAAAAACGGCGGTGGTTTCTACGATTAATGGCGATGCGAATGTCCCCTTTTATAAAGAGTTAGGCGCGCAAGGTGTCTCTTCGGAGGATATTCCCGTAGTCGCATTCTCAGTAGGTGAAGAAGAGCTATCTGGCATGGATACGTCGGCGTTAGTCGGGCATCTGGCAGCCTGGAACTACTTTATGAGTGTCGACACACAGGCAAATGAAGAATTTGTAGAAACTTGGCAGAAGTTTATCGCGAGTGACAAACGAGTGACGAATGACCCAATGGAAGCACACTACATTGGTTTCAATATGTGGACTCAAGCGGTCACCAATGCGGGTACGACGGATGCAGAACAAGTTCAAGATGCGCTAATTGGTGTTTCGGTGCCGAATCTGTCTGGGGGCTACTCGACTATGCTACCTAATCACCACATTACCAAACCCGTTCTGATCGGTGAGATTCAAGACGACGGGCAGTTTGATATCGTTTGGGAAACTACGGGCTTAGTGGCTGGTGATGCATGGTCAAACTTCTTGCCAGAATCTGCAAAGCTCTATTCTAGTTGGTCTAAACCATTTTCTTGTGGTGCGTTCAACGTCGAAACTGGTAAGTGCTCAGGAAGCGCAAACTAGTTGCTAGACGGTATGGTGCTTTCACGGTTTCTCGTGAAAGCACCTTTTAGATCCTGTCCTCAATGTATTTCAAGAGAGGGCAACACAAAGGACGCATTTCATGAAAAACATAACTCAATTATTGAAAGTGGTCGTGTTCTTAATTTTGAGTACGAATGTCGCGTTGGCAAACGTAAGTGACCGAGAGTCTTTCTCAAAAGTGCTCATAGGAAAAAGCACCCCTCAAAAACAAGCGGCGATGTCTTGGCTCGTGGACCACGAACCCAGCGATGTCGCTAAATATGTGTTAACCGCTTGGCTACATGGCAATCTGTATTATTTCAATGACAAATCGAGTGACCAATACCAACAATTATTTCTATCAAGCGATATCCGCGATGCGGCTCAAATCGTCAGTGCATGGAGCGATACTACTCTCGCTGTCGAGTCTTCTCGCCAGTTCAAAAAAGTTCGGGTGAACAACAAGCTACGAAGCTTAATTCGTTTAGAAATTGCCTCGCTCGGGTTGGATCATGCCGATGCGACGATTCGTTTAAATGCAGTAACAGCATTAGTGGGGCAAACCGACGATGCAGTTATCTCCCGTCTTAAACAAAGAGCCAGTATTGAAACGGAACAAGAGATTGCAAGCCTGTTGCGTCTCGCACTGTCCATTGTCGAAGCTCTAACAGGCAACACCACTGAGCAGCGGATTGCCGCCATTGATGTTCTATCTGACTACAAACAATCGGTAGTGTTATCAACGCTTAATCAAGTGCTGAAAACGGAGACTGACGAACTCGTGCGCAGTGCAGCAGAGCGCGCATTAGACCGCTATCAACAGAGTCAAAAATTCTACTCAGGGGTTGAGACGGTATTTTTCGGGCTCAGCTTAGGCTCGGTTTTGGTACTCGCAGGGATCGGGTTAGCTATCACCTTTGGTGTGATGGGTGTGATTAATATGGCCCATGGTGAGCTGATTATGATCGGTGCTTACACCACCTATGTCATGCAGCAGTTAATGCCAAACCAAATTGGTCTAGCGCTGATTCTTTCTATCCCTATGGCGTTTATTGTCTCTGGACTAGTAGGTATTGCCATTGAGCGAAGCGTCATTCGTCATCTTTACGGTCGACCACTAGAAACCTTGCTAGCGACTTTCGGGATCAGTTTGATCCTGCAGCAAGCTGTGCGCTCCATTTTCTCTCCACTTAATCGCTCAGTGAGCACACCTGATTGGATGTCAGGTGCGCTGCAAGTCAACCCAATGTTGTCACTTACCTATAACCGTCTTTACATCATTTTGTTCTGCATCATGGTGTTTATCGGCTTGGTGATGGTGCTTAAGAAAACCCCACTGGGTTTGCAGGTTCGGGCCGTATCACAAAATAGAGCTATGGCGAGAGCAATGGGCATTCGCTCCGAGAGAGTGGATGCCTTGACGTTCGGGCTAGGGTCTGGAGTAGCAGGAGTGGCAGGAGTGGCGTTATCCCAGCTCACCAATGTGGGCCCGAATATGGGACAAGCCTACATCATAGACTCGTTTATGGTGGTGGTGTTCGGTGGCGTTGGTAACTTGTGGGGAACGCTCGTTGCGGGATTAAGCCTTGGCCTATTCAATAAGATCCTTGAACCTTGGGCTGGGGCGGTATTGGCCAAAATCTTGGTATTGGTATTCATCATTTTGTTCATTCAAAAACGTCCACGTGGTTTATTTCCACAGCGCGGGCGAGCGGCTGAAGGTTAAGGATAACTGACACTATGCAATCTAAATCTTTTGTTCTATCGGCATTAAGGGGAGATAGGGGTGGTCAGCTTACCATTCTGGCTCTCCTAGTTGCTGTTGTTGTCGTGCCACTGGCGAACACCTTGTTGCCAGTAGGTCACCCACTTCATGTTGAAACCTTCACCATTTCACTTATGGGCAAGTATCTCAGTTACGCCATGTTGGCACTCGCTGTGGATTTAGTCTGGGGTTATCTAGGGATTTTGAGTCTTGGGCACGGGGCTTTTTTTGCTTTAGGTGGTTATGGCATGGGCATGTACTTGATGCGTCAAATTGGTGATCGGGGTGTCTATGGTAATCCTATTTTACCGGACTTTATGGTGTTTCTAGACTGGCAAGCTCTGCCTTGGTTTTGGCAGGGCTTTGACCAATTCTGGTTTGCTTGTTTGATGGTAGTGTTGGTGCCTGGTGCTTTGGCTTACGTATTTGGATATCTCGCCTTCCGCTCTCGTGTGTCGGGCGTGTATTTATCCATAATGACTCAGGCTTTGACCTACGCATTAATGCTGGCTTTTTTCCGTAACGAGATGGGGTTTGGTGGCAACAATGGTCTCACTGACTTTAAAGACATCTTGGGCTTTAGCTTACAGCAGGATGCCACCAAAATTGCGCTATTTATGATTACTGGCATCGCTTTGGTGGTGAGTTATGTGGTCTGTCGAACCATCATTAGTAGCCGATTGGGGCGTGTTTCGATGGCGATTCGTGATACTGAGTCACGAACCCGATTTATGGGCTATGACGTTGATGGTATCAAGCTTTGGATCTTTGTGTTATCGGCAGTCATAGCAGGTGTTGCGGGCGCTTTATATGTCCCACTGGTGGGCATCATTAACCCTGGTGAGTTTGCACCTCTCAACTCCATTGAAGTGTTTGTCTGGGTTGCCCTTGGCGGTCGCGCTACCTTGTGCGGTGCCATTGTAGGGGCATTGGTGATCAACTATGCAAAGAGTTGGTTTACGGTCGAGTTTCCAGAAGTGTGGTTGTTTGCGTTGGGTGGGTTGTTTGTCCTCTCAACGATGTATTTCCCTAAAGGTTTGATTGGCTTATTCTCCGACAAAGTTCAACAAATCTGCAAAAAGGCATCTAACCCGAAAACTAAGGCAGAGGAGGTCACAGTATGACGACGCTGCATCGAGCCCAACAACTGAAATGCTCAGTTCAAGAATTGACTCGTCGAGACGAAGTGTTCTCTTTTTTAAAACCGGATCATCACCCCCTAATTGATACTCGTCATAACGTCCTTCTGTACGTGGAAGGGGTCAACAAAAGCTTTGACGGGTTTAAGGCCATCAACGATCTGAACCTATATATCAAAGAGGGGGAGTTACGTTGCATCATTGGTCCCAATGGTGCGGGAAAAACCACCATGATGGACATCATCACGGGCAAAACGAAGCCAGACACAGGGCAAGTCTGGTTGGGCTCTAATATTAACTTGTTAAAAATGAACGAGTCTGAAATTGCCAATGCGGGTGTTGGTAGAAAGTTTCAAAAACCGACCGTTATTGAATGTCTAACCGTTTGGCAGAACTTAGAGTTGGCTATGTCCGGCGTTCGTGGGGTTTGGGGGACGTTTGTTGCCAAACTGTCTGGCAAACAAAAGGACAAGCTAGAGTCAGTATTGACGCTGATTCATTTGCAAGATCATGCCACGTTGACGGCTGGCAACTTGTCTCATGGACAAAAGCAATGGTTAGAGATCGGCATGTTGCTGATGCAAAACCCCAAGTTGTTGCTGGTGGATGAGCCTGTAGCAGGCATGACTCATCAAGAAATGGATCGCACCTCGGAGCTATTGAACTCGCTGACGGGTAAACACTCGGTGGTCGTGGTAGAGCATGATATGGATTTTGTTCGCTCTATTGCCAGTCACGTCACCGTGCTCCATCAAGGACATGTCTTGGCGGAAGGAACCATGGATCAAGTGCAATCTCATCCAGAAGTAAAACAAGTGTATTTAGTGGAATAATATGTTGCAGATCCAGTCATTGAACCAGTTTTATGGTGAAAGTCATACCTTGTGGGATTTGGACATGTCGATTCCGAAGGGTAAGTGCACCGTACTGATGGGACGAAATGGCGTGGGCAAAACCACGCTACTTCAGTGTGTTATGGGGCTTGTGAAAGTCTCAAGCGGAGATATTCAATTAAACGGAGAGTCGCTACTTAAGCATGACGCAGAATCTCGACCTCGTATGGGTATTGGTTACGTTCCTCAAGGACGACAGATATTTCCCATGTTGACCGTTCAAGAAAACCTCGAAGTTGGTCTGCCGATTCGAGAAAAAGGCGATAGACGCATTCCTGAATTTATCTTTGATTTATTCCCAGTATTGAAAGAGATGTTACATCGTCGCGGTGGCGATTTGTCGGGCGGTCAGCAGCAACAACTAGCCATTGGTAGAGCTTTGGTCGTTCATCCAAAGCTGCTGATTCTCGACGAACCTACCGAAGGCATACAGCCCAATATCGTCCAAGAGATTGGTGACATCATTAGAATGTTGAATGAAAAGCTTGGCCTAACAGTATTGCTGGTAGAGCAAAAACTGCCTTTTGCCAGAAAAGTTGGAGACCAATTCTGCATTCTGGATCGTGGTAGGCAAGTTGCGGCGGGTGAGATGTCGACCCTAGACGAAGCGTTAATCAAGGAGTACCTCACAGTATGAGTTCACCAGCGACAAATCAACAAACAATAGACGCCAATCCAAGTAGTGCGGTTCAGGGTCAGCTTGGACAAGTAATAGATGCTCACACTCAATTCGGTTGGAAAGCGAGTCTCGACTTAACCTTTATTGATCGCGGCGATAAAACGGTATTAAAACACCGCTCTCAACAAGGTCCACTCGCTACTCAGCGCCCTCTGTATCCAGAGGGTAACCTTTGCCATACCTACTTGCTCCATCCTCCCGGAGGAGCCGTTGGTGGAGACACTCTACAGATCAGTGTGCATACCATTCAAGGTGCCAAATCACTTATTACCACCCCGGGTGCGACCAAGTTTTATCGTTCGGAATCTAAATACGCCAGGCAGAAGCAAACATTGCATGTTGCCAGCGGCTCTCGCTTGGAGTGGCTACCGCAAGAGAACATCTTTTTTCCTGATGCACATGTTCGCCTTGATACCGAAATCCATTTGGAGCGTGGTGCACAGTTTTTGGGCTGGGAAATGCACTGTTTTGGGCGGCCTGCACTAAATGAGGGATATAGCTCAGGTCATTTGCTCGGAAAAACAGAGGTTTATCTTGATAAGCAATTGCTACTGACTGAAGGTTTGAATGTTCGGGGTGATGATAACTTATTGAAAAGTAGAGGTTTATTGAATTGTCAAATGATGGGGACAGTTTACATTTCAGTTGATGATGAGGATTTTTACCAATTGGTACAGACCTTGCTAAATAACATGCAACAAGAACACAACGAAGGTGCAGTGTTGATTGCTGCGAGCCAGTTAGAAAATTTACTGGTTATTCGTGCCTTAGGAAACTGGAGCGAAGTGATCTTGGCGTGCTTCCAAAAGATCTGGCAGTTGGTTCGCGAGTATTGGACTGGTGACTGTCCTGAGCCTCCAAGAATCTGGGCAACTTGATCGAAATTCAATATTCACAACATAAGGTTATTAAATGGAATTAACCCCAAGAGAAAAGGACAAACTGCTGATTTTTTGCGCCGGGATGTTGGCAAAACAGCGTAAAGAGAAAGGGCTAAAGCTTAATTATCCTGAATCGGTAGCGTTTATTTCAAGTGCCATTTTAGAAGGGGCACGTGAAGGAAAAACTGTCTCAGAACTAATGGATTTCGGACGCACTTTACTCACATCTGACCAAGTTATGGAAGGGGTACCTTCGATGATTCCTGATGTGCAAGTTGAAGCCACGTTCCCCGATGGGACCAAGCTCGTCACTGTCCACGAACCCATTGTTTAGCGGGGGAGTTATGGCAGCATCGACAGCAAAGTACTCGGGCTTTGTCCCGGGACAAATTGAAACCGCAAAAGGCGATATTAAGCTCAATGCGGGGCGAGATACAGTAACGGTGACCGTTGAAAACCTTGGTGACCGACCGATTCAGATAGGTTCTCACTACCATTTCTACGAAGTGAACAATGCACTCAGCTTTGATCGTGAAGCGACGCGAGGATTTCGTTTAAACATTGCCGCCGGTACAGCAACGCGTTTTGAGCCCGGACAATCACGTACAGTGGAGCTGGTTGCCTTTGCGGGTAAACGCGAAGTCTACGGATTTCAAGGTAAGGTCATGGGCAGTTTATAAGACGCCTAACTCAAAACAACAAGGAAGAATAATGGCGAGTATTTCTAGGCAAGCCTATGCAGAGATGTTTGGTCCTACGGTAGGAGACCGAGTTCGTTTAGCGGATACTGAGCTCTGGTTAGAAGTTGAAAAAGATCTCACGGTATATGGTGATGAAGTTAAGTTTGGCGGTGGCAAAGTCATTCGTGATGGCATGGGGCAAAGTCAATTGCCTAGCAGTCAAACGCCAGACCTCGTTATCACAAACGCGCTGATCCTCGACTATTGGGGAATCGTTAAAGCCGATGTGGCGGTGAAAAACGGCCGTATCGCAGCGATTGGTAAAGCGGGGAACCCCGATATTCAGCCCGGTGTCGATATTATTGTTGGCCCCGGAACCGAAGTATTAGCAGGAGAAGGCTCAATTCTTACCGCTGGGGGCATTGATTCACATATCCACTTTATCTGTCCGCAACAAATCGAAGAAGCGCTTGCGTCTGGTGTTACTACCATGATCGGTGGTGGTACCGGGCCGAATACTGGTACTAACGCGACAACTTGTACTCCGGGCCCTTGGAATATGCACCGCATGTTGGAGTCACTCGACCAATTCCCAATGAATTTTGGTTTGCTAGGGAAAGGCAATGCCAGTCAGCCAGAGGCGTTACGTGAGCAGGTAGCCGCAGGTGCGGTTGGCTTAAAATTGCATGAAGACTGGGGAACCACACCTGCTTCTATTGATACTTGTTTGAGCGTCGCAGATGAGATGGACGTGCAAGTGGCGATTCACACCGACACATTGAATGAATCGGGCTTTGTTGAATCGACGCTTGGGGCGATTGGTGACCGAGTTATTCATACCTATCACACTGAAGGGGCGGGTGGTGGTCATGCGCCAGATATCATTAAGGCGGCAGGAGAGTCTAACGTGTTGCCTTCTTCTACCAATCCAACTAGACCTTATACTGTAAACACGGTGGATGAACATCTGGACATGTTGATGGTGTGCCATCACCTTTCTCCTTCGATCGCAGAAGATGTTGCCTTCGCCGAGTCGCGTATCCGCCGTGAAACGATCGCCGCGGAAGACATTCTTCACGATCTTGGGGCGTTCTCTATGATCGCCTCAGATTCACAAGCGATGGGACGAGTTGGCGAGGTGATTACTCGCACATGGCAGACCGCGCATAAGATGAAAGTACAACGTGGCAGTTTGCAGCAAGACTCAAGCTATAGCGATAACTTGCGACTGAAACGTTATATCGCCAAATACACCATTAACCCTGCTATTACCCATGGCATGGCTCATGAAATTGGCTCAATTGAAGTGGGTAAGTTGGCTGATTTGGTGCTTTGGAAACCGGCTTTCTTTGGCGTAAAACCAAGTGTTATTCTCAAAGGTGGCATGATTGCAATGGCGCCAATGGGAGATCCTAACGCCTCGATTCCTACCCCTCAACCTGTTCACTATCGTTCGATGTTTGGTAGCTATGGAAAGGCTTCTCAGCACACGTCGATGTTGTTTGTATCTCAAGCGGCACAAAATGCTGGAATTGCTGAGGAACTCGGATTGGGTAGCCTCATCGGTATTGCTAAACAGTGTCGCACCATCAGTAAAGCGGATATGAAGCTGAATGATTGGCAGCCAAATATTGAAGTGGACTCCCAGACTTATCAAGTCCGAGCGGATGGCGAATTGTTGGTCTGTGAACCAGCGGATGTACTGCCAATGGCGCAGCGCTACTTCTTATTTTAATAAAAACAGATGGTTAAGCATTGAGGACAACACAGTGATAGAGCTAGTAGAGATTACCCAACAACCCACGACTCAGCCCCATGCCTTCTTGAGCTTGCCGATTGACAGTCGAATCAAGAGCCGTTTGAAAGTGATTCTCGATGATGGTCGAGATGCAGGGCTGTTTTTGCCAAGAGGCCATATTCTGCGCGGTGGTGAGCAATTAAAAAGCCGCTGCGGTTTAGTGGTAGAAGTTAAAGCTGCGCCGGAAAAAGTCTCCTCCATCTATTGTAGTGACCTACACCTGTTAACCCGCGTTGCTTATCACCTAGGCAATCGACATGTCCCACTGCAAGTCGAGTTTGGTTGGGTTCGATACCAACATGATCATGTACTGGATGAAATGGTTGAAGGGTTAGGCGCAACTGTCTCAGTAGAGCTTGCTCCGTTCGAGCCAGAAGGTGGGGCATACGGCGGCAAGAGTGGCGGTCATCACCATCCTCACTAATTAATATCTATTAAGCCCAATAACAAGAAAAGGAATATTCAATGAAATCAAAGTTCGCCAAATCAGTGTTCAAGACAACAACAGCGCTGTCATTGTTAACCCCAGCGTGTGCTTTTGCTCATCCAGGCCACGACTCAATGGCATTCACCAGCGGTTTGCTGCACCCCATCACAGGTATTGATCACCTTATTATGCTGGTTGCCTTCGGTTTGTTGGTAGGGTGTTTAACGGTAAGCAAAGCTCAGAAGATAGGCTTACTTGTGGGAGCGCTGATAACTCTTATGGCTGGTTTACTCTCCGGAAATTGGTTTGGTCTAGTCTCTGGTGTGGAGATAGCCATTGTCGCCTCTCTGTTTGTCGTTAGTGCAGCCATCTGGCAAGTGTTTAGCGCATCGCAGCAAATGGTGAAGCTGGCTGTGGGTTTGTGTATCGGCATGATGTTCTTTCACGGGTACGCTCACGGCGTTGAAGCGCAAGGTACACTTGGTCAGTTTTCTATGGGAATGGCGATGGGTGCGACGGTGTTAATGGCTGTCGGAATTCAAATTGGCCATTTAGCCGCTTCACGTTGGATGGCAGTTGGTGTTGCGGCGCTGAGTTCTGCATTCTTAATGGCATCTTAATGTATGGCCTCAAACGCAGCAGAAGATGACGCGATGGTGTCAGACAAAGGCACATCAAATGCAGCCGTTGTTAGCGGTGATGTCTCTAGTTACCGGCTTTTTCAGCTGATAAGCCCATCACTGCCGATTGGCGGGTTTACATACTCGCAAGGATTAGAGTGGGCGGTAGAAGCGTGCTGGGTAACAAATCGCGAATCAATGGAAACCTGGTTAGCGAATATGCTGTTTAACAGTGTTGCGACGTTGGAACTACCCATCCTTGAACGTTTGTATGCGGCGGTAGAGTCAAAAGATAGCGAACAAATACAGCGGCTTACGGAATGCCTCTACAGCAGTCGAGAAACCAAAGAGTTACGGGCAGAAGAGCAGCAGCGTGGCCTTGCTTTGAATACGCTACTCAAGCGTCTGGACGTTGAACTACCAGACATTGAACTCAGTGCTTACCCAGCAACACAGCTTCTCGGACTATGCGTCGCTGCGGTGTACTGGAATATCGAGTTAACCGATTTAAAAAAAGGCTATTTATGGAGCTGGGCCGAAAACTTGGTGATGGCTGGCGTTAAACTGGTGCCACTAGGTCAGACCGATGGACAGTTGGCACTTATCAATTTATCAAACCATTTTGCTGAAACATTAGCAATTGCACAGGCGACCGAAGAGTGGATGATTGGCAGCTTTACTCCTGCGGTATCCATCGCCAGCAGCCTACACGAAACACAATATACCAGACTGTTTCGTTCTTAGACGAAACAGCGGAGGAGATAGGAAAGACTATGGAAAGTTACAAACAACCATTACGAATTGGCATTGGCGGTCCTGTTGGGTCGGGCAAAACCGCACTACTAGAAGTACTCTGTAAGGCGATTCGCGATAAGTTACATATCGCCGTAGTAACCAATGACATTTATACCCAAGAAGATGCCAAAATCCTGACACGAGCAGAAGCACTGGAACCCGATAGAATTATTGGCGTAGAGACAGGTGGTTGCCCCCATACGGCAATTCGTGAAGATGCGTCGATGAACCTTGCGGCGGTAGAGGAGTTGGCAAAGCGCCACAAAAATCTCGATGTGGTCTTTGTTGAAAGTGGTGGCGACAACTTGAGTGCGACCTTTAGCCCAGAGCTTGCAGACCTTACCATCTACGTTATTGATGTAGCGGAAGGAGAAAAAATTCCCCGTAAAGGTGGCCCCGGTATTACCCGTTCAGATCTATTGGTTATCAATAAGATTGACCTTGCCCCCTATGTTGGAGCTTCACTTGAAGTGATGGAACAAGATACGCAAAGAATGCGTCCTGTGAAGCCTTATGTGTTCACGAACCTTAAAGAAAGCAAGGGACTAGATACCATCATCGACTTCATTTTAACAGAGGGTATGCTTGAGTTTCATAGTTAAGAATTCGCTCCCTTAACCACGAACCGCAGAACGAAAATCCCGCATTATTGGCCATTGTGGCTTACACTTCTTATAGTTAGTCTCTCTAGCGGGATTGTTATGATACAAGCAAAATTGATGGTTTGGATAACGGCACTGATCTTTTTTGGATACGGCGCTTTGTTTACACTCTCTCCCAATGCGTTATTTGAACGCGTCACCGACAGCGCTCTGTTTTCCTATTCTGCCAGTATTGATGTGCGTGCAACCTATGGCGGTATGTCTGTCGCAGTCGGCATCATTCTCATTCTTCTGGTCATAAAAGACGAAACACTGAAAGTGTCGGTGGTCGCGTCCACGCTGTTGGCCGGCTTTATGGCATTTGCTCGCACAATGGGTATAGCCATTGAGTCTCAACCCAACGACACTATGTTGCTGTACTTACTCGCAGAAGCTTTTTTCACATTCTGGGGACTATTTATTCTTTGGAAGCTGCCAAAGAGAAGGTTTTACTTTAAATAGTTGCGAACAACAAGGAGAGCTAAGGGTCTCCTTGTTGTGCTAACGATAATCACAGGAAAGTGAGTATCAAATGGCAACCGTGTGGTTTGCCAACGCAATGACTACTGACGTTCAGCGGCCACAAACGCTATTTCAACCAACAGATTCGGATCGGCGAGTTCTGCTTTGACACACGCACGGCTAGGAGCGGTGCCTTCGGCAAACCACTCATCCCATACTTCATTGAATGAATCAAAGTTAGCAAAGTCAGTAAGAAAGATGGTAGCGGAAAGAACGCGCGATTTGTCGCTGTTCATCTTGGCAAGCATCTGCTCTGCTTGTTCTAAGATTTGTAGTGTCTGACCTTTTACATCGGCAGAGGTGTCTGACTCAGCAACTTCAACAAAGTGACCGATGCCGTTAAAAACTGTGATATCTGACCAACGTTTTCCTGGGTTTATTCTATTGATTGTCATGGTTTTTTCTCATATCAAAAAGACGCAGTATTGTACTGTAAAGTTACAAGTAGGCTAAGGTAATTTGTTGCCAATTATCATGACCAATAATATCGACAACTTGATTGATGAATTCATCAGGAAGCTCGAAGTCATTGCCAGTTTTTAACAAAGGGACTAAAGCGTCAAGAGAACTGCGGTTCGCCTGTAGCTGCTCGTCGACAGCTTGCCAGAAAGCAGGTGCTTTAACATAAAACAGCGGATAGTATTGCATGTCTTTATCGAGCGTCACTTTTTTACCCGCTTCTACTAATCCTACATTCCCAAGATGTTGAAAGCCGTTTGCCGCTTTTCCCCATGTTTTGATCGGAGAAGAGTGGTAATTCAAATCGGTAAATTTTAATGACTTGATGGCGTAGTATTCGGCTAATCCTTCTTCTGCCCACACGGGCAATGAGCGCGAGCCAATGAAATGCACAGATTCGTGAGCGGTCACTTTGGCTAGGTGAAACATGCTGTCTTTCGTTAGTTGACCTTTTTGCGTCAGTAGGTTGCTCAAGAGGATATGATGTCCAGCGGCACCGGAGATATTACGTTGGCTCTTATCCTTGGAAAAATAAATAAGTTGCCATTGCTGTGGTCGTTTGTTGTTAAAAACGTCGGTTAGATAATCTAATTGGTGTGTGAGGTTGTTGAACCATGACCCGTTAGATTTCAGTAATGGCAGGGCATTACTTTTTACAATAACGGTCGATGACCCGATATTCATACGCTCATGAGGCATGCCCCATACCACAAACAGAGGAGGTTGCTCTGAGTTTGGCATAGCACTACAGAGGTTGTCTGGATCGCAAACTTGAATATCTTGTCCTGCAATAGTCGGTAGTGAATTCCATTCACTTAAAAAATACCAGCCTTCGTCAGGCGAATAGGTATCAACTTGTTGTGCAGGCTCGAATTCGTCAGACGTCTTGGCTTGAAACGTGACCGTCCACGATAACTGATGGCAAGAAGTTGGCGTGTCGTAGCTGACGTTTGATGTTTGTCCAGCATTTGAGATGCATTGGATATCAGGAACATCGGGCGACTGAGTCGTTCGTGGTTTGGAAAGTTGGAAGGTTCCGATATCAGAGGTGTCTGCCTGAATGGTTACTTGCTTTGGGTTAGCTGTGTTAGTGATTAGCTGATAACTAACAGTGGCATTAGCACAGAAGGAAAGCCCCGCTAGGCTGACAATAATTGAACGTATCATTTGAAGTCCCATTGTTTTTTTTAATGGGACTATCGAAGGCTACTTTGGTTCAGTCTCATTGACTAAAAGATACAATGCTTAGCGTAATCGCTCGCCTCGTTTGCTGTCCAGTCGCCTTTTGGTTTCTCTTTCATGTCTTTACACCACGCTTCGCTGCCGACTTCGGTACAAGCCATCAACGGTAAAGTGAGCAAAAACATCAGTGCGATTTTCTTCATCATTCCCTCGTGTTTTCTGAAGATGTCTAATTGAAAGCGATTGTAACTCAAAAAACCAAGGCAAGTCATGTGAAGGCTAACTAAAGAAACTCGACAGCAAGTTCGTTGTTGGTTTTGCAAGTGGCTTGAATGGTAGGATAAACCACTAGACGACTGGTCTATTATTGAAAAATACCGAATGAAAGGGAATCAATATGTTACAACAACACAATCGAAGAATTGTCCTAGCATCACGTCCTGTAGGTGCGCCAACAAATGAAAGTTTTCGTTTGGAGTCGTCAGTGATTCCAGTGCCAAAAGAAGGCGAGGTGTTACTCAAGGCGATTTATCTGTCTCTTGACCCTTATATGCGTGGTCGAATGAGTGCTGCTGAGTCGTACGCCGAACCAGTTGCGCTTGAAGATGTAATGGTTGGAGCAACAGTATGTCAGGTTGAGCAGTCCAATAACGCCAATTTTGAACAAGGTGAATGGGTGTTGGCGTATACGGGGTGGCAGGACTATGGTGTCTCTAATGGTGAAGGGTTGGTAAAATTAGGCAAGAATCCAACGCATCCTTCATTTGCGCTTGGCATTATGGGTATGCCGGGCTTCACCGCTTACATGGGTCTTTTGGATATCGGTCAGCCTAAAGAGGGTGATACCGTGGTTGTGGCCGCGGCAACAGGGCCTGTAGGTGCGACGGTGGGCCAGATTGCTAAGCTTAAAGGCTGTAAAGTGGTCGGTATTGCTGGTGGCGCAGAGAAGTGTCAATACGCGAAAGACGTTCTAGGTTTCGATGCATGTCTAGACCACAAAGCTGATGACTTAGCCCAGCAACTTGCGGAGACTTGTCGTGATGGTATTGATGTCTATTTCGAAAATGTGGGTGGAAAAGTGTTCGATGCCGTCATGCCGCTCCTTAACACCGGCGCGCGCATTCCGGTATGTGGTTTGATATCACAATACAATGCGACTTCGTTACCTGAAGGGCCGGATCGTATGTCAACGCTGGTTGCAACGTTACTTATCAAGCGAATTAAAATGCAAGGGTTCATCATTTTTGACGACTATGCCCATCGCTATGATGAGTTTGCTGCGCAGATGGGGCAGTGGCTCGCAGAAGGCAAAATTAAGTACAAGGAACACCTCATTGAGGGATTTGAAAATACACCCAATGCATTTATTGGTTTGTTAGAAGGTAAGAATTTTGGCAAGCTTGTGATCAAAATGAATGCTCCCCAATAATTGCGCCGACAATTAATATAGTATTTAGCGTCTCTGTTTGAAGAGACGCTATTTCATTTGCGGCAGAGAGAGTAAACTAGCGATATTCGACTAATGCTACGTTTACGGATTTTCAATGCACATTAACGCTTCCAGTTGTCGGTATTCGACGTTATTAATTAGAGCAATGTTAAAACGAGTTGATCTGGATGCTGCTGCGCACATTGGACCAATGTCACTGACCAATTCCAGTTTCCGTTTTGATCGACAGCGCCTTGAACGTTACCGGAACTATTTTGGCTTCAATCAACAATCCTTGCCGTTACCATTTTTATTTGTAGCTACTCAAAATGAACAATTACAACTGTTCACCCACAGCAGAACAGCGATTCGACCTTTAGGACTCGTGCATACCCATATTGAGTTTGAGCAGTTGGTTGAACTTGATCCCATGCAGATGTATCAATTTAAACTCGAGTTACAAAACGAGAGAAGAACCGAGCGTGGCCTCGCTTTCGAAGTGCTTGGTACGTTTTTCTGTAATGGAGGGAAAGTGGCTTTTTATCGTTCCGGCTACTTGATGCTGATGCCACAAAAACATAGTGGTTCGAAGGCAAAAAATTCGAGTTTACCAATAGAGCGTTCGCAGATTTCAAGGTTTACGCTTGATGTAAAGCAAGCGAGAGAGTATGCGAGATTGTCGGGAGATTTTAATCCTATCCATTTGGCTAAGTGGTCTGCGAAGCTATTTGGCTTTAATAGCCCTATCATCCATGGAATGTACATGGTGGCGAGATTGCAGGCTCTTATCTCTGATGCGTCCTTACCTGACCCAGTCGCCTTTGTGTTTAAGAGGCCGATATCGTTACCATCAGAAGTTAAAATCGTTAAAGAAGGCAATAAAACTCTGGTTATTAATAGCGAAGGTAAGCCGTTGATTGAAATGAATCCTCGCGGAATGATGACAAATAATAGCGAGTATGCATCACAACTGAGAACAACGACATTAATATACAATTTGGGACAATAAACGTTAGTGATATTCTGTAGGATAGCGTCCTCCGTATTGTATTCGGAAGAGATCAGAATGATGCGCCAAATAATGTTATTAATTTTGCTGATAGCGACAAGTCATGCAGCGTTAGCCAAACAAGATAACCAACAAAACGGGCCAATTGATGACTGGAAAGGCAATGTTGATGTCACGTTTGCAGGATGGACAGAACACCTGAAGTCGACAGGTCGTAATCAGGATAACTATATTGTCGGCTTTCGATACAAGCAATTTGAGGCGTTTACGTTATTGAATAGTTTTAATACTCGCTCATATATTGTGTCTTACCATCCCCAAATTGATTGGAAATCTTGGGCAAAGGTGGGATTGCGATTGGGGGGTAATCAGTGGATATACGAAAGAACAGAATCGCATTCAAGTCGGCGGTATTACCCCCGTATTTGCGCCAACGTTAACACTACACTACAAACACCTAGGCTTTGAAACTGCGCTTTTTACTGACGTCTTAGTGTTTTCATTAAAAGTGATGATTTAAGTGGAGCCTTAGCTCCACTTTTTAAGGCACGGTCTCAAACGCTAATGCTTTCTTCTCAATTTGTCTGAATATCAAAGTGAGCATGCCATTCACCGCTAAATAGAAAAGGCCGGTGACACTAAACACAACGAGTGTGTCGTAAGTTTGGGCATTAATACGTTGGGCGTACCCCATAATGTCCATAATGGTAATGGTGCTTGCTAACGAAGTCCCTTTAAATACCAATATCACTTCATTCGAATACGCTGGAATAGCTCGGCGAATCGCAAACGGAAGTAGCACTCGTAACGTCGCTTTCATATCCATCCCTAGAGCACGGCATGCTTGCCATTGGCCTGATGGTATTGCGTTAAATGCACCTTTAAATAATTGAGTACTGTATGCCGCAGTGTTAAGTGCCAGCGCGAGCATAGCGCAGAACCAAGGCTGGCTTAGCCATGTCCATAGAAAGCTTTCTCTGATAACTTCAAATTGTCCAGGCCCGTAGTAGACGAGAAAGATTTGAACTAATAATGGAGTGCCAGTGAAAAGCGTAATAATACCTCGTGTTATCCAATGAATAACGGGTGTACGCAAAATCAAGCTAAGTGTCATCAGTAGTGCCAACAAACATCCGACAAACAACGCCGCTGCGGTCAGTTGTAAGCTCGTTTGCAAGCCATCAATCATTTGCCAAACATGTTGTTGGTTCATGCTGTGACTCCTTTGTTGCCCGATGACATTTCTTTAGTTGAGAATTTCTTATCTAATATCTTGACCGCTTTTTGAGTGATTAAGGTGATGGCAAGATAAATGGCAGCCGCAGTCGCATACCAAGTAAACGCTTCGTGGGTTGCGGCAGACGTTAATTGTGCTTGCTTCATCAAGTCCGTCACACCAATCAAAGACACCAACGCCGTGTCTTTCAAAAGAACGAGCCATTGGTTGGTCAGCCCAGGTAAAGCGTGTTTGACCGCCTGCGGTAATACAATTCTAAAAAAGACTCGTGCACGACTTAGTCCTAACGCGCTGCCTGCCTCACGTTGCCCGCTCGGTACCGCCTTTAAAGCACCTCGTATAGTTTGAGCTGCATAAGAGGCAAATATTAGCGAAAGTGCAATCACACCGGCCAAGAAAGGGCTGACTTCAATAAAGTCTCCGGTAAGTAAAAAAAGTACCTGTGTCGAACCAAAAAAGATAAACAACACCACTAAAAGCTCTGGTAAACCACGAATAATGGTGACGATGGCAGTAGTTGGCCAAGAGATGAGTTTGTGGCGAGACATCTCGCCACCAGCAAAAATGATCGCCAGCACTAAGCCAACTAAGAGGCTGACAAAGGCAAGTTGGATCGTGACCCAACTTGCTTGTACGAGTGACGCCGAGTAACCCGTTAAACCCATATTAATTACCGAAGTACTTATCAAAAATAGCTTGGTATTCGCCGTTAGCTTTGACTGTTTTCAGCGCTGAGTTTAGCTGATCAACTAACGCTTGATTATCCTTGTTAACAGCGATGCCAAAACCGTTGCCGAAATATTTTTGGTTGGTGATTTGGTCACCAACATACGCCAACTTACCGTCCTTCTTAAACCACTCTGCGACAACGGCGGTATCACCGAAGACAGAATCAATACGGCCATTTTGCATGTCGATGAAAGCATCTTGATAACTGCCGTAAGGCACCGCCGTTACGCCCGGCATTTGTTCTAGTAGATAACTTTGGTGAGTTGAGCCGTTTTGAACACCAACACGTTGGCCTTCAAGTGCAGCCTGAGAAGCCACTTTACCATCCATAGCTACGAATGCAGCAGAGTTGTCGTAGTAAGCATCGGTGAAGCTTACTTGTTGTTGACGAGCTTCAGTAATGTCGATACCAGAGATGGCCGCATCATAGCGCTTAAATTTAATGGCTGGGATCAAGCTATCAAATGCTTGGTTATGAAAACTGCACTTGGCTTCGATCTGTTTGCATAGAGCGTTGGCAAGATCGACATCAAAACCTTGGATCTCATTATTTTCATCGACGTATTCGAACGGAGCGTAGGTCGCTTCCATTGCAAATTTAATTTCTTGTTGTGCCATAGCACCTGTAGAAACAAGACCAATAAGGGAAGCAAGCAACATCTTTTTCATGATAATTCTCCTTGTTAGATTGCCTTACAGAGCAACCTTTAACGTTATCTAGTGTGTTAAATAATCAGCAAACGCTTTGGTAGCAGGGTGTTTAAATGCATCTTTGGTTCCATGTTCAATGACTCGACCTTTTTCGAGATAAAGAACATGGCTCGCGATTTTCTTCGCAAAATCAACTTCGTGTGTCACCACAACTTGAGTGATGCCCGTTTCACTTAATTCATTGATGATATTGACAATTTGTGTAGTGATTTCTGGGTCGAGTGCTGCAGTAGGTTCGTCAAAAAGCAATACTTCAGGCTTCATCATCAATGCTCGGGCAATCGCGACTCGCTGTTGCTGCCCACCTGACAATTGCAGTGGCCATGCATCGGCTTTGTCAGAGAGTTGAAGGGTGGAAAGCATCTTGAGGGCTTCTTGGGTAGCTTGGTCTTTTGACATACCAGCGACTTTAGTTGGCGCTTCAATTAGGTTTTCCATGACTGTCATATGGGGCCAGAGGTTGTATTGTTGGAAAACCATACCTACTTGCTTGCGCAGCGCTAAACCTTGTTTTCAGTAACTTGTTTACTGAAATCATAGCTGTTATTAGCAATACTAAGCGCACCACTATCTGCGGTTTCTAGTAGATTGAGAAGACGAAGTAGGGAGCTTTTACCAGCGCCACTTGGACCTAGAAGAACTAAGGTTTCACCTTTCCCACAATGAAAACTGACATCGTGCAAAACTTGCGTTTCACCATAGAACTTATTGAGCTTGTTTGCTTGAATACCCATGCTGATTTACTGCATTAAAAATCACTCTGTGCACTATACTATTATAATTGTTATTTATGCAATAAAAATGTATAAAAATTTCAATTGTTAAAATTATGTATCGTCATGTGGTTAAATAACAGGCATCTCTATTGTGGTGGTTTGACGGTAAACTGCTAGGGTAAGCATGAAAAAAGCGTTTGATTTATAAACCAAACGCTTGTTAATAAGGGAGGAATTAGCGCAGTTTTAGCTGCTGAGTTAACCAGTTTGCACTAGTGTCTTGCTGACCTTGGCAGATAACGTGGTAGGGCGTACAGCTCTATCGACCAGAGGAGCAAAAAGCTCAGGCGGAAAAATATCTAAACAGGAAGCTGCGCTGTATCGATGGTTAGAGCAGCAGCATGACCAAAAGCAGCTCAATATTGCTGATATCCATGTGGCAAGCGTCCAACTGCATAGCTTAATTAAGGGCAGCTGTTTCTGGCCACAATTAATGGTTTTGAGCGACACCTTAAAAGATGAGGAAGCTCACCAGCTTGCGTTATCTAGCACCGAAATGTTTCTCGCTCGTTACCAAGAATAACAGTGACTTGGTTAGGAAAAAAACAATCCCGTTTCCTGAACAAGAAGTTGGGTAGGCTTAGAATAAATGTGTTGTTCTTTCGAGCCAGCCAGTTGTACTAAAAGCACTTTATCTGATGCCAAACACTGACGCAGGACTCGCAATACCATAGCTATGTCAAGTTTGTGTTTCTCTAAATTTGAGTTGTGTCTAGAGATAGAAGGCAAATCAATAGTGACAACAAGTTTATCGCAATGACTGATAAATCGTGCAAGCTGCTCTTTTATCATCGCTCGGTTGCGATAGATCACTTCGTTAGATAATAACCAATCACAGCCCATATCTTCCGCATACTCTAGTTGTTTTTTGTTGCAGCGATGATTGTCGATGCCGATGTGAAAGGCTCGACACTCATTATAGCGATTGAGGGCAAAATGCAACATAGAGCCAACCGTGATGTCTAAACATTGATCGAGCAATAACTCAGAGTTGATATTCACAATCCCAATTTCATCTTTGTCGACGAGAAGATTAGGAATGATGTCGAGTAGGGTTTCATGGCAATTCGTGATGACCATAGGCATGGCACCAACAGAAAGTTGCTGATTCAGATGACCAGTAAAGTCACGTTTGGCAACTGGGCTTTCGAAATATGGTCTCTCAGAGCAATAAGAACCTAAGATTGGATAGTGGCCTATGTTTCTCATTGAATTAGAGTTCTGTTGAGCACTTAACCAATCATAGGCTGTTTCAAGAAGGGAATCCGCGTCTTCAAACTGGGCGTTGTTCATAGGCTTGATAGCTTCCGATACCGTAAATACAGACAGGTGGCTCTCTAAAGCAGGATGATAACGACGTTTCCAGATCTGTTTGAAGACGTTGAGCATGATGAATTACCTTTCTGGCGGCAGCGCCCTTGCTGCTTGCAATACATGTAGAATGAACCTGTCCTTGTTGGCTTCTACACGATAGGCAGGAGCCATAATGGAAACAGCTCCAATTAACTTTGAGCCTTTCATTACCGGCGCACTGATACCTGTGACGCCTGGGTCGAACTCAGAAGTACTGATAGCAAAACCCTGACGGCGAATTTGCTCCAATTCTTTGTTCCAATCAGCGACATGGTCATGTTCACCAAAATGACGCAATATTTTTTCGCAACGAGACTCGGGTAAATAAGCCAGCATAACTTTTGAAGAAGCACCACGCAGTAAAGGTTGACTCTGACCTCTTACATAACTGCATCGCAGTGCTTGCGCACTTTCTTGTAGGCTGACGCAAAGGGCTCGGTAGCCAACAGGCACCATATAGGCCGACATTTCGCCAGTTTGTTTTTGCAAACGAAACAGTATGCTCTCAATCGCCTCAAGGTTATGGGTACTTGATTGATAGCTATGCATGAGCATCAGAGCAGCAGGTCCAACAATCAATGTTTTATCATGTGGACTCTCCTCAATAAGGTTCCACTCTTTGAGTAGCTTTATATGACGATAAAGGCTACTAAGTGGAACGCCCAATTGGATGCTTAAATCTTTCGCTGAAACAGGTGAATCGGACACGGCAACTTGCATTAAAAGTTGCAGTGGTTTTTCGTTAACCTGAGTTGTGGGTTGCTGTGTATTTCCCATATCTGTGTTATCTATTATCAAAACTAATTAAGCAATTTATATTCCTACTGAATAAGAAAGGAAACAAAAATCTTATTGCCATTTCTCATTCTGTGATAAAAGTGCTTTCGGATAATTTGCCGGAATTTGCTCAACATCAAGTTTGCTATCAATGGTGTGAATTAGCATAGGTTTTATACATAACTGACTTTTAAGGAAGACAACGAATATGGAAATGGTGTGCGGTACTTGTCGGCAGTTTTCTCGAGCGAAATCTCAGCAAAAAAACCTTTGTAATGCATGGGGAAACCCAACAACCATGACGCGCGTCGCGTGTGAGTTTTGGATGCCCAAATCGATGCCTATATTCCAATATCCAAAGGAAGCAAATAAAGGGTCAGATGAAAAATGTGATTAAAGTGACTGATTCGGTGTAATCAGATAGGCGAAGTTAACGTCAAGATTCAGCGTTGGTTCTTACCGCAAGTCACGCTGTAAAGGGATTGATGGTGTTTCTCACCTGATAATAATGACGGCTTTATTTCGAGGGTTTTGCTAGTGAATTGGAACGCAACTCTCTTAGTCGTCGATTTTTGCTCTCTGTTTGAGCTAAATCAGTTGGTTGGAAACAGGTTAAGGTTGTTTTCTCGATAATAAAAAGCCACTTCATAGGGGAAGTGGCTTTTAGGGTCGTTAAGCTCTAACTGACGTGTTTAGAGTTGCTTAGAATTTGTATGATGCACCTAGGTACAGAGAGCCAACGTTTAGAGTTTCGTTGTCCTGACCTTGAGCACTTTCAATCTTGAATGCGTCAGCTTCATACGCTAAGCGGATACCTAGACCTTCAACTTGCGCAGGCATGTACTCAACACCGATACCGTAACGGAAAGCGGTACCAGAATCGCTGTTAAATAGTTTGGCACCAGACTCGTTAAGGTCTAGGTAAGATAGACCAAGAGTAGCAAATGGGCGGAAGCCACTATCGAACGTGTAACCAAGGTTTGCAGTAAGTGCTAGTGCACTTGGATCCCAAGAGTAACCTTGACCTTCTTCTGCTTTACCGTACTTAGTGTACGAACCCTCTAGAGACACGATGCGGTTAAAGGCGTAACCACCATAAGCTCTTAGTGAGTGACCCGCATCGATTGAACCATCGCTATTACTGTCAAGACTTTTGATTTTACTTTTAGTTAGTCCGTAACCACCACCCACGTAAAAACCTGGGTCTGCTGCTCCTGCAAATGCGCTAGTTGCAAATAATGTCGTTAAAGCGAGAGCCACTGCTTTTTTCATTCTAATACCTATTGAATAGTCGATAAATTTGTTCGAGGCGTACTGTAAAGAGTTTCGAATCGAGCGTCTGTACAGGAAATGTAATGCATTGTGTGTGAACTGTCGAGTTCTATTTGGGTGATTAATGAGCGGTATGCTTGCCAGAGAAGCCGTTGGGTCCGTTTTTAGAAGCAAACGTTTAACTAATAAATTTTGATCTAAGTCACTAAAAAAAGGAACCTGAAAGTGGCTTTGTTTGGAATTAATCAGTATAAATGCTCCCCATTTTCTGGCGAACTTAGTGATGGTTAATGTATGTTTATGTAACAAGTGAATGAGCTTGTCACATTTCTGTACGTATCCAAACTAGGTAGATAGAAAAGTGAGGCTTGTCAATCATTCCAACAGAGGTAACGATGAACTATCAACAACTCCCAAAAATCGACCTTCATTGTCACTTAGATGGCAGCGTGCGACCTGAAACCATCATCGAATTGGCCTCTATTCAGGGTATTGATATTCCCTCTCAGGATATTGAGGTTATTCGTGATTTAATGATTGCTCCTGAGACGTGTCCTAATTTGCTTGAGTACTTAAAACGTTTTGACTTACCGCTATCAGTCATGCAAACCAAAGAGGCATTGGAACGCATTGCCTTTGAAGTCTACGAAGATGCGGCGCTTGAAAATGTAAAATACATGGAAGTACGCTTTGGTCCGCTGTTGCACAAAGAAAAGGGGCTAAATGTTGAAGAGATCATTAGCTCGGTCGTGGCAGGTATGAAACGAGCAGAAGACGTGCATGGCATTAAGGGTAACATTATTTTGTCTTTGCTACGTCATATGCCAACGGACGAGATCAACGATGTCATTGATGTTGGCGCGACGTATCTAGGTAAAGGTGTCGCAGCTTTTGACCTTGCTGGCGGAGAAGAACTTGGATTTTGCGAGAAATTTATTTCGTTTGCGAAATACGCAAAAGAGCAGGGATTAAACGTGACGATTCATGCAGGTGAGCAAGGTGAAGGGCAAAACGTTTACGATGCCATCACCATGTTGGGAGCAGAGCGTGTGGGGCATGGCATTCATATCGCAACGCATCAACAGGCTTTTGACTTGGTGCACGACAAACAAGTCGCGCTAGAAACCTGTCCAAGCAGTAATGTTCAGACAAAGGCGGTCGAAAGTATGACAGCGCACCCCATCGAGGATTTCCGTCAACGCGGAATACCTGTCACCATCAATACTGACAATCGCACCGTATCCAACACGACGATGACGAAAGAAGTCCAATTGGTGATTGAGCAGTTTGGTTTGTCCGAAGAAGAATATATGCACATTTACCGTAACAGCGTGAATGCTGCTTTTACTGACGATGCGACGAAACAGCAACTACTAGCCGTTTAATTGGTGTGATTTAAATACAAAAAGCCCGCTTTATTGATGAAGCGGGCTTTTTTCTAGTGTGGCGAGTGACTAAAAGTCGATTTCGTAACCTAGGCTAAACGTTCGACCACGACCAGAGAAGTAGTACGCATTATGGTGACGTATCTGGCTGAAGTAGTTGATGTACTGCTCGTTCAAGAGGTTCTCAATACCGACACTAATGCGACCGTAACGCTGCATATCGTAAAACATAGATACATCCATCAAGCCATAGCCGTCAAACTGCTGTGCACTACCCGCATCGTTTTTCTCTTTGCTGCGGGAGAACAGATGATTGTACTGTAGGCGACCATTCCAACGATCTGAGAAGCTGTGGTTAACGGCCATCAATAAGCGGTCAGGCGATAGGTTTTTTAGGTCCATGTTGCTATCTACCGAACCGTCTTGGTTGGTATCCACTTGACCTTCTACGTGAGCGTATAACGCCTGAATTTGCGTGTTAGGCAGAATGTTGTACGACGCTGTGAATTCGTAGCCTTTAATGTCTGTACGTTGGCGCACAACATCATAGGTCCCACCGCTGTTTAGGCTTAGGTTGGCCCCATCTTTAGCAATAGACATATAAGTACTGCCGCTCACAAACCATTTGTCATCGCTGTAGCTTAGTCCTACTTCGTAGTTATCGGTGACAACAGGTTTCACCGCTGGCATGGTGTTAAAGTCGATCGGTGCATCGCCAACAGGAGCTACGACATTTGGACCGCCAATCCAGTTACCGCGCAGCACACGTCCAATGTCTGGTAAACCAAAGCCTTGGCTAAAGCCAACGAATGAACTGATACTTGAGGTAAAGTCATAGACAGCACCGGCATTAAAGACGGCTTGAGAGAAGTTTTGCTCGCCACCAATAATATCAACCTGACGATGACCAGCATTACCATAACCCCAAAGCGTTTGACCATCTGCGACGGTTACTTTGGTATTCTCGAAGCGAACACCACCCGACAAACGCAAAGAGTCAGTCACCAACATATCGCCTTGCACAAATGGTGCGAGACTTTGGTATTTCATATCGGGAGTGACGTCTTTACCAGACTGCGTCAGTTTTTGCTTAGTGGTATCTTCTAATCCATCAAGCCCGATTACCCAACTATCATCCCAACCAAGAAGGTCGGTTTTAACGTAACTCAGCTTAAAGCCTTTCTTGGTTGAAACGATAGCGCCTTGGTCGTACTGTTTATTCTGAGTAGGCCACCACGATGCTTCACCAAATACTGCTTCAAAGTCTTGGTAAAAGGCTTGGAATTTCAGCTCGCCACCAAAGAAGTCATAGTGGTCATAACCAAAGTTATACAGTTCCGCATAGTTTGACGTAGGATCGCCAGAAGGCGTACCCGGAACCACGGTTCCCGGAATGCCATTTTGCCAGTCGCCAGGAACACTAACGTAGTTCTGGTTGCCTTTTAGGTGGTAGCGACTAGCACTGAAGCTGACGCGTTGATTGCCGCCATCAAAGTTATAGCCGCCTTTAGCGAGAAAGTTTGTGGCATTGGAATCTTGCGTTTCACCTTGGATGGAGTTCATGCCGATCGGGTTGCCATTACCATCGTAATACAGCCCTTGTTGCTCCCACGCACCGCCAATAAAGAGATCGTAATCTTCGTCATACTGGCTCAGATTGTAATAGACTTTACCGCCTGTACCATCTTCCTTTAGGTTTGAGGTTACGCGTGTTCCAACGGTCTGCTTCCAATGGTCGCCTGGTTTAGCACTTTTGGTTACGTAGTTAATGATACCGCCAGTGGCGCCGTTACCTTGTACGGCACTTGCCCCTTGAACCACTTCCACACGCTCAAGCATTGAAGAATCTACGGTGTAACCGTTACGGTTACCATTGCGAAGTGGGTTATTTTGCGGAACACCGTCGACCATGATAAGTGCGGTACGTCCACGAAGGTTTTCACCTTGGGTAGATAGCTTTTGTCGACTTGGTGTCATGCCCGGAACTAGGTTGGCGATAACACTGGTTAGGTCATCGGATACCGCAGTTTGTTGTTCCAGTTCTTTTTCTGAAATGACATGAACTGAGCCCGGAATTTTATTTGTATCTTGACTGTAGCGGGTCGCAGTAACGACCATATTTTCGTCAGTTTTCTGTTTGTTTGTTGGCTGTGATTCGTTTACTTCTTCTGTCGCAAATGCTTGTCCGATTGACAGAGCGAGAAGCGAAAGGGAGACGACTTTCTTCCCAGTTTGATTTGCCATGTGTCCTGATTACCACTGTGTTTCTCATTAGGGTGGCGATATTAATGCTTTTGATAATAGTTATCAATAGCGTTATTATTATTAACGAAAGGCGATCTATAACCTATTGATATAATTATCGTGCTACACACATAGGTGAACCAGAAATTGGGTCTTCAATCACCAACGCATCAAGGTCAAAGACTTCTTTTAATAACGATTGGGTAAACACGTCTTTTGGAGTGCCATGGGTTACGAGTTGCCCTTGCTTTAGCACCACTAAATGATCGCAGTAACGACAGGCTTGATTTAAATCGTGCAGTACCACAATCACCGTTTTTCCTTGTGCATGCATATCTTGCATCATTCGCATGAGCTCAATTTGATGAGATAGATCCAAATAAGTCGTTGGCTCATCAAGCATCACGATTTCAGTATCCTGAGCCACGATCATTGTGATCCACGCACGTTGTCTTTGACCTCCGGAGAGCGCATCAATTGGGCTTTGTGCAAGTGTATCTACACCAGTTGCTTGCATAGCATTCGCTACAATCGCTTTATCTTCAGAGGACAATTTGCCCCAGTGAGAGGTATAAGGCGCGCGGCCATACTCCACCAGTTTTTGAATCGTGATGCCTTCTGGGCTGGTATGGGTTTGCGGGAGCATAGAAAGGCGTCTGGCCAACGACTTGGAGCCGTACTCATCTAAGGGCGTAGAATCAAGTAGGACTCTTCCAGATTTAGGCTTGTTTATCCGCGCTAATGTTTTCAACAACGTGGACTTTCCACATCCATTGGGACCAATTAACGCAGTAATTTTACCTTTCGGAATCGTCAAATTCAGATTTTCAATAATGGTGTTATTGCCATAGGCAACGTTCAATTTCTCGACAGACAGCATTACCAGCCCTTGTAACGTTTGAGTAGGAAGATGAAATAGGGTGCGCCAATAACAGAGGTTAGAACGCCGGCAGGAAGTTCGATCGGCGGCGAGATCCCTCGAGCGATGGTATCGGCAGTAAGGACAAGAAGAGCACCAATCACAGCGGAGCCCGTCAGCAAAGCTTTATGATTATGTCCGAACAGTAGCCTGGCGAGATGCGGTGCGAGAAGACCAACAAAGCTTATCGTTCCGGCGATAGACACACTCAAACTGGCAAGCATGACGGCGCAAATCAGTGCCATGGCTTGCACTTTATCAAGCTCTACACCAAGGGAGATGGCAGATTCATCGCCGAGACCAACAATGTCTAGTCGCCATGCGAGCCACAATGAAAGAGGCAGTAAGATAGCAAGCCCCATCCAGATATAAGGCATCTGCTCCCAGCCTCGTCCCCATAGACTGCCAGTGAGCCAAATCATTGCAGTATTGATCTCGATTGGGTGCACCACTAGCAAATAATCGATGCCGCTAGCAAGAAAGGCACTGATAGCAATTCCAGTGAGTGCCATTCTGGCTGGTGGTAGTTGAACTGAGCGCGCGATGATGATCAGCAGTAACCCTACAGATACGCCACCAATCATTGCGGCAACTGGCAGCATCCAAACTGGTGCATTGGGGAATACTGTCAACAAAAGTGTGGCAACAAACCCAGCACCAGCACTTACGCCGATTAAATCTGGTGAGGCGAGAGGGTTGCGGATCACGCCTTGGACCAACGCTCCGGAGATTCCTAATCCAGCGCCAACACCAATGGCGAGGAAGAGGCGTGGAAGTCGATAGTGATTGACAACGAAATCGTACTCGCCACCTTTGAAGGCTGTTACGGATATTTGCGACAACGATAAGTCAGCGACTCCTACTACCAAACTGAAAACAGACAGGGCTAGGGTAGTCGAGATAAGGACTAGCCAAGTTCTACTCATGAGCTCAACCGACTTTTTATAGAAAGAAAAATGAAAAAGGGTGTACCTATTAGCGCAGTGACGATACCAACCGGCGTTTCCGTGGGAAAGGCTATACCCCTGGCAAGTACGTCTGAACACATGACTAAGATTGCTCCCAATAATGCGCTAGCGGGAATGAGCGCGAAGAAACTGTGTCCGACAAGTTTGCGTGTAATATGAGGAATTAAAAGACCGACAAAGCCAATAGGGCCTGCAATGGAAACACTGACACTGGTTAGTAAAATAATAGCCACGAAAGCCAGTAATCGAATCATGCTGGTGTTTACGCCTAAGCCTGTAGCGACATCGTTACCAAGAACTAGCAGGTTGATAGGATGAGCAAGCGCCCACGCTAACGCTAACCCCACAACACTAATTGGCAATAACTGGTGCAGGGCAGACCAATCTAAATTACTAATTGAGCCAATGAGCCAAGATTGCACGCTATAGGCTTGATCGTCAGCAAGAATAATCGTTGCGCGTGTGAGTCCTAGCAACAAAGCGTTGATAGCGATGCCCGCTAGTACCAGTTTCACAGGATGTGGACGATCATCAAAAGCGCCACCAAGAAACATAACCAACAGACCACTTAACGCGCTGCCTACCGCACCCATTACCGCGGTTGGCAAGGATAAAGATAGGAAGCCAAAGCTACTCAACACGATAAATAGTGCTGCTCCAGAATTGATAGCAAGCACGGATGGTGAAGCGAGGGGGTTACGAGTCAATCCTTGCATGAGAGCGCCTGCAACAGCGAGGTTAGCTCCAATTAATGCACCGCTGAGTACACGAGGCATTCTTAGTGTTGCGATGATTTGATGTTCCATGCTGGCTGAATCAAAGTGTAGCCAGAAGCCCTGCAATGATTGAAAAGATAGGTCAAAGCTAGACCACGCCACTAAAGAGAGGTTTAGGCTCAGCAGCGTACCAGCAATAAGTGCAAGCCAGAGCTTGCACTGTGTTGATTGAGGCATATTAGATTAGTGCTATTGATTAATAATATCAGACAGATTTTTGGCAATACCTTCAGCTGCCAAAATACCACGGTTTAATGACCAGAGCTGTGGCGAAACTTTAACGGCTTGCTCAGTTTTTTCTACTTTCAGCATTTTGCTTAATGGATTTGATTGCCAGTGATCATAAATAGTGTGAGGTTTATAGGGACCAAGCAGTAGCCAATCAGGGTTAATCTTGAGTAGCTGCTCAAAGCTGACTTCAATGTAGGCTTTATCGGTTTTTGGCACCGCTGGACCATGTAATCCAAGCGCAGTAATCACCCCCCCTGCATATGAGTTTGGGCCATGAAGCCACATACCTTTATCGGTTACAACAGCAAACTGAAACGACTCATTCGAAGTAAGCTTAGCCTTGTATTGGTCCATGATTTTATGGTGTTGTTCGATACGTGCTGCCATTTCATCGGCTTTATTGACTGCAATGCCAATTTTCGTCGCAGACTGTAAATTCTCTTGGTAAGTTTCGCCGCGACTTTTCAATAATATCGTCGGTGCGATTGCCATAAGATCGTTGTAAATTGTGCTATGACGCTCAGCATCAGCAATGATGAGATCTGGCTTTAATTGTGAGATAGCTTCTAGGCTTGGTTGAGGTCTTACGCCCACTGATTGCCAAGGCTTAATCAGTTCGCGTATCTCCGGAAGAATTCGCTCAATGTTCTTGTCATCAGCTACGCCTACCGGTGAAACACCAACAGCAGCTAACGCGTCCACAAACGAGTATTCAAGTGCGATGACTCGAGTTGGTGTTCCTTTGATGGTGATACTGCCTTGTTGGTCGGTTATGACGCGTTGGCTCTGTGCATGTGCAGATGCACCCATAAGAGCGAACGAAAGTAGAAAAACCGTGCTTAATCCTTTAGCGAGTAGTGATTTCATTGATTGGCTCATTCTGAAAGGGAGAAACAAAAGAGCGCAATCGTATCTCAAATAATAATGGTTATCAATACTATTATCGATAGCCTGTGGTGATGAATGAAGTGTCAAACCAAACCAAACGTTATATGGGCTCAGAGATTGAGCCGAGCCCAATACAAGCTAAGTTAAAAAGCGAGATGGTAAGCGTTCTGGGTTTGGTTCAAATCAATAGTCCAGGTTTGCTCTTCTTCACTACTTGTCATTGGCACCCATTGAGCGTAAATCTTGGTCCAATTGTTGTTAACTTGCAATGTGACTTCATCGGTTTCGGCTGGATAAATGGTCGTCACTCGTGAAGTTGGCTCCGCAGCGACATTTCCATTTTCAAAAGTGTGTGCGGCTTGACTATAGATATGCAACGCACCTTTACCTGCGCTGCCTTTGTCAATTGACAGTGTGATGATCTGGCCTACATCGAATGAAAATGTTCTATCTGCCACTAGGTCTGCAGTTCGTTCAATTGGTGTTTCAGTCGGTGTTTCAACGGGTTTTACCGGAGTGGTGTTCGCAGTATCTTGACCGCCACCGCCACCGCCACCGCCACCGCCACCGCCACATGCAACAATTGAGGCTAGGGCAGCGAAAAGAGTGAGAGGTTTTATTGGGTTTATCATAGGACACTCCTTACTGTTCCAAATTTGAGATTACTTGGTTTGCGCTCGCGTATTGATACCAATCGCTATCTTGTTCTCCAGCACTCGTGACCCAGTTAGGAAAGTTAGGGTAGGCGACAGTAATATCAACCAGTTCCTTTGGGTGGTCCCATTGGTCACGAATATTAATAACCCAAGGCATATTGTTTTCTGATAGAAACGATTGTGCTCCGCCAGAGCGGTCATCATGAAGTCCGAATAATGCACTATCCATAAAACTTGTACCACCGAATGCCTTCATGTGTGTTTGCCAAGTCATCCCTGGTGGTGTTTGAACAAAATAGCCAAGAGTGTTTTGATATCCAGCACCTTCGTTGAGGAATGTAATACGGGCAGTCGCATATTCTGCTCCATTTAGTTCATCATCAATATCGATGCTTGAATATTTATCTGGCGCAATGAAAGCGCTGTTGACGACACTACCTTCTGGAAGCATAGAGTAGACATTGGTTAATACATCTTGGGGCAAAGTGTCTGCGACAGAATATAAGTTACTCGGCTTTCCTTTAGCTGAATAATTTGATGCCTCCGCGCCAGACTCGAAGGTTAAATCTGCTACAGAAAGAGCATAGACTTGCCATGATAGGAGTAAACTGGCTATTGTGATGACGTTCCTTGTACTCATCGCTTAATCCTCTATTTTGACGTTTAAAGGCGAGTTCTTCACAGGTAAGCAAATTCGATGCCTAGTGATAATTCTATATATTTCAATGCAATAGAATCAAAACTACCGGTGAAACCGGTAGTATGATGAAAGCCCCTAGAAGGGGCTATGTTTTATAAGCCCGAGAGTCGCAACTGCTCTTGGCGTTTTTCTTCCGACTCCTGATTACGTATGTATTCACGAATCATCTGTTCATCGAGTCCTACTGTGCTAACACAGTAACCTCTTGCCCAGAATTTTCTCCCAGTAAAGTTACGTTTTACCTGCATATAGTCGCGGAAAATTCTTATTGCTGATTTTCCTTTCAAAAAGCCAACAGTATTGGCCACGCTATACTTTGGTGGAATCATCAAGAGCATATGGATGTGATCTTTCATCGCATAACCCTCAACCAATACTACCCCTTGCTGTCTACATAACTCTCTTAAGATTTTTCCGATATCTCTACGCAATGAACCATAAATCGCTTTCTTTCGATATTTTGGAACAATCACAACGTGATATTTGCAATAATGTTTAACGTGAGCTTGGCTCTGCCAGTCTCTCATATGACCTCCTTTGAACTTGCCGGTTCTATAAAGGAGGTCATTTTCCCATCGATGCACGCTGTTACGGCAGAGCCTTTTCGAGTCACACCGCCAGAGGCGGTGGTTTACCAAGTTTCAATTAATTCTTACGATGTTCGCAATGTGAGAACCATCATGGGAATAGTGAAAGCGATGGGACAATGACAGATTGTGTCGATTATCTAGGCTAGCGGTGAGCAAAATGACGTTTTTTGGTAGGTTAGACTAAACCTAACTAGGTCAGTGATCAGTTAGGAGAAAAAAATGATAGTCAGAATGGTAACCATATTGTTGGCCTTCATAGTCGTGCTTCCCGCTCAGGCAGAATGGATGTTGGATGGTAATAACTCGTCATTAAAATTTGTGTCGACTAAGAAAAACAGTGTAAGTGAAGTGCATCACTTTTCCTCAATGACGGGGACAATCAGCGATGATGGTAAAGCTACGGTAGTCATTGACCTATCCAGTGTTGAGACCAATATTCCTATTCGTAACGAACGCATGCAAACGATGTTGTTTAATGTCGCAGAGTTTGCCAAAGCGACGATCACCACTGTGGTCGATATGAGTCAACTGAACAATAGGCAAATTGGTGGAGTGTACTCAGTTGTTAATGATCTTACTTTGGTTCTACATGGCGTGCAGAAAACTTACGCAGCCAAACTAACGGTGATGCGATTGACTGAAAACAAGATCGCCATTGTCTCGACGGATCCTGTGATTGTGCAAGCATCAGATTTTGGACTAGAAGCTAGCATTGAAAAGTTACGTGAGGTGGCAGGATTGCCGTCAATAGCCACGTCAGTGCCCATCACTTTTATCATGGTGTATAACCAAAAATAACTGAGCTTAACAATTGATAATGAAAAACGCTCCATCTAAGATGGAGCGTTTTTTGGGTTTTAGACCCGGAAGTAAGAGAGTTTGTGATTCAGCTCGTCAGATGCTGCTGCCATAGATTGAGATTGCTCCGCAAGGCTCTGACTCGCCTGACGTATTTCGCTAATCGACATATGCACGATGCTGACATTTTCATTCACTTCATTTGCAACCGTTCCTTGCTGTTCTGCTGCTGCCGCAATTTGTGCCACCATGTCATAAGTATCGTTGAGCTTAGCGACAGCAGTATCAAGTTTGTCTTGAGTTTGCGAAGCAAGATCCACGCTCTCTGTCACTTTAGTTTGGTTTGAAGCCATAACAGACAGCACTCTTTCGGTACGTTCATTGAGTTTGTCGATGGTAGTTTGTACTTGAGCTGTTGACTCTTGGGTTCTGCTTGCCAAGTTTCTGACTTCGTCTGCCACCACAGCAAAGCCGCGCCCTTGTTCACCAGCTCGTGCTGCTTCAATCGCTGCGTTAAGCGCGAGTAAGTTGGTTTGCTCCGAGACCTCATGAATAACATTGACGACATTGCTAATATCATTGACGCCTTGTTTCAACGCTTCCATTAACTGGTAGGTACTGGAGATGTCTTCGGAGATCCCAGCTATGTTGTTAAGTGTATATCCCATGCTTCGGCTACCTTGAGCAGCAAAGTTTTTGCTTTCCTCTGTGGCCGCTGATGTTCTTTCAGAGTTACCCGCGATATCTTGAATGGTTGATGACATTTCATTCATCGCGGTAGCAAGTTGCTCAAGTTGTTGGCTTTGTGAGTCTATACTCGTTGACGTCTCTTCACTTGCTGCTGCAATGCTACTGGATAATTGACCAGAGTAGTCCGCTGAACGTTTGGCAGCACTAATGGTCTCTTTGAGTTTGTCCATCATTCGACTCAGTTCGTTACTTAAATAACCAATTTCGTCGCGTCGTTCTGTTTTCATATCGACCGTGAGATCGCCATCTGCGACTTTATGAACCTGTGTTACAAGTGATTCAATGGGTTTGATGATATTGCGTGCAACAACCAAACAAATGACGATAAGTACAAGTGCTGCTACGGAGTCTGCGATAAGCTCTTTTATAAGTTGGCTCTGAAACGCTTTATCAATATCAGAGGTTTGGACGCCTGAACCAATAATCCAGTCCCATTCCGGGATATAGTTTACGAATGAAATCTTTTCGGACTCCTCACCATCCGGACCTAGCCAGTAGTAGGTAAGAAAACCACTGCCTGTGGTTTTAGCAATGGATGACATTTCTTGCCAAAAATGATTTCCTCTGGAATCTGTCAAGGTGTTTGTACTAGTGCCGTTAAGCTGTGGCTGAGTAGGGTGCATAACAATTGTATTGGAGGCACTCGCTATCCAGAAATAGTTACTATCGTCGTATCTAATTTGGTTAATGACATCTATCGCAGCTTGTTGTGCAGCTTGTTTGCCAAGCGTAGATTCGAGTTTTTGATAATGTTTCGCAATCTCGTAGGTGATTTGCACATTTGAACGGACTTGCTCTTTTCTTTGCTCGTAGCTCGCATCTTTTTGTATTAATAGATTAAATGTACCAAGAGAAAATAGAATTAAAACTGCGAAGATGACAATAGCTTGCAGCTTAGTACGAATAGACAGATTGTTCAGTTTCACTGAAGGTTTCCTCTCCAACTTATAATTAGACCAAATTCCATTTGGCTGACGAATGAAAGCAGGTTATTAATATTATTTAGATGCATCTTAACGAACTAATAGATATATTTCTCATTAAATATAATGCCTCACGTGCTAGTTGCGTTATTTTTAGCCAGTGGTGAGTTATATTTGTGATGCAAATTAAATTTTATATAGGTGAATATAACCACATGATTTGAGAGGCAAATGCACCTGTTGATAATATTGTTTTTATATTGAAAGGTAATAAATAGGACAGAATGTCATGCTATATGTGGATTATTGATAGAATGAGTCCTTTGCTATTAGCCTATATCAATGAATATCTGGCGTTACATAACATTCAGACTCGTCCAATTTACAATCTGTCGCGGTTATTCTTTATAGCGATTATGCTCTTGAGTATTAGAAAATTGCATAATGGCATCAAACAGTTCGTCTTTCTTAAGTGGTTTGTGCAGAACACAATTAGCACCAGCGTCGATAAACGCCTGTTTTGAATCAGCGAAAACATCAGCAGGCCATCCAAAGATTAGTAAATCAGTTCCAAATTGTCTTCGAATACGTGAACAGGCTTCTACACCGTCCATAACTGGCATATGGTTGTCCATCAATACAAGGTCATATTTGTTTTCACTTAGCGCCTCCAATGCCATCGCACCATTGGTGACGGTGCTGGTTGTATGTCCTTCTGACTCTAACAACTTACGGGCGACAAGAGCATTAACATGATTGTCTTCAACAATGAGAATATTTTGCGTTGTGAGAGGGGGGCTTTGGTGTGCCTTGCGGCCTACTAATGTAATGCGCTCACCATACGTTATTGGAAGTTCAAACTGGAAGTCAAACCGCGTTCCTTGACCAACTTTGCTGGTCGCATGGATCGTGCCGCCCATCTTCTCTATAAGTTGTTTAACAATCGCTAGGCCGAGTCCTGTACCACCATATCGTCGAGTCGTGGAAGCATTAGCTTGGACAAAGGGTTCGAAAATTCTCTCTAGCGCATTTGGCTCAATTCCGATGCCGCTATCTTGCACGGAAAAGTGTAATAGTGAAGGGAGGGAAACATTGTGAGTGACTTTGACAGTTATTCCTCCTTGCTCGGTAAATTTGATGGCATTGTTAAGTAAATTGTATAAAACCTGTCTTACGCGACTACGGTCTCCAAGATACGTTATCTTAGAGTCAACATGGCAATCAATATGGAGGTCAATTCCTTTCTCCTGGCATACGGCTTGATAAGTAGAACGTAATGAGGCAATTATTTGTTCGATAGTGAAAGGACGGTTTTCTAGCTCGATTTTGTTTTGTTCCACTTTGGTGAGATCTAGAATATTGTTAAGTATGGATATCAAGTGATTGCCGGACTCCAGAATAAGTGACAAATTTTCCTTTTGTTGCTGATCATTTGTCTCTGACAGCATAACTTGCACCATGCCTAGTACTCTATTCATTGGCGTACGAATTTCATGACTCATTGTGGCGAGAAACTGCGTTTTGGCGATATTTGCCGAGTCAGCGGCCACGACGGCATTTTCGAGCTTTTCTTGCAGCTGTTTGGTGGCGGTGATGTCGCGTTCGACCGCAATAAACTTATCTAGCTCTCCTTGAGAGTCAAATACTGGCGAAAGCTCTATATCGACCCAGTAAGGTTGCTTTGTTCTTGAGAAATTAAGGATCTCCACTCTAGTCGGTCGGTGAGTTTGCACCGCTTTTCTTAATTGCTCGATGGCTTCTGTATTTGAACCTTCACCTTGTAAAAGAGTGCCGGGTTTTATGCCTATTATTTCTTCCTTTATGAATCCCGTCATGGTTTCAAAAGCTTGGTTAACCCATTCGATACGACCTTGCTTATCGGTAATCAACACCGCGTCACGTGTGTGTTTAGCAACGTTGGCTAAACGTCTTGCCTCGCGTTCTTTTATTGCTAGTAATTCAGTCTGCTGTGTTAACTTCGCTCGAGATTGCTCAAGCTTTTGGAACGGATTAATTATCATCCTACGTCCGAACATGTAGACAATAATTGAACTGGTAAAAAGGGCTATGGCTAATGCAATAGCAAGGCTACTAAGTAGTTCGTCTCGCTGTAAATCTGATGCTGCATTATTAATCCCAAAGACTAACGAGATATTGGACTTCGCTAACCGAATACTCTCCGTTTTCCAATTCCCCTCTGGTGGTGTCTCTAGCCAATTAGAACCGGGTTGTGTCAAAGAAAACCAACGGGAGTTATTACTACTTAGCTTACTGAAAAAGCTTTCGTTGAGGTACGGAAACGCTCCTACTACAACGCCTCGAAGTTGGGTGTCAACGTAAATAGGCTTATAGAACTTAATGATTTTCTGATTGTTGTGTTCTTTCAGCAGGTAAACCGTTTCTCTAGTTGCATTAGACTTGATAACCTCTAGCAGTTTTAGTCGCTGTTCAATCGGTCCTTCTTGAGGAAGTGTGTTAAAAACAACACTTCCTGATGAGTTAAACAAACAGAATTTCACTTCAACATTGGAGAGATGAAATTGATGAAGGTGCTTGAATACATCTGGTCCAGTCGGAGTCGTGTTAGTGCCATGAGAATGGCCATTATGAGAGTGATGCTGGTGGTCACCTAGCTATTCGTCACCGCTAACTGCAGCGATAATGGCAGGTTCTTCAACTAGGTGAGATATATGCATATCGGTCGCGATAAAAAACTGATCCATAAAGTTCTTAGCCGCTTGGATTTCAGTCTTTGCACTATTGGACTGAAGTTTAGCAATGGTTTTCTCTGCTTCATGATCGACCACTAATAACACAGCAATCGCAGTGATACTGAACGTTATCACCATAAACAGAATAAGAAGTGTTCGACCGGAATAATCGGCCACTTTTGAGGCTCGCATGGACACATCTCCCTGTGGTAGTAGTAAAACTGTACGAACCTAAGGGGATTACCGCTAAGTAAAGTCAGGACTAATGATGCGAAGTCTTAATTATAAGAAGAAAGGCCTTACGTAAACGTAAGGCCTTGAGTTAGGGTTTAGCAAGATTCGTCGATACAACATTCATCTTGTAAGAAGCTAATCACACCTTCTAAGTGTTCATAGTTGGCAACGCAATATAACGTTCTTCCTTCTCGGCGCTGTTGAATAAGGTTTGCCGATGCTAGGCTTGAGATATGGTGTGACAACGTAGACCCTGGGATATTCAATCGATCTTGAATCTCACCGACAGGCGTCCCTTTGTGTCCAGCTCTCACAACCTGTCTGTATATCGCCAAGCGAGTAACATGGCCAAGTTCTTTTAGGGCTTTCGCAGCGACTTCTATTTGCATACAACACTCTCCAAAATCAGTATTTCGATAATAATGGAAATTTATGGCAGTCTCTAGCGATTTTTGATCTTGAACAGCACCTTGTCGAGTATGGGGTAGTGAGAAGGTATGATGATATAGAGGATAAGCCCAAAGAACATCGAAGCAAAAAGGTCGGCAGGTCTATGCATGCCTAACCACAAACGGCTTGCTGCCACGCCTACGCCCCATACTATGACCAATGAAGCGAGTACATAACGGCCTTGGCTTGCGAAAAGCCCCCCAAAAAACAACACACATACAGAAACGAAAATAGTATGACCTGATGGAAACGAATAGTCAGTCTCTCCAATCCAGTGCTTAGTACGCCATTCACTAACCTGTTCTTCCACTTGATGAATCCTGTCATTTTTCTCATCAACGGTGAGATTGTAGAAGGTCTGTGGTGAGTCGATGACATGAAGCTCAGCGAGTGTTTCCGTGTAAGGTCGCGGGCTTTGAGTAAATTCTTTAAGGAAGGTTTTTGCTCCGAAACTCAGAACAAGCAGTAATCCCAACTGAATCAATAGGTGTAGATTGTTAGTCGCTTGACGACGATGCCACGCAATAAGTCCCATGAAGATAGCCAATGAAATCAGAAAACCTTGATGCCCGGCAGAATAGGTAAGGTTTTGCATCAGCGCTCCAATTGCCTCTGTAACAATGGATGTTAGATGACTAGGAAAAAACACCAGCGAAATGATGAATGTTAGGGAAGCAAATGCTGCAAGACAGAGCATGCCTGCAATCTTAGATTCTTTTATGGATGTGAACTTCATATTATAGGCTGGGTCAATTGTAAATGGCGCTATCATAGTAAACTATCAAGCGTTGTAATTCAGGGTTCTGTCATAATGTAATGCAAAGACATTGTTTTTCACAGGCTTAGGTAGTTTAGGAGAAAAAGGTTTACCGAACTTGCTGCCGAAGGGCTATTTAGTGGAGAAATGTTCCCTAAGCGCTGAACGTCGATTTTGCCCTGGGTTATAGCCATCCATCGGTACTGTGTGTTCATAGCCTTCAAAAATGAATCGTTGTGGGGGTAGAGCAGGGGAGATTCTGCGTAACTGCGGTGACCTAGGAGTGCCCACTCGTTCATAAATCCATAAACCACTGCCTGTTTTCAACTTGACGACTCGACCATCAAATTCGAAAGAAGTTGCTATCAATCTGTGGTTACGCAAGGCTCCATAATCCGTAAAGGTCAAAATTTCGGTGCTTTGTTTGGGAGCTCCGATTTCTATCCAGTTACCATACACGCGGCTAGGCGAGATATGATTTTGATGGCTAGTGTAGAAAGCATACCCCAAAGCAGATGCCAGCATAATCGAAATCACCAAAATGACAATTAATACTAACGAGTCATTGTTGCTGGATGTCCTGCCTAGTTTTGTCATTTAAGCACTTCCTTGTGGGCTTTCAAATGGTATCGGCAATTGTGACGATTACTTAAGAATAAAACGCGCCGTTTTATAAATGTATCGATTGTTTGTAACACATTGTTGTTTGTGAGTTGGCTCTTTAAGGCTGCGTGAGAATGTAAGGCGTAAACAAGTCTTGCACGTCTACCTTTGCTTTTAATCTGGCCGCTAACAGATAGAGTCCACCAATTTTACGGTGCAAAAATAGAGCATCAGCAGGCGGTGTGTGCCAGTAGTCTTTTTCCATGCTAAGCACTGTACCAGCTTGACTCAAGCGCTGCGCTAAATTACTAGAACCAAAATCATAGAGGCCAGATGTCATTAACGGTTCACAAGCTAAGGTGACGAGGTCAAAGATTGCACTTTTCTGCTCTGGAAGAATGTCTTGATTGAAGAAACCAATCTGCTGCAACGCAGCGTCCAGTCGTTTTGTATCGGTATCTAAAATCGCACTGAACGCATGGCGATATCCGTTGCTGATATTGTCGCTGTAGCTTCGAGTAGCTCCAAAATCGAGTAATGCGATTTTTTGTTGCTCCGAATTAAACAGAAAGTTGGCAAAGTTTGGGTCAGTTTGGACCAATTTAAATTCAAATATCTCTTTGAACAGCAATTGCAACAGTAGCCGCATTGCTCGGTCTCGAGTGTTTTGGTCTGCATTGATAAGAGACTCGATGGGCATGCCTGATACATGAGTCATCGCCAGTACATTATCAGTGGTGAGGTTTCTTTGCACTGTGGGTAAAATAAAATCTGGGTCGTCACCTAGATAGTCGCGATAGCGCTCTAGAAGCTCAGCTTCAAGAAGATAGTCTGCTTCAGCATGAAGCTGTTTTTTTGCTTCTTCAAGTAAGCCACGATAATCGACGCCTTTCGGGATCAAACCGACGACATTGAGCAGAGTACCTACGTTGTCGACATCACTATCGATGCTTTTTTTGATGCCTGGATATTGAACCTTGATAGCCAATTTAGTGCCATCATCAGAGTGAGCCTGATGAACTTGGCCTATAGAGGCACTGGCTATAGGTTTAAAATTAAACTCAACAAAATTATGTTTCCAGTCGCTCCCTAGCTCTTGAGTTAGCACAGCTGCGAGTTGCTTGGCGGGCATCGGGGAAGCGTCGGATCGTAAGCGAGCAAGAATTTCTGCAAGCTCAGGACTAATGAGGTCGCCTGCGTCCATAGACATGAGTTGCCCTACTTTCATTGCTGCTCCTCGCAAATGCGCTAGTTGGTCGGCCACTCGCTTGATATTGCCAGGGGTGAGCAATAAATCCTTTGCGACAGGGCGCTTGCCTTGAGCTAATTGTTTTGCGCCTTCCGTCACCATTGCTCCCGTCACACGTGTGGCCAAAGACGCCAACTTGCCTAAGCGACTTATGCGATGAGTGGGTACTCGAGTTGCTTTGTCCGACATATCAAAACCTTGTTAAATCATGTTACTCGTTTATACCAATTGATCTTAGCAATTGATCATTCTCTTGTTTTACGGCAATTTGTGAGGTAAAACCATGCTTTTACGATGATTAACTAACAAGGAAGTCAAAAAAGATGATTAAAGAAAACACCTATTTCGAAGGCTCTGTGAAATCACTGGGTTTTACCCAAGCAGATGGCGACAGCAGTGTTGGTGTGATGGCTGCAGGTGAATACACGTTTGGGACGGCTGCCCCTGAAAAAATGACGGTAGTGAAAGGAGCGTTAACAGTGCGCCTTGCTGGAGAAGAAGAATGGAAGACGTATTCGTCGGGTGAACATTTTAATGTGGCTGGTGACTCTAGCTTTGATCTAAAAGTGCAACAAGCGACTGCATACCTGTGTGAATATCTATAGAGATTTACAATGTAAAGCACCAGTATCGCTGCGTCTGGCTCGATATTAAAATGCGTCAGAAAAAAGAACGCATCGACGATCTCGTCGATGCGTGATACACAGGCAGTGGATTGGGGTGTCAAATTAAAATCTTCAACTCGGATTGGTTAGTAAGTATCGAATACGCCTGAGTTATAATCATTAATCGCCTGTTGAATCTCTTGCATGCTATTCATGACGAAAGGTCCGTAGTGAACGACAGGTTCATTTATTGGCTCACCAACAAAGACTAATAACCCGGACTCGGAACTCGCTGTCATCTCCATTGCTTCTCCTTTTGAAACTAGTGCAAGTTCGCCTTCTTTCAAACTTTTATCCGCAACACTCACAGCTCCTTTGTAAACGTAAAGCATCATATTGTGTTCTGAAGGGACGTTTAGTCTTACCGAATCTCCTCGATTGCTGCGCCAGTCCGCCACTGTTGCAGGGACTCCAGTTTTCGCCAGTGGCCCAGCGAGTAGGGAGCCATTTACCCTGATTTCACCGGAGAGTAGACGAATTAAGCCACTCCCTTGTTGTTCATATTCAGTAATAGTCTCTGGTTGAAAGTCATGGTATTGCGCCGGTGTCATTTTGTTTTTGGCTGGCTGATTGATCCAAATTTGAAATCCGTGTAGTTCACCTTCCTCCATGATTGGCATTTCACTATGGATAACACCTCGACCTGCTGCCATCCATTGCGCTCCGCCTGAGCGTAATTCGCCTACGTTGCCCATGTGATCTTTATGCTGAAAGTGACCTTTCATCATATAGGTTAGCGTTTCTATACCTCTATGTGGATGCGGAGGAAAGCCGCCCACATAGTCTTTTTTGTCATCGGACTTAAGCTCATCGATCATTAAAAACGGTGAAAATGCCGCATTATCGAAGCCGTGTACTCGGCGAATTTTTACACCATCACCATCTGATGTGGAATGAGATGGAATGACTTGTTCAATTGTTCTAACCAGTGTCATCGCTGACCTCCTTTGTTGATATCAACTATAGGCGGATAATGAAACAATCTAGAGGGGGAAAAAATGAAAGAGTCGTTCAATAACTTCGAATGAGTATGTCTTGATAATATCTATATAGTTTTATACTTTAAAAGTATATAGTTTTTGTGACGACGCCGAGATTTTAACAGACACGTGCTTTAGATCCGCAATGAAATTTGATTAAGTAAAGTAAATCGCTGGGTTTAATTCGGCGCAATCTACTTTAGAGAGAATCCATCATGATCGTAGGACTGGACATTGGCGGCACTAAAATTGAAGGTGTTGCACTCGATTCTGCTAGTTATCAAACCATTGTGAAGCATCGTGAACCGACAGAGACTGGTTCGTATGAAGGCTTTCTCGCGTCCGTGATGTCAGTAATTAACACAGTATCAGAGAAGGGTGAAATAGAATCTATTGGTATTGGATGTTGTGGCTCAGTCGGTAATGACGGGCTAATGCAAGGCGCGAATGTCACTGTGCTAAACGGCCATGACTTTATCGGTGACATTCAAAGACAAATCGATGTACCAGTTGCCATTGCTAATGACGCTGACTGTTTGGCGCTATCGGAGTTTAAGGATGGGGCTGCCAAGGAGGCCAAGCACTCTTGTGTTGCCATAATCATAGGTACTGGCTGCGGTTCAGGCGTTATTATCAATAACGGCATTGTCACGGGGCTAAATCGATTAGGTGGTGAAATCGGCCACAATCCACTGCCTAACTACAGTCCAGAAATTGATGGTCAACCGGTTAAATGTTATTGCGGGTCGATGAACTGTGCTGAGTCGTTTGTTTCCGGTACTGGGTTTGGTCGCACCTTCTCAGAAAAGCATTCGCCAGCAGATTCTAAGCAAATCATGGCGTTACATGCATCGGGTGATCGCAGAGCCATTGCGCACTTGGAGCTCTACTGTGACCAGTTGGCAAGGACACTCGCTAACGTAGTGAATTTTGTTGATCCCGAGGTAATAGTACTAGGCGGTGGAATGTCTAATGTCGATGAAATCTATCCTCTGGTCCAAGATAAGCTATCTCAGTATACGTTTACTAAATCGGTAAAAACCAAGGTAGTGAAGAGTGTTCATGGTGACTCTTCCGGTGTACGCGGCGCTGCGTTCTTACACTCTTTATCATAGTCTGACAGGAAAAATACGTCGATGACTGAACGTTACTATCTGGTCTTAGATTTTGGAGGCACATCGGTAAAGTGTGCGGTAATGAATCAGGAAGCAAAGATTTTCGAACGCTTCTCTTTGCCAAGCCGAGTAGCGTCTTATGACGCTTGGTTAGACTCTTTAGCTCCGAAGTTGGAACAGCTGAAACACGATTACGCGATAGCAGGTATAGCTGTTAGCACTTGTGGCGCTGTGAACGTTGAAACGGGTGTGATCGAAGGTTCAAGTGCACTCGATTACATCCATGGTTTTGATGTTAAGTCGCTATACCAAGAACGCTTTGGGCTACCGACAGAGCTTGAGAATGATGGTTGTTGCGCTGCACTAGCAGAAGATTGGTTAGGCGCAGCCAGTGAGTCAAACGACTTTTGTTTATTGGTACTAGGCTCTGGTGTCGGCGGCGCCATTGTCAAATCAGGTCATATCCTAAAAGGACATCATCTTCATGGTGGAGAGTTCGGCTACAGCATTTTGCGTTTTGAACAAGGGAAACCATTAACATACTCTGATTTGGCCTCAACGCGGGGCATCATTGAACAAACCGCTCGCGCTAAAGAGATATCACCAAAAGAGTTAGATGGCCTTAAAGTGTTTGAGTTTTACGAACAAGGTGATGAGGCAGTTATCGCTGCCGTTGAGCAATGGTATTTTGACTTGGCAACCGTACTTATCAATGTCCAATACTCAGTAGATCCGCAATACATCCTTTTAGGTGGTGCTATCAGTCGCAGTTCGGGTTTGATCGACAAGCTTAATCAAAAGCTGGATGCCATATTGGCGCAACACCCTATAGCGAAAGTCCGTCCAAATCCAAAACTGACCCAATTTGGCAACGATGCCAATTTGATTGGGGCATTGAAACATTTTTTGAATACACAAGGTTAGCAACATGACTAAGTACACTTTTCCACAGAACTTTATGTGGGGCGCAGCTGCGTCTGGCATTCAGACAGAAGGCTCTACCAATAAAGCAAACGACTCTATTTGGGATCTTTGGCATCAAAAGAGCCCTGAGCGTTTTTACCGTGGAATTAGCTCAGAGACGGTGACGGATACGTATCACAGATACCAAGAAGATGTTCAGAACATGAAGAAGGTTGGTTTTAACTCGTTCCGAACTTCTATTCAGTGGTCTCGACTGATCAAAGATTATGAAACGGGTGAAGTATGTCAGGACGCAGTGGCATTTTATAACAACTACTTAGATGAAATGATCGCTAATGGCATCGAGCCAATGATGAACCTATATCACTTCGATATGCCTGCTGAGCTGCAAGAGAAATTCGGTGGTTTTGAATCGAAAAAAGTGGTCGATATGTTTGCCGATTATGCCGAGACAGCGTTCAAACTGTTCGGTCATAAAGTGAAGTACTGGATCACGTTTAATGAGCCTATTGTTCCGGTAGAGGGCGGCTATCTGTATGACTTCCATTATCCATGTAAGAAAGATGGCAAGTTGGCGGTGCAAGTCGCGTTTAATATCATTCTTGCTCATGCAAAAGCAGTTCATCGCTTCAATGCGCTGGAGCTTGAGAACTCAAAGATTGGTATTGTGCTTAACCTGACGCCGTCCTATACGCGCAATGACAGCGAAGAAGACAAGAAAGCGGCATGGTATGCCGACTTACTATTTAACCGCAGCTTCCTAGACCCAATGGTGAAAAATGAAATTCCACAAGAATTGTGTGATGTTCTTGAAGAGCAGGGCGTAACACCAGAGACGACATCGAAGGAAGTTGAGTTAATCACAACCGCCAAAGTTGAGTTTCTAGGTGTGAACTACTACGTTCCACGTCGCGTGAAAGCACGTGAAGCGAGCTATGACTTGGATTACTTTACGCCAGAAGTTTATTTTGAGAACTATGTGAATCCAGAAGGCCGATTCAATCCTTATCGTGATAATAACGAGATTTTACCAACTGCCGTTTATGATATTGCCAAAAATGTTCAGGAAAACTACGGTAATATCCCATGGTATTTAGCTGAAATCGGCATTGCTATGGACGTCGAGTCAGAAGGTGAACCGGGTGAGGATGGACTGATTGACGATTCATTCCGCACAGGGTTGATGAAAGAGCACTTAGTTCAGCTGCATAGAGCAATCCAAGAAGGTTCAAACTGTTTTGGTGTTCATCAGTGGACATTCATCGATAACTGGTCTTGGTTAAACTCGTTTAAGCGTCGATATGGCTTCTATCGTTTGGATTTAGAAACGGGTGACCGAATTCCGAAAAAACACGGTTTGTGGTTCAAAGAACTGGCAACAACGGGCAGCTTTGAAGACTAAGCTCATTGGTAGCAAGTTGATGAAAAACGGTGTCCAATGTGACACCGTTTTTGTTTGTCCGTCGCGACTATTGAACGTAAGTGACGGTCGTGTACAATACCAATCGTTTGCTTCGTATAACCCCAATGATATGGTTTGGGGGTCTCTACCAGCTCCCGCAAAGTGCTGATTACGAAGAGCCAAGATCACATTAGTGTCTTGCTCTTTGTATTGGCGTTCGAAAATTACCTCAAATTATTCCTATACTTAGAGTAAGTGCACCCACAACAATCATAATAGGTGGAATATGAACGCATTTATTCAAGATCTTCCCAAAGTAGAGTTGCACCTCCATATCGAAGGCTCATTAGAGCCAGAACTTTTGTTTAAGTTGGCGCAACGAAATGGCATCTCACTTCCCTACGCCTCACCTGAAGCACTGCGCACGGCCTACGACTTTGAAGATTTGCAGTCGTTTCTCGATATCTATTATCAAGGTGCGAATGCGCTTATTACCGAGCAAGATTTTTACGACTTAACATGGGCCTATTTGGAGCGCTGTAAAGCGGATAATGTTATTCATACCGAGATCTTCTTTGACCCTCAAACACATACAGAGAGAGGGATAGCCTTTGAGACGGTGATTAAAGGTATTCACCGTGCACTGCAAGACGGGGAAACGACGCTGAATATTACCTCACAAATCATTATGTGCTTTTTAAGACATCTTTCTGAGGATTCTGCCATCGAGACGCTCAAACAAGCCTTGCCATACAAAGAATTTATCGTGGGAGTGGGGTTGGATTCTTCTGAGCAAGGGTATCCGCCAGAGAAGTTCGTGCGTGTGTTTAAAATGGCTAAAGAACATGGCTTTTTGACTGTCGCTCATGCTGGAGAAGAGGGGCCTGCTCAGAACATCGTTGATGCCATAGAACTATTAGGCGTAAGCCGGGTTGACCATGGTGTTCGCTGTGTGGAAAGTGACGAACTCGTTGCGCGTCTTATTGAGACGAAAATGCCGTTAACTGTCTGCCCACTATCAAACATCAAGCTGTGTGTATTTGATGATATGTCGCAGCACAATATTGTGAGCCTACTTCGCAAAGGTGTCGCGGTTACTATTAACTCAGACGACCCAGCTTATTTTGGTGGTTATATGACAGACAATTTCAAAGCGGTAAGTGAAGCGCACGATATGACCCACCAAGAACTGGCGCAATTGACAATTAACGCCATTGACGCAAGTTTTATTGATGAGTCAACGAAGCGAGAGTATCGCAGCAGAGTTATTGATTATGTGGCGCGTTTTAGTTAAAGGGATTCATCGGTAGGAATAGCAAAGTCGTCACTCCCGAAAAAGGTGGCAGCCTCAAAAAAGGAATGACGACTTATACAGTTACTCAATTGTCATTAGGGCAATTGAGTTCCTTATTTTTAGCGCGTTACTCTTTTGGCTTCAATAATAACCAGCACAATAAAGCTGTTTTTCTTTACATTTGTGAAACATTTCAACTTCTGTATATCAAATTCACCTCACTACTCGGATCGAGATCATGTCAGATTGCGATCATCAGCTGAGTCTTTTTCGCCATTGCTTTATTTTCGAATACGAGCAGGCATTCGAATCGAGTTAACACTATGCTTTTAGAGGTCTGTTCTAGATTCTTAAGGGATGCAGAGGAACAAGATGATGAGATATGGATGGTTGCTGTGGTTACTGCTGCCAATTAGCGGCTTTGCGCTTGAGCGCTCATGGGATGAAATTACTGTCCCCAGCGAAGGAGCTTCCTCTTCAATTGGCAGTTATGCCAATGGTTGTCTAGCCGGCGGTGAAGAGCTTGCTTTAGACGGCACTGGGTATCAGGTTATTCGTTCTCAACGTAACCGTTACTACGGGCATCAAGATATGATCCAGTATTTGACTGACTTAGCCCGTAAAGTCGATAGGTTAGGTATGGGGCAGTTGTTGGTGGGTGACATTGCTGTTCCACGCGGAGGACGGTTCACATCGGGACACGCGAGTCATCAGACCGGTTTAGATGCCGATATCTGGTTACGACTGCCTAATGAACCGCTTACGCAACAAGAGTTGCAAGATCCCGAGCCATATCCAGTAGTCGATATCGATAGGTATCGTTTCAAAAAGGATAAATGGACCAGCAATCATTCTTTATTGATTCAAGTCGCCGCAGTGGATGACCGTGTAGCGAGAATTTTCGTCCACCCACTGATCAAAAAACAGCTATGCGAAGTGTCATGGCAAGAAAGAGATTGGCTGCGTAAGGTGAGACCGTGGTGGGGGCATTATTACCACTTCCATGTCAGACTCCATTGTCCTAACGGGGGTAAGCAATGTGTCGCTCAAAATGCACCGCCTCCGGGAGATGGTTGTGGAGCAGAGCTCGCATCATGGAAGCCCTATATTCCTGAGAAAAAGGTCTCGAAGTCAGAGAAGGAAGTCGTGAAGAAAAAAGCGACACCTAGACCCAAATACAGTGAGTGCGTGGTTTTACTAAATGAGCCGTAACGCATACTCAGGAATTAAAGTAGGTTGAAGGGGATTACTCCCCTTCGGTGCTTGTTCCAACCAAGGATGGCTGGACATTAGTGTGATGGAAATAACGAAGCAACCCTTAGAGACGGTACTCAATGGTGACTTGATTTCCATCGACACGAATGTTGGTGATATCTCCATCGACAGTTAGACGGGTATTGTAGACACGGTCAGGACTAGGCGCCGTGTCAACCGAACCACGCAGCGTTGGCAGATGGTATGCTGGGTCAATGTGCAATAGCTTACAAAATCGGTCTATAAAAGTACTGTCCAGTGGCACATTACCGTTAAGACGATTGGATAGCTCCAGTTGGCTCAAATTCAATCGCTTTGCGACTTCCATTTGCGTGATATGCATTTTTGCTTTTTGAGACATCCAGACTCGATAAAGTGCTTCTGTATCTTGTTTTGTAAAGTTCATATTGGTTTAACCCCTGCAACCTCGAGAGGGTATGGTCCCTCTTCATGTAATTGGTGCCTATTCAACATCAATGGATATGGCGAGGTGTCAGCAATGTGCAAGGCAAGTAAATGCCAAGTTTGAGTACTGAAAGATTTCTGCAATTTCCATTTAAGTTGGAGGTGAGTTCAAACAGGATAACGATAACTCGATCAATCTATTAACATCTATATTAGTGAGTTTGATCCCATTTCTAGGGAGTTACACAAAAAATCAAAGTATTTATTCTAGTATGCGTGGATATGTAAGATTTATTCTGTGAATGAATTAATAAAAAATAATCAAAAAACAATATGTCAGGTGGTGGTTATGGATGCGTTTTCTCTCGATATGAGGACGCTTAATTTTATCATTATACTTTTTAGTTGTGTCTATTGTGTTGGGTTACTGCTGTATCAACGCTCACAGCAAAAAGTCGCGGGTTTGACGATGTTTTCACTAGCATTGCTAGTGATGGGAGCCGGACCGCTTTTGATCAGTTTTAGAGGATTGTTACCAGATTCGCTGAGTATAATAACGGCGAACATGATGGTCACGTGTGCGTTCCAAATGATATTACATAGCTTGTGCGAGTTTCGACAAGCTCAGTTTAAATATTCATATTGGTGTATGGCAACGATTCCTTTGGTCTGTTTGTTCTTTGTTTACTTTACCTACTTCCAGCCCTCGATTGAGAATCGAATTGTGGTGAGTGCCGTTTATCTTTCATTGGTTACTTTTGCTTCAGCGAAGGTAATGCTGATAGGAAAACAGGACGATTTACCGCTTGCCGTTAGGACCATGGCAATGACCTTTATCCTTTATGGGCTGTTCATGGTGTATCGAGGTTACTACGCTATTGGTGAGTCTGTGGCAAAGTTCATGGACGCCGGTGTGGTGCATGCCCTGGCATTTCTATTTAGCATCTTCTTAATTGTTGCTATCAGCTTCAGTATGCTTTGGATGATCAACGGTAGGCAGGTACAAGCCATTTATGCCCTTTCTTATTTTGATCCGTTAACTCAATTGGGTAACAGGCGGGCACTTGAAGTCTATATAGAAGATGATCTCCCCAAGCATTTATCTACAGGGACGGTCAGTATCATTATGCTTGATATTGATTATTTCAAGATAATCAACGACCGATATGGACACATTGTCGGGGATAAAGTCATTCGTAAAGTCTCTGAGATCATTCAAGATTCGCTTCAGCCCGATAGTGCGACGTTCCGCTTTGGAGGGGATGAAATTATGGTTGTTCTCTATGACATGGATTTGCACCAAGCTCGAGCATTAGCGGAACGACTGCGAAATCAGATAGAGACTTACGGCAGCATCAAAGGACAAGATTTTTCGGTCAGCTGCAGTTTTGGTGTTGCTCAGCTTGTTGAAGGTGAACCTTGGGATTCGTTAGTAGGAAGGGCAGATAACGCGTTGTATCAAGCCAAAGAATCTGGAAGAAGTCAGGTGTGCTCGTGCAATTTGACGTCATCGGATCGATGCTATAGCTAGTGAGAGTTAGCAGCGATGCGCCTCTTGGTCGGAGGCGAACAGAGAAATGCCCCTGATAACAAGGGGCGTTCTACTATTTAGCTTGGGCAACTTCATCTACCAAATAGAGGATAGACTGGTAAGGAATACCGCTATGATGAGACAGACCGATTTCACAGGTAATACTATTACTAAAGCCGCGTGTGCATCCACTTGGCACTTGCTGCTTGAGCGGAGCAACCGCTGCTTCATTAAGCTCTGGAGTGGTAAACCCTTTGTCTCCTGCCCAGCCACAACATTGAATGTGTTCGGGTAACACCACATCACTGGCGCAAGCCTTAGCGAGATTTAACATTGATTGCTCTAAACCCATACGTCTAGAGCTGCAGGTAACATGAAGCATCACAGTTTCGTCTATCGGTGCCAGTGACAAAGTCTCTAACAAGTAATCGTGGGTAAACTTGACTGGCTCAACAATGGTCATGGGTTTGGTGAATTGCTCAATACTGCGTTTTGCGCATGGACTGGTGTCCATAAGGATAGGGTATGTACCGTGTTCGCTGGCTTCCCATAATGCGTCTTCAAGTTGCAGACTCTTTTGTTTTGCTAAATCCACCATGCCTTTACTGTCGTAGGGCATACCACAACATTGGTCACTGAGCTTTTTAGGCGTAATCAACTCAAATCCAGCTTTTGAAATAAGTGACATTGTCACCTCCCCCAGTGAGCGTTGATCTTTTGCAGCAGGTTGAGTTTGCATATTACGACTTGCACATGATGGGAGATAAACCACTTTCCTATGTATCGAGCTTGCAGCGGTAGTATTATCGAGCGCTTTTTCAAGATCAAAGTGACTACCGTCTGGAGTCTCCGCGAGCCAAGTCGGTGTGGTGTCTTTAGTGATTGAGCGCATTCCTTTGGCGATATTCGCTACTCGCTGTGCCCCAAGGAGATTAGAGGCCACGTGACCGCTCTTTAAGCCAAACCTAGCGATAGTGGTTGTGGCACTAAAGTGGTCCGCGGTCCATTTTGCAATGGGTCGAAACTTCTCATACATAGGAGCACGCAGCTTCTTCACCAATTCCCCGGTATTGATACCGACAGGGCAGCGATCAGCACACAACCCGGTTGCCGCACACGTATCCAAACCTTGGTATTCAAATACTTTTTCTAGCTCGCTAGCTTGAGTTGATTCGCCATTGGCTCGGCGACGTTGCAGCTCTCGGAATAGCACAATACGTTGTCTAGGAGAAAGGGTAAGGGTACGTGATGGACAGACCGGTTCACAAAAGCCACACTCAATGCAACGGTCCACAATATCGTCAGCTGCGGGCATAGGTTTGAGATTTTCGATGTGCGAATGCGGGTTGTCATTGATGATTACGCCCGGATTCAATAGTCCTTGAGGATCGAACAAGGTCTTGATGCGTTGCATTAAGGCATAGCCTTCATGCCCCCATTCAAGCTCGACATAAGGCGCCATGTTTCGCCCTGTACCGTGCTCGGCTTTTAATGAACCTTGGTACTTTACTGCGACTAAATCCGCTACATCATCCATAAAGCCGCCGTAGCGTTCGATTTCTGATTGGCTATCGAACCCCTGAGTGAAGACAAAATGCAAGTTGCCTTCAAGCGCATGACCAAAGATGATGGCTTCATCGTACTGATATTTGTCAAACAGTTGCTGCAGATCTCGAACTCCAGCGGCTAAATTTTCTACTGGGAATGCCACGTCTTCAATAATGACGGTGGTGCCTACTTCGCGCACGGCACCAACAGCAGGGAACATGCCTTTGCGAATACCCCAAAGCGTTGCGACCGTAGTCGGGTCAAGGGTAAATGGCACCGACTCAATAATGGTGTAATCCGACAGTGACGCCATCACTGTCGTAGTGTGAGCATCCAGTGTGATTTTATCTGAGGCGTGGACTTCGATAAGCAGAGCGGTGGCTTCTAGGTCGAGTTGCTGAATAAAGCTAGGCATACCCGGTTTGTCGGCTACCGAGCGCAGCGCTCGACCATCCATCATCTCCACGGCAGCGACTGGGGTATTCGATAGCGTTGTCACTGCTTGGCTTGCTTCTTCAATGTTAGAGAAGACCAGTAACGTAGAGGCTTTGAACGCATGCTCTACAACCGTGTTGTAAGTAATTTCAGCAATGAAACCTAATGTGCCTTCTGAACCAATCATCAGGTGTTCAAGGACTTCGATAGGATCAGAATAATCAACGAGTGCGTTTAATGCATACCCAGTGGTGTTCTTTAATCGGTATTTGTGAGCAATTTTATTAGCCAGTTCGTTATTGGCTTGCGTTTCTTGGGCTAATGTTTTGAGTCCTTCAATCAAACTCGGGTTGGTTTGTTTAAAACTCTCAATACTTTGTTGACTCCCCGTATCCAAAATTGAGCCATCTGCGAACACTAATGTCATGCTCTCAACAGTACGATAGGAGTTCTGTGCCGTACCACAACACATGCCGCTGGCATTATTCGCTGCAATTCCGCCGATTTTACAGGTATTGATCGACGCTGGATCTGGCCCGATTTTTCGTTGGAAAGGCAGTAGATATTTATTGGCATCAGCGCCAATGACACCAGGTTGCAGTTTGATTTGTGCGCCATCATTGATAATGGTGTGACCGCGCCAGTCGTCGGTAAGAGCAATCAATACAGAGTCAGATATCGCTTGCCCGGAAAGGCTGGTTCCTGCCGCGCGAAACGTGAAAGGGACGTTGTGTTCTTTGCAGCATTGGATAGCGAACACCACCTCATCAAGATTTTTGAGTCTTAGAACGATCTGTGGAGTGAGTCGATAGAAACTGGCATCGGTACCATAAGCCAGTCGTTGTGCTTCGTCTGTGATAATGCGCTCGCTATCAATCTTGGTGGCGAGTTGCTGTTTTACTGCGGAGTAGCGTTGTTCTTTGCTATTGAGTTCTTGTTGTGTCTTAGCGTCTACATGGCTCATTCCAGTGTCCTTTCCTTTTATTCGTCTTCCAGTAATAGCACGATCAGCTGGCTGGGTCCGTGTGCACCATAGGCGAGCGTTTGTTGAATATCCGCAGTTTTCGAAGGGCCGGATATTAATAGCGCATTTGTCGGCATGTAATGATTCCAGTTGTTATCCTGCATCACTTGTAAAAAATGACCATACAGTGCTGATTTTTTGACGACAGCAATGTGGCTTGGTGGTACTAAAGAGAGTGTTCTAGGTTCATGCTCTGTAGGCCAAAGTACTAAAGCTCCAGTATCGGCAATACCGCCAAGAGAGTGTGTGATACCTGCATCAATATCGTTAAACAGTTCAGATTTCCATTGCTCAATGTTTTTATCAAACATGGTGACGTTTCGTGTGCTGGTGGCGATTTCGAAATCGTTAATGTATTCACCTGCCGTGCCAATTGCGATGTTGTGAAACTGATATTGTTCCATAACGGATTGTAAAGTCGGGCTTAATATCGCTCTGGTGATAATACGGACGTCGGCGTGGTTTGCTGTCATCATGTCAAAGAAGCGCTGGGCTTTATCATCTGCGGTAATATCTGGATGACTGCCCCAAGGAAAAAACGCCATCTCTTCGGCTGTTTTTGGGGTTCGCTTGGCCTGTTTTAGACGCCCAAGAATGTTATCTTTCGCAAGTCTGGTATTCATGCTCATGTCCTCTGTTACTTCTTAGGCTCAGTGTTATTTTTCTCAACCATAATTTGATGTAGTGTTTTCTTGGCAGGCTTAGGGCTGGTTCGACATTGCGTCCATGCACCCAGTTTATTTGGAATTAAGCTCTGCAGTTTTGTCGCCATAAATGTCCCTGCATGGTAGAGATGGGATGAACTTGCGGCTAAAGCAAACCCTTTCATCGCCGCAGACTCCAGTTTACTGTGCGCTGCGTTCTGTCCGTTGAGTTCTAGGTTATTTTTACTCGCTTTATTTTTTGCTTCTTTGCGAAGGCGCAGCAGCATGTCTGGAATAGGAATTCGTACTGGACACACTTCGCCACACGCGCCACATAAACTTGAAGCCGTCACCAGATCTTTAGTTTTATCGATTCCCAATAGGTGAGGAGAAAGGATCTTGCCAATTGGACCGGGGTAAACGGTGCCATAGGCGTGGCCACCAATCTTGGTATAAACAGGGCAGTGATTCATGCATGCGCCGCAACGAATACATTGCAACGTTTTGCGTAGCTCTTCATCTTGGAAGGCTTGGCTACGGCCGTTGTCGAGCAGAATCAAATGGACTTGTTGAGGCCCGTCTTTCTCTCCTGCTTTACGCGGAGAGCTGATCATGTTGAAGTAAGTTGTAATTGCCTGCCCAGTGGCAGAGCGAGTCAACGCGCTATACAAAGGCGGCACGTCAGCGAGGTATTCAACGACTTTTTCGATACCGGTAATCGCGATGTGGACGTTAGGTACTGTGGTGGACATCCTGCCATTGCCTTCATTTTCTACCAAACACAGCGTTCCCGTTTCGGCTACGGCAAAGTTCACGCCCGATAAACCGATGTCGGCGTCATAGAACTTTTGTCGCAAGCGAGTGCGCCCGGTCTGAATCAGGCTATCAACGTCGGTGGTCGGAGTAAAACCGTCAAGATTTGCTTCGAATGTGTCGCTAACTTCCTGCTTATTCTTATGGATAGCTGGCATGATGATGTGCGACGGTTTGTCACCATCAAGTTGCACTATGTACTCACCCATGTCGCTTTCAAGACATTCGATACCCAGTTTTGCCATCACATGGTTCATCTCGATCTCTTCACTGACCATAGACTTACCTTTGATGATGCTTTTGGCGTCATGCTCGCAAACAATCGAGGCGATGATCGCATTCGCTTGCTCTGGATTTTCTGCCCAATGAACTTGGATACCATTTCGATAACAGTTGAACTCCAGTTGTTCGAGCAGCTCCGGAAGCTTGCTAAGACAGCGCTGACGTATTGTTTCAGCTAAGTCCCGAGTCTGCTTCTCTTCATCCAAATCAGAGAAAGCGGTTTTACGTTTATCGCGCAGGTAGTCCATTGCGCCTCGGAAATTAGCTCTAAGCTGCTTATCGGCTAGCGCCTCTTTTGCTAGGGCGTGAAATAGTTCAGGAGTCTGACTCATAGGGATTCTCCTTGGGTACGTTCTAGCAAGAATGAGGCTAAATGACGACCTTTGATGGCCTTGCCCTGATATTCAAAAGCACCATTAATATTGAGTAAGCACCCCCAATCAGCACTGACCAAAGTATCGGATGCTGTTGCTTCGATGTGTCGAGTTTTGTCTTCAACCATCGCTTGGGAAATATTAGGATGCCTGACGGAAAAGCTGCCACCAAAGCCGCAACACTCGCTCTCGTAGTCTTGCATTCTCAGCTCGACATTGGTCAGTTGGCTTAGCAATTCCGTGGCGGTAACGTGGACGTTCATTTCACGCCTAGCTGCGCAAGAAGTATGCATGACAACGCTTGTTGGCTGACCTTTGTCATCGAGCCTCACTCGGCATACGTTTACTAAGAACTCAGTAAGTTCAAAAACGCGGTCACAGAAGCTATCCACTTGAGCTTGGTTACTATCGCCTTTGAATAATCGACGATAATGGTGATGCATCATCCCACCACATGAGCCAGATAAGACAATGACAGGAATGTTTTCTGAGAATAAATCCATTTGACTTTGTGCGACCTGCTTGGCTTCACTTTCATAGCCTGAGGTGTAGGCTGGCTGACCACAACAAGTTTGCTTTTCAACAAACACGACATCGATACCTTGCTGCGTTAGCAGGGCCATAGCGTCAAGACCCGCATCAGGGTCAAACATATCGACGAGACAAGTGGCATAAAAATAAACTTTACTCGGTTTTGATGGATAGATTCTCATTGTTTTGCTTGCTTTTGTAATAATGCTGTTGACTTAAAGTAAATTTATCCCTTTCTTTTTTATTGATATAGAGAAATAATGAAAATGATTATTTCCAAAAATGACATAATTTGATGCGAGCAGATGACTTAATTCTGTTTTACCAAGTGGTAGAAACAGGCGCTTTTAGCCGAGTGGCAGAACAAAATAACCTTACAAATTCAGTAGTTAGTAAAAGAATTGCACGTTTGGAGCAAGAGCTTGGGGTTCAATTATTATATCGAACAACGCGTAAATTAACGCTGACTGAGGCGGGTAAAGCACTGGTGCATGGTGCGAAAAATGTGAAGCAAGCCACCCAAGAGGCAATGGAGTCTGTGTCAGGTTTTGGGGAGAATATTAGCGGTCATATTAAAATGTCCGTGCCGTCTATCTCGGGTGATTTGATTTTAGCAGATGCCGTGGCCGAGTTTTGTAATATGCATCCGGGGCTCACTGTCGATATGTCGCTGGATAATCGATTTGTCGATCTGGTTGATGGCGGGTTTGATCTTGTTATTCGCACTGGATATCTAGAGGATTCAAGTCTAATAGCGCGTCATATCTTGGACTCTCAGTGGGTGGTTTGTGCTTCACCTTCCTATATTGCGAAAAACAGTAAACCGCTTAACCCCGAGGATCTGACGCAGCACAATTGCCTGCAATATGCTTATCAAACCACTGGAGCATCAGAGTGGGAGTTTAAGGCCAATAAAGGCAATTATATCGTCCGAGTTTCGGGCTCATTCTCTACTGACAATGCCACAGCATTGCGTAAGGCAGCATTAGGTGGACATGGTATCGCTTATGTTCCACGTTGCTTGGTGTATCATGACATACGCAACGGTCAGTTGGTGGATATTTTCCCAGATCAAGTGGGTAAGCGTTTGGGCATTTATGCGGTCTATCCATTTACTCGACAGCCACCAAACAAAGTAAGGCTATTGATCGAGCATATTCGAACTCGATATTTAGCTATTTCTCACTACTTCTAAGTAAGAGTGACACATAGTCTAGTGAGACGGCGTCATTCTCTGCTTGATCCAAAGTTTGGAAAAGTCACACCAGCCAATAGAGTTGATTTCCACGCCTCGAATACGTGAAGGGATACTCAATGAGAGGTCTTCCGAACGAATAATGGTCAACACACGGTTGTTGTGTAGCCAAGTTAGCAATTCATCGATAGTTTGCTTCTGCTTTGATGTGTCTACTTCAGAGCGCACGACTGACAGAGTTTGCTTCAAATGGTCTTGTTGCTTCCAAGTCAGGTTTGCCTGCCAGTAGGGGTAGAGTTTAAAAAACGCCAATAGGCTGGTGGTTCTGTCGCCTTCTAAACGGATACCACCAATGGCCAAGTCTTGTTTCGCCGCAGGGTGACCATAGACAACTTGGGTACCTACTGAAGTTATTCCTTGTTGTTTGAGTGCACTAGTCAGCTTGCGTGAAAACCAACGGTTTTCGTTGTTGTTTTCAAAACAAAAATCGATATGCCTATCGCAGGGAATAGGGGCGTCTAATTGACCGTTGAATAGCCGTTCTAAACTGTTCTGAAAGCATTCATTCTGTAGGCTTTTGTTGTTGATGAGCAGGAAAAAGTAGCCAATATCTGAGGTGGCTGCAGTGTATTGGACTTGCTCATCACTCAGGAAGAAGAAGTTTTCAGCGCACTTCTTATCCTCAGCCCACTCCTTGTGAATCCAAAGTTCGATATGTTCGACCAAAGCGGATTGGCCGCTAAAAGTAGGATTGCGTTTTAAGCGAAGCAGTTTCTCAGAACTGACTTCCACGACGAAAGGACCAGAACCTATCGGTTTGAAATGTCTTTCGGCGCGATAGATAAATTGCTTAGGCATAATGGACGCTTCCGCCCGACTAAGTAGCTTAGGTAGGTGTGGGTCAGAGTGCTTGAGTGTAATCTGAATTTGGTTAGCGGTATGGCTATTAATGTCGGCGATGTGATCATACAGGGCGCGCCAGTAAGGGGAAACCGTCAGCGCTTTTAAGCTCTCTACTACATCACTGGTGGTGACTGGAGATTGATCATGGAAGAATACACCACTGCGCAAATAAAAGGTCCACAGAGTTTTGTTATCATCACTTTCCCACGCATGAGAAATGCCACCAGTTAACTCGGATCCTTTGAGGTTCACCAGAGTTTGGAACACTTCATGGATGAGATGGCGTTCGGTACGTTCCATCGTGTGGTGGGGGTGCAGCCAACTGAGCGTTCGGTGAAATGGGGCAAAAATGGTATCTTCGCTGGCCGTAGTCGCATGTGTTAGGTACTGTTTAAGTCCGCTTGCGACATTACGGTCATTGAAGCCGATCAGCTTATGCGCCATGTCGTAGTTGCCTTTTACTGTCGCGCGTTCAACCTCTTTGTAACAGGCATCAATTGGCTCTTGTAAACAGACGAGTGTGCCTCTCAGTCCCCTGCCTCTAGCTGGGTTCCAAGATAGCCATTGTTTGGTTTGCATTTGCTTAAGTAGTGTACGCGAGTGTCGTTCGCTGCATTGAAAATAGTCGGCGATCGTGCCAATGGTAATACAATGCTCACCCGGTCCTAATTGTTTAAAAAGGTTTTCGTAGAGCTCAAGTTTACGTTTATCTGCTGCCATTGATTATTCGGTCTTGTTGTTCCGGTTTTCAGTAATGGAATCTTGCTTCTGTGTTTGAGCAAACGACGATAGTCCCCAAAATGCGTCGGTACTAAAGAGTTCATTCAGTCGCTCGGCACGCTCTGCTGGTGAGACGTAAAATAGCCTACCCAATAGACTATCATTGTCTTCATATTTATAGGTGGCTTGAAAGTAATTAGCAACGAAATTGAAAAATGTCATGGTGTGAAGCCTCTATTGTTTTGATAGTAAAAGCTTACACTTGATAGCATTTCAAAAACCGGAGCAGATTTTTTTACTGTTCCGGTTTTATGCTTGGGTTGGTCGGTGACACTTTAACGAGCGACGGCCCCACCTAGGGTTAAGTCCTCTGGCCACTGCGTAATGGTATTACCGCCCAGATAGATGTTTCCTTGTACTGTGAGCTTTTTTGGAAACGTAGTGATTTTCGAACCACCTAGATACAGGTTACCTTCGACGACGAGGCCATTAGGGAGTTCAGTTAATTTAGTGCGGATGACACTTAGGTCGCCTTTGACATACATACCATTTGGTAATTTGGTAATAGGCGTGTCCGTGAGGTTGATATAGCCGCCGGGAACTACTCCTGCTGGCCAAGCCTTGAGTTGGCTGCCGATAAAGTTGGCGTATCCTGTGATTTTGGTTCCTCTTGGCATGAATTCAACTAAACTATCTGAGGCATCTAAGCTACCTTTTACTTCCAGTTTATTCGGAAGCATTTTGATAGCGGTCTTCGCGACATTGAGGTTACCGTTGACCACAAGTCCATCAGGGAGTGTTGTATACGGCTTATTCCTAAGATGTAGGTTGCCATAGTTATCAAGATGGTTAAGTAATTTATGATGATCGAGATCTTGCGCGAAACATAACGTAGAGAAAAGTAAAGCTGTGACAAGTGCAGCAACAGAACGAATCATAATAACGAGATACCATACAATCAGAGCGACGTAGGTAGTTTGCAATGGAAACAAAGAGAAAACAACATAAATCACTGGGCCTTGTGACCGCGATATTGTGGGTCGCTGCTATGCCCTTGTCAGCTAAAACGATTACCACTCCAGGGGCGGATGTGGGAGCGGCAGTGCTGCTATCAGACTCTAAGCTTGGCAAGCGTGTCTGTTACTACAATGACAAAGCTTATTCACTAGGTTCGGTTATCAATGTGGAAGGCGTAGTGTTGCAGTGTGTCGCAGAGCAGGATTTTGAAATGAACGGTCAACTGAAATGGAAGCAATTAAAAAGCGAGCAGTGATGCTCGCTTGATACAGGATTAGCGCTGGTTATCTTGCTAGAGAGCGCGTTTTTAGCTCGAAGATAAGCTTTTCTGCGCTGACTTCAAATTTGAAGCGTGCTGTGAGCTCTTTTGAGTTTTCTTCCAGAGGTGAAACTTCAAACTCAACGTTTTTGCACACGGTTTGAGCAAGTTCTACATATTTCTGAAATTCACTTTCTAGTTGTGCTTTTGAGTCGCTGAATAGTTGAACTTCGGCGACGTCGTCACCTTCTTTGATGATAAAGCCCATTTCACCAGCCACACCACATGCTTCGCATACAGTCGGCTCTTCATATGTGTTTGACATAACGATACCTCTTACAAAATCTGGGTTTATTCTATAACTGTGGAAATAAGGTATCCAGTAATAAATACGTGATCACAGCATTCTGTTATCAATTCTCGATGTGGCAGTGTCGAAAATAGTTTTCAACTGTTAGTTATTTTTGTTTAATCACACTGCAGATGATATATTAAATTCCCATAAGTTGTTGCTTTTTAATATTTTTTTATTATGCAAGTGATGGTGCATTCACGTGACCCAGTTCTCATAAATGAGACTTGCGTACAAACGATGTGGTACAGACTAGTTTATCAATATCATAGAAATGTTAGACTTTATAACTTATTACTTAATGATTTGTTTTTTATAATATTCTCAATGAGATGCTTTGTTTTCATGAGTTTACTAAATAGTTTGCCTCAGGTGCCGTAAACTGAGTTTTAATAAATCGATACGGTAATAAATAGAAAACTATACCGAGTACTGCTTTAATTAGGGTATAGCATACAGTGAACGCACACAACGATGAGAGAAGAGCTTTAAGATGCCAAAGCGTAGTAAAGAAGATACGGAGATTACGATCCAAAAGATAATGGAAGCGGTCGTTGATCAGATCATTCGCCTAGGATATGACAAAATGTCGTACACTACTTTGAGCCAACAGACAGGTATTTCAAGAACCGGCATTAGCCACCATTTTCCCAAGAAAACAGACTTTACTGCCGCGCTTGATGGACGCATTTTTAAGATGTTCGTAGAGCATTTAGAGTTCGAAAAGGGAATCGATGGATTCACTAGTAGTTGGATTGAATCACTGAAGAACCCTGAGTTCTTAGCCATTTTGAAACTACTTTTCCATCACATCGTTACCTCTGAAAATTCTCATGAATTTGCGTCTAAGGGAATCGGTAGGCTGTATAAGTTAGTAGAGTCTCAATACGGCGAGGGCAGTGACAAAGAGCTCGAGTGGCTCATGGGGCGCTCACTGATTGAATTATCTAGGTAAAAGCTGAATTGTAAAAACCGCTTGATAACAAGCGGTTTTTTTGTGGCTGCTTATTAGCCTTAGGATGACTAATCAACAGGCTAAGACGACAGGAAAGCCCAGTTTCGGGTGAGGGGTAATGATTGTTTTATAACCATAGACTTGCTCAATAGTGTCACTGTTAATTGCATTCTCTGGCTTACCATCTGCGACAAGTTTACCTTTATGCAAGATGACAATTCGATCTGAATATTGAGAGGCGAGGTTCAAATCATGCAGCACGACCACAACGGCAGTTTTGTGGTTATCCGCAAGCTCACGTGCAATTGCCAGTGTATTGTGTTGATGGGCAAGATCGAGCGCTGATGTCGGCTCATCGAGCATGAGAATCTTCTGGTCACCTGATTTATGTAATTGAGTCAAAACACGAGCTAAATGCACCCGCTGCTTTTCTCCTCCAGACAGGGAAGGATAAAGGCGTGTAGCTAAGTGTGCGACATCCGCCTGCTCCATTGCTTGTATGGCGAGCTGTTTGGTGTCCTTGTTGGACAAATCTAAAGGGATTGCACCCAGTTCCACAACTTCAGACGCTAAGAAAGGAAATGACAACGTACTGTGCTGAGGCAATAGGCCTAAGTGTCGAGAGAGTATTTTCGGGTTCCACTCATTTCGGGCTTTGCCAAAGTACTCAATGTTGACGTTGGATTCGGTCTCACCGCAAAGTATTTTCAGAAGTGTACTTTTCCCTGCACCGTTCGGGCCAAGTAGAGTAGTAACTTCTCCTGATTTTAGTTCGATATCGACGTCGTCGAGTATGATTCGATGACCAAAACGGACACTAATATTCTTGCCAGAGATCGCCGTTGATTTTTCAATAGGCATCCGCGTTGAACCCACTTCGAATTTTTGGTTTTCTGCACTCATAAAATCTTGCCTTTTTGCTGGAATAATAAGTAAAGGAAGAAAGGAGCACCGATAATCGCTGTAACGATACCAACGGGTAACTCAGCAGGTGCGACTGCAACCCGTGCAAACATATCCGCAGCCGTCATAAGTAACGCGCCGAGAAGCGCTGAAAGTGGAATCAGTGTTCGGTGATCAGGCCCTGATAACATGCGGCCTAAATGAGGGATGACAAGCCCTATAAAACCTATTATTCCAGAGACACTAACCGTCACTCCGACACCAACGGCAGTGAATAAAATGAGCTGACGTTTGAGTTTTTGAACAGGAATTCCCAAGTGTTTTGCTTCGGATTCGCCAAGAAGTAGTGCATTTAATGACATGGCTTTGCGTTGAAAGAACCAAAATAGACCAAGCAGCGTTACCGCGGATAATGCGATTTTCCCCCAGGTAGCCCCGGCCAAAGAGCCCATAGACCAAAGGGACAGATCTCGTAGCATTTGATCATCAGCAACAAAGTTTAAATAACCGATGCCTGCTCCCGACAATGCACTGAATGCAACGCCTGCAAGTAACATAATGGTCACTGACGTCCCGAATTTGCTAGTACCCAGTTTATACACCAATAACGTAGTCAGTGCCCCGCCGAAGAAGGCAAAGACGGGCACTACTGCTAGCGCCATGAACTGGGGAAACTCAAAACCAATAATAGAGAAGCCAACAATAGCGATAGCTCCGCCTAAAGATGCGCCTGCAGAGACACCGATAATGCCTGGCTCAGCAAGGGGGTTACGAAAAAGTCCCTGCATGACAGCGCCGCAGACCGCGAGAATGGCTCCGACAAACATACATAGTATGGTTCTAGGCAATCTAATATCATGAATAATAAGGTTAATATGTGGCGCTAGTGTGTTGTTACTATTGGTTAGCGCGATAATGCTGTCCGTAATGGTGATGTTCATCGGGCCAACAGTGATCGAGTAGATGGCAGAGAAGAATAACAAAATTGCAAATCCGCCAAAAACGTAGGTATTAGAGAAGCGTCTTAACATAAATGCTGAATATCTCTTTGGATGTCACAGCGTGGCTGTTACCCCACGCTGTGTACAGGGCGATTATGGATAAAGTAATGCATTGATGCGTTTAGCTTCGGCTAGGCTTTTTAGACCAAGTCCACCGACGAGCGCGTGACCATCGATAGTCACTATATCGCCATTTTTACCTGCGGGAGTGGCGGCCAGCAAAGGCATTGCTTTTAACACGGCATCACTGCTACCCATCTTCTCGTAGCTGCTGCCACTCACAAGAATGACATCGGGCTGCATTTCTACCATAGCTTCGTTAGAAAGGGGCTTATAGGAATCAATTTGGCTTGCAGCTGGATTAATACCCCCAGCAAGTTCAATGATGGCATCTGGTGTTGTGCCTTTGCCCGCGACATTGGCTGGTCGACCTTCGATGATCAATAGAAACAGCACCTTCTTCACTTCGGATGGATTTGGTTGGTTACTATTGAGGTCATTTACTTGTTGAGCCACTTTGTCTTTTAGCTGAGCTACATTCGCTTCGCTGTCGGTTAGCTTAGCAATTTGGTCGATGCGATGATTTAAACCTTCGATGGTTGAAGACGGGTCAACAACTTCTACATCAACGCCAGCGCGAGTGAGTTGGTCTAAAGTCGGTTTTGGCCCCATCTCATCTGAGCCAATAACCAAGGTTGGCTCTAATGCTAATAGCCCTTCTGCGGAGAGTGCTCGGTGGTAACCGACTTTAGGAATATTCGCCCCTTCTGGTGTTACGCTTGTTACATCGACGCCGACAAGCTTAGATTGAGCATCCAACGCGTAAATCAGCTCAGTGACCGATGCGCCGGCACTGACTATTTTTTCTGCGGCTTGTGCGCCGGCTAAAAAGGCAGGAATCGTAGTGAGTGCGCCAACCAACATCAGGTTTTTAAGCGTGTTGTTCATGGAATAGTCCTTGTGAATTGGTTTTCTTCTTGATTTATATTGTTGATCAATCTGACTTCTCATCAGTCAGAAGCTGAGTCGCAGGAATGCCGTTTTCTTGCATAAAGGCTAACAGTTGAACCAGATGTTGTACGTCTGCGGTCTTTTCTGCCCCAATAATGATCGGGTGTTTACTGGAACTAGATTGTTCAAGTAACGCGAGTTTAAAATTCTCCCAATCGATATACTGTTTTCCATCTATCGCCCAATAAGGTTCTTGAGCCAAGATATTGACGGTAATTGATTGGGTATCGACATCTGAAACCGCAGAGGACTCAGTCGTAGGTAAATCGACTTGAAGTGACTCTAAACGTACCGATGCCGTCAGCATCAAAAACACCATGACGATAAAGATGATATCGAGAAGTGGGGTTAAATCCGGGTAGAGTGAACTCTGCTGCTGGTTCTGACTGACTTTAATCATGAGCAGTTCTCGTTGGCAGCTTATCGATATTGTCAACAATAAGTGGGTCGTTGTCAGAATGCTGCATTTCTACACCTTCAAGCCACAAGTTAACGTAGTTAAGGGTGTGTTCGAGCTTGGCTACGATTCTGTCGGCCCAAAGGCCAATAAGCTGTGCGCCAGCAATGGCTGGTAGAGCAATGATGAGTCCCGCCGCAGTTGTTCGCATAGCGAGACCCAAGCCATCCGCCAGATCATTTGGGGTTACATTGCCGGAAGCTGCTGCAATACCTTTGAACATCTCGATTAGGCCCAATACCGTACCAAGAAGGCCGATAAGAGGACTAATAACACCAATCAAGCCCAACAGGCGCAAGCCAGAGAGAAGCTGATGACGCTTCGCTTGAAGCCAAATGGATGCGGCGTCTTCTCTTAGCGACTTAGCGAAAGAGTGATGAGCGAGCAGCATAGCCACACCTCGATATAGAAGCGGGCGTTTTTTCGCCAACTGTTTTGCAAGCGCCTCTATCTCTTTTTCGTTAACTGGAGATGCTTGATTGAGTTCTTGTCGAATAGCATTTTTTCCTACTCCGCTACTGATGGCTATCTGAAAAAGACGTTCGATGATGATCATTGCGGTTAAGGCAGAGCAGATGATAAGTGGCCATGCCATCAAGCCAAGTTGCTCTTCAAGGTAATGCAGTTGTTCCATGATTAATCCAATTTAAAACGAACAGGTATTTGAATTCGATGTGCCATCGCCACACCATTGACAGTATGTGTGGAGAATTGCCACTGTTTGATAGCGTCGAGGGCTGATTTATCTAAGATGGTGGCACCAGATGATGAGATCAGAACTTGCTTCACTTGCTGACCTTTTTCATCTAGCCAAATTTCGTAAGTAGCGACACCTTCTATACCTCGCTTACGTGCTATACGCGGGTAACGAGGCTGCACAGGTTTTGAAAGAAAAGCGGGTTTTGTCACCAAGATAGGTTCACTGCTGACACCACTATTGACAACAGTCTGTGGTGCATTGTCAGAGTTTGATGGTGCCTTATCAGCCTTCTTCTCAACGGTTTTCTCTGGCTTGGGTTGCGCTTTTTTAATGACCTTCTCAACAGGTTTTTTTTGCGGCGCTGGCTTTGGCTGTGGTTTCTTAACTACTTTTTTGGGCTCAGGCTTCTTTACGGGTTGTGGCTTCTTCTTCGCCACTTCCTTTTTGACCACTTCGGGTTGTGCTTCTTTGACCACTGGCTCTTTTGGTGGTGTAGCGTCAGGGGCGTCTTGCTCTGCTGGTTTATCTACTGAGGGCGCTTTTGGCGCAACAAAATTGAGAGAAACAGATTGAGAAGTGCTTCCTGAAGGCATCGCAAATACTTGTTGTTCCTTATGGGTCAACATCAGCCCCAAATGTAAGGCAACAGAAACAACGCCAGCAACAACGTAGCGAGTAATATTCACAGCAACTCCAGTTATCCCTCAAATCAATTCACGAATGAGATTATGTATCACAAAGAAAATAAGATCAATTATCAATTGCATTATCATTTAAGTCTAATTATGATCGTTTGAGTTTTGTATCAGCCCTTTGTTTACGGGCTTTGAACTCTTTTGAGACTAGCTATGAAAGTTGACTTAAATCAATTAAACGATTCTCATTTTGGTATATCGACGCTGGATCCACTCCGCTTCGCATTCAGCAAAAAATCTTCGCCTCATGCGGGGGGGATGTCGATGCCAGTTGCTGCGGATCAGCAACCTAAAATTTTCGAGAACGTCACGTCTAATTCCGTGTCTAAATCAAATAAGCGTTGTCTTTATATTCACATTCCGTTTTGCCGAGTTAGATGTACTTTCTGCAACTTCTTTCAAAACGCGGCGAGTAGAAAGCTGGTTGATGATTACTTCCACGCGCTTTTGCAGGAAATTGAAATCAAATCACAATTGGCTTGGACACAATCTGGTTTGTTTCATGCGGTATATATAGGTGGTGGTACTCCGACCGATCTCTCGCCAGATCAAGTGGAAAAACTCGGCAAAGCGATTCGCACGTCATTCCCGCTATCAACAGATTGTGAAATCACGTTAGAAGGACGTACTAATAGATTCACTGATGAAATGTTTGATAAAGCGTTAGAAGGTGGATTTAACCGTTTTTCTTTTGGGATTCAAAGTTTTGATACCAAAGTTCGTCGTAGCGCGAAACGCCTAGACGATAGGGAAGTGGTGTTGGAACGTGTAGCCGCTTTGAGTGCACGAGACGAAGCGCCAATCATCATCGATTTGCTCTACGGTTTACCGTATCAGACCCTCGATGTATTTGAACAAGATTTACACGACTTTCTAGATACTGGTGCTCATGGCGTCGATCTATATCAACTTGTCGTGGGTGGCAGTGCACCTATGCTCAATATGGTTGAGAAAGGCAGAATTCCAGCGCCAGCAACGACTCCGGACAAAGCCAGTATGTATGAACGTGGTGTTGCATTTATGAATAAACACCATATCAAACAACTGAGTGTTAAACATTGGGCCCGTGATAATCGTGAACGCAGTCAATATAACAGTTTGGCGAAAACTTATGCTGAGGTGTTACCTATTGGTTGTGGGGCTGGTGGCAATATCGGAGGCTATGGGCTGATGCATCATCGCTCACTTGATGCGTATATGGACGCAATGAATAACGGCCGTTCTACGATAGCTATGATGGTAAAACAAGGACCGACAGAATCGATTAATGCAGCACTCAAAGCGGGTTTTGATAGTGGTGTAGTTCGTCGTAGCGCACTTCCACGTTTTAAAGGGCAGGATACGTTTGAGCTGCTCAAACCATTATTCGTCATTTGGAGTGAAAACGGATTGGTTGAACTAGAACACGATTATCTGGTTCTCACGCTTGCGGGGAGTTTTTGGGCAGTAACGCTAGCACAAGGTGCTATCGAGGCTATCAACACGTTAGGTCCTCGCAAAACCATGAGTACACACCCGCATGGTCACGGTCATAGTGGCAAGGGACACCCAGCTAAGATGGCCTCTTAGCTCGTAAATATTAAAAAACCTACAATGGAAAGAAAAATGTCAAAAAGTTTAGAACAACAAGTTGCTGAGATATTGGAACAAGAGCCTTCATTATTGCCGGCTGCGATTGCTGAAAAGCTTCAGGTGACCGAATGTGATGTGGTTTGTGCCATGCCGGAAAACATGGTGACAATTGCCGATGGAAGTTTTGCTCAAGAACTTCTGGAGTCCTTAACCACTTGGGGGCCTGTGACTACGATTGTTCATTCTTTCGGTTCAATCTTTGAAGTAAAAGCACCATTCCCAAAAGGCAAAGTTGCACGTGGCTACTACAACTTAATGGGTAAAGAAGGTGAGCTCCACGGACATTTGAAACTCGATTTAATCACAAAGGTTGCGTTGGTCAGCAAGCCTTTCATGGGCAGCGAAAGCCACTATTTTGGCTTCTTTGACGAAACGGGTCATAACGTATTCAAGATTTATCTAGGCCGCGACAAGAAGCGAGTGCTCATTCCAGAACAAGTTGAGCAATTCTTGGCGCTGAAACGGAAGCTATCAAATCAATAAACGCTCAATACCGTTATACAAAGAATTATAATTATTAGAGAAAGTGAGGAATTCAATATGGATCAACAAGTTAAGCAAGAACGCTTACAAGGTCGACTCGGGCCAGAAATCAAAGAGTTTCGTCAACAACGTAAGACCATTCAATTAGCAACAGTAGACGAAGAAGGTCGCCCAAATGTGAGCTATGCGCCCTATGTACAAAATCAAGACGGATACTTCGTGTTGATCTCGCAGATTGCGCGTCATGCACGCAATCTTGAGAAAAACCCCAATGTATCCTTGATGATGATTGAAGACGAGGGCGATAGTAAGCAGCTGTTTGCTCGTAAGCGATTAACATTTGATGCGATTGCATCTGTGGTTGAGCGCGATACTGAGCAATGGCAAGCGGTCATTGCTCAAATGCAAGACCGCTTTGGTGAGATTATTGACGGTTTAAGTCAGCTACAAGATTTCATTCTATTTAACCTAAAAGCGGAACAAGGTCTATTTGTCAAAGGCTTTGGTCAAGCTTATCAAGTATCAGGCGATGATCTTGTAGACTTTGTGCACTTACAAGAAGGCCACCGTAAAGTCGAGAATTCTGACGCCTAACCTTCTTTGACGGGGTCATTGACCATTCGCATCCAAAGACGTTTTAAAACAATGTCTGGCACGAAAGGGTGGGATGGTAGAGGGGCTGTAGCACATGTCCTTCAGGATCCCTACAATGAAAGCTCCGCGCGCCATCACTATGGTCGTGGGGCTCATCCAGTAGTGTTACCCCTTTTGCTCGCATAAATTCGTACCAATCTTGAAGCTCTTGTTTGCTGTTGACGATAAATCCGAAGTGGTCGACGCTGATTGGTGAGCAAATTCGTTGTGTTTTAGCTCTTCCTAACGACAGATTGTCATTGCCACTCGTCAGGTAAACTAGGTGTTCATTCGCTTTTCTTAACACTTCCATACCCATGATTTCGGTATAAAACGCCTCACACTCTTCAAATTTTTCCACCACTAACGCGATGTGTCTCATGCCATTAAATGGAGAAGGCCTTTTCATTCTTTACATCCTTTGTATTTTATTTTGGGTTAAATTGTATACAATAAATACACGTAATTTCAAATTCATGCCAAGGAGAAGGTAAGATGTACTGCATTATTGTTCGAAACAGGGTGAAACCAGGTAGTGAAGAGCGCTACAAATCGGTAATGATGGAGAACGCTAAAGCTTCAGTGACAAATGAGCCTGAATGTTACCAGTTTGACGTTATTCAAGATAAGGAAGCACCCCAAGATTTCTACCTATACGAAATCTACCAAGACCAGCACGCATTGCAGGTACATAAACAGACATCGCACTACGTAGACAGTCGTAAATTGCTTGCAGATTTGGTGCTCGACACCACGGTGATAAGAGCTGATGTGATTGCGACAAACCCAGAAAACAAGGAAATAAAATGAGTTGGAAAGTGTATTTGAGCGGAGAGATTCATACCGACTGGCGTGAACAAATCATCGCAGGTGCTGAGGAGCTTAAGTTAGATATCGAGTTTTACTCCGCGAATACGGATCATGAATCTAGCGATGCCGCGGGCGATCACCTTAGATCTAACGATGTCCCGTTTTGGCGCGATCATCAGTCATCCAAAGTCAATGCGATTCGCACCAAAAACTTGATTAAACAATGTGATATTGGTGTAGTCAGGTTCGGAGACAAGTACCGTCAATGGAATGCCGCCTTTGATGCCGGTATGTTGGCCGCGTTAGATAAACCCTTTATTACTTTGCACGACGAAGGGATCATTCATCCTCTGAAAGAGGTAGATGCCGCAGCAATGGCCTGGGCTGAGACCCCACAACAGATCGTGGAGATTCTACGGTACGTGACGAACAACTGAGGCCAGATAGCGAAAAACGCACGCTTTTTATTTATCTAATGAAAAAAGCGTGCGTTTTTATTCGTAATCTAGAAAACGGTTGGCTTGTCAGCGTGATAGCAGTTTGTTTTATGGAGGGTTAGGCCTTTTTAACGAACTTCGCTGTCACCATCATTTCACCGACGCCATCCACCTTGCAATCAAGCTGATGGTCTTTACCATCGTTGATATTACGAACAACCGCTTTTGTGCCAATCTTGATGACTAGAGAACTGCCTTTGACTTTAAGATCTTTAATCATCGTCACTTTGTCACCCGCTTCCAATATTGCCCCATTCGAGTCTTTAACAATGATGGCATCTTCTGATACGTCATTAGGATTCCATTCATGCGCGCATTCAGGGCAGATGAGCTGACTTTGGTCTTGATACACATACTCAGATTGACAGTTTGGGCAAGGAGGAAGAGACATGGTTAAATCCTGATTTTAGTATAGTTGCTGTGTATGGTAATAACTCTGTCTGTGTGATGCGAGCAGTTTATTAGCCAATGCCAACGACATTATCTTTTAGTGTCTTTGAAGGACGCAGCTCGACAATCAGTTGTGCCAGTAACAATAACCCGGTTACCGCCAAACCCACTAATATACCGCCCCAGATGCCAGCAAGCTCATAACGCGCCATCAACCACCATGCCGCGGGTAGCCCAAATGCCCAGTATCCTATGGCCGTCATCAGAGTCGGAAGCTTGACGATCTTCATACCGCGAAGCAGGTTAATCGCGAGTAACTGCCAAGCATCCACTACGAAGCACAGCGCAACCACCCAGATCAGTGAAGACAACATGTCTGTTAGCGCATGTTCGCCTTCTCCATCGAGCTGGAATAGACTGGCGATTGCGTCCGGCCAAACGATAAAGACCACAGCTAATACGGCGCTCAATACGGTAACAAGTGCGAAGCTTCGTTTCGCGACGGCTTTGACTCCAATAAGATTATCGTTACCGAACTCCTTACCGACAAGAATGGCAGCGGCCTGCGAAAAACCAAAATTGATGTTCCAAGTGAAACTTAAGCATTGTAATAGGATTTGGTGCAGAGCAAGAGCAGTGACACCGATAAATCCTGCCATTAACGTCCCGCCGTAGATCAACCCCATTTCTAAAGCACCGGCAATAGCGATAGGGATACCCATAGACAATAACGGCAACATTAAACGCCAATTGTATTCTTCAAGATGAAGCCAAGGGGCAAATCGATAGTACACGGGGCGTTTGAATACCCAAGTCGCATAACCAATTAAGACCAGTGTGGCGGCAAGAGCGGTACCTATACCAAGCCCGGCAATGCCCCAATCCAAAGTAAATGCTAGCCAATAGCTGAAAGGCACGTTCAAAATGACGGTAACCAAAGACATGATCATCACGGATTTGGCATCACCATAGTTACTTGTCAGGCCACGCAAGATAAGCAGCAATAACGTTGGCAACATGGCCCACTTCAAAGTATCAAGGTAGATCATGGCAACCGCAATCACTTCTTCAGGCTGTTGGGCAACTCTGAGAAAATCTGGAGCGAAAACAAACGCTGTCGTTAGAATGACAGTCAACAGCACAGCCAACATTAGTGCGCCTTTTACTGCCAATCGTACTTGTTTCAACCCGAACTTGGGGCGAGCTACACTTTGTCCATAGGCAATGGCGATGAGGTTAGCAACACACCCGACGGTTGAACCTGCGATGAGGAAAACGAATGTATAGACTGAGGCCCCAAGACCACCGCCCGCAAGATCACTCATGCTCAATTGCGCCATCATCCAAACATCAGTGAGGACTAGCGCCATTGAAATTAGCTGAGAAACAATAAGTGGTGCAGCAAGGGATAAAATTTTCTTCATGATAGCCTCGGGTTATGATGAGGTCATTTTATATGCATAACTATGGTGTTCAATTAACATTTGTGTCACTCTCGCATGACTTCAAGTCATGTGAGAAATTATGAATCTATATTCGAATATTCCCTATTCACACAATGCACTAAAAGTCTTTGAAGCTGTTGCGAGGCATATGAGCTTTACCTCTGCTGCGCAAGAGCTTCACGTTACTCAAAGTGCAGTGAGTCGCCAAGTTAAGCAACTTGAAGATGAGCTCAATGCATCATTGGTTATTCGTGGTCATCGTTCAATTCAGCTGACGTTGAAAGGGCAAGCACTGTTTGAGGTGTTGGGACGTAACTATCAGGCACTTCAGTCGTTGCTTGAGTCGTGGAAAGAAGTCCAGAGTAACAAAATAGTGATTCGCGCAGCGTTAAGTTATGCCACACGAGCGCTATTACCGAAAATACAGAAGCTAAACGAGCGTTTCCCTGAATATGAAATTGTCGTTATTCCGGTGATTGATGAAGAAGAGAGTTTGCGAAAAGGCGATTATGACTTATTCGTGTTTACCACGCGCGAAAGTGAAGCTTATCAAAACGATCCAGAAATATCCTTTATGCGAGAAGAGTACATGGCACCTGTTTGTACTCAGCAGTTACTCGGTGAAAACAGAGATATTGAACACCTTCTGACGCTACCAAGACTGCATCCAACACTGGATCATATTGATTGGCGAGTATGGCTGGATAAAATCCCATACAAGAGTAAGCAACCGGTGCGAAATTCAACGTTTTTTACCTTGGATTTAACCTTAAGTGCTTGCTTATCAGGGCATGGTGTTGCCGTTACCGATTTACTGCTCGCCTTACCAGAACTGGAGCGAGAGTATCTTGTATGCCCCAAAAATGCACAGATCCATTTTAGTAGTTGGCGCTATTTCTGCCATAAGAGGACGGGCTCACCGATTGTTGAGGAGTTAGCGCAATGGCTAATGACTGAAACGAAAGAAGAGCTCAGAAAGCTCAATCAGCTTTCTGAGCATTATGGTTGGGGGCCGATTAACTAGCGTTTTCAGCCATGTTCTTTTTGATGATTTGCTCTAGCTTGTCGTAAGGAACATAGCCTGGAATTAGCTCGTCGCCAATGAACATAGCAGGTGTCCCACGTAAACCCAAGGCAACAAATGTCTTGTAGTTTTTCACTAAAGACTCGTTAATTTTTGTGTCACCTGTTAAATACTGTGTTGTATCGGTTTTTTTCGCGATGGCTTCGATAGAGTCCTTAGTATGTATGCCCGGTTTCGCAACAAGTAGACGATTCACTTCTGCAAACTTCTCAGGTGCTTGCTGCCAAACCTTAATGGCAAATGCAGCGGAGTTAGTATCGAGTCCTTCAATGACTTGCTGCTTGAGCGGGACATAGATATTGATGACTTTGACATCTTTATAGTTAGCAACTAACTTCGTCAGTTCGCCATCTAAGCGCTTACAATATGGGCAGTTATAGTCGGTAAAATTGACGATGACTGTCGATCCATCTGTATTTCCCAGAACAGTATGAATCGTCGTATCGTTTAGCCATGATTCACTCTGTTTTTTTGCATTCTCTAGCTGTTTCTGACCTTCGACATATTGTTGAAGACTTAGCTGCAGATCACCAATGATCTCTGGGTTTTCGGTCAATAGCTGATGAATACTGTCTAACTGTTGTTGTTGCTCAGCGGTTAAGGCAGCATGAGACAGAGTTGGCAGTAGCGCAGCGATACTGATCGCCATTGAAATAAACGTTTTTTTCATTGTTTTTCCTTATGCCCAGTGAACACTAGGCAAATAAAATTCGTAACCACAGCCCAATTGGCGTGATAATGCCAGTCGAGATACTCTCAATCTGACCTTTGTTTATGATGACAACGGTCGGTGTGACACTGATGTTCCATTGTCGACTGATTAGCCCTGTCGTATCGTTAATGACTGGAAAATCGTATTCTTTGGCGGCCATATACTGTTGCACGCGTTCATTGGTACCTGACGATAGGGCAATGGAAAGTACCTGATGGTCGGTGGCAAACCAATTGATTGTTGGGCTGACAAATTTACACGCACCACACCACGTTGCCCAAAAATACAGAACAACGGGCTTTTCTTGGCTTTGTTGAATGATATCAACAGGTAAGCCTTGGATGGTCATTGCTTTTAGTGAAGGTGCTTCTCCACTTGGCATGGATGTACTGCGATACCAATCCAGAGCCATCGAAACCAATGTCATCAAAATGACAATACTGATGAGCTCTTTTGACCACTTTTTTAGGCGGCTAGGCCGGGTTTTGTTTTCGGTTTCCTTAGCTTCCATGGCTTTCTCCACTGGCCAGGTCAACAGATTGCAACACCACGTCTGACGTCAAAACAACGGGCAGTGGTATGCCTTGTGGGTACTTAGGACCATAGACAATATTAAATGGCACCCCAAAGCGTCCGTAGCTCTGTAAGTATTGAGTCACGCTGTCACTCGGTGTTGTCCAATCGCCACGCATCAGGACAATGTTGGATTGCTGAAGTTTGTCGTATACCGGATTTTGTAGAATAACGCCGATTTTGTTGGCTTTGCAGGTGATACACCAGTCGGCAGTAACGTCAACAAAAACGGTTTTCCCTTGGGCTACGAGCTCTGGTATTTGGTCACGGTCTAGTTTCCGCCATTGAAGATCGTCAACGAGCGGGGTGGACCATTTATCTGCCGTTACACTGCCGATAATCAACCCACCACCAACGACAAAAATCGATAGGGCAGCGAGAATAGTCACCGCCTTTCGGCCGTATTGTTTGCCAATGAGCACTAAGGTAGCAATGATAACGATGGCAATCAGTGCGGCGGTTAGAGCAAAGCCAATAAAGGTCGAGAGTAGTGTCACTAACCACAGGCTGGTCAATAGCATCATTGCGCCGAATGCCAGCTTAACCTTGTTCATCCATGGACCCGGCTTAGGGAAAACGTTGACCAAGGATGGAAACAGAGTAAACAACAGCCACGGTAAGCTCATGCCGACGCCGAGTGCTACAAAGATCAACCAAAGCTCGGTGTAGGTTGCCCCCAGTGCATACGCAACAGCCGTACCAAGGAAAGGGGCGCTGCATGGTGTCGCAAGTAGCGTCGCAAACATTCCTTGAACAAAATGACCGCCACAGCTGTGGTCACCTTGAGAGGCCATCCATGTGTTGAGGCTACTTGGGAGTTGGATGTTGAACAAACCAAGCAAATTCGCAGAAAACAATAAGGTCACGACTGCCATAAAGGCGATAAACCAATAGTTTTGGAATTGAATACCCCAACCCACCATGTGGCCCGCCATTTTTAACGATGTGAGTACGCCAGCAAGTAACAGAAATGACGTGATGATACCGGCTGATGAAGCGAGAAATGACAATCGAACTTGTTTTGGCGATTGGTTCATTCCTGAGATGATGCTGTTAAGCTTCATGCCAAGCACCGGCAGCACACAAGGCATGATATTCAGGATAAGACCGCCTATGAGAGCAAACCCTATCATCCAAATCAGGCTGCCGCTCTGCGGATAGGCCATTGGTGTCGTCGATACTTGCGTTGACGTTTCCGTTAATATCAGTTCATCTGACACGGTAATTTGAATGGTTTTGCCGCTAATATCTGCTTCACCAAGCCAGTTGTTAACAGCAAATGTGGCATACAGACTACGACCCTCGATGGTAATGTTAGGCTGTGAGAAAAATTCATCACTGACCTCATTACCATCCACCAAAATCTGTGGTTTTTTCCAATCCGTTTTGCTCTCGAGTTTCAGTTGAAGCTCTTGTGCTTGCTGATTCCAATAGCTTGCTTCTACAGAAACTTGATTGTCTTTCTTAGGCGTCAAGCTCATGCCTTGACCAAACAAATACGCCGCATCAGAATCTAGTGATAGCGTGTTGGGGTCGATGTCTAAATCAATAGGGTAGTCCGCTATCACGCAAATGTTGGTGCAGCTTGGCAGTCGCAAGTTGGCTTTGAGCGAGATGGGTTTGGATATATCTGACACGGTGATAATAATCGGGAAACTTACCTCATGTTTGTACCCAAGAGTCATCACTCCTAGCTGCTCATAGTAAGCTGGCACAGGCCATTGCCAATCTATTGCCTCGACGTTCGTTGATGCACTCCAATCAAATTCCGGCGCGACGCCACCCTCACCTGGACTACGCCAATAGGTTTTCCACTCTCCATCCAGTTCAACGTTAAGCACCATCTCCATCTGCTTGGTTTGCGAATCGAGGTGGCCAGTAGACAACAGTCGTACTTTAACCGGTGGGTGCATTGGATCTTGAATCCAACCAGTAGATTGCGCGTGTGACATCGTGCTATAGAGCATAGTCAAGGCGATCGCGCATGTTAGCACTAAGGTGCTTAATATTTGTCGACAAAGCGACATAAAATGACGGCTACGCGCAATGCGAGTCGTTAATATCGTGTTGGTATAAGACACAGTAATCTCCAATAAGTAATAAATAGACCTAAGTTGGAGGCATTTTATTCCCGGAAAGTACAGTGAGTGACGTGAAGCCTGAGCTTAGGAGGATAGGTATCACTTCTACGGGTATGGGCAGGCTTAACTTTACGCTCTGAAAGCAACGCCAATAAAGCAACCAAAAACAGAAGTGGAGTAAAGGTTTCTAAATGGGCAAAAGACTGCCCCAATAACTTTTGAGTCAACCGACACGGTTCGTCTACAGGAGTGAGACTATGGACGATTTTCTCGATGGAATTCGAGTTGAACAGAGCCGCTTCACCCATGTATGGCACTGGCGTCGGCACAGATTCTACCCATTGGCTGTGATAGGCTATGTTGGTTTTTAGCGTACAAAACATTACTACCAAAATGGCAGTAAATAAGAAGAAAGTGCGAAAAATAGATTGCCTAAATGTATGCAAACCAAAGCCGTCGTGTTCGAAATGAGTGCTTACGTTATCTTGTTAGCCATAAACGTCAAGTGAAATCATGTCCAAAAATGTAAACTGAACGCGATAAATTTTAACGAACGTGAAAATTAATGGCTATGTATCACTGATTTTGCCTACCTACACTGATAGTCTTGTCAGATTACTCGCTCTCACTCAATAAGTGACTAAAGTGAGAACGTCAATGAATGGAGCACGTGTAGTAAATGAGAAATTTGGTATTCATGGGTGTGTGTCTGGCGGTGACCGTTTGGATGATTTTTGATTCGGGCAAGTCGGATCAAGTGTTCACTTTTGGGGAGCACGTGACTTTGCCCAACAAAGATGAAATTGGAATGTATGTCAGTCAGTCTTTTTACTACATAGCATTGCTGGTGGGTGTGGTTTACCTTGGTCGTAAATTTAAGCGCCGCAATAACAAATAATGTTTAATCAAGCACTTGTTGCACTGTATTGCAACAAATCGACCAGTGCTTCTAGCTGCTCTTCTATTGCTTTGTCTGCCGAGATAGCCGGAAATTCCAACGTGATACAAGGCAGTCCTTTCTCGTTACACCAACTCCCAAACGAGCCGGGTGTATCGTAACCAACGTCGTCGATCAAAGGAAGAGAGAAACGCTTTGCAAGCCATTGACCCATCGTAGAATGCGCGGGGTCATCTACGCAGGCCAAAGGTTCGTGAAGTGACACAACAAACCTGGGTTTTCGAGCCTCAATGAAATCGATAAGTGCACGAATCTCTGGTTCAAGGGTGGTCGCATTACCGGTTTTAACTTTGACGTCACGTTCACTTGCCGATGTGCTCCAGCGATACACAGTACCTTTGTCGGTCCACGTTTTCGTTGGAAACGCACGATTGAGATCCACTTGATTGGCATTGGCACGAGTCCCTAATTGATTGCCGTCGGGGTTCAATGACACGATCACATCGTGCTTCAGGTATTGAGCGGGTAGGGTACGAAGTGCGCACGACAATGCAGTAATGGATGCGGTCTCATCACCGTGAGTGCCGGCAAGAATGAGTCCGCGTTCAGGCGTTTCTAATTGGGCCGGAAAGAACAATAACGGAGCGCCCAACACCGAGTGTCCATAGGTCTCAGGCATGTTCTGAAATTCAGCCCGTAATGATCTTGGACGGAATATTGGCTTTGTTTGACTTACATTATCCATGTTCTCGTTCCCAACTTCTTGCCTTCCCTCACGGCATTGTGTGGTTATATATGCCATAAATAATGATGTAATGCTATTGAAAGCCTTTTTGTTGTAATAAACCAAGGTGTTATCTATGACGAAACGGCAACTTTATAATAACGACACCAATCAGGCGGTTTAGGATGAAACACACCTCTTCATGGAAAGTATCGATTCTCTCAGCGCTCATTGCAGCGACGTTTTCAGTACAGAGTGCAACGGTGCCCGATGGCACAACGCTGGCTGAGACTCAAAAAATTGTACGCGGCAACGATGCAGAAGTAGCAACACTGGACCCTGCTAATGCTGAAGGGTTACCAGAGATGCATGTTCTGAGGGACTTATTTGAAGGGCTTGTGATTCAAGACAGAGAAGGAAATGTCGTTCCCGGTGTTGCAGAGTCTTGGGAAACCAGTGACAACAAAACGTTTGTTTTTCACTTAAGAAAGAATGCGAAATGGTCAAATGGCGATCCAGTTACCGCGCAAGATTTTGTTTATAGCCTTAAAAGAGCCGCTGACCCTAACTTTGCCTCTGCCAATGGTTGGTATTTAAAACTAACCAAAATTAAGAATATTCAAGCCATCATTAATGGCGAGGCTCCGTTAGACTCGTTAGGGATTAAAGCACTGGATGATTACACCTTACAATATGAGTTGGATAGTCAGGTGCCGTATTTTGTTGCTATGACTGCACATTCATCGATGATGCCTGTACATAAGTCGAACTTAGAACAATTTGGTGATAAGTGGACCAGACCCGGAAATATGGTCTCTAACGGCGCTTTTGTTTTAGAAGACTGGGTCATTAACGAACGTATTGAGCTAGTGAGAAATAGCCAATATTACATGCAAGCTCGCCCAGTAAGACCGACGGTCGGCGGGTTCCCAATGAATAATGTTGAAGGAAGAATTTACTCCAAGGACTTATATGTAAAAGCGAAATAATAGTCCACTTAAAACCACGACAATGATGCAAAGCCAGCTAATTTTAGCTGGCTTTTTTGTGTCGAGTTGAAAAAGCCAGATTGAGCCATTGGCGTCTCTTGATAGCTGCGTCGATGTAATTCAGATACATGCCCCCAAGCTCTATACCCAAATCACAGGGACTATTGACGATTATCTTAGTGCTTACGAACTGATGAAGCGTCATGGCCTAAATGAACAATCTATGCATCTATGCTGCGTGATTTGGAAAATGTCGAGTCAATTAAGCTATCCGAAGCGCTGATGATTAACGCTCACAAGCTGTGCCAAAGCCGCTATGACTGTCTCGAACGTTACAATAATATACTATTGTAGATATAGGAGCGGAGGGAGCATTCCAACCTAAATTGATATTACTAGGGCGACATTGTTCAATTCAGCGTTAATCAAAGAGGGACTGGGCGATCGCCTGTCCCCAAGTATCATTTAAGCCTTACTAATAAGCCTTAGGATTGCTTTATTGATTCCAATTAAGTCATTAACAGTGGACGCGCTATGAATAGCCTCAATGAGTGACTCTTTACTGCAGCGAGGAATGACATCAATGTTTTTTACTTTACCTTCAAGAGTGCTCTTCATTAACTGAAATGTCTTTTGTTCGAACATGTTTATGTGCCTGTGACGTTGTTTTTACTTATTTGATTTTTTAAGTCTATCTGAGTTAGATGACAGTTAGCCAAACTGTGTGGAGTAAGACTTTAAAATATGTTGTTTGGTATATCAACCCATGTTTGAAAAATGATATCGGCTTCAATAACTCCAATCAAATGCAACCGTGATTCCGCACTTAATTCAGGTATTTTAAAATGTGATACGAAACACGATTTTTAACCTGGTTTTATTGGGGGCGTGATTTTAGAGCTAAATAGTGCTATTAATGTAAGGTTAAGTAAAAAGACACATAATTGCATGATATTGAAGGGGATATTGTTTGATATTTTTTCGTGAATTTACGGAGAAAGGTGTAATAGCGCAAAGTCTGCATCTTCTTCGAAAAAGCCACTAAATGCTTCGAAAATAATTGCAAAAACACCTGCGGAATCTCGGATGCAAAGACTATATAGAACGAAAAAGGTTATTAGGAGAGTAGATTGTTGTCCCATTTTCAGGTAATAAAGGCTTTAAATTCAATTGGATGTAACAGTGGTATTGTCAACCAATTATTAATGAATTGATTAAATTAGTGGTATCTGCCAGTGGTATTGTGATCTAGGCTGCAGTTCTTTTAAAGAAAAAGCCCTCTACTATTAGAGGGCTGAAATGTTTTATGACAATTTAGCGAATTCTATTTACCAGAAAGCCAAAAAACAGCGTCTTTTTCTTTGTCACTTCGAGGCGTACCTTTGGCAAGAATTTTATACTGGGTATCCTCACGGAATGGCGTAAACTTGATGATGTCGGTGGTGGAGTTACTTCTATCGAGTAACAAGTAATCATAGTCGGGATCCACACCATCTAAAATGGCCTGCGCGCGTTCAACACTGACTCGTGGAACGGACCAGTCATGATAGAGGAAAAAGATTGACGTCATCGTTTCTGAAAAACGAACGCTCGCAATACGCTCTCTTTTTTCCACGGGCACTTGCTCTACAAAATTGCGTAAGTCCGGCTTCATATCTTTGGCGATATCGATAGCAGGGAACAAGTAGTTAAACGCACTTGAGAAGAACAGGGCAGTGATGATAGCCATTTTGCTCCACTGTGGCCAAGGCTTACGCTCTACGACTACCATCAAAACGATGGCGGCGATAGGCACTAATGCCACTAAATGCCATGTGCTTAACCATTCCATTAACGCTGGTGGTATTTTGCGCGATGGCAGCAGACCCGACCATAAAGGCACGACAGCAAACGCAATAAGTACCAAAGACGTTAACGCCAGCCAGCCTTTGCGATACCAGTTAAACCATTTACCAGAGAAACTTGTCAATGCATCAGCAATAATAAGAGCAAATAGTGGCATCAGGGGAGCTAGATACATAGATCGTTTGGTCACTGAGTAAGAGAGCACAAAGATAGCGACTGCAAACCAGAAAGCGAAGAAACCATCAGTCCATGTTAGCTGCTTAGGTTGGCGTAATTTATAGATAAAGTTGCCTAACCAAAGTAATAAGAGCGGCGTCCAAGGAGCACTGTACTCCAGAATACCGTTTACATAATAGAAAGGCTTACCCGAGTGATTATGGCCTAGCGTATTGGTGGCAGAACCGGTGAGTCGGCCCACCTGATTATCCCAAAACCAGGCTGTCCAAAGCTCTGGAGATGCCGTTTTATAGAAAGGATATATCCAGCTCGCTGCCACTAAGCACATCACACTGATACCAACAAAGTGCATGAATACAAAATGACTGATGGAGGTTGCTTCTTGTGGGAACTGCTTTCTCAGGGTGAGCGCTCGCATAACTAACGGTACCCAAGCCAACCCAATACATAGCACGATAGCGATAGGTCCTTTACTTAAAAAGGCCAGCCCGGTGAACGCGCCTGCAACAATTAAGTAGCCGAGCTTCTGACGTAGGTAGGCTTCACTAAAGGCCCAAGTTGCCGCAATGGTGGTAAACATCAAAGCAGCATCGACACGGAGCCAGTGGAAGTTAAGCACAAAGCCTTCTAGTGTGCCAAGAACTGCCAAAGCCATCCAGGCGAAGTTTTCACCTTTAAATAGGTACGCGATACGGTACGTTACTGCTAAAGAGCCCAAGCACAGCAGTGACAATGCGAGTCTGCCCGCCATGACTGCATCTAAGCCCGTTGCGTGCATTAATAAGGTGGAAAAGACAAAGAACACAGGTGGTTTTTCTACAAAGGAGATACCAGCAAACTGAGGGATAATGAAGTCACCTGTTAGGTACATGCTATGAATAATAGCTGCAACACGCGGTTCGTCAGGTGTCCAGACGTCATGGTCGAATAACCCGCTAAATACCACTGCGATAATGGCAAGTAACAAAACCAACTTCCAACTGTTGTTTTGTTCACTTGAATACGATGTTGACACTAATTTTCTCCAATGGCAGTGCGACTAGGTATCGCGTTACGATAATTCTATGAATATAGGCGATTAATTAGAGCTGAAAATTTTATTAAGCCGGCACTCAAAGAGCAAGGCTTAACAGGCTAAACGACCTATGTTTTTCAAGATAATTAACGCCAAAATGACACGACTATACCTCGATATCAATGTTGCTTATGTATCGACTTTGTAATAGTCAGTGTCATTATGCTTCAATTCATTATTAATATAAAAACTAATTTTCATATGATTAATGGCTATAGATTACCAATCTTGCCATAAAGTGTGATTCAGATCTCAAACTGACTGCGGTACTAAGGGGGTTCCCCTACATAAACGCCAATAAGCTAACGACTCCTACAGTTTCTGAAAAACAGGTGTAAAACGGTCAAGAAATTCAATCCATATGCCCAATTCAAAGGTTCGATCTTCATCCATCCGCGCCAACTCCTATAGAAGGGTATTTGGGTCAAGATAAAAGACGTTATTGCAATCTCTGGCCTATGTCATGGCATCGATGCTTATGCGCTACAAAAAGGTGTAGCTAGGCTAACACTTGGGATTAAATTAGCCTCGTAGAGGAAGGGCTTGCTGAAACGATAGGTTGCTCCAGTATGACAAATATGATGGAAATGCATGCTGAAGCTCAATTTGCTGGTAGCTTTTCAGTACCAGCTCACATTGCGATGGTAGGCTTTTTTTAAATCTCAAATTCGACTACGTTGGATTCGCTGGCGTTAATCAATCGCTTCACAAAGTCATCAACAGGCATTGGTTTATCGTAATAATACCCTTGTCCAATTTGGCAACCGTATTGAGATAACTTCTCGGCTTGTTCTAATTTTTCGATCCCTTCAGCCACGACCAACAAGTCGAGGTTCTTAGCCATCGCAACCATCGCTTGTACTAATTGTTGATCTTTAGGGTCAGTAGTAATATCGCGAATAAAAGAGCGGTCGATTTTTATCCCATCAACAGTGAATTTTCGGAGATAGCTGAGTGACGAATAGCCCGTCCCGAAATCGTCCAACCATACTTCAATACCGCTGGCACGGATGGCTTTCAAGGTACGCTCTGCTTCATCTTCATCCTGTAACAGCAAGCTTTCTGTAATCTCAATACGGATAGCTTTGGCTGGGACTTGGTACTTTTCCATGTAAAACGCAAACATTTCAACGAGATTCTGACGATAAAGCTGTTTTGATGAAATATTAATGGAGACATGAAAATCAGGCGCAAAGTAAGGTGCCCACTGTTGTATTTGAATGCACAGTCTTTCAATCAACCATTGGCCTAATGGCAATATCATCGCCGTTTCTTCAGCAATTGAAATAAAATCAATTGGGGGAACGATACCTAGTGTTGGGTGTCGCCAACGTACGAGTGATTCGGCCCCAAGAATTCGGCCAGTTTTAATGCAAACCAGTGGTTGAAACCAAAGCTCGAACTGTTGTAAATCAGAGAGTGAACGTCGTAACTCTCGTTCAATATTGGCTCGATGCACAACGGATTTGAACATCTTAGGCGTGAAGACTTTATGCGTATTTTTACCATCAGCTTTCGCACGATACATGGCAATATCGGCATTTTTTATTAAATCCTCGGATGTTTTACCATTGTATGGGTAGCGTGCAACCCCAATACTGCCGCCGACGACTAATTCTTCGTTTTCCATCAAAATAGGGGAGCGCACTGCCACGAAAATCTTTTTCACAACGGCATCTACATCTTCGGTCGTTTTCAGATGAGGAATTAACATCAAAAATTCGTCGCCACCGATTCGCGAAATCATGGTCAATGGGTGATCATTGGTAATATCTCGCGCACACGAGCTTAGTTTCTCAGCCAAACGAATCAGTAAGAAGTCACCGCTGTCATGACCATAGTTATCATTGACGACTTTGAATTCATCCAAATCGAGGAACAAGACTGAAAACGACGTTGCAGGGTAAGACTTGATCGTGCTTTGCAAATGTTGAATAAAGCGTGTTCGGTTCGGTAACTCAGTCAAAGCATCGTGATACGCAAGGTGAGTGATTTTTTGCGTGCGTTGTTCAAGTTTGGTTGCCATAGAGCGAACCGCGATACTGAGGTCGCCAATTTCATCCTGTCGATCAACTGCGGTGATGTTTTCGGCGCGAGTAAAGTCTCCACGGCCGATTGCGTCGGTTTGTTCGGTCAGTTTTATTAATGGTTTGCTCCAACGGCGTGAAATAATCGTCGCAATAAGTCCAGAAATAGTAAGCAGTAATATGGCGGCTAGTGCAACACCAATATATAGCTCTTCTTTTGAGCGTTTATCAATAGCTTTGATTAGCCTAGTAACCGAATTGATATCTTTCTGAACCTTATCAAGCGACAACTCAATAAATACGCCGCCGATGATCTGATCTGCGGCGGAAATTGGACGAAATACAGTAAGACTATGCGTTCCAAATGATTGAATGGAACTGCCATAGCGCAGAACACTGTTAATCTGTTGTGGATAGGGGAAAGGTTTACCTAAGCTTTTAAGCGAATCATCCCCGTCATGAAATATATGGCCCTTTTTGTCAAAGATGACAATCTGTTTCACCTCGTCTAATTGAGTCATAGGTTTGGTTAAATTGCTGGCTTCTTCATGATTGTACATGTAGAGAGGGTCAAACATTGCGTCTGACAAATAACTCGACATTTGCTCGGCACGTTTACTTAACTCAGCACGAAACGTTTTACTATTTTGCACGGTGAGTTCGTTCAGTAGCCGACTTGATTGAGCAGAGGAAAGCCAGATGTGAATACCAGCACTGGTCAACGTCATGACAACGGCTAGCGCGAAGGTCACTAGCATGTATTGTCCCTGTAGTCGGAGTCTCAACTTCATTCAAATACCCTAAATCAGTTGAACCAAGCTTTTTCGACTTGTAGACGAGCAGCGTTGTATTGTGGAAATAGTGCGAGTTGTGATGGTGGTATTTCATCAAACTTTGCGGTTTTTTGGTACTGAGCAATTGCCGCAATCCCCACAGGGTCGTTATCTGCACTCAAGAGACTGTGCTTAATGGTCTGTTTCACCGCACCCGGTAAGTCCTTTCTTATAACGATGACACTGCGAGGTACACTCTCGGTGCGATGAAAGACTTTCATCGTGGATTTTATGTGTTGTGGCATATCGGCCAAATCATTCCAATTATTGCTAGAAAACGCGGCCGCATCCACTTGAGAGCGATAAACCCAAGTCGATAATGAGATTTCATCTGCTTTACGAAGTACCTCTCCGGTAAGAATAACACCGACTTTGTTGGTAAGATCAGGCGCTAACGAACTCGAAAAGCGCACGGGATGGAGTTGTTTCTCCTCAAGCGCTTTAATGGGTAGGAAGAAACCGGATGTCGAATTGTGATCTTCTAACGCAATCGTTTTTCCAGAGAGGTCTGACAACGAATTGATATCACTGTCCTTTCGAGCGAAAAATACAGTGTGGTATTCAAACTCACCTTTTTTCCAACGTCGAAGAAGGATTTCACCATTATGTTCATTTTGTAACGCCAATGCTGAGAATAAGGTTTCGGAAACCAGATCGACTTCACCTGAGTCTAGCCATTGCTCTAGTTCTAACGCTGAGTTGGTGACTTTCACTTCGGATCTAACATAACCATATTTGCTGAGTTTATTGGCGAGATACCGAGCTAGAGGTGCAGAGAACACAATGTGCTTTCGAGCCTTACAGCTAAGGACTCCAATAGTGAATGTTTTACCATTCTCTATATTGACCTCAGTGCTGGCATTCGTTAACGAAATACCAAATAAAAACTGAGAAATCAGTAGTCCTAATAACAACTTCAAGCGCATTGATAATTAACCTTTACACAATGGAGCTAAATGTATACTAGTTGATTCAAACTCAGATTCGAGTTTAAACCGTCACTAAGATTATACTCTAACTAACGAGCTTACCTTCTGTATTACAGCAAGCAATGCAGAGCAGAAACGGGTGCTAGACACTCTATTGATTGAAATGTAGTCGTTCTATTGCAGGTAAATGCAGACGATTTAAACAATCCGGAAATACTAGCACATTCATTAAGTTAATGAATGTATTTATATGTATTGCGGCGCGATTTGAAGCGCTAATTTGGTGAAGTGTGATTATCTGCTAGAATCCGAGGTTAATTATTCGTACTGGTTGCCGATATAGAATAAGCAGTAAACAGCTGGAAAGAGTCGATTGTGAAAAAACGAGTGGTTATTGGAGTAGTGGTTGTCGCACTAATGTTAATCGGTGCGGGCACTGCTTATTATTTAGGTTACTTTAATCAAGAAGAAATAAAACCGATTCAGTCGGCTTCTCACTTTGAGGAAACGGATACGTCTGATGATGAGTCAACCGAGATAGCCATCGAACCGCCTCCAGCAAAGCCATTACCAGATCACTATTTTGTGGCTTCAGCATTTGAAGAAGTTCACACCCAACCTCATTCTGATTCGACTTCAGACGGTGTCGCGTATTACGGTGAAGAACTGAAAGTATTGGAGCGAGCGGGGGATTGGATACGTATCGCACCTATCTACCAACTGGAAGAGGGATCCGAAGAGATATCTCAATGGGTGAGCACCCAACACCTCGTGACCCAAGCCGTGCCTTTAAATGGCGAAGGCTGGTTTAACGTGCTAACTCAATACATTGAAGACAGTGATGATTTCATGCTGTTTCACGAGGTTTTTCTTGAGGCTTCAACGGTATTAGTCAAACAAAAACAATGTAGGCTATCAGATTTCGAAGAAATGAAGGGGTGGGTTAAGTCTATCAACCATCCAGATAGCGTCTATTTCACGTACTGTGGTGGAATCGAGACAGAGGACAAAGTGTATCTAAATGCCGTTACTGGTAAATTGTTCTAATTGGTTGAGAGGTTCTGGCTATTGGTCTCGTTCGTGCTCTGCGTTTTGCGCCATTTCGCTCACGTACTGTTTTAGAAGTTTTAGTGCTGTAAGGTCGCCTCTTTCAATATGTTCTATGGGTGCATAGCCATTGAGGTTTGCACTGTGGCTTCGCACATTTATAAAGTTGTTAATAAAGTGGGAGCTCTCGAACGTGCTACGAAGGAAACCGTCGATTTCAACTACCAAATGTACTCGCTCAAGCGTTGGCGGCCCGATAGAAACAGGAGCTGGCGTGACTTTTAACCGTGCATGTTGCTCCGGTGACACTGCCAAGATAGCTTCTGTTTGCAAGTTTGAAGCTCCCCAACCGTCTAGAATAATCAAAGCGTACTTTACTAAAGTCAGTTTTTCGTTTTGCGACAGATCCATCTTGTTTCCTCGATGTAATTACTCTTTGCCTATAGAAGCCGGAGCTTATTCCCTCAACATTAAGTTAAGAGGTTCTCATATTCGATTTAGTATTTTTTATTTGTCTTTGCTGCAACATAGGTCGATAATGCGGATATTGATCTCGTGAGGCCAGTTTTTTGTCTAAGTTCTATTTGCAGTTTATCGTTTCTCTGATTGTTGCGTTTTTCGCACCATTAGGGGGTGCTGCGTCTGAACAAGTGAGCCAGCAAAGAACATCGACCTCAGACTCCGGTTTCTCGTCTTGGAAAGACCACTCTAGTCTCATTAATTCAACGAGGCCGGGACACACTACCAGACAATGCTCAAATCCAAACAAACCCAAATCAAAATCACTCGGTGATCATGACGCCAAAGCCATTCTTACAGTCTGGCGTTGGACGGGTAGTAATAACGAAAATCATGAGTTAGAAACACCAACCTATAGCGTGGTGTTTGATTACAGTTGCAGTGGTCAGCACGAGCTGCTCAGTGCGACGGTGCGCCAACGACTCATTACACCATCCTACCTTAGCTATGCCCAAAGCAACCATCGTGTGAGTGGTTGGAAAGATGGCAACACGCTGTATGTCTTCCTGAATACTCAATACGCTTAGTTCATTTCCAAAAAACATCCTGTTATCCACCGCTATTGATTTGCTGTATGCAGATGATAGTGCGTGAGGTTATTTATTTTAAAAATCAGCATAACGCTGAGGGAAATCTATGCGTAAAAAGACTCAACCGAGAGCAGTATTAAATCATTACTCCTCTTGGAAATATATCGTTCTCATTGTGACCTGTGTGGTACTGACTCTAAGCGCTTTGCCGTCTTGGTATGGTGAGAAGCCTGCAATAGAGTTGAAAGTGAGCGAGCACAATGAGCACCTAAACTCAGTGTTTAAGATCAACTCTTTACTCCATGATGACGGCATCAAGCCAGAATCTGTCACCATGGAAAACCATGTTGCTCAACTTGTATTCGACAATGAGGCGGAACAAACTAAAGCTCGAAACGCATTGGGAGAGTGGGTAAGTAAAGATGACACCATGTCATATTCCTACACCTCAGTCGCTCCAGAGTGGCTTCAGACGATGGGTTTTACGCCTATTAAGTTAGGCTTAGACTTACGTGGGGGCGTTCAATTTCTGTTGAACGTTGACGTTGGTCAAGCGGTATCTGAACAGCGTGATGCTGTCATTGATGAAATTAAGCAAGATCTGCGTAAAGAACGTATCTTTGGTGTGCAAGTTCGCCCAGATAATAATACTGGCATTAGAGTGATTGCAAAAGACAGCGAGGGCAAAATCGCGGTTCGTAAATTCGTCAATACTAATTACCCTGAATGGCAAGCGAAAGGGGACGGAGACGAGCTAACGATTTACATGAAAGCGCAAAACTACGCTGACTTCCAAAACCTTACTATGCAGCAAAACTTAAAGATTATGCGCCAGCGTATTGAGGAACTGGGGATCACCGAAGCAATGGTTCAGCGTCAGGGCGAATCGGGGATTCGTATTGAGTTGCCCGGCGTGCAAGACCCATCATTGGCTAAACGAGTGATTGGTGCGACAGCAAGCCTAGCTTTTCATGAAGTGAGCACATCCTCAAACCCAGTTTCGACACTAAGAGTGAACGATGGACAGGGTAAACCGGTCACCTTGGTGAAAAAACCCGTACTGACCGGTGAGCACATTGTTAACGCTCGCGTAGGGTTTGACCAAATGCACCGTCCAGAAGTCGACATTTCACTCGATCATGCTGGCGGTAAAATGATGAGCGATTTCTCCGCAACTCATATTGGTAAGCCAATGGCAACGGTTTATCGTGAGTACGGCGTTGATGCTCGTGGGGAAACGCAGCGCAATGAAAAAGTGATTAGTGTTGCAACCATTCAATCTCAATTGGGTAGCCAATTCCGTATTACGGGTTCTGGCAACTTAGAAGAAGCTCAGCAGCTTGCGTTGTTACTTCGAGCAGGGTCACTGACAGCTCCGGTAACCATTGTTGAAGAGCGTACTATTGGAGCATCTCTTGGTGCGGAAAATATCCAAAATGGTTTTGCCGCTTTAGCACTAGGTATGGGACTCACCCTAACGTTCATGGCTTTATGGTATCGTCGATTGGGTTGGGTTGCTAACGTCGCTTTGATCCTAAACATGAGTTGCTTGCTCGGCCTGATTGCCCTTGTCCCGGGTGCTATTTTGACCTTGCCCGGTATCGCTGGCCTAGTTTTAACAGTCGGTATGGCGGTAGATACTAACGTGCTTATTTTCGAACGTATTCGAGATAAGTTGGCGGAAGGTCGTAGCTTTGCTCAAGCCATCGATCAAGGCTTTAACTCTGCTGTCGCAACCATTATGGATGCCAATATTACTACCATGATTACTGCCGTTATTTTGTACGCAATTGGTAATGGTCCGATTCAAGGTTTTGCCCTAACACTGGGCCTTGGTCTGTTAACCAGTATGTTTACCGGTATTTTCGCATCGCGCGCAATTATTAATATGAAGTGGGGACGAGACACTCGTCGTGAGGTGAGGGTTTAATCATGAAAGACTTCTTTAAAACTAATATTCGTTCAATTCGATATTTCACCAACATCCTATCCATTGCGTTGGTGGTCATCTCTATTATCGCGGTTGTCGTCAAAGGGCTAAATTTTGGTCTTGATTTCACTGGCGGTGTGGTGTCAGAAGTGCGATTAGCCTCATCAACAACCCAAGCCGATTTGAGGAAGACACTGGAACCTGTGTTGGGTGAGGGCATCACAGTTACCCAATCAGGTGAAGAGGGTCGTTGGACGATTCGTTATGCGGGTGACCAAGGTGCAGAGAAACACAACGAATTTAAACAAACGTTACTAAAAGCCTATCCAGGTTCAACGATTGTCAGTGACAGTATCGTCGGTGCGCAGGTGGGTCAGGATCTTTATGACCAAGGCGGTTTAGCGCTACTCGTTTGCTTGTTGTGTATTTTAGGCTATTTGAGCTTTCGCTTTGAATGGCGCTTGGCAAGTGGTGCCCTTGTTGCATTGTTGCATGATGTCATTCTAGTCCTTGGTTTCTTCGCACTGACTCAAATGGAGTTTAACCTTACGGTATTTGCGGCAATCCTGGCGATTTTGGGCTATTCGTTGAACGACTCAATTATCATCGCTGACCGTATTCGTGAGATTTTAAAATTACGCCCCAATGAACAAACTGCGGACGTGAGTGACCAAGCGGTTATTGCTACTTTTGCAAGAACAATGGTCACCTCGGGTACAACATTGATTACGGTAGCGGCACTATGGTTACTAGGCGGGGACGCACTGCAAGGTTTTGCGACAGCAATGTTTATTGGTATTTTCTCCGGTACTTGGTCATCCATTTCAATGGGTACAGTCATACCTGAGTGGTTACATCTTGAAGCGAAACACTACCAACCAGTGGAAATCGATACTGCCCCGTAGCAGGTATTGAATGAACAAATAAAACCGCTAACAAGACTGGCGGTTTTTTATTGTCTAACATTCTAAGTTATCAGTAATATAAGGCTTTATCCTAAATATTTGCTTTCGTCGACATTATCAATTTGATTTGTCGATAAGAATCGCTCTGCGTATGTCCTGTACACACCGCTTTTCACGAACAGTTGAAAAACAGCAAGATCAACGTGTTGCTCAAGCGCCATTTTGTGCAAAATGTCTAGCGACTCACTGACCGTTTTGGCTTTTTTATAAGGCCTATCTGCGGCAGTAAGCGCTTCAAAAATATCCGCTACCGCTAAAATACGTTCAGGAATAGACAGTTCATCACCAGTTAAACGTCTAGGGTATCCATCACCTCGCATGGTCTCATGATGGGTCGTGGCAATACGTTCTACGTTTTTCAGGTCGTCAGGAAAAGGGATGCTACTTAGCATCTTAATGCCGGCAATCATATGCTCATTAATCTTAAAGCGTTCTTCCTGAGTTAAAGTTCCTCTTGATATGGAGAGGTTATAGATTTCTCCCAGGTTATAGAGGTGCTCAGGAACCTTCATATTAATACCTAGTTTCTCATCTATGTCATAGTTACTTGAGCGCTTGATGATATGTTCAGGTCTATCGCTCAGTAGTGGTTCGTGAGTTAACTCGCTCGGTTGCGTCGATAGGCGCTGCTCTTCAACAGGAGACAGTCCTAAATGACGGTCAAAGTGGCTTAGCCAAGTTTGCTTGCTAATCTCTGTAATTCGAATTTTATCTTGTTTATTTATGAACTCATTGCCTAAGTTTAACTTGGCGATAAAGTTAAATTGTTCTAGTAACTCTGCTTGGCGTTGCTCTAGATGTTGTTTTGCTTCGTCAGCCAAATCAGGCTGCTCTAACTGAGCCTTTAATGCAGTAATTTCGGCATCACGCCATAATACTTCAAAGCGGGTCCGAATCTCGTGAATTCGATTGTAGTTGGTTTCTAATTTGGTTCCTTTGTCGACCACGTATTCAGGCGTTGTGATCTTTCCACAATCGTGCAGCCAAGCGGCGATTCGAAACTCTCTGCGTTTGGCATCATTTTCAAACTCAAAGGATTCAAAGATGCCATCATTGGATTGTTCCGCAGCATCACTTAGCAAAAATGCCAGTTCTGGTACACGCAAACAGTGGGAGCCAGTGTAGGGTGACTTCTCGTCGACGGCGCGAGCAATCAACTGAATGATCGCTTCGATAAAGGCATCTTGTGAGCGTTGGAATGCGTCTAATGACTGGGACATGTCATAAATGGCATGAGACAGTTCGTTAATCTCTCTTACTGAAGTACGAAACCTCTTCACTTTATGGTACTGGCGATGTTTGATGCGTTTTGTTTGCAACAGCAACTGCTTAATCGGGCTTGAGAGCGGGGTACTTAGGCGCCAAACCAATGGGACCATGATGATTAGTACTGCCAGTGTCCATAAGGCGCTATTGATGATAGTGCTATAGGCATTGCTTAGAAGTTTTTGTTCAGGTATTGCCAACACAAAGTATTCTTCGGGAGCGTCACTCACTTCAGTGATATAGACAAAGTACTGTTGTTCGTTGATATCTACCGACGAAATCTTTCCGTGATAACTCGGATTTTCCAACATGGCTAACAGTTCGTTTGATGGAATATGACTGGTGCTGGGTTGCTCGCTGTCAAGCCATTTTTGCTCCAGAGTTGTTCGAACCTGGTTTTGATCGAGGTAAGTGATCGCTTTATTGATCAAATGTAAGTAAGGCTCAAGCTTATCGTCAGCAACAAAAACAAAACTGCTTGGTAGCGCAGGATGTTGTCCCAGTGGTTGGATGGTTATGTTGTTATCGACAAGTCGAGTTACTTTACTCTTTATTACTGGCGCGACATCAATAACACCCAGAATTTTTTGGTTTTCCACATCCTCGAAAGCCTGTTCATAACTGTCGTAGCTAAGCAGTTCAACCATGGGATAGTCTTCTCTGAGCTTATTAACAATGAACCACCCATCCAAAAAACCAATGGCTGAACCATTTAATTCATCCCAAGAGGTGATTTGGGGCGCATCTTGATGCGTAGCAATGACATAATCGAGAGAGAATAGGGGGCCGCTCTCTAGAGTACTATTTGTAATATTACTGCCAGTTACAATAGATTGAAGAATATCGATATCTCCAAGTCGAAAATCTCCAATTAGCTCTTGCCAACTGCGGCCGTTAACGTATTTGAATTGCAATCCAGTGGCGTCTGAGATAAGGCGAAACGTGTCAATGGCCAGACCGTCAGGATTGCCGACCACGGTAAAGTCCAGTGGTTCCCAATCTAATTGATTCGAGACCTTTAGCGCGGGTGAGTTAATGACTAAATCCATTTCCTCTTCGCTAAGCGGCATTCGAGCAACTGAGGGCAAATCACTAGTCGCGTATGAAAAAGTGTTGGTAGCAATGATCCTACCATCACTGCTGGTGATATAAGCATCTGCGCCTTCTAACGAGATGTTATCTGACAGGCTGTCTTCAAAATGTTTATGTAGTGACGCTAGGGCGATATCGACACCGATCACCGCATCGAGGTTGGGTACTTTGCGCGAGAAAGTTTGCCCGGTGACTCGCAAGTTATGAAAAAGATACGGTGCGGTTTTATACGTTTTTTCATCAGAAGCGTGCGTATACCAACTGCGTTGAGTGGGGTAATAGGTACTCGCTTCTTCCTGCTCTCGGCTTAACGTGAAATTGTCGTAGAAAAACTTAGTCCGTTTGACCCTGTTGCCATCACTGTCTGTGGTGTGTTGGATCATCATCCAAGACTCTCCGTCAAGGAGATTCAATTTATCAGCAATATAGTCCGGTTCTAAGCTGACAAGTTGAAGGAAATTATCATCGTTAAAACCAATGTAGATACTATAAATAAATGGATTGCCTAAAAAGGTGGCACCAAACAACTCCATCAATTCAGACGGCTCTTTTTCATTTAATTGAGTACTTAACAAATAGCCAAGCTGAACAGCAGATTGCTCACCAACATGGTCGATTTGCTCTAGTCGCTGTGATAACAGCGAAGAGAGTAATCGGTAGTTATCGAGGGCGTGATTGAGTTCTCGTTCTTTGGTAAGTGAATAAATCACCGAGGCAGAGATTACTGCTGTGGCGGTTACTGCGAAAGTAAAAAGCAAGGCAACGACTCGACGTATGGACAGTCGGCTAGAGGTTTTCTTTTTTTGGGTCATATGGCCACTGATATTTTCCATAATAGAAGCAGCGTTAATATTGTTAGAACTATATTACTCTAATTGTTATTTTTGTTAGAGTACATTCTCTATAGAAAATATCGCATCATCAGAAGACGAAAAAGCCCCACAGATGTGGGGCGAAGAAGTTTATTGTTGTTTGTCTTTGCCGAGAGACAGTAGCCAAATTGACACGGCTGCTACCCCAACGAATCCCGACAATATGATGACTGGCATTGCAGCATAACCGAGTATGTGCCAAATCACCGATTCAAATGTGCTCATTCAGTGCTCCTTATTGCCAGCCTTCTACGCCATGCATATCTGGTAATTTGTGTGCGATCCCCTTATGACAATCAACACACGTTTTTTCACCAGATGCTAGAGCAGTCGAGTGCTGCTTGACGCTTCTAGGTCCTTGTTCTGAAAAATCCATATATTCAAATTCGTGACAATTTCGACATTCGAGTGAGTCATTAGCCTTTAGCCGAGCCCATTCTCGTTCAGCAAGATGCCCACGACGTGCTTGGAACTTCTCTGGTGTATCGATGGTTTTGGTTACATAATGAGCAAAGAGTTCCTTTGATGCTTGTACTTTACGAACGATTTTATCTGTCCAGTTATGAGGCACGTGGCAATCAGAGCAGATTGCACGAACACCAGAACGGTTAGAATAGTGAATCGTTTCTTGAATTTCCGCTACAATAGGCGCGTGGCAACCTGAGCAGAACTCTTCGGTATTTGTTGCTTCCATACCGGTATTAAACGCACCCCAAAACAACAGGCCGCCGGCAAAGCCTAGGAAAAGTACGACACCCACAGCTGCTTTGCTTGGACTTTTCAGACGCGTCCAAAACGCTTTTAAAATTTTCATAGATAGCCTCTCTTAACTTCTATGGCTATTCAGTACGTAACGAATCGACTCGCTTAAAATCGTTCTGAATAAGTGGTTTTGCATCCGCCTGTGGAACATGACATTGCAAACAGAAATAACGACGCGGAGATACATCCGCTAATACCGCATCCTCACGGTTTTGATAGTGAGTGACGCTCACTTTGGTAGCGCCCATTTCTTTCGCATTTTTCCAACTATGGCATGCTAAGCACTTATTCGCGTTAAGCGATACTTCATAGCCACGGATTTGGTGAGGGATTAGTGGAGGCTGATACACATAATCACTCTCGATTACCTGATCTCTCGGGTATTTCTTAAAATCGTCCGCCGGACGAGTATCTTCTAGTTCACTAGCACCGCGCAGAGATTCGACTCCACCGATACCACCTGGGTTATTCAGTTCTGCTTGAGCTACACCGACAAGAAGCGCACTAAGAGAAAGAATAGCGACTAACAGTTTTTTCATTTTAATTCTCCGCCATTTGGCAAATTCTTCGTAGGCTGCTTTGCTAAAGCAGCCATTATTCCTATTGACTCTGTTACGCCACTTTCGTGATCTTAACAGGGCACTTCTTGAAGTCTGTCTGTTTAGACAGAGGATCAGTCGCATCAAGAATCAACTTGTTGATTAGGATACGAGCATCGAAGAATGGTACGAATACCAAACCTTTTGGCGGACGGTTACGTCCACGAGTTTCAACACGGACACGTACTTCACCACGTTTATTAGCCATCAGCACTTCATCGCCACGGCGTAGACCACGAGATTTCGCATCGTCAGGGTGGATATAACAGACCGCATCCGGAACCGCTTTGTACAGCTCAGGAACACGACGAGTCATGGTACCTGTATGCCAGTGCTCAAGAACACGACCCGTACATAACCATAGGTCGAACTCTTCATCTGGTACTTCTGGTGGTGCTTCGTATGGTGCTGAAATAATCAGAGCTTTGCCGTCTGGTTTACCATAGAAGTCCCATCCAGACCCCGCTTTTGCATATGGGTCAGAGCCTTCTTTGTAACGCCACAATGTTTCCTTACCATCCACAACAGGCCAACGTAGACCGCGAACTTGGTGATAAACATCGTATGGAGCCAGATCGTGACCATGACCACGACCAAATGCTGCGTACTCTTCAAACAAACCTTTTTGAACATAGTAACCGAAGTGATGGGCATCATCGTTAAGCTCTCGAGCCTCTTCGATAGGGTACTTATCTACTTGGCCGTTTTGGAACAGCATGTCGTACATAGTTTTACCGCGGTACTCTGGCGCTTTTGCAAGCAGCTCTTCCGGCCACACATCTTCCATCTTAAAGCGTTTAGAGAACTCCATCACTTGCCACAAGTCAGACTTTGCTTCTCCAACCGTCTCTACTTGTTGATACCAGGCTTGGGTACGACGCTCTGCGTTACCATAAGCCCCTTCTTTTTCTATCCACATTGCGGTAGGAAGAATCAAATCTGCTGCTTGCGCTGTTGCCGTTGGGTATGGGTCCGAACAGACAATGAAGTTTTCTGGGTTGCGATAACCTGGCAGACGTTCCGTGTTGATGTTTGGACCCGCTTGCAAGTTGTTGTTACATTGAATCCAGTAACAGTTTAATACGCCATCGTGCAGCATTCGGTCTTGCAACACTGCATGGAAGCCTGGTTTTGGTGGAATAGTCCCTTCTGGAAGCTTCCACTCTTTCTCGGCAATCGCACGGTGCTTAGGATTTGCTACAACCATGTCTGCTGGTAGACGGTGCGCAAAGGTACCAACCTCACGGGCTGTACCACATGCTGATGGCTGACCTGTTAGTGAGAATGGGCTATTACCCGGAGTGGCGATTTTACCGGTTAGTAGGTGGATGTTATAAACTAGACCGTTCATCCATACACCACGAGTATGTTGATTCATACCCATAGTCCATAGAGACATCACTTTAACGTTTGGATCGGCGTACTGTTTGGCAAGCTCAATCAACTTCTCTGGCTCAACACCAGATATTTCAGAAGCTTTTTCTACCGTGTAAGGCGCAACGGACGCTTTGTATTGTTCAAACGTAATGTCTGACATTTTGCCTGAGTTCGGGTGAGCCGCTGCTTTTTGTAGTGGGTCATCGTCACGCAGACCGTAGCCGATGTCAGTTTCAGCTTGCTTGAAGTTGGTGTGCTTGTTAACAAAGTCCCAGTTTACTGCATCGTTTTCAATGATGTAGTTTGCGATAAAGTTTGCAATCGCAAGGTCAGACTGAGGATTGAAAATGTAACCGTGGTCAGCAAGCTCGAACGAACGATGGTAGTAAGTAGAAAGTACGTTTACGCGAACATGAGGGTGGCTTAAGCGGCGGTCAGTGATACGAGTCCAAAGAACAGGGTGCATCTCTGCCATGTTTGAACCCCAAAGAACGAATGCATCCGCATTTTCAAAGTCGTCGTAACAGCCCATTGGTTCATCGATACCGAAAGCACGCATAAAGCCTACTACCGCTGACGCCATACAGTGACGAGCGTTCGGGTCAATGTTGTTTGAACGAAAGCCGGCTTTCATCATCTTAGCAGCCGCATAACCTTCCATAACCGTCCATTGGCCTGAGCCAAACATACCGATACTCGTTGGGCCTTTCGCTTTTAGTGAAGCTTTCCACTTCTCAGCCATGATGTCGGCGTTTTTCAAGGTAGTTGTCGCCTTTAATTTTTTAAGCAGCTTCTTTCTGCCTTTCAGGATTTAGCTTAACTTCACCAACTTCATCCCAGTTTCTAGATTCGTTTGACCACCGCTGTGGGTTGGCTGCTCTCGCTTGTTTATAAAGCTCTTTGCGCTTAGCTAAGATGGTACTATCCTCTCCATTATGGCGTTGAACTGGGGTC
>NZ_OANU01000080.1 GCF_900089835.1 Vibrio thalassae | reverse complement strand
GTATTCAGAGAAGATGAACTAAAAGTAAAAGACCCAGATGGAGCTGCTCACTTAGCGGCATTTAATCGTGCTGCGTTGAACACGATAAAGCAGGATGAGAGTGACAAAGATAGCTTGGCTGCCAAACGTAGAAAGTCAGGTTGGTCTGGTGAATATCGCTCAAAAATAATATTTGGCTAATATTTATTCAAAGTGGAATCCCGCCCTGGGTGGTAGATGAATATGTAATTAATTATTCAGATGAAATGTCTAATTTGGTTTCCTTGGAAAAAATTGAACAAATTCAAGAGGTAATAGACAGGGTGAATAACCAGTGGCTCTCACATCAAAACGCTTTGGCGGAGGTAATTAATTCAATTAATAACGATAGTTCTCAAAAGATAACCATTGAAGTTTTAGATTCCATTATCGGTCTTACTTTCAATCCAGAGTACATTGAGGAATATAACAAAAAAATTAACAACAGTAATGAGTTGGATGGTTTGGAAGGACTTCAAAGCTTAATTAGTCTTGTGGACAAGGAGTTAACAGAAAAAGGAAAGACCGAAAATGTTTGGGAAGAAGGTGTTTTCTTTCCATCGGAATTTTACAGAAACCTTTGTGATGCGCCAAGGTCAGGGATAGATGAACACACTGGAACTGTATATCCAGACAATCAGGGTTCTATTTTACAAGAACAGTTATATCTAAGATCAATACATAATGAAGAGTATCTTTGGTATGATGAAATTATTGATAGTAACCCATCAAATTTCAGCTCGACTTCTAGCTACTTTAACAGTCTTAAAACACCTTTTACTTTAGCTGACAACCGCCCTAAAGATAGATTTCATTTTAGCCAAACATATGACGACTACATGTCTAACTTTGCTGAGAAAGTGTTGTACGGTTTCGGGTTTAATTGGTCTTTTTTATCTTCATACCCGCCTCGAAATCTGGTATTAACATACGTAGATGAATACTCTATAGCTGGCTTGGCTGGTATTTCGAGAGGCGACAGGCTAGTAAAAATTAATAATATTGATGTCATTAATACCACCATCTTTTCCGACTTGGTTTTTATCAATGAGGTGTTATTTAATACCAAGGATGGCCTTTATTTGTTCGAATTTCATTCTCCCCTTGGAGCTATCAAACAGGTTCTAATGTCACCTACTCATGATGTGGCAAACCCACTTATGTTCAAAAGGCAACTTGTGACATCTGATGACCGTATTGGTTATTTTATGCTTAATGAGTTTCACGCATCTGCCCAATCTTCTTTGATATCGACATTCAATGAGTTTTTGTTAGACGGTGTAAATGAACTCATTGTTGATCTTCGCTATAATCGGGGAGGGCTTTTGTATATGTCCTCGCAGCTAGCTTATATGATTGCCGGTGCTAAGTCTTCGAACAGAATTTTTGAGTCACTAATCTATAATGACAAAAGTTCTCATAAAAACTTTGACTTAATGTTTGTCGACAGAGAAATAGATTGGAGTCAAGGAATTATAACAAACGAAATGCTACCGACTTTAAACTTAGATCGAGTGTTTATACTGGCAACAGGCAGCACTGCATCTGCCAGTGAATCTTTGATTAATGGTCTAAGGGGAATTGATGTCGAGGTAGTGCTTATCGGTTCTCAAACATATGGTAAGCCATATGGTTTTGTTCCCAATATGAACTGTGGTATGGCTTACTATTTTGTTCAATTTGTCGGTCAAAATGAGAAAGGATTTGGCGATTACACTTACGGTCTAGAACCTGTTGAGTTTGAATCTTCTGAAATTGGTTTAACGCACCGAGTCAAAGGGTGTGCAGCCATTGATGATGTCACGTTACAGTTAGGGTCATATGAAGAACCGATGGTGAGTGATGCTTTGAGCATCATTGAGAAAGATCAGTGTCACTCGTCGATTTCTTCATTAGTGACCACTCTGTCCAACAGAGACGTGCAAATGAGTTCATCAGCTTCTCCCAATTTTTACAACCAAAAGGTATACGAAAAGCTCTATCCCTTACCACCCTGGCTATAGGTTTGTGGTACGAAGTTAAATAATTTCAACGGTTGGCTGCTGCAAGTGTTCAACCAGTACTTTGACGAATCGCGCGGCTTCGCCACCAGTACAGGCTCTATGATCGAATGTGATCGACAAAGGTAGCGCTTTGATGACTATTGGTTGGCCGTCTTGTAAAACTAGTTTCTCTACAATTCGTCCTGCTCCCACAATAGCGACTTGAGGCGGAGAGACGACTGGGGTCGCGAAAATTCCGGCAATGGCACCAAAGTTCGACAGTGTTATCGTCGCGTGTTGTAGTTGTTCTCTACCTATTCGCCTAGCGCGAATTCCCTCTACAGTGTCATTTAGCCAGTGGCGTATTCCTTGTTGGTCAAATCTGTCGGCGTTTCTGAGTACTGGTACATACAATCCATGGCTACTATCTACCGCGATTCCGATATTCACTTTGCTATGAACACAACGTGTCATTGTATCGGCATCAAACCAAGCGTTTAAAGCAGGCTCTTTTTGGCAAGCAAACACAACCGCTTTAATTAAACGACCGGAAATATCCTCTTGTTGTGACCAATTGGACAGTAACGCTTCTTCAGTGACCGTCACAGAAGCAACGTTGTGATGTGACTCCGCCATAGTACCGACCATGGTGCGTCTAGCGCCCTTGAGCACTTCTGTCCCAGGTGTTTGCCGGTCAAGTTCGTTGTAAATATCTGTGTCAGTGATTACACCGTCATGTCCGCTACCTTTCACCTTTAATAGGTCAACACCGAGCTTTTTAGCGAGAAGTCGAGCAGACGGCATCGCAGTGACCGTTTTTTCAGAGTTTGAATGATGAGCAGGCCCAACCCAAAAGTCATCAACTTCAACGTGGTGCGTGTGGTTTGACACATTACCCACAACGGTGGCGGCATCACTTGATGTGGATGTAGAGTGAGTGGCAGAAGTTTCCGTGACCACTTCTTCAATCTCAATCAGCAAACTGCCGATGTTGATGACGTCACCTTCATTCCCATGACGGCTGACGATTTTACCGCTATACGGTGCTGGCACCTCGACAACGGCTTTCGCGGTTTCGACGGTTAAGATCACCTGATCAACGTCAACGTGATCACCAACATTAACATGCCATTGAACAATTTCGGACTCAGCGAGTCCTTCCCCTAAATCCGGTAATAAAAATGACTTCATTTCCAGCCCTCGACAAGTTCGCGTGCGGCAAGTGTGATGTCTTGTTCTTGAATTAAGAAATAGTTTTCGTTTTGGTAATAAGGCATAACGGTATCAAGACCAGTCACTCGTTTAGGTGGGGCCTTGAGAAGACACATAGAATGCTCAGAAACTCGTGTGATGATTTCTGCTCCGACACCGCCGCTTCGACTTGCTTCATGGACGACAAGCAAACGTCCGGTTTTTTCGAGTGACTTAATGATGGTATCCATATCAATCGGTTTGATACTCGCCAAGTCGATCACTTCTGCTTCGATTCCCTGTTTTGACAAGGATTGGGCTGCTTGTAAGGTTTCAATAACACAAGCTCCCCAAGTAACAATGGTAAGATCGCGACCTTTCCGCAGTGTGTAACAGGTATCAAGAGGCAGAGCTTGCCCGTCGTTTACCACGGGGGACTTCACCGTTCGATAAATCCGCTTTGGCTCAAAAAACATCACAGGATCGTTACTTCGAATCGATGCCAGTAGCAAACCGTAAGCACGTTGTGGAGAGGAAGGTACGACAACTTTAAAACCGGGAATATGTGCAAATAATGCCTCTATACTCTCAGAATGGTGTTCTGGAGCGTGTATACCACCGCCAAAAGGCGCTCTGAACACCGCAGGGCAGGTTAATCGTCCTCTGGTGCGGTTCCTCATTCTTGCCGCGTGACAGATAAGGTGTTCCATGGCAGGAAAGACAAAACCCTGAAACTGAAACTCGGCAATAGGTCGTAGCCCTTGAGTTGCCATACCAACCGCAACACCTCCGATAAGAGCTTCAGCCAGTGGGGTATCAATGACTCGCTTTAGGCCGAATTTCTCTTTTAACCCCACAGTAGCGCGAAATACACCGCCGTTGTCACCGACGTCTTCACCCAATAGCACCACATTGTTGTCCTGTTCCATTTCGTAGTGAAGTGCTAGGTTTACTGCTTCGACAAGCGTAATGGCGGGTGTTTGTTGGCTAGTCATGTTTGCCTCCTTGCATTCGCAATGTCTTATTAATCAGGGTGTCTCTTTGCGGCGCTAGTTCCTTTGTAGGCGTTTCGTAGAGATAATCAAACGTAGATTCTGGTGGTTGAGGTGCCATGGCTAAATAGCGAGCGACCGCCGCTTCAACGATAGCTTTAGCTTCTTGAGTTAGCTGTTGTTCCTGTTTATCAGACCACATCCGCTGCGACATTAGATACGACTTAAGACGTTTGATTGGCTCATAATCCCAAGCTTGTTGTAGCTCGGAATCATTTCGGTAACGGCTTGCATCGTCGGCGGTAGTGTGGTCACTAAGGCGATAGCTAATGGCTTCAATCAGCGAAGCGCCTTTGCCTTTCCTAGCACGACCAACGGCTTCTAAAATGGTGTCAAACATGGCAATCACATCGTTGCCGTCGACGGTGATACCAGGCACGCCGCCACCAACGGCTTTGTCTGCTAAAAACTCGGCACCACATTGAAGAGTTCGAGGAACTGAAATTGCCCATTGATTATTGTTGACGACGAAAACCAAGGGGATATTCCAAGCCCCCGCACAGTTGAGCGACTCAAGGAAGTCGCCTTTCGACGTGGCGCCATCACCACATGTAACCAAGGCTACATTATGGTTTCCTTTGATTTTCAGTGCTGCGGCAACACCGACAGCGTGAGTGCATTGTGTCGCAATAGGAACACAGAAGGGCAGGTCGGTACATGGTGAGCCATCCTCAAATTCGAAGTCACTACCTCGCTCATCACCGCCCCAATATTGAAGGTTCTTTTCAATGGCTATGCCTCTGACCCAAAGTGCAGGCATATCACGATAGTAAGGAACAAAAACATCGGCTCGGGTAAGCGAGTGACCGATGGCAATGCCTATAGCTTCGGCGCCTAGGTGGGAAGGATAGGTACCGAGTTTACCGGTTCTCTGCAGCGCAACCGCCTTTGCATCATAAACTCTCGCGATGACCATATCGCGGTAGAACTGTAGTAAGGTGTTCTCATCTGCCCAATTGGGCAACGGCTTAACGAGATTACCTTGGTAGTCGATAAAACGATGCATGGGTAATGCTTGTACGTTCATCTCGAGCTCCTTTTCGCACGCTCCGATAAGAGCTAGTGCAAGAAAATCCCAGGGTACAATCTTGATTTCTGTTATCAGACGCGATGGTAATGGTCCGAAGACAAAACAATCATGGTTACTTTAAGTGTAATCAAATTGTTAAAAAGTGCCGCATTTGTATGTTCTTCTTGCAGTAAAATTAACCTTACAGGTGCAAGTTTTTGGGTTAATATTCTGAAATTAAACCTTAAATTGGAGTTATGGGCTGTATATTTGTTATTAACTTGGTTTGGAGTGAAATATGACACTGGTACTACCTGTTGTCATTTGGAGCGAAGAGCAACGAATGACAATAGGTTTTGTTGAGTAGAGTTGAACGTTCGGTTTAGAGTTCTTCACAGAGTTCCAATGGTAAGCCATCAGGATCTTGGAAAAAGGTGAATCTCTTTCCTGTGTACTCATCGACTCTGACTGGCTCTACTTCGACACCTTGAGATGTTAGGTACTCGACGACGGAATCTAACTCTGTGACATTAAAGGCTAAATGTCTTAAACCCTGAGCCTCTGGAAAACTGGGGCGAGCGGGAGCTCCGGGGAAGGTGAAAAGCTCAAGCTGGGTACCATCAGGCAAGACCAGATCTAACTTGTAGGAGTCTCGTTGTTCACGATAGTTTTCGTCGAGTACTTCCAGTTTTAGTACGTTGACATAAAAGTGTTTCGACTTTTCATAGTCGGAACAAATGATGGCGGTGTGATGAATCCCATTAAGCATTTTATCTTCCGTTTGTGACTGGTTAATTGGTGAGTTTTGATGGCAGTTCTGTGACGACATAGTCAAGAAATACACGCAAGCGAGCTGGCATGTATTTGGTCTGAGCGTACTGAAGTGCAACGGCTCCATGGTAGTTACTTTTGATGGTCCAATCCGAGAGGACGGGCACAACACTGCCATCTTCTATAGCTTCAGAAATAACAAAATCATGAAATATTCCTACGCCTAAACCTTGCTTTACGCCCTGAAGGCGCATTTGAGAGTGGTTGATGGCATAGCGTCCTGTTACTTTCACGGTATGAAACTCATCGTCTTTGAGAAAATCCCAAATGTTGTCGCGTTCTGTTTCAGCAAGGTAGAGGCAGTCATGCTTTTCAAGATCACTGGGTGTGCGGGGTAACCCTCGCTTTGTAATGTATTCAGGGCTTGCACAAAGTACTAGGTTGGTAGGTCCTAATTCGATCATTACCAAATTTTCGTCCGGTTTGTCAGTGAGCTTAAACGCCACGTCAATACCCATACGTAATAGGTCGATTTCGCCATCAACCGCGCGAACTTTCAGTTGGATTCCTGGATATCGAACTAGGAACGGCGTAATAAATGGCTGTAATACGGAATTAAGAAATGCTTCTGGCGCTGCCACCGTAATAGAGCCAGTCGGTTCGGTATGATCTGATTGAGAAACGTCAATAGCCTGTTGAGCGGCATTGACCATTAGTACGCTTTGATCGTAAACCTTTTGTCCAGCCTGAGTGATAACCAATTTACGGGTAGTACGTTCGAATAATTTTGCTGATAGTGCGCTTTCCAGACGCGTGATGGTTTTAGACAGTGCTGATGGCGTAACGCCGAGTTTTTTCGCAGCGGCGGTAAAACTGCCTTCGTTTACGACCAAAATAAAAGATGCGAGGTCAGGTAGTAAGCTCAATAACTTATGGCTGAACATTATTGTTGCCTCAGATTCACTAATGGTTTTCCATCTTAAGGGATAATCGTTTGTACCACAATGAACTAGAATGGCTTGAATCTAGATATAAGGCGAATCAATACGCTGTAAATATCACCTCCCTACATAACCTATTGATAAATAGGATAGAAAAAGGAATCCACTATGTCTTCTGCGTTTTATAAGCAAATCCAAGATCAAATTGAAGAAGTAAAAGCTGAAGGACTTTACAAGTCTGAGCGCATCATCACTTCTCAGCAACAAGCCGCTGTTGAAATCTCAACAGGTGAAGAAGTATTAAACTTCTGCGCGAACAACTATCTTGGTCTTGCGAACCATCCTGCACTGATAGACGCTGGTAAAGCAGGCATGGATAAAAACGGCTTCGGTATGGCGTCAGTTCGTTTTATCTGTGGTACTCAAGACATTCACAAAGAACTTGAGCACAAACTGTCTACGTTCCTCGGTAAAGAAGACACGATCCTTTACACTTCTTGCTTCGATGCAAACACAGGTTTGTTCGAAACTATCCTAGATAAAGAAGATGCTATCATCTCTGATGCGCTTAACCACGCCTCTATCATTGACGGTGTGCGTCTTTGTAAAGCAATGCGCTACCGTTACTCAAACAACAATATGGAAGAGCTTGAGCAGCAACTTATCGCGGCTAACGAAGCAGGTGCTCGTCATAAGCTCATCGTGACTGACGGTGTATTCTCAATGGATGGCGTGGTTGCAAATCTTCCAGCAATTTGCGATTTAGCTGATAAGTATGACGCACTAGTGATGGTTGATGACTCTCACGCGGTTGGCTTTATGGGCAAAAACGGTGCGGGCACGCATGAGTTCCACAACGTTGTTGATCGTATCGACATCGTCACTGGTACGTTAGGTAAAGCGATGGGCGGTGCATCAGGCGGTTATACTTCTGGTAAGAAAGAAGTGATTGATTGGCTGCGTCAGCGTTCACGCCCATACCTGTTCTCTAACTCTGTAGCACCAGCGATTGTAAATGCGTCTATCCGTGTTCTAGATTTGCTACAAGAGAGTGGTGACCTACGTGAGCGTCTATGGGAGAACGCGGCACATTTCCGTGCTCGTATGGAAGGTGCAGGTTTCACTATGGGTGGCGCCGATCACGCGATCATTCCAATCATGCTAGGCGACGCAAAAGTAGCCGCTGAGTTTGCAGAGCGTGCGTTAGCGAAAGGCATCTATGTTATTGGGTTCTCTTTCCCAGTAGTACCTAAGGGCCAAGCTCGCATTCGTACTCAAATGTCTGCGGCCCATTCCCGTGAGCAACTTGACCGCGCTATCGATGCATTCATCGAAGTGGGCAAGGACATGGGTCTTATTTAAGGTTTTTAGGGTTTCAGACTTCGAGTCTGAAACCTGACTTTAAGGTTACAATATGAAAATTAAAGCGCTATCTAAGCTAAAGCCTGAGCAAGGCATCTGGATGACCGAAGTGGACAAGCCTGAACTTGGTCACAACGACATTCTAATTCGTATTAAGAAAACGGCAATTTGTGGTACCGATGTACACATCTATAACTGGGATGAGTGGTCACAAAACACGATCCCTGTTCCTATGGTTGTCGGCCACGAATACGTCGGTGAAGTAGTGGATATTGGTCAAGAAGTTCGTGGTTTCGAAATCGGCGACCGCGTCTCTGGCGAAGGTCACATTACATGCGGACACTGTCGTAACTGCCGTGGTGGTCGTACTCACCTATGTCGCAACACGGTTGGTGTTGGTGTAAACCGCACGGGTGCGTTCTCTGAATACTTGGTTATTCCAGCGTTCAATGCGTTTAAGATCCCAGAAGGTATTTCTGACGATCTAGCGTCTATCTTTGACCCGTTCGGAAACGCGGTACACACTGCGCTGTCTTTCGACCTAGTTGGCGAAGACGTACTGATTACCGGCGCAGGTCCTATCGGTATTATGGCTGCTGCGGTAGCCAAGCACGTAGGTGCACGCCACGTGGTTATTACTGACGTAAACGAATACCGTCTAGATCTTGCAAGAAAAATGGGCGTCACGCGTGCTGTTAACGTGGCAAACGAAAACCTAAAAGATGTCATGGTAGAACTAGGCATGACGGAAGGCTTCGATGTAGGTCTTGAAATGTCAGGTGTTCAAGCGGCGTTCAGTTCAATGCTGGAAACTATGAACCACGGTGGTCGTATTGCACTGCTAGGTATTCCACCATCGGACATGGGCATCGACTGGAACCAAGTGATCTTCAAAGGTTTGGTTATCAAAGGCATCTACGGCCGTGAAATGTTCGAAACTTGGTATAAGATGGCAAGCTTGATTCAATCAGGTCTAGATCTAACACCAATCATCACTCACCATTATAAGATTGATGACTTCCAAGAAGGCTTCGACGTTATGCGTAGCGGACAGTCTGGTAAAGTTATTCTTGATTGGGAATAGAACTTAGCGGTTCAATACTATTGAATACTCCGAATAGCATAGTGCTTTCGGAGTATTTTTTTGCAGCTTGCTAAGCTGATCTGGCTCATCTGCTTAGGGTTTTCTAAAACAGCTGAGTTTCAATCGAACTGTATGCGGTTCGACAGCTCTATAATGGACTTAACCTGTAGTTTTGAGAAAACTCGTCTTTTGAAAGTGCTGACGGTTTTTTCACTGATTCCAAATTCGTAGGCAATGTAGTTGTTGCTAAAGCCTGCTAATAGCAACTTTGCAACTTCTCGTTCGCGTTCAGATAGCTTTTTTAAGCTTGATTCTACTCGGTCTTGTGAGGCTTGTTGATTAACATAGGCAGAAATCTGCTTAACAGTACTTGCTATCGTTTCACCCTTAACGAGATACGGCATCTGATATCAACGCAACAGACGTAAAGGATCAGCCGCAGCATTTGACGAGAAACAAGTTAGGTAATTAATGTCAGATAATTCTGACGCACAAAACACGGGTAGAAACATTTTGCAAAATCACTTTATATCAGAGAGTTGTGCATTTCTGTGTGACGCGATTTTATACAGTTGGTAAGGTGACCTAGAAAGGTTATCTTGCTCTATTGAATGTGGTGAGAATTAGCTGCAGTTAGATTTTTTCAAAGGGTAGTTGATTTGAGAGAGCGTAACCATTTTTAGTTTGAAGTTTTGCCGATAATGCTATTCTGGCTAAGGTAATGTTATATCCCAACGACATGTTTTCGAATGCCACGCTCGGAGAAATTAAATGGGACAGAACAAAAATGGAGAGTAGTGCTGTAAGAAATCTAATGTTAATAAAAGATATTTTATCGTCGTTAATATTTGTTTAGAGCCTTTCACAAGATAAGGTATTGGTTTAGATTGAATGAAGAATAGACTCATGGCTGTGAGTCTATTCGTTCACTGAATGTCTTGGCTCAAGACAGCTTTTATAGTGATTTTCAGAGTTGGAGCCGAGTTAAGGTAAAGTTGTCAGCGACAATTTAGTTCGAGAGCACCTCTGACACGAGCGTTGATTTTCGCTCTCGCAACAAAAGCACGACAAAGGCAACGACGCTGAGTAGAACAACTCCCCAACTGCAAATGACAATGGTTTCTTGAGTAGCAGGGAGCAACGATAGTATATAGGTAAAACCAAACGCTCCAACCATCTGTAACGCGCCATAGATAGCGCCAACTTGCCCTTTGTGATCTGGAAATAGATACAGCGCTGAGACGCCCGCTATCGCAATCAAGAATGCTGAGCCAAATGACATGAACGAGAACCCGATTAGCATTAGCGAGTAGTTTTGATCCACTAAACTTAACGTAATCAGAATCGCGCCAGTGCCTTGTATGATGCAGCCATAAAACAACGTTTTATGTTCACTTAAACTATTTTTTAAGAAATGGTTCCAAAACAAACGAGATGTTACGGTACTCGCTGTGAGTGCCATGGCCCCAAGTCCATAATCTGCAACAGAAATATGAAATTGATTCTAGGCAACAAACGCACCAGTCACCTGAAAAAGTAACAGACAACTTGCACCACTGATCATCATAGCGAGATAGCAAAGAAACTTAATATTCGACGCAATGAAGATATAGTCTTTGGCCATCTGCCTTGGTTTAATAGCATTTGGGTTGATTGTCTCAATGGTTTCATGGGCAAAGAAAACAAGAACAAGCAACAGACAAGCTGCTAATAATAGTAGGAAGATGAAGTTAGCTTCCCAATTGAAGTGTTGTGTAAGATAACCGCCTAGAATCGGTGTTAGGCTGGGCAAGGCCATGAAAATCACACCATACCAGTATTCCCATCAGCTCTGATTTGTTAAATGAGTCTTGCAAAATAGTTCTACATAGCAAGTAAAGACCACCGACGCCCAAGCCTTGTACAAATCTGCCCAAAAGCAGAGAGTCAATACTCTGTGCAAGCATGCAAATCAAGCTACCTACGACAAAAACTACAGCAGCCATGAGAGCAACTGGTCGTCTTCCGTATCGCTCTGACAAGGGGCCTGAAATCAATTGACTGCAGGCTAGCGCGATAAAGAAAACGCTTAGCGATTGTTGGGCAAGCGCCTCTGATGTATGCAACGCTGTTTGTATGTCAGGTAAAGCAGGTGTGTACATGCTTGACGAAAAAGAGTAGCTAGAAGCCATTAATAGGCTAATTAATATGATTTTGAATTTAGCCATCTGGTTACCTTTAAGCGTTATTCATTGGGTACTGAATATAGTAAAGCGCTTTTGGGGTAGGTGCTTTCGGGTAACACCCATGATGTTTACAGAACGCGCCAGGTATTAAGTCTTGTTCTTTTGGTGTTGACTGTAGGCGGTAGAAAAAGAGGAAAGGCTTGAATACTTGAGCTCATAGGCGACAGTCGTTGCACTGGTTCCTTGTTTTATCATTTGCTCTGCACGTTCCATATCCATAACGACTTTATTGCGAATATCTTTAAACGACGCTTGAAAATGGGTGAGAAACAATCGGTTCAAAGTACGCACAGAGGCTCCGGTTTGCTTCGACAGCTCTGAGATCGACATCTTGATATTTGGCTTCCCTGACAGAGCTTCAATAATAAGTAGCATTCGCCGTTCAATAACTCCCTGAGCCACGAGTGGTTGATTGGATGGCTCACAATAAGAACACTGATCGACAAGAACGTCTACATATTGACTCACTAATGTCGGTTCAAACACCGCCTTTTTTAAAACGCTAAATAGCTGTGTGACGAGTGGAGTGACGGTTAATACGGTAATGTCTTTGATTGTTGAGTGTGAAGGTACTTTTAGTAAAGAAATCTGCGACTCTTTGAGACATTCGGCTCGGTGGGGGGACATTTGCAGGGATGTAAACCAAAGAGTCGGGCAAAGAGAGCAAGCTATGTTGATCGGTTGAAAAGATTTGACACCCTTTATGGACGTACACAAGGTGCGCGTAACCATGGATGTGAAACTCGCCGGGTGATTGGTGTGTTTCATACTGTCTAAGTACGTGTCGTATATCTGGCATGTTATTCTTTTTCGCTACTTTTGAGGTTGAGTTTGTTCGCCAATAATTCTATTGCCCCACCTTGAACGAACACTGAAATGATCACGATAAAGAACACCATATGAACCATTGTCACCGCATTTTCAACGCCTGCAGCAGCGGGAATAAGTGAAAAGACGATAGGCGTTGCACCTTTTAGGCCAATTGAAGAAATAAAGATTTTTTTCTGCCAACTGACTTTTCGAAATGGCAAATAACACAACTGTACTGCGATGGGTCTAGCGACAAGGATCAGTAAGAAAGCCGGTAACAATGATTGCCAAAAGACTTTAAATAGTTCTTGTGGAAAGATTTGCAACCCTAAGGCGACAAAGAGAATCGCTTGAGCCAACCAAGAAAGGCTATTGAAAAAGTGGCGACTGACTTCCATACCGCGACGAACGCCGTTTCCAATGACAACACCAACGACATAAGAGGCGAGTAAAATGTTTCCGCCAAGCAAATCACTTCCATACATAGCAAGTACTGCGGAGGCGAGAATGAACACGGGTATTAGCCCATACTCTTCCAACTTGATGCTATTTAGCAGCCAACTGCATAATTTTCCTATGATAACTGCAATGGCCAATCCGACAAATATTTGTAGGAATAGTTCCAAGCCGATACTAGCTAAGGAAGGAACGGTATCTGGCGTCAAGGCGAGATTGGTTAACAAAACAACTAAGATCAAGGCGACAGGGTCGTTGGTCGCAGATTCAAACTCGAGAATGGTGTCCGTGTCTTCTTTTAACTTGAGCTTTTTGGACTCTAGAATAGAGAACACGGCAGCAGCGTCGGTTGATGACACGATGGCACCGAACAATAAACATTGGACTGGAGGTAAGTCAAACAGCAGAAAGACAATTCCTGCAAAAACGATCGTCGAGAAAACGACGCCGAGTGAGGAGAGCATGCCTCCTTCTTTATAGGCAACTCTAATGCTCGCTGTTGATGTACTCAACCCACCAACAAACACGATGATATTTAATGCAATGGCACCGATTGCGGAGGTCAATGTGAAATCGTCATAAACAAATCCAAACTCACCATTACCTATGACTAGACCAACCCCCATAAAAATAAGTAGAGAAGGTAGACCTAGGGTGCGAGACGGATGGTGTAGAAGGATACCTAGGCAAATTAGTAGAGAAAAACCAATGAGTCCAAACTCTAAGTTCATGAATGTCCTCTTATCTGTATTGTTGTTGAGGCAAGTCGCTAGAGATCACTGTTAAAAATGATTCGTGATATCTATGTGTATAATTGATTAGATTATAGTATGTTATTTTGGTTAAGTATGTAGCTTAAAAGCAAATATTTTATAAGTATTTTAATTGCTTACAATCTGGACTAAAGCGGGTGAATAGCGTTGAAACAGGGAAATATTTTTAAACAAATACCAAAGGATCGCACTGATGAGGTGTTTGAGGATATCATTAAAACCGAACAGGTTAGGATTGAACGTATCATATCTGAAGGACACTATACGCCGGAAGGAGATTGGTATGATCAAACTGAGAACGAATGGGTAACAGTATTACAAGGCGAAGGTGTAATTGAATACATTGATGGCACAACATTGACACTTGGTGTGGGAGATTATGTCGATATTCCAGCACATGTTAAGCATCGTGTTAAATCGACGTCAACGACCTCAATAACCGTTTGGCTTGCCGTGTTTTATAGTCACAATAACGCTGTTCACGGCGTAAAATAGCGATATACTGCTGAGCTACTATTATCTGCCAAGATATCATTGAGTAATGCTGAGATGTTACAAAAAGAGAACTTAATAAAGCTGGCGAGAATGCAGATGCCGTTTGGCAAATATGCGGGCAGGGTGCTAATCGATTTACCTGAAGAGTATCTGCTTTGGTTTGACAAAAAAGGATGGCCTAATGGTGAGTTAGGCGACCTTCTCAAACTCTGTTTAGCGCTGAAAATTGAGGGACTCGATAGCGTCGTTAAACCGTTAAAGCAGATGTAGCTGTTGCATTATGTATCAACAGTGACGCAAACAAAGCGTCGCTGTGATCAGCCATTTAATTAACCCGACAGAGATTGCCACTGAGTTGGGTTGAGAGTCTGAGGTTTGATTTGGACACGCCCGTCTCTTGCACGACATATCCCTTGGTTGACATCCCAAGCCCCCTCTCGAATGTATTTGTGGACACCTTGTGTCCCTTGTTTATAGTACGAATCTAGTTTTCCACGATATCCGTAGTAGGTACATTTGTCGTATCCCCAGCCGTACATATAATCGGCGAGAGCTTGTGCAAAACTGCGTTTCCCATTGAGCCACGAACCGCTGTTGCAGTTGTAACACTTGATCTTTCCTCGAAAGGTTTTTGGTAATCCATTTTCTCTCAATCTATCTACGACGAAGCGGTGGCCAAGTTCTTTGCCACCTTTTGAGATGCGGATGAACTCATTACCAGGTTCTCCATGCCCTCGAATGTAGATCTGGTAGTCATTCGAAATAGTCTTAAGTTCATTAATGACGGTTTTGGGTTCGTACCAAATTTGTATCGCTTCTTTATTCTTCGTGTTTAAAAGATATTCGATCCACTGATGATTTTTTCGGTGCCCCGCGAATGTCGATACCCCCCACTATCGGTGGGTTGATCACCATATTCTATATATGACAATAAGTCCGTTGTTGGTGTCGGCATATACAATATTATTTTAGCCATGAAAATTCCTTTTTATGCATCTAAAACATGTAGTTATAAGGTTTTTTACCACGGCTATAGCCTAGTAAATGACGGCAAGTGTTTTGGTTTTATATTGATAAATGCGACCTTGTGCGCAAATCTTGATGTCAATGATGCAACGACATAATTATTGTTGACATATACAAGCTGACACCGGCGTAACTTTTTAACAAAACTTCGAACTTTTTAGATGGTGGAGATGGTAACGAAAACCGGTTCGAGGGGGATATAAATGAGTTCTTAGGTGTTTGAGCCTAAGAACTCTTCGTAGGTTAGCGTTCGTGATTACTTTCCAAAGTAAACGATGACAACTTTGTCGTCGCCTAATTCTCTAGAGAACGCGAAAGCGTTATCATTCTCTAATTGGGTGTGTTTGCCAGCACCAACAGCGGGGTGACGGTCTCTAAACTGTCCAATCGTTTTCCAGTGTTCTAATAGCTTTTGCTTGTCCATGGATAAATCCCAAATCATGTCTGATCGCGTCCCTTGATGAAAATCATCCGCATAAGGGCCTATATTTCTGCCAATCTCGTCCCCGTAGTAGATTTGAATCGCTCCAGGACTTAGTAACAGTGCGTTAGCCGCATTTCTCTGAAGGTTATAGTCTTTAAAGCGACTAAAAAACAGTTCAGTGTCATGAGAGGACATGTAGCTGACAGGATTGAAATCAGCTGAACGTTGAATCTCGTCGGCGTAATGTTGATAGGTCTTTGCCATCTGGCTAAAGCATGCCGCGCCTTTATCTAGCTTCTTTTGCATATCGAAGTTGATTAACGCGTCGAATCCGTCATCAAAATATGGGCTTCTATAGGCACTGTGACCCCAGACCTCGCCCATCATCCAAAAAGGATGTCCGGTAACATTATGTTTTGAACGCCATTGTTCAAGGCTCGTGGTGGCCTCAGCTTTGAGCCTTTTCCATACATCGCCTTCGACGTGTTTGACCGTATCAACACGGTATCCATCAATCCCAAAGCGTTTAACCCAATCGGTTTGCCATTCAATGAGGTAATCGGCCACAGTATAATTGTCTCGTGCGACGACTCGTGTTCCTGGATTGGCGAGCAAAAATGGCGGTGGCTGGACTGTCTTGGTGGACTCAGTTTTGAAATCAGGCAAACCTGCTAGAGACAAGGTGGTGTCACTAGAGCCTGGTTTGTCATAGCCAGGTAACCCTGTTCGGATCCAATCAGAGCCCCACCAATTGATCCAGTTTTGGGAGTGGTAATCTATATTGGTGTGGTAGCTGTGCCAGTTTTCTCCTTCTTTAGGTATCCATTGTGACCAGTTTTTCGGTAGGGGTTTAGACGATTTCACAACCCTAAGGTGATCAAATTGAATGTCTGCAAGGTTAGAATAGCCGGGATGATTTATTACGGCGTCTAATAAAACCTTCATTCCACGTTTGTGAGCTTCAGTAACCAGTTGTCTCAAATCCTCATCATCACCAAAGCTCTCGTCAATTTTAGTGAAGTCGCGCGCCCAATAGCCGTGGTAAGCATAAAACGGAAATGAGCCGCTATCACCACCGCCAACAAAACCATGAACCTGTTCTACGATGGGAGACAGCCAGATAACATTGGTGCCCAGCGACTTAATATAGTCAAGTTTTCCAGTGATACCCTTTAAATCACCACCATGAAATGTACCAATTTCTTGTTTACCGTCTTTTTGGCGACCATAAGGTTGTGTTGCTTCTGGATCTGAATCTTTAAAGCGATCTACCATGACGAAGTAGATGTTAGCGTTGCGATAGTTGAAGTCGCTGTTTGCTTGAATTGGCTCAGCGAGTTCCAATAAGGTCAGGCCTCCGCTGGACGCGTTAGGCTGCAGTGAAACGTTGCCGCTTTCTACAGTAACCACTTGTCCTGTAAATACGTCTTTAAGCTTTGTTCCGTCTGGGTAGGTGTTGCCCAGGGAAATAGTTTGAGATTGCTGAGGAAGCACCTCACATTTAACCTTTGGTATTGGTCGTTTAAACTCGGTCTTTGCGACTTTTTTAGGTTGGCGCTTAAATGTCAATGTATGAAGTTGATCATCGTAGACAAAGGAATAATCTCCAGTGAATCTTATAGTTAGTGGCAAAGAAGAAGCTTCACCGCATAACAGAGGTAGCGGTGTATTAAACTTGACCTTTTTAGGAAGCTTATTGTCACAGCTTGCGTCTATACCACTAACTTTGAGTTGATAGTTATCTTTATTTAGAGTGACGATCAATGGCGTTGTGGTGTCGAGAGGGTAATCTCTACTGGTTGTGGAGGTAGAGATCGTTAAGTAGGGTGATGCAAATAGCGATGGCGAGGCCAACAGCATACAAGCAAGTAGGGTCTTATGCGTCATGCTCAATCCGTTGTTCTGATAGTCCGAAATTACTATAAGTGGCCTAAAACGGTTTCACATCATTCTAGGGCCTACGCCTCAAAGTAAGAGAAAGTTCACAGAATATATTCTAGGGGAGGAGTGAAAGGGGATGATTTTGGATGAAGAATGATTAGTTATTATAGATAGATGAAACGAAAGATATTGCTGTCACTGCTGATTCCTTCCATCTCGTTTGCTATGAGTACATGGCCATCTCGTTATGTAATGGGTGAGTTAGCATTAAGCGACTTAAATCAAGTAACAACACTGATGGATGTTTATGATTGTGGTGAGCAAGAACATCAGCAGTTTTGTGGTTTTGATACCAATTATCGTGGTATCCCTTTGGAAGCACAAATCGATGTAGTCAATCAGTCGGTGGTGAGAATCACCTTTGTCATCCCAATGACAGTGACGAATTATACCAGGCTTCAAACCTTACTGCGTTCAGACGGTTATCAATTAGAAAGCGTTAGAATAGCGGGTAAAGAGTTGATTGTTGAAGATTTAATCAATGAGGACTTACCTCATATAGCCGATAAGAAACTGGTGCAATTTTTGAACTTACATCCCATTTCTGTGTCCAAACTGCTTACCTGGATCCGCAAAAATGAGATTCAGGATATGTTCGCAACAGAAACGCTTTTAATGACGAGTGACAAAGAGCAAATCGTGCTCACGTGGGACTTTCCCCAGCATTCTAACACTGTCACACAATAGTCTTACGGCTGTCATTTCAATGTTACATTTGATGAGTAACTTGAACTGCGTAAAGTATAGAAGGAGTTAACCATGAAAAAAATGAGACGTGCACAGCTTCATCGTTGTCGTATTCAATACTGGAAAGAAACCAACCAGAGAGCAACAGACAAAGAAAAAGCATAGTCACACTTTACAAACCACGACGTAGAACCAGCATAAAAAGTAAGTGCTGGTTTTTTCGTTTTTAGCCTTTAAAAAAAAGATAGACAACCTCATATTTGAGGAATACAATCCGCTCGTTTTGGGGAGTAGTCACCCGTTTATTTGTCGTCATCTCGTTAAGTCTAGGGCTTATCCGGCAAATAAGAGCGCACTTTGCGCTTTGACGAGACCAACGCAATCAAATGCCCAGTATTTTGTTACTGGGTGATGTATTTGTTTGTGGAAGGTCGACACCCATACCTATCGTCCTTCCGCCTGGAGGACTTATGAGCCCATCTATTTACGTTTCCTTTTTCGTTTTAACGCTAGCTCTGGTGGCGTTAGACATATATCAAACTCGTGGTGGACAAATCTCTATCCGCAAAGCAGCGATATGGAGTGTGTTTTGGTTTTTACTTGCTTTTGCGTTCTCGGCAACGATCTATCTCTTCTGGGATTTTTATGCACCAGCAAGTGACTATACCGCTGAAAAAGCGACAGTCTCATTCTTAACGGGTTATTTGTTAGAGAAATCCCTAAGTGTCGATAACCTTTTCGTGTTTGCGATCATTTTTCATCAATACGCAGTACCTGAACATCTAAGACCAAGAGCATTGTTATGGGGTGTAATTGGTGCGTTGGTTTTGAGAGCGATCATGATCAGTGTTGGTGCGCAGCTGCTTGCTGAGTTCCACTGGGTAATGTACTTATTTGCAGCGTTCTTAATTTGGACCGGTATTAAGCTGGCTAAAGACTCTGACGAAGATGAAGTAAATCCGCTGCCTGAACGTGTAATTAGAAAGCTAGTTCCGGTAACCGACGACTTTCATGGTAATAAGCTGTCCATTATCGAAAATGGTAAGCGTGTCTTTACCCCGATGCTGGTGGTAATAGGCGTGATCGCGTTTATGGACATAATGTTCGCTTTGGATTCAATACCGGCCATTTTCGCGGTAACAAGAGAACCGTTCTTAGTTCTTGCTGCTAACGTGTTTGCGTTACTTGGTCTTCGTTCTTTGTACTTTGTACTAGAGGGAATGATGAATCGTTTTGTGTACTTAAAACCTGCACTGTCATTCATCATGATCTTCATCGGTATAAAGATGGCGCTCGTTGGATCGGCTTGGGAGATCCCAACTTGGGTTTCGTTAAGTGTGATATTAGTGACCATGACGGTTGCGACGATAGCATCTCTTTATCGAGAAAAACGCCAATCGGTGTCTTTGGATAAGAACAGCTAACGGATTAACAATAAAAACCTCTTAGTAATAAGAGGTTTTTTTGTTTAACAACAATGAAACATCTAGCGTTGGGCAGATGTAGTTGGCAATAAATATTCATCAAAATGCGTCTTTTTAGCATGAATATTCAGGGTGGTGACATTGCTAAGAACGTCGCTTGTTAATGCTTTGTTTTATTAGATTAACTAATGTGAATATCCAAATTTTGTCATTTTTTAAACAGCGTTTTTTTACCTAATATTGTCGTTAACAACAACGAGTTACCCAGTTTTTTAAGAGAGGCAATCATGGCACAAGCAATGAACATCGAAACTATCGCTGTACCCTCTATGGAAAAGAAAACCTACGCGGTTAACTTCAAAGGATTGATTGCACACCTACTAGATATTATGTTTGGTAAAGGCGAAGTACAGAACACTTACTACGCAAACGAACTATCTGGTCATATGCAGCGTGATATCGGTTTGAACCGATAAACACAAAGAATTTAAAAAAGCATCTAGTGATCTAGATGCTTTTTTTTTTACTCATTACCAGGCGACTCCATTTAGCGTTGGCTTTCAAAGCCGCCAGCTTCCTGGGTTGCTTTGACAAGTTCAATCCTTTCTAATTCTTCAACTGTACTTTCATTGGTTACTTCGAGAGCTTCTCCTATCTCCTCTGGGGAAAAGGCATAATGTTTGTTGAACGTCATAAGATAAGTCCACATTTAGATTGGGATTGGAAATTTATAAACTTATTATTAAGTTAACGACGGCGATCGTCATCAGCCCAAGTGATTAAATTTAGGGCGTAGGGGAGTAGGCGTATATTAAATGTCGTTTTTTTGTCGCAATCTATATAAAACTGATTCATCGCAATTTCCTGACATTGGGTTTACGTATGATGAGTCATTGTATTTATAAGAACGTAAGGTGAAAAAATGACAAGTCTTATCGACCGGTTTCTCAAGTATGTCACGTTTGACACGCAATCAGACCCGTCACTAGGTTGTTGTCCAAGCACGAAAGGACAGACCACATTCGCTGCGTTTCTCCGAGACGAACTTCTGTCATTAGATTTACAAGACGTCACTCTCGATGACAATGGATACGTAATGGCGACGTTGCCATCGAACGTCGAGTATGACGTGCCTGCTGTAGGGTTTGTGGCTCATATGGACACGGCGCCGGATGCGTCAGGTGCGAATGTCAGACCACAACTGGTAGAGAATTACCTAGGTGGTGACATCGCATTGGGAAAAGGTGAACAAGTGCTTTCACCTATACAATATCCAGATCTGCATCAGTTACATGGTCACGACATCATTACCACAGATGGGACGACGTTATTAGGCGCAGATAATAAAGCCGGAATTGCAGAGATAATATCTGCAGTGGCATTTCTTATTGAACATCCAGAGATCCCGCACGGCGATATTAAAATTGCATTTACCCCTGATGAAGAAATAGGCCGTGGCGCCGACCTATTCAATGTTGAGAAATTTGCAGCTAACTGGGCTTACACCATCGACGGCGGACCTGTTGGAGAATTGGAGTATGAGAATTTCAATGCTGCCGCTGCTACAGTGACTTTTCATGGTAACAATGTGCATCCGGGCACCGCCAAAGGCAAGATGGTTAACTCAATGACATTGGCAGCGCGTTTCCAAGCTGAGATGCCCGCTGATGAAACTCCCGAAACGACAGACGGATATGAAGGCTTCTATCATTTAACCACCGCTGAAATGTCTGTTGCTAAATCTACACTGCATTATATTTTGCGTGATTTTGAGCAAGATGGCTTAGAGCGACGCAAGGCGTATTTGAAAAACAAAGTAGCGACCTTTAACCAAGGGGATAAAACAGAACGAGTGACGTTAACGATTACGGATAACTATTCTAATATGAGAGAGATGGTTGAGCCTCATCCTCATATTATTGAGATTGCTAAGCAAGCAATGATAGCGTGCGATGTTAAGCCTAATATTAAACCCATTCGTGGCGGTACCGATGGTGCTCGGCTGTCGTTTATGGGGCTTCCGTGTCCGAATATTTTTACAGGTGGTTATAATTTTCACGGAATTCATGAATTTATTACGGTTCAAGGTATGGAATTGGCGGTAAACGTGATTGTGCAAATTGCGAAAGACACCGCAATTCGTTATCGTTAGGGAAAACTAAGTTATGCAGTAGGCGACCATGGAAGATTTTCAAAAAGTAATAGCGTTCTTAATAGAAAACAAACTGTTATTAAGCTTTCTGGTCGTCTTTATTATCTTAGTTATACGTCGAGTGGCACTGTCAGGTATTCGTGGAGATGTTGCTTTTCTATCAGAGGAGCAACGCAAATGGATGTCGAGAACCAAAAACGGCTCCTTTGCCGTTATTGTCGTCACTTTGTTTTTGGTATGGAAATCTGAGATCAGCGAATTCGCGCTGTCCGTTACCGCTATTGCCGTCGCTATCGTGGTTGCCTCCAAGGAGATTATTCTCTGTTTTACAGGTTCGATTCAAAGAGCCAGTTCACGTTCGTTTCGAATCGGTGATTGGATTGAAGTGGGTAAGACGAGCGGCGAGGTTATTGAGCACAACCTGATGGCAACGGTCATACAAGAGATTGACCTTTATCATGGTCAGTATCATTTCACGGGAAAGACGATCACGCTTCCCAATAGTATGTTTTTTACCTATGCGGTTAAAAACCTGAACTTTATGAAAAGGTATGTCTATCATAGCTTTTCAATTGTCGTTCCAGGATTTGACAATCTATTCCCGCTACTACCCGATCTAACGAGCAAGATTGAACATCATAGTGAAAGCTTTATTGATGTAGCTCGCCGATATAACAGCGTGATAGAAAAACATGCGGGAGTCGACCTTCCAGGTTCGGAGCCGCACATTCATATTTCTAGTGGTGTAACAGGCGAGCAAGTTTTACACATCATGATATTTTGTCCCACTGAATTAGCGACGCATTTAGAGCAAGAAATCCGTGCTGACTTTATGAATATCTATCACCACGCATTTCCAAAAGATATAGAAAAAACTATATAAAAACAGTTTGTTATATTTTGAAACACTTTAGAGATAACTATTAATATTTCTCGGACATTCAGCAGACTTGTAATTTGCTAGTCTGCCAAAGCTTGTTCCAATTAGAAGATTAAATGGTGTTTCAATGCCTAAAAAATTACTTGTTGCTAGCCTTGTGTCTGCTGTTCTTCTAGCAGGATGCGGTGAAGCGACTACTACCCAACAAAACGCACCAGCGCCTCTTGTTCAAACCCAAGCGGTAGAGGTGGTTCCACATCAACAGAGCAAAACTTACATTGGACGGATGGATGCGGTAGAAGACACGGCTATTACCGCTCAAGTGTCAGGCTACTTATTGGAGCGTCATTTCCAAGAAGGACAAATTGTAGAAAAAGGACAGTTGCTCTACGCCATTGAACCATCGACTTTTGAAGCTCAAGTTGCCAGCGCGAAAGCCTTTGTGTCCGAAGCACGCTCTTCTTTAAAGAAGGCAGAACTGGACTTCGAGCGCGGCAAGAATCTGGTGAAATCCAATAACATTTCTCAAGCCGAATTTGATGCGCTAACGGCCTCGTTGATGAGTGCGAGAGCCCAACTAGAAGCGGGCATTGCGCAGCAGAAAGTCGCAGAAGTTAATTTATCACACACCACGATTAGAGCGCCGTTTACCGGGCGAATTTCAGACAGTAAAGTAAGTACTGGTGACTTGTTGTCTCCGTCATCAGGTGTGTTAACAACCCTAGTTAGCATGGATCCAATCTACGCCTCTTTCAGCATTTCGGAGCGAGAGCGCCTTGCTTTAGGTATGGACCGAATCGAGGGGGACGGTTCCGATGAGTCTAATGGCGTTGCGGTTAACGTGATTCTTGAAGATGGAAGCGTGTATGACAAACAAGGAAAAATTGATTTTCTTGGGAACCGCATAAACCTCAACACGGGTACGCTGGCCATGCGTGCGGTAGTGGAAAATCCAAATCAAAGACTGTTACCAGGTCAACATATTCGCGTTGAATTGATGGAGAAAGAGGCAAGCGACGTCGTAACTGTGCCACGCAGAGCGGTTCAAACCGACCTTGAAGGTGACTTTGTTATGGTCGTCTCGGAAGGTAACATCGCTGAACGTCGTAATGTAGCGCTAGGCCCTCAAGTAGAAACTGGCATTGTGGTTCGCTCTGGCCTGAAACCAACCGATGTGGTTATTACTCTAGGTTTACAACGTGTAAGAAATGGAATCCCTGTACGTATTCAAGAGCCTAAGCCAGCAGAACAGGGTGCCTAATACATGCTAAGTCGTTTCTTTATTCAAAGACCAAAGTTTGCGTTGGTTATTTCAATAATACTCACATTGGCTGGTGCGATATCACTCATGGTGCTTCCAGTCGCTGAGTATCCCAAGATTAGTCCGCCATCAGTCAGTGTCACTGCATTTTATACAGGTGCTAGTGCAGAGGTTGTCGAAGAGGCCGTTGCCGACCCAATTGAAACTTCCGTCAATGGTGTTGAGAACATGATTTATATGTCCTCTAAAAGTGCCAATGATGGCTCTTATAACCTCAATGTGACGTTTGACATCGGTACCGACCCAGATATGGCTCAGGTCAACGTTCAAAACCGAGTGTCACAGATTGAATCTAAGTTACCCCAAGAAGTGAGAATGGTCGGTGTTACCGTTAAGAAACGCTCTCCAGACTTATTGATGGTTTTGAACTTCTATTCTCCTGACGGACGTTTTGATGATCAATTCTTAATTAACTACATCAATTTAAATGTGAAGGACCAACTGGCCCGTGTCAAAGGGATCAGTGAAGTTAACGTTATTGGTGGTGGCGAATACGCAATGCGTGTTTGGCTTGACCCCGATAAGTTGGCGAATCTAAAAATGACCACTAGCGACGTTTATGCGGCGCTTGCCGAGCAGAATGTTCAAGTTGCTGCTGGTCGCGTTGGTGCCGCTCCCTATGCAGATCCCCAGGAAGTTCAGTTCAACTTGGTTACCAAGGGGCGTCTTGAGTCAGTCAGTGAATTTGAAAATGTTGTACTTCGAGCGAACTCTGACGGTTCTACGGTTTATTTAAAAGATGTCGCTCGCGTTGAGCTTGGTAAGAAGTTCTATGATGGAAGTGGTCAATTCCGAGGGGAAGACGCGTCCATTGTGGCATTGAACCTGCAGTCCGATGCTAATGCCCTTGAAAGTGGCAAAGCCGTCATGGAACTGTTGGAGCGTCTGAGTGTTAATTTCCCTGAGGGAATGGCGTATGAAACCAGCTACGACACGACTGTTTTTGTTGCGGAATCGATAAAAGGGGTGGTTAAAACACTGGTTGAAGCCATTCTTTTGGTTATTGCCGTAACGTATTTGTTTTTAGGTAGCGCTCGAGCAACATTAATTCCAGTTGTTGCTATCCCTGTTTCATTAATCGGTACATTTGCTGTTATGAACATGACAGGGTTCACCATTAACACGGTGACCTTGTTTGGTATTATTCTCGCTATTGGTATCGTGGTAGACGACGCAATTCTTGTTATTGAGAACGTGGATACCATTATGAAGCGTAATCCGCATATTTCACCAAGAAAAGCGACGTTGATGGCGATGAAAGAGGTAACGGGTCCAATCATTACCTCCACGTTAGTTCTGTTAGCGGTCTTTATACCAGTAACGCTGTTACCGGGGATTACTGGGATTATGTATCGCCAGTTCGCGTTAACGATCTGTATCTCGGTAATTATTTCCTCCATTAATGCTTTAACACTATCTCCAGCGTTGTGTTCGTTGGTGTTGAAGCAAGGTGGTGGTAATACCGCACGTTGGTTCCAAACCTTTAATGGTCTACTTGAGCGTCTTACGATGCGTTACGGCCAAGTCGCTGGCTTCTTAGTCAAAAAAGCCTTATTGCTGATGACATTCTTTGTAATAGCGGTAGGCGCAGTGACTTTCCTTGCGAAAAATACGTCAACGGCGTTTGTGCCACAAGAAGATAAAGGTATCTTACTGGTCAACGTTCAACTTCCTGATTCCGCGTCGCTGTCGCGTACTACCGAAACCACAGAACAGTTGGTGGCATTAGTAGAACAAGAACCTGGAATTGATGGAATTACGGTTGCCAATGGCTATGCGTTTATGACGGGTGCGGCAGCATCCAACGGTGCGTCGTTGTTTATCAAACTCAAGGACTGGAATGAGCGCAACGGTTTTGAGGGCGATCACTCGGCAAACGCCATAGCAGCAAGAGTAAATGGTATGGCAGCGCAACAAATCCCGGGCGCGGTCGTATTTGCGATGGGACCACCAGCAGTGCCTGGTATGGGCGCTGCTTCAGGTTTTGAATTTGTGTTGGAAGACACATTAGGACGAAGCAGGACAGATCTTGCTTTAGTAATGCAAGATGTGATTCAAACGGCGAACCAACAGCCAGAGATAGCTTATACATTCAGTACGTTCCGTGCTAACGTGCCACATTATTACGTGGATATAGATCGCGAGAAAGCACAACAACTTGGCATTCCTTTATCATCAATATTCCAAACGCTACAGGGTAACTTAGGTTCCTTGTATGTGAATGATTTTACGATGTTTGGGAAAAACTTCCGTGTCACAGTGCAAGCCGATGCTCAGTATCGAAGTGGCATGGAAGATCTACAATTATTCCACGTGCGTTCTTCTAAAGGGGAGATGATTCCGTTAAGTACATTGGTTTCCTACGAGCAAGTGTTCGAACCAGATGTCGCATGGCGATATAACATGTATCGTAGCGCCGTGATTCAAGGGCAACCCGCTCCAGGTTACTCAAGTGGGGATGCGATTGCTGCGATAGAAAGGGTTGCTGCTGAAGTATTACCGATGGGCTATCAATATGAATGGACCGGGATGGCTTACCAAGAAATTCTAGCGGGTAACCAAGCGATATATGCGTTTGCATTGGCACTAATCTTTATTTACCTGTTTATGGTGGCTCAATATGAGAGTTGGACCATCCCGTTAGCCATTATATTGGTGGTACCGGTCGCGACATTAGGTTCATTTATCGCCTTGAACCTTACAGGCACACCGCTGAATCTATATGCACAAATCGGGCTTGTGTTACTCATAGCATTGGCAGCGAAGAACGCAATACTCATTGTTGAATTCGCCAAACTTGAACGTGAAGATAAAGACGTCGCTATTGATGATGCTGCGGTGCGAGGCGGTATGCTTCGCTTCCGTGCCGTTAATATGACGTCATGGTCATTTATTCTAGGTATTTTCCCACTTATTTTTGCCTCAGGAGCAGGGCATGTAAGTCAGAACTCCTTAGGTATCTCGTTAGTCGGCGGTCTATTGTGTGTCTTGCTCGCGGGTACATTCTTAATACCTGGCTTTTACGCCATTATCCAGCATAGACGAGAGAAAATTCGTGGTGGAAACACCAAGCTTGTCCCATTAGAAGACGACGAGTGATCTAAAAAAAGCTAAAACAATACGATTGAGCCCCTCACTGTGAGGGGCTTTTTTATAAATGTAATGCTCTGTGAGGTGTGTTTTGACAAATTCATACAGGCTCTTCTCCGCTTTGTTGAGTCATAACGCAATACTTATGACTTCTACCATACTGACTAATAACCCTTTTTTAGTCAGTATGGATGAATCCTATTTTGACCCAGTTACTTTCTCAGCTTTTACATATTCAGGGGCAGGCAATCCAGTCGATTAAGGTCGATGAATCCACTCAAACTGTTGACGTTTACTGTCGTCGAGACCGACGATT
>NZ_OANU01000034.1 GCF_900089835.1 Vibrio thalassae | reverse complement strand
AAGACTTTGTCGGTTATCTACGACGTCAGTATTGTTGCTTTGGCCAATGTAGTTACCATCTTGTATCGCGATACCAAGTGGCACGGTATAGTTATTCTCATGCATCATTGCTAGGGCGTGATTTAATTGTCCGCGTTTTCGCATCATAAGGTCAGGTGCGCCGAGGCCAACGCCTATTTCTTGCCCATATTGATAAATACTCTTTAAGTAACCTTTATCTTCCCATGGTAGCCATTCACCAACCATAAAGTTGGCGTATTGCATCGTGGTGGAGGTTGGGAACGCGTGTTTCATGGCTCGCATATTATCCTTGAGTCCTTCGACATAACTCGCTTCAGTGAAGCTTGGATCTTTCTCAACGCCAATAGCGGTTTCTTGAAGGTTGATGCCTTCCACTTTTCCATCAAACTGTGTTCCTAATGCGTTGAGGAGTTTCGCGAAACGCGCTCTTACTTTGCTGTCCCACCGTTTTGCCACCCAACCCTCTGGCTCACCGTCGTCTGTGTATTGGTAAACCGCACCACCATCGTATTCATCAGACAAGAGGTAGCTAGGTACACCTTTGTAGCGAGGATCAAAGGTCGCGTCCTGAAGCTGAATAAAGAGCTTTTTGCCATGTGCTTTTAGATAGTCATAATCGGCTTGAATCATAGAAAAGTCGTACTGATCTTTCTCTGGTTCTAACATTGCCCAAGAGTACATGATTTGCGCACCCGAAAAGCGAGTGTTGTTTAGCAATGGGTGATTGTGTATGGCTTCTCGATCACGTGCAAAGTACACAAAATGCTGAATATTGTCTTTTGGAATCGGGCATTTAGCAGAGATATGGTTTTTATATTCGTTGGCATAACGGTCGACAGGGTTGTCCCATTGTGCCTGTGCATGACCAGTGATGAGTAATGCAGCTAAAAAGCAGAGCTTTTTCATAATCTGATGAGTTCCTTGAAATGGCGAGATAGCGAACGTGAACAGCTAACGAACTGAGTGAAAAACAGCTAAGTTTGGTAATTACTATGCCCCCAGTTTAAGGAAGCTTTAGCTATGTGACTGTATGATTAGGTAAAGATGAGTCACACCTTGCTATTTACTTTCCGCCAGTTCTTTCATTTCCTGATATACGGCTTCTAGGCTCTGTTGGGCGACACGAAGAATAGGGAGGTAATTTTCGAGATCGGCAACGGTTTTGCGGCTCTTTGGACAATGACAAAATAAGGCTGCCATAAAGTTGCCAAATTGGTCATAAAGGGGAAGTGCTATCGCCACCATACCATCAATGAACTCTTCATCATCCACGCTGTATCCTCTGCGTTGAATAAAGCTTAGCTCCTTTTTTAGGCTCTGCTTGTCGATAATGCTGTTCTTCGCACACTGGCTGAGCTCAATCTTACTCAATACTCGACGTAATTGAGGAGGCGTCAAAGTACTTAAATAAAGCTTGCCGCTGGCGGATGCCTACACTGGAGTGGGAAAACCAACCGGAATGACAATTTGCAGCGGCCAATTGGTTTGAATTCGGTCGTAGTAGACCATATGCGGGCTAGGGTCATCATTCGCCAAGGCCAAACCACAGGTTTCCTCTAGTTTACGAGAAAGGCCATGCAGAATAGCTTGTCGTTGCAGTTTATGCTGATTGGTCCATCTTACATCCAACGCGATAGATAGCATTTGTGAGCCTGGATAGAAATGACCGCGTTCATCAGACTGGATGTAGTTTGCGTCATCGAGTTGCTGCAACAGTCGGTGGCAAGTAGGCTTGGGAATCCCTGACTCGAAGATAATATCAGAAGCTGAGATAGGACTCTTTGCTTCGCCAATCCGTTCAATAACGTTGATAAGACGATCGACTGAATTTACTTTTTCCGACACCATAGATTCCTTTTAAAAGCTCACCCTAAAATAATATCCAATGTCACTGCGTTAACGCAGTCATGTGGGCAGCAAAACTTTATATTCCCAAAGTATTTTACGAGTTTCAACTGGTTAAAGAGACATTGACTTGATTTGAGTGGTGCAAAACGTCGCTATTGACCCGATATTCTTCTCGTCCTTGAGTCGGCGCATCGAGAATAAAGACTTCTCCTGAACTGGGATATAACACCGACTCTTGAGTGGTAAGCTCATAATCTGCCGTTGTAACGAATAAGGTATTGAAATCTTCGTCGCCAAAAGTACAGCGCGTAGCGTGCTTAACTGCAAGATTGATTTCACCAAGTTGTGTGGCATGGCCTATTTTGTTCTGTGATGGAGTGTAATAGGAAATGATGCCGCAGTCCCAGTGACAGATATACAGGTTTCCGTGGCGATCAACGGACAGCCCATCAGGGTAGCCCTTGCACTCATCGAGCTCAACAAACACCGCCTTTTAAATTATTTGGGTCATCGAATCATCAAGTTGATATTCATATACTTTTCTTTGGAACATATTTGAACAGTAGGCGCGTTTGAGTGCAGGGTTAAACGCTATGCCGTTGGCGACGCTGAATCCAGAATCCATTTCAAGCGCGGTGTTCGCCGTTAGTCGGTAAAGCTTGCCATCAGGAGCTTCAAGTTGCTTGTGGTTCATCGAACCAAACCATAAATGACCATTCGGCGCCGTAACCGCATCATTTAAATGAAGCTTAGTTGAACCAAAGCAGGGATCAGCGATAGGAGTAAAATCGTCAAAACTCGAAGTACAATAAAACAGTCCCTGTTTGCTAGCACATATCCAACCATTGCCTTCACATCGTGCAATCGCCGTGATATCAAAAGGTACGTGAAAGACTTGGGTATTCTGGCTGTGAATCGAATACTCAAAAATCTCACTACCTGCAGCTTCGACCCAGACGAGACTATTGGTGTCGGGTTTCCAAATCGGCGACTCGCCAATGGTTGTTTTAATTCCTTTTACTGAATGCATTTTAATTGTACATATCGATACGTTTTGTATCAATATAGTTTAATTTATGGTTTGGAGAACGATTTCTTTCAGGAATATGTGGAATGACGCAGTGGATTAACGAAAACACAACGACTTAGCTAATGAGTGGACGCAACGCACAAGAAATATCCGTTATAATTGCGATAATTAGCTCGCTCAACAAGGTAAGCATCCGTTACCTTAACGAGTACGTATAAAGTTTCCAAACCCAAATAAGGAATCTGGATGGAAAGCTCAATAGCGCCAAGAGCGACGGTTTTACCAAGGTCAGTAGTGGTATTGAAAGATGCGGTCAAAACGTTTATTGACGGAAAAGAATCTCATCACGTATTGGACAGAGTGAACTTGTCGCTGGCGGAGGGAGAGAGCATGGCACTCACTGGCGCAAGTGGCAGTGGCAAGAGCACGCTATTGAATATTTTGGGTGGTTTCGAGCCAATGACCAGTGGGACCTTAGAGTTGGCTGGTGAATTGGCGCAAACGTGGAACGATAAGCAATGGGGCTATTTTCGTCACCACAAGCTTGGCGTAGTCTTTCAGCAATTTAACCTGCTAACGCCGTTAAATGTCCGACAGAATATTGAGTTTCCTTTAAGTTTAAACAAACGGAAGTGGGACGCTTGGTGCGACTATTTAGTCGCTAAATTGGATATTCAACCACTGCTTGAACGCCACGTTTCTGCGTTATCAGGTGGTCAGCAACAACGAGTGGCGATTGCAAGGGCGTTGGCGCATCAACCTGCATTGCTTTTGGCAGATGAACCCACCGGAAACCTTGACCAGAAAGCGGGTTTGGAAGTGATGCGACTGTTAGAAGATATTACCCGCGAAGGAAATACATCTGTTTTGCTTGTCACTCACAGCGAAGAATGTGCGGCGTTTATGCAGCGACGTTGCCGTCTAGAAAACGGATTGCTTTATGAAACACCGTAACGGAACCCATCTACGAGTCGCTCTGTCCATTTCTGCTGCCCACTATCGTCAAGCGCCTTTACAGGCACTCGCTATTCTTATTGGCATTATCTTGGCAGTGACGTTATTTGTGGCCGTGCAAGCGATCAATTTAAACGCAAAACGCAGTTACGCGGAATCGGCAGAGTCGCTTAGCGTCAAGGCGAGTTATCTAGTCATTCCAATGCCTGGACAGCGCTATCTTGCTGAATCCGTGTACTTTTCATTACGTCAATCTGGGTTGAGTCAATCGTTGCCAATACTTGAGGGCCGAGTGAGAGATGATACTGGGCGACGTTATTCTATCCAAGGAAGTGACATTGTAGCGGCCGTCACTTCACGCTCTCGATTACAGTCAGAGAGTGATGATGTGTCTTTATCTAATTCAGCATTGCCTCTGGCGAATTTGATGAATGGCGAACCTTTTGTCATTGTAAGCGAAACTCAGTATCAAAGGATGGGCGGCACTAAGACTGCTGTTTTGGACGACGTTGCTATCCAGTTTGTTGTCGTACCTGACGAATGGCAGTTGGGAAGTCGCTTGCTGGTGGATATCAGCCTTGCCCAACGTTTGCTGAACAAACAGGGGCAGCTTAGCTACATTGCAATATTAGATAACAAGGTGGCGGACGATACTAAGTGGCAAGCGTTGATATCAGGCGAAGCACAATGGGTTGCCAATACAAAAAGCTCAGACCTTGGTTCACTGACAGAGAGCTTTCACCTCAACCTCACTGCAATGAGTATGTTGGCATTTCTGGTTGGATTATTCATTGCCTACAACGGTGTGAAATACAGCTTACTGAAACGCAATCGGCTGTTAGTGCAAATGCAGCAAGCGGGACTCACACCTAACACGGTTTTCTTGGTGCTGATTTTAGAACTGGTGCTTTTGGTCACTGTAGGCACCAGTCTTGGGTTTATCTTTGGTATCCAATTAAGTCATTGGTTACATCCCACGGTAGCACTCACCTTAGAGCAGCTTTACGGCGCAACGTTATTGCCGGGAACATGGCAATGGCAATGGTGGGCTCAGGCATTGCTACTTACGTTAGTAGCGGCATTGTTCGCTTGTTGGCATCATTTCAAACAGAGGGTACAACAACCCTTATCCTCCCACGGCGGATTCTATCAATCTCCTGAACAGAGCAATGAAAACCGCTTGATGATCGTTGGGCTGATACTTGTGGTGGTGGCACTCATTGGCCTTTGGTTGAGTAGTTATTTTCGCTTAACGATGTTTTGGCTGGGTGTGTTTATTGTTGCGATTCCAATGTTGCTGCCCAAGTCTCTTGGCCTGCTGGCTCGAATAGCAGAACGTAAAACCTCTACTGGGTTGGTCCAGTACCTGTTTGCGGAATTGCGGGAACTGATTGCACCTTTGTCTTTGGCTATGATGGCGCTGTTGTTGGCTATTACCGCTAACATAGGAATGAACACCTTGGTGGGCAGTTTCGAGTCGACATTGAAACATTGGCTAGAGCAGCGCCTGCATGCGGATATTTATGTCAGTCCTGCACAAAGTGACATGACTAAAGTCGAGCAGACGTTAGCTCATTTCGACGGCGTGGAAGAGGTCTATAAGCAATATTATGTGCAATCTAACGTCAGTGGACTGCCCACACGATTAGGTACCAAAGATCGTATAACCTTAGAACAAACCATGGTGTTTCAATCACAAGTCAATGATTTTTGGTCCCGTTTCTATGCTGGGGATGTCGTGACTATCAGTGAGCCGATGGCAGTGAAACTGGGGTTAGTACTGGGAAGTGAGCTGCCTAGAGACTTTATGTCTGGCATGACACTGACAGTCGGTGCCATTTTTTATGATTATGGTTCGCCCGATGGCGAAGTGCTTATCTCGCCTGAGTTATGGCAATCACAAGGGTTCTCGATGGTGCCAAGCAGTTTAGGTGTGAAGGTGAGCGGTAACCGCGAAGCTATGCAGCAAGCATTAAAAACCAAACTGAATTTACACTCCAGTCAATTGTTTGATCAGGCAGAAATTAAGGCGATTGCGCTCAATATATTTGCTCAAACCTTTGCTATTACCAGCGCTCTCAATGGTGTGACGTTACTCGTCGCTGTTATCGGCTTATTTACTTCCTGTTTTATGCTACTGGACGCTCGCAAAGCCGCAATCGCTCGGCTTTATGCACTGGGCGTCAATAAATCGCAATTGTTTGTGATGGTGGTAGGACAAATGGTCACTTTGGTGCTGTTCACATTATTGGTTGCCTTGCCACTGGGCGCATTGGTCGGTTATGTGCTGACTGATATTGTGACATTGAGAGCATTTGGTTGGAGTTTGAACTTTGTTTGGAGCTGGATGGATGTGGCTCGCCTTGCGACCGTAACCGTAGTCGTGACCATCGTCGCGACCATTATTCCTTTGTGGCGTTTGGTGACTCGTCCTGTGGTCGCAAGTTTGCAAAGCGAGGTACTGTAATGTTCAAACAGATAATGGCGGTATTATCGTTACTGACGATTATAGGGTGCAGTGAGCCTGACGCTCCAAGTTTTGGTCAAATGCTAGGCTCCGATGATGGTCAATTTGAAGAGGTCAAAAGTGGTCGCAATCTTTCTTTTCCAGAAGATCATCAAGCTCACAACGACTTTCGCCAAGAGTGGTGGTATCTGACGGCAAACTTGCAGGATGCCGAAGGCCGAGAATATGGTATTCAATGGACACAGTTTCGCTTGGCGGTGAGTTCTGAGGCACCAGCTAATAAAAATGGATGGCAGAGCCAGCAGATCTTTATGGCGCACAGTGCGATTACTACGCCTAATACTCATCTTGCAGATGAGAAATGGTCTCGCCAGCACCCAGAAATAGCGGATGTATCAAGCCAACCGCTTCGAGTCTTTATTGATGATTGGCAATGGACATCCACAACCAACGATCTTTTCCCAGCAACCCTTGATGTCGCATCAAACCAATTTGGCTATCAATTGTCATTGACTCGAACCGCTCCCTATCAAAAACAAGGTGATGAAGGTTATAGCGAGAAAAGCGCTGACGGAAAGGTTGCATCGTATTATTACAGCCAGCCCTTTATCGATGTTAACGGCACTGTATCGATTAATGGAGAAAGTCATCAGGTATCTGGACAAGGCTGGATAGACCGAGAGTGGAGCTCTCAATTTTTGCTCGATTCTCAACAAGGGTGGGATTGGTTCGCGATACGGTTAGACGAAGTAACGAGTTTGGTTGTCTTTCAATTGCGTGATGCTGCGACCGGACAAGCGAGTTATTCTTATGGGCGATTAATGTATAAAGATGGTCGAGGCATTACTTTGACTCAAAACGATCTAGAACTGTCAGCCGCTCAACAAACGATAATTGAAGGCCAATCATACCCAACGCAGTGGATACTAAAAGTCGTGTCTCAGGGCATTAACGTAAAGCTTTCAGCACTTAATCCTAACGCCAAAATGCCACTTTCCGTCCCATATTGGGAAGGCCCAATTATCGTTGAGGGCTCTCATCAGGGTAGAGGATATATGGAGCTCACTGGTTATTAATCAGAGCTTTCGAATGCCTTTAACCTTCGGAATGGGCGGCTCAGTGCTTGCACTTCGAGAGCGGCGATTTGGATCGAATACTCCAAAAATCTAGAGGCCATCCGGCTTTTTGTTTTAGGTGTCCTAAGAACTGAGCCGGATTAAGGAGTGGTTGCCAAACGTGGGCCTAGTAACTCGCTTTGGAGTTTGCCACTACTGCGGCCATCAAATCGCAGGCCGCTTCGCAAAATGTTCGAAGCCGTGGAAAGAAAGCGGATACCCATTTAAGAGAGAAAAGATACGCTGCTATGCGGTCACGATGGAGAGTCCTCGTTTCTTGGTGATGAAGGCGAACGAAGCAATGAAGGCATAACACCGTGGAAATAGGTAGAGACGTAAGGACCTAATTTAAGACTTTTCTCGGGTCAAGAATCAAAATCTTTATATCTGATTGAGACTCCGCATTGATGATAGAAACCCCTTTGGGGCATGTCATCATGGATAAGACTTTAGTCTTGTTGGCTTGAAGATTTGTCGGTTCAATACTAATTTTAATTCTATCTGAGTACTGCACAAGGAATGACACATGGATATTGTAGTAATGCTTACAAGTGGCCAGTTTGGTGTATTAGAAGATTGCGATAACCTTGAGATAGAGGGTCAAACAGTTGATTGCTGGGTAGAGGTAGAGGAAAGCTTCGAATATCTTTCTGGGCAAGTTGAAAGAGTGATGTAGATGAAGACAAAGTGGGTTCTATTAGTGATGTTAGGACTGCTGGTTGTATACGATTGGTCTTTTTCGCGAGACACGCTAGACAGTGAAGACTTTGTGGCATCTTTCGACAAAACGTCTCCTGATGAGAGCGATGTGATGTACCATTTGGATACATTAACAGCAAACAAAGCGCAGTTAGACGCGGCGTTGAATTATTACTATCTAGCGCTCCTCGTTACTGAAAAAGATGTCGAGATGAAAAACGATCGTATCGTATTGGCAAACCAGCTTGACGAAAAGCGACAACAAGTTATTGAGAGCTACCGTTTGTCAGAAAAAAACGTCGCGACTTATGATCAGGTCTTGAAATATGTGGCCGACACCATAACGTCTGACGACAAGCGATATAATCGTTGGTATCAGATCCAACTTGCTGGTCAAGGAGACCTCAATCAGAGGGTGGTCAAAGTGAGCGATATGCACGCCAGCTACTCGCACTGTCAGCTTGGCACTTTTTGTTAATATTAAAGGCCGTTTCAACGGCCTTTAAATCTCAATCCTACCTTAATTTAGACATTGAATTAGCCCATTGGCGATAGACTCAAGAAACCGAAAATAACTCCCTTTCTCAACAGCGATCATACTCCCTACAGGATCTAGTTCTCCTTTTTGAGCACGAGTACCTCGGACGGTTTGTTCCACAAGAGCCGGTGTGAACTGCGGCTCAGAAAACAAACACTGGACGGATTGATCTTCAATGGTGTTTTTGATGGTAATTAACTTTTTGGCGCCAATAGGGCGTTCAGGATGAACGGTAAAGTGACCGAGGTTGTTGAGTTCAAAATAGTCCTCAAAATAACCATAGGCATCGTGAAAGACGAAGTAACCTTGGTGTTGGATAGGCGTTAGTTGTCGCTTTATCCTTTCAACCGTCAGAGACAGTGTTTGATTAAACTGCAGTAATTTAGACAAATAATCGTGCTTCAGATCTGGGGAAATCTTAATAAGTTCACTGGTAATGGATTGAGCAATAATTTTCGCCTGTTCAGGGTCGAGCCAAATATGGGGATCATAATGGGAGTGCTTATGGCCACAACCGCATGGCTTGGTAAACGTTCTTAACGGCATGTTTTCATTGTTAGCGAGAGCGAGTGAGCGTCGGGATTTCGCGATAGGTTTAGCCAGAAAAACTTCAAGATCGCTGCCTACCCACACAACCAAATCAGCAGATTGGATTTTTTGAATATCACTCGGTTTTAAAGCGTAATCGTGAGGTGAAGCATTTTGTGAGAGCAATGAAGAGCTTGAATCGCTTGTTGAACCAATTCATAAGTAATCATTTCTAATGGTTTTATCGAGTTAAGTATGGTTGCTGCGCGTACTGGTAGTGCTAACAATAACAGGAGAGGAAGTAGGTATTTAGTCATAACAAAGTCAATGGGTGTGTTTTGATGTGTTATAACATAACCATAATTTGCAGCTGATATTGTCGAGAATAGAATTGGTTGGAAAAGCCATCACGTCATGCAGCAAGCTTATATTGCGCTGACGTGATGACACGTTATCGCTTGACGACCCAGTTGAGTGCGAACAAGAGGGCAACAGGAAATAACGAGGCTAATAGCATCCATGCCCAGCCTTGAGTATAGAGGACGAATCCCGCTCCTAACGAACCCGCCGCTTGAAATCCAGTGATAGAGAAATCGTTTACGGCTTGCACTTTGAATCGCTCACTAGGCTTGTATGTTTGAGGTAATAATGTTGTCCCTCCGATAAATAAGAAGTTCCAACCCACGCCAAGTGCTACTAATGCCCACCAGTAATGGTGTACGGAATGTCCTAGTAGAGCGATGACAATACAAGCAAGGAATATAATGCAACCTAAGGATATCAACTTGTAGAGACCGATGCGCTTAATGATCAGCGGAGTGATTAATGAGGGTAAGTACATTGCCATGACATGACTCTGAATGACCCATTTTGCGCTTTGGATATCATGTCCATGACCTGACATCGCAAGTGGTGTCGCTGTCATTAAGAAAGCCATAACTGCATAAGCGGTAAGCCCAGCACCGATAGCGAGCCAAAGTAGGGGCTGTTTAAGTAGAAGTGAAAGGGTACGCGCTTCACCTACCTCGTTATTGCTATCGTGAATCTTTAGAGGTTTCATTGCGATAGCCAGAATGAGAGCACCAACGATCTCTAGAGTCCCTAGTGCCGCATATGCCCGAGCGTAATCAGACTCAAACATTGGGATAAACTGGCCTAAATTGAGCAGTTCAGGACCAACCCATGCTGCTGCAATGCCACCTACTAAAACCAAACTGATCACACTGGCGTGTTGTGAGGGGTTTGCACAACTCTCTATTGCTGCGAATCGATATTGACCGACGTAAGCTAACTGAGTACCAAGAATAAAAGTGCTCAGTGAGAATCCCCAGAAACTGCCATTATCGATGTTCCAAGCTGCAAAGAAGGCCGCGACGCTGCTTACTAGCGCAGCGATAACAAAAGCGCGCTTTCGACCGATTTTTCTTTGGATACGAGCTGCGGGAAAGATATTAAGCGATACGCCTAAAATCAAAGCAGTGACCGGAAAAGTAGCGAGGGTTGGGTCACTATGAAGACTGGTACCGACAATGCCTCCCAAAAATACATTTAAAGCGCCTACAGAGAGGACAAAAGGCTGGACAGTGGCAAGTAACCAAGCATTCCATGGCAGAGATCTCATGATATTTCTTACTAGTAGCACATTAGTTTAGCCTCTATGGTGCAGGAACTAGCTAGAAAAGCAATCTGTAATTTTTTAAAAATCGGTTATTTGCTCACCTTATAAAATTCTTCGATGAAAATTGGAATGTTTAATCTAGATTATCGACGATTGACAATCGCCTAAAAAATACTTTTGTTTTTCGCGAGTTATTCTGATCTATTTATTATTAAAGTAATTGTTCTTATTTTAATGTTTTCTATTATGTTATTTAAAGTCTAATTGTTGTGGTTAATATAATTTGTCGATAAGTGTTTGTATTGATTTTTATATATGTGATTTTGCTTCAGTGGAATTATTTTAAATCTGGTTTTTGTGTTTGAAATATATTTTGTTGGTACTAGTTTTATAAATGCGGGCTAGGGAATAATATAAGGAATAACTATGGATGGTTTATCATATAAACAGGCGTCTAAATTTCTTGATGCAGCGACAATGGGAATTAAGAAAGGCGATGTTGAAGCGTTATTAGTTAATGATGATAGAAACGGTTGGATCGACCAACAGATTAACCTCAGTTACACAAACCATGTTTCACAAACGTTAGTGCAGCAGCAACAGCGTGGTCAAACAACTCTCACTCAGGAAATGAGAGTCTGTGCTTGGTTTGATCTTGCTTTGCAAGATGAGGCTCAGTTACGTCAACGAGTTGCCTTCGCACTCAGTCAAATACTGGTTGTGGGCGACCGTGATGCGCAGTTGGCACCGTATCCATTAGAGTTAGCCAACTATTATGACATTCTGACAACATACGCTTTTAGCGACTACAAAACGCTGCTTTACCATGTCACACGCTCACCAATCATGGGGCATTACTTGACTATGGTGGGTAACCTTCCCAAGTCTCAAACTGGTGTGAATCCAGATCAAAACTATGCACGAGAAATCATGCAGTTGTTTACGATAGGTCTAAATAAACTTAATCCAAACGGAACAATTTATTTAGACCAGCAAGGTAACCCCGAAGCTAATTATGACGATGCCGATGTAGAGGATATGGCAAGAATATTTACTGGTTGGTTTATGTCTAATAGCAGCATGAATGCTCCAATGGAAGCGAACGATGTATACCACGATATGGAATCAAAAGAGGTTTTAGGAGAAAGCTTTCCGGCTGGCGTTGGAGCGGAACAAGAACTCGATCACGTGTTGGATGTGCTAGTCAAACACCCTAATACCGCCCCGAATATTTCCACCTTGTTGATTAAGCGATTTGTCACCTCTAACCCGACTCCAGCCTATGTGGGGCGAGTGTCATCCGTGTTTAAACAAACGGATGGAGACCTAGCGGCAGTGATTAAAGCAGTGTTACTTGATGACGAAGTAAATGCAGAAGGAAGTCTATTTCGCGCGAAACTTCGCGAGCCCATATTGGCCATGACCTATCTGTATCGTGCCTTGGATAGCAAACCGGGGGCAGGCGCAACTATCACACCAAACGCCATGCTATATCAAGACACTTTTGGTCAATATCCACTGGGTTCACCTTCGGTATTTAATTTCTACTCTCCGGATTACCTACCAATGGGCGGTCTTGGCGAACAAGGGTTAACTGCTCCTGAACTTGAGATCATTGATTGGAACCAAACCGTAAAAATGAGCAATATTGCTTGGAAACTGGTTACCGATAATGGTTATAAAACTAGCTCAAATAGTTCTGGAGAACTCTATCCGGATGTGTCGGATTTTGTATCGGCATCTGGAGACTACTCACAGCTTATAAATTTAATTGCAAATCGATTCTTTGGAGGAGAAGTTCCTACAGATTTAGCGCCTCGATTTGAAGGTTTATGGAATGCAAAAAGCGATAATAATAAACCCTACTCGGTATCAGCCATGCTTTATTTTGCATTTATTTCTCCCAACTTTATGGTTCAGGAGTAAAGTACTATGAAATTAACAAGACGTAATTTTATTAAAAGCACTCTTTATAGTTCTGCAGCAACTTCTATTCCATTGACGTTATCATTGCCGTCGAGCGCTTTAGCGAATGAAGGAAATGATTATAAAGCCCTAGTTTGTTTATTTCTCTATGGTGGTAATGATTCTTTTAATATGCTTGTTCCAACAGGTGGAGAAAATTTAAATAATTATAGAGATTCCCGGCCAGATATTCAGTTATGGGAACATGAGGTGTCGCAAATTGGTCATGTTTTGGACGACAATCAGCAGTCTTTAGCCCTCAATGCTGCTATGCCCCAAATATCCAGTTTGTTCGAGGCCAAAGTGGCGACAAGTATCGTTAATGTTGGTTCATTAATTGAACCAACAACCAAGGAAAACTATAACAGTGTCAAACGCTCTCCCAATTTGGGGGCGCATAATAAGCAGCAACTAGCATGGCAGCGAAGCTGGGAGACGAGTCACTATCATCCTTACGGTTGGGCTGGAATGATGATGGATCTACTTGCGACAGGGGCTGAATCCATTTCACCTAATCTGTCTTTCAGTGGCAACGAGCTAATGAATGGTTCGGGAGTCCAAGATCTTAGAGTGAGTTCATCGGGAATTCGTGCAATGTCCTCTTTGTCGGTAAATTCAGTAAACAATAATATTACCAAACTACTTGCTGATAACAATGCATCGGAATTTGGTAAGGCATACTTGCAGAGCTTCCAAGACATCCTAGATTTTCAAGATACATTGGGAGATCTGCTCGACCAATACCCAGAAGACCCGAGCATTCCTTCTAGTTATCTTGGATCTCAATTCAAAATGGTTAAAAGGCTTATCCAATCAAGTGGCGGTCTTAATCAAGCACGTCAGGTATTCTTTGTATCGCTAGGTGGGTTCGATAATCACAGCAATCAGCGTGGTAAACACGATGGTTTGTTGACTACGATTGACGATGCTGTTTCCGCATTCTATGCCTCACTTGAGGCTGATGGATTGCAAGATAGCGTAGTAACTTTCACAATGTCTGACTTCGGTAGAACCATTCAAAATAACAGCAATCGAGGCACAGATCATGGGTGGGGAAGTAACCAATTGGTCATAGGCGGCAATGTAAAAGGCGGCAAAGCTTATGGTCGCTATCCAGAGTTTGTTAAGGATGGTCCAGACGCAATAGGCAACAAGTTCATACCTACCACATCGTCGGAACAGTATGCTGCGACATTATGTCGATGGTTTGGATTATCGGAATCCGGAGTTGACTATATCTTCCCAACTTTGTCGCCAGATAAGGAAAATCATTTCCCAAGCCGTTACTTAGGTTTCTTAGGACAGGATTTAACGGAAAGCGAGAATCTAACAATCGCCGGTGTCGCGGCTTCTGTGACTCGAGTGGATCATACACCAGAGATGGCTGTTGATGGTGACCCTACAACGAAATGGACGGCGAAAGGTGAAGGGATTCATTTTGATATTACGTTGTCAGAGATATCTAGCCTTGATGTGCTGCGTTTTTCACAAGCTAAGGGCGATGTAAGGCAGTACTTTATGGATATATCGGTAAGTAGCGATGGCGTGCAGTTCACTAAACTCATGAGTTACCAAACGCCGGGAGATACAACTGGCTATGTGGACGTAGAGCTTGGTGGTCAACAGGCCCGTACCCTAAGAATTACTTGTAACGGCAATAATGACCCTGTGAACAGCAAGCTACTCAAATGGAACAACTTCCAAGAAATTGAAGTATGGGGTAAGCCTGTTTAGATTATTACAAATAGCTGAGGGCCCAAATCAGGGCCCTCAGTGAATTCATCGATGAGGTCGAGATCAGTGACCTACGGTTTTCGAAAGTAAGTTGACGACAAGAACACCAGATAGAATAAGCCCGATTCCGACAATTGCCGCTAGGTCCAATGTTTGTCCGTAAGCAAAGTATCCTACCGTTGCTACTAAGACAATACCTGCACCGCTCCAGATCGCATAAACCACACCAACCGGCATACTTTTAACGGTGACAGATAACAAAAAGAAAGCCACGGCGTAGCCGATACCAACCACTAGGCTAGGAGCCAGCTTGGTAAATTGTTCTGTCTTAGGAATAAACGAAGTTGCGATCACTTCAGTCACAATGGCTATTGAAAGTGCAATAGCTGGAGGCAGAGAGACAAGAGTTTGAAACATACTGCATTACCACCAAACAAGTGAATACGAAACCGCTCGTATTCTGATGGGCGAGAGTATAAGTAATTTAAAAAACTTTGGTAGCTTTGGTTAGGTAAATGATTATTACATTGCCGATATAATGAGTGAAAGCGCAGTATAAATGAACTGCGCCAACATAAATTATACGGATTGAGCACTCAGTGTCTTTTCCTTAAGAAATGTTGTAATCGCGGTGACACCGACGATGTGCATCGCCCTACCAAGCAGGGCAATCGCCACCCAAGACACGCCATATGTTGGTTACCGTATCAACAATGACCATCAATTAACCTCAATAAATTTAATGAATTAGTCAAAAGAAGAAGCTCATCCGATAAGGAAATATTGTTCGTTGAGGGGGCCAGGCACATTTCGAAACAATTGCTCATCGATTGAAGTGGGTTTGCAATCCCTTGATAAGGTTATTCTCTATCGAGTTGATGAAGCACGTGGTTTAATAGCGACATGTGCTTAGTTGTCCTGTCCACTTTCAATTAACACATGCATCCAACATAGACATTGTATTAATGCTTTGCCCTGCAGCCTTTGGCCGCAGGGCGTTTTTTTAATGAGTAAGATAGTCAGAGCCTGCTTGGCGAGAAAGTGTCTCTCGCAGTGTTTCAGGAAGGATACTCCAATGTATGCCTTCCAACGCACCAGCGATATAAAACAGTAAGTTGATTCCCGGCTGTTTATCGTGGCTACCACACACTGCTTTATAAGCATTCACAGGACCTTGCTCTCTTAATTCATCAATGGAGTTGATACCCGCCTTACGTAACATTCGTTCCGTTTTATATTGCATATTAGGAAGGTCTTTGATGCGCGTGGGCGTTTCTTTACGCTTTTTTTCTTCCAAACCTACACTCCAAACTTCTTCGCAGAGCTGTGCTATTTGTTTATCGCAATGCTTTACCGCTTCAGGAATGGAGTAGTAACTAGAAAGGCTAGGGTAGTTGCGAGACGGTGAGCGCCAGTGAAACTCGTATGGCGTACTCCCTAATTGCGAAAACTCGTCCTTAAACTTACTATTCGGTGCTCTAAGGTAGAGCTTGTTGCCCTTTATTAGTGCAAACATCACACCATTAGACAGAACGCCTTTCCCGCCAAATACAGAACGGATGCTTATCTCTTTAAGCTCAGTGTACGCCTGTATTGAGTCTACAAAGTTATCTAACATCATCTCTCTCCTTGAATGTGTTACGAATAGGACAATTTGCGCTTTCGATAAGAAACTGTGATTACAACTGCATTAATTGTTCCAGATTCTTAGCCGTTACAAATTTTGTGAAAGTGAGGTTGGAGTTATGGTGCGGTTAGAAGCGATTTTGACGTAAAGGTTTTTCACTGTTCATAAAACTGAAGCGCGACTTTGTTAAAACATGAAGAGGCAAACCGTGAGTAGCGAATAGGTTAAGTTCTAGATTTGATCCAAGTTTGAGACAGATTAGTTTTCAGTCGGTTTACTACTTACTTGAATAATGAATCGCGACTACATTCAGTAGACTACGTGTTCAGAACGTTTGTAGGTAAGGCTTTACTGAGATGGCTTGAGTTTGGAGTATAGGTAACTATTTTGGGTTGTCGAATGCTGCAATGCAATTTCTGAATATCGTGAGGAGTGGAAATGCTAGAGCCTTGTACCGTTCTAACATGGACTGATAATCAATTGATAACGCCTGACACTTCGTGGGTTTTGACTCATCGTAATTACTACCCTCGTTGCGAACAACTCATAACAACTACGGCCCTTTGTGAGTTAGATATCTATCTTAATCAACACCAATACTTCACCGAACCCTGTGGCGTCGTTGACCCTAGATTTCCGATTTTAGCCTTTTCATATGGAGAAGGCTGAGAGGTTAATCAACTCATTGCTGAGCAAGTCATTACTATTATGCTCAGTCAGCCAAGGATTCAAGCTATCCTGCAATGGGAAATCTGCGACATTGTTCTCTAGACTCTCAGCCAAATTTTAAGTCGCGCGTTACTTCCATTCAGTTCGGGCATAATGAGACCTATATGACTACAAAAGAAGTCGCTTTGAAGGCTATTCATTATACCCAAGTTCGCAAGGTGAATATTGTTGCTCAACTTTGGCATGCAAGCCGTTGTATTCTTCAGGCAGAAGAATGTGGTTGGCACTGTATTTCCTTGCGGGGTGTCGATGCTTTTGCTCCAACTGACCCACAGCCATGGGTTCGCCATCCACTGTCTTGGTTGTTAAAAGAGAGTCGCTATCGTTATACCGAGTCTCGGGAGGGCAATTTCGTCATTCAACCAAGGACGACGGTATAGCTGACGTTATACCATTCGCTTCTTCTCTGTCTTAGTTCTCAAAATTCACTAAGCTGTATATGTATACAGTTATTTCCACATTAGATTATCACCAGTAACAACGTGGAAGGTTGATTTATGGAAAACGTTAAACAGATAGTTGAAGCGTATTGGCGTGCAATGGAAGGGAATGATTTCTATTATGCGAGTGAGTGTTTAGCAGAAAGTATTGAAGTTCATTGGCCTCAGTCGAATGAAAAAATCGTGGGAAGAGAGAACTTTGCTGCGGTAAACACTGAGTATCCCGCTAATGGGTTGTGGCAGTTTGATATCATTTCTATTGTTGCAGAGGGTAATACGGTCGTTACCGATGTGAATGTCACTGATGGAAAGATCAAAGCAAAAGCCATTACGTTTCATACCGTTGAAAATGGAGAAATCGTCAAGCAAGTAGAATACTGGCCGGACGATTATCCGGCGGCAGAATGGCGCAAACGCTGGGTTTGCGCCATTAGTTAGGTTAGGTTGCGCCCTTTTTTGGCTCGGACGTTTCCTCTTCCGAGATTTCGTTTTCGCTGGTGTTATCACTTAATACATCAGCAAGCGTTGACTTAGATAGGTGGCCTTTAAGGTCGCCGTTGTCATCGACAACCGGAAGAGGGTGATCGTTATCCAGCGTTTCTGGAATCACTTCCTCCAACAAAGCATCGCTTTTCACCGCAGGAACATCATCCAACATCTCATCAGGAATTTCCTTATGGTAATCAGAGCGCTCAACTTGCTCTAACGCTTCTTGAGTAATGACTCCTTGATATCCTTCGTCAGTGACAACGTAACCATAATCGTGTTTTGAACGACGCATTTGTGTCAGCGCTTCACCAAGAGTTTCGGCAGTAATGCGCGAAATAGGAGGCTGCATCACTGTCTCTACGGTTAACGCACGCGCACGATTAACGTCTTTAACAAAGGCTTCAACATAGTCGTCCGCTGGGTTTAGCAGTATGTCGACAGGTTTGTCTTGTTGAACAACCACGCCATCGCGAAGAATTGCGATGCGATCACCTAAGCGCAGTGCTTCATCCAAATCGTGAGTGATAAAGATAATGGTTTTGTGCAGCTTTTCCTGAAGTTCGATCAGCTGGTCCTGCATTTCGCTTCGGATTAACGGATCGAGTGCCGAGAAGGCTTCATCCATCAAAAGGATGTCTGCGTCGGTACATAGAGCGCGAGCAAGACCAACACGTTGTTGTTGTCCACCAGACAGCTGACTAGGGTATTGTTGCTCATAGCCTTCTAAGCCTACGGTCTTAATCCATTCTTTTGCTTTGGTTAAACGCTCTGTTTTATTTAAGCCTTGAATCTGTAGACCATAAGCTACATTGTCGATGACGGATTTATGTGGAAGCAACCCGAAACGTTGGAATACCATCGACATCTTATGGCGGCGAAAGTCGCGCAACTCTTTGTCGGATAGTTTCATCACGTCAGAGCCATCCACAATAATCTCACCTTCAGATGGGTCAATAAGGCGGTTAAAGTGGCGAATCAATGTGGACTTACCAGAACCAGAAAGCCCCATAACGACAAAAATTTCTCCAGGATAAACATCAAGGTTAATGTCTTGAAGTCCGAGAGTATGACCAGTACGTGCGAGTAGCTCATCTTTGCTTTCGCCATCTTTGACGGCTTGCAAGTAAGACTTATCTTTAGGACCAAAAATCTTATAGAGGTTCTTGATTTGAATGATCGGTTGAGGTTGAGTCATTATTCTCTTCCTCCTAAGTGAGCTTGAGTTCGTTTAGCATAGCTTTGAGACACACGGTCGAAGATGATAGCAAGTGCCACGATCGCTAGACCATTTAAAAGACCTAACGTGAAGTATTGGTTGGTAATAGATTTAAGTACAGGTTGGCCTAATCCTTTCACCCCAATCATAGACGCGATAACTACCATGGCGAGTGCCATCATAATGGTTTGGTTGATACCTGCCATGATATTCGGCATTGCTAATGGCACTTGCACGCCAAACAAGCGCTGCATTGGACTTGCACCGTAAGCCGTCGCCGCCTCAAGCACTTCTTTATCCACTAAACGAATGCCGAGATCGGTCAATCGAATCACTGGTGGAATGGCATAAATGACAACAGCAATTACGCCCGGAATTTTACCAATACCGAGTAGCATGACGACGGGTATTAAATAAACAAACGCAGGCATGGTCTGCATAATATCGAGTATTGGTGTGATAACGGCTCGGGCTTTCTTAGACTGAGCCATAATAATACCTGTGGGTATTCCGAGTGCGATAGCGACAAAGGTGGAGACGAGAATAATACTCATGGTTCGCATGGTATTGTCCCACATTCCAAAAAATCCAATCAAAAAGAAAGCAACACCAACGGAAGCACTGAGTTTCCACGAGCGGCTTGCTAGGTAGGCGAGGCTGACCAATATCCCGAGTATTAACCACCATGGGCTTGCAAGAAGCAGTTTTTCAAACCAAATGAGAAAGTTTAAGAGAGGGTCGAATAGAGATTCGATTGCATCGCCATATTCACGTGAGAAGTCACGGTAAGCACCATCGAGGGTTTTACGAATTTCGAGTAGTTGTTTTCTATCTAGCTGAGGTATTTCACTCAACCAACTGGCATTAGACATCTGTTACTCCTTGATTACTTCTGCCATTTAAGAAGATCCCTAAGCAAGGGATCTTCTTTTAGTTTGATTGACGCCAATGAGTGCCACCTTGGCAAGTATTGGGTCAATCTCTCACTCCAATTTGTCTCTGAATCCAAAGAGACAATCCATGAAGAGCTATATTTCTTTTACAGTGCATCCACCGCTTTTTGTACTTTTGCGGCTACGTCTGGTGACAGCCATGCTGTCCATGTATCTTTGTATTCCTTCATAAAGTGCTCAACGGCATATTCACCATCTGCTTGCTCGTCTTCCATCCAAGCAAGTAGACCGTTCATTTGAGCATTGCTAAATTCACGCTGCTTGAAATACGCCATGGCTTCTGGTGATTTCTTCGCAAAGCTATCGGTCACGACAGTTTCAACGGCAGAAGGTGGGTACATAGTTGGTTTCGGATCGAGACATTCTTCTTGGGTAATACAGTCTTTAAACATGGTTTCATCAACGCCGCTACCGAAGTCGACTTTGACCATTTTGTATTTACCAAGCACAGCCGTTGGTGCCCAGTAATAACCAAACCATGGCTCTTCACGCTCATATGCTTTAGCGATAGAACCAGAAAGACCAGCACCTGAACCCGGGTCGACCAGTTCAAATCCTGCTTGTTCCATATCTAGTGCATTAAATAAATTGCCGGCAGAAATCTGGCAGTTCCAACCTGCAGGGCAAGTATAGAAGGCGGACTTGCTTGGATCTTCTGGGTGAGTGAATTTCTTTGCGTTGGCAAGTACGCCCTCAATCGTTGCAAGAGTTGGATCTTGTTTGACCATGTACTCAGGAACCCAAAAGCCTTCTTCGCCGCCGTCAGTAAGGGTTGTGCCCGCGTATTGAATCTGACCTTCCTTAACGCCAAGATCCAAGGCTTCACGCATAGAGTTACTCCAGAACTCTGGCGCGATATCAGGTTGCCCTTTTGAAATCATCGACGCACCTGTTGGCATAGTATCGCCAGGTACAAGCTCTGCATCACAGTCAAAACCGTGCTCCAGAATGAATTTATCGATGTTGGCAATGAGTGTGGCTGAATTCCAGTTCATGTCAGCAATAGTGACCGTTCCACACTCGTCTGCAGAGGCTGTTTGAAGACTTGATGTAGCTAAAAGAGATGAGAACAATAACGTCCTAGTTAAGCGTTTCATAGTGATTTTCCATTTCAAAGTTCGCAATTAAGTATATGAAATAGAAAAAACATTACAAACTTCATTCACAAACTGTTCATATTGCTGTGACCTAACCTTCAATAATAGCGGTCTTTTTATGCACTTGTTTGCGCTTGTTTTCATGCTTGGTCAACCAGATGATTGGGATGACAATCATCAGAGTTCCTAGTGCCATAAAGATATCTGGAACTTCATCAAACCACAGTAAACCAACTGCTACGGCACCAATTAAACCACTGTATTCCGCACTGGCAATTTTATTGCTGTCTACTGAACGATAGGTGAGTACGCATGTCGCTGCATAAATCAAAATAAAGGTACTCGATGCGGCTGCCACAGGAAAGGCGCTCCAGTCCCAAGGCTGACCTTCTATAAAAACTAAACATAGTGATACGGGCATGCCGACTAGATTGGTAACCAGTAAAGTGTGCACCACAGATTGCTGTTTTGGCAGCTTACGAATTAATAAGTTGTTCACGGCGATCGTCAGAGCAACAATTAACGCTGATAGGGCGGCAAAGTCGATTTGATCAGGTCTGATAATCACTAGCACGCCAGCAAAGCCCATTACCGCTGCTGTGATGGTCTGACCAGAAAGTGTCTCACCAAAAAACAGCGCTGCCAAAGGGAGCATCATGAGGGGGGCAGCATAGAAAATAGCGTTCGCTGTTGCTAATGGCATGGATGAAATGGCGTATACCATGAATATGGCACCAAATAACCAGACGTGTGCTCGTAAAGTGTGCCACTTCAAACCCTCGGTAATGTGCTTTGGTTTACTTAATAAGAACAAAGGTAATAAGATCAGCACCGCTGACAACTGGCGGAAAAAGACAAATTGAAACACAGCGACGTCATTACCGACACTCTTGATCAGTGCGTCTGACAAAATAGCAATTTGATTACCAAACACCAGCAAAAGCATCGCTAAACCGACTGTCATTGGTTTCATGTTTATTCTCCTCTTCCTCTTTACGAGAGCATACGAGATGACCTAGGATGAAGTGAAATGATAAATATTTAATTAGTATTAGATATTTAGATAATGAAACTTCCACCATTACGAGCTGTTCACTGTTTTGAGTCTGTGGCGCGAAACCTCAGCTTCTCGTTGGCTGCAGAGGAACTTAATGTGACTCAAAGCGCTGTTAGCCATCAGATCCGTTTATTAGAAGAGTATCTCGGTGAGGAGCTATTTATCCGACAAGGAAGAAAACTGTCACTATCTCAAATTGGCGAAAGTTATCTAGAAGAGATTAGCCCTGCGGTCGCGTCGATTGCAAAGGCCAGCCAAAGAATTCGGGAGGGAGAGCGCGGTACGATCCGTTTAGCTTTATACAGTTCACTCGCGGTAAAGTGGCTGATTCCAAGACTGTCTGATTTTAAACGCCTCTACCCGGAAATTGAGCTAACGTTGAATATGGTTGCTGAAGATCCTGAGCTATCAGATAACATTGGTGACTGTTTCATCACGGTCGAAAAACCGAAACGTAATTTCGTGGCGGAGTCGTTGTATAGTGAGGTGCTCTATCCCGTGTGTAGCCATAAAATATGGAAAGAGATCGATGGGCAAAAGCTGCCCGAGGCGCTTTGGAATTATCCAATACTATCAACGGATTCTGTTTTTAGAGAACGTGGTAAAGATTGGCAAAAGTGGTGCCAAACTGGTGGTATCACCATGCCTAACGATTTAGATATGCAGCACTTTAGTCATATGCTGCTGGCAATAGAGGCGGCAAAATATGATCAAGGGATTACCTTCGCTAACGGCTATATGATGACTGAGAGGGATTTGCAAGATTTAATAGTGATTCCATCACATGGTTTAGAAACAGGTGATAACTTCTATTTTGTCTACAAAAAGAGCCGCGCAAGACAGCCAGAAATTAAAAAATTGGCGAGTTGGTTACAGCAGCAATGTGGTGAGCGTTCTTACTGATAGTAATAATAAGAACGCACTACTTATCAGGCTGGTTGTTGCACGAGTTTAGTTGCAAGGAGCTATTTATTCACTGAGTGACGTGAGTAGTCTTTTCATACCTGATTCATCCAAGTATCCATCTGGCTTTTTAGTGGCGCGTAAATATTGATATGCCGTAATGAGTTTACGATGCTGGAAACTGTCCTTCTTCGCTAAGCGACTACCAATAACAGTATCATAGGCCAATTGGTATGCATCCATGTCAACGACATCAGCTTGACGGTACAGGTATCCGCAGCCCGTTGCTAACCATTCAAGTGAGCAATTGGCTTTCATGGCGATTTGATTAGCTTTTGCTAAGCTTGGTTCACTACCTTTTAAGTATTTGCGAATGAGTGCTTCTGATAGTTCGACACGTCGAGCAAATCCGCTAACACTCTCTTGTCCAATCAATTCTTGTAGTCTGTCTGCAAAGCTCACAACTTCGTACTCTAGTTCGTTTTTTCGAAGTTTACCCGTTGAGAGCTAGGTAAAACAAGCATAGGATGTTGGCAGACTTAAATAAGGAGATAACCAATGGTTTCGAATGTTACAGCTGTTTCGAAAGTGACAATGGCGCCAAATGGACCAGAGTTTTCAGAACTGGTTCAGGGGTATTGGCGATTAGCCGATTGGGGAATGACACCGCAACAACGTCTGACCTTCCTTAAACAGCATATTGAACTCGGTGTTACTACTGTTGATCATGCTGATATCTACGGTAACTATGAGTGTGAACGTTTGTTTGGTGAGGCGCTAGCACTAGATAGTTCAGTCCGTGAACAGATTCAAATCGTCTCTAAATGCGACATCAAACTGTGCTCAGATAAATATCCAGGTCGTAAGATCAACCATTACGATACCAGTGCAAAACATATTTATGAGTCAGTAGATAACTCGTTACAACGCTTGGGCGTAAACGAGTTAGATGTACTGTTAATTCACCGTCCAGACGTTTTAATGGATGCTGATGAAGTTGCTGATGCGTTTAATGAACTATACAAGATTGGTAAGGTCAAACACTTCGGCGTGTCAAACTTCTCGCCACGCCAGTTTGAATTACTACAATCGCGTTTGAGCAAGCCACTAGTGACTAACCAAGTAGAAATTAATCCGCTTAATTTTGAAGTGGCTCATGATGGTACGCTAGATCAATTGCAACAACTTCGTGTGTTGCCAATGGCGTGGTCAACACTTGCTGGTGGAGAAATCTTCAACGGCAAATCGGAACAAGCAAAGCGAGTCCGAGAAGAACTTGAGGCAATTCGCACTGAGGTAGGAGCGGCCAGCATCGATCAAGTGATTTATGCCTGGGTTAAGCGTCTTCCTTCGAATCCTTTACCTATCATTGGTTCAGGTAAAATTGAACGAGTTAAAGCAGCCGTTGCTTCTCTAGAGATAGAGCTTACTCGTGAACAGTGGTTTAGAGTTTGGGTTGCAGCAAAAGGTCACGGTGTGCCATAACCCCCTTAATTTGCCCTCATTAAATGACGAAAACCTTGCTGTGATTCATGGCGAGGTTTTTTTCTAACAATCGCTGACTTGGCGAATAATGCTTACTGTGATACATATTCTGACACAAACGGTATTTATTATCAGTTAAGGTGATGTTATAACATAACAATTGTGTTTTAGTTATTGTTATCTTATGAAGTCTCCACGATACGTCTTGTTTGCTATCGCTGCTGTCTCTTTTTCCCTCGCAGCATATCTCTCAATAGAACAAGAACAGCCTCAGCCCGAACCTGTAACCATTAAAATTACACCATACAAATCTACGCTGAATAGCCCTGAAACTAGCGCTCCAACCCAAACGACATCGCTGCAAGCAGAAAAGCCTGACCTTGCTAAAGTGCATTACATCGTTAAAGTTGGTGACTCGCTAAGCACCATTTTCAATGCCTGGGATTTGTCGTATAACACCCTGCAAAGTCTACTAGAGGCCGATTTAAACTCGCTGAAACTCGATACTATTAAGCCCGGCGATCACCTAGAAATGGTGATAGATCGAACGACTAACCAGCTTAAGCAATTGACCTATCATGAGAGTTTAGTGGAAAGGGCAGTATATAAACGCTTGGAAGATGGCAGCTACAGCTATGAATTTATTGAAGAGCAAGGTGAGTGGAAAACACATCTCTTCTCTGGAGAAGTGGTTGGCAGCTTTTCGAGTTCGGCGCATAAAGCAGGATTAACGATCACACAGATCGCCAATATTACCCGAGTCTTGAGAGACAAAATAAACTTCGCCAAAGATTTTAGAGCGGGTGATACCTTTAACATTCTGGTCAATGAGCAATACTTGCGTAACCATTTAACTGGGAACACCGAAATACAGGGAATCTCGATTACGATTAGAGGAAAGGAAGTTGCCGCGTTTCTGGCTGAAGATGGTCGTTTCTATGATCGTGAAGGCAATAGTTTAGAGCAAGCTTTTGACCGCTATCCCGTTGCTAAACCATATAGAAGAATCACCTCACCATTCAACCCACGACGCGTTCACCCTGTCACTGGACGTATTTCACCACATAACGGAACTGACTTTGCAACGCCTGTCGGCACGCCTGTTCATTCCACCGGTGATGGTAAGGTAATCGCGGTGCGCAACCACCCTTATGCGGGCAAGTATTTAGTTATTGAACATAACAGTGTCTACAAAACACGATATTTACACTTGCAGCGTATTCTCGTGAAACGAGGCGATCATGTTAAACGGGGTCAGAAAGTAGCGTTATCCGGAGCAACTGGGCGTTTAACGGGACCGCATTTACATTTTGAAGTGCTAGTGCGAAATCGTGCTGTTGATCCAATAACAGCAAACTTGCCGATGGCAACGTCGATCCCAGCAAAAGATAAGCCCGCATTTATTGCGCGAATCTCGGAATTCGACCAACTTGTAGGCAACAAAGACGACAGTCGTATTGCTCAAGAAAAACGCCATGTTTAATCGGTTCGTATTGAAGTCTTCCTATTGGCGCAGAGTATTGTTTGTCGCTTTGGTGACGCTGTCGACTAACGCCAACGCACACCCGCATTCATGGATAGGCAACCAGTTAACGGTCAATGGCAAAGGGACATTGGTGGATAGCATCAGCATGGAGTGGGTGTTTGATCCTTTCACCAGTGCCTACGCGCTAGATGGTGATTTTTCAGTGTTTGATAGCGAAGAAACAGCGCATAAAGAAGCGGTAAGGTTGATGTCTAATTTATTGAATACGCATTACTTTACTTGGCTCTTCTCCGCTTTGTTGAGTCATAACGCAATACTTATGACTTCTACCATACTGACTAATAACCCTTTTTTAGTCAGTATGGATGAATCCTATTTTGACCCAGTTACTTTCTCAGCTTTTACATATTCAGGGGCAGGCAATCCAGTCGATTAAGGTCGATGAATCCACTCAAACTGTTGACGTTTACTGTCGTCGAGACCGACGAT
>NZ_OANU01000035.1 GCF_900089835.1 Vibrio thalassae | reverse complement strand
CCCGTTCACTTCACTGAGGTTGTTCGCATCGACACCTGTGACACCGATGTCAGCATAGTTAGTCGCCGTTGGCGCGGTTTGGGTATTGTCTACCGCGTAGTGTTGGATCATTGTGAGGCTATCGATAAGTGTTTGTATCGAGGTAACACTGGTTAGTGACTGGCTGTCAACTTGCCCGTTCACTTCACTGAGGTTGTTCGCATCGACACCTGTGACACCGATGTCAGCATAGTTAGTCGCCGTTGGCGCGGTTTGGGTATTGTCTACCGCGTAGTGTTGGATCACTGTGAGGCTATCGATAAGTGTTTGTATCGAGGTGACACTGGTTAGTGACTGGCTGTCAACCTGTGCATTAATTTCCGCTAAATTGTTGGCATCCACACCGGTAACGCCAAAGTCGGTATAATCACTCACCGATGGTACTGGCTGCGTATTATCGGCCCCGTAGCTTTGAATCACGTTGACGCTGTCAGTTAGCGTCTGAATCTCAGCTACCGTGGTCAACGATTGGCTGTCCACCTGACCATTCACTTCACTCAAACTATTGCCATCGACACCAATAACACCCACCACCGTATAATCGGTCACGCTTGGCGCCGTTTGGGTATTATCAACTGCATAGCTTTGAATGATTGCTAAGCTATCAACCACAGTTTGAATACTCGCCACGGTAGTCAACGATTGGCTGTCCACTTGCCCGTTCACTTCACTGAGGTTGTTCGCATCGACACCTGTGACACCGATGTCAGCATAGTTAGTCGCCGTTGGCGCGGTTTGGGTATTGTCTACCGCGTAGTGTTGGATCACTGTGAGGCTATCGATAAGTGTTTGTATCGAGGCACCACTGGTTAGTGACTGGCTGTCAACTTGTGCATTAATTTCCGCTAAATTGTTGGCATCCACACCCGTCACGCCAAAGTCGGTATAATCACTCACCGATGGTACTGGCTGCGTATTATCGGCCCCGTAGCTTTGAATCACGTTGACGCTGTCAGTTAGCGTCTGAATCTCAGCCACCGTGGTCAACGATTGGCTGTCCACCTGACCATTCACTTCACTCAAATTATTAGCATCGACACCCGTCACACCAATGTCGGCATAGTTAGTAACCGTTGGTGCAGTTTGAGTATTGTCGGCAGCATAGCTTTGAATGATCGCTAAGCTATCAACCACAGTTTGAATCGTAGCAGCGGTAGTCAATGATTGACTATCGACCTGACCATTCACTTCACTCAAATTATTGGCATCGACACCCGTCACACCAATGTCGGCATAGTTAGTAACTGTTGGCGCAGTTTGGGTATTGTCGGCTGCATAACTTAAAACAACATTAAGACTATCAACCACAGTTTGAATGCCTGCTACAGTAGTCAGCGATTGACTGTCCACTTGCCCGTTCACTTCACTGAGGTTATTGGCATCGACGCCAGTCACACCAATGTCGGCATAGTTAGTAACTGTTGGCGCGGTTTGAGTATTGTCGGCAGCATAGCTTTGAATCACGTTGACGCTATCAACCACAGTTTGAATACTCGCCACGGTATTCAGTGATTGACTGTCCACTTGTCCGTTGATTTCACTGAGGTTATTGGCATCGACGCCTGTCACACCAATGTCAGCATAGTTGGTAACCGTTGGTGCAGTTTGGGTATTATCGGCGGCATAGCTTTGAATGATCGCTAAGCTATCAACCACCGTTTGAATGCTAGCCACGGTAGTCAGTGATTGACTGTCCACTTGTCCGTTGATTTCACTGAGGTTATTGGCATCGACGCCAGTCACACCAATGTCGGCATAGTTAGTAACCGTTGGTGCAGTTTGAGTATTGTCGGCAGCATAGCTTTGAATGATCGCTAAGCTATCAACCACCGTTTGAATCGTAGCAGCGGTAGTCAATGATTGACTATCGACCTGACCATTCACTTCACTCAAATTATTGGCATCGACACCCGTCACACCAATGTCGGCATAGTTAGTAACTGTTGGCGCAGTTTGGGTATTGTCCGTAGCATAGCTTTGAATCACGTTGACGCTATCGGTTAGAGTTTGAATGCTAGCCACGGTAGTCAATGATTGACTGTCCACTTGCCCATTGATTTCACTGAGATTATTGGCATCAACGCCAGTCACACCAATGTCGGCATAGTTGGTAACTGTTGGCGCGGTTTGAGTATTGTCGGCGGCATAGCTTTGAACTATCGCTAAGCTATCAACCACCGTTTGAATACCCGCTACAGTAGTCAGCGATTGACTATCCACTTGCCCATTGATTTCACTCAAATTATTAGCATCGACACCAGTCACACCAATGTCAGCATAGTTGGTAACCGTTGGTGCAGTTTGGGTATTGTCGGCGGCATAACTTAAAACAACATTGAGACTATCAACCACAGTTTGAATACCCGCTACAGTAGTCAACGATTGGCTATCGACCTGACCATTCACTTCACTGAGATTATTAGCATCGACACCAGTCACACCAATGTCAGCATAGTTGGTGAGCGTTGGCGCAGTTTGGGTATTGTCGGCGGCATAACTTAAAACAACATTGAGACTATCAACCACAGTTTGAATGCCCGCTACAGTAGTCAGCGATTGACTTTCCACTTGCCCGTTCACTTCACTGAGGTTCTTGGCATCGACACCAGTCACACCAATGTCGGCATAGTTAGTAACTGTTGGCGCGGTTTGAGTATTGTCGGCGGCATAGCTTTGAACTATCGCTAAGCTATCAACCACCGTTTGAATACCCGCTACAGTAGTCAGCGATTGACTATCCACTTGCCCATTGATTTCACTCAAATTATTGGCATCAACGCCAGTCACACCAATGTCGGCATAATGAGTAATGCTTGGTGCGGGCTGAGTGTTGTCGGCGGCATAGGCTTGAATAATGTTCAAGCTATCCACCATGGTTTGCACACTCGCCATTGGTGTCAGTGATTGACTGTCTACTTGTCCGTTCACATCACTGAGATTTGTACCACTTACGCCTGTGATACCCGCCGTTGCGTAATCTGTTAGGTTCGGCTCCGTTTGCGTGTTGTCCGAGGCGTAAACTTGGATAACATTAATGCTATCTACCATCGGCTGGACAGCAAACATATCAGTATGGGCGAGTAATTGAAGTTGCATATTGATATCAGCGAGGTTTGAAACGGTGACATTGGTAATTTCAGCATCAATATAGTCTTGTTCGCTCGGTGCTATCGAGCCGCCGGCTGCCCACGCTAAAATAATATTGACGGCATCGATACGTGTTTGTAGCGCTGCGGTAGAATCCAGTGCATAAGGCTCATACGCAACCACGTAAGCGGCACCTGAATTACTTGCCGCGGTTGAGGTGTTGTCAAACGAAGTGCCTGTCGAGGTGTTGTCTTGGGCATCAAAATCTGCATCATCATCACTGTTGATCACAACTCCTTGAAAAGCACGGTCATCGTTCATCGCACCAACCAGCACATCAACTCCGTTGAAACTCAGATTGTTTCGATTACCAAATAAGTCATTGCTGGCAGAAGGCGAGGCTAAGTAATATTCTGATGCTTGCCAGTTAGAGGCATCGCTATCACTGAGATCATAAACATACACGCCTTGAGAGCCATACCCCACAGTGGCTAACTTATCCCCTAAAGGAGATAGCTGCCCATCCACACCCTTACCGCCATTCATCGGTGACAGCGCTCGAATCAGCGCGATTTCTTGCCAACTATTGTTGGTAAACTCAAATATGTAGGTCGCACCATAAGTCACTGATGCGTTCGCTTCTCCATCATCTCTTGGCGCGCTCAATGCCACACGAGAGCCATCAGCACTGAGACTAACCGCATAACCAAAACGGTCGCCATTTTCAGCCTCGGAGCCTATCAGTATTTGTTCAAGCAGCCATTGCATTCCATTATAACGGTAGGCGAAAGCGAGACCTAACCCAGTCTCACCATGTGCGCCTACGACAATCACATCACCGTTATCAGAGATATCAACATGGGTTGCGAAATGGAATGATGAAGCGGGCTCATCTAACTGCTGTATCAAAGACCAAGTACTATTTTCGAGTCGATAAATCCTTAACATGCCCGGAGCTTGGGGTGACCCCACCATCATGATATTACCCTGACCATTTATAGCTAACGATGGCACTGTAGTATTCGAGATACCGTGATTGACAACCGTCATTGACCACGTGTCACCCCATTGCGGCACATCATTAACAATGGGTACATCAAAAACAAAGGCTTGATTAAGGGCATTGGCAATAACGCGTCGTCCATCCGCACTCATTGCTAATTCACTCAAGTGATTAATGGTTTGGTTGGTGCGCAAAATCGTCACTTCTTGCCAACTGTTCCCCTGACGACGATAGATATACACCGCCCCCGCATCATCGGTCGTTGTGTTATTACTTGGCGCCTTCCACGCTAAAACAGCGAGGGTCAATCCATCGCGTGACATCGCTGTTGTTTGCCCAAATTGGTCACCTGCCTGAGCATCGCTAGCTTTGAGATAGTGCGTCAAGCCTTCACTTTTTTCTTTGATTAACTCGTTGTTGAGATAAGCCAAGATATCGGCACTGACACCGGTTAATTTCAAATCAGTATACTGTTCAAGTGTTGGTGGGGTTGCGTTTGAATCAATGGCATAAGCCTGTATTGCATCCAAAGAGGCAATAACCGATGCAATACTTGACAAGGTATTGAGTCCATCGGTTTGCACAACATTATTGATAAGTTCGACATGCAGGGCGCGTAAATCGGTAAATCCTGCTGTGTGGTAGGTGGTTACATCGGGTGCAACACTGGTGGTGCCATTGGCGTAATCATCAAGGGCATTGATGGCATCGACTAGGGCTTGGACATCTTGCGCACCAGTAAAATCTAGTGTGGTACTTTGAGTTATTAATTCTTGGTTATAATCGCTGAGATTATCAGGACGAACATTAATGATATTTGCTGCCGTATAAGTCGCTTCACTTGGAGGCGTTGTGCTTGTTCCCTGCGCATAGTCCTGTAAATCAGATAATGAAAGAGTATATTGATAGCCTAAAAAGTTAATGGCACTTTTAACGTCTGCCTTGTTATCGATTGTATTTGAGGATTGGAACTCTAACCTGGTATCGGAGCCAGAAATCACACCGGTTTTATTGATTGAAGCAGCAAGAGAAATATCGAGTGTATCAGCCAACTCATTAACAAACGCTTTCCCTTGCTCTCCTTGAGCTAAATCACAGGCGTATAAATGCCATCGACTTTGGTTTGGAAGAATGCTTTTTAGGTAGGTTAGATCTGCGCTTTCTAACCAATGCGCATTCCACAATTCTTTCCCTAATTGAAGCTCACCAGGTCGCCCATGGGCAACGATGTTCCATACATTTGCACTTGGATGCTTATCAGCAATCCTAATAAGTTGAGATATAATCGAGTCATCAGGATTGATGACATAAACTGGTGATTCTATTGTTGCTGTCAAATGTTCGATATCTTTAATGTTACTATCAAATATGTAGACAGCATTAACAGGTTGGGTCGTGTGCTTTTTGTTCGAGCTTTCATCAGACAATATAAGAAACGAATAATTTGCTATTGCTAACGTCAGCACAACAAAAAACAGTGAGCGAAAGATCATCATCACACCCCCCCCTCTCTCAAAAAAACAATACGTAACTCACAAAAATCAAAAAAACAATTGCTACAATTAACAATAAGCATTGTTTGTATATTGTCAAATGTGTTAATGGCGACGTGAAGTAAGCAGCTATTTTGTCTGCACAAACTAATGCTAGCTAGAGTATGTGCCATCGTAAATTCTAATTAACAAGGAAAACCCCACACAAGAACTTGAATAAAAAGAAAAAACTCATTCAAACTAGAAACAATAAGGCATAATAAAATCATTCAAACGAGGTTTACTATCCCCGTGATCATTGAAGATGCTTGATTTTCGATAGAATCAGGATCATGCTACGAACCATGAAAATTACACTGACTCCTCAACAGAAACTACAACTCGAACAAATGCACGATTCTACTCGTGATGGTCGAGTGCGTGACTGTATTAAAGCTGTATTACATGCCACTGAAGGTTGGAGTCAGACCATGAACGCTCAAGCTCTTCGCATTCATGAATCGACCGTTGCACGTCACCTCAGTGACGACGCTCTTTCTGAAAAATTTAAGCCTGAAATGGCGGAAGTCAAAGTAAGCTTTCTGCTGCTCAAACCATGCACCTAATCGAGCATTTGACTGAGTAAGCCTATTCTCACACTCATCAAATTGTCGCCTACGTTAAAGAGGCATTTGGACTTGATTACACGGTTTCTGGTATGAACAAATGGCTTCACTACAATGGTTTTAGCTACAAACAACCGAAAGGCGTACCACACAAGTTTGATGAAGCAAAACAGCTAGCCTTCATTGAGGCCTATGAAGCTCTAAAGGCAAGCTGTGGCACGGATGAATCGATAGTCTTTATTGACGCTGTTCACCCAACCTTATCAACAAAAACATCTCATGGCTGGATACGTACTGGTCAAGATAAAGTGATTGAAACAACGGGCAACCGTAGCCGATTGAACATTATTGGCGCACTGAACCTGTCGGATATTGGTGCCACCATCATTCACGATTACGAAAGTATTAACAGTGAAAGTATTGTTCGCTTTTCTGTAAGTTAAGAGAAAGTTATCCGTTAGCCCATAAGCTTCATATCATCTTAGATGGTGCGGGATCTCACCGTAGTGACTTAGTCAAAGATGCGGCGTTTGTCTTGAATATTGAACTGCATTATCTTCCGCCTTACAGCCCAAACCTCAACCCAATAGAGCGGCTATGGAAAGTAATGAATGAGAAGTCGAGGAACAACGTTTACTTCAAAAGGAAACGGGATTTCAAAGCGGCAATAGGGCAATTTTTTTGCTATGACTCTTCCAGAGATCGTAGGCTCTTTGACATCTCGAATTAATGATAATTTTCAAGTTCTCGAGCCTGCATCTTCAAGTTGATGCGGTATAGTCTCAAGTTTAATCTTGCAATACATTTCAAGTCCGAAAAGCTACATTAACAACGTGATGAAGCCGTTTGGTTAAAGATACTGGGGAAATGACTGATCGGAATGTTCCGAAATATGCACATCAACTGCTCGGGTAAATAACTGCACAACATGGAACCAGTCGACGGTTACATTCGCTTTCGGAAATTCATCTTTGATACCGCTTAAAAAGGACGGAGAGACATATCACACACGACTTCAAGGACTTGAGCAGGTTTCGCCCCATGCTTTTCAATAAAGGTTTTCAACTCAGTGACGTAATTATGTCCACACTTTGACGCTGTCTCATCAAATCCAAAGGCTTGGAGAGGTGATAGGTCAAGTCGTGATAAAGCTTGTTCCATGTAATGTTCCACAACTCGCCAAAGGCGCTTATCCGTCACTTCCATAAACTTAGCAGCAACGTTAACGGGCATCTCTCTTACGAGTGTTACGGCCACTTCTTCGAACAGCAAAGTAAAGCCACTATCAGGTCTTGCCCAAGGCACTTCGATGAGCTTTACCCCGTGAGTTTTGCAATGAACTATAGGTATCTTCGCTGTGATATGGCAGTGGTGTTGAAAAATTGAGATGACGCCATGTTTTTTCTTTGAAGTCATGTGTAGTTCAAGCGACTCCACATTCTGGACACGAGTAACGCACTCCACGTTCAGCCCCCACTTGTAGGCGAAGCTCATAAGGAGAATGTTCTGTATTAAGGGGGTGGTCGATAAGTTTCCAAGGTGCTTGTAGCCCCAACCCGAGCATAAAACTATCAGAAGAATTCAACGTAACTGGACCTTGTATTGGAGCCTATTTAGGAGGTGAATATTTTAACCCAAATCCACACAAAACGTCGAAGAGCCTGAAAAATGAACTTTTCGGGGAAATGTGCGCAATTCCCCCCCGCTTGAAAGGTGTGACTGTCGAGATACGAAAATCAGAACGTCAACTGCATGTCAAGCCAATAGTGGATGAGTTGCACGAGTGAATGACTACCCAGCAAGTGGTAAGCTCTAGCCCATTAGGTAAAGCGATAAAATACACGCTCGACCAGTGGCAAGAAGAACTGGTTGTTCTCGACTACTGCAAATGGCGCTAACGCGATGTTTTACAGTATCGTGGAAGCAGCGAAAGCCAACGGCCTTATCTTCTACGACTATATGGTCAAGTTCATGAAAGAGCTCGCGAAAGCTAAGCCAGATATCGATTCGCTCCTACCTGGAACTTCAAACATCAACAACATTTCCCTATGGGTTCATAGGGCGAATACAAAAAAACGGTAGGAAGTAATATGTTTTAGTCGCCAAACAAAAACATACGCTAACTACCGTTTTCATGACTAATCATACTTTCCTATCTTCATTCTAGGACAGCTTTAAGATAGTAAAGTCCAATCAAAATATAATAAGCAAGCTCTTATAGTTACTACTTAGGTGAGTGTTAGCCTAATTAACCTATATACAAGAGCCGATTAAGCGCCATGCAAGAGCACCTTGGGCTGAACCTGGCTCATATTCACCATATGCATATTGTCCTGCATTCATTTCATAAAGATTATCGTTGTGATATCTCTGTGAACCTTCGGTATAATTTCCCCAGCTTTCAGCAGCCGACCACGCAGTGACGTTATAGCATCTTGAATCAGCAGGATAATTATTCATCGGCGTCCCACCGCCCATACCATCGTTAGCAGGCAGCTCTGGAGGAACATAATTCGGATCAGCTGCCCCCATATCTCCCGCTGCACTATTCAAGGCCGTACATTCAGTTACATTGACGTTATCGCCACACGTTGAAGAAAGTGATTCTATTTCAGCAACACTGTAGGCGCCATCTCCGGCAATGGTATGTCCTAAATTATGATTAACCGTATCAGCGATTAAACCTTGATAATCTTGTTCTACCGTCCAAACGAATACCCCTCGAAGACCATTGTTAACCGCATACTTAGTTTTCAAGGCTGCCGTTCTTGGGGTGTCA
>NZ_OANU01000147.1 GCF_900089835.1 Vibrio thalassae | reverse complement strand
CCCCAGTTCAACGCCATAATGGAGAGGATAGTACCATCTTAGCTAAGCGCAAAGAGCTTTATAAACAAGCGAGAGCAGCCAACCCACAGCGGTGGTCAAACGAATCTAGAAACTGGGATGAAGTTGGTGAAGTTAAGCTAAATCCTGAAAGGCAGAAAGAAGCTGCTTAAAAAATTAAAGGCGACAACTACCTTGAAAAACGCCGAAACCATAACGGGTTTGTTTGAACACTCTTGGATACGCCAAGTTACACAAGACGGCGTACTTCTCATATTGGTATCGTTTGAGACTTTTCACTTCAACTCTAATTTGGTGAGTAACTGAACCACTATGAGAAACTGTAGTTAAAGTTTGATGACAGTGAGACTAGGGCTGGATGATGGCGAACAGTTGAGTGTATTTTAGTACTGGCTCTTGGCTAATTGTGCGCTGTAACGGATGAGTGTAATGGATGTAAGTGGGGGTCATTTTTAGTCGGTTACGCAACAAATCGCTCAAACAGGAATCGGCATAGAGTAACTTGACGCCTTGACGAGCATAGCTGTCGAGATCGGCGGGTAGTGAGTTTTGCCACCAATGAATGATTCCTCGGCTGTGAGAGCATCGATTAATCCAATGGTCAGCAATGATGACAACAATATCTTTATGTTGCACAGCATAACAATTTTCTGCTTGCCATTGTTGCAGATGGGTAAGCAAGCGTTCTTTAGTGGCTACATTGGCATTAACAAAGTGATGAGTGATCACCCAGATAGAACCCATTGATGAGCTTATCCGATAATCCGTTGAGCTTTTTGAATCATTTTTGGAATCCAATGCAGTGATGGATGCAGATTGACCAAAATGACTAAAGCTTGCTGCTAATCGTCTTGAAAACGCTAGACCGAGATGCTGTTCGGCCATCCCACCATTATGAACCGCTGGGTAGTGCTGGTGGCACAGTTTTTGGCAGTCCGATTGAAAGCTGCGAATGCTATGTACCACGATATCTTGCAACAATAACAAATCCCTCTGAACGCTAACCAATCTATAAGATTAGATTCGTTTTTTCCATGTACCCCAACGTACAACGCCTATTACGTCAATTTCTTGATCATTGACCTGATGGATGGCATTTTTGGTCGTATCGTCGCCGTACCAGACATGGATGATTGCACCGACTTTAACCAAGGTAAAGAAATCGGGGTATGGGTTTCCAGGCAACCTTGCTAAGACGATATCATCGTTAACCCATTCTTTGTGGGGATTCACTAAAGCAATGCAGTCCCATTTATAAGACACAGAACTGGTCACTGGGTACATAACACCGAAGCATGAATGATACTCAGGGGGCACGGGTATAGCTCCAACGCTTGATGGGCTTTCACCATTTAACAGCGCATTGACTTCTGTTCGATTATAGACTGACACAGTGGTAGCACTTTGGTTTACGGCCGCGTATGTGATGTCTTCAGCATCGGTATGTTTGTCACCAACACCAAAACATAGCCAATGAGCTTGAACGTTGAAGTAGTCAGCGATCAACGAGAGATCTTCGATAGACGGATAAGTACGAGTAGGGCCCTTTGTTAGGTAGCGACCTATTGTGGCTTTACCTTTACCGATAGCTTCAGCTAACTCGTTATTAGTTATATTTTTTTCTCTCAATAATGCAGAGATACGCTCTTGATATCCGTCGTTCATGTCTCCCCCATAAAATTGTCTTTATGATAGTTTATGGGTTTCAAAAATGAAACTTATAAGCGAAATAAACACAAATTATGAGACTTGCGTGGAAGAATGTGAAAACAAGTATCGGATCTATTTGCCAAGGCTTGCTTGCGATAGATGATTGATATGGTTAATCAATGAATTGTAACAAAAAATGGGGAATAACATGTTTGATACGAATAAACGAGCAGAGTTAGTACGTGATTTAAAAACGTATTTTTATGATGAACTTGACTATGAACTAGAGCAATTTGATGCGGAGTTTCTCTTAGACTTTTTGACCAAAAAGTTGGGTCCTGCTTTTTATAACAAAGGGTTAGAAGACGCGAAACAGCTATTAGAGCGAAAGCTCATGGACATTAGTGATGAATTGTATGAGATAGAAATGCAAGAAGACAGCTAAGTAATTAATTGATAAATAAATATTTTGTTCGAAAAAACTGAATAACATCATCAAAGTGTCTATGTCGTTAAAGTGTCAAATTAGGTAAATACTGTATCTCAAACGTTGTCTGATTGTTAAGATGGCGAGTGAGAGACAATATCAACGAGCGGAATTGGCGATGTCAGGAAATGAAGTTAAGAATTATAACCTAATCACGCGATCATTACATTGGTTGTCAGCGGTGGTGATTATCGGAATGTTCGCCGTCGGATTATGGATGGTTGATTTGACCTATTACAGTAAGTGGTATCAAACCGCTCCGCACTGGCATAAGTCTGTAGGCATTCTTTTAGCGGCTTTGACGCTGTTTCGCTTTGTTTGGAAAAGTACTACGGCGACCCCGAGTGCTGAAGGGCATCCGATTGAGCAGTTAGGTGCCAAAGTTGGACACTTACTGATGTATGTGGCGTTAGTGGTCATATTTGTTAGTGGTTATTTGATCTCTACTTCGGATGGTAGAGGCATAGAGGTTTTTGATTGGTTTACAGTGCCGGGCGCCGGAGAGCTGTTTGCGAATCAATCTGATATTGCGGGCGAGGTTCATTTTTATACCGCTTGGTTCGTTATTATTGCTGCAGCTGGGCACGCACTAGCTGCACTAAAACATCACTTAGTAAATAAAGACAATACTCTTCGAAAAATGTTAGGAGTTTCGAAATGAAAAAGACACTAATCGCTACAGGAATGGCAGTGGCAATGATGTTGCCGCTAGGTGCAAATGCTGCAGACTATGTAATTGATACAAAAGGCGCACACGCTTCTATTAACTTTAAAGTGAGTCACCTTGGTTACAGTTTTATTAAAGGTCGATTCAATACCTTTTCAGGCGAGTTTAGCTATGACCCAGCAGACGTTGATGCTTCATCTGTAGAAGTAGTGGTGGATACTACGAGTTTGGATTCTAACCATGCTGAGCGAGACAAGCATATCCGCAGTTCAGATTTTATCGATGCGAGTAAGTTCTCAGAAGCCACTTTCAAAAGTACGGCGGTAAAAGATAAAGGTGACGGCAAACTTGATGTGATGGGTGACCTAACGCTTCACGGCGTCACAAAGCCTATCACAATTGAAGCGGAGTTTGTTGGTGCTGGCCAAGACCCTTGGGGCGGTGAACGTGCAGGCTTTAATGGGACGACACGCTTAGAATTGGCTGATTTCAAGATTCCTGTAATGGGTGATTCAAGCTATGTTGACATGGAACTTCATGTAGAAGGCGTGAAGAAGTAATCCTTACGTTCAAACAGACTCATTTATTTATAAGGCCCCTTTTTTTAAGGGGTTTTTTATGCCTGTAAGTCATCAAAATTACTGATAACCAGCGTCACATTTTCTTTTTTCTCCAATTACTACGTATTTACTAATACTTCGGTAATGGCTTTCTATAAATAACTAAATTTCTTCAACTACATTAGATAATTCTGGCTCTTCTCCGCTTAGATGAGCTTGACAGAAGGGTATAATATTGAACTTACCTCAGGTACTGAAAGCTGTTTAATCTTCAGTTTGAAGTATTCGGTATCTCTTATCCCGCGAGCTCTTCTACGCAACAATCCTATTGATACATTGCCAGCCTCGATTATAGAGCTGGTTAGTCGGTCATACTTTGCAAAGTTACAGATGCCTTCTTTG
>NZ_OANU01000040.1 GCF_900089835.1 Vibrio thalassae | reverse complement strand
TATTTTGGTAAGTGGTTAATAGAGCTAAAACATCGAAAGCCTTTCAATGTTGCATTGGTGGCTTTAGCTAACAAGCTAGCGAGGATAGCTTGGTCAGTTATGGCAACGAAAAAGCCTTTTGAAATAAGAACATAAATCAAGTTTGCATATGAAAATGAAAGATGACAAAACGGTTAGACCACCAGATTGAAGACCTTGTGGACAGAACAGCAACTTAGAATGCTTTCTCATTTTTGAGGACAATCTGGCGCGGATCTCATCGTAGAGCTGGGGCTAAAGTAAATTGGTCTCAATTAGACTCTGAATACATTAGCGCAAACCAACTCCGTTATTTTGGAATTTTCACTTGCAAAACGGGGCGTACCATACATTTTGTCCAAGTTCCATTTCGATGAGTGCGCTCAACCCATTGTGTGACTTTCGAAAGTCAATAGGGTCACGGTAAAGATAAACCGCAGGCAGATGCTGAGCAGGTCTTAACGTTGGTTGCATTAGGTTAGCTTCTCCAGCAGTTTGAGTGCGACATGGGCATTCATTTCGTCAACCCCATCAATCACTAGACCACTAGACCACTAGGCAAGGTTACTGAAAGGCTTGAGGTGGTGTGCTGCATTTCTACTTGAGCGATAGTGAATTGAGAAGAGACGGTGTTCGTGTTGGACGCCTCCAATACTTTACGTTTCCAGTCACTAAACTGACTTTGGTCAATTTGGTGAGAGCGGCAATATTGGGCTTGAGTGAGTTTAGTTTGTTGCCATGCATCGATATGCTGCTGCCACTGTTGGTAAGAAATAGACATAATTGAACCTTGTATGAGTAATGACTGCTGTCATTATCAGGGTTCAAATTAAGTCGCGAAATAATGCGGAGTTATTGGCGCTTACGTTCTCTTCATCAATACGCCGAGTAACTGGCGCTTACAATCAACTGATTGAAGTCACGACCAAAAAAAAAGCCCATCGTGTTAATGAGCTTTCTATGAGTGTCACACTTATTAATTTTGGAGCTTAGATGGGTCTAGTTCGATGGGTATATCTCCAAGGATTGTGCTCGATTCCTAAACTCACCAAGTTCACTATAATCATGCGATGGCAAAAATGTTCTGTTTTTATCACCATTCCAGAGTACAGCTTTTACATTTTTACCGACCTCCATTGACTTTATACTATTGTTCTCGACGAGACCTGCAAAATTAACGTGAAAATAAAAACCATTAGTCATGCAATGCTCAAAAGGTTGCCCGTCAAAATTTTCCTTGGTCCATAATCGAACACACGTTGGCTCTAATGCATTGTCAAATGGGTATATCTCCAAGGATTGTGCTCGATTGCTAAACTCACCAAGTTTGCTATAAACAAGCGATGGCAAAAATGTTCTGTTTTTATCACCATTCCAGAGAACAGCTTTTACATCTTTACCGACCTCTAATGATTCTATATTGTTGTTCTCGGGGGTACCAGAAAAAGAAGCAAAACCATAATATTGTTCATCCATGCAATGGTCAAAATGGCGCCCCTGAATATTTTGTTTAGTCCATAATCGAACACACGTTGGCTTAACATTTTTTGGAAACACTTCTAACGACGAGATTCGATTGTTAGTGCCTTGGTTAAAAGAGTTCACATCCGAATCTTGTGTCCAAGTCCAACCACTCCTACTATCATGATAATGTGTTACTTTTACGTTTTTACCAACCCTCAAGGACGTGAATGTATTGTCTGCATCTGACAGGGCAAGATCAAAGTACTGTCCATTCCCATCATCATCTAGGCAGTAACTATGTTTTTTGCCCTTTTTATTAGGTTCTGAATAGAAGGTCACACAGTTGTCGTCATCTTCATAGAAATCGTAATCAGCGGAACTACCGTCGCCCTCAATGGGGTAACAGGGGTCATTATCATCCGAACAGTAAGTTCCAGTTACCGCGTCATGTGTCCAGTAGTCATATTTCCATTCGACTGTCTCTGACCACCCGTAATTCCACAAATCAACAAACTGTGTGCCGTACGCGTCACGATATTGACTTTCAATGCTGAGATAAGTTGTGAAATGTTGTTCATGATCCTGCATAAAACTCCAATGCTCAGTTGTATGGACTAAATCAAAGTTAGCAGAACCACAAAGTGGGTCTACATTATCATGATACAGGCTTAATACTAAGATGTCGTAAAGTGTTAGTTCACCATTACTGTCATAATGTTTTACCTGAAAAACTGCCTTACAAGTTGACAATTCAGAGACTCCGAAAAAGTGGTACGGAAGCTGATCATAAACCGCCCTTGTGTGAAGACGGTAATTCCTATCTTTGTTTGATTCCTGATAACCATATCCAGTTATGCCACCATCATTATCAGGGCTTTTTACCTTGAAGACGAGAAGTTGACCTATGCTCTTATTGTAACCAGACAACCACTCGCCCTTAACTTCGCCGTAGCGATTTATTTCTCTACCCCAACCAAAACCGCTACCGATTTGATCGCCGAGCTCTGGCAGTATCTCATCAGGGCTTTTAAAAATGTGCTTTCTGGATTTTGTTACCTCGTAATCGTTAGCAAAAGCTAAACTTGCCAACAAGGCCAAAGGTAATAATAATAACTTAGTCAATAGTTTTATCATCACTAATTTCCTCTCTCCATAGAAGTTTTACTATAAGGGTTATGTATTCATTAAGTGCTATGGGATCCCCACGAATTTCATCATAAGTCTTCAAAGTGTCTAGTCAGTTGTGAACTCACAAACCCCACGCACCAAAACATAAAAGTTATCAATGATGCTGTTAGTATCACTGATATCGTTTTGAACTATTTGAGTTAGCGTACTCCGCTCCTAAATCCAACTTGCCATCTCTAAACGCTTCTTCTATCTGCATGCGCTGCGTGTATAGCTTGACGACTTTAATAGCGCTGACTTTCTCATGCTTGGCTGTCAGCTGATCTTTCTAACTCTGTAATCAGCTTTGTAAGTTATACATGAATCGTGATTAAAACATCGAGAAAAGGGTCAACGTACAGGCTAGCCACGATTTGTGAGAACATAATAATTAAAAAAAGAATCTTAAATGTTGAGCATACGGGTTGTTTTAATTTTGTTCAGATGTAAACTACGCGCTATTGATGCCTTTGTCAATACACAGTCCTGACGGAACCCCCACGAAATATTGGTTTGAACTGAGTAAGGGGTCGACTTTTGGGCAACTATGTGATCAAATCATTGGAAAAAATGGAAAGCGTTCACCGAGGAATCTTGACTTACCTTGCCTGAAGAAGCCTGTGCAGTTTATAGATCAAAAACATTCGGGTACGGTTTCTTCTCAACGACTGACGTGATGATTTCACTCAGAACTGACATTGCTGATAGGCCGCGCTTTTTGCAAGTTTCGATGAGTGTGTGGATACGACTACAGAATTTATCGCCTGCATCTGAGGTCGTACCGAAGCTAATTTTCCTTTGGATTACAGTAAGCGCCAGTTACTCGGCGTATTGATAAGGAGAACCAAAGCCGTTAGGCCTTGGTTAGATTCCAAGGTAGAAGCGCCTCTATGTCTTCCAACGTCTCTGCGTATGGTAGCTTACTGAGAATGTCCAAAATTCATTTTGCCAATGGGGGTGCAGTGGATTTTTCGTCAGTAGTCCTGCAAATCCACGATCCGCTTTCAGACGCTCAATCATCGCGGATTCAATCGCAGCTGCGTAGCGAATAGGCTCTGGCTTTCGGCCAGAGCCGCTTCTTAATACCTATGTACACTATCTTCTCGTAAGCTCACACAGTTTGTGGCGTTTTGTCGGGGCATGACGGTTGGGATGGCATCATTGATTTTGGCAATGCTCGCTTAGATTTCCTTAAACGATATGGTCACTTTGAAGCTGGTATTCCCTCTGCGGATACGCTGGCTCGTGTGATGGGTATGATTAATCCTGCAGCGTTGCAAAGAAGCTTTATTGCCTGGATGAAGGACTGCCATACACTGACGGATGGTGAAGTTATTGCCATCGACGGCAAAACATTACGTGGCTCTTATGACCGCTCGAAAGGCAAAGGAACGATCCATATGGTGAACGCTTTTGCTACTGCAAATGGAATGAGTATTGGTCAGCAGAAGGTTGATAGTAAAAGTAATGAAATTACCGCGATCCCCAAGCTACTTGAGCTGCTAGACGTAAAAGGTTGTTTAGTTACTCTTGATGCTATGGGATGCCAAAAGAAAATAGCGCAAAAAATCCTCGATAAAGAAGCGGATTATTTGTTGGCAGTGAAAGGCAATCAGGGAATGTTAGAACAAGCCTTTGATGATTATTTTCGTATGGATATGCTTCAAAATTTCGATGGCAGCTCTTACAGCACACAAGAAAAAAGTCACGGACGAATGGAAACGAGAGTAGCTCTAGTGAACCGCGATTTGTCGGTTTTAGGTGATATTGAGCATGAATGGCCCGAGTTAAAAACGATGGGTATCGTGGCTTCGATTCGCCAAGAATCGGCTGTAGCAACAGAGCAAGATGTGAGTATTCGATACTACATATGCTCTAAAGAATTAGAAGCTCAAACGTTACTTGAAGCGACACGTTCTCACTGGGGTGTAGAGGTGATGCACTGGTCTCTTGATACTGCATTTTGTGAGGACAATTCTCGTATAAGAGCGGAGGATCGGGCAGAGGCTTTTGCAAGGATCAGACAGATGTGTTTGAACCTATTAAAGAGCGAAACCACCTTTAAAGGCGGTATTAAACGCAAGCGCATGAACTGCGCAATGGACGAAAACTACCTAAGTAAGGTTCTTGTAAGCCTTACGTGACGGTGATGTTCATGCGGTTTCCGTGGATGTAAGCAACATCCAGAATATCCATTGATCAAACGGAGATGTCACACTAGCGAGTGTGATACCTTCGCAGCTTAATGCGGCTGCCAGCAAACAGCCGATGGAAAATAGTGATATACCCAACCGATAAAGGCAGACACTGAGCTTGTCCAGTACATCTAAGTCTTCTTGAAATTCAGGATTCGCCATCACTACTTCACGCTTTTTATCTGGTTATTGATAAAACAGAGCTGTTCATAAAGCGCCTGAGTTTTGGGCATCGCGACACCTTGAGCTTTCGCTAAGTCAATGGCGTTTTTATACATGTATTGAATCTCTAGCTCTCGATGGTTGCGCCTGTCGAGTAACATGCTTGTAAGGTAAGGTTTCATCTTAGCCGTGTTTAATAACATGGTTTCAATTAGGGTATCTGTAATATCAGTATTAGTAGTTCGAGCGGCTTGCTGAACTTCTATCATGATTTCTTTGGAGAGGTTAACCAGCTCCTCGCAGCTCATCATTTCAGCGGTGTCGGCGTTGAGTACGGTCGATAAGCCGTTAAAAGGGACATTCCACAACAGCTTTTTCCATCTTGCGTCAATGATGTGTTGGTCAACGTCGACTTCTACACCACTTTGGGTCAGATCAGTGGCAAAGTCTTCTAGTGCTGCAATGCCAGCATCGCCGTAAATACCAATCGTGATACGGCCGTAATCGATATGGTCGATATGTCCAGGGCCTAGTTTGTTTGAGCAGATAAAACACAAGCCACCTCCGACAAAAGGAAGATGAAATTGTTCGGCTACTTCTTGCTCCGCGCCAATGCCATTTTGAAGTAACATAACAAGGGTGTTGGTTTTTAATAAAGGGCGAAGCAGCGACTCAAGAAGGTGATTTTGAGTGGTTTTGAGCGCCACAAGAACAACGTCGGCTTTGGGCATGTCAGACGTGGAATGATAGGCCTTTAAGTCTGGTGCCGAGATTGAGTAATCACCATAGTGGGAATTGACGTTTAAGCCATTGGCAATGACATGCTGATAATCGCTATTGAACAGAAAGTGTACATCATTTCCGCCATGGTGGAGTCTTGCACCGTAATAACCGCCAATCGCGCCAGTGCCAATAACTGCGAATACTTTTTTGCTCATGTCATATCCCTAAATCAATGTTGTTATCGTACTAATGTACATGAATTTTATTATGAATGAAGTGCTACGCTTGTAAGAGTTTGGTTTGATGGGAGAGGCGTGTGGCTAATCTAACAAATGTCGTACTGGTCATACTCAGTATCCTTGTCGGTATCGGCCTAGTGTCTCAGGCTGGCGTCAATGCTCAACTAAAACTCGGTATGAGCTCCTCGTTACAAGCCGCGTTTGTGTCATTTATTGTGGGTACGGTGGTGTTAGGGGTGCTTGTGGTGATTGAGGGTAAGCCTTGGTTTCCACAAGGTTCTCTTGCGTCTTTGCCGTGGTGGGCATGGCTTGGCGGATGCTTGGGCGCGTTTAATATCGCAATGTCGATCTATTTAGCGCCACAACTTGGCGCGTTAGCGTTGGCGATTTCTATTGTCTGTGGGCAAGTGGTCGCGTCGATTTTCTATGATCAATACGGGTTGTTGGGATATCCGACCATTGAAATGACGCCGCAGCGCATCGGTGGAGCGCTTTTGATCGTATTGGGTGTTCTGTTGGTGACTTACCAACCAAACAAAAGCGGCTGATGGTCAGCCGCTTTATGGAGTTTAGATGAGTTGGCAATTAGCCTGCGATTACGACACGTTTTACATCAACCGTTGCATCTTCCAGCATATCTTTGTCTACACTACCAGTAATGGTTACACGGTCATTTGGTGTAACGTCAACACCGCGCCAATCTTCATGATCGATTTCAATCACAATGGTGTTAGCGCCGTCAGTAAATTGGTATTTCTCATCTCCCAAAGAGTGAGTGATGTTACCTGTAATTTGAACAGGAGTATCATCTTTAGCATTTAGTGCTTGAGCAACCGTAGTCTGTGCGTTTTTGATAGGACCTTTAAAGCCGCCTTGCTCAGGCATAGATTTTGCCGCTGCAAAACCAGAAGTCAGGATAAGTGCTGTAGTGATGATTACTTTTTTCATAAAAACCTCAAAGTAGGCGTTGTGTTCATTTGATGGTGCTACTATGCCTGAGTCAATCTTAACGATGTTTGAAGTAAATATTCAGAATTCGTTCATCTAACAAAAAAATGCGTTTTTTTTAAATTATTTCTCGAAATCGCGTTTTTAGATAAAACAAAAGGCCCTTTTGGGGCCTTGGGGTAGGTTGAGAGGTTTTGCTAGCTAACTAAGCGTTTATGCTGCTCGCCTTGAGTATCATAAGCTTTGTTGCCAAAGATATAGGTTTCACAGACCGTTCTATCGTCACCAAGACTCATCAATACAAACAGTTTTTCTTCTAATGTGGTGGCTTGCTTCATTCTAAAACGCATCAACTGAGTCGCGTGCAAATCTAACACCACGAAATCGGCTTCTTTGCCAACGGCCAAGTTGCCAATCTTGTCCTCTAAATGAAGAGACTTAGCGCCGCCAAGTGTGGCTAAGTAGAGCGATTTCAATGGGTGCAGCTTTTCTTGCTGAAGCTGCATGATTTTATACGCTTCACTCATTGTTTGTAGAATCGAGAAGCTGGTTCCCGCACCCACGTCGGTGCCCATACCAACACGCACGCCATGCTCCTCAAGCTTGTTCAGCTTAAATAGACCTGAACCAAGGAACAAGTTGGAAGTAGGGCAGAAAGCGATCGCCGATTCTGTATCCGCTAACCTTTGGCATTCACAATCTGATAAGTGAATACCATGAGCGAACACCGAGCGCTTGTGTAGCAGTCCGTAATGGTCGTAGACATCAAGATAGCTTTCACGTTCTGGAAAGAGATCAAGTACCCATTCAATCTCTTTCTTGTTTTCCGATAAATGCGTATGCATGTAAACGTCTGGGTATTCTTCAAGTAGCTTGCCTACGGTTGCAAGTTGCTCAGGCGTACTGGTCGGTGCAAATCGAGGAGTGACGGCGTAAAGCAATCGGCCGCGATTATGCCATTTTTCGATGAGCGCTTTAGACGCTTGGTATCCTGATTCTGGCGTGTCGGTTAGATAGTCTGGAGCATTACGGTCCATCAGTACTTTACCGGCGATCATACGAAGATTGCGCTTTTCTGCTTCTTCAAAGAATACATCGACCGATTCTTTGTGCACGGTACCAAAGACCAGTGCTGTCGTGGTGCCGTTACTCGCCAGTTCATCCAAAAACAGTTTTGCGACTTTGTGTGCGTAAACTGGGTTTTTAAATCGTCTTTCTTCTGGGAAAGTGTAGTTCTCCAGCCAATCCAGCAGCTGTTCACCATAGGAGGCGATCATGCCTGTTTGCGGATAGTGGATATGAGTATCAATAAAGCCCGACGTAATCAGCTTATCTTTATAGGTGGTGACTTGTAATGGCTTTGGATGTCTTGCTAGGACGTCGCTGGCTGAGCCGATATCGATGATATGACCGTGTTCAACCACAATCATGCCGTCTTCGAAAAACTCATACGAGTTCTCTAGCCCGACATCTTTCGGGTCTGCAATGCTGTGTAAAATACTGGCTCTGTAGGCCTTACGCTGTAATGTCATGGTACTTCCTTTTAGCCAACTCCTCACAAATTGGCCGTCATATTCTGAGTCCTTTAAGTAAGCATTTAACTTACTTCATGTAGTGTTTGCGACGGATCCGGTCGTTTTTGCTCTACTGGATTGCCTTGATAGAGTGAGATCAGTTCCCCTGCCACAGATACAGCGATTTCTGCAGGGTGTTTTCCGGTAATTGCGCCTATGCCGATAGGGCAGGTCATGGTGTTGATCTGCTCTTGTGTATAGCCGCGTTGCGATAACCTAAAGTCGAATTTTTTTCGTTTCGTCAACGAGCCAATCATCCCGAAGTAAGCACTGTCATTACGATCAATGATGGCTTTTGACAGTTCGAAGTCGAGCTGATGATTATGAGTCATGACCAAATAGTAGCTATTTGGCGGCATGTGTTTGATTTCACCCACAGGATCATCAGACACCAATTTCTTCACTCCATCTGGGAGCACGTCTGGAAATTCTGCCTCTCGTTCATCTATCCAGGTCACTCTAAATGGTAATGTCGACACTATGTGCAGTAGTGCTTTTGCGACATGACCAGCGCCAAATAACACTAAGTGTTTCTGCGCGGTTCCAATAGGTTCGAAGCTTAACGTCGCCATTCCGCCGCAACATTGACCAAGGCGCGCTCCAAGATTAAAGCGTTCTACCTTAAGTGCGCTCTCTCCTGAAAGTAGCATCTCTCGTGCCATTTTTGATGCGACATGTTCGAGATGACCACCGCCAATAGTGGCAATGATCTTGTCTCGTGTTACCAGCATCTTCGTGCCCGCGTCACGCGGCACAGAGCCTCGGTCTTCCAAAACGGTCACCATGACACAAGGCTCGTGGTTTTCTTCAAGCTTCGCGAGTTCATGAATCCAATTGTCCTTAAACATAGTGACCTCTCCTGTTAGTTTGCTTCCGTTGTTGTCGTGGTTGTGTTTTTCTGTCCTTGTGTGACGGCTTGTACCGCCATTAATACCCGTTCAGGTGTCGCGGGTGTGTCGAGTTTTGGAATTGCGCCGTCCACAGCAACATATGAGATTGCGTCTTTAAGCGCACTCCATACAGACATACCCAGCATGAACGGTGGTTCACCAACGGCTTTTGAATTGAACACAGTATCTTCTGGGTTGCTGCGGTTTTCCAAAAGATGAGTTCTAAAGTCGATAGGCATATCTGCAATGGCTGGAATTTTGTAGCTTGCAGGTCCGTTGGTCATTAAGCGGCCCTGTTCATTCCAAACCAGCTCTTCGGTTGTTAGCCAGCCCACACCTTGTACAAATCCGCCTTCAACCTGACCAATATCGATCGCAGGGTTAAGTGATGCACCGACATCGTGCAAGATGTCGACGCGCAGGATTTTGTACTCACCTGTCAGCGTATCAATGATCACTTCTGAACACGATGCACCGTAAGCGAAGTAGTAGAATGGGCGACCACGCGCTTTCTCATGGTCATAATAGATTTTTGGCGTGCGGTAAAAGCCGGTGCTCGACAGTGAAATTTGGTTCATCCATGCCAGCTGAGCAAAGTCCGCGAACGTCATAATATCTTCACGAATCTGTACCATACCATTCTTAAAAATCACTTCCTCTGGTGTGACTTTAAAGTGTGACGATGCAAATTCTATGAGGCGCTGTTTGATGGTTATTGCAGCGTTTTGCGCGGCTTTACCGTTGAGGTCGGCGCCCGATGAGGCCGCCGTGGGTGAGGTGTTCGGCACCTTGTCGGTGTTAGTTGCAGTGATTTGGATACGGTCGACATCTACTTGAAACTCCTCTGCTACGATTTGAGCCACCTTGATATTCAAGCCTTGGCCCATTTCAGTACCACCGTGATTCAAATGAATACTTCCATCGGTGTATATGTGAATCAGTGCTCCGGCTTGGTTTAGGAAAGTCGCGGTAAACGAGATCCCAAACTTCACTGGAGTAATGGATAAGCCTTTTTTCAAAATAGGGCTATTGCGGTTGAACTCAGCAATCTCTTTACGTCGCGCGTGGTAGTCACTGCTCTGTTCGAGTTGCTCAGTAATTTCTGGTAAGAAGTTGTCTTCTACGGTTTGATAATAGTGGGTGACATTGCGGCCTTCTTCGCTGTAGTAATTGGCTTTGCGCACTTCGAGCGGATCTTTTTTCAAGTAACGAGCAATCTCATCCATGATGTGTTCGATAGTCATCATGCCTTGTGGACCACCAAACCCTCGGTATGCGGTATTCGATGCCGTATTGGTTTTACAGCGATGGCCTGTTACGGTCGCATCGCCTAAGTAGTAGGCGTTGTCCGAGTGGAACATGGCGCGGTCGACAATAGAGCTCGATAGGTCAGGGGAGTAACCACAGTTACCAGCGACAATGATCTCAGCCCCTTCAATCACACCATCATCGTTAAAGCCGATCTTGTATTGGTTGTAGAACGGGTGACGCTTACCCGTCATGGTCATATCTTCATTACGCAGCAAGCGCATTTTGGTTGGACGACCTGTTAGGTGTGCGATAACCGCTGCCATACAGGCAGGTCCTGCAGCTTGGGTCTCTTTACCACCAAAGCCACCACCCATGCGGCGCATGTCGATAACGACTTTGTGCATGGCAACGCCGAGCACTTCCGACACTAATTTTTGAACCTCAGTTGGGTTTTGTGTTGAGGTATAGACAATCATGCCACCATCTTCGGTTGGCATAACGCTACTGACTTGAGTTTCCAGATAGAAGTGTTCTTGTCCGCCGATCTCAAGCTCGCCTTCAATGATGTGTTTGGCTTTTGCGAGCGCTTTTTGCGAGTCACCACGCTTTTGCTGGTGGCTTTCAGTCACAAAGTGCTCTTTGGCAAGGGCTTCTTTGACATCAAGGATAGCGGGCAGTGCTTCATACTCGACGATGGCGGCATGAGCGGCTTTACGGGCCGTTTCTAGATCGTTGGCAGCGACTGCGATAATTGGCTGACCGTAATATTCAACCACGCCATCGGCCAGTAGAGGGTCGCCTGGGAGAATCGCACCGATATCTAATTGGCCGGGCACATCTTTGGACGTAATCGCGATGGCGACACCATCGAATTCATAACAAGGCGATACGTCTAATTTGGTGATTTTCGCGTGCGCTTGAGTGCTTAAAAGAGCATAGACATGCAGCTGATTTGGAAATTCAAGACGATCGTCAATATAGACTGCTTCGCCCGTTACTTGTTTAGGTGCACTGTCGTGCTTAACGCTTTTACCCACGCCAGTTTTCAAATCTTGTTTGACAATGGCAACCATCTCTTCGTGAGTCAGTTGCTGATGATTCACGTTAGACATAAGACGTTACCCTCGTTTCGATCAGATTGCTGGTGTTGTTGGTTTCAATGTAATAGCGCTTAAGCATATTAGCCGCTGAAATAGTGCGGTACTCTTGGCTTGCTCGGAAATCAGATAGTGGTTCAAAGTCGTTTTTCACCGCTTCCATGGCGGTGGCGATAGTCTCTTCATTCCATGCTTGACCGATAAGCGCTTGTTCGCAAAGTGTGGCGCGCTTTGGTGTCGCTGCCATACCGCCAAACGCAACTCGTGCGTCTGTTACGACGTTATCTTCTACAGTAATGGCGAAAGCGCCGCATACTGCTGAAATGTCATCATCTAAACGTTTTGACAATTTATACGCTCGGAAGCTGTCGTTACTTGGTTTTGGAATGATGATCTTTTCGATGAACTCGCTCTCTTGCTGAGCAGTCACTTTGTAGCTAATGAAATAGTCTTCTACTGGAATTACACGGGTTTCATCACCACAGCGAAGCTGAATACTGGCATCCAGTGCGATCAGTAACGGCGGGGTGTCACCGATAGGGGAAGCATTGGCAATGTTGCCGCCAATCGTGCCTTGGTTACGCACTTGCAGTGAGGCGAAGCGATGTAGCAGTTCTCCAAAATCCGGGTAGTGCTTGGTCAGCAGTTGGTACGCGTCGGAAATAGGCAGATTGGCGCCAATTTCTAATGTTTGCTCCGTCTCTTCGCACACTTTCATTTCTTCCACCAGATTCACGCTGATTAGCGTTTCGATTTCACGATGGAACTGAGTCACTTCAAGCACTAAATCGGTGCCGCCAGCGACCAATTTAGCTTGAGGGTGTGCTTTGTAAAGCTTAGCCAATTCGTCGATGGTTTTTGGCGAGAAAGCGGTTAGGTGACCAAGACGCAAGTTGGCACCTTCATCTTGAATACTCTCAAGCTTCTGAATGGTTGCACGCTCTAATTCAGAGAATTGGTCGACAATACGTTCTTCTGAGCAAAGAGATAACGCCGAGTCGACGATAGGGCGATAACCCGTACAGCGGCATAGGTTACCTGCCAGTGATTCCATAACATCGGGTTTGCTTGCGTTAGGTTTGTTTTTAGTCAATGCAAACATCGACATAATAAAACCAGGTGTGCAGTAACCACATTGTGAGCCGTGAAACTCGACGATGGCTTCCTGAACTGGATGCAGTGACTTGCCTTTGACTTGCAGGTCTTCCACCGTAATGAGCTGTTTTCCGTGCAGAGCAGAAATAAACGTTAGACACGAGTTGACGCTGCGGTACTTCAGTTGCCCATCAACGAGCTCACCTAATACGACAGTGCATGCCCCACAATCACCAGAACCACAACCTTCCTTTGTTCCAGTTTTCTTTACATGAGTGCGCAGATAGTTCAGCACTGTCATGTTGGGGGAGACATTTACTTCCTGCTTGATTTCTTGATTGAGTAGAAAAGTAATCAAGAGACCTCCTTGTTCCGTGATAGTTCGTTTTTATATTTTTCTGACCTTTGGGTCAATAATTGGATAATTTGACCGAGTGGTCAACTAAAATTTTACAAAATAGCAACAAAACTAAGGCTTTTGCTCAGTGACAGAGGACGGGCTTGTCATTAAATATATGATTTTATTGGATAAAGCTGCGTTGAAGTCATTGAGTTCGTGTAACAAAAAATCAGTCATGATTATTTCGTTGTTTTAAACGATAAGTTGCGGAAATCTCGAGGAAACAGGTGGGATCAAAAAAGCCAACCGTCGTTGGTTGGCTTAGAGAGTGGTGTTAAGTTCAGCTAGCTTTGTTTTTCAGCACGTCTGAAAAGACGACATGAAGATCGTTGGAGGCGTTGTTCCCATCAAGATTTAACTTAGAACGAATATGCTCTAAATGCTCTTTCATTAGTTCAAGCGCGACATCCTTATCTCCATTCTCAATCGCATCAAGCAGCAAGGTGTGCTCATCTTGAGAGCAATTGGAGTGGTTGCCGGTTTCATACATGGCAATAAGCAGTGACGATTGCGAAACAATACTGCGTTGGAAGGCGAGTAAAGGGGCGTTATCTGCCATTTCAGCCAGCTTGATATGAAACTCTCCAGATAAACGCAGACCACTGCCGTAATCGTTTTTAGCAAAGGCGGCGTTTTCCTCTTCAACCAGTTTACGGCACTCAGCAATTTGTGCTTTTGTTGCGCTCACTACCGCAAGTTCAGTAATGGCAAGTTCGAGCACTTCTCTTGCTTTGAAAATCTGTTGTGCTTCATTAACCGATGGTGCAGAAACAATAGCGCCACGATTCGGTCGAATATCAACCACTTTTTCGAGTGATAGTCGAAGCAGAGCACGACGAATAATAGTGCGACTGACGCCAAATATTTCCGCTAAGGCTTCTTCATTCAGTTTCGTGGCGGGAGGAAGGCGTTGTTCTAATATGGCATCAAAAATATGACAATAAACGACGTCATCTTGCGTTTGACCAGCAACTTTAGTCTTTACGCTTTTACTTACAGAGTTTTTCAGGCTTCCCATCTGATTACAGCACTCTCACGATTTAAGTCCCTAATAAAACAATAATACTTCAGTTTGTATACAAGTGGCTATACAAAGATGGATTTGTGACGAACTAAGCAATATTGGTGCGTACTTTATGCCTAGGCGGGTCTATAACGACGTATGAAGTGAGACATATTTGGTTACATTCTGCTGTATTGCTCGGTCATGAAATTGGTGATTTACTTGCGGTTCCTAAGTAACAGAGGTATTTACCCTAAATGGACGACCCCTTTAGTCGACTTTACAATTCTATTGGTTCCACTTTCTTGGAGCCACAATCATGTTAGAACTTTTCTTACAGCCTGAAGCATGGGCTATTTTCGCGACACTATTTGCTTTAGAGATCGTACTCGGTGTGGACAACGTCGTGTTTATTTCTGTGCTTTGTGAGCGCCTTCCACTGTATCAACGCAAACTGGCTCGAAACCTAGGTATTGGCATGGCCGTGATGGCTCGTATTGTCTTGGTGTTTTCGATCTCTTGGGTCATGTCGCTGACGCAACCTCTATTTGAGATTGCTACATTCGCTTTCACCGGACGAGATGTCATTATGATCTTGGGTGGTGCGTTCTTGTTAGCTAAGAGCTTAAAAGAGCTTTGGAGCTGGTTGACCCATGATGAAACTGCACACACAATCCGTGTGAGCGCGGGATTAGCGGTCGTGTTGTTACAAATTGTTGCGGTAGACGCGGTGTTCTCTATGGACTCCGTCATTACGGCGGTTGGTTTAACAAGTGAAGTTCCAATCATGGTTGCTGCGATATTGGCATCGGCGGTGGTTATGGTATTGACGGCAGAGAAAATCAATAATCTGGTTACCCAATACCCTGGCTTCAAGACATTGGCGTTATTATTCTTGGTGCTATTAGGTGGATTGTTGATGGTAGAGGGCTTCGCCATTCATATCAACAAAGGCTACGTGTACTTTGCGATGGCATTTGGTTTGATACTAGAACTGTGCCACATTCAATTGAAACGCACTCAGGTGAAAAGGTTGTCTACACCATCTGACCGAAAACCAATGGCTATCAGCAAAATTCGTCCGTTTAGAGGGGGTACAGCCGCCTAGGCGAAATTGATGACGTAAAGAGTGGTTAGAGTACGCTAAGTTTATTCTGACCATTAAGAAGGAGAGCGTAAGCTCTAATGCCGTTCACTTAAGGTGAGCGGCATTTTTTTAGGTACAGCTTTCGTTTTCATAGAGTAGCGATGTTGGTGATTTCGTCAGTACGACAAAATGGATAGATTCAATGCACAAAGACCCTATGAAAGTTGTCACTTGATTGGTTTTTTTGCCAGCGGATGAGATCGAGGGTGTGAGTACCGCGCATAAAAAAATCCGATAAACAGGGTTTATCGGATTTTTACACACAGGTAAGAACATTCTGTTTAGGTACAATGAAAGTCCTAACTTAGGCATTAGTGCATTTAGCACGCCCTTTTGTGTCTATTTACTCACAATGCAAATAGCTTAGAATGCAAAGCGAGCCGTAAACATCAATTGGTCGCCGTAGATATGGTTAATACGACCTTCTAGACCTAGTGAGAATAGCTCAGTGGCGTGGAAGCGACCATAGACGCTACCCATCCAGCGGTCAATTTCACCCACATTTAAATAACCAGCTTTACCACCAATTTCTAGTTGTGGACCTAACCATTGACGTACACCTAGGTTAACTTCCATACCGGTGTCTGTTTTGTGATGGTCGCCACTGTCGTGGATGTGTGCAAGCATTTCACCAGTAAAGTCTGCCCAGTTGTTGACAGGAGCGTGGAAACCGACACCACCAGAGAAGTCGTAGTCGCCTTCAAATCGAGAATCAATACTACCCACGATATGTGCATTAGGGTGGATTGATTTGCTAATCGCAGCGCCAAATGTCATTGGGCTTGCACCAATTCGAGCTTCAGCATAATCGTAGTTGAAGTTGCTCATTGTAGCTCGAGTTTCGTCTTGGTTTGCAAACGCCTGCTGAGACGTAATTACCATCAGAGCGGCTAATAGAGTTTTGCGCATAGTGTCTCTAAACCTTGTTGTTGAAATTTATTCCTTGCCCATAAAAAGCTCGCGCGTCGCATGAAGCTTATAGCGACAATCATTATTCGGATATGATAATCCAAATTGTTATTGATTCACCAACAAAAAGTGTCTTTAACGGGGTCAAATTCCCAAAAATTTACATTGTCATACAGTTTTCAATCAAAACGTCCGCTTAATGTAAGCAATTAGTAACAGAAAATCGACTAATGGCTCCAAAACAATTCCCTGACTACAGACGGTTATGAAGAAAGAGTTCACAGAAATGATAGTTGGTATTAAAGTCGTTTACTCACCAAAACTCATTCTATTATCCGCCATGGCTTTGAAAATCCGCTCGGTATCTAAAACTCGTCCCCATGGCGCAAGATTTTTTTCATTGTTAATCATATAGTCCGTGAGTTGCTGTTTAACGACGTCTCGCAACTGTTCGCCTTTCCACGGCTTGCAGATGTAAAAGTCAAGACAGGCATGATTGACCGCTTCAATGGTATCTTCGTGTCCAGCTTGTCCGGTTAGCAGTACTTTTCGGCAAGGTTTGCACGCTTCATCCTCGCTAAGCTCAATAAGGAAACTCACACCCGTTTGCTCAGGCATAATATGGTCACAAAGAATGAGCGCAAGCTTTGTGCCGTCCAACGCATGCTCGCGTATGACCTCTTTCGCTTCATCGACGGACTCAGCACCTTCGACAATAAAATGTTCTTCGTATTCATCGAGATCTTGAAGAACGCTATCTAGTACTTCTCGTTCATCATCGACACATAAGATTAGGTATTCACTCATAATAATACTCCCTATAATTTGTCATCGTTGCCGATAGGTATCAGTACGGACATATTGGTGTAAGAACCAACAGCTGAGTCGACTTCTATCCACCCTTTGTGCTGATTCAATATTTGTTGGCAAACCGACAACCCGATCCCCAGACCAAAATTGCCTTCTTTTTTCGTGGTGTAATTCAGTTCAAATATCGAGTCGATCTGTTCTTTAGCTATCCCTGCGCCATTATCGATAAACTGATAAATGTTATATAAAGCGCCATTGCGCGTGACACAATCCGTACGAATGGTAAGCTGACCTTTTTGCGGAAGGGCGTCTAGCGCATTAGAGATCAGGTTGGTCCAAACTTGTTGCAACGCAATTGGTTTGCAAAGAACCGGCTTTATATCGCCATACTCTTTGATCAATGTATGTCTTTTCAGGCGGTTTTCGAAAATCACCAGTGTATCTTCAATACCTTCATGCAGGTCTACGCACTCATAGGATTCACTGTCGGGTCTCGCGTATCCTTTTAAGCTTTTCACCATGTCAGCAATGCGTTGGGCGCAGACTTGAATAGAGCGCAAAGTTGACCCTGTGACCTGAAAGTTTTCCAGCTTATCGAGTTCAGTTGCCAGTTTCTCGGTGGATGTCATTGCCTGAGCAATGAGCTGCTGATTATCTTGTAAATTGAGGTTAACCAGTCGTTTGGCCAGTCGACGTTCCTTCAGAGTGAGTTGTAATTTTTTGGTTCGCGCTCTTATCTCCGAAGTCGAGAGCGGCGAAGAGTGGCGCGCTTGTTTGAGAACGTGTAATCCAAGCTCGAAGGTAGAGGGCTGATGATTCTGTTGGAGGATGGCATCGATTTTCTCAGAGACCGTCTCTGCTCCTCGTAGAATGGCAGACACGGGATTATTAAGCTCATGGGCAACGCCCGCGACCAATTGACCCAACATAGCCATTTTTTCTTGTTCGATTAATTGCTGATGAGCAGATTCTAGAGACTCAAGCGTCTTTTGAAGCTCCAACTTAGTATTGATACTGCGTTGTAACCGTCGGTTAAAATGGCGCAGTAGCAAGTTTGTAAAAAGAGGCAAAAGGTCGGTGTTGGAGTGCATGACTTGAGTAAAGACTTTTCTGTCTAGTTTGATTACCTGAGTACCGGTCAGTGTCATCGCCGTAGAAAAGGAACACTCGCCGGTGACAAACGACATGCCACCGACAATACCGCCTCGGCTATGACGAACGACTTCTCGTTGCTGACCCAACTCGTCTTTCTTGTACAGCGCGACTTGACCCTCGACAATGAACCACAAAAATTCGTTAGCTTGTCCTTCAATCGTCAATAAGTGTTCTGGGGAGTATTCTCTAACCGCGCGAGTTTCATCTTTTTCTGCAAAAAATCCTAACAGTGATTCGATCACTTGAGCTGCTAATTCTTTGTCTGACAGTTCATGAAAGTCGTGAATAAAGCTTGCGCGATAAGAGTGCATCTTCTGATCAATATGAGCACGCAGAATTTTTTGTTGGTCTAACACCTTGCCATAATGAAGGACATTATCTTTCTCATGAGTGATAACAAATTGAGTGAGTTCTTTGACAACGGTTTTATGAAGCTCTTTTTGTTCTAAGGGGAGGGTAAGACAGTGATCCAATCGGCCTTCATTGACGGCATTTAAAATAGCGTGAACGTCTTGATAGTTCGTTCGGCTGACGAGAACTTTCCTTGCAGACTGAGCATGAATGGTTTGCTCTAGTTGAATGAGAAATTCACCACCATCAAAAAGTCGGCTGTGTCTGGCGATCACCATTGCCAACTTCTGTCCTTGTGCACCGATATAACGCAGCAGTTCGTGGCCTTCGCTAATGGAGGTGACAAGATGAATATCGAAATGTGACTGATACAGGGATAACTCGGTATCCAGAGTATCCAAGTTAATCAGATCATTGTCTAAACAGAGTACGGCGTATTGATTTCGCTTTGTCATGAGCTTGCGCTATTCGATTCCCTCTACATTGATTTTAATATATCAATAAAAAGCATAGGGTTATGAGAACTAGGTATGAGATTGGAGATCCTACCGACTTGAGTTAGACTGAACGAAATATACTTCACAAAAAGTGTTAAAAATTCTATGAATCAATTAAAGAAATATGGCGCGATAGGTGGTGCGGTAGCGCTTGTTTTATGTTGGCCTTTGGCTGTTGGGCAGATCGGACAACAAGTTGTTGAAGATGGTGTAGAGCAACTAAACAATGAAGGTATCCGTGCTGAGGTGGCGAGTTACGATCGAAGTTATCTATCTTCTGTTGCCGAAACTCGTTATCAAGTTGAAGACCCTATCCTGAAAGAGCAACTAGAAGTGGATGGCTTGCCGACAGAGATTGTCGTAAAAAGTGAGATTAGCCACGGCTTATTTAGCTTAACCACCAACTCTCAAATTACCAATTTTCCAGACTTTCCGCTGACACTGAAAACAGTAACGCAGTTAAATGGTAATACTGAGTTTGAACTTGCGCTTGGCAGTTGGAGCTATCAGGACCAAGAACAAAAGGTCAGTATGTCAATTTCACCAGCTGTTGCAACAGGGACGGCTACGGTCTTAGGTCAATTGACGTTCAACGCTAACATCCCTTCTATTCAGCTGGATTTCGAGAATGGTGAGCAGCTTACCTTAACCGATTTATCCGCCAATGGTGTCGGCAAGAAAGAGCAGGGTTTTTGGCTTGGGGAACAGAACATGGCACTAAAGAACTTTAGTATTCTTGATGATACTCATTCGAGCCTGTTAAATATTGATGACCTTGGTTATACCTTTAAGTCGTCGTTTGATACAGAAGCTGACCGCATTGATACTCAACATGTATTCAGTATCAATAAGATGACGTATCCACAGGGTGGTGAGTTGAGTGATCTTAATGTCGACTTTGCGTTGACGGCGCTCGACCGCAAGGCGTTTGAGGGTTTGGTCGATATTTATCAATCTAACCCAACCATTGCTCAAGCGGATATTAATACCTTAGCGCCCCTCATTGAGACGCTGTTCTCGCGCGGTTTCAACATCGCAATGAACGACATGCACTTCAAGGTGGCCGAAGAGGAATTTAAATCTCATTGGTTGTTAGCGGTACCCGAAGGCACGGTCAATGTATCGCGTGACCCAAGTATCGTGTTACCTGCACTGACAGGCAATATGGATGCGTACATGTCACAAGGCATGGCGAACGTGAATCCAATGCTTGCTCAAGGGATTGACGAATTAGTGGTGATGGAAATGGTGACAGAGCAAGATGCCGGTTATCAAATGAAGGCCGATATCGAAGGCGGTCAGCTGGTATTCGCCAATGGTCAGAAAATTCCTCTGGTTGCGCTGTTTTTACCGTTATTAATGGGTCAATCTATGGGGCAATAATCGCTCTGAGAGTACAAATTATACTCGTGAATGGAAAAGAGGTCTGATGGCCTCTTTTCTTGCTTTTTATCTCCGTAAAAACGTGATATTACTGGCACTTCTTTATGTATTTAGTCAGGAGTATTAAGGTCATGGAGCCGATTTCACATAATGTATTCAATTTCAGTGCTGGTCCAGCAGGGTTACCAAGAGCTGTGCTACAGAAAGCGCAAGCGGAGTTGCTTGATTGGAATGATTTGGGTACGTCGGTTATGGAAATTAGCCATCGAAGCAAACCATTCATTAAGGTAGCGGATGAGGCTGAACAAGATTTACGAGACCTGCTAAATATTCCTTCCAATTACAAAGTTCTTTTCTGTCAGGGCGGAGCTAGAGCTCAGTTTTCAGCGGTTCCTCTTAACTTGTTAGGGACCAAAACCAAAGCAACGTATATTGATGCAGGATACTGGGCTGAAAGTGCTATTGAAGAAGCAGAGAAATATTGCACGCCAGTTGTGCATAAAGCAAAAATAGACGTCGATGGTAAAGTCGCGGTTCAACCTGCAAGTGAATGGGTTATTGACGCGGACTCAGCTTACGTGCACTTTTGTCCCAACGAAACCATTGATGGTATAGAAATCAACGAATTGCCACAGACTGATTTACCGATTGTCGCGGATATGTCTTCAACCATTCTCTCTCGTCAAATCGATGTATCGAAATACGGTGTTATTTACGCTGGCGCGCAAAAAAATATCGGTCCAGCGGGAATTTGTATCGCAATCGTGCGCGATGATCTGCTTGATCTTGCGAGTGATGTCTTACCAACATTCTTAAACTATAAAGTGCTGGCAGAAAAAGACTCGATGTATAATACACCACCAACGTTTGCGTGGTATTTGTCTGGTTTAGTATTTAAGTGGTTGAAAGAACAAGGTGGGGTTGCTGCGATTGAGAAAATTAATCGTGATAAAGCCGCCATTCTATACAACTACATTGATGCGTCTGATTTCTATCACAACAATATCCACATGAATAATCGCTCACTGATGAACGTACCATTTCAGTTATCCAAGCCAGAGTTAGATGCTAAGTTTTTAGAACTGGCGGATGAACGTGGTTTGCGTGCACTAAAAGGACACCGAGCGGTTGGTGGGATGCGCGCTTCAGTTTACAATGCAATGCCAGTAGAAGGTGTACAAGCCTTGGTAGACTTCATGAAAGAGTTTGAAACGCAATACGCGTAAACGCAATCTACTCAGTTAAGCCGTGCTAGGATGCACGGCTTTTTTATGTCGCACAAGTTTTAGTTCTATTAGTATTCTCTATGGTGACCATAAATAACCTAATAAACAGGAGTTCGTAATTATGCACTGATTCACATCTTCATGTCTGATAACTCGTTTATGCTCGTGCGACCTGAAGTCGTATGAAGCGTTGTTCACCACGACAAGAGTGAACCATCTGTATCACCAGATGACCCTAGGATCCTGAATAAAGTAGCGGATCTGACAATGTAACGAAACTTGGCCGTTAGGCTGAGTGGGAACAAAATCGTGAGAGGATGTTCCTCCTGAAAACCACAATTCGGGTAAGTGCTAGGGAGTCAATATGATGAACG
>NZ_OANU01000074.1 GCF_900089835.1 Vibrio thalassae | reverse complement strand
TGGCTTTTTTCAACCAATCCAAAGGGAGCTGATGCGAGCGCGATGCTTTATAGCATCGTCGAGACAGCGAAGGTCAACGGTCTCATCCTCTACGATTACATGGTTAAATGCATGCAAGAGCTGGCGAAAGCAGAGCCAAATATCGATGCGCTCCTGCCCTGGAACTTCAAACACTAACAATATCGCCCCGTGGGTTTATGGGGCGGATACCGAATAATAGGAAAAATCACCGTTTCTCTCTTATTCTGAATTAAGAACTTTAATAACACCATTGTCACTAGAACTTACATTGAGATCATAGAGGAGCGTATATGGGACAACTCATAGTAAAAGTTATTGTTCCTGCCCAAATGCATACCGGAATGATGATGGTACCCGACCCTATGCCACAATACATTGGTACCCAATCGCAGCTACTCAATGGCACACTACCGCCAGTCATAGCCGGAGCAACTGTGATAGGCGGTAAAAAGTTAGGAAACAAGTGGATGGGATGTACTTATATGAAAGCGCCATACGTCATTCCTGGGTTTGCAGAGGCTGAAGAAATACCCTCTTAACACTACCAAGCTGTCTGTCGCCGGCGAGAATTTCGGTACTTGCCGCAATAAGCGGTAAGTACCGAAAAGATGTTAGCCGTTGATGGCGTTAGCTCTCCCACAGCCCTTTAGCATCAGAGAACATAGATTTAAACCACAGCACCACTGTGTCCCACGCACGTTTGAAGATGGATCCCTGTTCCACATTAGACATGGCGATAAGTGGCTCCGAAGCGATTTCATCATTGCCGACACTCCAGGTGACATTACCAATGATATCCCCTTGCTTCACTGGTGCGATCAGCGGTGCGTAAATCTCGGTTTGTTTGGCGACACCGCGGCTATTACCTCGTAAATAGGTCGCGAACACATCATGGTCAAAGCCAACGTCAAGGTTAGCATTTTCTCCTTTCCAAACTCGGATTGTCGCTTCACTCTCATCAGCAACCGCTAATTGATCGGTTTCGTAGAAGCGGAAGCCATAATTGAGTAATTGCCTTGAAGCTTCAACACGTGTTTGGGTACTTGGCGCCCCCATCACTACAGAGATTAAACGCATTTGCCCTTGAGTTGCCGAACTGACTAAGCTGTATCCTGCTTCTGAGGTATACCCTGTTTTCCCTCCATCGACATCCAGAGAATTGTCCCAAAGAAGTCTATTTCGGTTGTACTGTTTTATGTCTGCCCAAACAAAACGCTTTTCAGAATAAATCTTGTATACCTCTGGCACATCCTCGATGATCTTTCTCATCAAAATCGCCATATCGTGAGGCGTTGTGTGAATCCCTTGTCCATCAAGACCATGAGCATTGATGAACTGCGTACTGTTCATGCCAAGATTTGCCGCCCACTGGTTCATTAGCGCAACAAAACCACTTTCTGTACCCGCGACGTGTTCCGCTAAAGCAACCGCGGCATCATTGCCCGATTGCACAATCAAGCCACGAAGCAGATCGGCAACAGTGACGTTGTCACCTGGCTTAATGAACATCTTCGAAGAATCAGGAAATTTGACGGACCAAGCGTTCTCACTGACCGATACTTGACTGTCCCATGACGTCCGCCCGTTCTCTATCTCTTTCCCGACGACATAAGCGGTCATTAATTTGGTTAAGCTTGCTGGAGCCAGCGCTGCGTTTTGATTTCCCCCTACGATGATGGCGCCAGATTGGTAATCCATCAAAACATAGCCTTTGGCATTCAATGCAGGTGGATTTGGTGTCACCAACGCCGCAACAGACACCGATGAACTTAAAGCTAAAGACGCAAACATCAGTGACATCGTTTTATTCATCTCACGGACTCCTTATTCTGTGAGCACTCCTCCTACCTACCGATTCAGGGAATCTTGACGACGACTCGTCTCTTAAAGCATCGGTATCAAAGCGGAGCAGAAAGATTTCTTTCCCCCTACCCACAAACTAGAATAATATTCGCAAGTTAGCTCAGAATTTTTGTAAGATTTATTACAGCATCTCGACATTGAGTGTTGGGGATTTTTCCTATGCTAATTATCTCTTATCTCCTAGCACTCGCACCTTTACCTACCTCACGTTTTCTATATCGTCTTATAAAGAATGGTGACATTTGCTATACCAACAATCCGTTTAAACAGCACACTCGCTATACAATTTTTCGCTAGTACACAGCGAATTTTCGCCTGTTGCCCACATACTTTGTAACAATGCACCACTTAAAATTTCTCGCAATAAGGTCAATTTGCGCCAATGCCTTCTTTACCCATCATATTGGGTAAAGACTTCAATGCCCACCCAGCTCAATTTACATCGTGACAGGAGAGCTTAGACCGCTTAAGGCATCTTCCTGTTGCCACTTATCAATGACCAATGATGCGACTAAATCCCCCTCTACGTTTACCGCCGTTCTGAACGTATCCAAAGGACGTTCGATAATGAGCAGAATGGCGATAGCTTCAAGAGGTATACCCGCAGCAAGGAGCACCATTTGCATACCCGACATAGAACCTGAAGGCATGCCTGGCGCACCAACAGATGAGATCATTGCCATAATAAAGATCATCACTAAGCCAGTTGTGGTCAGGTCGACCCCAAACAATTGTGCTAAGAAAATCGCAGCAACGCCCTCAAATAAAGCCGTGCCGTCCATATTCATCACAGCCCCTAGTGGTAGCACCATACTGCTTGTACTTTGCGATACGTTCAGTTCCTGCTCAGCAACTTGCATTGACAGTGGTAACGTTGCCGAACTGGATGACGTGGCAAATGCCATCGCCATTGGTGCAGAGATCGCTTTAAACAAGGTTCTAAAACGGATTCCCGTTACCAACTTGGCAATGGATGGCAACACAACTGCGCCATGGAAAACCGTCAATGCGAACACCAGCAAAGCGAATAAGAACAGTTGATGAAACAAGCCACTGTTACCGTTGCTGGTAAACTCAAATACGATAGAGAATACCGCGATTGGCGCCAACTTTATGATGCCACTAACCACCGTATTGACGGCTTTGTTCAGTCCAGACAACGTCTCAAAGATACTATGTTTCTCTGGTAGCGAGAACAGTAACGCAATCCCCAGTAAAAATGAGAATGTGACAATCGCAAGCAAGTTACCTTGCGCTAAAGCTGCTACAGGATTAACCAACGCCATACTCAATAGTTTCCCTGCGATGGCACCACCCGTTGTAGCCTCTGTATCAATAAGCTGAACATGGCTTTCTAGCGGCACATGACTGGCGAGTGGCTGCCAAGCGGGTAATAACAGCGAAGCGCCAAGACCTAAACTGACTGCGATAAGTGTTGTAAACGTATAAAACAGGAGTGTGCGTCGTCCGATGGTTTTCAGTTTTACCGTCGAACCAATACTGGTAATGCCTTGCAACAGCGACAGCATAACGACAATACCGACGACCATTTTTAATAAGCCAATATAGGTGGTCTTACCTAACATAATCAGCTGATACCAACTCGTCTGAGTCAAGTTACTCGGTAACGGTAGAAAGGTCGCTATACTCCAAGCGAGAAACGCAGCAAACAACAATTGCAGTGGTAAAGAAAGACGCAGTTTTGCCCACATAATGGTGATATCCATAAACAATGAAACGAGTAAAGAGAAGGCGTATTGGCCTTCTCATCTTTGAACCTTGGTGCTATTGACAATTAAGAGATGTTATTTCTATAAAAAGGATTCAAAGTACTTTTTAGTCGCTTCAGAACCACCAATGCTGTGACTCGACCCCAACCAAATAAGATACGCTGATGAAGTCTGAAAATGGTATCGTAGAGATTGCGAACTAATCGCCCACGTAAAATCAGTTTATTGTTCATCAAAGTACCCACCGCATAGTTGTGGCCTACCGCGATAACCATTCCACCGTCTTTGAAAATAAACGGCTTAATGGATTTGCCTTTCAGCAATCGTTTGATCTGATTCGCTAAATGTCCTGCAGCTTGATTCGCTGCCTGTGCGCGAGGCGGGACAAAACTGCCGTAGGGCTGAGGACATTCCGCACTATCACCAATCACGAAAATGGCATCATCAAGAGTGGTGACTAAGTTAGCGTCTACTTTTAATTGATTTAGCGCGTTGGTTTCTAGGCCATCAAGCGTTGCCAGCCATGGTGCACACTTAATTCCAGCCGCCCATAGCTGCAAATTAGCGTTAATAACTTCACCGCTATCAGTCACCAATTTACCTGCTTCGGCACGTTTAATACGAGTCTCTGTTTTCACTTCGACACCATTTTTTACCAATGCCTTACGCACTTTCTCTGACATGCACTCTGGGCCAGCAGGCAAGACTCGATTTGACGCTTCAATCAAAGTGATGGTGAGATTCATGTCATGACGATAACGCGTCAGTTTTTGACTGACTTTTGCCAATTCAGCAGCGAGTTCTACTCCGGTTGCTCCAGCACCGACGATGGAGATTCTTTGCTCACCTTGTGCACGTAACAATGGATTGATTTGATCCCATGCTTGCTGTGCTTGCAAAGCAGAGTCTAAAAATAGGCAGTGCTCACTCACACCTTCCGTTTTGAAATCATTACTCACCGCACCAACAGCGATCACTAAATAATCGTAAGCCAGTTCTGAGACCATGCCTTGTTGATCTTGAATCTCAACGGTCTTTTGACCTCGATTTAGCGATTTCATCGATGCCTGAACGTATTGATATTGATTGTAATAGCTATGTTGCAAATAGCTCACCGCATCAAGCTCCGAGTCAAAAGTACCAGAAGCAATTTCATGTAAACGCGGTTTCCAATAATGGTGACTAGTCGGCTCTACTAGCACGACCTCGTGTTGTCCTGAACGGCCAAAATTCTTCCTAAACGAGTAACTAATTCAAGGCCAGCTGCACCGCCGCCTACTACCACGACTTTTGACATCGTACGCTCCAAAAACTGTGCAACTCATCAAGGTTGCGCTTTAATACCAGCAGTTCGCACAAACCATAAGGTGTGAATGCAAACAGAATGGCGACATTGTATTGGAACTGTTTATTATGATAATCCAGCCAAAATCATATTAACTTATACAATATTGTAATAATGAACTGACATTGGGATTATTTGTGTGAAAAGGCGTTGGTGGTATCAGCAACTCATTCGAGACAAAAAACAAGTCAATCAAGCACGTTTAATCTACCCCAAAAGTAGCATTTTAACCTAGGGTCGACTGACTTATCATCCGCGCGGTTGATTCATTGATAGGTTGTCTATGTCCGTTAAGCCAAACCTCGCAGATGCGACTTTACAGCTGATTGCTGATGTAAAAAGTCAATTACCGCTTTATTCTGAGGATACGTTCATCTGTGGCCCCGATAATTCTTGTATTGGCTGTCCGAAGAAACTCATGGAATTAGTGGAAACTGAAGTCAGTTATTGGGAATCGGCATTATCACGTGGAATTGCCCCCAACTTTGAAGAGCTCAGAAGATTTGGCAAACTGTGCTTTAGTGTAAAACGAGGACTGGTTCGAAACGGTCTGGTTAGTTGACCACTCTCACTTGCCTTGCCCAATGGTTTTGTCACACGGATGTGAATATCACCTTCGTACCTTTTTATTGATTTTCTCTCCCCCCTCTGCACTGACAAATAAAATACCAGCATCTTGAAATTAAATATCTTGTTTTCCGGTCTTGTGCTTTGAACCGATATTTTTTGGTTGACCTCAATAGATAGCCTCTAGACTATTGATTATCATGCCTCAACCTGTAGTATCAATTATTAATTACAAGGCAAGGTTCGCCACAAACAGCATAAAATGGATAACATAATGAATAATAAGATGTTCAAATCTGCAGTGCTTTCTACTCTTGCAATGACGGCTTCCTCATGGTCAACCGTTGTCTCCAGCGAAACATTTGACAACACTCAATGGAATTCCGTCTTAGAACAAGCCAATGGACAAACCGTGTACTTCCACGCTTGGGGGGGGAGCCAAGAAATTAACCGCTACCTTCAATGGGCGGGGAAGGAACTGAAAGATCAATATGGCGTCAATTTTAACCATGTTAAAGTGACAGATATTGCCGAAACTGGCTCTCGCCTACTCGCAGAAAAAGCCGCTGGAAAACATGACGGTGGCAGTGTCGACATGGTGTGGATCAATGGTGAAAACTTTAAGTCCATGAAAGACAATGCCTTACTTTACGGACCTTTTGTTTCCAACTTGCCGAATTGGCAATATGTCGATAAGTCCCTCCCTGTTGACAGCGATTTTTCAGAACCCACCGAAGGACTTGAAGCCCCTTGGGGAGTAGGTCAACTCGTGTTCATCCACGACAAACAAACTCTCAATAACCCACCAATGTCTTACATGGAAATGCTTAATTACGCTAAAGCATTCCCAAATAAACTCAGTTACCCTAAACCGCCGGAGTTTCATGGTACGAGCTTCTTAAAATCTCTGTTAATCGATCTGACAAAGAACGACCCTGCTCTTGCAAAACCGGTGTCAGACGCTGATTTTCAGGGCGTCACTAAACCTCTTTGGGACTATCTCGATGAGTTTCACAAGGTTGCATGGCGAGGCGGGAAACAATTCCCTGCTGGTACTGCTGAAACCATACAGCTGCTCGACGATGGTCAAATTGACCTCGCGATCACTTTCAACCCAAACGCGGTCTACTCTGCTCAAGCAAATGGTAACCTAAGCGATACCACTACCGCCTACGCCATGAATAGTGGCGCATTATCTAACATCCACTTTCTGGCAATCCCTTGGAATGCCAATGCTAAAGCTGGGGCGCTTGTAGCCATTAACTTTCTCTTGAGTCCAGAAGCGCAATCGCGCAAAGGTGATATCTCAATTTGGGGGGATCCTTCGGTACTGAATAAACAATACCTGACGGGCAGCGCAGCAAAAACTCAGCAATTTAAGTCAGTTGCCGAGCCTCATCCAAGTTGGCAAAGTGCACTTGAGCAAGAATGGCTTAAGCGCTACGGCAGCTAACCACTGACGAGATAGAGAAGATTATGCTTAGACTGTTGTACGTCTGTTTAGTCGTTGTCTGCATTTTCCCTACCGTACCGGGTTTTCTTGGGGTGATGCTGTCCTCGTTAGGGTACATCCCCCCTTTGGGTCTGTATCATTTTAATTTAGCCGGCTTTAGTCAGGTCTTTGCATGGCAAGGGGTAGAAACCTCTATCTTGCTAACGTTCAGTTCCGCGCTTTTAAGTAGTTATCTGGCTTGCTTTTTGTCTTTTGCCATTATTGCCTCATGTTGGAATAACCGTTGGTGGAAGCGAATCGAATTATCGCTGTCGCCTCTGCTTGCTCTGCCTCACGTTGCCTTTGCTATCGGCTTTGCTTTTTTGTTCTCCCCGACAGGATTTGGTGCAAGAGCATTGGTCGACCTTTTGGGGGTGGATCTCAGCGCAAATTCTGCCACTTCTGCATGGCTAATAAAAGACCCATACGGTGTTGGTTTGACATTGATGCTCGCACTCAAGGAAGTGCCGTTTATATTGCTGATGAGCATTCCAATATTGCGACAACTCAGAGTGCATAAGTCACTGCGCATCGCTACATCACTTGGATATACGGAAAGTGCAGCCTGGTGGAAGATAATACTGCCACAATGGTTTACTAAAATTCGCTTCCCAATGTTCGCGGTCATAGCGTATAGCTTATCCGTCGTCGATGTTGCTTTGATTGTTGGGCCAACAAATCCACCGACGTTCGCCGTTTTAGTTTGGCAATGGTTTAATGACCCCGACCTGAGTTTGCTTCCCCGTGCCAGTGCTGGTGCTGTGGTGTTGTTTGCTATCGCCTCGGCATTGATTGGCCTAGCTCGTCTAATCGAACATATTGTGGTTGACGCTTGCAATCACTGGCAATATTCAGGGCGTACATCGCTACGTATTCCCGGTAAAGCAATGTTCGTAGTGCTGGTCTCCATTGTTTCCGCCATGGTACCGCTGACGATTGTTTGGACATTTGCCCAGCGCTGGCGGTTTCCTGACGTCTTGCCAAGCCGTTATACGTTGCGTTTTTGGGAATATGAATGGAATGGTATTTTTGAAGTGATGGCGCAAAGCTTATCCATAGCACTTATCTCGGCCACTATTGCGCTTTTGCTTGCCATTGTAGGACATGAATATCGCAATAAATATCGCTTACATATTCCCGGTTACGTCATTGCGATTCCAATGCTTTTACCGCAACTGAGTATTCTATTCGGGTTGCAGGTTACCACGTTATTGCTCAGTGACTCGAGTTACTTATTCTGGGTTTGTTGGTCACATGTCTTCTTCTCATTCCCATTTGTTTTCCTTGCTCTTGATGGTCCATGGCGCGGCTTCAATAGTAAGTTTATCCAAGTATCACTCAGCCTTGGTAAGAGCCCTATTCATACATGGTTGCACATTAAGCTGCCGCTACTTTTCCCTGCGATGGTATTCGCGTGGGCAGTAGGGATAAGTGTAAGCCTTGCGCAATACTTACCTACTCTGGTACTCGGCGCTGGTCGCGTTGCGACCGTCACCACCGAAGCGGTTGCCCTGTCGAGTGGATTCGATCGGCGAGTCACCGCCATCTATGCACTCTTCCAAGCGTTACTACCACTGCTGTTTTTCTCGATTGCCGTGTTGGTCAATCGCTTTCACACTCGTTATCGACGAATTAAGATCAAAGGACGTTTATTTAATGACACTATCGCTGGCAAACCTCACCATCCGTAAAAAGGAAGGTGAGGCGCTGTTTTCTGACTGCAGTTTCAATGTAAAACAGGGCGAAATATTGACGCTAATGGGGCCAAGCGGGTGTGGAAAATCCACTCTGCTCGATGTTATTGCAGGCCATCTTTCGTCTGAGTTTGTATATCAAGGACAAGTACTACTTAATGGCAAACGCATCGATACGTTAGAGCCACACAAAAGGCAGGTGGGTATTTTGTTTCAGGACGATCTGTTGTTCCCACACCTCAGTGTTTGGGAGAATCTCGCTTTTGCGCTACCCGATCGATTTAAAGGTGCAGAGCGACAGGCGCAGGCGATGTACGCGCTAACTAGTGTCCAACTCGATGACGTAGCTAGCCATTACCCAGAGCAATTATCCGGAGGACAACGCGCCCGAATCAGCTTAACGCGAATGCTACTTGCCGAACCAGGAGCAGCGTTGCTGGATGAACCATTTAGTAAACTCGATAAAGAGCTACGTGTTCAGTTTAGAGATTGGGTGGTAGACCAACTTCGCACGGCCAACATTCCTACGTTAATGGTGACTCATGATGAGGACGATATTCCTGATGGTAACCAAGTCCTCAAATGGCCTTGGGAGAGTGCAGCATGCTAGACAGCCTTAGTATCAAAGTCATTCGCTGGCCTTTATCTCAATCGGCTCGTGTGCTTAATCGATTCGGCGTCACCGCCAATCAAACCACACTATTTGGTTTTGCTCTAGGTTGCCTGGCTTTTCCAGCTTTGGCGTTTGAACACTATTCCATTGCTCTAGTATTCATCTTACTCAACCGAATTTGCGACGGCCTCGATGGCGCTTTAGCGCGCATTCAAGGCATTTCAGATGCCGGCGGGTTTTTAGATATTAGCTTGGATTTTTTATTCTACTCATTGATACCGTTTGGTTTTGTTATTGCTAACCCTGAGCAAAATGCCATTGCTGGTGCGTTTTTGATCTTCTCTTTTATCGGCACGGGAACCAGCTTTTTGGCATTTGCCGTAATGGCAGGTAAACGTGGCATTGAAAATCCCGTTTATCGGAACAAATCTCTGTATTACATGAGCGGCCTGACTGAAGGCACTGAGACCATTGGTTGCTTTGTATTACTGTGCTTATTGCCTGAGCATTTTGCAACCATCGCTTTTGTCTTTGGTGCCGCGTGCTGGTTTACGACCTTCACACGTATTTACTCAGGGTTCCACACATTGCGATAAACATTACTCAAATCAAATTAGATCTCGCTTTGATTGTGGTACATTCACCATTAGTTATTTCGGTTAATACGATGAAAGGATCGATATGTCTTCAGACTACTTTGGAACCAGTGCAGCCTACGCACGAAAAGAGAGTGATTACCGTGAAAAAGCGCTAAAGCTTTATCCGTGGGTATGTGGTAGCTGCGCAAGGGAGTTTGTGTATTCAAACCTGAGAGAGTTAACGGTTCACCACAAAGACCACGACCATACTAACAATCCCGAAGATGGCAGCAATTGGGAACTCCTGTGTTTGTATTGTCATGACCATGAACACTCAAAGTACACTGAACACGAACTTTACGGCAGTGAGATTAAGCCAGGCGAAGACAACCATCAAACTGCGACGCACAATCCGTTCGCTGATTTAGCCAATATGATGAAGAAAAAATAGGCCTTCGACGCAAAACAACGTCAGGACTAATCCTGACGTTTCTCTTTACTCCATTGAACACTCAATCCCACTCAGAGCAAAGTTTGGATCGGCTAATCCCCAAACCGTCTTGTTTGATATAGGCACTAGAGCGGAAGATAAATGCGGTCGTATCCAGCGCTCAACTTTCTGGCGCAAAAGTTTTTAGCACAGAACTCACGATAAGCTCGACCTTTTCTTGCAGCGTTTCCTCATCGGGTTTAGAGCCAAGGTCAAGCACTTGCGGCCAAAATAGTAACCCTTGAAGCACACTAAGATAAAAACTGGTTATCGTTTGAGCATCTTTAGCACACAACTTTCCATCATCAATGGCCTGCTCAAACCAACGTGTCACTGCACGAGTTTCATAGATTCGCTGGCTCATATTCTTAGCCAACTCAGGCTGACGGAAAAACTCCATAATAATCGTGCGTGAAAATGCGATGCCGTAAACATCATAAGACACATTAACTTCGTTAAATGTAATCGCCGTTAACTGTTGCTGTACGCTTCTATCACTGTGATAAGGGTAATGCCCTGCTCGTTCTACGCCATCCTGTACAATTGCCAAAACCGCCTCAAACAAAACCTCTTTACTCGCAAAGTGACGATACAGGGTTCGCTTAGAGACTTCTGCCGAAGCACAGACATCGTTCATATTGGCAGCCATAAAACCATTCTCAATAAACTCTTTTTTTGCGGCGTCAAGTATGGCTTTTCGCTTTTGTTCTGAACGAGTCATTTGTTCTCTCCTAGTGGTTTGGTGCCGAGTCTAACAAATCGAACACAATAGGTAAACCTTTAGGTTTACTTTTAAAAAAACCTAAAATAAAATTCGCAAAATAAACTCATGAGTTTACCTTTGCCGAGGTAAACCTCACTGTATCTACCTTCTTCTTTGGAGAACAACGTGAACGATAAACGCACTGCCACTTTTAGTAACATGCCAAAAGTAATGGCATGGGTTATTGGCATCGCTCTAACTGGATTGCTTGTAACAGGCTGTAACTCCCAATCAAAACCAGAGGAAACGGCCATTGTCGTCAGACCCGCTCTCGTGGAACAAGTCTCTACGCAACGCAACGATCATTTAAGTTTCAATGGCGTCGTTAGAGCTGCGGAGCGCGCAGATTTATCATTTCGCATCAACGGTCGGCTCACAGATATACTGGTTGAAGAAGGCGATCGAGTCGTGCGTGGTCAACTACTCGCTACATTGGATTCAAAAGACGCAGAAATAGCTTTAGCTTCTGCCGAATTAGAATTGAATAATTTGGCCGCTGAGTACAAAAGAGCTCTGACTATTTATGAGAAAAGCAACGCCATTTCTAAGAGCAGTCTTGATGAGTTAACCACCCGTTATAACTTGGCACAAAATCGTCGTGATGAAGCGCTGCGTCAGGTGGAATACACCAAAGTTGAAGCGCCTTTTGATGGCATAATAGGACGCAAATGGGTCGACAACCACATGCAGATCCAAGCGAACGAAGCCATATTTACCTTGCATGATCTCGACACGATGGAGGTGGTCATTCATATTCCTGACAATGTGATGATGTCGGGACTGAAAAGCACCAAAGCCATCGCTGAAATTACCGCCATTCCTTCACAGGAGTTCGATCTAAGCTTAGAAACTCATGCGACTCAAGCGGATCCTGTTAGTCAAAGCTACGCGGTGGTTTTGCGGTTTGATGATTTAAAAGGGTTTCGATTATTACCGGGCATGACCGCAAAAGTCAGTCCCGTCGACGATCACATTGTCTCAGAAAGCCAATACATTACGCTGCCAGTCACTTCTGTTGTTCCTGATAACCAAGGTAAACAATTCGTGTGGTTAGTGAACGACAATAACCTTATCACTCGTCGTTATGTACAAGTGGGCGCACTTAGCCAAGATCGATTGGAAATCAGCCAGGGGCTGACTGTGGGTGAGTCAGTGGTCATCGCGGGTGTTTCTAGCTTGCATGAAGGTATGGAAGTGCGTCCAGTGCTGTCTGTCGGCAATGGCAGTCAAGAGGTTCAACAATGAACATTGTTCGTTACACCATCGCTAAACGCACCAGTGTTTGGGTGTTAATCGCTCTGACGTTACTGGGGGGATACATTAGCTAACCTGAGATCGGTTTAAGCCATCGCCATCAATCCTGTCTTTTCAGTGTTTGTGATGTTGAGTGATGGCTTTTCTGGTTTCAGACAGTAAGCGATTAGTCCGCCAAGTAAATTCAACATAAAACCATGTAAGCTGCGATGCCTTGAGTGCTCTATTTGAGATATATTCTTTAATTGGTCATTAATCGTTTCAATAATGAACCTTTTTG
>NZ_OANU01000079.1 GCF_900089835.1 Vibrio thalassae | reverse complement strand
AAGCGCGGTAGGTTTTCTGCTTAGGAGTTTAATCATGTTTCAGACTTTTATTTCTCGCCATAATTCAAACTTTTTTTCTGATAAGCTGGTTCTCACTTCTGTTACTCCAGCTTCTTCGGCACCTGTTTTACAGACACCTAAAGCTACATCGTCAACGTTATATTTTGATAGTTTGACGGTTAATGCTGGTAATGGTGGTTTTCTTCATTGCATTCAGATGGATACATCTGTCAACGCCGCTAATCAGGTTGTTTCTGTTGGTGCTGATATTGCTTTTGATGCCGACCCTAAATTTTTTGCCTGTTTGGTTCGCTTTGAGTCTTCTTCGGTTCCGACTACCCTCCCGACTGCCTATGATGTTTATCCTTTGGATGGTCGCCATGATGGTGGTTATTATACCGTCAAGGACTGTGTGACTATTGACGTCCTTCCCCGTACGCCGGGCAATAATGTTTATGTTGGTTTCATGGTTTGGTCTAACTTTACCGCTACTAAATGCCGCGGATTGGTTTCGCTGAATCAGGTTATTAAAGAGATTATTTGTCTCCAGCCACTTAAGTGAGGTGATTTATGTTTGGTGCTATTGCTGGCGGTATTGCTTCTGCTCTTGCTGGTGGCGCCATGTCTAAATTGTTTGGAGGCGGTCAAAAAGCCGCCTCCGGTGGCATTCAAGGTGATGTGCTTGCTACCGATAACAATACTGTAGGCATGGGTGATGCTGGTATTAAATCTGCCATTCAAGGCTCTAATGTTCCTAACCCTGATGAGGCCGTCCCTAGTTTTGTTTCTGGTGCTATGGCTAAAGCTGGTAAAGGACTTCTTGAAGGTACGTTGCAGGCTGGCACTTCTGCCGTTTCTGATAAGTTGCTTGATTTGGTTGGACTTGGTGGCAAGTCTGCCGCTGATAAAGGAAAGGATACTCGTGATTATCTTGCTGCTGCATTTCCTGAGCTTAATGCTTGGGAGCGTGCTGGTGCTGATGCTTCCTCTGCTGGTATGGTTGACGCCGGATTTGAGAATCAAAAAGAGCTTACTAAAATGCAACTGGACAATCAGAAAGAGATTGCCGAGATGCAAAATGAGACTCAAAAAGAGATTGCTGGCATTCAGTCGGCGACTTCACGCCAGAATACGAAAGACCAGGTATATGCACAAAATGAGATGCTTGCTTATCAACAGAAGGAGTCTACTGCTCGCGTTGCGTCTATTATGGAAAACACCAATCTTTCCAAGCAACAGCAGGTTTCCGAGATTATGCGCCAAATGCTTACTCAAGCTCAAACGGCTGGTCAGTATTTTACCAATGACCAAATCAAAGAAATGACTCGCAAGGTTAGTGCTGAGGTTGACTTAGTTCATCAGCAAACGCAGAATCAGCGGTATGGCTCTTCTCATATTGGCGCTACTGCAAAGGATATTTCTAATGTCGTCACTGATGCTGCTTCTGGTGTGGTTGATATTTTTCATGGTATTGATAAAGCTGTTGCCGATACTTGGAACAATTTCTGGAAAGACGGTAAAGCTGATGGTATTGGCTCTAATTTGTCTAGGAAATAACCGTCAGGATTGACACCCTCCCAATTGTATGTTTTCATGCCTCCAAATCTTGGAGGCTTTTTTATGGTTCGTTCTTATTACCCTTCTGAATGTCACGCTGATTATTTTGACTTTGAGCGTATCGAGGCTCTTAAACCTGCTATTGAGGCTTGTGGCATTTCTACTCTTTCTCAATCCCCAATGCTTGGCTTCCATAAGCAGATGGATAACCGCATCAAGCTCTTGGAAGAGATTCTGTCTTTTCGTATGCAGGGCGTTGAGTTCGATAATGGTGATATGTATGTTGACGGCCATAAGGCTGCTTCTGACGTTCGTGATGAGTTTGTATCTGTTACTGAGAAGTTAATGGATGAATTGGCACAATGCTACAATGTGCTCCCCCAACTTGATATTAATAACACTATAGACCACCGCCCCGAAGGGGACGAAAAATGGTTTTTAGAGAACGAGAAGACGGTTACGCAGTTTTGCCGCAAGCTGGCTGCTGAACGCCCTCTTAAGGATATTCGCGATGAGTATAATTACCCCAAAAAGAAAGGTATTAAGGATGAGTGTTCAAGATTGCTGGAGGCCTCCACTATGAAATCGCGTAGAGGCTTTGCTATTCAGCGTTTGATGAATGCAATGCGACAGGCTCATGCTGATGGTTGGTTTATCGTTTTTGACACTCTCACGTTGGCTGACGACCGATTAGAGGCGTTTTATGATAATCCCAATGCTTTGCGTGACTATTTTCGTGATATTGGTCGTATGGTTCTTGCTGCCGAGGGTCGCAAGGCTAATGATTCACACGCCGACTGCTATCAGTATTTTTGTGTGCCTGAGTATGGTACAGCTAATGGCCGTCTTCATTTCCATGCGGTGCACTTTATGCGGACACTTCCTACAGGTAGCGTTGACCCTAATTTTGGTCGTCGGGTACGCAATCGCCGCCAGTTAAATAGCTTGCAAAATACGTGGCCTTATGGTTACAGTATGCCCATCGCAGTTCGCTACACGCAGGACGCTTTTTCACGTTCTGGTTGGTTGTGGCCTGTTGATGCTAAAGGTGAGCCGCTTAAAGCTACCAGTTATATGGCTGTTGGTTTCTATGTGGCTAAATACGTTAACAAAAAGTCAGATATGGACCTTGCTGCTAAAGGTCTAGGAGCTAAAGAATGGAACAACTCACTAAAAACCAAGCTGTCGCTACTTCCCAAGAAGCTGTTCAGAATCAGAATGAGCCGCAACTTCGGGATGAAAATGCTCACAATGACAAATCTGTCCACGGAGTGCTTAATCCAACTTACCAAGCTGGGTTACGACGCGACGCCGTTCAACCAGATATTGAAGCAGAACGCAAAAAGAGAGATGAGATTGAGGCTGGGAAAAGTTACTGTAGCCGACGTTTTGGCGGCGCAACCTGTGACGACAAATCTGCTCAAATTTATGCGCGCTTCGATAAAAATGATTGGCGTATCCAACCTGCAGAGTTTTATCGCTTCCATGACGCAGAAGTTAACACTTTCGGATATTTCTGATGAGTCGAAAAATTATCTTGATAAAGCAGGAATTACTACTGCTTGTTTACGAATTAAATCGAAGTGGACTGCTGGCGGAAAATGAGAAAATTCGACCTATCCTTGCGCAGCTCGAGAAGCTCTTACTTTGCGACCTTTCGCCATCAACTAACGATTCTGTCAAAAACTGACGCGTTGGATGAGGAGAAGTGGCTTAATATGCTTGGCACGTTCGTCAAGGACTGGTTTAGATATGAGTCACATTTTGTTCATGGTAGAGATTCTCTTGTTGACATTTTAAAAGAGCGTGGATTACTATCTGAGTCCGATGCTGTTCAACCACTAATAGGTAAGAAATCATGAGTCAAGTTACTGAACAATCCGTACGTTTCCAGACCGCTTTGGCCTCTATTAAGCTCATTCAGGCTTCTGCCGTTTTGGATTTAACCGAAGATGATTTCGATTTTCTGACGAGTAACAAAGTTTGGATTGCTACTGACCGCTCTCGTGCTCGTCGCTGCGTTGAGGCTTGCGTTTATGGTACGCTGGACTTTGTAGGATACCCTCGCTTTCCTGCTCCTGTTGAGTTTATTGCTGCCGTCATTGCTTATTATGTTCATCCCGTCAACATTCAAACGGCCTGTCTCATCATGGAAGGCGCTGAATTTACGGAAAACATTATTAATGGCGTCGAGCGTCCGGTTAAAGCCGCTGAATTGTTCGCGTTTACCTTGCGTGTACGCGCAGGAAACACTGACGTTCTTACTGACGCAGAAGAAAACGTGCGTCAAAAATTACGTGCAGAAGGAGTGATGTAATGTCTAAAGGTAAAAAACGTTCTGGCGCTCGCCCTGGTCGTCCGCAGCCGTTGCGAGGTACTAAAGGCAAGCGTAAAGGCGCTCGTCTTTGGTATGTAGGTGGTCAACAATTTTAATTGCAGGGGCTTCGGCCCCTTACTTGAGGATAAATTATGTCTAATATTCAAACTGGCGCCGAGCGTATGCCGCATGACCTTTCCCATCTTGGCTTCCTTGCTGGTCAGATTGGTCGTCTTATTACCATTTCAACTACTCCGGTTATCGCTGGCGACTCCTTCGAGATGGACGCCGTTGGCGCTCTCCGTCTTTCTCCATTGCGTCGTGGCCTTGCTATTGACTCTACTGTAGACATTTTTACTTTTTATGTCCCTCATCGTCACGTTTATGGTGAACAGTGGATTAAGTTCATGAAGGATGGTGTTAATGCCACTCCTCTCCCGACTGTTAACACTACTGGTTATATTGACCATGCCGCTTTTCTTGGCACGATTAACCCTGATACCAATAAAATCCCTAAGCATTTGTTTCAGGGTTATTTGAATATCTATAACAACTATTTTAAAGCGCCGTGGATGCCTGACCGTACCGAGGCTAACCCTAATGAGCTTAATCAAGATGATGCTCGTTATGGTTTCCGTTGCTGCCATCTCAAAAACATTTGGACTGCTCCGCTTCCTCCTGAGACTGAGCTTTCTCGCCAAATGACGACTTCTACCACATCTATTGACATTATGGGTCTGCAAGCTGCTTATGCTAATTTGCATACTGACCAAGAACGTGATTACTTCATGCAGCGTTACCATGATGTTATTTCTTCATTTGGAGGTAAAACCTCTTATGACGCTGACAACCGTCCTTTACTTGTCATGCGCTCTAATCTCTGGGCATCTGGCTATGATGTTGATGGAACTGACCAAACGTCGTTAGGCCAGTTTTCTGGTCGTGTTCAACAGACCTATAAACATTCTGTGCCGCGTTTCTTTGTTCCTGAGCATGGCACTATGTTTACTCTTGCGCTTGTTCGTTTTCCGCCTACTGCGACTAAAGAGATTCAGTACCTTAACGCTAAAGGTGCTTTGACTTATACCGATATTGCTGGCGACCCTGTTTTGTATGGCAACTTGCCGCCGCGTGAAATTTCTATGAAGGATGTTTTCCGTTCTGGTGATTCGTCTAAGAAGTTTAAGATTGCTGAGGGTCAGTGGTATCGTTATGCGCCTTCGTATGTTTCTCCTGCTTATCACCTTCTTGAAGGCTTCCCATTCATTCAGGAACCGCCTTCTGGTGATTTGCAAGAACGCGTACTTATTCGCCACCATGATTATGACCAGTGTTTCCAGTCCGTTCAGTTGTTGCAGTGGAATAGTCAGGTTAAATTTAATGTGACCGTTTATCGCAATCTGCCGACCACTCGCGATTCAATCATGACTTCGTGATAAAAGATTGAGTGTGAGGTTATAACGCCGAAGCGGTAAAAATTTTAATTTTTGCCGCTGAGGGGTTGACCAAGCGAAGCGCGGTAGGTTTTCTGCTTAGGAGTTTAATCATGTTTCAGACTTTTATTTCTCGCCATAATTCAAACTTTTTTTCTGATAAGCTGGTTCTCACTTCTGTTACTCCAGCTTCTTCGGCACCTGTTTTACAGACACCTAAAGCTACATCGTCAACGTTATATTTTGATAGTTTGACGGTTAATGCTGGTAATGGTGGTTTTCTTCATTG
>NZ_OANU01000046.1 GCF_900089835.1 Vibrio thalassae | reverse complement strand
GATAAGTGCGAACGGTGTTTCTAGATACACCTAAATCACGCGCGATGCGGCGGATACTTTGTCCTTGCTGATGTAAAACGTGTATTTCCACTAGTTGCTCCTGATTGATCATAATCCGCCGCTTTGTCCATTTTACGAACGGATAGTTTGCCTCAGGTGGGTCAATTTTAAATCGACGTTAGTGGGTCATTTTTACATCGGCGCTGACACTAGAAACAAACAGTCAAGAAAGGTCTTTGACAAGAAAGACAATTGCTTTACCAACAAGAGTCTTCGTGAGATTGAAAAAGTTACTAGCCACTCAAAAAGCAGCCTTGGGAGACTATTCAAGGTGCTCAATGAACGCGATTTAACTCGAACGGTAGTAAACCACAAAGGTGAGGCCGTAACTATGCTCTCACCCTCATTTATGCCCTGCACGACACATTACCTTGAAATGCGATTCAAACTCGCAGTCTACACACTGGGAAGCTACAAAAAGGCTTGTGAATGGTCTGACGCTTGTAGAACCAATAGTGTTATTTATGACTTGGACACTTTTACACTAGCTGACGTTATCGACTTTGAGACGGGCGAAGTTACCCCACAAAGGAAAATTAGAAGAGTCCTCACCCAGTTTGAGCTCAGAGAATGGGAAAGATACAGGCACTCATACTCCTGCACAGATAGGACAAAGCACCGCCCACCCAAAAAAGCATAACGATAGATACAAAAACGCCCCAGCATTTCTGCTAGGGCGATTAATGTTTTTTGTGACACATCATTGTGACACTTTTTGCACCCAACCATCAGTAAGTGATTGATTACAAAAGGAATGTGGCGGGAGTGAGACAGCAGACTTAAACCCATAAACCATTGATAATGAAGCGATAATATTGATAGGCTCTCTTTTAGTATTACCTCAAGTATTACTTTGTGCAAAGTATCATCATAGGTTACCTTTGCTCATTAAACTTCGTACTCTATTCCCAAAGCTTCCACAAACTTCTTCTCAGCTTCTATAATCATACTTTTTCGTTCAGTCAAAACTTTTCGCTTCTCATGTTCACTTGAGGCTGGACTTAGGGCGTCCAACATTTCTTTTGTAAGAAACATATCCGCAAGATCATCATCTCTCAGTTCATCTGCGTCAATAAACTTACTAAACCTATCACCATATCCTTTCAATCTAGGAACAACACTTTCTGGAAAGAATGCGTTACCTTCACTCTTTACATTCTTAAATAAGTAGGATAGATACATTCCATCCAATTTTTTATCAAACAGATAAGGTTGAAGTTTGTGATCTTTCTGTCGATTCAGCATGAAGAGAATCAAAGCATTTGAACGTACGCTTCCTGCATTTATTTTCTTTGGAAACTCAACTGTTTTAAAAGCTATATTGGGCTTATCACTGTATATGATATCTACATCTTCTCCTTCAAGATAAGACCTAAACTGATTATATGCCTCACGTTGCTTACTAATCGTGTATATAGTGAAATAATTTGAATAAGTAGTTATCCAGAACCACCTTTTTAAATCACGTAACTGCTTATCAGAAGGGCTTTCTAAAGTATTAAAAAAGTCTGTAATAAAAATTATTTGAGGAATATAAGGCAGTTGTTTTCCATCTAAAACTAGTAGCTCTTCGTAGAGAAACTGAGCGGCCCTTTCTATAGAAACAACCGTTTTCTTTGTCATCTCAATGAAATCATTTCTTTTAGCCAAATCAGCCAAGTTATTGGATTGGTCAAAATACGCTTTCCCGAATGAATGCGTAATACATTTCAAAACAACATCTCTTGGATTTGGCAAGTTGTGGAAATTGTAGTCTTCTAATCGAATCAATAAGCCATCAATGAGCGTCCCTAATCTAAAGTCACGATCTCGATTATATGTCAAAGCTGAAATCATCCAGTCTGGAGAAATATCTGTACCTTTCGAGTTGACTCGGGAAAAAATCTCAACAGCTTGGTCAACCCTACCTCCATTGATTGTGATTGATGGTATTTCATAATCAATGATCGCGGAACCTAAGTCAGCATAACGCTCCATGAACAGCTCAACGTTTTCAGGAGAGACATTTGCATTCAATAAACTAGATTGAAATCTAAAAGCTGCTTTAGTATCAATTAATATATGCAATGGAACTTGCCACGCAGTAATCATACTCTGAGAACGAGGGACTAAAAACTCTTCAGTAGACAAATCATAGTAGACGTTAAATTTTTTCTCTCTTAGCTGCTTATCCGTAATGCGGGCACCACTATCCGGATTATTCAAGCACCCAAACAATGCAGATAATCTTTGAAAACCGTCAAGAATAAACCAATAATCTGGAGAGTTAGGCTCAGAAAGTTCAAATCCGCCCATTTCCTCTGCTCTCTCAAAAGACTCAGATTCAGGTTTCCACATTAGAATGGATCCGATCGGATAACCATTTTTGATGCTATCAAATAGATCCTTAATGGCATTAACATCCCAGACAAAGTCTCGTTGAAATTTAGGTATCTGTATATCTCCGGAACGAACACTGTCCATCCAGTTAACCAAGCGCCTTACTTTAGTTTCTATCGTTAATTTTTTACTCATAATTGCTCTCGAATTTTCTGGATGATATCTTTCAACTCATTAGGATTAGACTGATGTCTAGTCCTTTCTAGCAAGGTTTCTCTCGTTACTTCTTCTGAGTTAAACAACTCCGGGCATTCAGTTTTAAAATCCTGCCTTTCTGCACCGGAAAATCTTGTTAAATCATTCTTTCTGAATATCTTTTTATCATCTTCAGAGACTGTATCAAACAGTATTTTAATCTCCTCAGGCAAAGTATCAAAATTCTTGTCAGGAAGCCCTTTCTCTAGATCAAAGTAGTCTTTTTGTTCAGCGTTAAGTCTTAAGTACGCCTCTATGAACTCTCTATTATTTTCAACCGATCCGAAAGCAGAATCTGGAATATAGTTCTCCATTTCCCGCTTCTCAAGTACATGATAAGGAAGTTTTTTAGATTCCAAAAAGCCAATCAAATCATTCACTGAATTTTTGAAGGCTGCATCGCGGTGTGTTTTATCACTATCAAATAACACAAAACATTTTAGGTACTCTTCACCACTCTTGGGAAATCGTTCAGAATGATACTTAGCAACCTCTGTTTCAATGACGTCTTTGATAGTAGTTTGTCCGCCTCCCAAAGCAAACTCAACCCAGATTTCACTAAGGCCTTCAACAATCGCTTTAGACTCATCAGGAAAAGACCTAAAGAGGGCATTTAAAAATTTAGAGTCATTTTTTGAGTTCTCTAGAATTATTTTTAGGGGCGCCCCTAAATAGTGCAATGCCTCATATGGAGTGTGGGTTTCCCCTATAATAACTTGTACAATAATATCTTCATTACATTGCATTGATGACACGACTGCCTGGCGATATACCTCTTGGTCGGCATCGCTTAGCTGTTGAAACCAATCAGAATTTAGTGTTGCTTCGATGTCATCATCATCATTTTGATAAAAAAAGTGTCTATCAACCAGACCAGACCAAATTTGATTTAAAGACTTGATGTCTAAACCTTCGATAAATAAAGCCTTCGTAAAAGAGAAAATCAACTTAGGCTCCTTTTTGTGCTCTTGCTAGATTTCTCGCTTCATTAAAGCTTTCATTGAAGATATCTTTTGGCCAAAAGCTCACATTTCCTTTTGCATCAACATCAATAGGTTTTAATTCACTAATACCTTTCTCTTCATCAAAATCGACAAAGTACATTTTGATTTTCTCAGGTGGTAATACACCCGATGCAACAAGACTTCTAATCCTTAAGACTAAGTTTTGCGAGTGTGTTTCAATAAGATATTTCTTATTTGGATCATCAACGACCGATTTAGCAAACAATTCTCCAAGATCACCGTGAGCAGCAGGATGCAAATGTAGCTCTGGCTGTTCTAAAACAATCAAAGTTTCTTGAACTGCTGGTAGAAAAGCTCTTGTCACAATAGGAAGAGCTTGGCTCATCCCTTGACCTACGTCCTTAATATTGACGTAAGTTGAAGATTCCTCCTGAACTAGTTCTACTTGGTAAAATGGCGACTTGTCCGGATTTATTCTAACTTTCCAACCGTTGAAATGTTCTTTGTACCAATCACTAACCTTCTCGGAGAAGCTGCCACTACCTTCTTGAGATTTATGAATCAGAATCGGGTAAGCATTCTCACCGTGAGTTCCAAACTTGTCATTTGAACTTGAAGTATGTCGGTTATAACTTCTTTCAGGTAGCTTTCTAAACGGGCCAATGTAGTCAACGTTTAACTTCAATGATAAACCATCTTGCTCTTCCTCATCGAGGCGAGTAAATCCTCTGTAATCATTGCTATCATTTCCCAAATACTCACGCCCATTTTTCAGATGGCGCCACTCAAGAACCGCAAACTGGTCCTTAACAGGGTCTGTTTGAAATACTGATACTTCTAAAGATTCATCAATGTCAAAAACACCAATCTTTAACGCATTTGCGCCTGTCGTTTTTCTACCATGCATTAAGTCTCTAAATTCTGCGCCTAGCTCGACGCCATCGTTTACAAACTGTAGCGGCTCCAAAAATTCTCCCTTCAGAGAGTTCTCTATCATACTAGGTAACTTAGCTATAGCGCTTTTCCCGGCACTATTTTTTCCCAAAAGAATAGTAATGGGTTTTAACTCTAACTCTTGCTTATTCTTAAATGCTTTATAATTTTCAAAAGTAATTTTTTGCATCAATAATGCTCCTCAATATAACCGTACGCCTTGGCGAACAGCTCTTTGTCTTTTCCTAAACCAAACTGAGCAAGCGTCAGTAACAATGCCTTTTGAATCTCTCTTGGGCCACTGTTCGAGCTCTGCCAGCCTTTAAAGCGTTTAGCTTTTACTATCTTATCTATCTGCTCTACAACATCACCAATAAGCTTTGGTGTGCTTTCAGGGCGAGTTTCTAAGAACAGTTTGGTTAGTGCTTGTTTGTTATCTTCTTGGGTTACTGGTGAGTCACCTGTTTCACGCTCGGCCTGAACGGTATCTTTTGCAGTATCAAGTAGCCCTTTCAGCCAGTCGATTGCTTTGATTACACCGGCTTCATAATCCTGGCGTAGTTTTTCTAAGCGCTCACCGAGAGCAATGAACTTCGGATTGCCGCTACCACGTAGGCGGCCCATTAGATCGATTTCTAACTGGCTTGCGCGCTTCTCTTGTTCTTTCTCAGTCAACGTGAAGATCGCATGCTCATCCATAACCAGCTCATCAATATCATCACGAATACGGTTAATGTCAGTATGCTCGTGAATCATCTTAATTGTTTCTGGGCCTAGCGCAGCCCAAACGAGAGAGCCTGTCTGCCCTACAGGGCGAACTGATTCATAGATTTGTACCAGCCACTTGTAGTCTGCTCTGTAAGGAGTAAGGAAAGCATCTGGGTTAATCGCAGACCATAACTTAGCTAACACACCAAAAGAGGCTGCAAATTCATCACGCTTTTCATTGGTAGGCAAACAAGCTTGCGCAGCCATAATACCTTCAAAGCCATCGATGGTTCTGTCGACATTAGGGAAGAAGCTTAAACACTTGTCTAGTTGAGCTGGCAGTAGCTCCTTAAAGGCCTCGATGCCTTCTACAACACCGTCTATCTCTTCAGGATCGTATGCGAGTGCGGTACGCAGGTTCTCAAACACGCCAAGGTAATCAATGATGAGGCCCATTTGCTTACTAACATTATCTGTCTCGTACAAACGGTTAGTACGACACATTGCCTGCAACAAGGTATGGTCACGTAATGGCTTATCTAAGTACATGCAGTAACAGATAGGCGCATCGAATCCGGTCAACAGTTTTGCGGTAACAATCAGCAATTGAAGTGGTTGTTTTGGATCTTTGTAATCCTCAATCAAGCTCTTCTGCTTTTGATCATTGCCATCTATCTCTTGCCAGCGTTCAAAGTCTGATTCGATGATAGGCAGCTCAAGTTCTTGCTTCCACTTACGCCAGTCTTTATTGACCTTACCTTTCTTACTTGCGTCTTCATCTTTGATTGGTGCTTGGTCGACGTTCATGACCACTTCTACCGCATCAAAGCCTAGTTTCTTACCGAGTAAATAATACATCTGAACACAGGCATCTCGGTCATAGACCACCACCATGCCTTTCATCTGCTTCGGCTTTACATGGCTTACAAAGTGATTGGCAATATCTTCACTTACTGCCGCCATGCGTTTAGGCGCCTTCAACATAATCGCTAAGCGGCCAGCACGTTTAGACAATGCCATTTTCTCATCATCATCCAGGTCGTTGTCTTTGACCATTTGTTCAAAAGCTTCATCAATCGCTGCACGATCTACACGAAGCTCAGCCAAACGAGGTTCGAACTTGACCGCATTGGTCGCTTTATCTCGTATGGATTGCTTATAGCTGTAGCGGTTCATATAACGCCCTTCATCCTCTTCAGCACCAAAGAGTTTGAAAGTATTGCGGTCGATACCAGAAATCGGCGTACCTGTTAAGCCATAGAAGTGAGCATGAGGTAGCGCCCAGCGCATTTTGTCGCCAAGAGAACCCTCTTGAGTGCGGTGTGCTTCATCCACCAGCACGATAATATTGTCACGACTGTTTAGGCCATTTTCATTTTTTTCATCAATTTCGACGTCTTTAAACTTGAAGACAGTGGTGATCAAAATGCCGCGACTATCTTGTTCTATGTGCTCACCAAGCTTTCTACAGCTTTGTACTTTGATGAGGTTTTTAACATCTGCCCCACCGAAGGTTTCATTGATTTGGCTATCGAGATCTCGACGGTCAACCACAATCAACACGGTTGGGTTTTTCAACTTATTATCCGCACGAAGCATGCGAGCAGCATAAAGCATCAGCAGTGACTTACCTGAACCTTGGAAGTGCCAGATAAGCCCTTTTTTCGGATAGCCTTTTTTTACACGCTCAACAATTTGCTTTGCGGCTTCAAATTGCGGATAACGCGGCAATATTTTAATGCGTTTAGGTGGAGTGTCTTTACCTGTCTTCACTGTTGAAAAGAGTGCAAATGACTCTAACATTTGAAGCAAGGTTTCTGGATTCAGCAATCCTTCACAGCTATCAAGTACAGTAGCTAAACTTGCTGGAATTTCATCTCGCTGGTCGGTTTTATGCCAAGGTCCCCAATCTTTGACTCGCGCATTAATCGCACCATAAGCAAAAGTGCGACCTTCAGAAGCAAAACACAGAAGGTTTGGCACGAAGAACGGCTCAACATTTTTCCAATAGTGCTTTTGCCCGCCCATAAAATCAGCAGCGCCATCTTGCCAAGTCACACTTGGACGAGTAGCGGATTTTACTTCCCCCACCACCAACGGGATACCGTTCACGTAAAGAACGATATCGAAAAACACTTCTGTCGCAGCAATGAAATGAACCTGCTGAGAAACAACAAAGTGGTTGTTTTCAGGGGTATCAAAGTCAATCAGCTTAATGGTTATATGATCGCCATTTTCACCAAACGGTAGGCTTTTTTCTGCCATTAACCATTCATGGAAATTCTCATTGGCTTTGACTAAGCCCGTGTGCTTAGCTTCCAACATCAAGCCACGAAGTTTGTAGATCACCTCATCGGCATAATCGGGATTTTTACCAATATCAGGGTTTAACGAACAAAGCCCGTCCTTAAGCCACGTATCAACAAAGATATCGTGTGTTTGCTTGGGTAAGCTCTCACCGTGGCAGTAGTTCCACTTTACACCGTTTAAGCCTTTTAAACGGTCAATGATTCCATTTTCTGTGACTGTTTGTTCGTTAAACATCCCCACTCCTACTATTCTTTAATCAGAATTCTGCTCAATTTGTTCAACTGGGTATTTTTCTCATTTAGCGTTTGTTCAGCGTAATATAATTGCAAAAAAATACTCGCCAACTTTTCTTGTTCTGCTTTGGGCATTTTGGGAACTAAAACACTTCTGACTATTTTTAAATTCAATCCATTACGCCCTTCACCAGTTAAAGCTCTAATTTGCTCATACTGCCCTTCAAGATAAAACATCATAAATAAAGGATTACACTGCTCTTCATTAAAAATGATCGCTGCAATGGACTGGTTACATGTAGTTTCAATTTCTGTTATCGCTACAGTTCCTCGAGTTTTACCTTGACCATTCATCGCTAGAACTACGGTGTTTTTAGGTAGCAGTGATGTGTTTGACCTAGCTAAACCTTCTTCTGTTATATGTTCTGCGGTCTGACGGAGAAACTTTTGATGTATTTCACCAGAAGCCATCCAGTTTATAGTGCCATTCCAATACTCAGTTACTCCTCTCCTAGGAGTTGCACCAGTCTTGACAGTGGCAACGCTCTCTATACTGGTCATCTCATACCCGTCAAAGGATTCGTTTTGCAGAGCCTTTTTCAATCTGCTTAGTGAGAACCTCGCTTCATCGATTTTTTGTTTATTACGTTCAAGTGATTTCAATGAATCTAAAAGCTGCTTTTGTTTTAGCTTACCTGGAAATAGGAAGTCTTGATTAGCTAAAACTTTCCACTTAATAGTCGGTGATAGCGAGCCTTCTGAAACAGCCACCGCACGATCCATAAACACATCGGATTGCATGAAGAACGGTAAAAAATCAGGTATGACGTTGTTAGTATTTGCCTCCAACACCATTGCATGTGCAGAACAAATACAATCCCAATCAGCGACTGCTATTTTACGCTGATACGCACGACGTTTGCCGAAAATAATTTGTCCTTTTTTTACCAATAGCTTTTGCCCCGCAACATCACTAGGCACGCCGTGACGCTTTATCTTTAAGCTATCAGGATCTAGGTGCTCTAAACCGACATACACTTCTAGATCTGTTTCACTCGGTTCAACACGCTTGGAGATATGTTTGGCGATATCACCAAACTTAACTACCTGCCAACCATCTGGAATATTTTGGTCTTTCATCTACTGCTCCGCCTTGCTTTCAACCGTATATCCAAGTGCAGCAAGGCTCTGGAATAACTTATTGGTTTGCTTTTTCAATTGCACCCGGCTGACTTTCCATTCCTCAATAGCATGTTCGATATCATGTACTTCCCCACTAATCTTAGCCTTCACATAAAGTGGAATAGATAAGTTGTATTGATTTTCACTGATGGTGTCTAAATCAACCAACGCAGCAATATCGTTTTGGTTATCTGGTTGGAAATAAGCTTCACATAGCACATCTAAATCAGCATCCGATAAACGGCTGTGAGCACGCTCGCGGGTTACATGTTCTACACCGTTGATAAAGAGAATCTTGTTTTTGCGCTCAACAGGTTTATTGCAGTTAAGCACCACTACGCACGATTCCATCGGCGAGTTGTAGAAAAGGTTTGGACCAAGCCCTATTACTGCTTCAATGATGTCTGATTCTATCACCTGTTTACGGATCGCTTGCTCTGAGTCACGGAACAACACCCCGTGAGGCCAAAGCATAGCCGCACGGCCAGTATCAGGCTTTAAGCTTTTGATGATATGGGTATAGAAACCGTAATCTGCACAACCTTGTGGTGGCACGCCGTACATATTGCGCCCATACGGGTCAGCGGCGAACTTTTCACGGTTCCATTTTTTAATGGAATACGGTGGGTTAGCGAAAATAACATCAAACTGTTTAAGCTGATCATTCTCAATATACTTAGGGTCGCCTAAGGTATCACCACGCATGACATCGAACTCTTCAATGTCGTGCAGAAACATGTTCATGCGTGCAATTGCGGACGTTAGCAGGTTTACTTCTTGACCGTACAAATGAACACCGCGCCACTGTTGTCCGTTGGTTGAAGACTCCTCACCTTGAGAGCGTAAGTCCATCACAGCATTAAGCAGCATACCGCCCGTGCCACAGGTTGGATCGTACGCACTCTCACCCGGCTTGAGCTTCATGATACGGGTCATCAAATGCACAACGGTACGGTTGGTATAGAACTCGGCTGCAGTATGGCCTGAGTCATCCGCAAACTTTTTGATCAAGTACTCGTACGCTTCACCCAAATCATCTTGAGCAACAGACTTAATGCCTAGCGGGATTTTACTGAAATGCTGAATAAGATCTGACAACAGGTGATCAGGCAAGCGCTCTTTGTTGGTCCACTGCGCATCACCAAATACACCATGTAGTCGTTCATTCTTTGCTTCAATCAAACGCAGTGCATTTTGAATCGCTTCACCAATGTCTTTACTGGTATTACGAACTTTCTCCCAGCTTGCTTCTTCTGGAATATCGAAACGGTGATACATAGACATCGCGGCGTATTCAGCATCACCCTCGTGCAGCTCTAGCGCTTCATTAAACTCTTCCAGATATACATCCGATAGACGCTTAAAGAACAGCAGTGGGAATACATACTGCTTGTAATCAGACGCATCAATTTGGCCACGCAGGAACTCTGCAGCGCCCCACAGTAGGTCTTCTAATTTATTTTTATTCATAGCTCAAAGCCCTCTTTGATTAACAAGGCTTCTAACTCTTGTTCAGCGGCCTCCAAGGCTGCTAATTTTTGCTGGAAATCTTTCAACGCTTCTTCTACGGTAATGGTTTCTTCTTCTAGCGGCTTTTGTACATAACGAGCGATGTTCAAGTTGAAATCGTTATCTTCAATCTCGCTATGTGGCACCCAACGTGCGACACCTTCAATGTCGTCTGCTTTAGGGCCTTTGGTACGCATCTTCTGATAGATGTCGTAAATCTCATCAGCTTGAGGCTCTGACAAGGTGTTTTGCGCTCGGCCTTTAGTAAAGATCTCTTCCGCATTCACAATCAGAACATGGTCTTTATGCTCTTCTGGTCTTGCTTTACACAATACGAGAATACAAGCAGGGATGCCTGTACCGTAGAACAGGTTTGAAGCCACGCCGATTACCGCCACGATGCGGTTCTCTTTTAATAGTTTGGTTCTAATTTTACCTTCGGCACCACCACGGAAAAGCACACCGTGTGGCAGCACTACCGCCATTCGCCCTTCATCATTCAATGAAGCAAACATATGCTGCACCCAGGCAAAATCACCATTAGTTTTTGGAGCTAAACCAAAGCTTGCTCGGCCATAAGGGTCACTTGTCCAATAATCATGTCCCCACTCTTTTAAGCTAAATGGTGGGTTTGCGATTACGCAGTCAAAGTTTTCTAGTTGGTCATTTTTCAAAAACTTAGGATCACGAAGTGTATCACCACGAACGATTTCGAAGTCTTCTTGCCCGTGCAAGAACAGGTTCATTCGAGCAATGGCTTCGGTAGTCAGGTTCTTCTCTTGACCTTTGATTTTAAGTAGACGCGGGTCACCACCGTTCTCTTTAACATGGTGGATGGTTTCAAGCAGCATACCGCCTGTACCACAAGCCGGGTCATAAACGCTTTCATTAGCTTGTGGGTCTAGAATATTAACCATAAGACGAACAATGGTACGTGGCGTATAGAACTCACCGGCTTTCTTGTTTGCTTTATCGGCAAAGCGCTTGATGAGGTATTCGTAAGCACGACCCATATCATCATTACGCACACTCGATACGCCAAGGTTAACCTTATTGAAATGGTTGAGTAGTGTCGATAGTAGTTCGTCTGATAGACGCTCTTTGTTGGTCCAGCTTGCATCACCAAAAATGCCATGTAGCTGTGGGTTTTCTAGCTCAATGCCACGGAATGAATCTTTTAGGGCTTGGCCGATGTCTTTGGTTTCTGCAAACACATATTTCCAATGACAGTTGGCTGGAATTTGAATGCGGTGAAACATATCGCCTTTCGCAAGCTCTTCATCAGCCACTTGCTCCATCGCCTCTTCAAACTCTTCATCGTAAACATCACAGATACGCTTAAAGAATAGAATTGGGAAGATGTAGGTTTTGTAGTCAGAAGCGTCAATAGGCCCCGTAATGATGTGGGCCGCATGCCAAAGGTGCGCTTCTAAGTCTTTGAGATTTATTAATGTCATTGCTTGCTCTTATTATCTTCTATCCACGCTTCAAGGTCTTCACGTTTGAAGCGCCATGAACCGCCGACTTTAAAACCAGGAAGCTTTCCTTCACTTGCTAATCTATATGCTGTTTTTTCGGCCAACTTTAGGTAAGTAGCCACCTCTTTCAAGGTTAAAATTTGGTCTACCATTCAGAGTGTTATCTCATGTTGGTTTTATTCATTAGGATCGATAGTGAGAGAATATGAGAAAATTGGGGAATGGGCAATGTAGGATGGTTCATTACAAGACTGAGTGCATAGAAAAAATACAAATGCCCACCAGCTTTCGCTGGTGGGCATTTGTTCAGCACTTTACTATTGTATAAATCTCACGACCATCACACGTCAGGGGCTGATAAAACTTCTCATATTTTCATATTGCCAACTCAGCCAAGGCAATAGGTCCCACTTTGTATCTTCACCTGAAACAACAGCACTCAATCTTTCGACATTGACTACCTCTCCTCTCGCTATCTCAGTAAGAATGCGCAATCGAGTTTGTTGAAAATCAGAGGTCCCTACTATCGGGAGCTGTGTCATTTTCTCCAAATTCTCACGTACTGAAGCTGGTAGTCCAAATAGTTTCCCCCACAGCACATGTATATCAATCACCTCGTCTAGAGGTTGGTGATTGATAAATTGATAAAGTTTCTCCATAACCGCTTTGTCTTCCGGGGTAAAATCCGAGGATGAGAATAACGCGCGAAGTGCATAAGCAGCATAGAAAGCTACTTCGCTATCTTTTGATACCATATCCACTGGAAATCCCCTTCCAAACGATTGAAGGTAAGCTAACCGCAGTTCACCTTCAACTTCAAACTTGTTCAGTTCTAACCGCAACGATTCGTAAATAACAAGCTGTTTGTCTTCACTATAAGTTCTGACTTGGTAGAGTGTCGGTATGAAAATACGGGGATCCATTAGTTTACCTCGTAGAGCAAATTCATCGTATAGCACGCATCCAGTTGGTCAATCTTACTTCCTGGTATTGCTTTAACAAAATAGGGCGTCGTTTGGGGGGTGGCGCTGGTCAGGTATAGTTCATTATTGTTGGAGAGCAATGATAGTGGATTGAAGGTATCCCGAAGCGGAATCAAAATAATCTCTCCATCCGACTCTTTCGCAGCAAATAACCCTTCTCGCGCTGAGACATACATATTACCGTTTGCGAAAGCCACACCATTGTAATGAATAATGGGTGCTTTCATGATAGAGAAATCATCATCGGTTGGCTTTTTTGCGATAAATCCATTGCGAGATACAGCGTAAAGGTCACCGGACGGAGCTATCGCCATTCCTGTTATGACAGCTCTCGGAACCCCAGTCTCAGGCATAGGTAGTTCAAGCGCACCTTCTGCATCTATCAACCATACTCTGCCTTCTTCCGTACCAACATACACATTTTCCATATGGTCATAACAAAACGATACGGGGTCAGAAGAGATAGCTAACCTTCGACGGAGTATAGAGTCCGCATAATCAAATACGCTACCGTCTTTGGCACAAAATAAAACTGTGTTACTGCTTTCAAACCCAATAGCAAGCGTAATATCGGAATTGGCAACTCTGCCCATTAAGAACTTAGACGAGCCATTTGGCTCATAACGAATCAAATCATCTCTACTTGACTCTTCAAACTCGAAGTTAGGACAATTTGTAATGACATGACCATTATATCCAGCAAAATATATATATTTCTTGGCTGATAGGCCAATACCCGTGAATACTGCATTCCCAGTCACTAATAATATTGGGGGTTTGTTTTCTGCCACCGCATACAAATGCGTATGGGGTAATGCGGTTTTATCGGTGGGATTGACCAACGCGACCAGTTGGATTCCTTCTGAAACGGGTTTGAGCGTAGCGATAAATAGAGGTTGTTCTTGCATTTTAAAGGTTACCTCCTGACTCAATCTTAGTTTCAGGTTTGTACTCACCTTTTTTGCCAACAACACCGTTACCTATCTTAGTCTCTAGTTTTGCCCCGAGCCCCGTGAAGTGGGCAATTTGCAAGTTTCTAAGTGCCATTGCGGTCATAAAAGCTTGTTGTTTTCTTTGCGCAGAAAGTTCACCCCTGTTATCCACGCCATTTTGATACATAAACCGTGATTCGAAGATTTTTGTATTCCACTCCACTGATTTATCAATCCATTCCCTCAAAGTCGCCTGCTCACTTTTAGCCAAGCATTCCTCCGCAAATGCCTTTTGCCCTTCAGAGGCCATTCGATGTTCTTCGCCTTTAGTTTGAGAATCATTCAAGAAAAGAGTGTATGCAGTATCAACATTATAGTCACCAAGTCCCTCTATCAGCTTAGCGGTTACTGTCTCTCGCTTCTCTCCGGGTGCTAGCATGTTGGAGATAGGCGTTATGTGATCACGTTGATACCCAGCTTTTAACAGTCCGGAATATACTTTTTCTAACTCTTTAAAACCGCCTGTAATGGCTTTAGCATCTTCCAAGATATTCATACAGCCTTCCGAAGAGTTCAGTCGGTTATCAATACTACCGTTAACTACGTTACCGTCTATCCAGCCTTGCTTTACTATTGACTGATCATGTTCAGTAACACCGACAAGACGCTGCTCAAGATCGTTTTCAATGCTCTTTCTGGCTGCACGCTTTTCTTCTTTGGTTGCAACCTTTTTCGAGCGGCCATCAGACTGATTAATGACCTTATCTGCTGTGCCATCTCGCCAACTAGGAATATCATGAGCGAGCAGGCCATGTTTACGGTCATAGGCCAATGATACTGTAGGGTGCTTCACGAACTCATATTGCCCAGTGGCATTTAAATGAACTGCGATGTTATCGTAAGTATTCTCAGTCAACATACCAGCTTCAAGGTTCGCATGATGTACATTAAACTGGTTATAATCACCTAACCAACTTGGCTCGAAGGTTTTTGTGGTCCCTGCAAAAAGATCTTTGGAGTACTGGACCCAGCTTATTTCCCCACCTTGTTCATATCGTTGTTTAAATAAGCGACTTTGCAATTCCAAGTCTTCGCGATACTTTTTATCCAGCATTGACTGGTACGCTGCAAGCGCTTGTAGTACCTTGCGGCGTAGCTCTGGGGGAAGTAATGAAATATTAATACCCGCCAGTAGACCATTAATGGATGAGAGGCTTGACAGGTCCATATGCAGAAGCAACTCAAGCACTTCTCGCGCTTTTTGGGTATTGAGGTATCTTTCGCTACCTGCTGTTCTTGGATATGTAATGTGTCCCATAGATTAATCCAGCAACCCATCAAAGCTAATATCATCTAGGGATGTAAACACGTCGTTAATATCAACGCTGTTATCCCATTGCTTTATCATCTTGTAGAGTCCTGGCTGTAGTGAGTCCTGACCTTGCCCCAGTCGTTTCATCGTATCCTCGAAAATGGTACACACCGATAAAGCGTCGAGTGGAAAGCACTGTTGCAGTTCCTCGTATGCTTTTGCACCTAAATTGGTGATTCGAATGGTGCCTCCTTGCATGTCCATCAGTCCAGAGTGGATCAAACGGTCAAATATACTGGCGTATGTTGAGGGGCGACCGACGCTAAATGCTTCCAGCTGCTCAGCAAAGTGTAAAAATGTCATATTTTCTTGTTCAGGAAGGTTGACTGGAGACATATACACAGGTTGCTTACTGTCAGTCAGCGCATATCGTTCAAATGCTGTAATAAGGCCAGTATCACGTATTTTGTTTCCTGGATTTATGTGTTCTCCCCAACCAAGATACTCAACAAATTGTGCGTCCAGCGTTAATAAAAGTGCTTCACCGTCAGAGTCCTTACCTTCAAATTGGTAGCTTTGGTTAGTTACAACTGCATCACCTGCCTGCCTCGCCAACTGCCATTGCTCTAAGATATCTAAAATCGCGTGGAGATTATTTGCATGTTCAGGCTCTTGAGTTAAGATCTCTTGCTTCAGTTCCTCTACATTGTGAGAAAGAATGCTGATCTCAGCGTGTGCACTATTCCCCATCTTTGACCACCCCCTCATACAATGCAGTCAGTGCATCATACGCCTGTTTTATAGGTACATTATGATTAGAAAACGCGTATGTTAAGACGCCCAACGTGTTAGCTTCTGGTACCGGCAATTTAACGTGTTCATCTACTACTTCATTGATCTGCTTCCATGATGTATGAGATACATTGGAGAGCAGTGGGAGCGGATTACCTAGACTCTCAGGTCGAGACAACACCCCCTGAATCTCCATGCCATTAACAGTAACCTTCACTCCCGAAATCGCTTTATTGTCTAACATTTTAATTTGACGTTGAGTATAGCGGTACAGCAGTTCCACCGACGCCCTTTGAACACGGCCAAAGGAATCTTTACGATTACCTTTTATCGGGCTGATCAAATTTCGCTTCAAACCAGTTTGTATAAAGTCACTATCGCTCAGCGAAGCTTGAGTCTTCATTGCTTGAGTCTTCATTGCTTGTGTCATCAGGTGAGAACCCATATTGTCTGCAACCTCTCGTGCCACTTCCGCATGGACACGATTTATATCTAACGTAGCAGGTGTCTCAAATGCAGTATTTATGGACTCGCTATCCATTCCACGTAGACGCACTCGTTTAAACTCAATAGGCTTATCAGCATGTTTCTTGGCATACAACTTCGTTAGATGCCAGGCGATGGTTTCCCCCATATAATCGTCATCAGTTGCAAGGAAAACATCATCGAAAGCTGGATCGGCTATCTCATCCAAAATAGATTCAATCCTCTCTCTAGTTTGTTGCTGTTCATCCGGACTTTTTCCTATCCATTCATAGTTAGGGCGATACTGGTTATATTTGCTCACAGAACCAAAGCGACTACTCAAAAAGGATCCACTAGTAGCGACTACTTGATAGTCTGGCCCTAGCACTTCTGACAGTGCATTTTTTTTGCCATCGGCCTCAATGATGACCAACTTTCTTGGAAACAATCGCTTCGCACCTACCTTGTGCATGTAGTACCCTAAATACTTCATAGATGAGATAACTTTGCCATCAGGGGTACGAGATGGTTCTTTATCTTTTCCAATACCATAGGTTGCTGGACAGACAAACGCGACAAAACTTTCTTTGGCACGAGAAACCGCTACATTCAGAACATGTGGTGTTTTGTCAAAGTGAGTCGTACCACCATCATGCGAACCTTTTGCTGCAGAGAATAAAATGATGGGCCGCTCGGCTCCCTGCAGCGAGTCGATCGTGCCGCACGTGAAGTTTTCGGCATCTGTTTTACACAAACCGAGTGGGTGAGTTCGCTCATTTGGTAGTGCCTTTTTAAGGGCCTGTAAGATACGACGTGCCTGGAGTTCGAACGGTGAGACAACAGCAACTATATCCGAGAGCCACTTGCCCTCAACGGTCGCACCGTAATGTTTTTGCACCTTAGGCCATTGCTTGATGACCCAATCGACCACCATATCTACCTCAACGGCGTTGGCCCGAGACTTATTGTTTTGTTGCTCTGTTTTGCCTGAGCTTTCCACAAACGATAGCGGGGGGAGCACACCTCTTTCTTTAAACAGGTTACCATTGATGAAAATTTTGTTGTCATATACCATTTCATTACAAAACTGACTAATTACTCGTTGGCATCGATAGTGCCCTCTTAACATCAAACCCGGCTGACCTATCGAAAAACGCGACCCATTTCTCAATACATGAAGAATACTTCCCCCTGCATTAGGTAAGTACTGGTTTGCATATAAGTAAGTGTAAGCAGCATCAGGCGTTCTGAGTTTTTGTCCATCACAGAACTGTTGAAGATGTATCTGTTGATGCTCTTGCAAACCTGTAACATCCTCCTCACCGACCACAGGTGGAATTTGATCAATATCGCCTACAGCAATAACTCGTTTGGCGAGAGCAAGCAATGGTAAACAGTCTCGTATATCCGCCTGCCCAGCCTCATCGATGATCAAAAGGTCAGCTAGCCCCAACCAAAACTGACCTATATTAATCCCAGGCGGAGACCGAAAGCTGAATAAGTTAGGTGCTGACTTAGTCGTTGCAACCAAACAGGGGGTAAGCATACACAAACGCCGAAGTCCATGTTCAATATTAGTCTGGCTGCGAGTAATTAAGATCTTCTCTTCACATGCGAGTAAGTAGCGACCTTCCCAATAACGAGCCGCTAAATGGAACATTTTAAATCTATACTGAGTATCTATCAGAGCTTCAATTGTGATGTCTATTGCCTGACGATTAAGCATTGCTTCATTTTCGGCAATCACTTGATAAAAGCGCAAAGTGTCTTGAGTCGACATATCAAGCGAATCATTCCGTACACCAAAGTCATCATACAAATACTCGCGACACACTCTACCAATAAACTCATGCCGTTCCTTAGCATTTCCAGCTACTAATGTTAAGAATTGTTGGTAATAGTCAATTGCCTGCTGAGAACTTGTCTTTTCATCTAATAGACTAAATGGAGCGCTTCGTTCACTTGCAATCGCTTGTTCAAGCGTTGAATAGTTACATCGAAGTACTTCGACTTTTTCTAGAAGACGCTTTTTAAACTCAACCATAGTTTTTTCAATGAAGAGAAGCTCTCCCTGAAGAGCACCAACACCTTCTTGTACACTGGCGATTTCACGATGCTCTGGTTCAGTAGTTTTGTAGTGCCACGCCTTCGCCAGCTTTTCTTCGTATAGCTTATCGAAAAAAGCTTGAGCGCAACTTACAAACATAAGTTTTTGTTTAGACAAGCTTCGAAAATCGGAGGCCACCGCATTTCCACCTAACCAATGGAACACACCGGGAGATTGTTCATTATTTGATTGAATTACCGCTTTGTCGGTGATGTCTTCATTGGACATTGGTGGTTTATTGTTTTTCTCATCCCCGTTTAATTCATAACTGGAAGGAAAGAATGAACCATAATTATTAGGGCCTTCAATCCAACGCTTCATAGTCTGAATTGCAGAGGGGCTGTCAGCAGTAGCAGTTTGATGCATGACGTTGGGAAAAGCGCCAATAATATTTTTTACTGACTGGTTCGTGCCTCCCACACCAACTACGATAGGACAATCACCTCCATGAATAGCTGACTTGACCCATTGGTTTGCCACGACCGCTTTTAACATCGCAGTTTTGCCAGATCCCGGCGGACCATTAACTGCTAGCATATCTCCCGGCCTAGTTTCAGCAAGAGCCATAGTAACAGCACGTTGCGTGTTATCTAGAGCAAAAAGCTCACGGCCCCTAAAATCCTGCTTGTCTTTATCCTGACATTCATCCATATGACCTAAAAGATATGTCGGTGCTTTCGTCCTTACTTCGCTTATATAATTTGATGCTTTATATTCTGTCTGGTAATGACCAAAAAATACTTCGTCAATATGTTCAAAGCACGTTTTGGATAACTCTTCTTCAGATGCAGAAAGGATATTTTCATACAGCCGATCTGTTGCTCCCCCACTTTCACTTGCAGTTGTATGCAACGTCACTACAAGACTAGCTTCGGGAACAGCAGATTGAAAAACTGTATCCATATCCATCAAATTTACATCACTGATAGAATTAAACATGTCAAGAGCATACTTGAACCATATCACCCAATCATCAGTTGGAGTAATTGGCTCAAAGCGCATAATACGCTCATGAAAATCATTTACTGAGCCTAAGCAAATAGCAGGCTGATGCTCATCTGAGCTAAACAAGTCATAATTAATCTCAGGTTGCTTTTGTAGATTGGGGGCAAACAAATAATTACCAGCCAAGGCGTGATTAGAATGCAATCGCATGGGTATCGCAATTAAGTTCACTGAGTGGGTTAGCTTCCCTTTTAAACTCACCATTGCCACGATGGAACGACCGACCACTGACGAAAAATCCTCGTTGTGCTTAAGGTCGACATTTGTTTGACTGTGTTCAGAAAACTCTCTTAGACGGTATCTTTGCCCTGCGATGCACTCTTCACTTGCAAGTTTGAACAAATTTCCTTCACGAAGGGCAGACATGAGTTTGGTGCTACGCTTCATTTTTCAGTACCATTTCTCTTAATTCTACTACCTCACCTTTTGCTGTACACAATGCTAGGTGTTCATATTTGTCCATATCAGATTCCTCTAAAGGATAAGTTCCAATCTTAAATTTGTTATAGATATACTGCTGGCCCTTGTTATCCACTAACGTCAGTTTTAAGTACTTTTTACCATCACTGCCATCATCTTTTTTGGGTACTACTACTTCTTGCTCTATACAAGTTAGTCCTTTCACTTGAAGTTCTGATCCCGACCCACCTCGATTTTTGGGTCGCAGCTCTTTCACCCATCGCCACTGAGGTTTATCATCTGTCGATAATACGTCTGCGCTTCCCACCGACACTTCTATTGCGTCTTCTGGATCTCGACCGGGCTTCAAATGGTGATAGCCACTCTTTTGCAATAACAGTGGTGGGATGGGCACTAAGGGGTGTATATCGCCAAGCCCTTGAAGTGCACAGTAAGCATAATTTCGACGCTGGGTACTAAAAGTCTTCCAATATTCATTGCTTAAGCGCATTAATTCTACATCCCGCCCCCATTCAATCACGCTGTATGCCTTTATAAAGGTGCCTATGTGTTTAGAGTCTAGTGATGGCAATGGCGAGATTACATCTTGGACGCTCCATTCATTTCGTTTACTGCCCCTAGGATGTTTAGCTTTGTATTTTTTTTTTGTTTTAGCGTTATATCTGCGATATTTTTCAAGTCGCAAATCAATAGAGGCATCCTTGCTAAACCCAGCGATACCATATAAGAAAAATTCAGCAGCAAGTACAGGGTAATGCATGTCTACTTCGCCACACCTAAGCAAGTAATATAGATGCCCGTTTCTATACTCACTTTTTACATATGAAAATGTACTTTCAATTGTTTCTGGAATGCTTAACTCATTCAAGTAAAAGGCAACTTTTGGGAACCAGGCAGTATGTTCCGCCGAAATTTTCTCAGCTTGCCAGTGCCTTACTGGCAACGTAATTTCCTTGTTCAACTCAAATGTTGGAACACTCACACCGCTGTAAGAAACTTGTTCTACGCTTTTATTGAATGCTTCCCAGCTATCACTTTTCACGAGAACTCTAAAAACCAAACCGAAGCAACTAAACTCAAATTCACAAGGGTAGGGGGTTAGATTTATTGGGGTTATTTTTGCTTCAATTGATGAGGGCATAGCTAACCCCATAAACATAAACTTGAATTTATCGCCTGCATTAAATGACAGATTCGCGCTAAATGAGACTGAATCAGTTACTGCTACTACATCAAGCTTTTTATTAGTAATGTTGACACGCGATACCAAACCTTGAAAATAAGAAAAATCGCAGACAAGAAGATTGTTGTCCGATTTTTCTTTTTCGATCAACGAGGCGTTTATGATCTCTGCAGCAAAAAAATCAGGGTAGCTGGGTAGAGATAGTTCAGTAACAATTAATACACCACCATCCTCATCAAGCTCGAATTTTACCTTTGCATCAAAACTAAACCCTTCTTTCAATTGGCTAAATACGCCGCTCTCTGTGAGAGTCGCGAGCAACATCTTACAAGGCAGGTTTTTATACTCGCCACAGGTTGATGTGAAGGAACCAAACACAGCACGCTTCCCGCCCATTTTGTATCGTTGTTCGTCATAAAAAAAAGTTCCTTCAAGCGTGTTAGGGATCAATGGTTCAAATGATGAGATAAAGAACTTTCTATCGCTTTGCCTAAAAACTAAAACTACTGAGATATTTGCTAGTAGCATTTGCTTCAAGTCGGGTTCTATACGTTCTGAGCTTAATTCATATACTCCTCGATTATGGATCTTTACAAATATTGCATTCGGTATTGAACTAGGAAGAGGCCACTCAACTGGATGGATTTCAACAGAGTCTTCCTCCCCTATCGGACATATCATGTCAGTGATATGTAAACCAACACTAGTTTTAACTGTGCGCGCTATTACAGATTGCTCTCTTTTTGTCGGATACATAAGAACTTGTTCGACTGGGGCCGAGGCTAAAGCATGGCCAGTGCCATTGGAGCCACACGTAAATAGAGGGGCCCCCTCTAGCTCTCCTTTGTAAGATGCAACATAGTTCTTGCTGTTCATTTTCCGCACGCCAATAAAGAAATAGTTCTTGAAATCATAAAGATAGCCATAAATTCCTATCTTGCAGAAGATGCGCACAACAGTCAAATGCAACTGAACACTCATGTTTAAAGTAACGACAATAAGACCTAGTTAAATTCAGAGCGTACGTGCTACCAACACTTCCTCCATCCACTCATCCACTTCACTTTCAACCCAAGCTACAGCTCTATCCCCGAGGCTGATGGACTGAGGGAATTGATCTTCATTCATTTTGCGGTAAATCGCTGAACGGCTTAATGCTGTTTTTTCCATTACTTCTTTTAGTTTTAGAAATCTCATTGCTTGGTCTCCTTATTATCCGTCATAACAGGAGTCCGCCATTAAATTTTTACTCAGAACGTTCCGTTGAAGCCCACAAGGTCCCACCCGTTCTCTACTGGCACACCAATGCCGTCATTCAAAAGTCTTTCAGATATATGTCATCAAAGTGAACCGGTACCAGTGTTTACTTTAGGAGGCATGTCATGCGAACTAGGCACTACCCACCCCACCAGCCATCGAACTTAAATGAGTTGCTTGAAACGGCCGCAGAGGCCCTGGCGCAGAAGTATAAACGTGAAGGGACATTTACCAATCCAAACAACGTAAAGGAGTATTTGAAGCTCAAGCTAGGATCATACGACCGAGAAGTGTTTGCGCTGATGCTACTTGATAACCAACATCAGTTAATACGATTTGACGAGCTGTTCTTTGGCACTATCGACGCTGCAAGTGTCTATCCAAGAGAAGTAGTTAAAGCCGCGCTTAATGCCAATGCTGGTGCTGTGATATTTGCCCACAACCACCCTTCAGGAGATCCGGAACCATCAAGTGCTGATCGGCGCATTACAACAAGGCTCAGCGATGCATTGTCACTCATTGATGTTCGAGTACTCGATCATATCGTGGTGGGTGAAGATTGTGTGTCTTTTGCAGAAAGGGGCTGGATATGAATAGCATTATTGCGAAATATGGCTGTGTATCTCTACTACCAGCGTTACAGCAATATCTTGTCGCCTCTATGAGCTTGAGAGCCCTTCCTGAGCACACTAGGCGTATCGCTCTTAACTTTCGTCATTCTGCCTATCACGTTAATAAGAAAGGACCTCATCCTTTAGAGGTCCACTTAACAAGGTTAGACAATGGCCAAGTTTGGAAGATTACTACCATGACGAGTTTTGCCTTTCCTGACGACTCCAGCTCTGAATTGGAGGTCGAGCTTTACTTTAACCTCAATCACCAATGGTTCTATCAACCTGACATTGAGCGGTGCGAACTGAACCGACCGGAAGTGATAGCGCTGTTCCATTCATGGCAACGTGCATTGCTTAAGGTTTTCCGAACTGGCGGTTTTGATTCTTTCGCCATCTCAATAATCAACCATTCAGCCCAAACCACCGCTTAAATCCGTCACACACCAACACAAGGCGCCGTTAAACGGTGCTAGGAGGCCCTATGCCTGTAAAAACATCAACAATCAGTTTTTCCCCTACATGCCTACCAGTATCGAAGGGATTTCAAAAATGCTTAGCGCAAGCACTTAACCAACATGATGAAGATTTGGGTCGTCACGTCACGCTTAATTTTCGCGATAAAAGCTACAGCGCAGCTAACGGAGGTTTTCACCCTGTCGAAATTGCACTGCAAAAAATCAAAGATGCGCATTACTCCATTTTGTATATCACGGATTTTAGTTATTGCGGTGGTCCCTATCCAGAGTTGGAGAGAGATGTCGATTTTGATATCGGCAATGGAATGGCATTTTCTTGCTACGGGGGATGGCAAAGTATCCGTGAACCCTTAATGGCGGAACTGTACGAATTGTGGCAAAGCAACTTTGTCGCTTATGTCGACATGGACGCCTACGACGAAATCAAAGTCAGTAGCCACTAAATCCCCGTTCAACCATCACGACAACAAACCAACCTAGAACCACGTCGAGAAAACATTCTTCATTGGCACACATGAGCACTGATATCGCTGCTTCCCATATTGGTAAAACGGGAAGCTAGGAACCCTTGCTACATAAGGGTTTAACGGTGTCGGCCTCTCTGTGCTTCCCAAAACACCCTTCTACAGACAAAAAAGGAAGCAGACTATGGCTGAGGTCCAAGCAATAAAGGATGACGATACTATCCGTCTGATAGGTCACCTTCTAAGTATACGCTGCAATCCGCAAATGGCTGACGTTTGGCACATCGGATTAAACCTAGCACTGCGGATATCGGATTTACTCTCTATCCGTTTTGAAGACATCCACGATGACCGTCTTATCATCCGTGAAAGCAAAACCGGTAAGTTAGCCAATATCCCACTCAACACCAAAGCACGTGAACACATTGCCAAGGTTCGGGAAAGACACCCTAACCATGTTTACCTATTCCAATCGTATCGATGCCAACAGTTGAAGCATAGACCACCACAGCCGATTTCTCGGCGTGCGGTGTCGTTGGCCTTTCAGCAAGTTGGGCAAGAGCTCAATATCGCGCTGGGTACCCACTCAATGCGCAAAACAAGAGGTTACTTCCTCTACCAATCCACCAAAGATCTTGGGCGAGTAATGAAGATGTTACGCCATAGCTCTGAAGGCGTGACGCTTCGCTATATCGGTATCACTCAAGATGAAGTCGACAAAGACTTCGTATCACTCGAACTGTAACTAAGAGAGGCTCTATCATGGAACACTTACAACCTGGCGATCACCTCGTGGTCGATATCAGCAATAACACCTGCGAACAATATACTCGCTACGGCAATGCAAAGCACCACGGTCTCTATATTGGGGATGGTGAGGTCATCCACTTTAATGCTCATCTTGACGAGATCATCTGTGAGTTACTCGATGACTTCGGTGGTGGCTCTCCTATCACCGTTAAACGTCATGCAAGCTGCCCTAGGCGCGCTATTGATAAAGCTAGAAGCAAACTGGGTTACAGCGGGTACAATGTCCTTTCCAACAACTGTGAGCACTTCGTTAACTATTGCTTAGATGATCACTCAACATCAACGCAAGTGGCAGATAACTATCATGTAAGCGCTCATATCGCGGCTCGTGCAGGGCTTCTTGGGCGTGGAGCGGCAGATCTAGCTAAGGGGCCTATTGGCATTGTTACCATCGGCTCTACCCTTGCTAAGGCCGCAGGTGAAACTCTTGGACTGCCAGATAGAGTCAACACCGTTATTGGTACCCCTGGCGACTTGGTCTCTAAACCTCTTGAGTCTTGTAGTAATGGCGCTGGTAAAACAATATCTAATACCACCGATAAAATCTGTGATGGGGATATTGTCGGTGCTGCAGGAGAATTAATTTATGGTACCACTGAGATAGTAATAGAAACAGCGTTTGCACCTATTCACGTTGTTTTCAAATGTTGGGATTCCATTTGGGATTAACTATACGGCTCTTCTCCGCTTTGTTGAGTCATAACGCAATACTTATGACTTCTACCATACTGACTAATAACCCTTTTTTAGTCAGTATGGATGAATCCTATTTTGACCCAGTTACTTTCTCAGCTTTTACATATTCAGGGGCAGGCAATCCAGTCGATTAAGGTCGATGAATCCACTCAAACTGTTGACGTTTACTGTCGTCGAGACCGACGA
>NZ_OANU01000097.1 GCF_900089835.1 Vibrio thalassae | reverse complement strand
TGTCAATTTGAGATTGACTGGCGTTGGCACTGGTGATCAAGGTTTGCAATTTAGCACTGGTGTCGACATTGCTGCCAACCTCTGCGGCAATCAAGGTCTGGTAATAAATGTGGTTATTCGCATTTAGTCCAGTTAATCCTATTACCTTGTCTAAATCCGTAAAGCTTAAACCCGTGGCATAACTGTTGTCGGCATAAGCCATAATTTGCGCTAGCACGGTGACATGCGCATTCACTTCATCAATCACAGCTTGAATCTCTGCAACCCTATTTACTCTGACTAACCGCTTGAATTCTGCATCGTATTGAGGAACATTGTCCGTGACAATATTGGCTAATTCACCGCTCGCTAATAACACACTTTCAGTCAGCGCTTCGTTGTTAGCAATAAGCGCATTGATGTCATCAACGGCGTAAATAAGCGAGGCAACATGATCCAGTGTTAGGCTGCTATCCTCCATGCCATTTTGGGTCAGTAAATCAACAAAAGTGCTGGGATCAATACGGCTTGGTAGCGCGATGTAACGGGTCGTCAATTTTTGATCACTGACGGAATGATAGAAGAAGGTCAATTCATTAATATCGACGTTCGTGACTTCAACAAGACTGGTCAGACTGTAATCACTCGCCACTTGATACAAGGTATGTGCTTCATTGCTCGCCAATTGAAGATACACATAGCTTTTCCTGTTATAACTGCCGGTAGCCAAGCTCTCTGGCGTTGAAATG
>NZ_OANU01000098.1 GCF_900089835.1 Vibrio thalassae | reverse complement strand
TCTGACTTAGGTCGGAGCCTTTTTTGTTTTCGCTTTTTCAAAGCGATGTGTTGGGAGCTGGGTCGCCAGCCCGGTCAAATCTCTCCACCCCTGCCATATTCAAAGGCTCTGACTTAGGTCGGAGCCTTTTTTGTTTTCGCTTTTTCAAAGCGATGTGTTGGGAGCTGGGTCGCCAGCCCGGTCAAATCTCTCCACCCCTGCCATATTCAAGGGCTCTGACTTAGGTCAGGGCCTTTTCTATTTCAATGATGGCTATTACGGTTGGATATACACTTTCTCTGCGACTTTCCAGAACGCGGAGAGTAATTGGTTGTCCAAATTAGAGCGTTTGCATACGACCCCTAGTTTGAATGGCTTAATGGGCTGGAGCTTGAGGCGCTGAATTTTGTCTCGTACTGGGCTGTTGACGATAACAACCTCTGGAGCAATACCTACCCCACACCCCAGTGCGACCATGCTCACAATGGCCTCGTGTCCAGACACTTGTGCATATATGTTGGGTTTGATACGCATCTTTTTGAACCAAGCATTTGCTCGCTCTCGTGCGGTTCCAGCTTCAGGAACAATAAAAGGGATCTTGTTCCAATCGGGTAATCCTTCTGCAAGTTCTAACCCGAAGGTACTCACTCCCACTGGTGCAATGACCGATAGCGGAATGTCACTGATCGGTTCAAATTCTAATCGAGCTGGTAATAGCTCAGGTAAGGCTGAAATGGCAATATCAGTTTCGTCGTTAAGGACTTTATCTATCGCTTGTGCCGGATCACCTGTGAAGAGTTCAAATTCGATATAAGGGTAAAGCAACCTGAACTCAGCGAGCAGCTCAGGAAGGTGGCTGTAGCTCGCCGTAACGGAGCAAAATAGTCTGAGCTTTCCACGGAGTTCATTCTCACCATGTTGGCTTTCTGATTGGAATTGCTGCCACTCGCTAACAATATTCACTGCAATTGGTAAGAGTTTTTTTCCTGCAGGGGTAAGCTCGACAGAGCGGTTATCACGCAAGAACAGGCTCTGATGCGTGTCTTGTTCAAGCTTTTGGATCTGTCGACTGAGTGCCGACGCACTGATATGCATAGCGGTTGCGGTTTTATTAAAGCTTTTACTCTCACACAGATGGATAAAAGCTTGGAGACTTTTAATATTCATAGTGCTAAAGATATCTGTTGTTGCATTATTTGCAACGACAAATTGTGAATATATCACTTTAAGCAATTCTGACTCTGCATTAGTATGAACTCGTTCGATGACAACATCGACATTATGGACAGAATTCAACAGGAGAGCCCACTATGGCTAACTATTTCAATACTCTTAACTTGCGTGAGCAATTAGACCAACTAGGTCGTTGTCGTTTTATGGACCGTTCTGAGTTTGCTTCAGAAGCGGATTATCTTAAAGGTAAGAAGGTTGTGATTGTCGGCTGTGGTGCTCAAGGTCTAAACCAAGGTTTGAATATGCGTGACTCTGGTTTGGATGTGTCTTATGCACTTCGTCAGGCAGCAATCGATGAGCAGCGTCAATCGTTCAAAAACGCGAAAGACAACGGTTTTGTAGTCGGTAGCTATGAAGACTTAATCCCTCAAGCTGACCTAGTTGTTAACCTAACTCCAGACAAACAGCACACTAACGTGGTAGAAACGGTAATGCCGCTAATGAAACAAGGCGCGTCACTTGGTTACTCTCACGGCTTCAACATCGTTGAAGAAGGTATGCAAATTCGTAAAGATCTGACGGTTGTAATGGTTGCACCTAAGTGTCCGGGTACTGAAGTCCGTGAAGAATACAAACGTGGCTTTGGTGTTCCGACTCTTATCGCCGTTCACCCAGAGAACGATCCTCAAGGCGATGGTCTTGAAATCGCTAAAGCATGGGCTGCTGCTACTGGTGGTCACCGTGCCGGTGTTCTAGAGTCTTCATTCGTTGCTGAAGTTAAGTCTGACCTAATGGGTGAGCAAACGATCCTTTGCGGCATGCTTCAAGCTGGCTCAATCGTATGTTACGAGAAAATGATTGCTGACGGCATCGACCCAAGCTACGCAGGTAAGCTACTTCAGTACGGTTGGGAGACCATTACTGAAGCACTGAAATTCGGTGGTATCACGCACATGATGGACCGTCTATCTAACCCTGCGAAAGTGAAAGCATTCGATTTGTCTGAAGAGCTAAAAGACCTAATGCGTCCGCTTTATAACAAGCACATGGATGACATTATTCAGGGTGAGTTCTCAAGCACTATGATGGCTGACTGGGCCAATGACGACGTAAACCTTCTAGGTTGGCGAGCTGAAACAGCTGAAACGGCATTTGAAAACTACCCGACTTCGGATTTAGAAATTTCAGAGCAAGAATATTTCGACAACGGTATTCTAATGGTGGCTATGGTTCGTGCTGGCGTTGAGCTTGCGTTCGAAGCAATGACAGCGTCTGGCATCATTGACGAATCTGCATATTATGAGTCTCTGCACGAGCTCCCATTGATTGCAAATACGATTGCACGTAAACGCCTATATGAAATGAACGTTGTTATCTCAGATACCGCTGAGTACGGTAACTACCTATTTGCTAACGTTGCGACACCATTGCTTCGTGAGAAGTTCATGCCATCGGTAGGTACTGATGTCATCGGTAAAGGTCTAGGTGAGACCTCTAACCAAGTGGATAACGGTAAACTTATCGAAGTGAACAGCATTATTCGCAACCACCCTGTTGAGTATATTGGTGAAGAGCTACGTGGTTATATGACAGACATGAAGCGTATCGCTGTAGGCGGTTAAGCCGACCAAACAAAAATCAGATAATAAAGTAAACACAACATAGCAAAAAGGGGGCTACCAATTGGTAAGCCCCCTTTTTTTGTCTATGCAATTTGCGAAGACTGCCAACGATGTGGCTACTTATCAGCGAGCTTTTGCTCTAGGTCAGTTAGCTTTTGTTCCATCTCAGTCAGCTTTTGACGAGTGCGAAGAAGCACTTGAGTTTGTACATCAAACTCCTCACGGCTTACAACGTCAAGTTTATTCAATTGGCCTTGAATGACTTGGCGTACCTTCTGGTCAACATCCGCACCAAGCTCTTTCACTGGTTGAGGCATTGAGTCGTGAATCTGCTTAGCAATCTGTTCAAGTTTTTTTGGATCAAACATGTCTGGTAACTCCTTAAGTGATACTTCTTATTCTATGTAATCCGATAAAGAAAGTCGTTATTTGAGCTAATAAAAAAGGCCACATTGTGGCCTTTTTCTAATTAGTCATCACCTTAAGAGCGATTTTCTCGACAAGCTGCTGATGCTGCGTCAACTCGAGCTATCTTCTCTAGGTCTTTGTCTTCAACAAAGACTGGTAGAGGCTTATGTTTCTCTGCTAGGTAAGTATAGATTACCGGAAGAACAAACAGAGTAAACAGAGTACCAATAGCAAGACCCGCCACGATTACGATACCGATACTAAAGCGCTGAGCCGCACCTGCACCAGTGGCGTACATCAATGGGATTAGACCTGCAATCATTGCCGCTGTTGTCATCAAGATTGGACGAAGACGAACTTTTGCCGCTTCCATAACCGCTTCCATTCGGCTCTTCTTGTGGTTCAACTGCTCTTCTTTCGCTACTTCACAGATAAGGATACCGTGCTTGGTAATAAGACCAACCAAGGTAATTAGACCCACCTGTGAGTAGATGTTCATGGTGGCTGCACCCCATGCTAGAGCAATCAGAGCACCACATATCGCCAGTGGTACGGATACCATGATAACGAATGGGTCTTTGATGGACTCGAACTGGATAGCAAGTACCAAGAAGATAATCGCCAGAGCTAGACCAAACGTTGCGTAAAGTGCACTTCCTTCAGTTACGTACTGACGAGCTTCACCCATATAGTCATGGTTGTAACCATTTGGTAGTTTGTTCTCTGCCGTTGATTCAAACCAAGCAATCGCATCACCCATCGCCACACCCGGAGCTGGAACTGCTCCTACGGTCGCAGAGTTTAACTGGTTGAAGTGAGGTAGAGATCGAGGCTCTGCCACAACGTCGATAGAGATTAAGCTGCCTAATGGAATTGCTTGACCATCATCAGAACGAACAAAGTACATGTTCATCGATTCTGGATTTAAACGATACTTACGTTCAACCTGAGGGATTACCTCATAAGAGCGGCCATTTAGGTCGATACGGTTAACGTAACCATCTGCCATCATCGCACTCAGCGTGATACCAATATCTTGCATGGTGACGCCATAAGCGCCTGCCATATCTTTATCGATATTGATTTTCATTGTAGCGGAATCGTAGTTCAGATCCAGCGTGGAATAAACAAACTGAGCGTTCTTCTGAACGTCTGTCCAGATATCTGTTGCGATAGTAAACAAGCTTTCAAAGCTGTTTGGAGTGGTGATAACAAACTGAATCGGAAGACCAGAACCTGCACCAGGCAATTCTGGCATCTGGAATGCAGTTACCGCCATACCTGGTACGTTAGCAACAAGGTTACCGACTCGGTTAGCCACTTCAGCTTGGCTGGCTTCACGTTGGCTCCAAGGAACCATAGAAGCGATACCGAAGGCTTGGTTGGAGTTAGGTACACCAGTAAACACCTGAGCGAATGCCACCTCTGGCTGTTCAGTCAGGATCTTATTGACGTCGTTCATGGTGTTTTGTAGGTAGTCTAAGTTTGCGTTAGACGGACCAGTACCCATTAACATCACCACGCCTTTATCTTCCGATGGCGCCAGCTCACTTGGAATGAACTTGAACAGCATAGGCAGAGAAGCGAATACGATAACAGCAAAGCCGATGATCACAGGACGATGCTGCATTACTGCACCCAGCATTCTCTCATAGCGTGATGTCATACCGTCTAGTACGTGATGCACTTTTTGCTCAAAGCGGTTCGGCGTTTCGTTCGCTTTTAGCAGTTTTGAACACATCATCGGTGATAGCGTTAATGCGATGATACCGGATACAAATACCGATCCCGCCAGTGTTAATGCAAACTCCTTGAACAACGAACCAGTGATACCGCCCATCAGCGCGATTGGCGCATATACCGCACCCAGCGTTAGCGTCATTGCAATTACGGGTACCGCGATTTCACGAGTACCAATAATCGCTGCACGGAATGGGGATTCACCCATCTTGATGTGACGGTCGACGTTTTCAAGAACAACGATCGCATCATCTACTACCAGACCGATAGCCAGTACCATGGCTAGCAGTGTCATCAGATTCCAAGAGAAGCCGATGGCCTGCATTACCATTGCCACACCGATTAACGATAGTGGAATAGTCACGATAGGGATCAGTACTGCACGGAAAGAGCCTAAGAACAGTGTAATAACCACAAGTACGATAAGTGCCGCTTCAATGATGGTTTTAATCACCTCATGAATCGATTCATTGATCGCAACTGTAGAGTCATACATCACGTTCATTTTGATGTTGCTTGGCAGGTTCTTCTCTAGTTGAGGAAGAAGTTGTAGCACATCGGCAGCAATGTTGATTGGGTTAGCACTAGGGGCTGCGTTGATCGCCGCTACTACGGCTTCTTGACCGTTAGCACTTGCTCGGTAAACATCATGGCTCTTCTCCAACGTGACTTTAGCGATGTCACCTAAGCGAATTACTTGCCCGTCGGTCGAACTCACCACAAGGTTTTTCAGCTCTTCAGTGTTGGATACCTGAGTATCAGCACTACCGTTGTACAGCACGAATTCACCCGTTGCCTGACCAGTTGCAGATTGGTAGTTGTTGGCATTGAGAACATTCATGATGTCGGCAGCTGTCATATTAAGAGCGGCCATTTTTAGTGGATCTAGCCAGACGCGCAGTGCGTACTTCATACCACCGTACATGTCGACTTTAGACACGCCGTTTACGGTAAATAACTGTGGGTTAATTACACGCTCTAGATAGTCAGTAATCTGGCTCGAAACGAGCTCGTCACTGGTAAAGCCGATATACAGTACCGCTGTCGTTGAGCCTGTAGACATGGTTACCGTCGGATCTTCTGCTTCTTTAGGAAGCTGAGAGCGAACCGAGTTGGTTTTTGCCAAAATGTCTGAAAGCGCCGCATTCGGGTCAGTATTCAGTTTCATGTTCACAGTGATGGTCGACTGACCAAGAACAGACTGTGAGGTCATATAGTCAATATTATCGGCCTGTGCGACGGCTTGCTCCAATGGCTGGGTAATAAAGCCCTGGATTAGGTCGGCACTTGCGCCGTAATAGCTTGTGGTTACGGTAACCATGGTATTCGTCATTTCTGGGTATTCACGTACCTGCATTTTGAACACGGCTTGTAGACCAAGCAGTGCTATCAAAAAGCTGATCGATACCGCAAGAACAGGACGTTTTATGAAAATATCAGTAAAACGCATTTTGCCTCCAATTACAGCATCGGTGTCTCAGCCGGTGGTACGGTTGCATTACTCTCTACCACTTTGACTTTAACGTCGTTACTTAGACGAACTTGGCCAGATGTTACGATGACATCACCGGCTTTCACGCCTTCTAAGATATGAGCAATAGCACCAGTACGTTCGCCCACTTTTACTACTTGTTGCTTAACGCGCTTCACACCATCAACGTCTTCAACGATATAAACATTGTCGCCGTATAGCGTGAATGTGATAGCCGTTTGTGGAAGCGTCACTTGGTTTTCTAGCTTAGGTAAGATGATATTCGCTCTTGCAAACATACCACTACGTAGTTTGCCGTCGTTGTTCGGGATGTCCGCTTGAACTTGAATCAAACCACTCTGAATGCTGACTGCTGGTTCAATCGCACTGATAGAACCTTTGAACGGCTGATTTGGATATGCATCGACAAAGATATCGACATCTTGACCGATAGAGATACGAGAGAAATCAGTTTGAGGTACAGTAAAGCGTAGTTTCATCAGACTAATATCTTCTAGACGGACGATACTGTCGCTTGGTTGAAGATATTGGCCAAGGAAAACGTTGCGAATACCAACCACACCGCTAAACGGTGCTTTAATTTCGCGACGATCGATTTGTGCCTTTAGACTTTCGATATCAGCAGCAAGAGAGTAGTAGCTTGCTTCAGCTTCATCATAAGACTCTTTTGAAATCGAGCCTTTCTTATATAGCCCTTGGTAGCGCTTATACTTAGCCTCTGCAGCTGGTAGACGCGCTTCAGAGCTTTTCAAGTTCGCTTTCTCTACGTCAGAATCAAGAGAAACTAAAAGCTGGCCCTTTTCAACTTGAGAGCCAGAAGCAAAAGAAATGTCACTGATAACACCGCTAGTCTCAGAGGTTAGTGTCACGCCTTGGTTAGGTTCCACAAAACCAATGGCCTCGATGACCGGGACCCAATTAACGGGTTTAACCGTTGTTATGGTGACTGGAAACTCAGGCTCCGGGCGGTTAGCTAAATACTTAGCAATTTCATTTTGCCTGAACAGGTTGAAACCTATCACGCTGCCAAACAGCAGAACAGCGATAAGTAGCATGAAAAATGTCCACTTTTTCATTCTAACAAGAACTCCACATTAGTGTTTTATTATTGCATCCCAACTGGCTTCGATGGCTGCATCCAACGCATCATCATCCAGTTGATATAAACCCAGAGCATGCTTACGGGCAAGCGATACACTTGCTTCTAAGCTTAGTCCAGAAAGGATTTCATTATCGAGGTTTTTAAAAATCCCCTGTTTCTTTCCTTCAGTGAATAGGTTGTCAACTTGGGCAAACATTTTCCGTTCTTGTTCCCGAGTTGTATAACAATTTTTCGAAGGAATAGAGTCATATTGAGCACGAGTCTTCAATGAGTCGATGTTTGACGCAGCGACATGCCAGATATTGAGCCACATTTTTCGGTATTGCTCTTTAAGCGGTTTGTCCATTTCCACACCAGCTTGAACGGCTTTAGCCATACGTGAAACAACATATAACCTTAGCTCTTCTAGGAGGTGATCTTTATCGTCGAAATATCGATAAATCGTGCCAGCTGCAACGCCAGCTTCATTAGCCAGTTTCTGCATTGATACGCCTTGAATCCCTTTTTCGGCCACAATTCTTTGTGCGGCCTCAAGGATTTGCTGACGCTTATCACTGGTATTCATAGTTGTCATAGCCATCCGCTGAATAGTGAATGAACGTTCATTCATTATAAAACAATTGAGGTATATTTACGCAACTTATTTTTAATCACTATTCTATAAAAGTTAAAAAATCCTACGGAGCGTGGCATTGTCAGCATTAGCAGTCTATTATGTGCGCGTTACAATTCGTGAGTAGTGAGCACATCAATGAAGCTAAATCCGCAGCAAGATATGGCGGTAAAATACGTCTCTGGTCCATGTCTGGTTCTAGCCGGTGCTGGGTCAGGCAAAACACGCGTAATAACTAATAAGATAGCGTATCTAGTACAAAGCTGTGGTTATAAGGCGAGAAACATTGCTGCCGTAACATTTACTAATAAGGCTGCACGTGAAATGAAAGAACGTGTAGGGCAAACCTTAGGTAAAAACGAGTCTAAAGGTCTTATGGTTTCCACTTTTCATACCATGGGACTCAACATCATACGTCGCGAGTACAAGGCGCTGGGTCTTAAGGCGGGCTTTTCCCTGTTTGATGATCAGGACCAAATGGCGTTGCTTAAGGAGTTGACCGAAAAGCAGCTCGATGGCGATAAAGATCTGCTGCGTTTATTACTTAGCGCTATTTCTAACTGGAAGAACGACATGTTGACTCCGGAGCAGGTCAAAGGCTCGGCTCGTTCAGAGCAAGAACAGCTATTTGCCCACTGCTATGACATGTATCAAGTGCAAATGAAAGCCTATAACGCGCTCGATTTTGATGATTTGATTGCATTGCCGGTTATTCTGTTAAAGAGCAATGAAGAAGTCCGCACGCGTTGGCAAAAGAGGATTCAGTATCTGCTGGTCGATGAGTATCAAGACACCAATACTAGCCAATACGAATTGGTTAAACTGCTGGTGGGAGAACGTGCACGATTTACGGTTGTGGGCGACGATGATCAGTCTATCTACTCATGGCGCGGCGCAAAGCCTCAGAACCTGATTCTGCTGAATAAAGATTTTCCTAATCTCAAAGTGGTGATGTTAGAGCAGAACTATCGCTCAACCAGTCGTATTTTGCGTGCGGCTAATATCCTGATTGCCAACAACCCTCATGTGTTTGAGAAATCGCTATTTTCTGAGATCCCTGATGGCGAAAAACTCAAAATACTCAAAGCCAAAAATGAAGACCATGAAGCAGAGCGTGTGACAGGGGAGTTGATTGCGCATCGATTTGTTAATCGAACTGAATATCGCGATTATGCCATCCTATATAGAGGTAACCACCAATCACGGCTGATTGAAAAGGTATTGATGCAAAACCGTGTGCCTTACAAAATTTCTGGTGGTACTTCATTTTTCGGCCGTGCTGAAATCAAAGACATCATGGCGTACCTGCGAGTTTTGGTTAATCCAGATGATGACAATGCCTTCTTACGTATTGTTAATACGCCTCGTCGTGAGATTGGCCCTGCGACGTTGGAAAAACTGGGTAGTTACGCCAATATGCGCGGTAAAAGCTTATTTGAAGCCAGCTTTGAGTTGGGCTTGGAACAGCATTTATCGGGGCGCGGTTTAGAGAACTTACGTCGATTCACTCAGTGGATCTTAACCATCGCCGATAATGCAGAGCGTGGTAATACCGTTGAAGCGGTGCGTTCGTTAGTGCGTGACATTAATTATGAAGATTGGCTCTATGAGACCTCTTCAAGTGCAAAAGCCGCAGAAATGCGTATGAAGAACGTGTCTGATCTCTATTCATGGATTGTCGCGGATTTAGAAGGCGATAATTATGATAAAGAAGAGAAGTCTTTAAAAGAGGTGGTTCAGCGGCTGACGCTTCGAGACATGATGGAGCGCGGTGAAGATGAGGATGACAGTGATGCCGTTCAGCTGATGACATTGCATGCCTCGAAAGGCCTTGAGTTCCCCTATGTTTATCTTATCGGCTCTGAGGAAGGTATCCTGCCACACCAAACCAGTATCGATGAAGATAATGTAGAAGAAGAAAGACGATTAATGTACGTGGGTATTACTCGTGCTCAAAAAGAGCTCACATTTACTGTATGTAAAGAGCGAAGACAGTACGGTGAACTGATCAAGCCAGAACATAGCCGATTCTTAGATGAACTGCCGTTTGATGACGTCGAATGGGAGCAAGCGAAAAAAGTGGTTTCTGCAGAAGAGCGAATGCAAAAAGGTCAGGCACACATTGCGAATATTCGGGCAATGTTTAATAAGAAGTAAAAATAAACAAGGGGGCTGAATCAGCCCCCTTGTCGATCATTGAGTTCGTGACACTATAGTCCGGCAATCATATGATTGATAGCATCGACGATTTCTTGATCCGAACAATCCATACAAGAGCCTTTGGCTGGCATTGCGTTAAAGCCGTTGATAGCGTGATCCGCTAACACGTCCTTACCTTGAGCAATACGCGGTGCCCAATCACCAGCGTCACCTGTTTTCGGTGCACCACCAACGCCAATAGAGTGACACGCGGTACAGAAGGTGTTGTAAACGGTAGCGCCATCACGTGGGCCTGTAGGCTCAGCAACCACAGGCTCACTACCTGCCAAGTAAACATCACCCACTGGCTTAATACGCTCTGCGATAGCGTCATATTCTTCTTGACTCACATTCGCTGCGAAAGAGGCAGTAGAAAAAGTTAGTGCAGCGAACAACACTGTTAAGATTCGACGAGACATATCCATTAAACTCACTTTACTATCCAACAAGGTAGCAAGTCGGTGCTTGCTATTCATTTATACGATTTTATTCTGCTTGCTGACTTAACGACTGTTAAATCAATGTAAACATTGGGTGATTATATCCTGTTAACTTGTTGCAATAAACCACAACTTTTCAGCTTCACGGGGTGAATCACATCGTAAAGCGACTATTTATTGCTTCAAAGTGCTGAAAAAGACAACAAACGAGAAAAAAAGTTGAAAAAGTACTTTACGACCTAGTGTGATATACGTATTATTCCCATCCGCCGATAGGGCATGCGCCCGTAGCTCAGCTGGATAGAGCGTTGGCCTCCGGAGCCAAAGGTCGAAGGTTCGAATCCTTTCGGGCGCGCCATACGGATAAAATATTGGCAAAACATAATGGTGGCTATAGCTCAGTTGGTAGAGCCCTGGATTGTGATTCCGGTGGTCGCGAGTTCGAATCTCGTTAGCCACCCCATTATTTCGGTGACTTCGGTTTCCAGTTTTGATTTAATCGAAACGAAATTGTTCTGAAAAGAACATCGTCGGTGAATAGCGCAGCTTGGTAGCGCATCTGGTTTGGGACCAGAGGGTCGGGGGTTCGAATCCCTCTTCACCGACCACTATTTCAGTTATCGTTGTCAACGGTAACAAAACAAAATTTGTGGTGGCTATAGCTCAGTTGGTAGAGCCCTGGATTGTGATTCCGGTGGTCGCGAGTTCGAATCTCGTTAGCCACCCCATTAATTTTGGTAGCCTTTCAAATTAAAGTGCTCCCCTTTGCGTTGCAAAGCGTAATAAAAATTGTCGGTGAATAGCGCAGCTTGGTAGCGCATCTGGTTTGGGACCAGAGGGTCGGGGGTTCGAATCCCTCTTCACCGACCACCATTTTAAAGCCTCGTCGAAAGACGAGGCTTTTTTCGTATATGTGTCCTGTCCTGAAATGTGTTTACACATTGAGGACGAATTATGACTACTTCAAATAATACCTACGTTAAGCGCACTCAGCGTGATTACACTCTTGGCTTTAAATTGCTCGTCAGTCTGTCTATCAAAGAGAGAAGCGTGAGAGAAACACGCCAGGCTGAGCTTGCGCCTGTGAATGGAATGGTACTTGAACTAAGACGGTTCATACCTCGGCTAGGAACTCGTAAGCTCTATTTTTTTTGGAAACCTAAGCTGATAGCTAAGGGAACAAAAATTGGGCGTGATGCTTTATTTGATTACCTCAGAGAAGAAAGCTTACTCGTTAAGCCGAAGCGGAGTTATACCAAAACAACGAACAGTAGGCATTAAATGAAAAAGCATCCGAACTTGCTAAAAGAACTCATTCCGTCAAAACGCATTCAACAACAGTTAATGGGAACATAGCCATAACGAAAGGAGGCCGCATCTCAGCCTAGGTATGAATACACCAAATAAGATGCATGAAAAAAGCCAGCAACTTGCGCTACTGGCTTACTAAAATTGTCAACGTATTTTAGGACGAGACAAAAGATTACTACCAAAGCACATGATTACACTGCATCAGTAGCTTGGGCAATATCAAATCGATATCGGTTTAATTAATGTTAAACAATTTAGACACTGGTTTACCGTCTGCATCAATCAAATCCACAATCCGCTTTTGGCTGTTGATATGGAAACACCAACCTTCAATTTGTGATTGAGGTGTACCTGCAACTCTATAGTCAACGGAAGTTTTGTGAAGCTCAAACCACTCTACTTGTCCGTTAACTTCATGGTACTTGATGGTGTCCATAGCAACGTCATACTGAGTAAATACTGTCATGCCGTTGATAAATGCTTGTGCAACAATTACGTCATCAAATATTTTTACTTTAGCATTTTCGACGATTGCTTTTCCCGGCTCTAACTTACCTGTGGCAATATTGTAGATCTCCCAAGTATCTAAGTTCACTAGATCTGTCGTATTGACGTCAATACCAAAGTTTCTCACTCGCTCATTAATATTTACGTGCTCTAGACCACTGGCAATCTCGCTAACTAATTCATGTGCAGGAGCTCCATTCTGGAAGTGCAACTTATATGCAGTATCACCTTCAACAAATATGGTATCCCCCTTATGGTCAATAATCATGTGAGAAAGTGGTTGATCGTTTCCATCAACTTCAGCCCTTCTAGAAGTTGATGGATGATCAAGCTGGTTCATGTGAACAAAATTCTGCAATCCGTGCTCTCGCTTTGCTTTGCCATTGAAAGCGAGCATCTCGCCTTTTCCATCAGATTGAGGGCGAGACACAATCGATAATACGTTGTGGTGATCGCCACTAAAAGTGTTGTAGTGGCTCAGGCTGAGGTTACCTGACTTATCGAAGCCGATTCGAACAGCACTATGTTGATCATTTACAAGTATTCGTGATGTTAGATTTTTTGCTGGGTGCGATGGTGTGATGACATCCAATTGAGATGCTTTATTAAGCTTTCCTTTGATATCGTAAACTCTGTTGTGTAGACGGTTTACTAATACATAGTCAGATGTAGTCTTTTGGATTTGGCATGTTTTTGTCGAAATCTCCGTTGCGCGAGTTATATCTATAATGTTAGAGACACCGGAAGCGCGATACATAGACTGAATACTAAATGATTGATTCAATCTATTAATACAAGCTTGTGATAAAGTCACGTCTCCTTCAGCTTTCCAGCTAACTTTGATTGGTACTACTTTCTTCTCGACTAAGCCTTCAGACTTATTGATCACCTTGTGGGTGGCACCTGCAGAACCCGTGGAAGCAAGGTAATGCGCTCCTGACGTATCAATATCTGTGATGTCTACTTTTACTGTTTTTTCAGATGTATTTTTAGATTTAGAACCGTTGTTACAGCCTGCTAATACACTAGCGACAATCGCTAGCAATAAAACTTTTCTCATTACTTAATTTCCTGCTATTGCCTTCAAAATTGATCGGGCTACATTGGTTAATAATTCAGCGCATGTTAGTCATTGTGATGGGCAGGGAAAAATCAGATGTGGAGGATATTTGTGACAGAGATAATAAATGCGAGACTAACAGTCGATTGAGCACGATGCTACGGTGACAAGAGGAAACCTTTAAAGAGCTTGAGTTAATTGAAATATAGTGGTCAACAAATTCCGGACACTAACTTAAGCCGATTTTCGGCAGTAACTGGCGACAGCCCATCATTTGCTTGATGAGGCCGTTTCCTATTGTGGTAATCCATCAAGTAATAGCTGATATCCTTCTTTGCCTGAGTTTGGGTCAGGTAGCCAGTAGCTGGTATCCATTCGGTTTTTTAAGCTGCTAAATAGCCTCCCATAGGAGTATCCCAGCAGTTACCTCGACGACTCATGCTCTGAGTAGAGTAAGAGACAGAGCGTAGTCGAACTATCTCTCTGCCTCTCCTCTCCGAACCGTACGTGCACCTTTCAGCGCATACGGCTCTCCGCTTAATCAAGGCCAACGGCCATAGCAACATCTGAGTATCTTGAAGTAACTGTGTTTCTGGCTTCAGTCAGAAGGTAGGGGTTGGTTGCTGGAAGGCGCCACTTGAACGGCATCTTTTGGC
>NZ_OANU01000099.1 GCF_900089835.1 Vibrio thalassae | reverse complement strand
GTCAAGAACGGCAGTGATACGTCTCTTATCTTTGATAGCGGAGAACGCTGACATTAAGAAAAAAGTATTCAAGATAGTGGATAGGTTCATGGGGCTCGTCGGGTCATGTCTTTTCAGTTGATGCTATGATCGCCGATCAAAATGAATCTGCCTACTTTTTCATGCCATCTGCATGATTCTTCTATGCTAGTTGTGGGGAGCCCTCAGGCTTAAACGGTAGTGCCGAGAATGGATCTTGGATTTTAGACGCGCCTATCTGCCATACTCGCTTGATTTCTTTTTTAGTAGCCATAGTGATTACTCCTTATTTATGAAGAAAAAGCCGATAGGAAATCATCGTCATCGTCTTGAAGTAAGCTGCTCGAAGCATTAACTTGTTCAGGCTCTTTTGTTGTCGTTGCTGACGGTGCAGTGTTGCTGTCGGATGCTGTAGAGGAAGATTGCACAGGGGCTTGAGTTGAACAATATTGTCGAATCTCTTGCTCGGCCTCGTAAGCGTTATGTTGAGCAAAAGTAAGTGCCAACGGTGTTTTGCCCTCCGAGAACACAGCAAGGTTTACTTGACCGTTATCACTGACCGTAATAGTGACTGAGGCGTTTCTAAGTTTCATTAGATCGTTAAGCATTTTGAATGACTCCTGTTGTTTGATGATTTAATGCTACGTGAGGTTTGGGAAATGCAATTGGCAATTGGCATTTCCCAAGCAAGATAGAGGGTTAGTAGTTGTATTTCTGAGTTTTGATAGCGGTACGGTAGTAATCAGGTGCGAACCCTGACCAATCGAACTCAAACGCTAAGATCAGCTTCACTTGCTCGTCAGTTTTCTTGTTCAGTAGAGCGTTAAACTCTTTTTCGCTCTTGGCAGTAACGAAAGCCTTTTTGAAACCAGACTTAACCAATGCCTGTTCTCGAATGGTTTTAGTCATAGCCTCCAAGCGTTCTTTCGTTGGTGTCCATTGAGTAACAGCTTGCTCTTGATAACCATCCACAAAAGTCTCAGCAGCACGAATCGTTAGACGCTCAATGTTTAGTGTTTCAATCGATTGCCCTTGGGTAATTTCACCAATCAGCGACATAATTTTGCTTTCAAGCTCTGGTGGTGTCAGCTTCATAAACTCAAGCGTTTTTTCCTCAACGTTCGAGTGGCGTGTGTGCAGCGCAGTCAGCGAAGCCAGTACCAAAGCCATGTGATACGATGGATGCTGTAGCAATAGAGGTTTAGCGACCTCAGACAGTGCAGTTTGTGACTCTAGCACCAATCGCTTGGGGATAACCGCAGATTCTTTGTTTGACGCTTTGTTCTCCTGTCCTTGTGTTGCTGACGAGCCAGATTGCGCGGTACTCTCCGCTTTTCCTTTTGATTGCTCAGTGTTATCCATTGTCGCTTGATCTTGTTGATTCTTGCGCTCGGTTGCAGCAGTAGTGTGAGCTTTGACTTTCTTATCAAAACACGGCTTATCAAGGCATTGATGCTCTCGAATATCCCCTTGACCTAGACCTTTATCAACGAGGATTGCACAGTGCTTAGAGCACGACAGACAACCCTCTGTGTATTGCTCCACGCCAACGGCTGATTCGCTTACACCGACAGCCCCATCGACAGTGGATAGCAACACGACCTTGCCGTAATCGTCTTGCAATTCTTGTTGACGCTTCTCAAAGTGCGCTTTCGACTTTTCAGAAAAGCAGGTTGGGTTTGTGCAATCTGCCGATTCTTCATCATCTAAGAATAATGTGGTTTGAATTTTGGTGTTGAATGGACACGATTCACACTCTTTTTGACAGAACGAAGCACTGCTTAATGGGCGTTTAATCGCCTTTTGGATCTTGTCTTTGAGTACGTTGATACTCATACGTTCAGCAATGACAACATCTAATATTTTGTCCTGTACTTTTTCTGGTAAAGCCGACAGTCGCGCTGCATGACCTACTGACAGCACAAAGCCATTCGATTGTTTCTTACCAATCAAACCTTGTACTCGGTCACTCGCACGTAGCAGTTGTAGAGCCTGGTCAAACTTGGCTTTTGACCACCCCATTTCGGAGGCAGCAGCTTTAATGTCTCCATTGTGATTTGCAACGATGCGCTTTAATCCTTTAGCTTCGTCAAGCGTAGACATAGCCGTTCGGTCAATGTTCTCAGACATAGCCAGTTCAATTGCTTCTTGTACCGTCATGTGACGAACCAGAACAGGAATAGCTTTCAAGTTCGCTTCAATTGCAGATCTGCGTCTAGTAAACCCAGCCACAATCTCATAGCCTGTTGAGATATAACGTGCTGCTACCGGTGTGTGAACACCTTTCACTTTCACTGACGCAAGTAAGTCTGAATAATCAGCGTCAGAAATAGTGCTGCGTGGGTTCTCCCATTCGGTCGGTAGCTGTAGTTCATTCGGGTTTAACCAAAGTAGGATACCGTCCTCTTGTGTATTCTGCTGCTCTGTCGTTGCGATAGTCATTAGTCGTTCTCCTTGCGTTAAGTTGTGACTAGATTACATTCGCTTTTTTTTATGCAAGTCGTGAATCGCAATAAAAAACGCACCGCTAAATATTTAGCGATGCGTTGTCGAGAATTTTCTTCACTGGTGATAACGCTTGGGTGGATGCTTCGCCATGAGATAAGAAAACAGAGTTTGCAAAGCCATGAGCACATGAGGTTCTGCTGTGTCTTGCAGATCGGTAATAGCCTCTGTCAATTGTCCTTGTGCTTGTTGATACCAAGTTGTGTCGGTCGGTATCAATTCCATACCTTGTGATACATAGCAATTCATTTTGGAAACAAGAGCACGAGTTGCATGGTTTAATCCAATCGGTGTTAACACTAACGTATCAATCGCTTGCAGCAACTCACTACGGGATAATCCTTTATCCACCTCCACTAATCTGACGACATCGGCTCCATAAATAGCAGCAAGTGTACTGCCACAGTCCCATTGTATATGAATCGATCCTGCATCATCGACATGGCTGACAATACCAAGCTGCCCTATTTCTATTGGGTAAGGGTCATTCATGCGGCTGACTAGACGCACCTCTTTTCCTTTCTGGAACGTGTTACGCAACAACGTGAGTTTGTCCTTTTGTATTAACATTTCCTCTCCTTATGACTATTCAAGGGTCGCAGTCAGTCTATGTGTTTTGTTTTCAATGCAATAAAAAAGCACCCTAAAGTGCTTTATCCTTAGAAATTTATTGAATGAGGTTATGCCAGTTCTCTAAACTCCGTTTCACTCAGTACAGTTACACCTTTTGCTCTAGCAGCGTCCATTTTCGTCTGTCCTGTGCGCTCTCCACATACAAGATAATCCGTATGCGATGTGATGGATTTTTGTGGAATTGCCCCCAAAGAAGCCGCAAACTCTCCCATTTCAGAACGACTCAACGTACATTTGCCAGTGAAAACTACGTATTTACCACATAGAAGCGATGTAGACGCATTGACTATTTTTTTCTGTCTTTGTATCTCATCTTTGGTGTGAACAAGATTAAAGTCGGTGGATTCGAGTAGGAACTTGAGCAACTCACAATCTCTCAATTTGGCTGAAACCGTTTGTGCGGTCAGTTGACCAAAACCCTCTATCTCAAGGAGCTCTTGGGTTGAGAGGTGCGGCATATCTTCTATACGATGTACCGCTAAGATTTTTTTCGCGCTGCTTCTGCCTAGATTGCTGATCCCCAACGCCCCAATCAGTAGATAGTCATAGAGTTTTTCAGTTCTTACTCGACATACTTCGGCAACAAGATTAGCAGCCTGTCCAGCTCCCAAACCACACGTTCGGTAATCAAACGCATCCATCGTCAGCACTTTCTCTACGCTATCAAAACCGTGTTCAACCAGCATTGATACTGTAGCTCTACCGAACAACTGCGCTTCTATGGTTCTGAAAAAATGAATAATCTTACTTTCAGCTCTGGCATCGCAATCGTCATTGGAGCAATACAGATTAGATTCTTTTTGGATGACTGAGTGGCCACAATCTGGACAATGAGTAGGTACGTAAACGTTGTCGAGTGTGGCGGGTGTCACCACCGATTCGATTTTCGGTATCACCGATCCGGCTTTCACTACAGAGACTACCGCGCCCACACCGATTTTATTATCAAAAATATTCTGGGCATGATGACCAGTAGCCTTAGTCGTTTCCGAGCCATCTAAATCGATTTTTTTGAAATGGACTGTTGGAGCTAAAACGCCACTTCTTCCAACTTGAAACGTTACTTTCGTCACTTCCGTTTCTATACCAGCTTCATTTTGCTTTGCAGCAATCTGCCAGTGATGGTGTTTACTTCCACTGCCCATCAATTCTTTGATCTTTTTCGATGTTACCTCAAAGACTACACCATCGTACTTGTAGTCGCCTGTTCGCATCGCTTCTTCAACTTCGCTGTGGCATTGTGCAAAATCCTCTAGTGGCATTTCTACAGCGTCCATATCTTTGTAGAGCACTAGTGTCAGCGCCGATGTAAAAATGACCCACTAACGCCGATTTAAAATTGACCCACCTGAGGCAAACTATCCGTTCGTAAAATGGACAAAGCGGCGGATTATGATCAATCAGGAGCAACTAGTGGAAATACACGTTTTACATCAGCAAGGGCAAAGCATCCGCTGCATCGCGCGAGATTTAGGTATCTCTAGAAATACCGTTCGCACTTATC
>NZ_OANU01000101.1 GCF_900089835.1 Vibrio thalassae | reverse complement strand
TACACCTGAAATTCTACCCCCCTCTACAGTACTCTAGTCCGCCAGTTTCAAATGCTGTTCCGAGGTTGAGCCCCGGGCTTTCACATCTGACTTAACGAACCACCTGCATGCGCTTTACGCCCAGTAATTCCGATTAACGCTCGCACCCTCCGTATTACCGCGGCTGCTGGCACGGAGTTAGCCGGTGCTTCTTCTGTCGCTAACGTCAAATAATGCAGCTATTAACTACACTACCTTCCTCACGACTGAAAGTGCTTTACAACCCGAAGGCCTTCTTCACACACGCGGCATGGCTGCATCAGGCTTGCGCCCATTGTGCAATATTCCCCACTGCTGCCTCCCGTAGGAGTCTGGACCGTGTCTCAGTTCCAGTGTGGCTGATCATCCTCTCAGACCAGCTAGGGATCGTCGCCTTGGTGAGCCATTACCTCACCAACTAGCTAATCCCACCTGGGCATATCCTGACGCGAGAGGCCCGAAGGTCCCCCTCTTTGGCCCGAAGGCATTATGCGGTATTAGCCATCGTTTCCAATGGTTATCCCCCACATCAGGGCAATTTCCCAGGCATTACTCACCCGTCCGCCGCTCGACGCCGTTAACGTCACCCGAAGGGTCAGTTAACTCGTTTCCGCTCGACTTGCATGTGTTAGGCCTGCCGCCAGCGTTCAATCTGAGCCATGATCAAACTCTTCAATTTAAGATTTTGTTCGGCTCAATGAATACTGAACATTACATAAGTAATGTTTGAATTGACTGTGCTGAATCTTTCGATTCAATGGTCACTTCGTTTCATTGAAACCTAATTTGATACCGCTCTTTATTAAGAGAAATATCTAATTTGATTATCATCAACGAGTGCCCACACAGATTGATAGGTTTATATTGTTAAAGAACAGTACTTCAAGGGATAAAAACTATCGTTTTTGAGCTTTTCCGCTTTCCGTTGAAGTGGGCGGCCATTTTAACTAGATAACTTGTCGTGTCAACCACTTTTTTCAAATTATTTTCGTTTAGCCTTTTGCCCTCCAGACCTTTCAGGCTCTTGCTTTGCCGCCTTCCCGTCTGGTGGTGCGCATTATAGGGAGTTCCTTTTCTGGTGCAACCCCTTTTTTAATATTTTTTAGAAAAAAAGCGCTTTTGCTGAAAATTGCATCACAAAAGCAAAAGGAGAGTATAAAAACTCTCCTTTTGGCCACAAAACTCTAACATTTAGATAAATGCGTAAGCATCACCAAACATATGATCAGACTTTGCTTGCTTCGTTTGCGTGAACTGCTCACGAGCAGCACCGGCCATTTCAAATCGTCCTGCTATATAGATATCGAAATCCGCCAATGTATCGAAATCGTCACTTACTGCTTGCAGCACATTACCTTTTTTCCCCGACCAATCCGCTAGTGCTTCTTCAATCACAGGAATGAACTGGATACGCTGATGCTTGTCAGCAATTTCCATCATTTCTTTTTTGGCATAAAGCTGAGCTTCATCACGACCACCCCAATAAAGATGGATCGGCTGTTCTATATTTTGGCTAATACAGTGATCAAGAATAGAGCGCACGTAACTAAATCCTGTGCCTCCCGCGATAAGCAAAATAGGTCGCTGATTGTCTTCACGAATCCAAGCTTCACCATGAGGAGCATCAATCGTGATGTCCCCTCCGTTTGCTAGCGCTTGTTTCATCGATTCGACGACCTCAATAGCGTACGCATTGTGCTCAGCTGCACCAATGTGCAGTTCGATCTCACCTTCGTGACGACAAGGACTACTCGCAATCGAGAAAGGGCGCTTATCGGCCTCCCCCATTACGACCATTAAATACTGACCAGCTTTAAAGCTCACTGGCTGCTCAGGGTGCAACAAGATTTGATAGGTATTTGCTGCTAAGGGCTCAATCGACTTTACTTTACATTTTATTGTCATGTTTTATCTCTTTTATTCGTCACTGAAGGTGATCACTAGATCGCTTTCAGCATAAGCAAGGCACGAGAACATCCAACCTTGCTGCTTTTCTTTCTCAGTTAACATTGGCTCTAGATCATAACTGACTTGCCCAGACTCTATTCGACATAAGCACGAAGCACAGGCTCCGACTTGGCATCGATGTGGAAACGCAAGATTTTGGTTGAGCGCTGCCTCTAAGATGGTTTCCCCATCGCTAACCGTAAATCCAAGATTCTGAGGCTTTAGCCAAACACGCCTGCTCATAAGATATTAAGCTCATCCCAAATAGCGTCTATCTTCTCGACCAATTGTGGATCTTTCTTTATTGGAACCCCCCATTCGCGCTCCACTTCTGTTTCCAGTTTGTTGGTGGCATCGAATAGAGCTCGAGAACTCACATCATTGATAATGACAGTATCACGAGCCGGATCCATTCTTGTAGTGATTGCCCAAATTACATCATTCCAGTCTCTAACATTGACGTCTTCATCACACGCTACCATAAACTTAACGTCAAAGTAGCGAGCGGCTAAATCAGCAATACCTTTCATTACTGCCACTGCCTGACCCGCGCGTTGTTTATTCAATGTCAGTAGCACCATCCGACTTGTCCCTGTTCCCGGCGCGACATACACATCGATAATTTCAGGATACTGGGTAACGATCTCGGTTTTTAATGCATTTTCATCAAATGCCTGAGTCGTTAAGGTAGATGGTGACGTTCCAAATTTACTCGCTCCAAGAGCAATCTCTGCATCCCACTTTATTGTTGCATCCAGACCCATTTTCGAACCAAGCCCAACAACCGGAGAGGCAAAGTCCAAAGAGTCAATGGGGGTGCTTTCAATCATCAACGTATCTCGACCTGGCAACATATGCTCATTCATCGCCTGAGTGACGTCAGTCCAACTGCGAGCATTGACACTTTCATCGCAAACAATAACAAACTTGGTATACATAAATTGTCGAAGGAATGACCATACCCCCATCATTACCCGTTTTGCATGACCAGGGTATTGCTTTTTCATTGTCACGACTGCCATGCGATATGAGCAACCTTCCGGTGGAAGATAAAAATCCTCTATTTCAGGAAATTGCTTTTGTAAAATTGGCACAAAGACTTCGTTAAGCGCCACACCTAATACGGCAGGTTCATCCGGTGGACGTCCAGTATACGTGCTGTGATAGATAGGATTCTGACGCATAGTAACGTGAGTAATGGTAAACACATGGTGTTTTTCTACTTCGTTGTAGTAACCCGTGTGATCACCATAAGGTCCCTCATCTGCAAACTCATTCGGGTCAATGTAGCCTTCAAGAACGATCTCCGCACTCGCCGGAACCTCTAAATCGTTACTGATGGATTTGATCACTTCAGTTTTTTCACCCCGTAATAAACCAGCAAACGCGTACTCTGACAACGTATCTGGTACAGGAGTTACCGCCCCTAAGATAGTGGCGGGGTCTGCACCGAAAGCAACCGATACTGGAAAAGGTTTACCTGGATTGGTTTCCATCCAATCACGTAGATCTAATGCGCCACCTCGGTGAGCAAGCCAGCGCATGATGATTTTATTCTTAGCGATCTTCTGCTGACGATAGATACCTAGGTTTTGTCGCTTCTTATTGGGTCCTCTCGTTACCGTCAGCCCCCAGGTAAGAAGTGGCGCAACATCGTCTGGCCAACAGCTCATCACTGGAATTTTATCAAGATCGACTTCTTCACCTTGCCAAACTATTTCTTGGCACTTTGCCTTGCGCAATCTTTTGACGGGCATATTGAGGACTTGTTTAAAGACCGGAATCTTATCGATCGCATCTTTAAATCCTCTCGGCGGCTCAGGCTCTTTTAGGTAAGCCAATAACTTACCCACTTCACGAAGCTCAGAGACCTGCTTACGCCCCATACCAATAGCGACTCGTTCAGAAGTACCAAACAAATTGGTTAGCACAGGAACATCGTAACCAATTGGGTTTTCGAACAATAATGCCGGACCACCCGCTCGCAATGTGCGGTCACTGATCTCCGTCATTTCATAGTCTGGGTCGACAGGGTGAGAAATGCGTTTAAGTAGCCCTTGGTTTTCCAAGTGCTGAATAAAATCTCTTAAATCCTTAAAATTCATAGGGGTAACATCGCCTTGAAAGATGTTCGCATTATATACGCAAACCCACCTATGAGTGAAATTTGCACGTCAAACAATGGATGATACTAGTTGGACAAAGCCTGCATAATCAGACTCGTTTTTACTTGATTGTTGGATGAAACCACATCTCTAACCCAACCACTATGGCCATTTTGCGCTAATTGAGTCGCAACGAAGCTGGCATCGTCAACACTTGTCATACGAGCAACCAGAAACTGTTTTACGTTCTCAGGTAACGGACTAATACTGGCCAGTTCTGTAATGGCTTGTTGTTTTAAACTAGGATTACGAGATGCAAGCATGATCTGTTGCATCGCGAAAGGCGATTTCACCTGAGCCAAACGTTCTAGTTCAGCTTGACTGTGATAGTCCGCGCGCATTTTCCAAAGCAGCTCATACAACTTTTCATCCTGATTAACTTGCGCCATACGTACTAACACGCGAGTTGAAGGTAACCACTCGGTAATCGTTGCCTCTGTCAGTTGTTTGGTCAAATAGGCATTGGCTTCTAATGACAGACTATCAAATTCATGAACTAATAAATCTTCCCGTATTTGCCTGTCGTAATCCGTTCCCTGTGATAGCCAATCTCGCAGCACAAGATCTTCCCTTTCAACTCGCAATATGAATTCGAGAGTTTTTTGGTCACTGTTCCAACTTTTTATCAGGCGAGCAGAGATAGCGGGATAATTAAACGCAGGTATTGAAAATTCATAACCATCACCGCGTTCCAACATGGTATAGGTCGTAGGGAGCGATTTTTGACTTTTTACGAAGATCGCCATTTTGGGCGTCAAGATGATGCCGCGCTGCTCGATTTCTTGTAACAGCACATACCTAGCCACCTCCTGTTGAGGAAGCGCCAAACGATTAAGAGCAAATTTTAATCCATCAATCTCATCTTTCATCACCAAGTCCATATATTCGGTGACTTTTTGCTGAACAATAGGATTATTGATCCATTGATTGACTTCTTGTTGCGTCATCTCCTTCGACGCGAATGCTGGTAGCGATAACAACGCAGCACATGATAGGAGAAGAGACGCTAACCATCCTTGTAGCATATTAACCTCCTGTTAACACTTTTGATATTGTGCGCTGGAAAGAGGTTAAGTGCAAACAAAAACGCCACCCATATTGGGTGACGTTTAAAATCTGAGATTTGCTGTCAGCTTAAAATGTATTACTGACGACGCATCGCATCAAAGAACTCATCATTCGTCTTCGTCATTGCTAACTTATCAATGAGGAACTCCATTGCGTCTGTTTCGCCCATAGGGTGAACAATCTTGCGCAGAATCCACATTTTCTGTAGCTCATCAGGCTTAGTCAACAACTCTTCACGACGTGTACCAGAGCGATTAAAGTCAATAGCTGGGAATACACGTTTTTCAGCAATCTTACGGTTTAGGTGCAGTTCCATGTTACCTGTACCCTTAAACTCTTCGTAGATAACTTCATCCATCTTAGAACCAGTATCAACTAGAGCTGTTGCGATGATAGTTAGGCTTCCACCTTCTTCTACATTACGAGCGGCACCGAAGAATCGCTTAGGACGATGCAGGGCGTTAGCATCAACACCACCAGTAAGTACCTTACCAGAAGAAGGAACTACCGTGTTGTAGGCACGCGCTAGACGAGTGATAGAGTCTAGTAGGATAACCACGTCTTTCTTGTGCTCAACAAGGCGCTTCGCCTTCTCAATCACCATTTCAGCAACTTGCACGTGACGAGACGCTGGCTCATCAAATGTCGAGGCAACTACTTCACCTTTCACTAGGCGTTGCATCTCGGTTACTTCCTCTGGACGCTCATCGATAAGAAGAACCATCAATTCACATTCAGGGTGGTTATGCGCAATACTTTGAGCGATGTTCTGCAGCAGCATTGTCTTACCCGCTTTTGGCGGAGCGACAATCAGGCCACGTTGACCTTTACCAATCGGAGATGCAAGGTCAAGAACACGAGCGGTAATGTCTTCTGTTGAACCGTTACCACGCTCCATTATCATGCGTTCGTTAGCATGTAGAGGTGTTAAGTTTTCAAAAAGAATCTTGTTACGCGCGTTATCAGGTTTGTCGTCATTAACCGTGTTAACTTTTAACAGCGCAAAATAGCGCTCACCGTCTTTAGGTGGACGAATCTTACCAGCGATTGAGTCACCAGTGCGAAGGTTAAAACGACGAATCTGACTTGGAGAAACATAGATGTCGTCTGGACCTGCTAGGTACGAACTGTCTGCGCTACGCAGGAAACCAAAACCGTCTTGAAGAATCTCTAAGACCCCGTCACCAAAGATATCTTCACCACTTTTCGCATGGGCTTTTAAGATGGCGAAAATGATGTCTTGCTTACGCAGACGAGCTAAGTTTTCCAGACCAAGAGATTCGCCAAGTTTAACGAGCTCAGAAACAGGTCTGTTCTTCAATTCTGTTAAGTTCATTGTGGTGGATGTTTGTTTAGTCAAAATAGGATCTGTTTTGTTATTAAGAAGGATTTGGTCTCAGGATCGACCAAGAAGTGAACACTTGTTTATTTTACGTGCGATAAATTATCACTAAAACTGAGTCTAGTCTAGCTTTGAAAAAAACAAAACCGTGTATTTGTTAAGATACACGGTTTTCATTACTTTTCATTATAGATTCGCATCCAAGAACTCTTTAAGTTGAGTCTTTGATAATGCACCAACTTTCGTTGCTGCTACGCCACCATCTTTGAAAAGAAGTAGCGTTGGGATACCGCGAATACCAAACTTAGGTGGAGTACCTGCGTTTTGGTCAATGTTAAGTTTGCCGATAGTGAGTTTGCCTTCGTACTCCTCTGCGATTTCATCGAGGATTGGGGCAATCATTTTACAAGGACCACACCACTCCGCCCAGAAGTCAACAAGAACCGGGCCTGCAGCGTTAATTACGTCAGTTTCAAAACCGTCATCCGTCAGCTGCAAAATCTTTTCACTCATCTTTCACTCCGATATTTTTTGTATTGATGAGATAATCACCAACAATTAGATCTCCTATTGGAATGTATTTACCTTCGTATTGCAAGCTTAAGCTGATATTCTATACCGATGAAAAAGACGCATATCACAGAGCAAAAGTTCGCCGAATTAGATTTGCACCCGCAAATCATTGAAGGATTGGAAAAAAAAGGGTTCAAATATTGTACCCCTATCCAAGCCTTGGCGTTGCCGGTACTGCTCGCCGGCCGAGATATTGCAGGACAGGCCCAAACCGGGACTGGAAAAACGCTTGCGTTTTTAACTGCTACCTTTAATCACCTACTAACAACGCCAGAACATGATGGCCGCAAACCGAATCAACCGCGTGCGATTATCATGGCTCCAACCCGCGAACTTGCTATCCAGATCCAAAACGATGCCAAGCCGTTGATTGAGAGTACAGGGCTAAAGACCGCACTTGCCTATGGTGGCGACAGCTACGACAAGCAGTTGGCTAAGATCGAAGAAGGCGTCGATATTCTTATCGGTACCTGTGGTCGTATTATCGACTTCTACAAGCAGCGTGTTTTCAACCTAAACAACATTCAAGCCGTAGTGTTGGATGAAGCCGATCGCATGTTCGATCTTGGTTTTATTAAAGACATTCGTTTTTTGTTCCGTCGCATGCCTGAGCCAAAAGACCGTTTGAACATGCTGTTCTCAGCAACACTGTCTTACCGAGTTCAAGAACTGGCCTTCGAACACATGCACAACCCTGAGCACGTTGTTGTCGAGCCAGAGCAAAAAACTGGTCATCGAATTCAAGAAGAGCTGTTCTATCCATCGAACAATGAAAAAATGGCTCTGCTACAAACACTTGTAGAAGAAGAGTGGCCAGATCGCGCGATTATTTTTGCTAACACTAAACACAAGTGTGAGAAAGTCTGGGGCCACTTGGCTGCCGACGGTCACCGTGTCGGGCTACTTACTGGTGATGTTCCTCAGAAGAAGCGTGAGAAAATCCTAGAGCAGTTTACACGTGGTGATGTCGATATTCTGGTTGCTACCGATGTAGCGGCGCGTGGTCTGCATATTCCTCAAGTAACTCACGTTTTTAACTACGACTTGCCAGACGATTGCGAAGATTACGTTCACCGTATTGGCCGTACTGGTCGTGCTGGTGCAAGTGGTCACTCCATCAGTTTTGCTTGTGAAGAATACGCGATCAATTTGCCAGCGATTGAAGAATACATTGAGCACCAAATCCCAGTCTCTGACTACGATTCCAGCGCACTACTTACAGAACTGCCTGCGCCACTTGTTCTGAAAAGTCGTAACTCAGGTCAGCGCCGTACCAACACTGGTGGTTCAAGACCGTCAAACAGAAAGCCTCAAAGAAGGCCAAGAGCGCCACGATCTTAACAGGAAGTAAGCAGTATTTATGAGTCTCGCAGTGAATTCTTCGCCACTTTACGCTGCCATTGATTTAGGCTCCAACAGTTTCCATATGTTGGTAGTTCGTCATATTGATGGCAGTGTTCAAACGATGGCTAAAATTAAGCGGAAAGTTCGTCTAGCCGCTGGTCTAGATGCCGAGTTAGCCCTTAGTCAAGAAGCGATGCAACGCGGCTGGGATTGTTTGAGTCTTTTCGCTGAAAGGCTACAAGACATTCCAAAAGAAAATATTCGTATCGTTGGGACTGCGACTTTGAGAACCGCGACCAATGTGGATATTTTCTTAAAGAAGGCCAACGACATTCTCGGTTATCCTATTCAAGTCATTAGTGGTGAAGAAGAAGCTGCGACCATCTATAAAGGGGTGGCTCATACCTCAGGTGGTACTGGTCGTCGCTTAGTCGTCGACATTGGTGGAGCCAGTACAGAGCTCATCATCGGTGAAGGCTTTGAACCTAAAGCTCTCACCAGTTTAAAAATGGGCTGTGTGACTTGGCTAGAGCACTACTTCAAAGACCGTCAACTTAATAGAGCGAACTTTGAACGTGCCATTGAAGGAGCTAAGCAAGCACTCACACCAATTCTGGACAACTACCAGCATATTGGCTGGGATGTGTGCGTTGGCGCTAGTGGTACCGTGCAAGCACTGCAAGAGATCATGCTGGCTCAAGGTATGGATGAAGTTATCACTCATGCCAAACTAAAGCGTCTTCAAAAACAAGCCATGCAAGCCGATCACTTGGAAGAGCTTGATATCGACGGCCTAACTTTAGAACGTGCCCTCGTCTTCCCAAGTGGTCTCTCTATTCTGATCGCCATCTTTGAGCTGCTCAACATCGACTCCATGACACTAGCCGGAGGCGCATTGCGTGAAGGTATGGTGTATGACATGGTCGAGGAGCTGCAACAAGATGACATCCGTGCTCGAACCATCAATAGCGTTCAATCACGCTGTCAGTTAGATGTGGAATACGGCGAACAGGTTGCAACTACAGCTCTGCAACTGCTCAAAGATTGTGGTGGTGATACCTGGCTTGAAGAGCCACAAGCACCTGCGTTGCTCGAATGTGCGTCCAAGCTTCACGAAATTGGTCTTACTCTCGATTTCAAAAAGGCTGGCGAACATAGTGCGTACTTACTAACCAACTTAGATTTACCGGGTTTTACTCGTGCACAAAAACACCTGTTAGCGGAAGTTGTACGTCGTTATAAAGACCAACTGAGTCCTTTTCCAGCACAGCATGCGCTGTCAAGTAAAAGTGCCGAGCGTGTACTACGACTCTTACGTTTAGCGGTAATTATCACTCATAGACGTAAGCGAGAGTTACAGCCTAATATCTCAGTAGCGTGCAAAGATAATCGACTTACCTTATCGATAGATAAACAGTGGCTAGAGCAAAATCCGTTGTCTGCAGCGGAGTTAGAAATTGAATCCAACCGTCAATCTGACATGGGCTGGCCACTCGACATTCAAGCGATCTAACCGATAGTACGAAGATAAAAAAAATCCCGAATCTTGATATTCGGGATTTTTTTTATTGTTTGACGACTACGCGTTCACGCCAGTCACCGAAATATTCGGGTTTACTGCGGTTAACTTCTTCACTAAGAAGTTCAATAACACACCATACATAGGAACAAATAAGCCAAGGCTGATCACCAACTTAAAGCCGTAATCGACTAAGGCGATTTCTGTCCAATGCTCAGCCATAAACGGATCTGGACTTTGGTAAAATGCGATAGCAAAGAAGGCTAAGGTATCAAGCGCATTACCAAATAGTGTAGAACAGGTCGGTGCCACCCACCATTGCTTCATTTGACGTAAACGGTTGAAGACATGTACATCAAGAATTTGTCCCAACAGATAGGCCATAAAACTTGCCGCCGCAATACGCGCAACGAACAGGTTAAACTCTCCTAGATGACTCAATCCTTGAAACTGACCTTCAAAGAACAGTACCGATAATGCATACGACACAGCCAGCGCGGGCAACATAACGAGGAAAATGATTCTTCGTGCTAACCCGGCACCGAAAATACGTACAGTCAAATCCGTTGCCAAGAAGATAAACGGAAAAGTAAAAGCGCCCCACGTGGTGTGGAAACCAAAAATAGTAAAGGGTAGCTGCACTAGATAATTACTGGATGCAATAATCACTAGATGGAAGAGAACTAAAAATGTCAGGGCTTTGCGCTGCTGCGCAGGAGAAAACGGGCTCATATTGTACCTTTTTCGTTTTGCTTGGGGTTGAGGGAACCCAAGGTGAGGCACAGCCTCTGGTTACTAAAATTAAGTGTTTGTTGGCTACTTAGGTAGCGGCGGGCGATTATACATTAATCAATTTTAGGTGCAACAACTCGATATAGAGCAAACGTTTCCCGTCAACAATAGACTAGAATCCGCGTCGAAATAGACTCGCAAGAAAATCAAACTCTTCCTTACTCCCTGCCACATCTAACGCTTCGAACCACATGAGCTCACTATAATGCTCGCCTTTCAATAATATTCGACAACCTTCAAAATCCACCAGCCACGTATGAATGTCTGCATCCCATTGTTTTTCAACTACAGTGGCAGATAACTGTGCAACTAATGAACTGGCGATGGCATCAAAACTGTCAAAATCAAAGCTGGGTGTCATTAGCACTAACTTTCCTTCCGCTTCGATATAATCTCGCAAACCAAAATCAGCCATATTGGGTCAAATACTCCTGTATGAGATCAAGGAAAGGGTCGGCATACTTCTCTAACTTGCGTTCACCTACTCCATTCACCGCCAACATTTCACCGTAAGAGGTGGGCAGTATTTCTGCCATATCAATCAGCGTCGCATCACTGAAGACGACATAAGGAGGTAAACCATCTTCATCAGCAATCGATTTCCGTAGCTTACGCAATTTAGCAAACAGCTTCTTATCGTAGTGTTTAGAAGCAAGTTTGTCAGATTTGGCACTTCGTGCAGCTGTATCCAATCGAGGCACTGCCAACTCTAGGCTGTTTTCTCCACGTAACAGAGGGCGAGCCTCTTCGGTCAGCTGCAATGTCGAGTTGCGGGTGATATTTTGGCTCAGTAAACCTTTGTGTATGAGCTGCCTAAATATACTCACCCAATAATCATGACTATGATCACGTCCAATGCCATACGTCGTCAGTTTGTCGTGCCCATGTTCACGAATACGAATATTCGACATACCACGCAATACTTCAACCACATAGCTAATACCAAAGTTCTGGTTGACACGATAGACACAAGACAACGCTTTTTGCGCTTCTTGCGTCGCATCAAAATGTTTCGGCGGGTCGAGACATATATCGCAGTTGCCACATGGCTTCTCACTGTACTCACCGAAATAGTTCAGCAGCACTTGGCGACGGCAGGTTTGTGCTTCAGCAAACGCGCTCATGGCGTTGAGCTTATGACTTTCAACCTGCTTTTGCGGACCTTCTTCTTTTTCATCCAACATACGACGCAACCAGCCAATATCGGCAGGGTCGTAGAGCATCATTGCTTCTGCTGGCAAGCCATCACGCCCTGCTCGCCCAGTTTCTTGATAGTAAGACTCAATATTACGAGGAATATCAAAGTGCGCAACGAAACGCACATTGGGCTTGTTAATCCCCATACCAAAGGCCACTGTCGCAACAACTACTTGAATATCATCACGTTGAAACGCGTCTTGGACATAGGCTCTTTCATCCATATCCATTCCAGCGTGATACCCAGCAGCGCGTACATGGTTGGCACACAGTTTCTCCGTCAACATCTCGACTTTCTTACGACTACCACAATAGATGATGCCGCTGCCTCCTTTGTTCTCTTCTAAGAAGCGCACAATTTGTGAGACTGGTTTATGTTTCTCAATCAAGGTGTAGCGGATATTCGGCCGGTCAAAACTACCAAGATATTCATGGGGATTATTGAGACTAAGACGATGGATAATGTCTTTGCGAGTCGCATCATCTGCCGTGGCAGTCAACGCCACCATAGGAACGAAAGGAAATAACTCTTTTAATCGACCTAACGCCGCATATTCCGGTCGAAAATCATGTCCCCATTGAGAAATACAGTGCGCTTCATCAACCGCGATCATCGACAAGTTAATGTGCTCTAACCGTTCAATGAAGTCGTGCATTAACACACGTTCCGGCGACACGTAAATCAGCTTCAGCTGACCGCTGTTCATTCGGCGGTAGATATCGATTAGCGTTTCTCTGGATTGAGTCGAGTTTATACACTCAGCGGCAACGCCATCTGCTTTCAACTGATCAACTTGGTCTTTCATTAAAGAAATCAGCGGCGAAATCACTAGGGTCACACCACTGCGAACCAACGCTGGAATTTGGTAGCACAGAGACTTTCCCCCACCCGTTGGCATAATCACCAAACCATCGTTGCCAGCAATGGCATTGTCGATCACTTCTTGTTGCCCGGCACGAAACTCTTGATAACCGAACACGGATTCCAACACAGACTGTGAACTTGGTTGAGATTCAGATTGTTCAGCAAGTAACACAGCGGTCATGCGATATCCCGAGAAAATGATAGGTCGAAAACGCTACATTGTAGAGATGTTCCCATGGGAAAGAAACTCATAATCATAGCCAATAACAATAAAAAAACGTCTGTAAAACGCGCAATAATTAGTCCAATAGATAACAACGGGTTATACTCAGTGCCTTTCTTCCCTTTACGGCCCAATGGCCTTCTCTTGAGAAAATTTGTATGTCACTAGAAGAACAACAGAGAGCCAAACAAGGCGTACTTTTGGCTATCGGCGCCTATACCATGTGGGGTATTGCTCCGATTTACTTCAAGGCTCTGTCTGAAGTATCACCACTAGAAATTTTAAGTCACCGCGTGATTTGGTCGTTCTTTCTATTAACTGCTTTACTCCATTTTGGCCGCCATTGGCGCAGTGTAAGAGACGTGTTCCGTTCTAAAAAGAAAATGGGCTACTTGTTTACTACCGCGTTATTAGTGGGTGTGAACTGGTTGATTTTCATTTGGGCCGTCAACTCTAATCATATGTTAGATGCCAGTCTGGGCTACTATATTAACCCGTTGATTAACGTCATTTTAGGTATGTTGTTCTTAGGAGAACGATTACGAAAACTGCAATGGTTCGCTGTCGCCTTAGCCACTATTGGCGTTTTAATACAGCTTATCGCATTTGGCTCTGTGCCCGTGGTCGCACTTGCCCTAGCCATGAGTTTTGGTTTGTATGGGCTATTAAGGAAAAAAGTCAGCTTGGATGCACAAACTGGATTGTTTATCGAGACGTTAGTCATGTTGCCCGCCGCAGCAATCTATCTGTTGTTCATCGCTAGTACGCCAACATCCAATATGTTTGCCAATCCAGCAACATTGAACATTCTACTGATTTCTGCGGGCGTGATTACCACATTACCTCTACTGTGCTTTACAGGTGCGGCGACTCGATTGAAGCTATCGACTCTCGGTTTTTTCCAATACATTGGCCCTAGTCTCATGTTCTTGCTTGCCGTCTTGGTTTATGGCGAAGCCTTCACATTAGACAAAGCAATGACATTCGTCTTTATTTGGAGTGCCTTGGTGGTGTTCAGTTTTGATGGCATTAAAACCAGCCGAAGTAATAAAAGATTAAAAGCTCAATAATCAGTCGAGGTGTCCGTTTTTTACAAGACACCTTTTATCAACCAAAGATACACTGACACCATTGGATTGATATTAGGAGGTTATTTTGCAACAGATCAGTTACCTGTCGTCACCAATCCCTGATATCAATTTGATCAGTGGTTACTATAAAGAGTTCGCGTTCCAAAAACACTATCATCTCGATTACCATTTCGGGTTGATCGTCAATGGTCAGCAGCAGTTTAATTTAAAAGGACAGAGCTATACCTGTGGCCCAGGTGATCTCGTGTTAATGCCACCGGATGAGTTACACGATGGCCAAGCGCGTTTTGATGAAGGATATGAAGTCAAAGTACTTGCTGTGTCACCACATTGGCTCTCTCGTCTGAAGCCCAATAACCATCAAGGACAGTTAGGTTTTCACAGCCCAATTGTCCAAGAGCCTCGATTGTTTCGTGCATTGCTGAATACTCATCTGGTATTAAGCAATAACAAGTTCTGCGCGCTGGCGCGCGATAGTCTGCCATACGAAAGTTTTGAACAGCTGCTTGGTCGATACGCGAGGGGCACGGAACGCGATAGACAACCTATCGGTACTAAGCAACTGGCACAAGTACGTGACTATGTCATGAGTTACCTTGATCAGCCGATCCGTCTCGGCCAACTGGCGGCACTGTGCGATTTAAGTGAACGACAATTTCACCGCCTATTTAAGCAGGCAACCGGCATGTCTCCGCATGCCTGGTTGACTCGTCTTAGATTAGAAAAAAGTTTGAGCCTAGTGAAAGCTGGAAAACCTGCCGCACAAGTGGCACTGCAAACGGGCTTTTATGACCAAGCACACTTCAGTCGAACCTTTCGCAGTGTCTACGGTATTTCACCCTCTAAAATCAATTAACAATCTAATTTCAATATGAACGAAATCACAATTTTGATGACACTGGCAACGGTTCATTTCGTTGCTTTAATGAGCCCTGGACCTGACTTTGCTCTCGTAGTCCAAAATGCGACTAGATTTGGTCGACAAACCGGTTTCTATATCGCTCTAGGCTTATCATTCGGCATCTTGCTACATTCCATTCTAAGTCTGACCGGAGTAAGTTATGTGGTACACCAACACCCGGCGCTATTTGCACTGATTCAAATTGCAGGTGGCAGTTATTTACTTTATTTAGGCTCTGGCGCACTGCGCTCTGTGTACTCTCGATGGGAACAACGCCACCAACCTAAAGATCTGGCCAATGACGCCAGCCTATTACTGTCAAGTCGCAGGCAAGCTTTCTCCCGAGGGTTTACCACCAATATTCTTAATCCCAAAGCGTTGGTATTTTTTATCAGCTTAATGTCCAGCATAGTCCCGTCGACCATGTCTGTGACAGGTAAACTCATGGCACTGGGAATACTCTGGTCTTTATCCCTGGCTTGGTTTTCTTTTTTAGCTTGGGCACTCTCGACCAAACGTATGCAACAAAAGCTTGGTTCTGCATCTATATACATTGATGCATTGTGTGGATTGTTATTTTCAGGGCTTGGCTTGATGATTTTGCTGCAAGTGTTGTCCTCATTTTAGAGTCCATTACTCCATTCGACACTGTTCGTGTAAGAGATCTCTCACAAAGCAGTAGGTCATTATCGCTTTATGCCCCAAGACTTAGACCAGAGAAAAACATAAACCACTGATTTTTAATGGTTTGTATTTTTTCTCATTGCTGAGAATTAGGATTTTTTCCTTTCAGCGCAATTGTTCTAAAGCGAGTATCGTTTATCATTAAACATGTCGGAAGGAAGCTGACATGGAACAGGAAACGCTCAGGGATTTGGGCATCTTCAGGAAGAAGATACGGTTATTCAGGATGAGTAATCGGCACGGAAAGCAAATTGGACATTGAATGGACGCAATAGTAACTAGGATGGTTGCTACTAAGGAAAGACAATGGACACCTCTGGAAGAGGCAAGGACTTAACATCAGGAAGATGTCAGGGACACCGCTCAGGGATCAAGTGAAGTGCGCTAACGAGGATTGTTAGCAGGTCAGGATAAGGCCAATGGACACCGCTAGGAAGGCGACGAAAGGAATACGCTGAAGGAATACAGCATACTATCAAGGATTAGATGCATGGAGCACCTATAGTAGCCGGATTGCTGCGAGTAAGACCATAACCCCGTAGGGCGTGAGCCCTCGGGGTTTTTCTTTATCTGTATTGCAGATTAAATTGAACTCTCAAAACACCTATAAAAAAAGCAGCCTAAGCTGCTTTTTTGCTATTTAGATCATCGGTAACCTAAAGCTGTTCAAGCTTGGCATATTGCGTCACTAACCACTTGATCCCTTCTCCATTAAAGGCAACTTGCACCCGACTTTGTGGCCCGCTTCCTTCGAAATTAATAATCGTTCCCTCACCAAACTTCGGGTGTTTAACACGAGAGCCTAGACTAAATCCAGTCTCATTGAAGTTGTTTTTAACTTCGGCTTGGCTAAAGCGTCCAGTGCTAGTCGGTCTGCTCACTTGTGCCTTCATACGTACTTCTTGTAAACACGTTTCTGGCAATTCACGAATAAAACGAGAAGGCTTGTGATATTTATCCTGGCCATACAAACGACGCATTTCAGCATAGGTAATAAAGAGCTTTTCCATCGCACGCGTCATGCCGACATAACACAAGCGACGCTCTTCCTCTAATCGACCCGCTTCCTCTGCTGACATTTGACTCGGAAACATGCCTTCTTCTACCCCAACCATAAATACCATTGGGAACTCCAACCCTTTAGCACTATGTAGTGTCATTAATTGCACCGCATCATCAAATTCATCCGCTTGACCTTCACCCGCTTCAAGAGCCGCGTGAGTTAAGAAGGCGGTCAGCAATGTCATATCTTCAGCCTCTTCCGGCTTTTCGAACTGACGAGTTGCAGTAACCAATTCCTCTAAGTTTTCAATACGTGCTTTGGATTTCTCACCCTTTTCCTGTTCATACATCAAGAATAGGCCTGAAGTTTTAATGACATGGTCAGTTTGCTCATGCAGTGGCGATTCAAAGGTGTCGTCTTCTAATGCGTTAATAAGCTCAATAAAACGCGACAATGCGCCTGCAGCACGTCCCGCTAATACCTTTTCATCCAAGATTGCAATACTGGCTTCCCACAGTGTGGCACCGCGATCGCGCGCAGCAAAACGAATGGTATCCAGCGTCTTGTCTCCGAGGCCACGTGTTGGGGTATTCACGATTCGTTCAAATGCGGCATCATCATTACGGTTCGCCATCAATCGTAGGTAGCCAAGCGCATCTTTGATTTCTTGGCGTTCGAAGAATCGCATCCCTCCGTAGATTCGATACGGCAGTTGAGCTTGAATAAGTGCTTCTTCCAAAACACGAGACTGGGCGTTGTTTCGGTATAACATGGCACAGTCCGTCAGACTGCCACCTTTCTCTTGCCATTCCTTAATTTTGTTCACCGCAAAGCGCGCTTCATCTAGCTCATTGTAAGCAGAGTAAACCGAGATTTTTTCGCCTTCATTACCGTCTGTCCACAGCTCTTTGCCCATACGCTCAGTGTTGTTGGCGATCAGTTCGTTGGCAGCTTCAAGTATGGTCTTCGTTGAGCGATAGTTCTGCTCGAGACGAATGGTTGTCGCGCCTAAATATTCGTCGAGGAACTTCTGAATGTTCTCAACCTTAGCACCACGCCAGCCATAAATAGACTGGTCATCGTCACCGACAATCATCACTTTACAATCAGGACCCGTCATCATTCGTAACCACGCGTACTGAATATTGTTAGTGTCTTGGAACTCGTCCACCAAAATGTGTTTAAAGCGAGCTTGATAGTGCTCACGAACAAACTTGTTGTCACGCAGCAATTCATGAGCACGCAGCAAGATTTCGGCAAAATCCACCAGCCCCGCGCGATCACAAGCTTCTTGATAAGCGGTATAGATTTGCAAATAGGTTTTCGTCACAGGATCTTGATAGCTATCAATGTGTTGTGGTCTCAAACCTTCATCTTTCTTGCCGTTGATCCACCACGCTGCCTGACGTGCAGGCCACTGTTTCTCATCTAGATTTTGAGCTTTTATCAATCGTTTCAGAAGGCGTTGTTGATCATCAGAATCTAGAATTTGAAAGTCTTCTGGCAGCTTCGCATCAAGATAGTGAGCGCGCAGTATGCGATGGCAAATACCATGGAAAGTGCCATTCCACATCCCTGATGCACTACCCATCATCAACTCTTCGATTCGCCCTCTCATCTCCGCAGCCGCTTTATTGGTAAACGTCACTGACATGATGGAAAACGGCGAAGCATTTTCCACTGACATTAACCAAGCGATACGATGTACAAGTACGCGAGTTTTGCCACTACCAGCACCAGCTAGCACCAACATATGCTCTAACGGAGCTGCAACAGCTTCACGTTGTTTGTCATTAAGGCCGTCGAGAAGAAGAGATGGATCCATGATAGTTAGCTACTGGTTATTTATACATATCGATTGATTATAACTCAAACAGTGTGTTGGTTTCAGAAAAATATTAGTTTTTTTATTTTGATTTAAACTCTTAAAAATCAGATAAATAAAACATTATTTAACACTTTTCTAATTATTTCTTGGGTTTTTTGAAAGATTTCCGAAGCCCTTCCCCTCCTATTGAATAAGCAAGTCGCAACGAAGCACTTGTGAAAAGAAACCACAAGGATCAAGTCAAGGAAGTTATTATGAAAACTACAAATCTAGCTATCACTGCCGCAGTTACCGGTCTAATTGCCCTAGGTGGCACTATGCTTACTGCCGCTCCAGCTCACGCAGCAGAAAAAGAAAAATGCTATGGCGTCTCTAAAGCAGGTAAAAATGACTGTGCAACGAAAACAAGCTCATGTGCTGGTACAGCAAAAGAAGATAACCAAAAAGATGCATTTGTCGTCGTACCAAAAGGGCTATGTGGCAAGCTTACAGGCGGTAGCACTGAATCAGCATAGTAAGCCTCCAAAGTCGAAATCAATACTGCTTGCAGCTTAGCTTATTTGTAACTTTGTTTGTTCATCCATTTTTAAGTTACAAGCAGCATGAAGGGGCGTCATTGAGCGCCCTTTCACTTTTCTACAGCTTACTCACAACACATCACGGATCAGGGAGATCACAATGGATCGAAGTCAGGCATTTCAATTAGTTGGTGTTGGGTTACGTACACCCCATCTTGACTACTTCGAACACAATACCACTCAAGTTGGCTGGTTGGAGATTCACAGTGAAAACTACTTCCAAACCAATAGCCTTGAGTATCAGCAATTGCTCGCCATTCGAGAGCAAGTTGAGATCAGTTGCCATGGTATTGGTTTGTCTCTAGGTTCGACCAGCAACGTCAACCCATCACATTTACAGTCTCTCAAGCAACTGATCCACGAGGTTCAACCGTTTGCTGTTTCCGATCATCTCAGTTGGAGTGAACATGGAGGTCACTACTTCAACGACTTACTACCGTTGCCCTACACGGAAGAAGCTTTGCAACTTTTTTGCCGTAATGTTCTGCATGTTCAAGACGTGATTCAACGTCCACTATTAATAGAGAATCCCTCTAGCTATCTTCGTTTTAATCATTCAACGATCCCAGAATGGGAGTTTTTAGCGGAAGTACAGCGCAGGACCGATTGTCGTCTATTGCTTGACCTAAACAATGTGCACGTCTCCAGTTTTAATCATCGCTACGATACCCATCAGTATTTAGAGGCCATCGACCCTAGTACTGTCGACGAGATTCATCTAGCCGGATTTACTCGTAAGCAATTAGAACAAGGTGAGATTTGGATTGATACACACAGTACTCGCGTGTCTGATGAGGTTTGGCAGCTCTATCTGCACTGGAATCGCATTAATAAACCAGTTCCAACTTTAATCGAGTGGGATTTAGATATTCCCTCACCTCAAGTGCTCCTAGAAGAAGCCCATAAAGCCATCGTCATCTTAACTGATAGTGCTTGTCCTCAAACGTTAAGGAGTGCTTAGTCATGACGCTTAACGAACTCCAACAAAGGTTTACTAAAGCATTACGCTACCAAAGCAGCGGACAGGACTGTAATGTCTTATCCGATCAGTTCAGCGCAATTGAACGAGTCCAAATCTATCGAAATAACTTTGTAATTAGCTTATCTGAGGTGCTAGCGGCTTGCTATCCGATAACACGCCAACTGGTTGGTGACGAGTGTTTTGACTCGATGGCAAGGCATCATGTAACGCAGCACCCTCCGCACTCCGGGAATGTGATTACCTATGGCGCTGGATTTGCTGACTCAGTTAGTCAGCTTGAAAACATCACGGCTGCCGTTCCATATTTAGCTGATGTGATGTCTATAGAGTGGTTATTGGACGAACTGAAAAGAGCGGAAGACATACCCTTAAAACAAAGCATTGAACCTATCATCAATTTAACGTCCGTCGCAGAAAGCCAGCATTCAGATATCGTGTTTCATGTGAAACCTTCTAGTCATCTAGTCCACTCTAATTTCGCCATTGGTCGTCTTTTCCAAGCGGTAAGAGATAACCAATTTGACCAACTAGACATCCACCAAAATGAAACGCTACTCCTAGTGAAACGAGGATCTGGTCAGCCAACAATACATATTTTAGACAACCAGCTTCAACAGCTCTGGACAGAGATCAGCCATGGCAAACCACTAAGACATATTGATCCCGCACTACTACCTCAACTACCAAACTTACTAAACTGGGATGTTGTAGCCGGGTTCACTCTATTTAGCGAAAACAATTCAAGGAGTAAGGTATGAATACCAAAGTAACGCATTGGCTCACCACTTATGACCACGTTATTGAAGCGCTGCAACGAGGTTTTATTCCCTTACTTTTAGTGTTTTGTCGACTTTGGGTGTCGTGGGTATTTTTTAACTCCGGACTCACCAAGATAGCCTCTTGGGATAGCACTCTATATTTGTTTGAATATGAATACCACGTACCACTTATACCTTGGGAATTAGCGGCCTATATGGGAACCGCAGCAGAATTAGTGTTGCCTGTATTTATGGTTGTTGGATTGTTCACTCGCCCTATGGCTGCGATATTATTTGTGTTTAATATAATTGCCGTTGTTTCATATCCGCTGCTTTGGGAAAAAGGTTTTTATGACCATCAATTATGGGGATTAATGATTTTGATAGTGGTTGTTTGGGGGCCGGGAGCTATTTCTGCAGATAAAGTTATCCGGTCTAAATTTAATTAGCAGCAAAATAGAGAAAAAAATAACCCCGCTTAATTTAGCGGGGTTATTTTTAAATATGGTTTATTTATTCGCCAGGAACTCTTTCAGTTCTTCTGCGGAAATACCTTGGTCAGCAAGCTCTTTCGCTAGTAGTTGAACTTGTTCACCTTTGCGAGACTCAATGACTCTCTGAAACTGATAGACGATATCATGCAACATGTGGATTGGTACTTGTTTAGCGGCACTGCGGATACGCTCTTCGCTCTGATTGCCTAATTCATTAAGCAATTTACCAAACATGATTTTTTCTGGAGACTCTTCCATCTGCTCGAGAATGCGAGCCATTTCGTAAGTTGTCAAAGACATTACTGCGTTTATCCAGTTAATAATTAATACGATGTGTTTAGTGCTAAATATACACCTGTTTCATTAATTGGAAAACAAAATCGTTTTTTAATTAGCCGATTTTTACAGTTTGATGCCATCCTTTGCCAACTTTTGATTTCAAGATGAATAATGCAGGAAGAACTAACCACATCTGCATGGCGACCATATAAGGCGCATCCAGACCCGCTCTTTGCATGATTCCCACGAGTAAACCAGAGCCACTCATTTGGAACAGTCCTAGTAACGCTGCCGCTGTGCCCGCTTTATCTCCGAACGGTGCCAGTGCCTTGCCAGCGGAGGCGCCTAAGATAAGTGCAAAACCAATTGAGGAGATAATCACCGGCAGCATGAACGATACCGGCGTTGCAAAACGCGCGCCCCAAGCCATGAGCCCACCAGCAACGAGTAGTGTACTTATCCCCAACCGTAATGTTTTATGAGTCCCGATTTTATCCATGACCCTTGGTGCTAGCATGCACGCAGCAATATTAAACACCGCATTCAAACCAAACCAATAGGTAAACTCATCCATCGTTAGTCCCATCTGCTCCATTAGAACCACTGGTGCTGAGGTGACATAAGCGAGGATAACGGCCATCGCGAGTAAACATAATGACGCGTGAAACACGAATGTCGGTGTTCGTACGACATCAATATAACGCGATAAAGAAAAATACCGCTGCCCCTCTTGTTTAGAGTTCGTTTCACGCATATTGAACAGAACTAACGCACCAACAAACAAGGCGAAGCCGGCCATAAAACTGAAGTTAGCACGCCAGCCATACTGTTGAGTTAAGTAGCTTCCCAAGATCGGGGCTAACGCTGGAATAAAGCAAATAGCGCCATTCAGGTAACTGATTACCTTGCCGCTTCGCTCTGGTCCATACATGTCGCGAACGGTTGCAAAGGCTGCCACAGATGTCGCACACGCACCTAAGCCTTGCAACAGCCTCGCAGCAAGCATCCAATCAATTGATTGAGCAGCCCACGCCAAGCAAGCGCTCAAACCATAGATAGCTATACCGCCAAGAGCAACCGTTCGACGTCCAAGTTTATCCGCTAGAGGACCAGCAAAAAGTTGACCTACACCCATCGCAAACAAAAACCAAGTAATCGTGTCTTGCGCCAACGTGTGCTCAACATCGAAAGCCGTAGAAATCTGCGTTAATGCTGGAAGATAGATATCAATAGCCAAAGGGCTAAAGAACACTAGCATCACTAACGCAGCGATTTGGATTTTTGATGGTGCTGTTTGCAAAGTGCTTGCCTCTTACAGATAGATAACTTTCATTAAGGGCGCTGAGTGTAGTCTTGTTATGATATGAACAGAAATGGTTTATACTCATTAGTATTATTCCAATTAGGAATTTCTTTAAATGAATCTTGAAAAGCTCAGCCGTATCGATCTTAACTTATTGCTATGCTTCAATGTGTTGCTGGAAGAATGTAACGTCACCCGTGCGGCAAACCGGCTATGTCTCAGCCAATCAGCGGTAAGCAAATCACTTGCAAAACTTCGAGTGCTTTTCGATGACCCACTGTTTACTCGTCATGCGCATGGTTTGTTACCTACCCCTCGCGCATTACAACTCAAACCTAAGCTCGAGGTTCTTGTTACTCACATGCAGTCGATAACCGAACCTCCACAATTCTCGCCCACTACCAGCGAATATCGATTTCATATCGCTGCGGTAGAAAGTGTGTATCCGCTAATTATGCCCCATTTTTTACCCGCGATTTTTGGTCAAGGCCCAAACCTGAGTATTAGCACCCACTCTTGGAATGAACTGACATTCGAAAGAATGCAAAAAGGTGAGCTTGATTTAGGAATAACAGGCAAAGATATCGATATCAGAGACGCCGTTCGCACCATGTACCCACCGGATGATATCCAAGAACTTGAAGTGTATCGTGACAGCCAAATGTGTCTAGTACGTGCAAATCACCCCGTATTATCTAAACCTTGGAATTTGGAAACCTATTTATCACTGCGTCATGTTCAAGTGCGTTGCGATGGTAGCGATCGTTGGTTATTAGATTACAAACTTTCCGATATGGGCAGAGAACGAGATGTTGCGATCACCGTACCTGACTTTAATAATGCCGCTGCACTTTGCAGTTATACCGATTTTGTGTTTACCGCCCCAAGACATTTTGTACATCTAGTCGCTGAGCAAATGGGGTTAACCGTGCTCCCCCTACCATTAGAATTCCCTCCTATGGCGTATACACTCTTTTGGCATAAAGACAGAAATCGAGATCCAGCACTAACTTGGTTGATTGATATTATCCGTCAGAAGACACTACACCTAAGATGACCCGTATATCACGAAGCCGTGAATTGCGATTGTTGGAACCTTATTTCGCAACCGTTAGAATCGTTTGTATATAGGGCATAAAAGCGCTAGGTTATAGGGCAAACACTACCAGGTGACTTGTTTCGCCAAGATGAAGGAATAACAGATGCAGGAACAAATTTCTCGCCGAGTTGAGCTGATTCAAGCTTGGCTTGTAGCAAACGATCTTGATGCGTTTATCGTCGCACACGAAGATGAGTACTTGGGCGAGTATGTACCCGCTCACAATGAGCGTCTACATTGGCTTACTCAATTTACAGGTTCAGCAGGCGCTGCGGTTGTGACTCGCGACAGTGCAGCCATTTTTGTTGACGGACGTTATACCGTACAAGTTAGAAAGCAAGTGCCAGATGGTATTTTTGAATACTGTCACCTCATTGAACAGCCACCGATTAAATGGGTAAGTGAGACGCTTCCAGTAGGGTCTCGTATTGGAATAGACCCACGAATGCATCGCGGCAACTGGTACCAAAGTGCTTTAGTTCAATTAGGTAGTAAGTTCGAACTGGTTGCGACAGAAGAGAATCCTATCGATATTAACTGGACCGATCGACCAGAACCTCAGCTAAGCCAAGTTCGTTTAATGCCTATCGAAAAAGTAGGACAAACCAGCCAAGATAAGCGCACTGCACTAGGACAGTTACTGGCTGCTTCTGACGCAGATGCCGCAATCATTACTGAGTTAGACTCAATTTGCTGGCTGCTAAACGTTCGTGGACTTGACGTGTCTCGGCTACCTGTATTACTCGCCCATGCCATTCTCTACACCGATGGTTCAACAAAGTTCTTTATCGATGAGTCGCGAATTGACGACCGTGCTGCATTTGATATTCATGTCGGCAGTGGCGTCGAAGTCTGTCCTCCAAATGAGCTCGAACAAACACTCGAGACACTTGCTGGCAAAACAGTCACGCTCGATCCTGCAACCAGTAACGCTTGGTTCCAACTCAAACTTGAAGCTTTCGGTGCCAAACAGCTAGAGCTTGCCGATCCATGCTTAATGCCCAAAGCAGCTAAGAACGATGTCGAAATAGCAGGAATGAAAGCCTGTCATATTCGTGATGGTGCCGCCATGGTTAAGTTTCTTTCATGGCTAGACAAAGAAGTAGCAAGCGGCAATCTGTATGATGAAGCGGTGTTATCAGATAAGTTAGAATCATTGCGCCGACTTGATAATTCACTCGTCGATCTTAGCTTTGACACCATTTCTGCATCAGCAGGAAATGCAGCAATGTGTCACTATAACCATGAAAACCAAGACGTCCCCGGCGCGATTATTCAAGATACCTTATATCTGGTTGACTCCGGTGGTCAGTATCTCGATGGTACTACTGATATCACGAGAACCATCGCTATTGGCTCACCTTCCGAAGAAATGAAACGTCAATTTACCTTGGTATTAAAAGGTCACATTGCGCTAGCATCAGCGCTCTTTCCTAAAGGTACTTGTGGTCACCAGTTAGATGTTTTAGCTCGCCAACATTTGTGGGCAAATGGTTTTGACTATGATCACGGCACTGGTCATGGTGTTGGTCATTTCTTAAGTGTTCATGAAGGGCCGCAACGTATTGCTAAAGCGGTCAATAACACTCCTCTTGTAGCTGGTATGGTGCTATCAAATGAACCTGGTTATTATCGCGCAGATGAGTTTGGTATTCGTATTGAAAACTTAGAATTGGTTGTCGAGAAATCGACTCTAGGTGATACCAGCATGCTCGGTTTTGAATCGTTAACTCGATGCCCTATCGACAAACGAAACATTATTAGCTCACTGTTAAGCGATACCGAAATTCGTTGGTTGAACTCGTATCACAACACAGTGTTTGATGAAGTCGCACCATTAGTGGAAGGTGACGCGCTGGATTGGTTGGAACAAGCCTGTGCACCGCTTGCTGATTAATTGATACGCAACGTTACAAAAAAGGAGCTGCCCAACAGCTCCTTTTTTGTTTCACGTGAAACACTCAACGAATTACCTCGACTTAACCGGAATAAGATTGATGCCAATCTTTCCAAACCGGTTCCATGCCAACCCTCTTAACCGACTTAGCGACAAGCTTAGCACTGCGCTCATCACTGATAGCAAACTGCTTAAGCTCTTCTTCTTCGTTGGCATACCCACCTGGCTGTGTTTTGGATGCAGCACTAATGCTGGTAATTCCTAGTGGATACACATTATCTCGGAACGTTGGAGATTCACGTGTCGACAAAGAAAGCTCAACTTCGTTATTAAACAATCGATAGGCGCATATGAGCTGTACTAACTGCTTATCAGTCATTACTGACTTGGGTTGCAATGCTCCTTCGCATGGCCTTAACCTTGGAAACGAGATTGAGTAACGTGACTTCCAATAACGGCTTTCTAGATACAGTAAGTGTGCCGCCACAAAGAAGCAGTCTGTACGCCACTCCTCTAACCCAATTAAAGAGCCAATGCCTATTTTATCGATGCCCGCTTTCGCTAATCTATCTGGTGTATCCAACCGATAGTCAAAGTCCATCTTATTGCCACGTAGATGATGCTCAGCGTAGGTTCTACGGTTATAGGTTTCTTGATACACCATAACAGCATCCAAACCGTTAGACTTTAACTCGGCATACTCATCTTGATCTAAAGGTTGCACTTCCATTGCTAGGTAGCTGAAATGCTTTTTGATAACCGGGAGAGCTTGCTTAAAGTACTTCATCCCCACTTTGTTTTCATGCTCTCCAGTAACCAATAGAATACTGTCAAATCCCATTGTTTTGATCACTGTGCATTCTGCCTCTATTTCATCTTCCGACAGAGTCTTGCGTTTGATGCGATTTTCCATGGAGAAGCCGCAATAAGTACAAGCATTGGCACAGAGGTTAGACAGGTACAATGGTATGTACATCGACAGCGTATGCCCAAAGCGTTTACGAGTGAGTGCAAAAGAGCGCTGTGCTAATGGCTCTAGATACGACTCCGCTGCAGGAGAAATTAGCGCTTTAAAGTCTTCGAGATCTAACTTGGTTTTAGTTAAAGCCCGCTCAACGTCTCTTGCTGTTTTGGTATAGATTGATAGACGAACGTCGTCCCAGTTGTACTTAGCGTGTTCCTCAACAAAACTCATCGTTTCACCTTAACCTTTCAAACTCACATTGCATCAAGAAACGCCGTTAGCGGACTAGAAGCTACTGCATGGTTTACCGTTCCAGCTAACCCACTTTCATAGGCTAAACGCCCCGATTCAACCGCAAGTCTAAATGCACGCGCCATTTGAATAGGATCGGCCGCTGCAGCAATCGCTGTATTTACTAACACGGCATCGGCGCCCATTTCCATCGCCAACGCCGCGTGAGAAGGTGCGCCTATACCAGCATCGACGACCACTGGTACATTGGCTTGCTCGATGATAATCTCGAGGAAATCACGACTCACCAAACCTTTGTTACTGCCAATGGGCGCTCCCAAAGGCATTACCGCAGCACAACCCACTTCTTCGAGATGTTTACATAACGTGGGGTCTGAGTGGCAGTAAGGCAGCACTATAAATCCGTCTTTGACTAACTGCTCTGCCGCTTTTAAAGTCTCAATTGGGTCTGGTAGTAAATATTTGGGATCTGGATGAATTTCAAGTTTCAGCCAATTTGTGCCTAACGCTTCTCGGGCTAAGTGCGCGGCAAAGATGGCATCTTTTGCGTTTTTTGCTCCAGAAGTATTAGGTAGTAGGTTGACGTTATTAGCGATCAAAGGACTCAGAATATCGTCATCCTGTTGCTGTAGGTCGACTCGCTTTAATGCCATAGTCGCTAACTCTGACTGGCTTTCAGCAATGGCCGCTATCATCAGCGACTTATCGGCAAATTTACCCGTTCCGGTAAACAAACGTGAGTGAAAGGTTTTTCCCGCGATAGTGAGCATATTAGCCTCCTGCAATAGCTTGGAAAACATTGATGGACATGTTGGATTTAACGGTGAAATTAGGCCATTTAGCTCTTGGTATAATTTCATCATCAACGGCTACCGCACAGCCCCGCGTTTCAATACCTAGCTCTTCGAGTACACCAGCGAGGGTCAACTCGTATGTGGTTTCTTTCAGTGCGTTATTTACTGTAAATTGGATCATTCTTGATTCCTGCTGTTTTCTTCGAATCACTGCAAACTGAACACGCCTCATCATGAGAAATCTTGAGAGACTGCCACCTTCCATTTAAACCATCAAAAAGCTTAAGCTCGGGCTGATTATTGTTATGCAGACCCGTTATTACTTTTAACGTTTCCAATGCTTGGTAGACACCCATCATCCCCACAACCGGCCCCATAACACTCGATTCAGAACATTTCGTTGCAGTGTCAAACTCATCAAATGGATAAAGACAGCGATAACATGGGGTGCGTTGTTTAGAGAAGTGAAATACCGACTGTTGGCCATTCCAACCTATCGCGGCCGCCGTCACTAGGGCTTTTTTATTTTCAACACAGGCTTTGTTGATTGCCTGCCGGGTTTCTATATTGTCTGTGCAGTCAACCACAACATCTGCTAGTGATACCTCTAGTGCGAGCTGGTGACCATCTAGACGGCGCTTAACAGCCCTAACATGAATGTCTGTGTTTTGTTCTTTGAGGAAACTAGCCAGTGTTGTGACTTTTGATTGCCCAATCTGATTCGAGCCATAGGTAATTTGTCTAGGCAAGTTTGACAGTTCAATCTCATCATCATCAGCGATAACGATTCTTCCTACTCCTGCTCCGGCTAAATACATACTTGCCGCTGTACCTAACCCACCACAGCCAACAATTAGTACGTGACTTGCACAAATCGTCGCTTGACCGCTCTCGCCCACATTGTTCAGACTCAGCTGCCTAAGGTATTGTTGAAACTGCTTATCGGAGACCATCACGCTCTCCCATCATTATGTGAGAAAACTCGTCGATTACGTGCTGGGTGTCTTCGGCCAAGGTCAGTGCCCTGACCACCGCTAGGCTGGTAACACCACAATCCCACACCGGTTTGGCGGTTTGCAGGTCAATACCGCCAATAGCAACCGTTGGATAACCAAGCTTGTCAGCATAGGGTATTGAGTCGATTAATTGCTGATACAGAGCGAGTCGTACTAAACCCTGAGGACGTGATGGCATGACTTTCGTTGTGGTCGGAAATATATGCCCCAGGGCGATATAGCTAGGGTGAATTTGTACCACCCTGAGCAGCTCATAGTAGCCATGAGTAGAGAGACCAAGTGCGATATTGTTTTCAGCCAACAGCGAAAGTTCTGCAGTCTCGATATCCTCTTGGCCTAGGTGCACACCAAAGGCACCGTACTGGATAGCCAATTGCCAGTAGTCGTTTATAAATACCTGGGCGTTGTATTGCTCACCCAATTGAATCGCTTGCTGAATTTGTTGTGCAAGGTTAGGCAAACTCGGGTTTTTGATTCTTAATTGAATCGTTTTTATCCCTTGCTTCAACAAACGCTCAATCCACTCTACACTATCAACAACCGGGTAAAGACCCAGACTGTTTTTGTACAATGTTGGAAAAACCGATGAAGATGCTCTCACAGCCCAACCCACTCGTATGCCAAGTTCTTTGTTTTCTATCACGGGAGTGAAGAATTGCTCTCTTGTAGATGGCCATGTTTCACGTGAAACACTTCCAGCTCGAGCTAGCATAACCGCGTCTTCAAGTGGGAAATCTAAAATAATAGCGACAATAAACCACGCAAAATGCTGATGAGTATTCGCTAATGATAATGCTCCCGATGACGCTTTAATGACCTCTTCACGACAAGCCCAAATATCACTCCGTCCCGACTCTGAGTCAACGTCAAGGTAAACGTCACCAAACGACATTGAGTGCATTACCTGCGGGAAATTACTTTCCACAAAGCCATGATGATAGTGAAGTCTGTAGTCCGCATCGTTATCCATTTGCACTGATGGCAAATCGGAACTGATCATCTGGCAACGTTCTGAATTTTCAATTTGAACAACATTCAGCTCATTAACAACTGATATCTGAATATCATCGATATCAAAGCCCACACTCTGCGCTAACGACAAAACGTGACGAACGCTTTTCACTAGGTCTTGATGAATAGATGGAATTAAAAGTGTCAACGGAAGCTCCTTCGTTACTCTTCAGTTACTGCTGGATGGTAAAGTTCGGCGCCCGTCGCTCTGAACTCTTTAGATTTTTGACGCATACCTTCCAACGGGTCATCGATCAATTTAATGTCGATGCTCTCTCCCCCTTGCTGTTCCTTGGCATATTCTCGAACTTCTTGAGAGATTTTCATGGAACAAAATTTAGGTCCGCACATAGAACAGAAATGGGCAACTTTTCCTGATTCTTGAGGAAGGGTCTCATCATGAAATTGACGCGCGGTATCAGGGTCTAATGACAAATTAAACTGGTCTTCCCAACGGAACTCAAAACGAGCCTTTGACAAAGCGTTATCGCGAATTTGTGCTCCAGGATGTCCTTTAGCTAAGTCGGCAGCGTGAGCGGCGAGCTTATAGGTGATAAGCCCAGTTTTTACGTCATCTTTATTTGGTAAGCCAAGGTGCTCTTTAGGTGTCACGTAGCACAGCATGGCACAGCCATACCAACCTATCATAGCGGCGCCTATACCTGACGTAATGTGGTCATAGCCCGGAGCGATATCGGTCGTAAGAGGTCCAAGGGTGTAGAATGGTGCTTCGTGACAATGCTCCAGTTGCTGTTCCATATTCTCTTTGATCATATGCATTGGAACATGGCCTGGACCTTCAATAATTACTTGTACATCGTGTTCCCAAGCAATTCTGGTCAGCTTGCCTAGCGTGCGTAGTTCGGCAAACTGAGCTTCATCATTGGCGTCAGCAATAGAGCCAGGGCGTAAACCGTCGCCTAAGGAAAGGGCCACGTCATAGCGTGCACATATCTCACAGATTTCTCTAAAGTTGGTATAGAGGAAACTCTCCTCGTGGTGGGCAAGACACCACTTAGCAATAATGGAGCCACCGCGAGATACGATTCCAGTAACACGTTTAGCAGTCATCGGAATATGGCTGAGGAGTAAGCCAGCATGAATGGTAAAGTAGTCAACACCCTGCTCTGCTTGCTCGATAAGCGTATCACGCATAACTTCCCAAGTAAGATTTTCAGCAACCCCATTCACCTTCTCTAGAGCTTGATACATAGGAACCGTGCCAATTGGCACTGGGCTATTTCTTAGTATCCACTCTCTGGTTTCATGGATATTCCGTCCTGTGGATAAATCCATAACGGTATCTGCGCCCCAGCGAGTCCCCCAAACAAGTTTCTCAACTTCTTCTTCTATGGATGAGGTGACGGATGAATTACCAATATTGGCATTAACCTTCACCAAGAAATTGCGTCCAATGATCATTGGCTCTGACTCGGGGTGGTTAATATTAGAAGGAATGATAGCGCGCCCTTCAGCGACCTCTTTGCGAACGAACTCTGGCGTAATCTCTTTGGGTAAGTTAGCACCAAAGTGCTGACCCGGATGCTGCTGGGTGAGCATTTCATCATTGAGTTTTTGACGTCCCATATTCTCGCGTATCGCGATGTATTCCATTTCAGGGGTAACGATGCCTTTCCTAGCGTAGTGCAGTTGAGTAACACATGCGCCCTTTACACCTCGTCGAATACGGGGAAGCTGACCATAGCGAAGCTCATCAAGGGTCTCATCTTCAAGCCTTTGTTTGGCGAATTCTGAACTAACACCGGCTAATACTTCCGTATCAGCACGTTCATCAATCCACTGTTCTCTTAACTTTGGTAAGCCTGAATAGAGGTTAATATGGTGGTTTGGATCCGTATACATGCCTGATGTATCGTAAACATGAATAGGTTCGTTGGGAACATACACAGGACTGTCCTGACTGCCGCCAATAAGGCTGTCAGCTAACGCTATCTCACGCATCGGGACGCGTAAGTCGCTACGACTACCTTGAATATAGGTCTTTTGGGAGTTTGGGTATGGGGTCACCGATAGTGTATCGATGAAGTTTTTTGCTTCCAGTCTACTTTGTTTACGTGTCGACATAGCATTTCCCTATATATCATATAGTTATAAAAGATAAATGCTTGACGGATGTGTGAACACAAGAGGTATCAACCACAATAGCTTGCGCTATTTGATAAATAAAAGAGGGAGGATTTCCATTTTATTCTCCTGTTCCCTTCGCTGGTACTAACCAGATCAGGTTCAACGGATCCCGAATTAACGGTCTCAGCCCTAAGGCACTCCGACAAGTATTGAGGCGATTATAGAGTAATCAGCTCTGATTTTTCAACCGAACTGTGTCGCTTTTTGTTTAACTTTTGATCAACAACTGAAAGCCTATCCAACATGCTGAGATACTCACAATCACGTTCAATAGAATATTCAAGCCCATTTTAAAAAAGGCGCCCTGTTGTATCAAAAGCACATTATCCATAGAGAACGTGGAGAAGGTCGTTAACGCACCAAGAAATCCAAGACCTATAATTTGACGCCAAGGCTCTGGAGCAAGCACTTCGGTCTCAAAAGCGGCAATTAGCAGACCCATGATAAATGAACCTACCACGTTAACAGTGAGTGTACCGTAAGGAAATCCTCGACCAAAAAGTACGATACACAACTCTGATATTAAGTATCGAGAGCAGGCGCCGAAAGCCCCGCCCAATGCAATAAAACCTAAAACTGAAAACTGACCCATCTACGAGTACCCAAAATAAAATGTCTATACAGCTAATAGTATACGAACACCTAACGATTTCGACCTCAGTCATCGAAAATTATGTTTTCACAACACACCATCGCCCTGCATTTATGTTCATTATTTAAAACGTTACATGCGTCACTTTAACTTACTTTGATGTACCCGATTAGTCCGGTTTCGGCGTTTTTCAAGGTAGTTGTCGCCTTTAATTTTTTAAGCAGCTTCTTTCTGCCTTTCAGGATTTAGCTTAACTTCACCAACTTCATCCCAGTTTCTAGATTCGTTTGACCACCGCTGTGGGTTGGCTGCTCTCGCTTGTTTATAAAGCTCTTTGCGCTTAGCTAAGATGGTACTATCCTCTCCATTATGGCGTTGAACTGGGG
>NZ_OANU01000105.1 GCF_900089835.1 Vibrio thalassae | reverse complement strand
GTGCCATACTTGCTTGGATGAATCATACCGCCCACCCGCGACGATGATGTGTAGGTGGGGATGTAGGTTGCGTTGCCTACTATGCGTATGCAGCACAGCGGTAAAGCCGAGTGCTCCTTTGCTCTGTCTTTTGGCGAAGCTTTTTAGCACGCTTGAAGCGATTTGGAACATCGTTTGGTAGAGTGCTTTTGGCGCGTGTCGAGCCAGGGGTTTGAGCTGGTGCGGTAGGGTGAAGGTCACCATAAAGTAATGGACGGGTAACAGCTTTTGTTTTTGACGGTTTAACCAGTCCGAAGTGGTGCGGTGTTGGCACTGGGGGCAGTGCCGATGTCCGCATGAGAGTGGCAGTCGGTCATTGTGGTGGCAATGGGCACAATACCATTGCGAGCGACCTTGTTGCTCTGTTTTACACCGTAACATCGCTTGGATAGCCGAGCGCATATCTGGGTTGAGTTGATTGGCATACTGATGTTCGAGCGCTTTTTTATGCCTGCACAACAGTTCAATGAAAGTACTCATGCGACCTCCCACGTAATGCTCAATGCATCGGCCATTTGGTTGATAGCGAGCGCCGCACAAATAGGGTCAGGTCTTGCCTTTTGCTATTTTAAGGAAATGCTCTAGCTTTTAGTTAGGCCATTTTTTGTAGGGAAAGCAATGAGTAGACCTTTACGGATAGAGTTCCCGGGAGCGCTGTATCATGTGACCTCTCGGGGTAACGCTCGGCAACCCATATATTTAGAAGAGCAAGACTTTGACCTGTTTTTGGAAGTATTGGCGAAAGTGTGTGAACGGTTTAATTGGGTAGTTCATAGCTACTGCTTGATGACCAATCATTACCACTTGTTGTTAGAAACTCCAGATGGAAACTTGAGTAAAGGCATGCGACAGTTAAATGGTGTTTATACTCAAAGATTCAATCGTAAACATCGCCGAGTTGGCCATTTATATCAAGGTCGGTACAAAGCTATTTTGGTTGATAAAGAGTCATACTTGTTGGAAGTAGGGCGGTATATCCTCTTGAACCCTATTCGCGCCCATATGGTTGACAGTCCAGCAGAGTATCAGTGGAGCAGCTGGCACGCCATCATGGGTGAAGACGAAGCTCCAGAGTGGTTGGCAGTGAATCAAACACTGCTATTGTTCGATAGCCAACGAACAATAGCGAGCCAAAAGTATCATGACTTTGTCCTTTCAGGCATAGTTAAACCTTTATGGAACAACCTAAAACAACAAGTATTCTTGGGTAGTGAAGATTTCATCTACAGCCATATGGAAAGTTCAAACATGGAAGAGGGCGATATTGCAGAAATCCCCGCTAAACAACGTCGTCCTAAGCCGCTTTCGTTGCAACAGTATGCTATCAATGCGAGTACGCGAGATGAAGCAATAACAAGCGCGTTCGCTAGTGGTGGTTACACCCAAAAGCAACTAGGTGATTTCTTTGGGTTACACTACTCGAGAATCAGTAGGATCGTGGCAAAAAGCAAGACCTGACCCTAAGTGATGCAATTTGAAAGTGATGCTATTGCAATTTGAAAGCGATGCTATTGCAATTTGAAAGCGACACTGGATTTAGACCTTGTGTGCCTTGGCGGGGGAATTGGGTTAACTGATATATATATTCCGTTAGTGTTAGACTACATCGAAACAATGCCAACGGCGTTTCGAGTTGATGTTGTCAAAGCAACAGGTGATTATGATGCTTGCTTATTGGGGGCCGCTGCTCAGTTCTCATAGCACAATAAGTAATCAATAATGTTTTACAACCTCACAGGTTGTCGATGGAAGGAAGACACAGACAAATGACAGTACGAGCAATCACAGCCAAGACGATTTTTGATGGCGAGCAGTACCACTCCGACTCGGCATTAGTTTGGAGAGGAGACCAGATTGTAGACATTGTTGCTGCTGCATTGCCAAGCTCAGTGATAGTGACTGATGTTGGCGACAAAATGGTTGCACCGGGCTTTATTGATATCCAAGTCAACGGTGGCGGCGATGTGATGTTTAACTCTGAGACAACGGCTGACGGCATAGACACTATTTGTCGAGCTCATCGTCAACACGGTACCGCTTATCTATTACCGACCTTAATAAGTGCAACGCCAGAGCAAATGAAAACGGCATTGATTGCGACAGAAAGTGCCATAGAGCAAGGGGTCGCAGGGGTAATAGGTGTTCATCTTGAAGGTCCTTGGTTAAACAAAGACAAGAAAGGTGCGCACGATGCTAACAAATTCTATAGCCCAACGATCGAGCAGTTAGAAGCGTTTCCATGGGTAGAACGAGGAGTGAACCTAGTCACGTTAGCGGCAGAAAATGTCGATACACAAGCTCTCAATTGGTTGCAGCAGCATCATGTTGTGGTGTCTTGTGGCCACAGTAATGCGACTTTGCATGAGCTAACGACAGAAAAACGCGCGTCGTTAAATGGTTTTACGCATGTGTTCAATGCTATGTCTGCGATTGAAGGGCGTGAGCCGGGTGTGGTTGGAACAGCCTTAATGACCGATCACGCTTGGTGCTCGATTATTGTTGATGGTATTCATGTTGCGCCGCAAAACGTCTTGATGGCTCATAGGCTTAAACCTGAAGGTAAACTGCTTATTGTGACTGATGCGATGGCAAGTGTCGGCAGTAAAACCAACCGCTTTGTCTTAGATGGTGAGGAAATTTCGGTACAAGATGGCAAGCTGGTCAATTCAAGCGGTGCTCTTGCAGGAGCTCATATTGGTATGGATCAGTCGGTCGCTAATGCTATTGCTTGGGGGCTTGAAGAGGCAGAGGTACTGAGAATGGCGTCAACCTATCCAGCACAAGCGTTAAACCTTAATCGAGTTGGTGTTTTGAAGCCAGGCTATCGAGCCGCTGCAACCGTACTTAATTGTGATTACAGCGCTTATGCGGTCTTAGTCGATGGGAAGCTAAATCCTTAGTTCCCATCTTTGGAATCAGTTTGTTTGTAATTGGGCTGAGGTAATAAACTCGCCAAAGCTCTCACACCAAATGATCGCTGCTGTGTATTGGCTAAGGTCGGTTCCCGCTGGCAGCGATAGCAAAAATCTATCGAAGTTTTTCACATCCCCTACCTGTAACATGCGTGCTTTGTTCGCAATAAAATCCGCTTCGGTTTCTACATAGGTCGGAGACAGATACAATTTGTAGTCTGGTCCTGGAGCAAGCTCGCCAATAAACATGGCACTGTCATTGGTAAAACTGATCTTGCCTTCACCCCAATGCAACAGATCGCTGTCTTGGCGGTCTTTGTCGAATGTCCCTTTGACGACAATTTGGTTTGCATCTGCAGTGACGCTAGCCAGTGAGGGAGAGTCCGGCTGAGTCAGGAACGGTAGAACGTAAATGCCCAGCATAAAGCCAAAAAATGTGGCTAAAAAGTAACAGAACTCGCTTCATGTTCACTCCTTGAACAAATAATTTTATGTTAATTTACTTAAACATAGCTTAAGCAAAGCGTCATTGGAACTGGTGATTCTGGATCGTAGATATAATTTTTTCTCGCGCGGTTCGACTGAGTATGGCTTATGACTTCTAACGCATCACTTGTGGCTATTGGAGGGAGTTATTAACATCAACTGATAGCCATTTTCGGCACTGTAATTAGAATAAGCCTATAGGAGGGGTTGTGGTTTTTCTAACCATCACGCAAAGTAAGGGCAATGATTATTCGAACATAAGTAACAACAATGAATCTGGCAAGTTTCCTAAGGCTAATATTATTAGCTTCAATATGGGGTGGTTCTTTTCTTTTTATGCGTATTGCCGCCAATATGATGGGACCTGCCGTACTTATTGAGGCGCGGGTGTTTTTTGCGGCCATCGCTCTTCTAGTAATCAGTGTCTATTTAAAAAAGAAACTTGAGTTTACTAAACATACCAAACACTTCTTTATTATTGGGCTGTTTAATACCGCATTACCCTTCTTGTTGTTTGCTTATGCGGCACAAACACTCAATGCGTCGACCCTGTCGATACTCAACTCTACGGCGGCGATTTGGGGGGCGGTTATTGGCGTATTTTGGACGAAAACGCCACTGTCTAAGCGCGGTGCAATCGGTTTATTAGTGGGCATTGTAGGTGTCGCCGTGTTGGTCGGTTGGGACGCCGTTCGTATTGGTGAGCAAGCAACATTACCGATAATAGCGGGAGTGATGGCCGCCTGTTGTTATGGTATCGCAACCAACTACGCCAAGAATGCGCCGTCTGTTCCAGCCTTCAATAATGCTCATGGCAGCATGTGGGCTGCCTGTCTTATTGTGTTGCCTCTGATTCCATTTGTGCCGATGCGCGAGGTTCCCACACAGGAGGTCTGGATTTCTGTTGTGTTACTTGGGGTTGTGTGCACGGGCGCGGCCTATTTATTGTATTTTCGATTGGTCAATGATATCGGACCGTCGTCAGCACTGTCGGTGACGTTCTTGATCCCTATGTTCGGTATTTTATGGGGTAACTTATTTTTAGGAGAGCCGATAGGTCTCAACACCGTTGTCGGAACCGTTTTGGTCCTTGGCGGCACCATGTTGGTCACAGGCTTCTCTCTGTCATCGCTGCGCCGAGCGCCGACGGCTTAAATCAATGTGCAATACAGTCACAGAGTCTTTTCGGGCTCTGTTTATTCTATCTGACCTATTCTAGTGGGATTCATAGAACATCGATTCTTATAGATTTGGTCGCTTGGTTATGAGTGACGTCGCTGACAAAATAACGGGCTTAAGAATGATGCCCATAAAAAGCGCTGAATTCAGCAGATCCAATGATGGGTGCAAAATCGCCAATGTGATTATTTGTTCATCAAACGAGAGGCTTTTATTGATTTTATCTAATGAAACGCTATACAAGTAAAAAATCGTCAGTTAACATTCCGGCATCCACTAAAATAGTGGTGATTAATAGATGCAAATAGAGTCATGCATTTATCGATGCCGAGATGGTGAAATTGGTAGACACGCTAGCATGAGGTGCTAGTGCCTATGGTGTGAGGGTTCGAGTCCCTCTCTCGGCACCATTCCCTTTCTTTCAATACCAACAGACTACAATGCAGAACAAAGGATCCAGTTCAAAGCAAGTGAGTACGTCTAACTCGGTATCAATTCAGTTATTGACCGAGGTGTCTTTACACGCCTTGTTACACCTAGAATTCAAGAAGTTAGAATCAAAATCTCAAATATTTGATCTTGCCAAAAAGAACGACTTATTAGTTCGATGGCTAAAGCCAAGGCTGAAAAGTAATAAATACAAAGCGATCAGAAAGCAGCTAAAAGCCATGAGCTTGCAAGCCAAGAAATCTCAGGTGGATTTAGAAGATGTCTTGTTGCGAGGCGTTGAGGCGAAACCTGAATTATCGCAACCCCATCTCGATAGTTATCTGCTATTGATCCGTGAATTAGAAAAGAAGCTTGGCACCACAGCCTTGTTGTCGAGTCCAGAGAAAGTGGACCTAAAACACGATGAAAATGGTTGTTTGCTTTGTGTGTTATCGACAGACCTCAATGCCCATTTTGGCACGCGCAATCAATTGTTATCAGGAATATCGATTTTGTTTCGAGGAACGGTACGTGAAAAGCATCTGTTCTTAAAAACGATCTATGCAAACGATATTTTTGGATACCAGATTCAATACGAAGACGATAGCTTTGTCAGAATTACACTTGAACTCGATAAATAGTAATCACTGTCTAATACCCAATAAAAAAGCCTGATTTATCAGGCTTTTTTATTGGAGTGTGTTAAGAGCTGCGTCCTTTTACCTTCTCTCGAAGCGATTGCAACATCACGTAAAACACGGGAACAAGACAAGTACCCACAATCGTAGCTGCGATCATTCCCCCCATTACGGCATAACCGAGTGAAACACGACTCGCCGCACCAGCCCCTGTCGCGATGACGAGTGGAATGACGCCCAAGATGAATGAGAAGGCGGTCATGAGTACTGCACGAAAACGCAGTCTCGACGCCTTAATTGCCGAGTCGGTAATGCTCATTCCGCTCTCTCTGAGCTGTTTGGCGAACTCTACGATCAAAATCGCATTCTTACACGCTAAACCAATGAGTAGCACCAGACCGATTTGAGTGTATAAATTGACGTCTGAACCCATGATCCAGATGTAAATAAATGCCCCCAAAATAGCGACGGGTACTGCGAGCATAACTGACACTGGAATTGTCCAACTTTCGTATTGTGCGACTAAGAATAGGTAGGTAAAAATTAGTGCTAAGGTAAAGATTAACGGCGCTAGGTTACCTGCTTTCAATTCTTGGTAAGTCTGTCCGGACCATTCATAGGTATAGCCATTAGGGAACGTGGTATCAGCGATACGTTTCACCGCTTCAATCGCTTGACCCGAACTGTATCCAGGTGCCGGGAAGGCATTCACTTTTACTGCGCTGTATAAGTTAAATTGGTTGATGTATTCAGGACCAAGTTTAGGCTCAACATCGACTAGTGTGTTGAGAGGAACCATAACATCATACTTGTTTCGGATGTAGAAGCGGGCGATATCACGGTCTGAATCTCTGAACTCAGTTTCTGCCTGCATGTTCACTCGAAATACCTTACCAAAGCGGTTGAAATCATTCACGTACATAGAACCCAACATGGTCTGTAATGTAGTAAAAATACTGCTTAACTCAACGCCTTGTACTTTTGCTTTGTTTCTATCGACATCTACAAAGAGTTGCGGCACATCGGCTTGGAATGTACTGAAAGCTGTGGTGAGTTCAGGTTCAGAGGTAGCTTGAATCGACATGGCCCTCATGACGCCAGCCAGCTCCACAGGGGTTCGTCCTAGGGTATCTTGGATGTAGAACTCAACGCCAGAGACCGTCCCCACACCCGGCAAGGCAGGAAGAGAGAACCCCGCAGCGGTTGCCTCACCATATTGCGATAGCGCAGCGTTGGCTCGTCGGACGATTTGCGACTCAACTAATGATGGGTCTTGCCGTTCATCCCAATGGGAGAGAATAACGACCATCAAACCAGCGTTTGATGATACTGCACCCGAAATGATCGAATAACCAGTTGCAGAGATGACATTGGTGACCCCATCCATCTGGTTTAGTTCATCCACCATCTGAGTCATGACTTCTTTGGTTCGGTTGATGGAAGAACCATTCGGCAGTTGGACATCAACGAAGAAGGCTTTTTTATCCTCAGTTGGCACGAAGCCTGTTGGTAGTGACGTTGCGAAATAGCCCGTTGCACCGATTAAAGCCACATAAACCACACCGACTAACATAAGTTTACGTACCATGCCTGAAACAAAGTTGGTGTATTTGCCCGTTGCTTTCTCGAATAGGGCATTAAATTTGGCATGGAACCCTTTCTCATGATTCTTCGGTGGCTTGAGTAACGAGGCACATAAAGCAGGGCTGAGTGTCAATGCGTTGATAGAAGAAATAAGAACAGAAATACAGATAGTGATTGAGAACTGCGCATACATCTGGCCTGTGATTCCGGGCATTACCGCTGTTGGTGCAAAGACCGCTAAAAGCACCAGCGTTGTTGCAATGACCGGTCCCGTTACCTCTTGCATGGACTTGGTTGTCGCATCGACGGCATTGAGTCCTTCCTCTTCCATTAATCGCGTGGTGTTTTCTACCACAACGATGGCATCAACAACAACGATACCAATCGCCAGGATCAATGCGAATAAAGAGACAGTATTAATGCTCATACCCGTCGCAAGTAAAAATGCGAACGTACCAATGAGTGATACTGGTATAGCAATGACTGGAACTAGAGTTTGACGGAAATCCTACAAGAAAATATAAACGACAAAAATGACCAGAGCGACAGCGATGAGCAGAGTCTCGATCATTTCATCGATGGAGTTCTGCACGAATTCTGTCGTGTCGTACAGCACTTTGTAGTCCATATCCTCTGGGAATTGTTCGCGTAACCGAGACAGTTCGTCATGAACGCCTTTGGCGACTTCAAGCGCATTGGCGCCACTAGATTGGTAGATAAAAAGCAGTGCCGAGGGTTTGTTATCTAACATCGCTTCGGCATCGTAGCTGGCAGCGCCAAGCTCAATACGGGCGATATCACTCATATAAACGGCGCTGCCGTCAGGGTTGGAACGAATAATGATCTGTTCAAACTCTTCAGGGTGACTTAAGCGACCTTTAGTAGAAAGGGTATATTGAAATTGTTGGTCTCTTGGCACTGGCGCTGCACCAATACGTCCGGCCGCTACCTGAATATTTTGCTCTTGAACTGCAGAGATGGCTTCTTCTACAGTCACGCCTAAACTCGCCATTCTATCGGGGTTGAGCCAAATACGCATGGAGTAATCCATACCGCCAATGATGCTGGCTTTTGATACGCCGTTTACACGAGCAAGGTTATCCTTAATGTTGATGCCCATGTAGTTATTCAAAAACAGGTTATCTAAGCTGCCATCTGGTGACACTAAGTTAAGCATCATCAAAATATTGGGGTCTTGCTTCTCTACTTTTACCCCATTTCGCTGGACCTCTTGGGGAAGCCTTGGCATGGCTTGTTGAACCAGGTTTTCCACGCCATTGACTTCCGCTTCAATAACCTTTGAAACTGTATCAGCGACAACCTCGGCACTGGCTCCCGGGTAGGAAGTCGTCACTGAGACCATAGGTGGCGATATATTAGGGAACTCTGCCACGGGGAGGGCGGGTATGGATAATAGACCGGATAAGGTCAGGACTATCGAAATGACGAAGGCAAACTTTGGCCTATGTACAAAAAATTTACTGATCATAACTTGTCCTTAAGAGTCGTTTTCGCTAAAAGGCTGTACGGTATCCATTTCGTACTCGACTTCAGCGCCTATACGAGCTTTTTGTAGCCCTTCAGTTATGACCAATTCGCCTTTTTCTAGCCCTTCCTCTAACTCCCAATCAACGCCATATCGTTTACCTAAAACAACGTTTTTGCGTTTGACGATACTTTCGTTATTGACGGTAAGAACATATCGGCCTTGCTGATCTTCTTGCACCGCTCGCTGGGGTATTAGCATCACCTCTTGAACACGCGGAGCTTCGATAATGGCAGTAACGTAAAGCCCCGGAACGATAATGTGCGCTTTATTGGCAAACTCGGCACGAACCGCTAGGGTTCCGGTTGTCGCATCCACGCGGTTATCAATAAAGTCGATCATGCCGGTTTCTTCAAATATAGCGCCATCAGGAAATCGGAGCTTCACGGGAAGATCTTCAATTTTGTATTGAGAATCGGCAGAACGTGCAGCTAATTGAGCATTGGTGATGACCTTTTCGGGAAGTTGAAAGTTAACCCAAATAGGCTCCATCTGAACCAAGTTCACCATCTCTGTCTGCTCTGGAATGATCAAATCACCAGAAAACACATTGGATAGACCGATTCGTCCAGAAAATGGGGCATGAATTTTGGTATACCCTAGTTCAAGTTTGGCATTGTCTAGTTCTGCATTGGCACTTTGCAAAGCCGCAGCGTTTTGTAACTTAGCTGACAGCAAATTGTCGTAGTCTGCTTGGCTAATATATTTGTCTTTAATGAGGCCTTCAGCGCGCTTAAAGTTACGAACCGCCGTGTCATACGCGGCGCGGGATTGGGCGACGAGCGCTTTTGCAGACTTCAGTGCTGCTTGGTATTGCTCTGGGTCTATCTCGAACAGCAGTTGCCCCTGTTCCACGATACTGCCTTCTTCAAAGTAAGTCTTGAGCAAGTTACCTCGAACTTTCGATTTCAGTTCGATATCTTGAGTCGCTTCAGTGCGGCCCACGAACTCTTCGCTGGGAGTAATCTCTTTCATTGTGACTTCAAGAACTTTGACACTGGGCTTCACAGCTGGAGGCGCCTCAACGGTCTTTTCACACCCAGAGAGTAGAAGAAGAGGAAGCGCAATGATGAGTCCTTTAGCAATGACACCATCTGCTTTTGGAAAGTAAGACATAGACAATGCTTGTTTCTGATAATTATGTAAAGTGTGCTTACTAGTTGAGTTTATACCATAAACGATAAATGTTTGTGAGGTGCTTGGCAGAATTTGTTAATTGAATTAATGGGTTAAGTAACGGGTTTGAGTCGGGAGGTTGCGGCGTATTTTTGTCAGTTAACTGTGGTCTAAAAAGGGCAAATAGCTTGCTCGGTTGAGCTGTCCTAGCTGGTGAAAGACGTCACTAATCGATGGTCAAGCCAAGACGGCAGACTGTGTTGATAACGAGGAGGGAGTATTACGTCAGTACTGAAAAAATAATAGCAGCGACTAACAAAAGTCATCATTTTATTCTATTTTGAATAAGAATAATATTATTTGCTCACTTTTCATTACTTATTTCAATCAGCAAAAGTGGTTAATAAAATTTCAATGCATCTTGTTGTTTGAGGATAAAAAAATCCTACACTGATCACACAAAAATAAAGATAGGTTGTGTCAATGAGCGATAACTCTGATCAAAAAAAGTCTTCCCGTTCTGGTTTAACGAAAATTCTCTTTCTACTTGTTTGTGCAGCGGTCTTTGGCGCGCTTTATTGGTCTTGGCTCTATTCGGATAGTCACCCAAGCACTGAAGATGCGTATGTGAGAGCCAAAATTCTGCCTGTTGCGCCTCAGGTTCAAGGACAGATTGTCTCTGTCGAAGTTGTCGACTTTCAGCGAATCAACAAGGGTGATTTGCTGCTTAAAATAGACCAACGACCTTATTTGTTAGCTGTTAAGCAAGCTAAAGCAGCGTATCAGTTGGCGGTGCAGCAGCATAACGTGGAAGATCAACAGGTCACGGAAGCCGTCGCAGGGCTAGATGCCGCAAGAGCTAACCTCAGCGAAGCACAGATTGAGCATAAGCGCACCAAGTCGTTAGTTTCCCGAAAATTGGCGTCTCAGCAAGATTTGGATATTGCAAAAACCAAGCTTTCTAATGCCCAAGCAAGTTTAGAGCAAGCTCGAGCCAATTTGGAAAAAGCGACTGCAAATCGAGGGGCTGAAGGGTTGGAAGCGGCAATAGTGCAACAAGCTGCAGCGCAACTTGCCCAAGCTGAGCTGAATTTAAGTTATACCGATATTACTTCTCCCGTGGATGGCCTAGCTGGAGAGATCAATGCTCATATTGGGTCAATTGTTTCTATTGGGGAAACACTGTTTCCAGTAATTATTGATGATAGTTACTGGATAAAAGCGAACTTCAAAGAAACCGACCTAACTCATCTAAAGCCGGGTCAAAGAGCCACAGTCAAAATCGACATGTATCCAGATCTAGTTTGGAACGCGACAGTAGAAAGCCTATCGCCAGCCAGTGGAACATCGTTTTCTCTCATGCCTCCAGAAAATGCGACTGGTAACTGGGTAAAAATTAAACAGCGTTTTCCAGTCCGAGTTAAGTTAGACGTGCCAAAAGACGCGCCTCAACTTCGGGTGGGTGCAAGTACAGAAGTTACTGTTTATCTAAAAAGTGACGCAAAATGAGCAATCAAATCATGGCAGATAAACGAGGTGTTGCCACCATAGCAGTCATGTTATCTGCCATTATGGTGTTGATTGATATGACAGTAGCGAATGTCTCACTGTCGCATATGATGGGCGCTTTAGGCGCAACGGCCGACCAAATTACCTGGGTGCTGACCGGATACAGTATGGCAGAAGCTATCTTTATTCCCATGACGAGCTTTTGGGTGTCTCGTTTTGGTGAGCGAAAGGTGATGCTAGTGGCTGTGATTGGCTTCGTAATATCAAGTGCACTTTGCGGTCAAGCCACTTCTATAGAAGAGATGGTGCTATTTCGTATCATTCAAGGTGCGTTTGGTGCATCGGTCATTCCCTTGGCACAATCTACCTTGGTTCAGATCTACCCATCTGAACAAAAAGGTAAAGCGATGGCGATCTTCTCTATTGGTATTCTGCTTGGCCCTATCCTTGGCCCTGTTGTCGGTGGTGTAATCACCGATAATCTCAATTGGCGATGGATCTTCTATGTTAATCTGCCATTCGGTTTAGTTTGTACGACGCTTATCTATAAATACATTCACTTATCAAATAAATCGAAACCTAACTTTGATTGGTGGATTATTGGTTACATGGCACTTGGTGTAGGCGCCATGCAGTTTGTGCTCGATAAAGGCAATGATGAAGACTGGCTTGATTCTCGCGTTATTCAAACGGCGATTGCGTTGTCTATTATGGGGCTCATCATGTGGGCGTATCGCAGTTGGAAAACGAAAAGTCCAATTGCTCCACTGTGGTTACTCCGAGATAAGAATTTGATGGTGTCGTCGCTAATGATGGCGGTGCTGTCGATGGCGATGTTTGGGCTTACTGCCCAGCAGCCAATGTTTCTCGAACGTTTACTCGATTATCCAGTAGCGACCACTGGTATGTTAATGGCACCAAGAGGTATTGCTTCTGCCTGTATGCTGATCTTAGTCATTCGTCTAGATCCACAATTTGATCCGCGCCTTAAAATTGTATTTGGATTGACATGTATCGGTATTGGGTCGTATTTGATGACTCTGTACTCTATGGAAATAGATACGTTTTGGATCGTCACACCAAGTATCATTCAGGGCCTTGGTTTAGGGCTGACATTCTCTACACTATCCTCCTTAGCATATTTGACCATACCAAAAGAAGAGTCTGTGGCAGGGGCTAGTATCTTTAACCTTTTTCGGACGGTCGGTAGCTCGTTCGGAATTTCGATTGCCACTACGTTCCAGTACCGAGATAGTCAGCAGCAATGGCATGCATTGAGTGAGGGATTCAACACTTACAACCCAGCATTACAAAACTGGGCAGCATCACAAGGACTCTCGATGACAGACCCACTTGCATTGCAGCAATATCAGATGATGCTGCATGAACAGTCGCAGATGGTTGCCTACGTTCACACGTTCCAACTCGTTGGGGTGATGTTTGTCATTATGATGCCGATGCTTATATTTATTCGTTCCAAATAGTGACAACGGAGGAGCACTGTCGAGCAGACTGAGCGACTTTGGTACTTACTAGTTAATAAAACACCCATCATTTGGTGACCGCCGTGGTGGGTGTTTGTCTTTTATTGTTGGTGCTTAAATAGAGGACCAGAGAATAATTCTTCAATTAGAGCTCGAGTTTGAGCTTGAGAGCAGGCTGTTGCATGAATATAGGTTTTTATTCCCATAATCTGGATTTTTAGGTGTTGTGCTAAGCGCATTGGTGATAGTTCTGGATTGACCTCTCCAATCGATTGGGCTTTGGCTATTACCTCAGCTAATTTGGCTTCATTGGCTTTGAGTGAGTAACGCGCTAGCTGTAGCAATTCGTCATTGTCTTCGGTGAGCTCCGAGACAGTTTTAGCTAGCATACACATTGCGTTTGGATTATCGGTACCGCACGGCTCAACAGACTGTAAAATAAAGGCTTTCAAACCTTGAATCGGAGAAGAGGACTGTTTTACTAACTCATCTAAACGAGTCATTCCTTGCTCTGAGTAATGTTCAATAGCGGCTTTGAAGAGTCCTTCCTTACTACCAAACTCAGCATAAATACTTCCCGGACGCATATCGATGGCATCCTGTAAGCATCGCATTGATGTCGCATGGAATCCCTTTTGCCAATACAGCAACATGGCTTTATGAATGACCTCGCTGCGGTTAAATTTTGTCGGTTTAGCCATAATAGGTGATGTAGGTAATTGAACGAATGTTCAACATTATAGCAGGCAAATAACGATAGTAGAAAGCGAGGACAGTAAAGGCTGCATGTATGCAGCCTAACGATTAAAAACTGGATTAGTCTTCAAGTGGTACAACGAGGACGTCGACGGATGAAGTGTTGATAAGCTGACGTGAACTAGAGACGATTTTGCTCCAAAAATCATGATGATGACCACAAATAATAAGATCAAATCCGTGCTCAGCAATGGCGCCCTTCAACTTATCACCTAAATCACCTGTCCCAACGATAAAGTGTTTTACCGGACACTTGGCGTAATTGGCAAACTCGTGCAACTGTTCCATGGTTTCTAAATGAAGAGGTCTTTGATCTGGATTGATTCTGATATCCACCATTTCGGGATAGATTTCGCCATGGGTACCGTCAACATGGATTAATGAGACGTCAGCATCAAGAAGTTCAGATAGGAAAACGGCTCTGTCTATCAGTACGTGGCTGTCTTTAGAGAGCTCTACTGCTACTAGTATATGTTGGTACTTCATAACCATGTCCTCACGTTGTCATTGTTATGATTAGCATAGCCCTATGGTTTTCAAAATGTTGTCGATGAGATCGCGGATTGAGGAGAAAATGAGCAGGGTCAGCTTAAAATACAGTCGTTATATTATTATGGTAAGTTTTGTCCATAATGTCTGGATGGTTTGGTTCTTTTTCTTCGTGGTATTAGCGCTTAATCTACACCTCGTTAACGACGTTGGCATGAGGGTTAGAGAAGCGGTTTACGATGCTGATTGTCACCGAAACAAGCGCAATTTACCCAGATTATTAGAAATTCTATAAGTGGAGAGAGCACAGTGACTCATCAAATCATAAAAGACCTAAACAACCGCTACACAGCTAAAAAATACGATGCAACTAAGCGTATTTCAGCGGAAGATATGGAAGTCATTAAAGAGGCAATTCGCCTTTCTGCATCTTCAATTAACTCACAGCCTTGGAAGTTTATTGTGATTGAAAGTGACGAAGCTAAACAACGCTTCCATGACACTTTCGCGAATATGCACCAATTTAACCAACCTCACGCAAAAGAAGCATCACACACTATTTTGTTTGCTCACAATCCACACTACACCAAAGATGACTACAAGAAAGTGGTAGACGCAGAGGTAACGTCAGGACATATATGTAGCCGATCAGATCGTAACCTTTTGATTTAGTTCCATCGATTTACGCAACAAAGCCTCAGTAGCGCACTTTTATATGGGATAGGTGTGTTAGGTCTCTGGAAACATTAGAGGAGCACTAAAAGAAAAGTGCCACTAGCCATAACGACCAGTGGCAATAGCTCAACAAGTTATTTTGGTTGCTTTGCCAATACAGCATCAATATCGGCTGCGCTATGGCGTTCGATTAATGTTTCCCACTCTTCGCCCCAAGAACGGTTAACGATACGACCGCGTTGAACGGCTGGACGTGCTGCAATGTCTTTCGCCCAGCGAATAAGATGTGGGTAGCTTTCTACGTCTAAAAACTCAGCGGCATTGTATTGGTTGTTAATCACTAGATTGCCATACCATGGCCAAGTTGCGATATCCGCAATACTGTATTCGTCGCCACCAAGATATTGATTGTCTGCGAGTCTAGCGTCTAGCAAATGCAACTGGCGCTTTGTTTCCATAGTAAAACGGTTGATTGGGTATTCGAACTTTTCTGGTGCGTAGGCGTAGAAATGGCCAAAACCGCCGCCAAGATAAGGGGCTGAACCTTGAAGCCAGAATAACCAGTTCATTGCTTCAACACGCTTAGCAGGATCGCTAGGCAGTAAAGCGCCGAACTTCTCTGCTAAATAGAGCAGGATGTTGCCTGACTCAAAGACTCGCACAGGTGTATCACCAGACCGGTCAAGCAGTGCCGGGATTTTCGAGTTTGGGTTAACGTCCACAAAGCCAGAACCAAATTGGTCGCCTTCACCAATGTTGATTAAGTACGCGTCGTATTCAGCATCAGCTTTGCCCAAAGCAAGTAGTTCTTCGAGCATGATGGTAACCTTTTGCCCATTTGGTGTCGCTAGAGAGTAAAGCTGTAACGCATGTTCTCCAACTGGCAACGCCTGTTGGTGGCGTGCTCCAGAGTCCGGTCTGTTAATACTTGCCCATTGGCCGCCGCTTTCACTGTCGTGAGTCCAAACTTTAGGTGGGATATATTCGTTACTCATAGCATCTCCTAATGCATTGAATGGAAGCGTTTTGCTTCATCAGAATCCGACTTGATAGAAAAATCCTAACTCGTTTTTACTGGTATCGCACATGTTTTGAACAATCGTTCAATTATATTATATGCCTGGAATATTGATGACATTTTAGTTCAGTTTTTGTTCGCGATGTGAAACGTGTATCGCGTTATGAACCTACCTGACTCATCATCAATCTTCGATATTAAAACCACAGGACTACTTTTTCTGAGTGATGGCTCAACATTGCGCTCAACGAGTTGTCTTGAAATGAGTGATGACCAAACACAAGCCCAATCAAAGGCTCTACTCAGACATATGGTCTCGAAGTGGGCAGTGCGAATAGATGGTGAAGTTAATGAAAGGCAGGGCTGAATCCATAAAAAAAAGCCAGTCACTTTCGAGACTGGCTTTATAACGCTGTCAGATAACTTACGGTTAAGACAACTCTTCAGCGGACGATTTAGCTTAATGCTAACTGTGCCGCTTGATCTTTTTGTGCTTTGTTCAAGCGAATCTTTTTAAGGGTAATCGCGACTACCGCTGTAGTAACAACACCAATTGCCATTGCAAGCAACGCTAGAACTGGTTTGTTGAATGCACCAAGTAGTACGACGATTGGACCACCGTGTGCAACGTTACAAGTTAGACCGAAGGTGAAGCCAAGCACACAAGCAACAGCTGTACCGATCATGTTTGCAGGAATGACGGCAAATGGGTCACGAGCTGCAAATGGGATTGCACCTTCAGAGATACCGACTAGACCCATTGCTGTTGCTGCTTTTGCGTTTTCAACTTCTTCACGTTCGAAGAGTTTCAACCGACTACCTAAGAATGCCGCTAGCGCCATACCTAGAGGAGCGACTGGAATTGCCGCTGCCTGTGCACCCATAAACTGAGTTTGACCTTCTGCAATCAAACCTACGCTGAATAGGAAAGCCACCTTACCAAATGGACCACCCATGTCGAAACCTTGCATCAGACCAATCACTAGGCCGATGATGATTACGTTACCGGTTGATAGGTTCGCAAGGACGTTGTTCATGGTTTCCATGATGCCAGCAATTGGCGCACCAATGATGAAAATAAACACTGCTGCGATAAATAGTGAACCAGTAATAGGGGCGATCATAATAGGCACAAGTGGCTGAATCATCTTCGAATAGTTGAAGCTGACAACCCATTTCACAAAGTAACCTACTAGTAGACCCGCAATAATGGCACCAATAAAGCCTGTACCAGCATCTGCATCGTAGAATGAACCGTTATTGGCAATCCAACCACCAATGAGGCCAGGAGCCAATCCCGGACGGTCAGCAATAGCGTAAGCAATGTAACCCGCAAGAACTGGAATCATTAAGGTAAAGCCAACGACACCCACATCAAGAATCTTATTCCACAAACTGCCTTGAGGAATGGCCAGTCCACCCGGAGTTGGTTCTCCGCCTATCGCTAGCGAAATCGCAATCAAAATACCGCCGACAACCACAAATGGGATCATATGAGATACGCCATTCATGAGGTATTTGTAGAGATCTTTGCCAGAGCCACCAGGGTTGCTTGTTGCTTGGCTCTCGGTGGACTTACCATCGCCTGCGTAAAGAGGGGCAGCAAGGGCTTGTTCAATCAACTTGTCGGCATCTTTGATCGCTTTTTTCACGCCAGTGATGATAACTCGCTTGCCTTTAAAGCGGTTAAGGTCAACTTGCTTATCGCAAGCTACAACAATCGCATCGGCACGAGCAATCTCTTCTTCCGTCGGAATATTTTTAACGCCAACAGAACCGTTCGTTTCGACCTTGCACTCGTATCCCATCTCTGCTGCTGCATTTTCAATGCCTTCAGCCGCTAAATAGGTATGTGCGACACCAACCGGACAGCCCGTAACACCAATGATGAAGCCTTTTGTGGCTGCGACCGTTGGTTGCGATGCTTTATCATCGGCAACTAATAGGGCAAGCGCTTCCTCATTGGACGTTGCGTTACGTAAGTTCTCTAAAAATGTGGGCTCAACGATCTTTGACGACAGTTTGGCCAGGACTTCGACATGGAAGTTGCTCGCCTTTTCAGGAGAAGCAATCATAAAGAAGATATTAGAAGGTTGTCCGTCTTCCGCGCCGTATTCGATGCCTTGTTTGCTTATACCAACGGCAATTGCCGGGGAAGCAACAGCAGCACTTTTCGCATGCGGTAGTGCGATACCATCTTCAAAACCTGTGTTACCGGTTTCTTCGCGTGCCCAAACATCTTTTACAAACTGTTGTTTGTCTGAGACTTTCCCGGCATGAACTAGCACATCAGCTAGTTCATTGAATACTGCATCCTTGTCGGTGGCAGCTAAATCAAGCTTGATTAGCTGCGCATTTAGGATCTCTTTCATCATAATGTAGATCTCTTCTTGGTAGGGATTTTAAATTTATGTATTTACAAATTTAAAGTAATCTTAGTGATGGTTATGTCGATAGAGATTGATCTAAATCATTATAATATGTGTGGATATGTTGATTTGTAGCGAATTGTGAAGTAGATAACGAATATTGACCGGCAGAATATGCGTAAAGTCACAAAAATATTTGTTAAGTCAAGTTTGCTATTGAAAGCATATTTTATAGAATTGTACTTAACTCGACATAAGAATAAGCGGATTACAAATCATGTAATCCGCTTGTAAAATCATAATAAATAACTGATTAATCAGCGAATAGAGACGGTGGTGAGCTCATTTGAGGTGAGAGTTTCAATGGTATATTGAGCGAGTACCGAATGTAGGAGATAAACATGGTGCTGAATGGAAAGGCACAAGTGTCCGGGTTCAACTCTTAATAAGAAAGCTTCTTTGTCGTTCAGGGTCTTTCCGGAGATGGTTTTCGCATCGTGACTAATGTTATACCCAGCGACTTGTTCCACATAGGTAAGCACAGAATGCTCGCAGTGGGCTTCGGTAAAGTCGGGAAACAAACTCTTAGGCATCCAAGTTTCTTCAAGGATAGCAGGTTCACCATTAATGATGCGCATTCGTTTAAAGTGGTGAAGACTCGCCCCAATCTCTAAACGGAATTTATCAGCAAGTGACTGATTTGCAAGGACTGAACCAAATTCTAGGACAATGTTCTTTAAGTCAGTATCTTTGTTAATTCGCTCCGAAATACTGGTTAAGTTATTGTCTTGATAGAATTCCGGTGGGTTAACAAAAATACCAGAACCTTGTCTTGAATGGACAAAAGACTCTTGTTTTAACTTTTCAATCGCCTTTCTTAACGTGGGACGACTGACGCCAAATTTATCCGATAGTGCATGCTCACCCTCGAGCTGAGACCAAGCAGGGGAAAGGCCATTAATAATGTCAGCCTTGATTGCTTGATAAACTTCTACGTATTTCATTACTTCATTTACAACTATACAAATTGCTGACCAAAGCCTCTCAAACGCTTACCTGTTAACACATATCTGGCTCGTTATATCGAGAGACTAACCTCTAATGATCATGATGTTACCAGAAAAGCCCATTCTAAAACAAAGTGCTTGGTAATATTTTTTGATGCATGATCTCGATCATTATTTTGGCAAAATCACCAATATTTGTATTTACATATTTTTCATGGGGATTTATGGTTATCCCATAAAGATACCAGGAGCCCTACCATGTCATCCAAAATCGAAAACAACCCAAGTCAAGTAGACGTAAACAAGAAGATCCCGTGCGAGAAGCCTGCAATGGTTCAGCTTCAAATCATGGAAGCCTATACACAAGCCCATCAACAAGAAGAGAATTTGTACACGCGTGAAGTCGCTTGTTTGTCTGAACTCTATCCTGCGTTGTTCCGTCAAATTGAATCAGAAGATATTGTCGTTGGACGCTTAGATGCTTTACCGATTGGTTTTGGTAGCGTGACTTCTGTCGGTGGTGTGGGTCACTACTGCAACTTTGATAAACTGGATGCCTTCAAAGCTGAACTGCCAGAAGAGGCGCATAACCGAGTCGACGCACTATTAGACTATTGGAAAGAAAGAGACACACGCTCAATTTATTTCCGTCAAACTCTAACGGAAACCACTTTAGGTAAGTTTGTTGACGTTAACTATCCAGCCATCGCCACCGCTCGCCTTAGTGGTATGTACCTCGATTACAACAAGTTAATTGATAACGGTATCGCAGGTATGCGCCAGCTTATCGGTGACAAACTAGAATCTGCTCGCGCTGCTGCAGATGAGAAAGCCTTGGCACTGCATGAAGCCTTTTTAGGGTGTTTTGATATTGTTGAGAAAGTGATAGACCATCACATTCAACTCTGTGTTGCAGAACTTGAAACCACAGCGGACTTAACGCGCAAACATCAAATGAATGATTTGATCGATGCACTCAATGCTATTCGCAGCGATAAACCACAGACCTTCTTGCAAGGTATTCAGCTTTCATGGTTGTACAGCTTGTGTTCTGGTGTAGTGAACTTTGGCCGTATGGACGACTATTTGGGTGACTTGCTCGTCGCTGATTTAGAGGCAGGTCGAATTACTGAACGTCAAGCGATCAACTATATTCGATCACATTATCGTCTTATCGAAGCACGAAAAACCACGGTAAACGGCCGTGTGGTGGTTGGTGGTCATGGACGCCGTAATCCAACGACAGCCGATGTCTATTGCAAACTTGCTATTCAAGCGGTGCGTGAAAATAAAGATACTGAACCGCAGTTCACCCTTCGTATTTACCAAGGGATGAACCAAGAGGTTTACCAAAATGCGTTAGATGCCATTGGTGAGGGCCTGACTTATCCGATTCTGTATAACGATGATGTGAACGTTCCTGCGGTGATGAAATCGATGCAGATTTCTGAACAAGATGCACAGCAGTATGTCCCATTTGGTTGCGGTGAATTTGTGCTGTCGGGTAAAAGTGTTGGGACACCGAATACGTGTATCAATATCCTTAAGATCCTCAACATTGCACTAACTGGTGGTACGGACTTCTGGGACGGACAGAACAAGAGCGGTGGCACAGCATTGTTACGACCTGAACAGGTAACAAGCTTTGAAGATGTGGTTAAGAACTACAAAGATCTGCTGGATTTCTATATTGATCTGACGTCGAAAGCGCAAGCATTCTCTTATCAAGTGATGAATCAAGAAGTGGGTTTCCTATTTACCAGCATCTTGACGGATGATTGTATCGGACGCAGTAAAGCACTGCTTGACGGTGGTGTGTATAAACTAGGCGGTACTAACGAAACTTACGGTAATACCAACGCTTATGATTCTTTAGCGGCAATCAAAAAAGTCATCTTCGACGATAAAAAGTACAGCTATTGTGAGCTTATTGAGGCGTTACGAGTCAACTTTGATGGTTATGACCGTATGAAATACGATCTTATCAATGCTCCGAAGTTTGGTAATGATGACGCGTATGTCGATGATATCGCAGTGGAAATGCACGAGTACATTTGTAACGGTATCAAAGACTCCGCTGCGAAGGTGGGTATGGATAGCTACCTAGTGGTCATCATCAACAACCAAGTTAACACGGAGTGGGGACGTGCAACCAGTGCCTCGGCAGATGGTCGTCACACGGGCGTGTATATGAGTAACGCTAACAACCCACAAAGTGGTGCGGATAAAAATGGACCAACGGCGATGCTGAACTCGTTGGCGAAGTTAAAAGCTGAAGTACATGCCGGGTCAGTACAAAACATGAAGTTCAGCAAAAATATGTACCAAAACAAACGCATGGTTGTTGAAGCGCTACTGGATGGCTATTTTGAACAAGGTGGTCCACAAATCATGGTAAGTGTGGTAGGTAAAGGTGAGCTTGAAGACGCATACCACAATCCAGAAAAGTACCCGAACCTTGTGGTTCGAGTGGGTGGCTTCAGTGCTAAGTTCGTCAACTTGGATAAAGACGTACAGCTAGAAATTCTAAACCGTACCCTTAACGACTAAACACCTCCAATTGGGCGAACAAGGCAGTTTATGTTCGCCCTTTTTTCCTGCGATAGTTATGAGGCAACACATGCTCATCAAAAACTCTACGTCTCAAAGCACCACTTCTCAATCCACAACGGGTGTTGTATTCGACATTCAGAAATTCAGTGTCAATGATGGTCCTGGTGTTCGGACGGCTGTGTTTATGAAAGGTTGCCAGATGAAGTGTGTCTGGTGTCACAACCCTGAATCCTTGAGCGCTCAGAAACAGCTCGCCTTTAACGCTGATAAATGTGTTGGTTGTCGTCGCTGCGAGCAAGTCTGCCCGAATGGCGTGCACAGTTTTAATAATGATGGTCACCACAAAGTAGATTTTGACGCTTGCCAAACCTGTGGTCAGTGCGTTGATGCTTGTATGCAAGATGCACTCAAAATCTATGGAAAGGAAATGACAGTAGAACAGGTCTACTCTGAGGTGATCAAAGACAAAGTCTATTTTGATAAGTCAGGTGGTGGGATAACACTTTCCGGTGGAGAAGCGCTGAAGCAGTTTGAGTTCTGTTTGGCGTTGGCGAAAATGTGCAAAGCCAATGGCGTACATGTTTGCATTGAAACCAATGGTGCGTCGAAAACAGAACATTATCGTGCAATAGCCCCGTATGTAGACCTATTTCTCTTCGACTACAAAGCAACCGGAGACGACCTTCATAAAACACTCACAGGAATGACTCGCCGCTTGGTAGATACTAACCTTCATGCTCTAAATGAACTTGGTGCACCAGTGATTCTGCGTTGCCCGATGATTCCCGGCTATAACCTTAGTGACGAGCATTTTGAGGCGATCGCAAGTCTCGCAAAGTCCATGACGAATATTTTGAAGGTGGAGGTACTTCCTTATCATAACTTTGGTAAGGGCAAGGCGACCGAAATTGGCAAAACTTATGATGTGGACGCTATTATGCCTGAGGACAAAGAAGTGAATGCTTGGATTGAATCCATAAAACGTCACGGTGAGATTAATGTCACGCTGAGTTAGATGTGTGTTTTTGAAAGAAATCAAAAGTTATCAGCGGCATAACAAGGTTTGAGCTTGAGATTAATGAGTAACAATCAGGAAGTGAAACAACGCCCTACTAAATAGGGCGCTGAGGGAAAAACATGGGGGAATATTAAACGGTTAACGTGGCTTGTTTGTTCTCTGCACTTCGTGAATCGTCGTCTTGGAGAGGGAACATATCCTCTGTTACTAACACGATGCCACCTTCAGTAACGGTGAAGCGCTGCTTGTCCAATTCCAAATCAATACCAATCTCCATACCATTCGGTATATGGCAATTATCGCCAACGATGACGCGGTTTAATTTGCAATTTTGGCCGATAGACGAATTAGGCAGCAAAATACAGTCGGTGACTTCAGAAAAATCGTCGATTCGGACATCGTAAGACACCAATGTGTGTGTTACATGCGCGCCGGAGATTATCGCGCCTGCACAGACAACAGAGTCAACGGCATAGCCTCGGCGGTTTGGATCATTAAACAAGAACTTGGCACCAGGACGTTGAAGCTGATTGGTCATAATGGGCCAGCTTTTATCATAAATATCAAGTTCTGGTGTTGGTGCAAGTAAGTCCATCGTCGCAGCGTAGTATTCATCTATATGACCGACATCTCGCCAGTAAGCATTCGCTCCTGGGTGGCCACGTTCGGTAAACACATAACCTTTGAGATTACTGCGGCCGATGAGGCTTGGGATGATATTGTGCCCAAAATCGTGTTGATAGTTAGGGCAGGCTAGGGCTTGTCGCAGCTCCGCATCCAAAACATCGACATTAAATATGTAGATCCCCATCGAGATAAGAGCCTTGGAATCATCGTTCGGCATAGGCGTTGGGTTTTCCGGCTTCTCGACGAAGTTAATAATATCGCCTTCCTCATTGAGTCCCATTACCCCGAAAGCGGATGCCTGTTCGATAGGTTTTTGGATACATGCCACGGTTACGTCGGCACCACTTTCCACATGGAAGTTGATCATGCGCGAGTAATCCATCTTATAGATATGGTCACCACCGAGGATCAATATGCGTTCCGTTTGATCATGTCGCTTGATGAGGTCTAGATTTTGATAGATAGCATCTGCTGTGCCTCGATACCAGTTTTCGCCAACACGTTGCTGTGCTGGAATAATATGAACCCCTTCACCCAGTGCAGAATAAGACGATTGCCAACCTGATTGAATGTGAGTGATCAGGTCTTGCGCCATATACTGGGTAAGTACACCAACTCGACGAATTCCAGAGTTAATGCAGTTTGATAACGTAAAGTCGATAATCTTAAACTTTCCGCCAAACGACACGGCTGGTTTCGCAATTGTTGAGGTGAGCTCTTTAAGTCTGGTTCCCTTACCTCCTGCTAAGATCATCGCAGTCGTATTACGAAGACGAGCATTACTAGAAATGTGGGAATACTGGTTTTCTTTCGGCATTGTATAACTCCTTATATTACAAGCGCAAAGACGAATCTTGGGGGAGAGTGAGTGTCGCCAACTGACATTGTTCGGGCATAGTTGTTTTGTAAAGTCACTCAATTTCGTCTTTAAGAACCCTTATATGAGAGCAGAACTTTGTTTTTCAATCCATACAGTGATGTGCGTTCAATTTGTAAAAAAATGCGATTTATGCAATTAGTCACATTTGTTTTCGCAAACAGGTGTAATTGTCAAAAAAGTATGTACTGAGCGATACAGTATTTTACGTTGTCTTTTAGTAGACGTTGTTTCATATGTATCAAAAGTATATGTGTTTCATTGCATTTTAGTGACAAAGACAAATGGCAGGGATTTAACGATGTACCGTCCACAAGCGCCCCAAATCTTAGTTACGAGATTCAAAACCTACTTCGCCGCTCTGCTACTAGCTTTACTTTCCTTTGCGCTTCCCGATGGACGTGACTACAAGAGAGTTGCAGGGTTGGCGGTGACTAAGGCTGAGATTCAACAGTTGGCAAAACAAATTGACTTGAAGGATATGATCACGGTTGCGGTCCTTCCGAAAGAAAAAGAATAAAAAAACTAATATTGGTGTTGACAGGTTTATTTCGGAAGCATATATTGATTACACGAACTGCCGAATGGAGTTCTTAAGTTGCACACTTCGCCTTATTAGGGAAGCAATGGCAACTGTAATCGAAGGATGCTGAAGTCGCAAGAGTCGATGTTCAGTGAATGCCTTTAACCTGTTAACACTTGGAACATATGTCTTACGGCGCCAGCGTGGCGCAATAGAGTATGTATCCGGTCTTGGTGGATTAGAAACCAAGAACTATTGCTTATTTTTGAGGATAGTATTATGCGTAATGTAGATTTTTCTCCCCTATACCGTCATGCCATAGGTTTTGATCGTCTATTTAACCTAGCAGAAAATAGTGCGAAAAAACCGTCTTCTAATGGATACCCTCCATACAATATCGAACAGAAAGACGAGAACAACTATCGTATAACGATGGCTGTAGCAGGCTTTTCCGAAGAGGCATTAACTCTGACTCAGAACGAAAACATGTTGATCGTGTCTGGAGAAGTTAAGGCACAAGAAAACAAACCTAACTACGTTTATCAAGGCATCGCAGAGCGTAACTTTGAACGTAAATTCCAACTTGCTGACTACGTAACTGTAAAAGCAGCGAGTATGGAGAATGGTTTACTGCACGTTGACCTTGTTCGTGAAGTTCCAGAAGCAATGCAACCACGTAAGATCTCAATCAATAAATAATCATTGAGACGCAGCATTGGATAAGGCGATTTTAGAATTCGATTTGAAATTGGCTCGCACCAACCTTATCTAAAAAGTATTGCTGTTTTTACATGCAGTCTAACAACATCTAGAGTGTAAATCTCAAAGGTTTGCACTCATATAGAAACAACAGAATTAAACACTTTGCATTAGATTAAAGGCTCTTCTCCGCTTTGTTGAGTCATAACGCAATACTTATGACTTCTACCATACTGACTAATAACCCTTTTTTAGTCAGTATGGATGAATCCTATTTTGACCCAGTTACTTTCTCAGCTTTTACATATTCAGGGGCAGGCAATCCAGTCGATTAAGGTCGATGAATCCACTCAAACTGTTGACGTTTACTGTCGTCGAGACCGACGA
>NZ_OANU01000108.1 GCF_900089835.1 Vibrio thalassae | reverse complement strand
TCGGCCTTTGCGATTACGCTTCCGTACGCCGCTCTCAAGCTGAAGTTTTTGCCACTGGGGTAGAAAAGCCTGACAAAAGTCATCGACATGGCAAAATAAGTCCACTAATTTGTGCATAGCTGGTTCCTTGTGATAAGTCTCTCTTGATCGAAAGATCTGATCGCAGAACCAGCTTTTAGTTCCCTTCTTTTTTTATCCCGAGTTCAGGTTATACTAATGCGCGAATGGAAGGTCTGAACAGTTTATTTCAAGCCGCGAGGTCGAGGACTCGAGGCTATAGAAATACAGCCACTTTCATCACCATGATCTACATGATAGCGAGCCCTGCCGCTGAAATATTGAAATCCACTTGAAACGTCGAAGAGCCGAAATTGCTAAGTCACATGGTGTAATTTTACATCCTTAATTCTGTTTAAGGTGTAATATTACGCTTAATTGTAATTTGTGAGTGTAATTTTGTATGCAATTGGCTATCGCTGGTACTGTTTCTCTGAATTTAAAAAGTGGCGAAGTTCTTTTCTACCTTCTGTTGATGCTGAAAGCATTATCGGCAGCAGTAGCTCATTTTTGTTCGGCTGGTTCAGCACCGGAATTAAATCAATCATTGACAAAGTGGAGGGAGTTTGAACTTCATATGTCGCCTTGAGTGCGGTTTGGATGGCAGTGATACCAATACCGTTCATCATTATGCGGCAAGGATACCCGTTGCTTTAGCTGCGGGAGGAAATGCCGCCTCCATTTGTTGTATTAATGTTGTAGTTCGGGCTGATAGTCGAACCGTATTTTTCTTAACGTTGGCAGAAGCGTGAATCTTCTCACCTGTAATTGTCTCTAGCGCAAAGTATCCAGTGCTCCGCTTTCCTTTTACAAAGCCTGTACCTTGTGGGGTTGAGATCAGGTCATGTTTTTTAAGTCCAAAGAGTTTGCCAACGGGGATCTGCTTCTCCGATCTTGCACCTTTAGTTAGTTGGTAATCACCTTTTGAAACATGTCGCTTGAAGTACACAGTTTCGTTTTGAGTAATTAACTCACCATCTTCCAAGCAAATAGCAACAGCATCAAAGTAGTGCTCCTTGGTTAACTTAAGCACCTGCTCTCGCTTAAATTTTGTTTCGTAACCAAACGTCTCGGTGAATAACCACACACTTTTTAAGCGAGACTTGAGGATGCCCATTTCAGTTGCATGTTTAGTCCGCGACTTTCTTACCTTTAGCTCAAACTTCCCAGCATGTAGGTCACGGTGACAGGTTTCGCAAAGGGTAATCAAATTCGTTGGTGTATCTGTGCCACCGTTCGAACGGAAAACAATATGATGCACATGCAGCTTGTTGCTATGTTTACCTTTCCGCCCTGATTTACACTTGTACCCATCGCGATGAAGTACATACGCCTTGGTATTGTAGAAGCCTTTCTGAGCACCTTTTTGGTAGTCAACACCCACAACGTCGGGGTTTGTGATCTTGTGAATGTCAAAGCTTGCAGTCTCAACTTTCCATTCGCTGATTGGCAAGATTGATTCAACAAAGTCACGCTCCCTCAAATGCGAGTCGAGCTTTGATTTAAGGCTTGGCGCTAGGCGTCCATTAGCTCGCATAGAAGCTCTATTAGCCCATCGGGCAGGGCGATAACGGCACTTGCGCCCACGTCGATTACGACGATACATAGCTCGCTGCTCCATCTTCTTTGATACGTCTTGTCTCAGTGCAACTTGGCTTTGATATATTACCTGACCAAGACCGACAACAGCATACCCGATGGTTTTGCTACCAGTATCCATGCCAGCAACAAGCTTTTGCTTATAACCTGAGCTGCCACCAACCAATTTGATGGTAAAAGGTGTTCTTTTAATCACTTTTACATCGCCTCTTTTAAGCAATACTCTTGCTTTTTGAGGTTTACATGGCATAAGTGCTTTACCATTTTTGTTAAGTACAAACACGAACATAGCGTGTTTCTCCTTCGAGTTATGCGTGCTTACAAACTTGAGGTGCTTGTAAGATCCGACTTCCTCTCGACCAGATATTAAGGCTTTAGATGTGGTTGACTGTCCATAACGCTTTAGGACTGTTTACAGTGCCACGATAGAGCATCAGACTGAGGCGGTATCTAATGGTATCTCTTTCCAAAATATCGTCTACTTGGTTTAAACCCTCTCCAAGTGGTCTGGTCAACTTGGCTTTTACAAGCCCACTCCTTTAGGGGCGGCGTAATTGACTCTGCTGGAAAATCGCTTGGGTATCTTCTTCTAGATCATGAATGTCAAAGTAGTCGTACACCGATAGTCCTTGTTCCTCCACTAAGCCGAGGGCATAGTTCAAAGTGCTGATAAGTTCGTGCTCAGTGTCGATTTTTTCTTGCACTATCAAAAAGTCTGGGGTGTCGCCTGGCCCAGTTAACATCATCACCTCTTCAATGTTGGCGATGTTGTCATGCGATTGGTCCAAAAGACGACTGGCGTAGATGCCTTCCGATACTGAACGTGTAAAAGCATGAGATTGACGAAAACTTGTTTGATCCTGCCATATTATTGTTGATCAATTACTGGATCAACAGTAAACGCCCCATAAACCCACGGGGCGATCTTGCTAATGCTTGAAGTTCCAAGGTAGGAGCGCATCGATATCAGGCTCAGATTTCGCTAACTCTTGCATGCACTTGACCATGTAGTCGTAGAGGATGAGCCCATTGGCTTTCGCGGTCTCGACGATACTGTAAAGCATCGCGCTCGCTTCAGCACCATTTGGTGTACTCGAGAACAACC
>NZ_OANU01000109.1 GCF_900089835.1 Vibrio thalassae | reverse complement strand
GCCAGAGATTGCGCGCCGAGATAGCGTGACCGTGTCACCATTGACGGATATTGCGGCAAAAGTCGCGGCAACGGATCTGAGCGTAACAGGCATTAACAGCGCCAATGCACTGATTGCCAGTACTTTCTTAGATTCTGCTAATGCCGATGATGTGTTTGCGATTGCGCCAGCGGCGATGAACGCCACCGGCTCAGGCATTGAACAGCAATATCGCACGGCTTTGATTGGTTTGTCGGTATTGGGCAGTGGTGAAGCCCTTACCAATGTGACACAAGATATTGCGACAGATTTGGCTGACAATACCCTTGATGTGAACACCGCCAAAGCCTTGTATCTCAATACCCAAACGTGGCTACGTCGTCATGGCATGACCGATTTATCGCTCAATGTGCCTACCTATGGCCTCGATAGCGCCTCGCAACAAGCTGTGGATGCCGTGCTTGCCAATGACACGACCTTGGCGTACTTCCCTGAAATGCTACAGACCAGCACAGGAACCCTTGATCTGACCACTTTACTTTCAGGTTATGTACCAGCAGGCAGCGCCGTCAGTGTCAGCGTCCTTGAGGGTGACAGTTTAACCGCACTCACCGGCACGTTAGACACCAGCCTCTACAGCAGTGGTGCGCAGCTTCAAGTTAGCGTGGACGTAGACGGTTTTGCCCGTTTAGAAACCATTACCCTGCAACCGAGCGCCACCCCTGTCTCTGTTACCTCAACGCTTGGCGACATCAACAACGGCTCGCATAGCTTTACGGTGACACCTTCCGATAGCCAAACCGTCACCATTGCGAGCTTAACCCCTGATGTGGCGACCTTTGCCAACGACAGCGTCAACGTACTCAAGGATGGTGTTGCCCGTTTTGCTATTACCGCCGCTGATAATGCATGGCAAGAGGTGGTGACTCTTGATGTGTTAAGCCCAAGAACCGCCCCAAGTATCACATGGCAGCTTGATAGCAATGGTGATTTACAAGTGGCGAGCATCAATGGCGAGAACAACTATCTCAGCTTGAATTATCAAGGCGTGGATTCGAGCTTAACGATGCTGACCAGTTTGCCAGTCGATCGCAGTGCCAGCGATAGCATTAGTTGGATGGTAGAAAAAGACGGCGTACGTTTCTCAACGGTACAAAGTGTTGGCGTGGCGGATGTAGTCAATCCGCTTGCCATTAATAACCTAACAGTGCGTGTGGCAGATACGTCGATTGCCGATGCTGATTTGTTTGCCCAGTTTATGGGACTCACAGCGCTGTCAACGGATGCGACGACTTTAAGCTTATACCGCAGTGAACTAGCGAATAATACCATCTCTAGCTTGGCTGGTTTGGAGAGCTTGATTGCGGACGTCAATGTGAGCGCTAATGCCTTTGTTGCTTTACAGACCACACCAAACGCAAATATCACGATTGAACAAATCCAAACCTTGTTGCCAACGCAATATTTGGCAGCGAGTTTGATCGCTGAATACCAAGCAGCATTGGCAGGTAATGTGTGGAATACCCCAGATGAAGTGCAAGCCTTGATTGCAGTCGTGAATAATGACAATGTGGTGGATTCAGATGGTGACGGTATTTTAGATGGGGTGGAACTGGCACAATTTAGTGATCCGAATGATGCCAATCATCCGATTTACCTA
>NZ_OANU01000161.1 GCF_900089835.1 Vibrio thalassae | reverse complement strand
ATAATAGTGACGATTTAATCGTTTTTGATGTTCCAGGGTAGAAGCGCTTCGATTTGCTCGACGCTTTCTGCGTATGGCAACTCAGTAAGAAGGGTGTGTAAGTATTGGTATGGCTCTAGACCATTCAGTTTTGCTGTTTCCACCAAGCTATAACACACTGCACTCGCCTTTGCCCCTTGCCTAGTGTCTGCGAACAACCACGCTTTTCTGCCAATAACGAACGGGCGGATCGCATTTTCAGCCAAGATATTACTGATGCGCAGCTCACTGTCCTTACAGTAAACCACAAGCTTCGACCATTGGTTCAGCGTATAACTTATCGCCGTGTGCGTTAAGCTCTCTTTGGGTACCTTACTGAGGTTTGTATCTAGGAACACTTTCAACTCATCAAGCAGCGGGGCGCTGTGCTCTTGGCGGTATGCCACGATGTCTTCTGCCGTCATTGCGGGTTGTTGCTCTTTAAGGCCATTGAGTTGGCGCTCCACACGATACAGTTTATTTATGATGCCGAGCGCGATATCGGCCTTGCTGACTTTGGCCTTTTTACCTTTCGGTTGAGCTTTTTGTGCCTTCACGAACTTGCGACGAGCGTGGTCCATGCAACCAACATGAATCAGCTCATATTCCTTACACGCAGCATTGTACCCCGCATAACCATCGGTTTGCAGGTAACCTGTGAAGCCTTCCAATAAGTTTATCGGTACTTCGCCGCTGCGTGACGGGTCATAGTGGAACAAGACACTTCTCTGTGCCACCCAGTGACACCCACATATATTTGTCGGAAGTGACCGCTTTATTCGGCTCTTTCAATACTTGGATACGGGTTTCATCCATCGCTACGATATTGCCGCTGTTTTGGTGCTCTCGTAGCAGATTAACCAGCGGTTGAAACACCTTGGCGGACTTGATGACGTAATTCGCGAGTGTCGCCCGTGAGATGTCGCCCCCATAACGGCTGAGCATCTTTTCGATGCGGTACAGGGGCAGCCCATCGACGTATTTGGAGGTAATGACATGCGCTATCAGACCTGTACTGCCTAGTGAGCCTGGTAATGGGTGTTTAGGTAGCGCAGCCGCCACCATTTTTTGACCCTCTGTGCTTTCGAAGACCGCCTTTTCTTGCATGTACTCCAATACGCGTACTTTGGCAGGCACGATATCAAGCTCTTCTTTGACTTTGGCGAAGAAGGTACTTTTCGCGCCTGTCTTCTCTTCATCCGTTAGGTAAAGGAAGACTTGTTCACGCGGTAGGTCAGACGACAAAGGCTTGCGGCCACGAAGCTTGGTGTTGCTCTCTTTACCACTTTTCTTATCTTGGTCTTTTTCGTGTTGTTCAAGCTTAGGGTCGGTGCACAGCTCAGCTTCATCAAACAGTAAAAACTGGTCAACGTTAGTTTTCTCTGAGCTTGGCATAAAGCGCTTAATTTTGAGGTGACGAACAACTTCTTCCAGTATTTCAACTCGAGAAGAGAGCGTTTGTAATTTGCTAGATTGAGATTGAAGCTGTTCAGTTTGGGATTGAAGCTGCGACTCCTTCTCTGCTAATTGGGCGCGAAGTCGCTCAATTTCAGCTATATAATTCGTTGAAGCAGTCACAATTAAATCGCCTTTAAAGCCTTATGGGAACAGGGTTTATTGTACCAAAAACAGGCTATTAAGTCTCTAAAACAATGACTCGTATTCCAACTTTTTATGCCCTTTCATCAGGGAGATATCATACCCATCGAGCAGCCAATTTATTTGCTGACCTGTGAGGGTGACGAGTTCATCGGTGCGCTTTGGCCACTTGAATTTTTCTTCAGCGAGCGACTTATAGTAAAGCACGAAGCCGTTGTCCTCCCAGAAAAGGCATTTGATTTTATTACGCTGCTTGTTGGTAAAGACATACAACTCACCACTGAATGGATTATGGCCTAACTCCAACTCGACCAAGGCGCTAAGCCCACGATGAGACTTGCGAAAATCGATGGGGTCACGGTAGAGGTAGACTTTGGGCAGTGAGAGTGCAGGTCTCAGTGTTGGTTGACGCATTAGTTCATGCACTCTATCAGTTTGGCTGCGACATGGGCGTTATTCTCGTCGATACCTTCGATTTGAGTACCGCTAGGTAGCGTAATGGTTAGCAGAGAGCTCACTTGTCTGGTGACCGTTTCCACCTGCGCGAGAGCAAACTTGGAGGTGACGGATTGGGTCACTGATTTTGTACGAGTAAATTTGCACTTCCAATAGCTGAATTGGGATTGGTCAAGGCCGTGGCTACGGCAATATTGCGCTTGCGAGAGATCGCCTTTTTGCCAGTCATTAACGTGATGTTGCCAAACTTGCGATGAGTGAGTCATAAATTTCTCCTTGTGTAATGACAGTGGTCATTATCTACCATGGAGATCAGGATAGAATTATGCGGAAAATTGAGCGCTTAC
>NZ_OANU01000112.1 GCF_900089835.1 Vibrio thalassae | reverse complement strand
ACATTGACGTTATCGCCACACGTTGAAGAAAGTGATTCTATTTCAGCAACACTGTAGGCGCCATCTCCGGCAATGGTATGTCCTAAATTATGATTAACCGTATCAGCGATTAAACCTTGATAATCTTGTTCTACCGTCCAAACGAATACCCCTCGAAGACCATTGTTAACCGCATACTTAGTTTTCAAGGCTGCCGTTCTTGGGGTGTCAATGGAATGATAAACACCACTCACGGGATTGTAGTAATAATCAGTATTATTGTTCGTATCAGTGAACAGTTTGAAGTTATTTACCCCTTTCATATCAGGGCCTGCAACGTTAGCAAACAAATCATACCCTTCAAGAACAGTTCCCTCCCACGTACCAAACACAACCGCATTAGATACACCAGTGGCGCTAAATGGGTCGCCATCAGTGCCGATAGCACTCGCTTGTTTACCTCGAGAGTAATTGGCAATACCCAACATCATCCGAGACTTCTCAACCCCCATATCAACGAGAAGGTTAATGGCATTTTCTGCACTATTGGTCTCGACTACTTTACCCTCCGAGTCTGTATAATTAGGATAATCGATAGAGTCTCCAAATAAATTGGTTTGATGACCAAGTACTGTGTCCCATCCACCCCAATAGTCATAGCTCATTAAAAATATCTTATCTAATAGCCCGTCAGGACCACCGAGCGCTAGGTAATTCGAGGCGCCAACTAGATTAATGTACTTCTCTGTCGCACCTACGGCTGAAGACAGTTTTACTTCCGAGTAGT
>NZ_OANU01000113.1 GCF_900089835.1 Vibrio thalassae | reverse complement strand
GTGACCCCAGTTCAACGCCATAATGGAGAGGATAGTACCATCTTAGCTAAGCGCAAAGAGCTTTATAAACAAGCGAGAGCAGCCAACCCACAGCGGTGGTCAAACGAATCTAGAAACTGGGATGAAGTTGGTGAAGTTAAGCTAAATCCTGAAAGGCAGAAAGAAGCTGCTTAAAAAATTAAAGGCGACAACTACCTTGAAAAACGCCGATAGCTGGCTGTTGCCATCAAATACCGCAATGACGGAACGACTGACCAGAGCACGTTCTTCAAGCACATGATTCTTCTGCTGCCATACCTCTGCATGATCTGCAAGAGAAGGCTCCATTTCAAACGCCGACGATCTAGTACATAAAAGAAGGAACGCTGCTGCGCCATTATTTGGTATTTAGACAGCGTTATTTTTGCTGCCGGCATCCAGCGCAGAAATCAAGTTGATAACGTTGTCGCTGGGAGCTTACCCACGCATCAAATTCATTATTCGTTTGAATATGGTCTAATCGAGTACGAAATTCATAGGACTCCGAGAAGGCTTGAATATGGTCATACTGCTCGCCTTGCAAACTATCGATTTTGTCGGCCACAATACTTAAACGCTCCGAAACATCAATCAGCGCACTTTGCCAGGTATAGTGAATGGACCAATACGAAGTGATACCAAATAACGCAATCAAAGTGAGAACAATAGGTGCTGATGTCAAAAACAACAGTCGATAGCGAACCATTGATTTGGTTCTATAGCGCCATTTACTCCAAAGGCGCGCTAACTTATTCATTTGCGCAACCTTCGTCCCACTCTTTGTACTTTCTTTCTAACGTTTTACGTGCAACGCCTAAATCACGCGAGGCAGCAGATTTATTACCCGCATGTGCATATACTACCTGTTGAATATGGGATTTCTCCACATCTTTAAGCGACCAAGAATTCGGATATCCGAACTGCCCGTCTTGGATGGTATAATTGACAGGCATGGTAGTCAGATCGTTAACCGACATTGTAATCGATGTACTAATTGGCGCCCCTTTCAATTCGCTAAAATAGTGTGCTGGTGGTTTGTTAAGCAAAATGCAACGCTCTAGAAGGTTCTTCAGTTCCCGAACATTTCCGGGCCAGTCATAGTCTTGCATCGAATGCATATCCTCATGCGCCCATTTGGGCTGGCTGACGCCAAGCTCTTTGGCTAGCGTTCGAGTAAAGAATGGAACTAACTCGGAGAGATCGGCAAGTCGCTCTCTCAATGCTGGGACTTCGATTTTTAGAACATTCAATCGGTAGAAAAGATCTTGTCTAAATTTACCTTGATCCACTTCTTGTTGTAAGTTGCGGTTCGTGGCGGCAACGACGCGCACATCAATGCTAATTTCTTTCTCGGTTCCAACGGGTCTGACAGTTCGTTGCTCAAGCACTCGCAGTAAAGACGCTTGCATCGCTAACGGCATCTCTCCGATTTCATCAAGAAACAGCGTGCCTCCGCTCGCGACTCGAAACAGACCTTCACGATTTTTCTTAGCGCCAGTAAACGCGCCTGCCGCATGGCCAAAGAGTTCACTTTCTAGAAGCTCTGGTGCAAGGGCGCCACAGTTAATAGCGACGAAAGGTCCTTGCCGTTTACTAGCCGCATGTATTCCTCTTGCAACGAGTTCCTTACCGGTTCCCGACTCGCCTTCAACGAGTACCGACGCTCTTGACGGTGCGAATTGACTGATCAATTGCTTAAGGTTTTTTGTCTTTTCTGATAGTCCGATGATTTCCTTACTGACTAGCCGACTAATATCATGGCTTAGAGCTACGTTCAGCCGTTCCGCTAGCCTTTTATCCATACAACGTTTTACCGCTTGTAGCATTTGTTCCAAGTTAAAGGGCTTCAGAATAAAGTCTGATGCGCCCAATTTCAGCGCGCTGATCGCCACTTCTAAGTCCGCATAACCCGTCATGAAAATCACGTCTGCTTTGCGGTCTAAATTGTTAAAGGCTTCTTCCCACTCAATGCCAGAGCACCCGGGCAGATTGATATCGAGAATGATCAGATCGTAATGATGGTTAATTCGCAGCAGTTCTGCTTCTTCGACACTGCCTGCGGTGTCGACGCGCCCAAACCCTTTACTCAGCGCTTTTTTAAGAATGCCCTGCATGCCAACTTCATCATCGACGACAAGAACGGAAAAGGCGAGATACGGTGACGTTAATTGATTAGTGATATCAGAGGTTTGAAAAAATGTCATAAATATATGTGATCGTTCCTATTTGAGACAGAGTGTACCAACCTGATATAAAACATCATGGATTAAATTGCGACATTTTGTCCCAGCTCAAACTAATCGTAGTTTATTCGCAAGAAATATTAGCAAAATGTCGCACTTTGCCACTTTTATTCTAAGGAAATTATGGCATTGTCTTTGCTTATGGGTACTACGCGTATAGAAACGGGTATCTTATGCATGAGCATTGATGCCGAGGGTATCAATGGTGCCGGTGGTGGTGTTCTTCCCCTGATTATCATGCAATTACGCAGATTATCGATAAAAATAACCAAAATGGACAATATTATGACATTCTCAAGATTAATGGTTTCAGCTGTGTCTCTAGCAGCACTGTCTGCAACGGCTTATGCAGGTGGTACGGACGCCGATCAATCTCGCATCCGCCTAGCAACAACAACCAGTACTTATCATTCGGGTCTTCTCGATTACATTTTGCCTGAATTTACCGCTGATACTGGCTATCAAGTTGATATTATTGCAGCAGGTACTGGTAAGTCTTTGAAAATGGGTGAAAATGGTGATGTTGATGTTGTGATGACACACGCGCCAAAAGCAGAACAAAACTTCGTCGAAGCTGGTTACGGTATTGAACCGCGTAGTGTTATGTATAACGACTTCGTCATTGTAGGACCTGAGAAAGACAGTGCTGACGTGCATGACCAGAAAACCATTGAAGAAGTGTTCTCTCACATCGCGAAAACCAACGCAATTTTCGTCTCTCGTGGCGACGATTCTGGTACCCACAAAAAAGAACTTCTAATCTGGAGACAAACAAAAATCGAACCTAACTTTGGCGGTTATCGCTCAGTCGGACAAGGTATGGGACCAACACTCAATATGGCGTCCGAGATGCAAGGCTACACAATGACAGACCGTGGTACTTGGCTTGCCTATCAAGCAAAACTTGATTTGGATATCTTGTTCGAAGGAGATAAGCAGCTTTTCAACCCTTATCAAGTGATTATTGTAAACCCAGAGCGTTACCCTACTCTTAATACCAATGGCGCTCGTGCGTTGAGCAATTGGTTAGTATCTGAGAAGGGACAATCTATGATTAATAGCTATCGTAAAATGGGCGAACAACTATTTGTCGCTGATGCGAAGAAAACGAACAGTTAATGAACATCACCGAAACGACTTTGGAGGCGTTAAGCCTCCTATTTAGTTTAGATAAAGATTTGTGGCGCATTGTAGCCGTCTCATTTAGCGTTTCTATCTCCGCTGTGTCGTTGGTAGTGCTACCCGCTATCTTCGTCTCTTACCTCCTTGCTTATAGCAGTTTTCCTGGTAAATGGTTTTTACTGTCGCTAGTCAATACGATGCAAGCCATACCCACCGTTGTCATTGGCCTATTGCTGTATATGCTGCTGTCACGCTCCGGCCCATTAGGTAATTGGGAAATGCTGTTTACCCAACGCGCGATGATCGTTGGGCAGATACTTATTTGCTTTCCTGTTCTCGTCTCAATGATGCATGGTGCGCTGCAAAGTACTGACAGAAGAGCCATGGAAACATCCGTAACTTTAGGCGTATCTCGCTTTCGAACGCTGATGACGTTAATTTGGGAATCTCGATTTCCGTTAATGGCTGCCGTCATTGCAGGCTTTTCTCGTATCGTAACAGAGGTTGGCTGTTCTATGATGGTTGGGGGCAACATCATGGGTCTTACCCGAAATATCCCAACGGCCATCGCGATGGAAAGTCACAAAGGCGCTTTTGCGCAAGGGGTGGCATTAGGCATCGTACTGTTAGTTTTGGCTCTGGTACTTAATTTTATGCTTTCATCAATGCGCGGCAAAGGTGTGCTAAGAACATAACTTGCTCAACGTTTTTTGTTTCAAACACTACAATTAATTCAAGACTCTGCTTGAGGGACAATAATGACAATACAGCTTAAAGCAAAGCAGGTTTCTATGCGGTTCAAAGATCGTGTCTTGTTCCATGTCCCGGACCTCACTATTGGACCCAATGCCGCGATTTATTTAAAAGGTGATAACGGTGTGGGTAAAACCACGCTACTAAAGATTCTGGCTGGTTTATTAAAACCAACGTCAGGTGAGATTGACCCTAGCTCCCCACGTTTTATGTCATGCCTATTTGGGGGCGCCGGTCGTAAAGACGTAATTTATCTTCACCAATCTCCTTATCTCTTTGATGGTACTGTGTATCAAAATGTGGTCTATGGCATCAAACACAAACGGCTAGATGCTCAAGATAAACGTGCCGAGGTCATTTCCGCATTACGCTCAGTTGGGCTAGAAACACTCGCTGATGAACATGTTTCCGTACTATCGGGTGGTGAGAAGCAGCGTGTGGCGATGGCGCGAGCTTGGGTGCTTAAGCCCTCTATTTTATTGATGGACGAACCCAGTGCCTCTTTGGACCATGAATCCATTGAGCGACTCGTCTATATGGCTCAAGATCTACTAACGCATGGCTCGAGTATTGTGATTACCAGTCACCAAACGAATGCTTTGACTAAGTTGTGTCGAAAACAATGGTGGATAAAAGACTGCACCTTGATAGAATCCCCACTGCTACAAATTATTGATAAAAAACAGACCGATCAAGAGAGTGACTATGCTGCATCCAACTCAGACTAGTTGGGTTATCCTCGCCGGAGGCCAAGCGTCTCGTATGGGCGGAAATGACAAGGGCCTAATTGAATTTAATGGTAAGCCCTTAATCGAGTATGTTTTGCAACGACTCAAAACTCAAACCTCATCTATCACCATTAATGCCAACCGCAATTTAGACCAATATAGTCAATATGCTTCGGTTGTTAGCGATACATACAAGGATTATCCTGGGCCTTTAGCTGGAATGCACGCTGGCTTAGCGACAGCATCCACTGACTGGGTAGGTTTTGTACCATGTGATAGCCCATTTATCGATGAACATATTGTGGAACGTTTTTGTCACGCTGTCGAAGACTCAACCGACATTCTAGTCGCACATGATGGTGATTTTCATCAGCCTGTTTTTACCATGTTTCATAAGCGCGTGCTGCCTAAACTAGAAGCATTTTTGGAGCGTGGTGATAGAAAAATCATTCTTCTATACAAAGAATGTGATACCAAGTACGTGGATTTTTCAGATAATCCCGATTGTTTTGTTAATCTTAACACTCCAGAAGAACTGTCGAAGCTGTCGGCAACGATTGAGCATTCACAGAAGAGTCCTCTATGACCATCAAATCCATCAACAATGTCCCACTTTTGGGTTTCGCGGCTTATAGCGGCACGGGTAAAACAACCTTATTGGAAGCCTTACTACCAAAGCTCACCGCCACTGGTCTGAGAATCGGTGTATTAAAGCATGCACACCATAATTTCGATGTCGATAAACCAGGCAAAGACAGTTACCGTCTTCGTAAGGCTGGCGCTAGTCAAATGTTGATCTCCTCTCGATACCGACATGCCTTGATGACTGAAACCCCTGACGCCGAAGCAAGCTTTGAATACTTGTTAACACGCTTTGACCATCAAGCATTAGATTTGATTCTTGTTGAGGGATGCAAAAACATCGCCTTCCCCAAAATTGAGTTAAACCGTAAAGAAGTAGGCAAACCTTGGTTACACCCGAGTGATGACAATATAATCGCTATCGCCAGTGATAGCGAATTGGACGTGCGACTACCCACAATGAGCATCAATGATTTAGATGCCATCACCACGTTCATCTTAAACTATGTTAACCCAGAAGCTTCTCAGTCTAATAAGGAAGCGGCATGCTGCGATACACTATCGCCTGCGTTCCTATCGGTAAAACAAGGGCAAAAGCAGATTCTTAATGCTGTCAACGCGTTAGCGACGCATGAAACCATTCCACTCATTCATTCGTATGGCCGCACCCTAGCCAAAAGCATTTCATCCCCTATCAATGTGCCAGCGTTTACCAACTCAGCAATGGATGGTTATGCCATCATTGGCGCTGATGCAGGGCGAGAACAATTTAAAGTCGTTGCAAGTGTAATGGCAGGTTCTGGTTATGACCAAGAACTTCGCTCTGGCGAGTCCGTACAAATCATGACCGGCGCTCCAATGCCAGCTGGCGCTGATACGGTTGTCATGCGCGAACAAGCGAATGTTGATGGCAAGTTAGTAAGCTTTGGCGACGCCAGTATTAAGACTGGGCAGAATGTTCGTCAAGCTGGAGAAGATCTTGCCATTAACCAACCCGTGTTTGATGCAGGCACCTTGTTGCAAGCTCCTGAAATGGGCATGATCGCCTCTTTAGGGTTAGATAGCATCACAGTCAATCGCCGCTTAAAAGTCGCCATTTTTTCGACAGGCGATGAAGTCCAAGCTCCGGGCACACCGTTGCAACCTCACTCTATCTACGATTCGAATCGCTTCACCATTATGGCGATGCTGGAAAAGTTAGGCTGTGAGATTGTGGACCTTGGTATCCTTGAAGATGACGAATCCATTATGGAGAATGCCATTACCAAAGCCAGCAGCGATGCAGATTTAGTGATCACCTCTGGTGGTGTTTCTGTCGGTGATGCTGACTTTATCAAGAACGTTCTTGAGAAACACGGTAACGTAGATTTTTGGCGTATTAATATGCGACCAGGTCGCCCTCTCGCATTTGGTGATATTAATGGCACGCCATTTTTTGGACTCCCAGGCAACCCTGTTGCAGTGATGGTTTCGTTTATTAATTTTGTTGAGCCTGCCATCAAGAAGATGCAAGGTGTCGAGCAGTTTGTGCCACACAAAGCCGTTGCTATTGCATCTGAACCACTCCGCTCTCGTCAAGGGAGAACAGAGTTTAGCCGAGGGTTTTATGAATTCAGTGAAGAATCAGGGCAGTTAACGGTTCGCACTACTGGGAAACAAGGTTCTGGAATCCTGCGCTCAATGAGTGAAGCAAACTGCTTAATTGAGATTGCACCACATATCGATACGGTTAAAGAAGGCGAAAGCGTGACAATCATCCCACTTCAAGGCAGAATTTAGCACTAAATTATCAGCAGGTAAAAAATCATGGCTCGTACCATTATTTACGAATACAAAAATGAAGAGAAAACACTCACGTTTTCTTACCAACAGCATCGCAATATTCATGAGGCTGTCGCTGAAGCAGAGGGCATCGACCTTTCTGAGTTTCTTAAAATGGAACAGCAAATCGAAGCAGTTTCAGACACTAAAGCGGTTCGCAATTATCGCGATAATCACTTTAAGAAGCTTGGCTTTGGTAAAATTACACTCATGCCAAAAGAGAATTTCGGAGTTGGCAAAAAACCGATGTAGATACTACCCTCAGCAACAAAACACCGAGTCAAATGGCTCGGTGTTTTATTATTCTGAGAGACGATTCAGGTAAATCTTTGGGAAAAATTTGATAACTAAGAGGAACTAACGGCGTAAAAAGGTAACTAACAATACTAATTGAGCCGTAATATGCTTTACAACAAAAATAGAAACAGAACAAATATGGTTAAAGTTATTTCTATAGTAGCGACATTGATTATTCTCAGTGGTTGTGCGTCTTATAACGAGTTTGCCAGCGAAACACAGCTTTACAACCATAATGTAGAAGCGCGTAACTACTGTAAACAGATCAACGATTCTCAACAATACTATCAATGCTTCGACAAATTTTTACTCAAGTCACCAACGGTCACTCTCAACCAATTTTACAACGCGCAACGTTCATTAGACAAAGCTAAGAAGCAGTCGGAGGCTCTTCAACCAACAGCTTAACCCCAAGGATAATGAGCACAGCGCCCGTCGTACCCTCCATCCATCTTACAAAACTCGCATTTTTGAGTAATGACTTGGCTGAATTCAACATTCCAGACAAACCGCACTGCCAAATCATAGCGATGACAAAGTGGATAGCGGCCATCAGCAATGACTGCATAAATGGTGAATACTCTGGATTAATGAACTGCGGTAAGAATGCTAAATAAAATACCGCCGTTTTAGGGTTCAGAACATTAGAGAGAAAGCCTTCTCTTAACGAGCGTGAAATAACGACGCGACTTACCTTCCCTTTCTCCAGTTCGATAGATTGCGTCGTCGTTAACGAGCGTAAACTGGAAATACCCAGCCAGATTAAATAGCCAGCTCCTAACGTTTTAACCAACGAAAACAACTCCGCCGATTGCGTTAGGATGACCGAAATACCCAACGCTGAAAATGTCGCATGAACAAACAGTCCTAGACAGATTCCAAGGCTGGTAATCGCGCCGTCATGAAAACCACCTCTAGAGGTGTTACGAATCACCAGTGCGGTATCCAAACCTGGTGTCAACGTCAGAATAGTGATAGCAATCAGGAAAGCTTCAAAGTTAAGAATGTGCATAACGTCCAATGTTATTGTTCTAATCAAACAGAATTTGGATTTTGAGGTAACTGCAATAAAAAAGCCACGCTTATTTTGCAAATCCGATTAGTATTGGTGGCATGACTTTTCGTCACTCGTTGTTAGTGTTAAGTTAGAGAATCGTTCACGCAAAAGGTCACAAGACATGGAAAACTACAACAAACTGGTTGAACACTATAAAACTATTTCTAATTTCAGCCATTTATCCGCGATTTGTGGTTGGGATGCGGCGGCTATGATGCCATCCGGGGGCAACCATGCTCGTTCAGAGGCTATGGCTCAGTTGTCGCTTCATATCCACCAACTGTCGACAGCGCCACAGCTAGCCGATTGGTTTGAGCAAGCTCAATCTGATGATCTTGACGCTGGACAACGTGCCAGCTTGACTGAAATGAAACGTCAATGGCAACTCTCCACTGTGGTTCCCGAAGATTTGGTGAAGGCAAAATCGTTAGCGGGCTCAAAATGTGAACATGCGTGGCGCACTCAACGCGGTAATAATGATTGGGATGGTTTCTGTAAAAACTTTGAGCAAGTCGTCAGACTCTCTCAAGAAGAAGCACAAATTAGGGGGGAACAAGCTGGCTTATCCCCTTACGATGCGATGCTGGACATTTATGAACCAGGCGTAAACACCAAACAACTCGATGCCATCTTTGGTGACCTAGTCTCTTGGTTACCACAGTTAACCCAGCAGGTCATTGATAAACAAAAATCTGAGTCGGTGTATGAGACAAACGAATCCTACTCCACTGAGCAACAGAATGCGCTTGGCTTGGAAGTGATGAAATTACTGCAATTCGATTTTGATCATGGCCGTTTAGATATCAGCTCTCATCCTTTCTGTGGGGGCGTTCCTCAAGACGTTAGGATCACGACGCGCTACGATGAGTCCGACTTTGTTCAGTCATTAATGGGCATCGTTCACGAGACTGGTCATGCTCGCTACGAACAAGGATTACCCAAAAAATGGGCCGGCTTACCTGTTGGTCAAGCCCGTTCAATGGGCATTCATGAATCTCAATCTTTGTTCTTTGAAATGCAATTAGGCAGAAGCGAACCGTTCATCAGAAACTTAGCGCCATTGGCTCAAAAACATTTCGTGACTAATAACAACCAAGTATTCGAACTAAGCAATCTACAAAAAATCTACACTCGAGTGCAACCCGGTTATATTCGTGTCGATGCGGACGAACTTACCTACCCAGCCCATGTCATTTTGCGTTATGAAATAGAACGAGATTTAATGAACGGTATTATCGGCTACAGAGACATTCCTGAACTCTGGGACCTTAAGATGAAGCAATTACTGAATCTTTCCACAGAGGGCAACTTCAAAGACGGTTGTATGCAAGATATTCACTGGACAGATGGCAGCTTTGGCTACTTCCCTAGTTATACATTGGGTGCTATGTATGCTGCGCAATTTATGGCTGCAATAGAGGAGACTATTGACGTTAATGAGGCGATTAGAACCGGTGACCTTACCCCTATTTTCACTTGGCTGAGTGAAAATATCTGGAGTAAAGGCTGCTTGTTTACAACCGATGAACTAGTCAGTTCCGCTACTGGTCAAACGTTAAACTCTCAATACTTTGAAGAGCACCTTAAGCGTCGTTACCTCTGACGCTTCAGTGTATGACTTTTCTATTTATAGGGCTGTTGAAAGGACAGCCTTTTTGATAATAATCATAGCACTACCGTGACCTAACATACCCTCTACTGCTAAGTTATCATTTAATAACATCAATTAACCACTTGATGTATCGGTAGTTCCGATGGTAGGTTTGCTTTGTTTGTATATATGCGTGATAGCTGCTCTAAACCTGCTACTTTCACGCAAGCACGTCGTTCCCATTTGCTAGAGTCTGATAAAAGCCAACATTTACGAGAGTTGATGAGTATAGATCTAGAAATTTCAGCCTCCTGATATTCGTGTTCCATCGCTACCATTTTTTCAGTAATAGATCCACAGCCAATGATACCAATATCAGCTTCAAAATCTCCAAAAAAGCGCAAAACGCTCTGGCCGATAATATCTTGGTGTTTACCCCGAATCATACCACCAGCAAGATACAACTCTATATTAGCCCTGTTCTCTAACACTCTGGCTACTTGTAGATTGTTAGTTACTACTCTTAAATGCTGCCTGCTAGAGAGAAATTGAGCCACATATACAACTGATGTCCCAATACCCATCATAATAGTTGCTTCTTCTGGAATATCTGCGGCTACACGTCTAGCGATCTTTACCTTGATGTCAGACTCGACTTGTGTGCGTTGTTGATAAGTCGAATTAGACAGCATGGTGGGAAGACTAACCCCACCGTGAACGCGTCTAGCTAACCCACATTCACACAAGTAGTTTACGTCACGACGAATTGTTTGCGGTGTCACCTCAAAAATAGCGGCCAATTTATCAATTTGAATGTCACCATAAAGTGTTAGTTGATCAAGAACTCCCTGTTGCCGTTCGCTCAACTCCATTATTTATTCCCCAAAAAATTTGATGGCCTATCTGTTATAATATTGATTACATTCATACGCTTAAATATTTCTTTTTGAACCGGGTCGTTAACGGTCCAAATGTAGATTTCGTAACCCTTTTTTTGAAGATCTCTGGCAATATCAACAGTCAGGCTCTTATAGTCTGCGTGTATACTGAATATATCGACAGTCTTAATTTCATCTAGATCGATTTGGCTTGCATCATCTACAATTAAGCCTATCCTCATCTCCGATATTTCTCGCTTAATGGCTTTAATGGCCTGAATTGAAAAACTGGATATCAAAAGGCTCGAAAGTTTAAAATCTACCTTGAGTATGATCTCACAAACCTTTGTTACTAGACGACCAATCGTGGATTTATCGTATACCTTTAGCTCCAAATTTATACCAACATCTCTAGCTTTGCAGAATCGCAGCAGTTCTTCTAAGCTAGGTATTTTTGCTCCCCTGAATTCGTCAGAAAACCAACTACCAGCATCGAGTGACTGTAATTCTGCACAAGATAGAGAAGATACATAACCTGTTCCATTGGTACATCGGTCGACCGAATTATCATGAATTATAACAGGTACTCCATCAGCGCTTAGTTGTGTATCAACCTCTATCCACGTGCAACCTGAGCCTATGGCTTTCTCGACACTTATCATTGTATTCTCTGGTGCCTCTTCTGCCGCACCACGATGCCCAATAATCATAAGTCACCCTAACAATGTTCAAATGAAAACATAGAATAGTTTAAACATTAGATTATTCTGGGATTTAAATCACAAAATATTTTATTTTCAATCAAGTGGGTTAGCGACTTATTGCAAAAACTTGCAATTAATGCGACCCAAGTCACTCAAAAAACAATGTCTTCACATATAATTAACACTCACTTGAACCAACTTTAGTTCATATGAATAAATGCTATAACAATTACTCAACGCATTTTTGGTTTCACGTCTCATCCAACAAAAGGACAATAAGATGAACAAACAATTTCTTAGTACGCTGCTCACAACTGCTTTGCTCGGGGCAAGCAACTTTGCTTTTGCCAAAACAGACATCAATATGAGTTTAGTATTTACTGAAAATGAACTACTCACTCAAGAGCTAATCAAAGTCGCTGATAACATTCGCGAACGCACCGATGGTGAAGTGAATATTAAAGTCTTTCCAGGTGGACAGCTGCCTGTCTACAAAGACAACCTAGAACAAGTCGTGAACGGTGCCAACTGGATTGCAGTTGAAGACCTAAGTTACCTCGGAGACTACGTGCCTGATTTTGCGGCGCTTGCCGGTCCAATGCTTTATAAATCATATGACGAATATTTAGCAATGATGCAAACCGATTACGTTGCAGACCTCACGAAAAAAGCAGAGGAAAAAGGTATTAAGGTGTTGAATGCAGATTACATCTTTGGCTTCCGCAACATGATCACAAATAAACAAATCGAAAATCCAGAAGATATGAAAGGTATGCGTATTCGCGTTCCTGGTAGTCAATTATTTATTAGTACTTTAGAAGCAATGGGGGCTGCTCCTGCGGCGCTTCCATTCCCAGAGACATATGCAGGTGTTCAACAAGGTGTTGTCGATGGTCTTGAAGGTTCTATTTTAACGATGTACTCAACTAAAATGTATGAAGTAGCGAAGAATATGTCTAAAACAGGTCACTTCCTAGGTACAGTAGGTTTGTATATTTCACCTACCGTCTGGGAGAAGCTCAGTGCAGATGAACAAAAAATTGTTATGGAAGAAATCCTCGCTGGGGCAAAATCAAACAACGAGAATTTAGTTAAGCTTGACGAAGAATACACGCAAAAACTAAAAGCTGAGGGTGTCACTTTCAACGAAGTAGATACAGCACAATTCAATGCGCTGACAGCAGACGTATACAATCAGTTTCCAAAATGGAGTAAAGGCGTTCACGCTACCATCAATGCAGAACTTGATAAGATTCGTGCTAGTAAATAATCAATTACTATAACAAAACCGTCTTTGCATTCTTTCGTAGAGACGGTTTTAACTATTAGTAAGAATACCCTGGAGTTGTAATGCGCTTTATAGCAAATTTTGAAGAGATACTTGCATCTGTCGCCATATCGATCACGGTACTTGTTGTAATTATTAATGTCTTCTTGAGATACGTATTTGGTTTTGTAGTCCCATGGAGCGAGGAGTTATCTGTGATCTGTTTTATAGGGGCTGTATATTTCGGCATTAGCTCCTGTTACAAACACAAACTGCATATGGGAGTGGATGTAATAATGTTAATGTTACCAGAAAATATGCAAAAATCGTTTCGTATTATTCTCTATTCCTTCTTATTAGCATTTAACTTGGCTATGGCTTACCTCTCGTTAGATTACACATTACTATCAAAAAAGGTTACGCCTGTAATGGGAATATCATACGCACCGATAAATAGCGTAGTATTTATTTGCTTCTTTATGATGTCAATTCACAGTATAAAATTCATCTACCAAGAAGCCATAACCCTAAAACATCAATCTAAATATTAATAAGTTAGTGATTAAAGATGGATATTTACATTCCTATAATTCTGTTGTTCGTTCTCTTTTTACTGAATGTCCCTATAGCTTTTTCTCTCATCGCATCAGCGATGTTTTACTTTTTCTTTCTAAATGAATCCATTCCAGTCAGCCTAGTTATGCAGCGCTTTATATCATCTGCATCTTCTTTCCCCTTGTTGGCAATACCATTTTTTATTATGGTGGGCTCTATTATGAATTATGCGGGAATTAGTCGCTGTTTACTTGCATTTGCAGATTCCATGATTGGCCATCGCACAGGAGGATTGGCACATGTCAATGTGCTTTTAAGCACTCTGATGGGTGGGATTTCAGGTTCGGCGAATGCTGACGCAGCAATGCAGTCAAAAATTCTAGCACCAGAGATGACCAAAAGGGGCTATGGGGTTCCATTTACCGCCGCAGTGACAGCAGCATCCTCCAGCATCAGTCCTGTTATACCACCCGGTATTAACCTGATCATCTTCGCTTTGTTAGCCAACGTTTCTGTTCATTCAATGTTTATCGCTGGTTATGTGCCTGCATTTTTAATGGCAATATCACTTATGCTAGCAATTGCGGTTATCTCTAAAAAGCGTTGTTACAAGCCGTCAAGAGAAAGTCGTGCCAGCTTTAAAGAAAGACTGACCTATTTTTTGAGAGCGGTTCCCGCACTATTTATCCCTTTTGGTATTATTTTAGGCATGCGATTTGGTCTGTTTACACCTACGGAAGCTGGAGCAATTGCCGTATTACTTTGCTCAATCATAGGTTTTTTTATATACAAAGAGCTTAAGATAACTCACTTCAAGTTAATACTAAAAGAAACGATCCAAGGCACGAGTTCCGTCATGTTCATTATCATCGGAGCTATGGTTTTTGGATACTATATGACTCTAGAACAAATACCACAAAATGTCGCTTCTTATTTGATAAGCTTAACTGATAATAAATTGACCTTATTACTGATCATTAACGTATTTTTGCTTATTGTGGGAATGTTTATCGAAGGTGGTGCAGCAATGATAATATTGACGCCTTTGTTGCTACCTGCGGTTCTCAACCTTGGTGTAAACCCCATTCATTTTGGTGTAATTGTTATTGTAAACATCATGATTGGTGGAGTCACCCCTCCGTTTGGTTCAATGATGTTCACCGTGTGTTCAATATTACGAGTAAGGATGGTTGATTTTGTAAAGGAAGTAGCACCTTTACTGGGAGCATTAATCGCCGTCTTGATGTTACTGACTTATTCTGAATGGTTAGTAATGTTTTTACCTAATCTACTCAAATCCTAAGGAAGGTTCGCATGAAGTCTATACCAAATACACTTCCGGCAGATTGGAGTGGGATAAAATGGGTACTTACCGATGTAGATGACACACTTACTTGGCGAGGTAAACTCCCTCCGGAAACACTTATCGCGCTTTCCAATCTTCAAAGAAATGGATTCAAAGTGGTTGCAGTGACTGGCGCTTGCGCAGGATGGTGCGATCACATTGCCCAATTATGGCCTGTTGATGCTGTTTTGGGAGAGAACGGCGCGTTCACTTTGCAAAAAATTGATGGCGTTCTGCAGTTGAGTTCAACCATCGGACTAGAGGAAATCCGTCAACGTCAAACCAAACTTAGAAGTGAGCTGTTCAAATTGCTCAAGGAGTATCCTCCACTAACCTTCTCTCTCGACCAGCCATATCGCTTATGTGACGTTGCCATAGATATTGGTCAAAACGTCCCTAAGCCAGACCCAAAGTTAGTTGAAGATATCATCAAGAAAATACATGTTTTAGGAGCTAATGCGACAGCAAGTTCCATTCATATAAACGCTTGGTATGGTGAGCATTCCAAGCAAACATCGGCACTGACGTTTCTACGTTCAGAGGGTCTCTCCGATGAAGATATAAAGAAGCATGTTTGCTTTATCGGTGATTCAGCAAACGATCAAGGTATGTTCGAAGTGCTACCCAAAAGTGTCGGTGTCGCGAACATTAACAAATACTGGGATAGTTTGATATACCGACCCTCTATTGTCGTTGACCAGCCCGGTGGTTACGGATTTGTCAATTTTGCAAATCAACTAATCGACTTGAAGGGAGACTAAGAATCGAGTACGGTTTGTAACTGACATCTACTCTACGCTTTCATTGAGTAGATGTCGTTCAAACTAACCTTTGAAACCGAAAATCGCGATAGTTCCTTTTAGTCGACATGGAAAAATCGATCACCGAGTCGTTATGTTATTGTCCTATTGCCCGATCGTTTCTAAAATGCTCAACTGGTGTGATACATAATCCCTGCAACCATAGCGATATCCATCATAAACCCCAATCCATTTCCCGCCCAAATAGTAGGATTCTTATGGTATACACCATATATAGTCCAAAGAATGGCGATAAATGAGTAGAGTAACCATGTTGTCAATGACAAACCGACCGCATGTTCACTGTGAGAGAAGTAAAGCTTATAAAGTTGAGGTATTGTCGCAAGGGGACTCACCAAACCCATAATTAACATCAACGGCTCTAACTTTGAACCAATTCGATCTATCATTTGCATTATTTGTACCATACGTTAGCAACCTATTCGTATGTATTCACGCTACGATGCGATAACGAAGAAGCTATTGATTATTTATCACGGGTTGTACATGCTGTGAAATGTCTTTCAGTTTGAAAACCCCACTATCCAAAGGCCTCTTTGTTTCATTTTTCACCGAAAAATTTAATCGATTTAGCGCGATTTTTTTGATTTGGCTATCATTCATCGTTTTGTAATAGAGAACGCCACTCGTTTGGTCAACAACCGATACCCATTGAGTCGCGCTCGATATATCGGGGATATGGTCTCGATGTTGCGGACCAAACTCCGAACCGATGGGAATGTCAAAGTTATTGAGGATATGAAATGCCTGAGAAACTGCTTGCTCTGGTGTTTTCAGTTCTGGCACGGTGCTAGTATAAAATGCAGCGCGAATAAACCTTGATGGCGAGGTTATATCGCCCGGCAAGCCCAAAAAGCCGGAACCAACACCAAACGATTTGGCTTCTACATTGCCGTATTTACGGGGAGCGCTACTTCCGGGTTGTAGGTTTAAATAATTGTTTAAATTCGTTAACTGCCACGGAAACGTCGGCGCGTTAGTCAGAACACCTACTTCGTTTTCATAGACGTTAACTTCACCCTGATTGACTATTTCTATAACGACACTTCGGCCCGTTTTATCGGTCACACGCCAGTGTGCGGTTGGAGATGGTTTACCATCTGCGTCGAGATAAACAGGCACTATATTAATCTTCTTCATCGCCGCCAACACTTCGTCAACTGTTTTAAATTGCGACAGCATCCAGCGTACAAAGTCCATATCAGTGATGGTATTTTGTTTAGTGCGTTTATCGTAAGGTTGCAAAGACCCATAACCTTTGAAATAGAATAATCCCGCATTTAGACCAGCTTCATTCAAACCCTCAGCGATGAACCTATCGCTACTTACTGAAATGCCAACAAACCCTAAACGACTGTCCCATTCCATTCCTCGACTGTTATCAGGCATCATGGAAGTGTAATGATGTTTTTTCGGTGAGACAATGAGCTTACTTTCTAGGTTATTCTCTCCCCATTCGATGGTTCGAGCATGAATGAAATGATTATTGTTAGTAGAAAGTGATATGCCAGTACAAGCAATTGACGTACTGCTCACGCCGATAGATAGCATTAAAGCAATTAGAGATTTTCTCAACATTTCAAACACCCTAAAGCAAGATTTTACATTTTAAGCCTTCAGTGTAGACCGTGTTTACCGAGTTGAGAATTAAACATCACGAAAAAACGTAGAATTTAGCCGATAAGTATAACCATTTACCTGACAACCTTGAATCGAGTATCTGGTTTTCTATAACGGAGCAACAAGACGGCCTAGGCAGCCGTCTTTCATTTTTATTCAAGATTAAAATATGTGGAGCGTTGCATTTATAGTGAAGCTGTCTACATCTTTGTCATCGAATTTAGTCTTAACACCATTAAAACGCTGCCAGCTAGCACCAACAGAAAGCATATCAGTAACAAAGTACTCAGCGCCTACGCCGTACATAAAGTCTGTACCGCTGCCACTACCGCTTAAGCCATCTTTATAATCAGCGTTATAGTAGTGTAAACCACCTTTAGCATAAATTTGTACAGGGCCGATATCGATACTTGGTTTAAGCGCTGCATACCAAGAGCCTAGCTCCGCATAGCCTTTGCCGTTTGAAGCGTCAAAGTTACCGTGTTTCCAGTAACCACCTTCGACGCCAATGATCGGAAGAATACCAGTACCAACATGGAAACCCATTGGGGTATCACTGTTACCGTTGTATTCTGCGCGACCAGCAGAAACACCACCATACAACCACGCATCTGCAAATGCTGAAGTCGACGCACCAACAAGCGCAAGCGCTAAAAGTGTCTTTTTCATTTGTAACCTTCTTGTTTAATTAAATGCGGCGGGTCCAATCAAAACCACCGCGGAGCTTTATATAACACACACTTTAACGTATGAGAATCATTTGAATTTTAATTTTTGGTAAAAAATTTCTAATTCTCATACGGTTAGATGAAACCTACTTCACAAAATCGAATAGGTATTAATTGCAATTGGCCTAGCAAGCATCGATAGCATTGAGAACACGTTTGTCCGACACTGGATAAGGTGTTCCCAGCTGCTGAGCAAAGTAACTCACTCGTAACTCTTCCAGCATCCAACGAATCTCTTTAACGTTTTCTGGTATTTTCATTCCTTTTGGAATCTTGTTAAGTAATTCTTTGTAGTCTTGAGCGACGGATTCCACTTTTAACATGTGCATGCGATCTCGATTGGGGTCAATCGGCAGCTTCTCCATTCGTTTCTCTATCGCCTTCAGATAACGCAAAATATCCGGTAGACGCTTCCATCCACATTCGGTGGCAAAGCCTTTAAAAATTAACCCTTCTATTTGCGCTTTAATATCCGATAAGGCGAATGCCATCGTTAAATCTACACGACCTTTAAGCTTCTTATTGATGTTAAATGCCGTGGTCAAAATCGTCTCAACTTGCTGGGCGATATCGACTACCGTATCGCCTAGTTCTGCGCGAACGCGCTCTTTCAGCTGTTCAAAATTGTCCGCGTCCCAAACTAAACCGCCTCGACCCTCTATTAACTTATCTATACCACACGCTATACAGTCATCAATTAAGTCTAACACTTTGCCATAAGGGTTGAAATAGAGGCCTAACTTAGATTTGTTCGGTAAATTAGTATGCAAGTATTTTATCGGAGAAGGCACGTTCAACAACAGTAAGCGTCGTTGTCCTTCTTTCATCACCTGCTCTTGCTCAGACTCAGTTTCAAACAGTTTAATCTCGACACTGTCTTTATTGTCGACGAGCGCTGGGTACGCTTTTACGTCAAACCCACCGCGCTTTTGCGAGTACACTTTTGGCAACTCACCGAAGCTCCAAGTGTGTAAGCCCTGCTGTTCAATATCATCATCTGCTACTTTAGAAAGCGTTTGTTGCACCTTATCTTTGAGGCTTTCTTTCAACTCAAAAAGGTTGCGGTTCTCTTTGAGCTTTCTGTTGCGGTGATCTACGGCACGGAAAGTAATTTTCAAATGATCAGGAAGCTGGTCCAAATTCCAGTCGTCTCTTAACACTTCAACTCCAGTCATCCGACGAAGTTCTTTTTCTAACGTGTCAAGTAATGGCGCTTCCATTGGTGTCACGCGTGCCAAAAATGCATCGGCATAGTTTGGCGCAGGGACGAAGTTCTTGCGCAGTGTTTTCGGCAGCGCTTTGATTAAGCTCAACACCAGCTCATGGCGTAGCCCTGGGATTTGCCAATCAAAACCATCACTGTCAATTTGGTTAAGGATAGGCAATGGGATATGCACTGTGACACCGTCACTATCCTCTCCCGGCTCGAACTGATAACTGAGCTTAAGCTTGAAACCACCTTGATGCCAAAAGTTAGGATAATCCAAATCGGTAACATGGCTAGCGTCGCCTTTGAACAGCCTCTCTTTTTCAAAATTGAGCAGTTCTTTGTTTTTCTGGCTTGCGGCTTTCCACCACGTATCGAAATGACGTCCAGATACCACTTCAGTGCCGACACGCTGATCGTAAAAATCAAACAACTCATCATCATCAACCAGAATATCTCGGCGACGTGATTTATGTTCTAGCTCTTCCACTTCTTGCAGTAACTTTCTATTTTGTTTGAAGAAAGCGTGTTTGGTTTCCCAATCACCTTCAACCAATGCGCTACGTACAAATAGTTCACGACTTAATACAGGATCAATAGCACCATAATTGACGAGGCGCTTGGGTACAATCGGCACCCCATATAACATCACCTTTTCGTGAGCCATCACGGCAGCGCGTTTCTTAGACCAATGCGGTTCGCTGTAACTGCGTTTGATTAAGTGTTTTGCAAGCGGTTCTATCCATTCAGGCTGTATTTTGGCAATAATACGCCCCCATAGCTTTGAGGTTTCTACCAGCTCCGCTGACATGATCCACTTGGGTTGCTTCTTGAATAGGCCGGATGCGGGGAAAATATGGAACCGAGCGTTTCGTGCACCCTGATACTCATTTTTCTCTTGGTCTTTCACACCAATGTGTGACAGCAGGCCGACCAATAATGCACTATGAACAGCTTGATAGCTTCCCGGTTCTTGGTTGAGCTTTTCATCCATTTCACGCATCGCTTGATGGATTTGGAAATACACGTCCTGCCACTCTCGCACGCGTAAGTAATTGATGTAGTCCTGTTTACATTGCTTGCGGAACTGGTTTCCAGATAAGGCTTTTTGCTGCTTCTGGATATAATCCCAAAGATTCACCAAGGTTAAAAAGTCGGACTCCGCATCAAAGAATCGGCGATGTTTATCATCAGATGACTGCTGCTTATCACTAGGACGCTCTCTTGGATCTTGGATAGATAACGCCGAGGCGATAACCATGACCTCTTTCAAACAACCCAGTCTAGGTGCTTCTATCACCATACGAGCCAATCGTGGATCAATCGGAAGTCGGGCTAACTTGCGACCAATTTGAGTCAGACGCTTCTTAGGATCTTTCGCTTTGTCGTTAATTGCACCAAGCTCTTCAAGCAAACGCACACCATCTTGAATATTACGCTTGTCAGGCGCTTCAACAAATGGAAATGCTTCGATATCACCCAAGCCCAATGCCGTCATTTGCAAAATAACTGACGCGAGATTGGTTCTCAGAATTTCAGGATCGGTAAATTCTGGACGAGACTCGAAATCCTCCTCAGAGTACAAACGAATACAGATACCCTCTTCGACACGACCACATCGACCTTTACGTTGATTCGCGCTCGCCTGGGAAACTGGCTCAATAGGTAGGCGTTGAACTTTTGTGCGATAGCTGTAGCGGCTAATACGTGCCGTACCTGGGTCAATGACGTATTTGATACCCGGAACGGTGAGTGATGTTTCAGCAACGTTTGTCGCAAGTACAATGCGTCGACCTGCATGTGGTTGGAAAATCTTATTTTGCTCACCCGCTGATAGTCGCGCATACAATGGGACGGTTTCCGTATCTCGGAGGTTGCGTTTATTAAGCGCATCCGCCGTATCACGAATCTCACGCTCACCATTCATAAAAATGAGAATATCACCGAGTCCTTCGTCACACAGCTCATCAACGGCTTCAAAGATACCTTCTAACTGATCTCGGTCGCCATCTTCATCTCCTGAAAGTGGGCGGTAGCGGGTTTCAACAGGGAATGTGCGCCCTGAGACCTCAATAATGGGTGCGTCATTGAAGTGTTTAGAGAAACGTTCAGGGTCGATGGTCGCCGACGTAATGATGATTTTTAAGTCAGGGCGCTTTGGCAGCAACTCACGTAGATAGCCCAAAATAAAGTCGATGTTTAAGCTGCGTTCGTGCGCCTCATCGATAATGATCGTGTCATACTGATTGAGAAAACGATCGTGTTGAATTTCTGCCAGTAGAATACCGTCCGTCATCAGTTTGACTTGTGTATTCTCTGAAATTTGGTCATTGAAACGAACTTTATAACCGACAAATTCGCCAAGCGATGTTTCCATTTCTTCCGCGATACGGTTCGCAACGGAACGCGCAGCCAGCCTTCTTGGTTGCGTATGACCAATCAAACCGAATTGACCACGGCCTAACTCAGAACAAATTTTAGGTAACTGAGTCGTTTTACCTGACCCCGTTTCCCCCGCCACAATAACGACTTGGTTATTCTCAATAGCGTTTGCTATCTCGTCTTTCTTTTGGCTGACGGGTAGCAGTTCAGGATAGTGAATGGTTGGCTTAGCCGACGCGCGCTGTTGCGCCACCATCATTGATTGAGCAATATCGCTAGCAATGTCGTCAAAAACCGCAGACTGAGCTTCAGGTTTCTTAATTTTAGCGGCACCTGCTATGCGTTTGCTTAAACGAAAGCGGTCGCGAATCATACAGTCTTGTAATGCTTTTTTCAGTGACTGTGGATTATTCGCTTGCGCTGGTGTTGGCTGATTAGGATTTTGGGAGGAAGTCAAAACGTTCCCTACTTAACTTTTTACTATTAAAAACTGGGCGGATTGTAGCACAGGTAGGAAATTAGGGTTAACCGAGAGGATAGAAAAAAGCTCCGCATTCGCGGAGCTTGCTGTTTAGAAGTGGTACTGAAGATAGAAGGTGCTGTAGTTACTACCACCTTTAATTCGACCAAATTGAGAAGAGGCTTCAAATATCGCACTGCGGTGATGCAGAGCATAGCCGAGCCAAAGCTCTTCGAGTTCCAGCTTACCGATAAGCGAACCGATGCTAATGTCGTACGAAATGTCGATGTAATTCATCAGATGACTTGCTCGTTTCCCTTTTTTGTCCATTTCTTGCTGTTCAATATACGTAATGTTGTCGATATACGACAGACCATTACCCACACCTAAGCGCATTTTTGCTGGCCAGTTAAACGTATAGTAGGCTTTGATCAATGCGACAAATTCAGTCCCTGAACTTTGTACCTCTGAGCTCCAGTGGTGAGCGATACCTGGGCTTAGATAAATGTCTAAAGGCATGCCAAACAGCTCATCGGTCAAAGGGTGGCCATAAAATACCGAGGTCACTTGGTTATTATACGGGTCACGCTTGCCTTGAAAGGTCAGAATTTCTCCCATATCAGATGGAGACGCGTAACCGTGGGCTACGCGCAAGTAAGGCTTAGCACTGATGTCTCTGCGGACTTGTTTCGCCTTTGACGTTGACTTTTTCTGTTCATTAAAGAAACCGAAACCAAGGTATACTTCACCTTCAAAACGCTCATTGATTACTGATGAGTGATACGCTTGATTATCTAGCATTCGAATGTTAGTTGCACCGACAAGATACATGTTTGATGCTAAATGATATTTGGCATCAACACCCATCGCGTAGTCCAAACCACCATTTAGGCTGTCGGTAGTTCCGCGGTATGTCCCATAATATTCGGTATTAAAATCTGCATCTTTGTAGCGCAACGTGACATTGGGACGTAACTCTAAGTCGCCGTATTCTAATTCGCCTTGCAACCTAAAGTTAGCGTGATAGCGATGGTGACCATCGGTCATAAATTCGGTATCGAAGTGCCATGCGTCATCAAAGTTATAACGCATTTGCACACCGTAATCTGCTGTGTCTCCCCCAACGGCATTCTGTTCATCAGCTGGTATGTCAATAAAGCGCATTCGTGCAATCGCGTTAAGCTCTAGTTCTTTATCATCCGTTTTATAGAGGTGGGCACCGGCCGTGGTACCGTCTAGAAAGACATAGTCGTTCTTAAAGAACATCATTGGGATAAAGGTACTGACGGCATTATCACTTCCTTTGGTGTCAAAAGGAATGTTTGCTGTACGCCAAACCGCTGCAATGCCCCAATCCGCTTCTTGCGCTGACTCTTCTGCGAATACCACTGGTGTTGCACAAAGTGATGCTGCGGTCACGAGCGCGAGATTTCTCTTTATCATGTCTTGCAGTTTCTCCAACTGGAATTTGTCTATTATTAATAAGCTAAGGAGCACGTACGCCCTATTTTGACCATGAGCCAAAATTAATACACCATTTGTCAAATAATCGAATAAGACCTACCTACGTGAAGTAGAGTTGTATACTATGGGGCTAACGCATATTTTAAGTCACCACACTGTTATTTACTTAACGGCTCAATAAATAGCCAACAGTGATGGGTGTCATAGTTTCCACTATTTAGACGAATCGTGAAAGTAGAAAAGTTAAAAAAAATTCTCCAGTCATTGCCCAGTGATCAGCCCATTGATGTTGTCACGGGCGAAGTGTGGCTCCCAGAGCAACTTTTAAAGGCCGAAGTTGATAAAGGCTTATTATTCTTACAATTCGATAATGCACCTGATGAAGCCGAAGACACATTTGAAGGTCGTGGATTTGTTGATCATGAAATAGAACTGATTCGAGAACGATTGGCTAAGATTATTGAACAAAGTGAAGGTAATGAACACTTGCTCGATGCGCTAACCGCCTTTTTTCTTATTGGCCATGAAACCAGTAGTGCTGAGTTTGTCGAGTTGCTTGAGCATATGAACGACACGACAACTGCCCCTGCAAGACCCGAATTGGAAAACTCTTAAAATAAATAGAATGAAAGCATCATGAAAACGCTCAACCCTGTGTTGGCAGGTCCAATTTTACGCCGTACAAATCCTCGCGAACTTACGCTTTGGATGGCAACATCTCAGTGCCCTTCTCGGCTGCAACTCGCTCTCAAAAACGGCACAGAAATCACGTATTGTGATTTTGCCAACGAACAGGTTTATCAGGTCAGCAATAAACTTTGGATTATTCAATATCATACCCAGTTGACCATCAATTTCGCTCACAAATTGAGCTACAACATTGTTTGGCGTGAAACCCAAACCAGTGCTCTGGATAAGAGCCTCTATTATGCTGATGCAGCTTGGATAGATTTGTGCTTGTCAGACAAGTCTGACTCCATAATCCATGGCTCATGTCGTAATCCTCACCATAGCAGCGATGATAGTTTGATTCAGGTCGATAGGTTGATTGAACAATGCATCACCTCTCGTTTAGATGCTGACCGACCTGATTTGTTGCTCATGACAGGCGACCAAATTTACGCGGATCATGTTGCAGGGCCGATGCTCATGGCAATACAACGGGTTATCAAATTACTTGAACTCCCCAATGAATCGTTTACTGGTGCACCAATTAGTGATGCGACTGAACTCTATAGTCTCAGCCGCCCCCTATATTCAAGGGATCACATTCTTCCAACATACACAGATAACACTCGTTATCTGAAACGTCTTTTTGACAAAACAGACACGCCCATCTTTAGTTCAAGAGAGTGTGAAAATCACTTAATTACACTGTCTGAATTTCTTGCCATGTATCTGTTAAATTGGTCACCCGAATTATGGGATGCAATCCAGTTTGGTAGCTTAGACGCTAAGGAAATCATCGACCACCAGTTAATGGCGGCGAAAGACCTACAACTATGGAACCAAGAAAAATCCGAGCTGGATGCCTTTGTGGTTGGGTTGCCTAGCGTAAGACGGGTCATGGCCCACATACCCACCTACATGATTTTTGACGATCATGACGTCACCGACGATTGGAATCTGACTGTGGGTTGGGAAAAAGCAGCTTATGAAAATCCTTTTTCTAAGCGAATCATTGGTAACGCTTTATTGTCCTACCTAATGTGTCAAGCTTGGGGCAATACACCTGAACAAATGACCGAGGATTGGCATGACCAACTCAAGGAGTTGTTTGCTAGTTCACTCGATAACCATGCCATCCTACTGACTCGACATGATGAGATCATCAAGCAACTGTTACGCTACGAAAAGTGGCACTACAGTATTGATTCAACTCCCAAGGTTGTTGTTTTAGATACTCGCACTCGACGCTGGCGTTCTGAATCAAATCTCAATAAACCGTCCGGTTTAATGGATTGGGAAGCGATGGTGGAATTTCAACAAGAACTCATTGGGTTAGAATCCGTTGTGGTTGTCTCTCCCGCGCCAATGTTCGGTGTGAAGTTCATCGAAACGTTACAAAGTATCGCCACTAAGCTAGGTAACCCTCTTATTATCGATGCCGAAAACTGGATGGCTCATCCGGGAAGCGCGAACACATTGCTGTCTATCTTTACGCATACAAAAACGCCAAAGAACTTCGTTATTTTATCTGGTGATGTGCATTACTCGTTTGTTTATGACGTCAAACTCCGCTACAAACAGACAGACTCTCATATCTATCAAATCACCTGTAGTGGGATTAAGAATCAATTTCCAGAGCCGCTACTGACAGTATGCGACACTCTAGATAAATGGCTTTACTCTCCTCGCTCGCCACTTAACCTCTTGACCAAGCGTAAGCGTTTAAAAATATTCAAACGAAAGCCAGCACCTAGCCATCATAATCGTTTAGTCAATAACAGTGGGATTGGCATCGTAAAACTTGACAAGGAAGGGAAACCTGTAGAGATATCGGTTCTGCATGGGGATGGCACTCAAACCACATTCCCTGAAACTAATTCAGAAAGCTAAACTCTAAATACTTGTGATCTAGCTCAACAATCACTATGTATTATAAATGAGTAATAAAATCAGGTAATAGCATGTTTAATTCCATTACATCAATGTTTAAACAACTTATTGAAGGTGATGACTTATCAAACAACAAGTCTATCAGCCCTAACCTCGCCATCGCAGCATTACTTTGTGAAGTATCAAACGCCGACTATCAAGTCGATGATAAAGAGCAGAATGCAAAGCTATCTTTAATAGAAAGGTTGCTTGATCTTGAGCAAGCAGAAGCCAGAACCTTGCTAACGCAAGCACAAGAGCAGACAAAAAACTCGACGTCGTTGTATGATTTCACGTCAAGCTTAAGAGAGCTCAGTCAAGAGAAACGTTTTGACTTGATCAAAGCCATGTGGGAAGTAGCAAACGCGGATGGTGTCATTGACCCACTGGAAGACGCCGTCATCCGGAAGGTAGCCGAACTGCTTTATGTCGACCACAGTGAATTCATTAGGGCTAAAATACAAGTCACAGACAAATAACGCGCCGTTGATTCACAAACATGTTGAATAGGCATTAAAAAACCGAGTGGTTCTCCCACTCGGCTTGAAAACTACACCTTCGCATATTACAACATAGTGAGTGCCAATTTCGCTAGATTGTATGCGTCAACGTAACCAGAATGCTGTCTTCCTTCCCATTCTATTCCTTGACTTTCTTGAGCCGCCTTGTGTCCAATACGTTTATCTTTAAGACGTTGCTGAATACGGTACAGTGTTGCCAAATTTACAAACTCTTTAAATGGCATCTCAATGCCCTTTGCTTGACACTCTTCGAGCAAGATAAGGTCATCTCGACCCCATGAGGCATAAATTTTGTTAGCCCCACCAAAGTTTTTCACCATGGATTGAATAACAGAGGCAAGTGGACGCCCTTGTTTTTCTACTTTACGAGGTGTAATACCTGTAAGCTCGGTACAAAACAACGAAACCTTATCGTGTTCTGGCTTGACATAGTATTGAGCTCGCTTGACGACTTCTTGTTTAACCAAATCTATTTCTGCGAGCCCTACTTCAATGATCTCGCCCGTCGTGCCGACACCATCGACGTTCCAGCAACACATTTCAAGATCAAAGCAAACGACACGATTATAATTCATACGGATATTAAGATTAGTTAGACGGACGGCTGAATTGTAACGTATCGAACATAAAACCTCGACCGTTCTTAATCTGATCGCTAAAAAATCAAGCAACCATCGCTCTATTTCGTCCCTTGTCTTTACTTTTGTATAAAAGATCGTCGGCTCGATTCATGAGTTTTTCGAGTGACTCCCCTTTAAATACCGTGGCACCAATACTCAACGTACAAAAAAAATTAGGGTCGATACTGTCCCATTTGATCATGGATATTTCTGCACATAGGTTACTCAAATAACCTTTGAGTAGCCCCTCGTCGACACAGCGGCTAATCACAGCAAACTCATCGCCACCTAATCGAAATAACATATCATCGGGATACAGTTCTGTTTTTATACAGGCGGCAACCTGCATGAGAATTTCGTCACCTGATACGTGCCCGTATTGGTCATTAATTTGTTTAAATTTATCTATATCGATAATTACTAACGAAAATGGTTTATGACATGAAATATGATAATCGGCTAACCGATTGAATGCTCGACGATTATATACTTCCGTTAATGGATCTCTCTCGACCAGATATTGGAGATCACGAGTACGGCGACTCACCAACTTGGTTAATCTTCTTTGTTCACGCAACATAAGCTGAACAACGTAAGCCAACAGTATTGAAATAATAAAACCGCCGGAAGCAACACAGATTAGGATAACTCTATCGTTATGTGAAATATCAGAATCGTGTTTGAATTGGATATTCCACTGTCGATCGTACAGATCAATGATAACGCTCTTAGTTGCACCAGAAAGGGTTTTCCACCCTTGGTTTTCATACATAATTGGGTCATCTTCTGCATCAAAACCGAGATCAACCACTTGTATCCCAACCTCTTTACCAATCGACGTGCGCGATACGATCTGTTCAAAATAGGCTGTCGTTCGTACGACACCAATCACAACACCTCGCAGAGAATTTTCGCCAATTTCAAACACCGGATGGTAAACTAGCATGCCCTGCTTAGGTAACGAACGGTCAAATCCATCTTGGAGCAGACGAATTTTATCTGACAGGCTAGGTTCACCCGTTTTCAATGTATTTCGAATTACACGTCTGACACGTTCCCGTGACGAATAATAGCCTAGAGCCCGTAAATTGGCTTCGTTCACCGGATAGACATCACTGGCAACATAAATAGGTTCGTCATTTTCTAGGATATAGCCGTCTTGTCGAGGTAGATCTTTAGGAACGGTGTAGATTTGGTAATTGGGAAAGTGTTGCTTTACTCGCTCGACATGAGACGCGATTTGTTCTGGGTAAACTTTCTTCATCCATTGCATGGCTATCAAACTTTTTGAATCCGCTAGCAAGGGTGCCACAAAAGTAGAAAAGTTATCCCATGTTGGCGGCTGTGTTGCATGATAAAAGCTTGCCCCAGCACCAATAAAAGCGACATCTAACATCACGAGCTCTTTAATATTTTCAGCTTGATTGTGAACCAAGAATTCAAAATTGGAATCAGAAAGCTGCTTTTGTCCTTTATAAACAAGATGGGTAATAAAAATCGTCAGCACTAATCCTAGAATTAGTACCAACACTGAGTATCGCTTTACACCGCGATCCTCTTTGTTTAAGCCTATAACCATATATGTTGTCCTAACTGACTTTCGTTTTTTTGGTATTACCAGTTTTTATATTTATGATATTTATTATCCAAATGATATAAGTATTGAAAATACAATACTTTACCTTTGAACATTAAATCTTACACAGCTCTGACATAGACAACAGATACAGTGTTAAAAAAAACAGCGAAGATCACCTAATTTTGTAAAATCATCATTATCTGCTGAATTCTTCACCAAAAAACTCACTTTCTAATGACATTATTGCGAAAGCATCGCGCTATGAGCCTTGATTATGCTAGACTTCGCCCCAAAATTAACAACTAATGACTGACACATAGAGAAACTCCTATGAACATCGATCTAAATGTTATCCCAACCACTTTCGACATGTTGCACGCTGGCCTTGCAGCTTCTAGCGTTTTGTTGCTTGCTATCGCGGTATCACGCAAAAGCAAAGTCATCGAAAAAATCGTCGAAAAGCCGGTAGAGAAGATCGTCGAGGTTGAAAAGCCAGTAGAAAAAATCGTTGAAGTTGAAAAGGTTGTCGAAGTAGAAAAAGTCATCGAAAAAGTTGTCGAAGTCGAATCTAAGCTTGCAACTGCTTCTACGGATTCTGCAATGCAACTTCTGTCCTTAATGCAACAAGAAGCCCGTTTGGTCGACTTCTTACAAGAAGATTTGACTTCCTTCTCTGATGAAGAAGTGGGTGCAGCGGCTCGTGTTGTTCATTCTGGCGGTAAAAAGGTGATCACTGAGTACTTCACTCTGTCACCAGTTCGCGGCGAAGATGAAGAAACACGCGTCTCTGTTCAAGAAGGTTTCGACCCTCAGAGCATTCGCCTTACTGGCAATGTAACGGGTAACGCACCTTTCTCCGGCACACTTGCTCACAAAGGGTGGAAAGCGGATAAAGTGACGCTGCCTAAGTTATCTGAAAATTACAATGCGTCCATCATTGCACCAGCAGAGGTAGAGCTATAATGGAGCAATCAACACACGAACAGTCTCAAAAAGTGGCGCAATACAGTGTCGGTATCGACTTAGGTACCACGCACTGTGTTATGTCGTTTCTTGACACCACAGATGAATCAGCGCGCGTAGAGGTAGTGTCTATTCCTCAGCTCACTGCACCTGGTACTGTTGAGTCTTTCAAACAACTGGGCTCATTTTTGTACCAACCTCATGAGCACGAAATGGGACAAGGCTCGCGTACTCTTCCATGGACGAGCGAACCCAAAGCACTGGTTGGTGCCGTTGCTCGCAATCTAGGTTCAAAAACGCCGATTCGCCTGGTTGCAAGTGCTAAATCTTGGCTATGTCATGGCGGAGTAAACCGTCGTGAAAGCTTCCTGCCACAAGGTAGCCCAGAAGAAGTGAGCAAAGTCTCTCCTCTTCGTGCGACAGAATTGTATCTAGAGCACCTGAAAGATGTATGGAATCACATGTATCCTGAGCATAAGCTTGAAGACCAAGACGTCACCATTACCGTTCCGGCATCTTTTGATCCAGCGGCGCGCGATCTTACTGCAGAAGCAGCGCGTAATATTGGATTAGCACACCTCACCCTTCTTGAAGAGCCTCAAGCAGCCTTGTACAGCTGGATTGATAACAGCGACGATAAGTGGCGCGATGAGGTCAATGTAGGTGATGTGGTACTGGTGGTCGATGTCGGTGGTGGTACTACAGACTTATCGTTGGTCGCAGTGACAGAACAAGATGGCAACCTAAATCTTGAACGTGTTGCCGTTGGTGAGCATATTTTGCTTGGTGGTGACAACATGGATCTTGCTTTAGCTTATCGCCTAAAGATGAAGCTGGCGCAAGATGGCAAAGAACTGCAACCATGGCAAGTTCAAGCAATGACTCATGCTTGCCGCGATGCTAAAGAAGCGTTGTTAAACGACTCTGAGCTTCAAGCGGTGCCAATCGTTGTTCCAAGTCGTGGTTCTAAATTACTTGGTGCAACACTGAAAACTGAATTAACCCAACAAGAAGTTCAACAAACACTTGTCGACGGTTTCTTCCCACAAATCGGCATTCAAGATCATCCGGTTCAACGTGCGCGTGGTGCATTGACTCAAGTGGGCCTACCTTACGCCCAAGATGCTGCGATTACTCGTCACATTGCTGCGTTTTTGAGTCGTCAAAGCAATGCCACCGATAACGCCTTTGCAGGCATTCCGGGCATGCAAAGTGCACCAGAGTTCGTCAAACCAACGGCTCTACTCTTCAATGGTGGTGTTCTAAAATCGAAGTTGCTGTCTGATCGCCTCGTTAACACTATCAATGCTTGGTTAGAGACCGCAGGTTCAGAGAAAGCTAAAATGCTTTCTGGTTTGGACTTAGATCTTGCGGTAGCAAGCGGCGCGGCCTACTACGGTAGCGTTCGCCGCGGTCAAGGTGTTCGAATTCGCGGTGGTATTGCCTCGAGTTATTACATCGGCATCGAGAGTGCGATGCCTGCGATTCCGGGTATGGCTCCTCCAATGGAAGCACTTTGTGTTGCACCATTTGGCATGGAAGAAGGCAGTAGTGTTCAAGTCCCAAGTCAAGAGTTCGGACTTGTCATTGGCCAGCCTGTTCACTTCCAATTCTTTGGTTCAACCACTCGCCGTGACGATGAAGCCGGTGTCCACCTTGATTTTTGGCAACCAGAAGAGCTGGAAGAACTGCCAGAAATTCAAGTGACGTTGCCAGTATCAGAAGGTCGCAGCGTTGGTGAAGTAGTTCCTGTAACACTGTCATCGCGCGTTACCGAGCTAGGCACTCTCTATCTGGAAGCCATCGCTTCGGATAATGGCCAAAAATGGCACGTTGAATTTGACGTCCGCGAAGACGCATAACAATAATTAAATGACAAAACGGCACATTACGTGCCGTTTTTTATCGCTAATCCCAGTCTTTATTAAGACCTAACTGGAGCATGTCATGGCATCCTCACAATATCTGGTCGGTATCGATTTAGGTACAACCAATACGGTTGTCGCATTCTGTGAAATTCAAGACGACCTCTCTAACTCTCCGGTCGAATTGTTTGAAATCGACCAACTCGTTGGCCCAGGCGAAGTAGTGCGTAAACCGTTACTACCCTCTTTCCGTTATCACCCCGTAACCCAGCAAGTGTCAGAAGCAGACCTCACGCTCCCATGGGAAAATCACCCGGTGAGTGGTGATCTAAACAACATCATTATTGGTGAATGGGCGCGAGAGTTGGGGGCAAAAGTTGAAGGCCGTCAGGTCTCAAGTGCCAAAAGTTGGCTTTCCCATACCGCGGTTGATCGTGAAGACGACATTCTTCCGTGGGCTGGAGCGCAAGATGTCGAGAAAGTATCGCCTGTCATTGCCAGTGCAAGCTATCTTAACCACATCCGTCAAGCTTGGAACCATCGTCACCATTACAACAAACTTGAAGATCAAGATGTTGTTATTACGGTACCGGCATCCTTTGATGAAACGGCGAGAAAGCTCACCTTGCAAGCAGCAAAGTTGGCAGGACTACCCAAAGTCCATCTGTTAGAAGAACCACAAGCGGTCTGTTATGACTGGTACGCAAGGCACAAAGACACCGCCGCGAAAGAGTTAGCGCAAGTGCCATTGATCTTAGTCTGTGATGTTGGCGGTGGTACGACTGACTTGAGTTTGATTGAAGCTAAACACGACAATGACGAATTATCACTAAATCGAATTGGAGTCGGCGAGCATTTGATGCTGGGCGGTGATAACCTCGATTTGGCGCTTGCCCACATGGCAGAGCAGCGATTTAACGAAACCAAAAAACTTAACGCCGCCAGTCTTACAAAACTGATTCAGCAAACTCGTAAAGCGAAAGAAGCACTACTCTCTGCACATGCGCCAGACGAAATGAAAATCACCATGTTAGGCAGTGGTTCTCGTTTGATAGGTGGCACGAAAAGTATTGCTCTGACTAAACAGGAAGTCCATCAAATTGCTCTCGAAGGCTTCTTCCCCACTACTGGGTTTGGTGAGCTGCCAGATAAGAAACGAAGCGCTGTGGTTGAATTTGGACTACCTTATGTTTCAGACCCAGCGGTAAGTAAACATGTTTCTGAATTCTTACACCTACATCAGGAAGTTGCTAAAGACGCCTTGGGCGACCAAAGTGAGCCAGCGATTCCCGTTGGCCTGTTGCTCAATGGTGGCGTTTTCAACAGTGACTTAGTCACGCGTCGCGTGGTCGATATTGTTGAGAATTGGAAAGGTTCACCTATTTCTTTGCTTTCTAACCCTCATCCAGATTGGTCTGTTGCGCTTGGTGCTGTTGCTTTTGCAAAAGCACGCCGTGGTGCACAGCTTAAAATTGGTGGCGGTAGTGCACGCTCCTACTTCCTACACTTACAAGAGAAAAACAAACTGGGGCAAGCCTTATGTTTATTGTCTAAAGGGACAGATGAAGGGCAAGAAATACGTTTAACCGGACGTCGATTTGCGCTGACTCTTGGTGAACCAGTTCGCTTTAACCTTCTTACTTCTACTCATGATTACTTTGGCGATCATCAAAAAGTACAAAACGGTTTAATGGTTCAAATCGACCCCGATCAGTTCACGCCATTACCGCCATACATCAATACGTTACAGGGTAGCGAATTACAGCTTGCCGCTAATCAAAAAGAACGAGTCGAAGTTCAACTTGCATGTCAATTAACAGAAGTTGGCACACTTAAGATTGAATGCGTAAGCACCGAGAATGATGCGCAGCGATGGGCGCTTGAGTTTGAAGTTCGAAATCAACAAGCACAAGAAGAAACGGTTTCCGCTCACCCTGGACTCGAACCAAGTAAAGAACTGATTTCTCGTTTGTATAGTGGTAACAAAAACAGTGCTGATAGCAAAGAAATAAAGCTGCTCGCAAAAGTGCTTGAGAAAAACCTTGGTAAAAAAGATGACTGGGATTTTCACACCTTACGCTCTCTGGTTGATAGTTTTTCTCTCGGCCGAAAACGTCGTCGTCGTTCGGAACAACACGAAAAGAACTGGCTTCGTTTGACAGGTTTTTGTATGCGTCCTGGCTTTGGTGATGCGACCGACTCATGGCGTATGGAGCAAATTTGGGGGTTATACCAACAAGGTATTCAATTCCAAAATGCACAAGGGTGGAGTGATTGGTGGACCTTCTGGCGTCGTGTTTCAGGTGGTCTGAATGAAGAGCAACAGGAAGTAATATTAGGCGGAATCGCCAAGTACTTGCATCCTGGTGCAATGAAGAATGCCAAAACATTCCAAGGTGCCAAGGACAAAGGTTACGAAGCCATGGTTCGTTTATCGGCAAGCTTAGAGAACTTGTACGTCGATGACAAAGTTCTGTTAGCGACTTGGTATCTTAGCAAAGCCTTTAATCAGTCTCAGTTCGAACAAGCGCATTGGTGGGCATTAGGAAGACTCGCTTCTCGTACGCCGCTTTACGGCAGTCAGCATAACGTGATAGCAAGAGAACAGGTTGAACAATGGCTACCAAAGCTACTGGAACAAGACTGGCTGAAAGAACCAATGATAGGCTTTGCTTGTGTCCTGATGTGCCGTAAAACTGGAGACCGCTCACTAGATATTTCGGATGACTATCGGGGACAGGTCTTAGATAAGTTGAAAGCATCTAAAGCACCTTCTAGTTGGTATGAATTGGTGTCTGAGGTCAAAACACTGTCTGAATCTGACTCTAAAAAGCTATTTGGTGATGCCCTACCCGTTGGACTGCGACTTATCAATCAATAACCCAACGACACCATTTGCGATGATTTGGAACACTTTGGCACAAATAGTAGAGTAAGAGACAGAGCGTAGTCGAACTATCTCTCTGCCTCTCCTCTCCGAACCGTACGTGCACCTTTCAGCGCATACGGCTCTCCGCTTAATCAAGGCCAACGGCCATAGCAACATCTGAGTATCTTGAAGTAACTGTGTTTCTGGCTTCAGTCAGAAGGTAGGGGTTGGTTGCTGGAAGGCGCCACTTGAACGGCATCTTTTGGC
>NZ_OANU01000114.1 GCF_900089835.1 Vibrio thalassae | reverse complement strand
CAATACGAAAGCAGCAATATTACTCAACGCGTTTTTTGCGAACAGCACGGACTGAGTTTATCGACATTCTTCGCCAAACGGCGCCAACTGCAAACCGCAATACAACCAACGTCAGTTGGATTTGTCAGAGCGGAAGTCGTCGAAAAGACGACGAAGTATCAAGCTCAGATAGTCACCGCTAACATGACACTGCTCGTCAATGATGTTGAGTTGAGCATTCCACAAGGAACACCCGCAACCTACTTGGCAGAACTTATCGGGGCGCTATCATGAAACGCATGCTCAGTGCTCCAGAAATTTATCTGTATCGTGAGAGCGTCGATTTTAGAAAGTCCATCAACGGCCTCGCGGCGATTATCGAAATTGACACCGATTTGCTCTTAGGAAGTGGCGCACTGTTCTTGTTTACCAACAAACAGCGCGACAAAATCAAAGTATTGTACTGGGATAAAACAGGCTTTGCTCTTTGGTACAAACGTCTCGAAAAAGCCAAGTACAAGTGGCCATCAAAAGAGAAAAATGAGGTGTTTACTCTGACTCAATTCGAGCTGGATAGACTGCTTTCTGGCTTCACGATTATCGGCCACAAACCCGTTCGAATAAACGATTTTACAATGACTTAAACGATAAAAAAGCCTTATCCACCAAGCGTTAGTGGCATGATTTTAGTATAATAAATGTCATGAAAAAGACGCCAAACATCAACCCAGAAAGTCAAGATATTGCCGAGCTACAAGCGATGGTGAAAGCGCTGATGGCGTCAGAAAACCGATTGAAACAAGAGCGCCAGTCGCTACTTGAACAGCTCAAACTTGCCTTCGAACGCCAGTTCGCTAAACGCTCGGAGGCGCTAAAACCTTACGATGAATCTCAAGGTGACCTCTTCAACGAAGTGGAATGTGAAGCCACTAAGGAAGAAGAAGTTGAGGTCACGACGACCACCACAACGAAGAAACGCGGTAAACGCAATCCACTTCCAAAGACCTTGCCTCGTGAAGTTATTGAACTCGATTTAGATGACCATGAAAAGCAATGTGCGTGCTGTAAACATAGTCTGCATAAAATCGGCGAAGACCGCAGTGAAAAGCTAGAGTTCTCACCTGCCGTACTCAAAGTGCTGGAATATGTTCGTCCTAAGTATGCTTGTCGTCAGTGCGAGCAAACAGAAGACAAAAACCGCATCGTTCAAAAACCAGCGCCGCAAAGCATTATCCCTAAGAGCTTCGCGACAGAAAGCTTGCTGGCCAATATCATCCTTGGCAAATACCAATACGCAATGCCACTGTATCGGCAAGAGTCGCTGTTTACCCAGTCGGGTATCGAGCTGTCACGAACTACTATGGCAAGGTGGGTTATCCAAGTCAGTGAGAAGTTCAAACCACTCTATGCCGCCCTAAAAGAGCACTTACTTCAACAAGTGGTGGTTCAGGCAGATGAAACGCCGCTTAATGTGCTCAAGGAAGATAAACAGTGTTATATGTGGCTGTACTGTTCGGGCGCAGACTCGCCTGATGCAGCACTGCCTGATGTGAAAAATATCGCCTTGTACGACTATCAAAACAGTCGCGCGAGGGCGTGCCCTGTTGCTTTTTTAGGGGACTATAGTGGTTATCTGCAAACCGATGGTTATGGTGCCTATGATGGTCTTCACCAAGTGACCAATGTTGGCTGCTTGGCGCATGCACGGCGTAAGTTCATGGAGGCTAAGAAGCTTCAAGGTAAAGGTAAGTCAGGCAAAGCAGATAAAGCGTTGGCCAAAATCCAGAAACTCTATGGGATAGAATCCCGCTTAAAAGGTGCGTCTGTCGAGACACGAAAAGCAGAACGTCAACAGCATGCCAAGCTGATATTGGATGAGTTGTATGAGTGGATGACTACTCAACAAGTGATAGAATCTAGCCCGCTGGGTAAAGCGATAAAATACACGCTTGGCCAGTGGCCCAAGCTCATCCGCTATATCGATGACGGTCACTTATCGATAGACAATAATCGTGCTGAACGCGCAATTAAACCGCTGGTCATTGGCAGGAAGAACTGGTTGTTCTCGAGTACACCAAATGGTGCTGAAGCGAGCGCGATGCTTTACAGTATCGTCGAGACCGCGAAAGCCAATGGGCTCATCCTCTACGACTACATGGTCAAGTGCATGCAAGAGTTAGCGAAATCTGAGCCTGATATCGATGCGCTCCTACCTTGGAACTTCAAGCATTAGCAAGATCGCCCCGTGGGTTTATGGGGCGTTTAC
>NZ_OANU01000118.1 GCF_900089835.1 Vibrio thalassae | reverse complement strand
AAATTAGTGCGTCTTCTGACAACGAACCGTGGTTTCTTACTCATTAAGTGGCCATTGGGACAGTTTTAAAGCTTTGTGTGTGTATCGCAAAGGTAATTGTTACTGGGTGCTTAACGGTGCCTTTGTGGAGGCTTGAGCCGTATGCAGTGAAAGTTGCACGTACGGTTCTGAGGAGGGAGGCACCTGGTAACAGGTGCCGCCTATCCGACAACCGTCGATGACCGAAGTAAGCAGAGAAGGTACCATCGAACTGACATCGTATTTCTACTTTTTGGTTCTCTATGGAGTAACGTACTGGCGAGTCGATAACGTACATTTTGCTATCAAAGCTAAACGTGTGGTCACGTCGTATCGTTCGATATTCTTTCTGTACGCAGATGCTGTTAAGGTCTAGGTCAGGTGGCAACGACTTGAACGCAGAGCTCGATTTAGTCGCTTGAACCATGACATTATTCACCCAGTATTTGGGGATAAACTCCTCTTGCAAGTATCGGTTTGCGCTCTCCATGTCAGCGATGTTATTGAGGCGCAGTTCAGGGACAAGGCGGTCTTGGAAGGTATCGAAGGCTCGTTCGATTCGTCCCTTCCCTTGAGGTGAGTTGGCGAAGATAATTTCGATACCGAGTTCATCACAAGCTCGCTGCATTTGCGAGAAGTTGCTGCGTTTCGGCCCACCAAAGATACCTGCTCGATCCACGTAGAGAGTTTTGAATATGCCTCGCTTTTCAATATAAGCTCGCATCACCTTCATGCAGCCTTCAGTGGTCTCTGACGGGAAGAACTGCGCATGAATATCACTAGTAGCGTCATCAATGATGGCAATCAAGCAAGACTTTTCATCACCAAACCAGCGATGAGGACTGCCATCCATTTGCAGCATTAGCCCTGGCAGCGGCATACGCTCTCGATACTTTCTGACTCGACTTCTACGGCGTTTAGAACGCTTGACGTGGTGAATATCATGCGCCCAAGAACGTAACGTTTCACGCTTAATCGACAGCCCTTCATTTTTGCTCAGAAGCTCTGATAGATGTTGAAGATTAAAGTCGTAGTACTTGGTTTGAATGAGGTTCTGCACCTCTTTCTTGAGTGACTCAGGGATTTTATTGATGGGGGCACGGCCAGTGTTACCGTGGATCACAAACCGAATGCCTTCCTTGCGATAGCGACTCAAGTAACGTTCAACGGTTCTTCGTGATTTTTGCAGTAATTGCGTAGCACTATTGATAGTAATTTTGCCATCAATGACTTTGCTAATGATATCGACAGTAAACTGTGATTTTGAATCCATATAGAACATCCTTAGCACCCTTTAAAGCTCATTTGATTACTTTAAAAAGTACGCTAAATCAGTCCCGACATTTTCCCTCGGTAGTTAGTGTAATGACAAAGTCGCTTGGTAATTAAGGTACGACAGAATCGCTTGGTGATCACACACGGGTAAAAATTCAACCTGTGAAGGCTTTGGACAAAGGCTACTTAGAGTAATCATTTAAATTAGGAAAATGCGGATAACTTCTAGTATTGAAAAGCCCTTTTCTAACTCATTAACTCCAAACGCAAATTATCGATATTCTATCCTTAATGGTTCCAATCTTTGCTGCGGACACGACCTGTCTGGTAGTAGTTAGAAACTAGATCGATAAAATCTTTGAAGTCTGCGTTTTCTTCGACAAGTCGGTTCACGGACTGCCAATCAATCTCAGGACGCTTTTTAGCTGGTAGCAGCAGCTCACTTTCTGATGGATTGCCTACAGAAAGTAGAATGACACCAATACCATGCAAAGCGCTTAACATTCGCAGTTCTTGCTCAACACGGCTATCAGCAATCGCTGTAGCTACTAAATAGCCCTCGCTAGCCCATGACGAGTTGCTGACCGCTTGGAAGAAACACTTACGCAAATTGCCCATCGTTAGTGTTTTCTTAACTTCAAATGACCACAAACGAACACTTTGACCACCTCCTTGAAGTACACAGCTTTTAACGTATTGATGCCATTGCTGCGCAACGGGTTCCATTGCGACAATATCGGGATGCAACCACTGATTTCCACCGCTGCCTAAATTATTCTTTGACCGCTTTTCATCGATTCGTAAGCAGTAAAGTTGATGTTCTGACTTTAGGTAATCCATTAAGATCGGATATAAATCATGCTCACTCAGCGTATTGTTTATCGGCGCTTCGTCTGATGGTTCTTCTTCAGGCACTGGTTCGTCATTCACCAACAACGAGCCATCATCAAACCAGTACACTCTAGGACGGGGTTTGTCTTGCCATTTAATCTTATCTGATTGATTAAGAATGCTTTGTTTCTGAGAGCCGATTTCAGCAACGACCTGTGAAATAAAGTCTTGCTCAGTTTCAAAGCGAGGGTTCGCCCTTTTCTCGGCATAATCTTCTGGATAACGGTCAGTGATCGCTTCGGCAATCGCTTTTGCGGTATATCGTTGATTTGGGTTGCCTTCCAGGAAGAGTGCGATCTTCTTTGATTGCGATAATTTACTCATTGCTGTTTTTATTCTTCTTGTTCATTAACCATATCCCAACGCGTAAAGGGACATCTAGCGTTTGTACTTTGGCCACCTGTTATACCCAACATCAGGGTTGTTAGAGTCGTACTGGCGAATCAAATCAGCTTCCTTCTTATTGACTTCATCAGCGCTATCAGAAAAGAATATAACTTCGCGTTGAATGGTCATATTCATTCTTTCTTCAAAGCTAAAATCCTCAGCTATGACCTCACTTTTTGCACTTCCCCAGTAGTTGATACTGTTCGTAAGATCTTTACCGATGTAGATCTTACCGTTTGGGTATGTGATTTTATAGATTACCTTACTATTACTATGCATTGTGGCACTTCAACGGAACTGACTGTGCATAAGCTTCCAACATTAGAAAATGTTGGTCAATATAATCATTTTTTTTAGTGAAGAGTAACAACTCTAAGCACGAATGGGGCATAAATGAGTTTCAAAAATCTTACATTAGCAAAGTCATGAATAACTTCAGGAATAGATTTCCCCGAAACTCCCTGTTTATCTGTGCTAACCTAACAAATACAGTGCTAATGCCGAGTGTGTGGAACTTTCTGTAATTCATGGATATTTCCCGAGGTACACGAACATGGCTCAAGCCAAAGTCATATCTAAACGAGAGCTAAATAAATTGCTTGTTTTCGGACGATGTTAAAGTTGATCTGTAGGAGGAACTCGTGAGCGTGAAAGTGAGCTGGTGGCGATAGCCTTAGTCAAGAAGGAAACTTGAACCATGGAAGACATCGAAAAACTACTCAAGAAAGAACAGTGGTTAGCAAAAGACCGTTTTAATTTTACTGATGGACAGGGGGTAAAAGTTGGTGCAAACATCTTCGACCAATATAAATTCCAAGTCTGCAAATTCACCCTATTTGAAAGCTTGCTATGTGAACTAGACAATGACAATTTATGCATAGCCTTTGATCATTTTGAATCAAATAGATTGAGAACTGCTTTAACAGATCACTTCAACAAGACACAAACACCGCTCTATGCAGTTGAACAAGTGGTTTACCTATACCTAGAAACATTGCTGCTGGAGAGAGTCAAACGAGATCCAATTCACGACATCCCTAGCGTGAGGACAGAAATAGCCATGTATGCGAGGATGTATCCAAACATGGATTCCAATGTACTCATAAGTGAGTTTTCTAAATCAGACGTACAAATTGGCACTGCACCGTAATATAGGAATGTCGCTCTGGTACTAGCAAATGTAGTTAATAGCGTAGTTGTCAGCGCCGATGTAAAAATGACCCACTAACGCCGATTTAAAATTGACCCACCTGAGGCAAACTATCCGTTCGTAAAATGGACAAAGCGGCGGATTATGATCAATCAGGAGCAACTAGTGGAAATACACGTTTTACATCAGCAAGGGCAAAGCATCCGCTGCATCGCGCGAGATTTAGGTATCTCTAGAAATACCGTTCGCACTTAT
>NZ_OANU01000119.1 GCF_900089835.1 Vibrio thalassae | reverse complement strand
CGTGACCCCAGTTCAACGCCATAATGGAGAGGATAGTACCATCTTAGCTAAGCGCAAAGAGCTTTATAAACAAGCGAGAGCAGCCAACCCACAGCGGTGGTCAAACGAATCTAGAAACTGGGATGAAGTTGGTGAAGTTAAGCTAAATCCTGAAAGGCAGAAAGAAGCTGCTTAAAAAATTAAAGGCGACAACTACCTTGAAAAACGCCGCTAACGGCACAGGTTTAGCAATAAGCGTTCCCGCCTCTACCACTTCTTTGACAACGCTATGCGGATAACAAAGTAGCATGTCGCTTTGACGACAGACTGCAATGGCACTGCTGACGTCAGGCACACTTAATGCGATATCGAGTTGGATGCCTCGATTAGTAAGAATATCTAATAACAACCAACTGCCAACGCCCCCTGTCACGACGTGTATATGACGATAATTCATGAAAGTCGTAAGGCTCCATTGTGCCTTTAACGCCGGATGGTCCGGACGCATCAAACATACCGCATAGTCGCGAACCAACTCGACACACTCGAGTTATTTGGGCACTTGCTGAACTTGGTTCGTGGATCGTTCATCAAATTCGACCATACCGATACCAAAATCTGCATCGCGTTTAATCAATCGCTCAAACGTGTCTTGGTTCCATGTTTTAGTCTTTAGCTTTATGTTGGGGGCTTGCTGTAAGGCCTCAATTACTATATTTAAATAAAGTGAACTGTAGGCTGTTTCTACGAGCTCCAGATGGTACACGCGTGCACTTTGAAAAGGGTCGAACTGCGGAGCCCACCCCAACATATCAATTTGGAGCAGTATTTGCTGTATTTGCGGAGCGAGTTGCAGCGCTTTGGGTGTCGGCATCAACCCTGAAGGCGAGCGAATTGGCCATGGCGTTCACATCAAAGATAATGAACAGGCATATAGCGCGGTAAAAGATCACACGATTGCTTTAGAACTTTGTCCAACGAGTAACGTGCAAACTAAATGCGTCAATGCCTTTGACGATCACCCTATCCGTCAGTTCCATAAAGATGGGGTCATAGTGACCATTAATACCGATAATCGCACGGTTTCTGATACCGATATGACTCGTGAAGTAGAAAAAGTATTTGACACGTTCGAGCTCACTAAGGAGGACTATCGCCAGATATATATGAACAGCGTTGACAACGCTTTTGCTTCTGAGGAAGTGAAACAACATCTACGCAGCTTCGAAAGCGATATCATCAACCATTAGATACGCCACAACCGAACAGCAAAAAAACAGTGTGTCAAATGACGCACTGTTTTTGTCTAATCTACTGTCTTGATCGAAGAACGAGTGTTTGGGCAGTTCCTTTGCATCAATCAAGAACATTCTCAGTGTTAAGGCGGTATACACCATCATCACCATGACCTGTTTACCAAAAGGTCTAGCTCAAGGGCTAGACCTTTATCAGTTAAACTACGCGCTTACCTTGCACCCAAACTTGCTGGATATTCTCTTTTTGTGCTAAACAGACGATTTTTTCCAGAATATCTCGCGGCGAGTCAAACTCAGGCCAAATACGTAAGTTACCAATCAATGGACTGGTTTCAAGCACAAGAGCATCAAAGTGGTGCTTAGCGTTTAGCACACCCGTTTTAGCATCCAATACTTGAGCACCACCTGTAGTTGCCATCCAAAACGCTTCGACAAAAGTGATGCGTGCGTTTGCCGTACCACGTTCACAAGCGGCCACATTGACATCCACACCTTCTTCACGCACGCGGGAGTGCGCAACCGCATCAAAGGCAGCGCGAAAAATAGAAGGCGATGGCGCACCAGCAATATCGCTTCCCAAACCAATCTGTACACCACTATCGAGTAGTTCTCTGGTTTGCATTGCCGCATTGGCGAAAAACATGTTTGATAGTGGACAGTGTGCGATCCCTGCATTGAACTGCTTAATCAACTCAATGTTGTGTTCCGTTAAAAAGATGGAGTGTGCCAACACGGATTTGTTATTAAGTAGCCCCGCATCTGCGTATATTTGAACGTCACTTTTGCCATAGTGCTGCTGGGCATAATCACGAGCCCAATCACTTTCAGAACAGTGCGTTTGCATGTGCAGATCGTACTTTTGTACCAAAGACCCAAGCTTATCGAGCATTTTCGGAGTACAACTTGGTACAAAGCGTGGCGTGATTACCGGGCTCACCAGACTGCTATCATTGCCTTTTAGTGCAAAAATATTACTCACGAATGCCTCGGTCTCTGCAAAGGCAAGAGCAATGTCATTCTCACGATAAAAGTCTGGGCACTGCTCAGCATTATCCATGTTGATTTTGCCAACATAAGCTCTTTGACCAAGATCCAAACACGTTTGCGCCAGTAGCTCCGTGGACTCTCGGTAAATCGAAGCAAAATAGACCGCGCTGGTTGTTCCGTTTGCGAGCAATGTTTTCGTTACATCTTGGTAGATAGCTTGCGAAAAATCGACGTCTTTATAACGATTTTCTAATGGAAACGTATAGTCTTGTAGCCAATCATAAAGGGGTAAATCCAACCCTTTCCCCGCTTGAGGCCACTGTGGCGCATGACAATGCAGATCCACTAAGCCAGGGAGTAAATACTGGCCTTGGCGTAATGTTTGTAATTTACCTTGCTCCGTTAATTGCGTCAGCATTGTTGGATACGACGGATGATCTGCCGTGAAGGTCGCATCAATATCACCGTCCGCATTGACCAAAATTAGATAATCACGGATGAATTCAAACTCACCTTTCACTGGCGTATGAAAAGTATCGCCAACAATCGCAAACTGAATATGGTTAGTGTTATAAACTGGCGTGTTCATGCTTATGCCTTACTCTCAACAGGCGTCTCATTTGATACGCGATCTTCTGGAAGAACAAAGTTCAAGATTACAGCCGCTAATGCTCCGATCGCGATGCCGGAGTTAACTAACCTGAGATCGGTTTAAGCCATCGCCATCAATCCTGTCTTTTCAGTGTTTGTGATGTTGAGTGATGGCTTTTCTGGTTTCAGACAGTAAGCGATTAGTCCGCCAAGTAAATTCAACATAAAACCATGTAAGCTGCGATGCCTTGAGTGCTCTATTTGAGATATATTCTTTAATTGGTCATTAATCGTTTCAATAATGAACCT
>NZ_OANU01000120.1 GCF_900089835.1 Vibrio thalassae | reverse complement strand
TTTATGATGTAAAGAGAAATGTAAGTGCCCAACACTTACAAACGCAGTGTCCCGTTCGTCTAGAGGCCTAGGACACCGCCCTTTCACGGCGGTAACAGGGGTTCGACTCCCCTACGGGATACCATTGGGTCGTTAGCTCAGTTGGTAGAGCAGTTGACTTTTAATCAATTGGTCGCAGGTTCGAATCCTGCACGACCCACCATTTCCTTCTTTGAAGGAAATCTCAAGATATGGGGCTATAGCTCAGCTGGGAGAGCGCCTGCCTTGCACGCAGGAGGTCAGCAGTTCGATCCTGCTTAGCTCCACCATTCTTGAACATTCCACGGAATGATTTTCGTGGGCGATTAGCTCAGTTGGGAGAGCACCTCCCTTACAAGGAGGGGGTCACTGGTTCGAGCCCGGTATCGCCCACCATCTTTAAGCATATTTTCTTAAGTGTTCTTAAAAATGGTTTCGAAAGCTTTATTGCTGTAGAAAACAAGCTCTTTAACAATTTGGAAAGCTGACAGATAACGATTTGATTAATTGTTATCTATTAAAAGTTCTCAAATCCTATATCGAAAGATGTAGGTACCAACACACATTCAAGTGTTCTTGGAATTTGAGTCCGGCAAAATCGAGTCTGCACATGTATAAAAATGCAGACAACTTTGGTTGTTTGACCGTTTGCTTTCACTTTTCAAAAGTGAAGACAAATAGAAAGACCCTTTGGGGTTGTATGGTTA
>NZ_OANU01000121.1 GCF_900089835.1 Vibrio thalassae | reverse complement strand
GAGGCTCCGAATCAAAAGTGGGCGGGAGACATCACCTATGTTGCGACAAGCGAAGGCTGGCTGTATTTGGCGGTAATTATTGACCTTTATTCAAGGCAAGTAGTCGGTTGGTCTATGGACACCAGAATGACGGCAACTCTGGTCTGCGATGCGTTATCAATGGCCTTGTTCCGTCGAGGGTTCCCTGAGCAGGTTATCGTTCATAGTGACAGAGGCAGCCAGTACTGCTCAAAAGATTATCGTGACATTATAACTGCTTATAATCTAAAGCAAAGTATGAGTAGGAAGGGAAATTGCTGAGAGCTATTCCCGCTAATACTGAAAGATCTAGCGAGTCTGTCTTGACATAGGAGCGTCAATGCTTACGTTGAGAGCTTCTTCCATTCAATGAAAGTTGAAGTGATCCATTACGAGCCGATCATGACGCGAGACGAGATGCGCCAAACGCTCTTTGAATACATAGAGATTGATTATAATCGTACAAGAAGGCACAGTGCTCTTGGGTATCTAAGCCCTGTTAACTTTGAAAATCAAAAAGTCGCTTAATGGAGTGTCCAGTCTGACTGGAGCAGATCACTTCCAGAGATCGCAGTTACTTTGACATCTCGAATTAATGATAATTTTCAGGTTCTCAAGCCTGCATCTTCAAGTTGATTCGGTATAGTATCATGATTATATTCTTCCTCTAGACGCCCGTTTCTGTGCCATTGCACCATCTTTTGCCAATATCCCACGACCGTACCTCATCACCATTGCCGGTGTGGACCAACGACCAGCTTGCTGTACTTGCAAGATAGTGTATCCATCCGTCAATAAATCCTGACAAGCGCCAACTCTTGCACTGTGGCCAGTAAAAGTAGCGATCCCGACCTTACCCAAATTGAGGGCCTCCCATGCCTTGTTGAAAATCTGTTCGATAGTCCATGACGTCATTTTCTTATGATTTTTGCCACTTTCAGGGTGAGTGGGGGCGATTAGCTTTGGTCTATATGGCGTGTTGTGTCGGCTTACCCCGACGAACAAAAAGGCTTGCTCATCGGTGTCATCAAGCCCTGCCAATTCAACATATTCGTGAATAATATCAACAGCTTCTGGACTAAACACCACAGTATCTGGTTCGCCACTATGATTAGATTTAGTGATAGGGATAGTCAGCAATGCAGTTCCGTCACCTGGGTACTCTAAGTGGCCAAAACGGATATTTGCGATTTCCGATGCCCGAAGCAAGCTTTCATAAGCAACTGTCAGTAAAGCCAGATCACGACGATACCGTAAGCTAGGGGAATGACGCCATAATTCGGTTATTCTATCTAAGTGTTTCTCTCGAAACGCTGAAGCCTGTACAATTCGTTCACCTGCCTCAACTTTTCTGCGAAAGATACTAGCCATCTTGTCACGCACGATTTCATCAAGAAATGGATCCGGACAACCCGAGATACGATGAATTTTAGAAATAGTCCACGCATAAGACCGGTTAGAGTTACGGTGTAAGTCGTCGACCTTATCTTCAAAGAATAATTCGATTGTTTCTGCGGCTGCTGGCAATGGATGATGCTCATGCTCGTGACACCATTTCTCAAATCGCGACCAGTTGCTGTAGAGCTGAGAAAGTGAGTTCTTAGCATAACGCTCTTCACGTTTATTGAACTCTCTCAAAAGATGGTTAATCGCATCTTGAATTTTTTGGTACTGTTTGCTCGATGTACCGTGCTTTCGTGCGAGCATGATCGCTTGGTGCACATGTTCTGGCCTTAAACGAGAAAAGTCCGTATGAAATGAGATTTCATTGCCGACCATATTATTTCCAACTAATGATTTCGTAGTTCATTACAGTCTAACCAATTCACTGCATTTTTTCTAGATCACATATAATTAGGGTTATATGTGATCTAGAAAAAATGCAGCTTAAGCCTTGAAATCTACGCGTGATTACCAAGACATTAAAATTATATCAATTGATTACAGTGTCACTTTTTTAAGTAGAGTAGGGCTGAGTAATGTCGGGGGCTGAAGCCCAATGGAACGAAAACGTACGCTAAGCTTTATACGGTAACTTGGGGTTTCAGCGAAAAGTCCAATGTGGCCTCTCAGCCCTTTATTAATAATAGCTCTTAGCTATGGCATATTTTCTTTCGTAGCCCTCTGAAATGCGAACATATGACAAAATCGGTTGGTCTTAAGGTACGACAGAATCGCTTGGTGATCACACACAAGAAATAGTCCTCATAACTCGGTTTTGGACATAAATGAGATTCGAAAAATCAAACATTAGCAAATCATGAATAACTACAGGTATGGCAAGATGAAAAAAAGCCCACTATCAGGAGCGAAGAAAGTGGGCAAAGTATGGGTGACATGATGATATTCAAAGTAAGTATCTAGATAATATGCATAAATGCACATTTTAACAACAGTATTTCTATGACCGTTCAACTCGTTTTTGGACAAAAATCAGTTTCGGAAAATCGAACATTAGCAATTAATGAATAACTTCAGGTATGGCAAATAGCAAAACTGAAGTGCAGGACGCACCGGATGATGTGTCGAAACCTCTGCCTTACGAAGACCGCATTCGCCTTGAGGAAAGCATCAAGGCCGCGACCCTTCTAGAGCAGATCGCACAATTTACATATATAGAAGCTTCGGGCTTGTTCAACACTCGGGATTTAACGTTGGCTGCGCAACGCTTAATCCTTATTCGTTATAAGTCATTTCAACTTCTTGCGACAGGACTTTAACTCACCACTTGCGACACTTAACCATAAGGGCGTGGTCAAGGCAGATTTTTCATAGATATAGTTGAAATACTTGAGAATTTGCTCTGGTCCATGAAAAGCACTCACCTTGTACAACTTTACAGCATAGCTAACTCGGTCAAACTCCAAACTACTGATAGTTAAACTAGATTGCATATGCATCACGATATTTCGTTCATCCACAAGTTCTGATACTGCCTTTCTCAAAGAACTGTGTTCTTTAAGTGGTGGAACATTGAATACCTGAGGCGCTAATTGAAACAACTTAGGTCTGATCGGAATAGATTGATCGGAAGCTATCTTGTCAGAAAAAATCTCACGGGCTGTCTTGTTTGGACGTTCGAGGCGTAATTGAGTAGGCTTTCCGTCGACTTTACCATGCAAAACAAATGATTTATTTACCCATGACTCTATAGCACTAATTGAGAATGTTATCGCTGCCATTGCTTGCTGACACATAGCAAAAAACTTTTGCATGTTCTCTTCACTAGTGTCTATTTCAAACATTCCATCAAAACCGGAGCGCTGAATTAAAATGTCTTTTTTCATCTGTTCTGCTTTAAATGCGGCTTCCAATGCATTGAAAAACATTAATGCTTCGAACTCTGGAGGCGGTACTCGCATTTTGTAGCCATTATATTCTCCTTGAGAGGAAATTGTGGTTACTTTGCTACCAGCTTTAACTAAGTGCCCACTCGGCAAAACAGTGTCATGCGTGACTGATATATTATTATCTTCTAATAGATGATCCATATTTACCTTTGACTTATAACGCCTTGTTAATTGGTGAGAAAACGCTGACCACCAAACTAAATATGACCACCTTAACCACAAAAGCCGACCATTACAAAAGTGCCGAGCGTTTTGGAATCCAGTTGAACAATTTGTTATACAAATTTATGCCAACAGTGCATCCAATTTTTTGGTTAAGTAGTGCTCAAGTAATTTTTGGCTGCCATCAAATAGTACTCGGAAAGGAGCATTTGTTAGTTCAGTCTTTAGTTTCTCTAACACTTCTTTATTGTTCAATGCACTTGCGAAATCATGCCCTTGTTGAGTTAATCGAACATCTCTTTCAACGATAGTTCCGCCAGATTTATTGTATGAAATACCAAAAGTATTCAGCGAATCAGAACGAAGATCTTTGTCACTAACTAAGCCATTTTCAACTAACAATTGGGCATGGAAAACGAACTTCTCATCTAATCCTTTACGATCATCGGTATAGATTTTCACCCCCGCGTTCTCTAACACAGATAAGGTAATGTGAGCCGTATCTGATTCTAGGAACACACTAAGTAAGCTTGAAATATACTGGACATCGATTCTCATAATTACCTCATTTGTATAACTTTATAGACGGATTTTTTCCGTAATTATATGCAACCAATAGTAACGCTAATTATATTCACGTTCAATCGAAAGCCCGCACAGCCTAGTCTCTAAGGCATGAGCTTCAGAAATTGCCGAAAGTTTCCGTATAACTCCGGCGGATTCCGAGAAATACGATTTTCACCCTGATTGCACTCCAAATGAGCATGGCCTTATCTTCTTTCGTCTGATTAGATTTGATAGGGAAAACGCACGCCCCCAAAATGTGTAGAGTATTTAATCTAACCAATTTCGGGGCAAGCTCGTGCCAAAACTGGTTGGTGTCACAATGATCGCACTGAGAAGATGATCGCACTGAGAAGCTTCTGGACATTTATTTTTTCAGCGCCTTTGCTAAATTAGCAATTAATGAATAACTTCAGGTATGGCAAATAGCAAAATTGATGTGCAGAACGCAGCGGATGATGTGTCGAAACCTCTGCCTTACAAAGAACGCAGTCGCCTATAGATAAGCATCAAGGCCGCCACCCTTCTAGAGCAGATCGCACAATTTACTTATATAGAGGCTCGGGCTTGTCCAACACTTGGGATTTAACGTTGGCTACGCAACGCTTAATCCTTATCTGTTATCTTAATGATTTTCGACCAAACCTATCATAATCGTGAGCAATAGCTTCAAAAAGTTTAGACTCAAGCACTTTATCTGGATTATCTAACACATACTTTTCAATTTTAGCCAACTGATCTGCAGGAATTTGTTCGTATAGTTCAGATATCTTGTTTGCTGCATCCATGATGTAGACGTCAAAGCCATCAGGAAACACATATTCACGAGGGGACATAGTCCCACCACTAATGGCAACCCGACTAGACCTCATTTCTCTTGACTGTTTACACTTAACAACACCAAGAACGATAAATGACGGAAGCTTCGTGTAAATGTAAGTGCCTTGTGAGTTACCCACAATATCCATGGCAGTCGCACGAAGGAAGTATCTGTTTATATTGGTTGGTAGGTTATCAAAAGAAGTCGATGCTATAACATCGAGAGGATAAATATGTTGCTCAAATTCATAGAGGTTAGAAGCTTTCCCTAGTAGAAAGTCTGAGAGCCCCTTTTCTGCTCCTGCCAGCATATCTAAATACTCTTGAGAGTGAGTTGCCTCGCTATTTTTACTCCGAACATACGTTAGAGTACGCCAAGACAATGAAGCAGAAAACTTAGCTAACCAATCTCCATAAGAGGTGGTTAAACTAGAGTCTTCTATATATGGGTAGAATATTTTCAGAGAAAATGAACGCTCCCATGTAGAAAACAAATCTTCGCACGAACCGCATAGCCAGTATTCTTTAGCAAGGTCTTGACGTCGCTTACTAACCTGATTCCCCTCTCGCAGGTATCCGGTAATCGCTGTTTTCTTTAGCCACTTACCAATGAACTTGGGAATGAAGTGGCTTAATTCAAGCGGCTCTTCTCCGCTTAGATGAGCTTGACAGAAGGGTATAATATTGAACTTACCTCAGGTACTGAAAGCTGTTTAATCTTCAGTTTGAAGTATTCGGTATCTCTTATCCCGCGAGCTCTTCTACGCAACAATCCTATTGATACATTGCCAGCCTCGATTATAGAGCTGGTTAGTCGGTCATACTTTGCAAAGTTACAGATGCCTTCTTTG
>NZ_OANU01000174.1 GCF_900089835.1 Vibrio thalassae | reverse complement strand
CGCCATTCGCAGTCCAGCGACGCCAATAGGACTCTTTGCTAAGGATGCATCAGGTGACAGCAACATCACCCAACTTGATAGCATGGATGGCATTTATGCCTTCGCGGCTTATTCAACCGCACTCACTGAAAGTGATATCCAGACGCTTGCTAATACGCTAACCACAGTCACGCTCGATAGCGACAGCGATGGTGTCTGGGACAGTTTTGACCTCAATAAACATATCCCAACGACAGCGGATAATACACTCAACACTCAAGAAGATAACAACTTAGTATTCAATGAAAATGATTTCGCTTTTTCAGATCAAGATAACGCTGATATCAGAACCTCTGTCACGATTGTGAGTCTACCAGATGCCAGTCGGGGGCAGTTATTATTAGGCTCAAGTCCTGTCACAACAAATGCAGTAATCGATGTGGCAAACATTGCCCATGGTGAGCTCATTTATCAGCCTGTGGCAGAAAGTAATAATCAAGGGGAGTTTGGGTTTAGTGTCAGTGATGGTCAAAATAATTCTATAACCGCCACCATGACCATCACTATCTCTCCGGTCAATGATGCGCCGACCATTGCCAACATCACTAGCCAAATTCAAACTAGCCAGGATGCGACGTATACTCTGACATTCAACGCCGATGACGTTGATATGGGCGATACGTTAAACTTTAACGTTCAAAATAAACCCTCTTGGCTAACCCTTGATGCAAACAACCAAACCTTAAGCGGCACGCCAACAAATAATGATGTAGCTACCTATTCCAATATTATTATCGAGGTCACTGACAGTTCAAACGTGACCACCAATTCGAATACGTTTGAAATTGAGGTGATAAACATCAATGATGCGCCAACGATAAGCGGCACACCTACACAGACCATTAATCAGGGAGTCCTATACTCATTCACCCCAGCCTATGATGATCCTGACCAAAGACATAGTACTGAAACT
>NZ_OANU01000122.1 GCF_900089835.1 Vibrio thalassae | reverse complement strand
GCCTTTGCGATTACGCTTCCGTACGCCGCTCTCAAGCTGAAGTTTTTGCCACTGGGGTAGAAAAGCCTGACAAAAGTCATCGACATGGCAAAATAAGTCCACTAATTTGTGCATAGCTGGTTCCTTGTGATAAGTCTCTCTTGGTCGAAAGATCTGATCGCAGAACCAGCTTTTAGTTCCCTTCTTTTTTTATCCCGAGTTCAGGTTAAATAGGTTAATCCACTAAAAGTAGGTTAACCCTCCAGAAATAAGGACTCTTTTCATTTTCTGAAAGAGTCCTTGTAGCAACACAATCACCCATTCTCATCATCCGCAAGATCCAGTACAGTAGAGCAAGCCACTATAGGAATGGAGTCTTTGTGAACCTACGTCAGTTAGAAGTGTTTTATGCGATTATGCAAACGGGAACCGTCTCGGGAGCAGCGAAAAACCTCCATGTCTCCCAACCGAATGTGACTCGCGTTTTAGCTCATACTGAATTACAGCTTGGTTTCTCTCTATTTGAACGCGTCAAAGGTCGTCTGATCCCCACTCAGGAAGCCAAAACCCTGTTGCCGGAAGTGGAGAAAATCTATCTTCAACTCGGTCAGTTTAAAAGTCTCACTAACAAAGTTAAAAAAGGCCATCAACATATTCGAATCGGTGCGCCGCCAGTTTTAGCCAGCAAATTCCTAACTCCTGTAGTTGCCCATTTCCATCAAACACATCAATGCTCTATCGAATTGGTGACGGGAAATCGCAGTGAATTGTGCGACGCATTACTCGACAATGCGCTCGATATTGCTGTGGCGTTTGGTGAAGACACGCCAGCCGGCATTTCTCATCAACTTCTCACCAAGAAATCAATGCAAGTCCTCGTGCCTATCTCTGCACTCACTCGATTATGCTTTAGCGAAAATCAGCCCTCTTCTGTCACGTTGCAAACTCTGTTAAACGATGAACTCAGTATCATCGCCTTAGACAGACGTGACCCTTTAGGACAAAAGCTCACCCATGCTCTTGAGCAAATACAAGCTGATTTTGCTCCATCCCTGACGGTTAGGAATTACAGCTCGGGAGCCGAGCTCGCCGCTCTTGGGGCTGGAATTGCGATCGTCGATCCTTGGACCGCCAGTCAATATGCAACAAGTGATAGCCTAAAAAGACTTCATCTCTCAGATGCTATCGACTGCTCGGTATCACTACTTACAAGCGACTTACATCCTTTTTCGATTGCAACCAGATCTTTTCTTGCCATGCTTAAGCATCACGCTAGCAGCGAATAGCCAAGCGCGCCTATAACTTAATGTTATAGGCGACCAACAACAGAGTATTCGCTATTAAAGTGCCCTGTCCCTATCTTAGATGGCATCAACTCAATGCGTTTGAATTCATCTACTTGTGAATTTCGCTATTTGTGAATAAAGGGACACTATGAACATTTCTCAGCCTTACTTACTTTTCCTCGGTGACGTTACGGATCCTCTATCAGCAAAAACCGCGCGCGGTATTGTTAAATGGCGTCCAGATGCTTGTTTGGGGCAACTGAGATTGTCCGAAGATACCGTCTCTCTGGGACTCTCAGAATTAACGCTCGAACAAGCTAAACAGCAAGGTGCGAAAACGCTTGTCTTAGGCACAGCCAATGCTGGCGGCTTTATTCCAAGAAACTGGGTTGAACCTCTCATCGCCGCAGCGAACCTAGGATTTGACATTGCATCAGGAATGCACCAAAGATTGACCGACATTCCTGAGTTGGCACAACTTGCTGATAAAAACATCATTCAGCTATTCGATGTTCGCCACTACGACGAGCACCTAGCGGTGGGCAATGGTAGGAAACGGTCAGGGAAACGGTTACTCACTGTTGGCACCGATTGTTCTGTTGGGAAGATGTTCAGTGCCCTGGCTATTGAACAAGCTCTTAAACAGCTAAATATTGACGCTAGGTTCAAAGCCACAGGTCAAACTGGCATCTTAATCGATGGCCAAGGGATCTCTGTAGACGCGGTCGTCGCCGACTTCATTTCAGGTGCAGTAGAAACGTTAAGTCCAACATTTGATGAGCATGAATGGGATATCATCGAAGGACAAGGTTCGCTTTTCAACCCATCGTATGCCGGGGTGAGTTTAGGATTATTACACGGAGCTCAACCTGACGCGCTTATTCTTTGTCACGAAGTGGGACGTCAGCACATTCGTCACCTTCCTCATGCGCCATTGCCAACCATTGAGCAAACTATGGATGCGAATCTTTTGGCTGCGCGCGTGACCAATCCCAAAGTCCAATTCGCTGGTATCTGTTTAAATACTTCCCTATTGGAGGAGTCTGAGGCCAAAGCACTATGTCAACAATGGAGTGAACAGTTTGACCTTCCCGTAACGGACCCGGTTCGTTTTGGCGTAGACTCAATCGCAAACAAGTTAAAAACACTGTGAGAGTCTTATGAAGATTGAAGCGCACCATCACTCAATTAAACTCACGAAGCCATTCACTATCTCAAGAGGCGCACGAACTCATTGTGAAGTGGTTCGTGTGTCTATCGAATATCAAGGAAAACTCGGACAAGGTGAATGCACTCCTTACCCGAGGTATGGTGAATCGGTGGAGTCAGTCATGGCGCAAATCAAGGAATTCAGTGCTCACCTTGTCACTAAAGAGCCATTTGAAGCTCGGCTCGCCTTGCAAAACTATCCAGCAGGTGCTGCTCGAAATGCAATTGATTGCGCCTTATGGTCACTAGAAAGTTTGCTTTCTGACAGCCAGTTCCCATCGCCCTATTTTGCGATTGCTCCTAGCATCGAAACGGCGATGACGGTGTCTGTTGCTGACCTCAACACCATGACCAGTCAGGCAAAACAGTATATTGAAGAGGGCGCGACCCTACTCAAAGTAAAACTTGATAGTGAGGATGTCGTCAACAAGATAGCCGCTATTCGAGCCCTCTCCTCTGAGGTAAAGATCGTAATTGATGCCAATGAGGCTTGGGCGTCACTTGATCTCGAATCATTATTTGAACAGCTGGTCCCCCTGAAGATCACCATGATTGAACAGCCCGTACCAAGCGGTCAAGATGCCCTGCTCAAAGGCATTCCCCACCCCATTACACTGTGTGCTGATGAAAGCTGTCATACCAGATCTGAGCTCGATGAGCTGGTCGATTGTTATGAAATGATCAACATTAAGCTTGATAAAACGGGAGGATTAACCGAAGCCTTAGCTTTGGAGGGACGAGCTCGGGAGCTGGGGTTGATGATCATGAGCGGTTGTATGCTAGGAACATCGATGGCAATGAAGGCCGCATTGCCGATTGCGACTAAAGCGGAAGTGGTAGATCTCGATGGTCCGGTACTGCTTGGCAGCGATATTGACAATGGACTTAGCTATAAAAAAGGTCGACTACTGCTATAGCACTCAAAAGCATTCACTCTCAATGAAAGAGCAAAAAAACGCGTGACCCTCTTCAGGTGTCACGCGTTGTTACTTTTAGCTGGTAACTATTTCCCTAGGCACCGCATCGGCCATAGTCTGAGGACGTTTTTTAATCACATAGCGTAAACGCAGTAACATCAAGACTGCAGCCACACTCAACCCTGTTACAATGCCTACCCAAAAGCCTTTTTCGCCCATCGCTGGCACAATATGATCGGTCAAACCAAGCACCACACCGAGCGGTAACGCCAATCCCCAATAAGAAGCGATCGCCAACAGCATAGGGACTTTGGTGTCTTTGTAACCACGGAGTGCACCATTTGATGAGGTTTGTAGGGCATCACTGAATTGATACATCGCAGTAAACACCAATAGTGTTGCCGCTGTTGCACTCACGGCAGGGTCGGTCGTATAAAGTCGAATAATCACGTCAGGGAACAACAAGAAGATCGTCACCGGCATCAGTGACATCAATCCTGCAACCAAAATACCGATTTTGCTGCGCTCTATTGCACCTAATTCATCTTTAGCACCCAAGGCATGGCCAACCCGAATCGTGATGCCAAACGAAATACTCATTGGAATCACATACGTCATGCTAGAGATGTTCAGTGCGATCTGCGCGGCGGCTACGTTTTCCGCGCCAATACGACCAATAAGCAAAGCAATAACAGCAAAAATACTGCCGCAGACCGCGATGTTCATCCCAATGGGTAGCCCTAACCTAAGCAAATGAATCATCTCTTTTGCTCTTGGTTTAATATCAGTAAAACGAATAATGGTTTTATAGTGGTGATGGCTTTTAATGTAGGAGTACAAGAGTCCAGACATTAGCCAATACACTAAACTGGTTGCCCAGCCACAGCCCACTGCGCCAAGTTCAGGAAACCCGAACTTGCCATAAATCAAAACGTAGTTGACCGGAATATTCACCAACAAACCAATAACCGAAATGATCATTGGCGCTTTAGTGTTGTTCATCCCTTCGCAGAAACCATTTAAGGTATAGAACAGAGCAATACCCGGTACACCAAATGCTAACGCAAAGGCGTAATCACTGCCAATAGGAATAATTTCTGAAGCAACGCCGATCCACTCTAAGATCGGTTTCGCACTGACCAAATACGCCACTAATAGCGCACTGGAAATCAATGCGATCCAAACCATTTGGAAAAACTCAATAGAGATGCTCTCAAAATCTCGCGCACCACGGTGATAAGCCACTACAGGTGTAAGTGCCATAATGACACCACGAAGCAATAACAAAACCGGAATCCATAAGCTGGCACCCAAAGCTATCGCAGCAAGATCAGCGGCACTGACTTGCCCAGCCATCGTGGTGTCGACAAACCCCATAGCTTGTGTTGCCAATTGGGTCAAAATGATAGGAATCGACAGATGCATCAGTGCACCCGATTCACGAGTAAAACGAGAAAAAGGACGAGTAGTCGTTTGCATGAAAGTTCTAAACACCAATAGAAATGCACCAGTGATGGCGGGATGGCGGATGTGCGTTTTAGGGTGTGCCCGTTAGGCGGCGACAATATAAACACCCTACCTGTAAATTTCAATAGCGTTAATCGACAAGAATTGTATTGAAGTTCGTCACAAAAGCACGCAGAATAGCGCGCCTTACCCTATCCTTGGGTTTACGGCCTTATATAACGATAGATTCGCTCTATCCCATGACTGCCACTTTTCTCACTCCACTGATGAGTACCACTATGAGTTTTGAATCCTTAGGTCTTTCGACTCCTATTCTTCGTGCTATCCAAGAATTAGGTTACGAAAAGGCATCACCAATTCAAGAGCAAGCCATTCCTGCTATTATAGAAGGCAAAGATGTCATGGCTGCCGCACAAACCGGCACTGGTAAAACCGCTGGTTTTGCACTACCGCTACTTGAAAGATTAAACTCTGGTCAGCGAGTGAAAGGCAATCATATTCGCGCGCTTATTCTAACCCCAACGCGCGAACTGGCTGCACAGGTTCACGAGAGCGTGTTCAAATACAGCATCCACCTTCCACTTACCTCTCAATGTGTGTTTGGTGGTGTGAAAATCAATCCACAAATGCTGAAACTACGCAAAGGCTGCGACGTCATGGTCGCCACCCCAGGTCGTCTGCTCGATTTGTACCAACAAAACGCTATCAAGTTCTCTCAACTTGAAGTGCTCGTGCTTGATGAAGCTGACCGTATGTTGGACATGGGGTTCTTCCGCGATATTAAGAAGATCCTCGATCTACTACCTAAAAACCGTCAAAACCTACTGTTCTCCGCTACATTCTCCAATGAGATTCGTGATTTAGCGAAAGGCTTAGTTAATAACCCAGTTGAAGTCTCAGTCACACCACCAAACTCAACCACGGCACTGGTCGAACAAAGCCTTTATATGGCAGATAAGAAGCAAAAACCGGCGATGCTGGCAAAGCTGATTGATGATGGTAACTGGAAACAAGTCTTAGTTTTTTGTAAGACCAAACACGGTGCTAACCGTCTGGCTCGCTTCCTTGAAGGCAAGAAGATCACCGCGTTGGCGATTCATGGCAACAAGAGCCAAGGTGCACGAACTAAAGCACTTGAGCACTTTAAAACAGGTCAAATTCGCGTGCTAGTCGCGACTGATATTGCAGCTCGTGGCCTTGATATTCCGCAGTTGCCGCAAGTTGTAAACTTCGATCTTCCTCATGTCTCAGAAGATTACGTCCACCGAATCGGGCGCACGGGTCGTGCCGGTGAAACTGGCAAAGCGTACTCTCTCGTGTGTGCTGATGAGGCAAAAGAGCTCTTCGGTATTGAAAGACTGATCGGCAAGCTTATCAACCGTTTCGAATTAGACGGCTTCAAGCCTGTAAATGCGGTTCCAGAATCAAAGTTGGACACACGTCCGATTAAACCGAAGAAGCCTAAAAAACCGAAACAGCCTAAACAAGTCGGGCAAGAGAAAGCCAACACGTCAGGACATGGTCGTGCTGATAAGCCGCGTTCAGAAAAGCCGCGCAAACCAAGACGATTCAATGCCCAGCGTAATGCCGAAGATGAGTCGGGTAAGTCAAGACCACGCAATGGCAATGGCAATGGCAATGGCAATGGCAATGGCAAAAATCGTAAACCAAGAGCCAACAAACCTCGCTCAAGCAAGCCTCAAACGAACAAACCACAGCAAAGCGCATAACTAAAATAACCTGAGATCGGTTTAAGCCATCGCCATCAATCCTGTCTTTTCAGTGTTTGTGATGTTGAGTGATGGCTTTTCTGGTTTCAGACAGTAAGCGATTAGTCCGCCAAGTAAATTCAACATAAAACCATGTAAGCTGCGATGCCTTGAGTGCTCTATTTGAGATATATTCTTTAATTGGTCATTAATCGTTTCAATAATGAACCTTTT
>NZ_OANU01000123.1 GCF_900089835.1 Vibrio thalassae | reverse complement strand
AAAGGTTCATTATTGAAACGATTAATGACCAATTAAAGAATATATCTCAAATAGAGCACTCAAGGCATCGCAGCTTACATGGTTTTATGTTGAATTTACTTGGCGGACTAATCGCTTACTGTCTGAAACCAGAAAAGCCATCACTCAACATCACAAACACTGAAAAGACAGGATTGATGGCGATGGCTTAAACCGATCTCAGGTTAATTAACGCCTTCGCTCTCGCTAAAGGGTGGAGAGCAAGAGTGTTAGAGGCGATACATCAAAGTGGGAGAAGACTCGGTGACGTTCCGATACAAAGAACGTCAAACCCAAAAGTGGAGACGACGACCCTTACCAACCCTTCAGTTCTTAATGCTTATGGCCCGTATGAGAGCCACTCGACCGAGATAACCGAAAGGCATCCAATAATAGGATAATGGCAGTCATCAACAAGATAAGGAAAAACAGCCACTAATAATCAACACTAGATAGCTAAATCATTGATAAAGCAAGACTCTCCTACTTGTAGTACCTTCGGTCGCCTTGAGGAAAGTATCAAGGCCGCTACGCTTCTAAAGCAGATCGCACTATTTACTCGTATGGAGTAGAAGCTCGTTACTTGTATAGAATAGAAGCTCGAGCTTGTTCAAAACTTGAGATTTAACCTTAGCCACGCAACGCTTAATCCTTATCTGTTAGGTTTGTAGCCTAAAGTTACCTTCGAATGAACTATATTACTCTCTCTGCGTAGAAAATGATTTGACCACTAGCGGACCCTTCTATGTTTTCTTTTCTAAAAAGCAACCCAGCCCAAAAACTAAAAAAGCGTCATTCAATGCTTCTTGAACAAGCTATGCAAGCTCAAAGAAACGGTGACATACGAACTTACTCTCGGCTAACGGCTGAAGCTGAAGAGGTTTTCAAGCAAATCCAAGATATTAGCCCTTCGAAAACCTAGCGCTTAAGTATTTATCCCTTGCATGATCTTTTAAAAAGCGAACAATACTCCTCTATCGCCACAGCGCAGCGATAACCTTTTTCATCCTATTACCCCTGAACTTTGTCTTGTTTTTTTCTGTTTCTATTTCATTATCATATACCGAATACAGAGGACTAGCAGCTAAACATAAGGAATCACCATGTCACTCTCCGAAGAGCAAAAACAGGATCGTCATAAAGCACGACAACAGAAAGTAAAAGAAAACGTTGATAAAAAGATCGCCAACGCTCAAAAAGAAAAAGGGTTGTTGTTAGTCATCACCGGTAACGGTAAGGGCAAATCAACATCAGGCTTTGGGACCATTGCTAGAGCGGTTGGTCATGGAAAGCAGTGCGCCGTCGCTCAATTTATAAAAGGGACTTGGGATAACGGCGAACGTAACCTACTCGAGAAGTTAGGCGTTGAATTTCAGGTGATGGCAACAGGCTTTACGTGGGAAACCCAGAACAAAACCACAGACACTGAAGCAGCTCAAGCGGTTTGGCAAGAATGCAAACGCATGCTGAAAGATGACTCATTGGATGTGATCCTCTTTGACGAACTGACTTATATGGTGAGTTATGGCTATATCGAGTTGGATGAAGTGGTCGAAGCATTGCTCAATCGCCCGAAGATGCAGTCTGTGATCATCACAGGTCGCGGAGCTCATCGCGCGCTCATCGACATCGCCGATACCGTTTCGGAGGTAAAAAATATTAAACATGCTTTCGAGTCGGGTGTAAAAGCGCTAAAAGGCGTCGATTGGTGAACATTTAACCAATCAACTCTAAGAGGCAAAAAAATGGGATGTAAGTCTCATTTTTTACTGTATACTGCCCTCCCGTTTGCTAGGGCACTTCGCATGCTGCGTAATCTTCTAGCTATACACCAATACAAGCCGTCACCAAGGAACTGTGAACGACCCAAGGATTTGGACCAGCTTCAAACTACACGCTTGTAAAGGGTATAAAAATGGGCAAATTTATCTTTAGTTACCACAGCCAGTGGTTTCCTCAGCTTTCCGCTGTTTCCTCTTGGTCATCGTACTCCATGCTCAACTGTTTGAGTTATCGTGAGGTGGGCCAATGTTAACGACCATCCTGTTCGGTTTAGTCGGCATTGTTTCATTGCTGACCATCGGTTTTATCTTTTCAGAGAACCGAGAAGCTATTAATTGGAATACGGTCCTTCGAGCACTCCTTCTCCAGACTCTGTTTGCCGCGTTCGTGCTTTACATTCCTTTTGGGCAGGATGTCCTTGGCGCTATGAGTTCTGGCGTTGCTAAAGTCCTGAGTTTTTCTGACGTTGGTATCCAATTCTTGTTTGGTGATTTAGCGTCTGAAGGCTTTATTTTCGCCATCCGTGTCCTCCCTATTATTATCGTCATTAGTGCGCTTATCTCCGCACTATACTATTTAGGCATCATGCAAGCGGTTATCCGTGTACTCGGTGGTTTAATTCAAAGATTCTTGGGAACGAGTAAAGCCGAATCTTTGGTCGCGACTGGTAACATATTCCTATCACAAGGTGAGTCTCCACTGCTTATTCGTCCATTTCTTGCAACCATGACTCGCTCAGAGCTCTTCGCGGTCATGGCTGGTGGAATGGCCTCGGTAGCAGGCAGTGTGCTTGGTGGCTATGCTGGTTTAGGCGTAGAACTAAAGTATTTAATCGCGGCAAGCTTCATGGCAGCTCCTGGATCGTTGATGATGGCTAAGCTTATCGTGCCTGAACAACAAACACCGGTAGCTCATGATTCTGTCGATTTAGATACTGGCGACCAAAGTAATGTGATTGATGCCTTGGCAGCAGGTGCGATGAACGGTGTGAAGGTGGCGGTCGCTGTGGGTACCATGCTTATCGCTTTTGTTAGTGTGATAGCGATGGCCAACGCCGCGATTGAATCGATAGCGGAGCTGTTTGGAGCGCAAGGCATCACATTACAACTGCTGTTCGGTTATCTTTTCGCCCCTGTCGCTTGGCTTATCGGTATCGACCAGAGTGAAATGCTAATGGCAGGTTCGTTTATCGGCCAAAAAGTCGTCATGAATGAGTTTGTTGCTTTCATTGACTTCATTCAGCATAAAGCCAGTCTATCGGAACACAGTCAAGTTATCGTGATTTTTGCACTGTGTGGTTTCGCTAATATCGGTTCTATCGCCATTCAACTCGGTTCAATCGGGGTCATGTCACCAGAGCGCCGCTCAGACGTTGCAAGCTTAGGCCTTAAAGCCGTATTGGCTGGTACTTTAGCTAATCTAATGAGTGCTTGTTTAGCGGGTATTTTCGTTGCGCTTTAACGCATGATAAACCTCCCTTCAAGATAGTCATGTCAAGGTGTTTACTTTTTAGCACCTTGACATTAGACGCTTTTTCCAAAGCTTGTGACTAAAACCTCAGTCACTAAAAAACGCTCGCTATCGACAACACATCACGTTCACTAACGCCGCTGCGATGCTCAAATCGTGGCGATTACTGATAGCAGAACAGAGCGAACAACAACAAGGTCTTGCCTGTCATTGGTAGTGATATTGTTACCACACTTAGTCCCTGATATTAAAAATGCCAGCGTGATTCACGCTGGCATTGATTTTATTTAGCCTTGGGCAATGTATTAGTTGAACAACCCTTTGAGCAGCCCGTCGACAGCCTTTTTTGTTTTCTCATCTTTAATACCGAGACGGTCTGTTACACGTTCTACTTCTTTTTGTGCTTTTTGCTTCAATACATCATCAAAAACAAGGGCAAATTTAGGATCAGTCCAAGCCCCTGTTACTTTAATTGGAATCGTCACATCACGTAGCTCAGTAATGCTCTGACCTCCTTGACCTTCTAATGTGCCCACGATAGACGTTCTTACCAAAAAGTCGATGGTTTCATTGATGTAATTTGCAGAGCCTTCGGCGTGAATACGCAGTAAAGGTGACTCGGCCGCCATGTCCTTAGTCGAGACGACACCTTTAGCCAGCTTTAGGGTGGCTTTCATCGCACTAAAGTCAGTTTTCTTAGGCCCTTTTTCAGCTTCAACAGACTGGCCTTTGAAACGAGCGTAGTTTTCTCTGATGATTTGCGCGACGTTAATACCATTGACTGCACCATCAGTGAAGTTGATCGCGACTGTCCCTGCCAGGTTCTTCTTGATACCGGCTGGGGTTAAGCTCTTACCAGTAACGTTAACGTCTATATTACCCGTACCTTCGAGCATATCGTTGTTGGCAACGTCTTTTAGCAGTGGCTGTACTTTTACGCCATGAATGCGCTTCACTGCACTGTAAGTTGCAGGTGATTTACGAGCATCCAGTTTTGCTTTTGCTGTAATAGAGCCGCTATATAGTTGAGAACTAAATGACGTGAGTTCTGCGACGCCACGATTAACATAAAAGTCAGCGTTTACTTTCTGCATATGCGCGTTCGCTGCTTTAAATTTATCAATCGTCACGCTGCCTTTTACATCCAAACCTTTAAGCGCACTCAAGTCAGGTTCTACCTCTTTTACAGGCGCTGAGTTGCCTGAAGAAGCACTTGGCTGTCCACCAGCATTGGTTGTTTTGGCATTGCTCTGAGTTTGGTTTAGTCCTAAGAACTCATCGAGATCTATATTAGGGCTATGCAGTGAAAAACGAACTTTCGGAATATCCGCCAGTTGAACAGTTGCCTTTCCATCTAGCTCCATTTTATTGAGTGATAGCTTTTGAAGTACAAAGTTTAGGAAGTTCTTCTTAAGGTCGAAGCTTAAATCCGATGACATTCCGACTTTCATTGGCGATTGAGGTAACGGCTTACCCTCCAAAGTGGAGTCAAGAGTCAACGCGCTCAGCTTAAGCATCGTCATCGCTTTATCAATTTCGAATGACGTCCCACCTTTGGCATTGAAGCTAAGATCTGGCGTCTTACCGTTTACGATAAATTCGATACTGTTTGGTTTATCGAATTCGAATGTCGCCAACGTTAATTGAGCTTGTTCAACCTTATTGACCGCATCTTGGTATGTAGCATCAAACTTAATATTTTTCAGTGCATACTCAGCAAAGTCTTTGCTCAACTTAAAGTCTGCCGTACCGTTCGCAGTAAAATTCTGGTCATTATTTTGACCCTTTAGATCAAAGTCGGCGGTTGTCCACTGGTCAGCGGCAAATTGAGAGACATTTAACCCTACATCGTAAAGCTTGATGAATGATCCCGTTTTTTCATTCGAGATCTCAAGTAACGCATTGGAGACGGTAACTCCTGATAACGAGATACTCCAACCTTGCGCAGCAGAGGTTGAAGGCGCAGCCTCTGGCTCTGTCGTTGCCTGGTCTTCTGAAGCAACGGACTCAGCGCCTTTCTTTGCGGCAGTCAAGGTATCCAAGTTAGAGGTTCCATCTTTTAACGTTTCTAAGTGCACTTGCGCACCATCGAGCGTCACTGAACCAATTTCTAGTGTTTTATCCAGCAGCGGCATGACACCCACGCTTACACCAACTTGGCTGACACTAAATAGATTCGGGTTTTTAAAACCTTTCGGGTTTTTAAGATTCGTTTGACCGAGTTCAAATCCAAGGGAAGGGAAGAACTGCCAATTGATATCACCACTTATTTCAAGCTCTAGACCCGTTTGTGCCTGAACTTGCTCAGCAATCATAGGTTTGAATTGATTGGGATTAACAAACATCACCAAAGCAGCGACCGCGACAACGATAAGGACAATCGGTATCGCTAAAATGAGGAGTAGTTTTTTCATTCGCATCTTCCTTGCAAAGCGGAAAACAAAAAGTGGCACATAAAGTGCCACTAATTTATTAAAAAATAAAGCAATTTAAACGTTATCAGCGCACCCGCTCAGTATAGAACAGTTTGGATGCTAACAACGTAAGAATTCAATCCAAATATTGTAAGGATTACGCTTTTAATAGCTTTGCAATATGGGCTTTTAGCACGTCGATCGCAATGCGGTTTTTACCGCCACGAGGCACTATGATATCGGCGTACTGTTTAGACGGTTCAATAAACTGCATAAACATAGGACGAACGGTTTTTTGATACTGTTGCAGTACCGATTCCATCGTACGACCGCGCTCTTCAACATCACGTTTCACACGACGTAATAAGCAAATATCAAGCGGAGTATCCATAAATACTGTCGCATGCATTAATTTACGCAGACGTGGATCTGTCAGTAGAAGAATACCTTCTAAGATGATCACTTTCTTTGGCGTCATAGACGTCGTGTTATCTGTACGGGTGTGTTCAGAGTAACTGTACTCTGGTACTTCAACCGCTTGGCCTTTAATCAGCTTTTCTAGATGGTCGCAAAGCAGGTCATGATCGAGTGCGCTTGGATGGTCGTAGTTAGTTTTTACGCGCTCTTCCATACTCAAATGACTTTGGTCATTGTAGTAACAATCTTCCGTGATCACTCCGATTTGATGGTCGCCGACCTTCTCGCGAAGTTCGTTATAGATTGTGCTCGCAATGAGGCTTTTTCCAGAAGCAGACGCGCCAGCGATACCTACGATGACACATTGATTATTATCAGACATTCTTTGCACCTAGTACATATATGGTGGTGAGGACAAAACCGAGTAATTATATGGACATCCCCCCTTAGATACTAGTCGATATCTCACTTATTTGATGACCAATTTCGCCCTCGCTCAAGAAATAGGGCATTGCAATCGATTACTTCATTTTACAAAGTGGAGTCAATAAGAAACCGAGCTCACAACAAGCTCGGCTCGGTCATTATTCAACCATTTTGAATAAGATGGAATCTGGTTTTGCTTTTCCATTCCAATAGAGATCGGCACAGACTCTTTCTGCTAAATGCGCGTAGATCTGAGCATGTTCACCCTCTGGATTTGACACCACAGTTGGCGCACCATTATCAATGGATTCGCGAATATCAATATGCAGAGGCACTTGGCCCAATAGGTTAAGACCAAATTTTGCAGCCATCCATTCAGCGCCACCTGAGCCAAATATATGTTCTTTTGAACCGCACTGGCTGCAAATGTGATAACTCATATTTTCGACAATACCCACCACAGGTACCGACACTTTTTCAAACATAGCAGCGCCTTTGATAGCATCCGCTAACGCTAAGTCTTGCGGCGTAGTAACAATCAACGCGCCAGTTACTGGAATTTGCTGCGAAAGGGTCAACTGGATATCCCCCGTACCTGGAGGCATATCAATCACCAGATAATCCAGTTCTGGCCATTCGGTTTCATTCAGCAGTTGGGCTAACGCCTTGGATGCCATCGGACCGCGCCAAATCGCGGCATCGTCAGAGCTGATAAGGTAGCCAATAGATTGAGTATAAATGCCGTGCGCCGTTACAGGTTGCATCCACTTTCCGTCGCGAACGTCCGGGTGGGCATTGATTTTCCCAAACATCATTGGAATAGATGGTCCGTAAACGTCTGCATCAAGAATACCGACTTTCGCTCCAAGCTGACTAATCGCGAGCGCTAGGTTCACCGCGGTTGTCGACTTCCCTACTCCACCTTTAGCGGATGTCACGGCAATAACGTTTTTTACCCCTTTGATTTCTGACGCCACTGTGGTTTCCAGAGCTTTCACTTTGCTGGTTACAGAAAACTCAAATGGCGCCACTTGGTTTGATTTCTGCTGTGTGTCAATCCAAGTCGTCAGCTCTGAAATCAAGGATTTATTAGCGAAAGGCAATGTAATTTGGAATTCACCAGATGCCGAAACAGACACCACATCCGGTGACTCGCTCCAACCCAGTTTGAGGTTTTCCCCACCAAACTCTCCGAGCCACTGGCAAAAATCTTGTTTTGATTCGAACGTGCGCATCTTGCTTTCCTTATTATTTTTAGTCCCGTTAAGATTAGCATTCTGTTGCCTGAACCAGAACCCCAAAAAAGTTATGGTGATTGACTCGCGATACCTTGGAGTCGTGGCAGTCATCATGTAGTATTAGCGAATATTTTACTCTGAATAAAGAAAGCGAAACTAAAGTATGGCAACCGATCCAAGAAACCTTAACTCAAGGAAACTGTTGGTCACTTGCGCGCTACCGTACGCTAACGGTTCTATTCACTTAGGACATATGCTTGAGCATATCCAAGCGGATATCTGGGTGCGCTACCAACGTCTACGCGGCAACGTAGTAAACTTCATTTGTGCTGATGATGCTCACGGCACACCAATCATGCTGAAAGCTCAGCAGATGGGGATCTCGCCTGAAGAAATGATCGCAGCAGTTAGCGAAGAGCACCAAAAGGATTTCGCTGGCTTTGATATCAGTTTTGATAACTACCACAGCACGCACTCAGAAGAGAACCGCGAGCTTGCATCGCACATCTATCTGGAGCTAAAAAAGAACGGCTTTATTTCCAGCCGCACTATTTCTCAGTTGTTTGACCCTGAGAAAGAGATGTTCCTCCCAGACCGTTTTGTTAAAGGTACTTGCCCTAAGTGTAAGTCTGAAGACCAATACGGTGATAACTGTGACAACTGTGGTGAAACATACAGTCCAACAGAGCTGATCAATCCTAAGTCTGCGGTATCCGGCGCGACACCAATCATGAAGGATTCTGAGCACTTCTTCTTCGATTTGCCTCAATTTGAAAGTATGTTGAAAGAGTGGACTCGCTCTGGCTCACTTCAAACTGAAACGGCAAACAAGATGCAAGAATGGTTTGAATCTGGTCTGCAACAGTGGGACATCTCTCGTGATGCGCCTTACTTCGGTTTTGAAATCCCTGGTGAAAAAGACAAGTTCTTCTACGTATGGCTAGATGCACCTATCGGTTATATGGGTTCTTTCAAAAACCTCTGTGACAAGCGTGACGATCTAGATTTCGCAGAATACTGGAACAAAGACAGTAATACTGAGCTTTACCACTTCATCGGTAAAGATATCGTTTACTTCCACAGCTTGTTCTGGCCCGCCATGCTTGAAGGCTCTGGCTTCCGTAAACCAAACAACGTATTCGTTCACGGTTACGTGACGGTTAACGGTGCGAAAATGTCCAAGTCAAAAGGTACGTTTGTGAAAGCAAGCACTTACCTTGACCACCTAGACCCAGAATGTCTACGCTACTACTACGCAGCGAAACTGAACAGCCGTATCGACGATCTTGACCTTAACCTTGAAGACTTTACACAACGTGTTAATGCCGATGTCGTGAATAAGATTGTTAACTTAGCATCACGTAATGCTGGTTTCATTACTAAGCGTTTCGAAGGTAAGCTTTCTGATAGCTTTGCTGAGCCAGAGCTTTACAAAGAATTTGCAGCCGCGGCTGAGCGTATCGCTGAGTTGTATGAAGCTCGCGAATTTGGTCGTGCGATTCGTGAGATCACTGCACTGGCTGACAAAGCCAACCAATATGTTGATGAAAAAGCACCATGGGTTGTCGCGAAAGAAGAAGGTAAGGACCAAGAGCTACAAGATATCTGTTCTGTTGGTATTAACTTGTTCCGTGTGCTGATGACTTACCTCAAGCCTGTGATGCCAGCTCTCGCGGCTCGAACTGAAGCTTTCCTAAATGAAGAACTAACATGGGAAGGCATTGCACAGCCATTAACCGCTCATGAGATCACTAAGTTCAAAGCGCTGTTCAACCGTATTGATCCTAAGAAAGTAGAAGCAATGATCGAAGCGTCTAAAGAAGATGCGGCGGCAGAGCAAGCTGCGAAGGAGAAAGCGGAAGCCGCTAAGACAGAAACGGAACTGAGTAAAGATCCAATCGCAGAAGAGATTGAGTTTGATGCGTTTGCTAAAGTAGACATGCGTATCGCTCGAATCATTTCTTGTGAAGAAGTGCCAAAAGCAGACAAACTACTAAAATTCCAGCTAGATATTGGCGGTGAAACGCGCCAAGTGTTCTCTGGAATTAAATCCGCTTACAAGCCAGAAGAACTAGAAGGTAAGCTTACCGTGATGGTCGCAAACCTAAAACCTCGTAAGATGAAGTTTGGTATGTCTGAAGGCATGATCCTAGCAGCTGGCCCTGGTGGTAGTGAGCTTTGGATTCTCGAACCGCACGAAGGCGCACAGCCGGGTATGCGTGTTATGTAACCGTCTCTTTGACTGCTATAAGCCAGCCTTCGTGCTGGCTTTTTTTGTGACATAATTCACGCTAAGTGTGCATTTGCACCAATTGGTCGCACTCCTCTTAAATAAAAAATTCTTAACTCATTGTTTTAAAGTAGATAATTACTTGGCACTGCACTTGCTCAAGCACTGACAGTAGATATTTTCGACACAGGAGGTCGTTATGTTTGTATTACTGTCTCTACTTATATCGTTCGCGATTCTCGCAACCATTTACCGGTACGCTAAAATCATCGAAGCGAAGACGGAACGTAAATATCAACTTATCGTTCATCTGCGCGAGTTGGTCACATTGATCAGACAGCATCGCACGGCTACTCACTACACGTTGATGTTTGACAAGAAAAAGAGCAAGCAACTTGACAAGGTTGAAGTAGCAATGGAAGAGTGTTGCCTTGCTTTAACGGACATTGCTCACGTCGACAACAAGCCCACGTATCGAGTATTGCATAGCAATATAAAGCTATTAAGTCGTTGTTGGAAAAAACACAGCGTAAGTAAAAACCAGATCATACACGGTAAACTCATACGCCAAACATTACTGCTCCTCAATAACATTTTGGTCGCGTGGTTGATGGATGTGAACCGAGATGAACTGGAGCAAGAGTATCGTACTCTATGGCAGAGTGTTATTGACTCACTTGATTGCTTAACCCAGTTAAGACTTTGTATTGATAGCATTGAATCGGAGCTTGGCAAACAACGCGCACTGCATTATTGCAATCAAATCCATCGCAAAGTGAATCAATTGAGTTTAGTCGGACCGTTATCAATCCCATCGCCAATGTACAGCATTGCCATTGGCAAAATAGAAGCCTTAATCGAGCACCCAGCAGTCGACCTCGACAAAGCATTTATGTACCAACTGACGTCTGAGTTATCCGAGCTTATCTTTGTCAACTACGATGGCATTATTAAAGAAATGGCTGAAGCGCTTTATCAACCCATACCGAATACGGTGATTGTCTAGTTCCGTAGTCGCGCTCACAAAAAAGGCCGCTATTGCGGCCTCTCTTTGATTAACTGTCGTCTTCAGTAAAGTCTGTCGGCAACGTGGTCTTCATTTGATTCCAAATCTGACTACTCTCGATACCATAATGGCGAATCACCAAAGGAAGTTTGTCTCTATCTCCGGTACGACACACGTCCAACAACTCTTTGTAGAAGCTTAGAGCGAGCGAACGGGCTTCTGGATTAGAAAAATAATAGCTACCTACACGATCATACAACTTCTTAAGGCCGTTAAAGATAAGGCCATAGATCTGGTTTCCAGAATGGAACGCCAAACGTTGGAAAAGCATATAGTCATAGAAGTTGAAGGTTCTCGCGACTAACAGAGCCTGTCGTTTCGCGTCGTCTTTTTCACCTTCATCTTTAATGTTCTGTTTGATCTTGTCGGCATAAGGAGAAGAAGCAACAAACTCATCCCATGAATCGGCTCTCAACAATGTTTCACAAGAGTCAATCACGCGCTCAATCGTGCGCTCAGAATTTTCTTTGTTCGCTTTGAAGGCGTAACGCATGAAAATGGGGCTAATATTGGTTCGAGCCGCCAACAAATCTTCAACGATTGAGGTTGCGTTGTCTGCGTCAAGCGTCATGAGTGTATCGAGAATATGAAGACCTGATGTCTCCATAAATTGATTCACCTTCGTCGGTTTGCCATGTTGGATAGTCAACCAACCATCCCTTGCCAAGCGCTGTAGCACCTCTCGAAGTGTGGTTCTTGTTACCCCAATTAGTTCAGATAGCTCTCGCTCAGCTGGAAGAATGGAGCCTGGTGGAAAACGGCCATTCCAGATGCTCTCAATAATATACTTTTCAGCGAACCCTGCTGGGCTCTTCGCCTTAATTACCATTAGGGGTGTATCCAATCATTTTATTTATTCGTGTATAAAACTCATCATACCACTACTTCGAGATTTTGGTAAACCTACACTACTTATATCTGCAACATTAACCCTATAGAGCAAATACTCTATATTAACAATTCGCTGACCATAACCATTTATAGGTATGAGGTATAAGTATTACATATTTATTAATGTTCTATTAACCTCAAACTCCTTATGGATTATGGTTATTCGAGCAACATAGATGAAGCTAATCAATACGTTTTTATCGAACATTAATGGTAAATCATGCAGAAAAACATACTTTTTTAGCAACTATGTTTCGAATATTATCCATGAGTCATGTTTTAAGTGGTCAGCCATCTAGGGCCCAAAAACGCAACTATTGCGCATGTCTATGTTTTGCTTATTACGTATAGATCGCGTTTTTAACAAAAAGTAGAAGTTTGCTAATCTGAATTTATTATTTTTGTTGACTAAATCTTACCGAAGAGTAGAGTTTCGGGCGAAGCAAGGAGTGCTTAGCAACTGAGGGACTTGGCAAGTGAACAATGGTCCACACTCCGTGAAAACATTGTTCGTTTACTAAGTTTTTTAAGTTTAGATATTGTTTGGAAGCCCTCTCAAATACTCTCGTACCCTTGCATTTGTCGATTAATAACAACATAAGAGTATTACTATGCCGATGTCTTTAGGAAATGCTTTTATCAAGAACTTTCTTGGTAAAGCACCCGACTGGTATAAAGTAGCGATCATCGCTTTCCTAATTATCAACCCTATCGTTTTCTTCTTCATTGACCCGTTTACCGCAGGTTGGTTGTTGGTCATTGAGTTCATTTTCACGCTTGCTATGGCGCTAAAATGCTACCCGTTACAACCTGGTGGTCTACTTGCAATCGAAGCGGTTGCGATTGGAATGACCAGCCCTGGTATGGTGAAGCACGAAATCGTCAACAACATTGAAGTACTACTACTTCTTGTGTTTATGGTCGCCGGTATTTACTTCATGAAGCAGCTGCTGCTGTTCATCTTCACTAAAATACTGCTCGGTATCCGCTCTAAGACTATGTTGTCGCTTGCTTTCTGTTTCGCAGCTGCGTTTCTTTCTGCGTTTCTAGATGCGCTTACTGTTATTGCTGTTGTCATCAGCGTTGCGGTCGGTTTCTACTCTATCTATCACAAAGTGGCATCAGGCCAACCAAGCAGTTCATCTCATGACCACACCCAAGATGAAGATATTTCTGAATTAACTCGTGACGACTTGGAAGATTATCGCGCTTTCCTACGTTCGCTACTCATGCATGCAGGTGTTGGTACCGCTCTGGGTGGTGTAATGACCATGGTGGGTGAACCACAAAACCTTATTATTGCCGACCAAGCTGGCTGGCAATTTGGTGAGTTCATTATGCGCATGCTGCCGGTGACGGCTCCTGTATTCGTTTGTGGCCTGATTACTTGCGCACTTGTTGAGAAGTTTAAAGTCTTCGGTTACGGCGCGAAACTACCAGAGAACGTTCGCCAGATCCTAGTCGATTTTGACCGTGAAGAACGTAAAACGCGTACTAATCAGGACGTTGCAAAACTGTGGATTCAAGGCGCTATTGCGGTATGGCTAATCGTAGCTCTTGCCATGCACTTGGCAGCCGTTGGACTTATTGGTCTTTCAGTTATTATTCTGGCAACAGCATTTACTGGTGTTATTGAAGAGCACTCGATGGGTAAAGCGTTTGAAGAAGCACTGCCTTTTACCGCTCTACTTGCAGTATTCTTCGCAATCGTGGCTGTGATTATCGACCAGGGTTTGTTTAAGCCAATCATTGATGCTGTGCTGCATATCGAAGACAAGGGTACTCAGTTAGCGCTGTTCTATGTTGCGAACGGTCTGTTGTCGATGGTATCTGATAACGTCTTCGTTGGTACGGTATATATTAACGAAGTGAAAACAGCATTGGTCGAGGGTGTCATTGACCGTGCACAGTTTGACTTATTGGCCGTCGCTATCAACACAGGTACTAACCTACCATCAGTAGCAACACCGAACGGACAAGCAGCCTTCTTATTCCTGCTTACGTCTGCTTTAGCACCACTAATCCGTTTATCTTATGGCAAGATGGTAGTCATGGCCCTGCCATACACTATCGTTCTCGCTTTGGTCGGCTTATTTGGTATTGCTTACCTCTTAGAGCCTATGACAGCGATATTCTATGATCTAGGCTGGATTACCGAAGCCACAGGCAAAGTAATTGAGGCAAGTGTCTCATCTGGACACTAATTTTTAGTTGATTGTGAAACTAATCCGCGTTAAAAAGCTATGAGTATTCAGAGCTTTTTTATTTCAACAAGGACGTATCCGTGACGGTTCTTTCCAACATCAAAGCATTTTCCAAAACTCGCTTGTCTTGGGGCCTGCTTTTTATCTGCACTATTTTCTTCGAGCTTTGCGCCTTATTCTTCCAACATGTTATGCAGCTTGACCCATGCGTGATGTGTATTTATGAACGGGTTGCCATGTTTGGTATTACTGGTGCTGCGCTGATCGGTATGATCAATCCCAAAAATACAGTAATGCGTTGGATTGGATTTGGCGCTTGGGGCGCTTCGGCAATCAAAGGATTAACATTGGCGCTTGAACACGTGGACTATCAGTTCAATCCATCACCATTCAAGACCTGTGATTTGTTCGTCACCTTCCCAGATTGGGCACCTTTAAACCAATGGGCTCCTTGGTTATTTGAAGCCTACGGTGACTGCTCTAAAGTCGTTTGGCAGTTCCTAACACTATCAATGCCGCAATGGCTGGTGATTATCTTCGCGGGTAACTTAGTCGCGCTGGCTGTTATCATTATCTCTCAAAGCGCAAAACTGTCTGGCTCCAGAGCAAGTGGTTTTCAGTAACGATTTTCGGTAACTGATTGATAAAACAAAGCCTCCAAATTGGAGGCTTTGTTTTTATATGGTTGTCAGAGATTACTTACCACAGCACTTCTTGAACTTTTTGCCGCTACCACAAGGGCAAGTGTCATTACGGCCCACGTCTTTAAACGGGTTAACGGTTTGAGATTGATGTCCAATCATCATTTCATCAGCCGCCATACCTACTTCGTGTATCATCGCATCTAACTGTAGTAGAAATTCCGTTAGTTGTGGTAGCTGTTCGTACCCTGCTTGACGCATTTCGTTATGCGTCTGCTCTTCATCAATAGCCAGCATAAACGTAGTCAGCAGCGCTTGAAGCATGCGCTGCGTGCCATCTGCAAACTGCTTGTTAATCCATTGCTGTTCAACAGTAGACCACACAGTCATAAACCCTTCGGCTACGTCTGCTAACTGTTCAGTATTACTGCCAATAAAATCCGTAAGATGGTATTGAGCCGTCTTCAATTGGGCGTATTGGGCATTTAAATGTTCTACAATCCATGCTTCTTGCTCAGCCGAATAGTCGCCGACCACATTAGCTAACCATCTTTCCGGCTTTAATGGTTCAACAGCAAAGTTTGCCGCCAAGATTGCGCCTTCAATAAATGCACTAGACTCACCTGTCCAATCAGCAGGTAGCTCGATGAATTTCATACGTTGATCTGTTATCTTAAAAATTTGCAGCAAGTATATTTGGCTACGTCGCTGAACTCAATGGTCGATTCTTTACCCTATAACAGGTAGAATCCTCGCTCCCTGAGTATAGTGAGAACTGGTATGCGTGTTGTTTTGGGCCCGATGGAGGGCGTTTTAGATCATCTAATGCGAGAGATTCTTACAGAGATCAACGATTACGATCTCTGTGTGACTGAGTTTGTTCGTGTAGTTGACCAAATCCTACCCGATCACGTATTCCACCGACTGTGCCCTGAGCTAGCGCAAGGCTCGATGACCAAGTCCGGTACACCCGTTCATATTCAATTACTGGGTCAAGACCCTCGCTGGATGGCAGAAAATGCTATAAGAGCGGCAAGCCTTGGCGCTAAAGGTATCGATCTTAATTTCGGCTGCCCAGCAAAGCTGGTTAACAAAAGCAAAGGGGGAGCTGCCCTACTGCAACACCCTGAGCTTATTCATAACGTCGTTAAAGCGTGTCGTGAAGCCGTTGACCTCAATATTCCGGTGACAGCGAAAATCCGCCTAGGATGGGAAAACCCGGATGATTGCTTTGAGATTGTCGATGCGATTGAGCAAGCTGGAGCCAACGAGTTAACCGTTCATGCTAGAACCAAAACTGGTGGCTATAAAGCAAGCGAGATCAAGTGGGAATATATCAATGAGATCCGTAAGAAAACGTCAGTTCCCCTCATTGCCAATGGTGAAATTTGGAACTTCGAAGATGGTCAACGCTGTATAGAAACCACCGGTATCGATTCACTCATGGTGTGCCGTGGCGCGTTTAATGTCCCTAACCTCGGCAATGTAGTGAAACATAACCACACCGTGATGCCGTGGCAGGACGTGGTTGATTTGTTGCTGGTCTACTCGACCTATGAAATCAAAGGCGACAAAGGGCTTTACTACCCTAACCGAGTAAAACAATGGTTCTCATATCTTCGTCAGCAATATCCTCAAGCGAACGAGTTGTTCCGAGAGATCCGTACCTTCAATAAAGCTGCACCTATCGTTGAGCATATACAGAACTACCGCGACAATGTACTTGAGACATTGCCACAGTAGTTTACTCAGGCTAATGGGTTAGTAGCAGTGAATGTTCGCCTTCTATCGAGACGGTGAGCATTCCTTTGTTGGCAGAGATCATCTTCTCGGTAATTGGACAACGAAACGCTCCCTGTTCAATCCCCAGCTTCCATACGGGCAATTCTACTTGGTTAGACTGTTTTCCTAGATTGAAGCCACTTAGCACCACCTCACTATCTAGTTGGCGAGCAAACACTAAACAGGCTTCATCGACATACAAAGGCATAAAGCTACCTTTTTGCAGTGCTTTCGAGCTCCGACGAACGGCAATCATCTTTTTAAAGTACGGTAGCCATTCACTGTGCTCAACCTGCTCCCAAGGGAAACAGCGACGGTTGTCTGGGTCATGAGAGCCCTCTAAAGCAATCTCGGCACCGTAATACAAACACGGTGTTCCCACATAAGACATCAATATTTGGTTTGCAATGGCAAACTTCGCTTTGTCGCCACTAAGTGTTGTAATAAAGCGTTCAGTATCATGGCTATCTAACTGGTTGAGTTGTGACAGCTGATTACTCCATGGTACCTTTGCACTCGCTTCCTGAAGCCATTCAAGAAAGTCATGGCAGTCAAGGTTTATTGGATCAAATTGGATGTCCTTGCTTGCTAGCAAAGCTCTAACCGGATGCGCAAATCCATAATAGTTCATCGCTCCATCTTCTTGATCACCCTGTAACCACTGAGTCGCCTCGAAGAAATGCTCTCCGAGCATATAAGAATCTGGGTTCACCGACTTCATCGAATCACGGAATGCTTTCACATAGTGCGCATTATTAGTTGCTCCCTCTCCTTCACCTAACATATGAATCACATCAAAACGCCAGCCATCGATATTGTAAGGAGGCTTGAGCCAATGCTTGATGACTGAGCTATCATCCAGATAGATCTGATTGCGCACTTCTTGGCTGTGGAAATTCAATACTGGTAATGTGTCAATCCCTTTCCAGCCAACGTACTTATCTGTGTTACCTTCAAAAAAGTAGTAATCACGATACGGACTTTCTTGCGATGTATAAGCCCCATTACCATTACCAAGGATATCGAACCATGAATGAGAAATCGACGTGTGGTTTAGTACCGCATCTAGCACTACTTTTAGGCCTCGCTGATGCAGTTTTTCCGTCAATTGTGCAAACTGCTCATTGGTGCCAAATTTCGGGTCAATAGAGTAATAATCAACCGTATCGTATTTGTGATTGGAATAAGAGGTAAATATTGGGTTCAAATAAAGTGTCGTAATACCTAAGTCTTGTAGATAATCGAGTTTACTTTCAATACCGGCAAGGTCACCACCGAAAAACTCTACCGCACCAGTATCCCCGTGATCACCAACACTGTCACCCCACTGTTTTTTCACAGACTGTCTGTTGCGCGACGGATATTGATATTCACCCGTTCCCACGACTAAATCTGGATCGCCATTACAAAAGCGTTCAGGGAAGATTTGGTAAAACACTTGTTCAGACACCCAACTTGGCGGCTGATGGCGACGATTGTACTTGAAGTGATACTCCCGCCCAGGCATACGTTTTTGCACGCCGCGGGCATCTAACCAATACTGCTCGGTTTGAGTCAACGCTTTAAATACATAGTATGTGACGTCTTTATCTTCACTTAGGGGAAGGTTTGCCTGCCAAATATCAAGTCGTCCTTTTGTGCCTACTTTCGACATTGGCACCATATACTCTTCATTGTCGGGCTCGTGGCGAAGGCTCACCGATTCATAATCATTCGCTTCAGCAAACAAAGTAATAGTCAGTGTATCTTCGACACGCACTACCCCATCGTGAGTCTGGGGATGAAATAAAAAAGGCTGCGTCATTGTTATTCTTCTTAAATTGAGGGATCGAGATAGTGTTATCTTAATGGAATCGTCACAATAAAAATTCCCCCTTCAAATTGAAGGGGGATCACAGTTTGTAGGCGTAGCATCAAGGCTTAGACAATGACTGAAGCAAAGACGCTGAAGACAGGCTAATTAGCTCAAAAGTAAACTATCATCCGCCAGCTCTTCACCACGAACTTTTGAGAACATTTCTAATAGATCTGGAACTTGCATATTAGCGCGCTGCTCCCCTTCTACGTCTAAGACGATTTCACCTTGGTGTAGCATTACGGTTCGATCACCGCAGGCCAGCGCATCTTTCATCGAGTGCGTTACCATCATAACCGTTAGGTTAAATTCCTTGATCACCTTTTTAGTTAAGTCGATAACAAAAGCAGCCATACGCGGGTCAAGTGCCGCTGTATGCTCGTCAAGCAGTAACAGCTTACTATCCGACAGCGTTGCCATCACCAGACTTACCGCTTGGCGCTGACCGCCAGAAAGTAACCCAATATTGTCACTCAATCGGTCTTCAAGGCCTAAACCTAGAATACTAATGCGCTCTTGAAATAGCTTGCGACGCTTTGACGATAACGACAAACTCCAACCACGTTTTTTACCACGCATGTATGCTAGGGCCATGTTTTCTTCAATAGAAAGGTCACCACACGTCCCGGCCAAGGGGTCTTGGAATACACGAGCGCATTGGTTTGCTCGCTGATCTACCGTTTGTCTGGTCACGTCCATTTCGTCAATGAGCACTCGACCGTCAATCATAGGTGTTTCACCAGTAACAGCGCCAAGTAACGTAGATTTACCCGCTCCGTTTGAACCAATCACCGTTAGAAACTGATGCTCTGGAACCTCTAGATTGACGCCTTTTAGTGCTTGGTTTTCTAGGATGGTACCTGGGTTGAAGGTAACTTGAATATCTTCCAAACGAATCATGCTACTTTCCCCGCTTTGCCTGAATTAGATACTGCTTGACTCTTTACAGGCTTAACGCCCTTTTTTGCTTTGAGGTTTCCTTTTAGTTTCGGAGCAATCAGTGCGATGGCAACCAAGACCGCCGTCACTAAGTTAAGATCCGATGCTTGCAATCCAAACATGCCAGAACTTAATGCGAACGCCACAGCTAGACGATACAAAACGGAACCGACAATCACAGCAGTGACCGCTACCCAAATCTTTTTACCCGGAATCAGCGTCTGACCTAGAATAACAGCGGCAAGACCAACCACGATGGTACCCACACCAGAAGTCACATCCGCAAAGCTATTGGTTTGAGCGAACAGCGCACCCGCAAAACCCACAAAACCATTAGATAAAGCGAGACAAAAATAGGTATAAAAAGAAGTGCTTGCACCTTGAGCTTTAACCATACGTGCATTGACGCCAGTCGCTCGTAGCCCCAAACCGAAGTCACTGTTAAGGAGGCGAACAACAAACCATGCCGATACCAGAACAAGTACACCCACCACTAACGGCCTGATATACATCGCATCCCCCATCATTTCAAAAGGCGTCAGGATGGTGTCTTCGCCAAGTAGAGCAATATTTGGACGCCCCATGATGCGGATATTGATAGAGAATGCGGCGATCATGGTTAAGATCGATGCCAAAAGATGAAGGATTCCACACCGTACTGCTAAGAAAGCGGTCACCCAACCCGTTGCTGCACCAGCAAGGATCGCCATGCCAGTCGCAACCCAAGGATCTATTCCCGCAACGATCGCGGTGGCTGCAACCGCCGCGCCCATTGGAAAGCTTCCATCGACGCTAAGGTCTGGAAAGTCAAGAACTCGGAAGGTGAGATAGACACCCAACGCGACCAGTCCATAGATAAGACCGATTTCTAGAGCGCCGAAAAAAGCGAAAGCAGACATAACAACTCCTCTTCTGCTTAATAAAAAAGCTGGGCCTTAAGTCATAAAGCCCAGCCACTATCACTTGTGCGTTACTTCACGCTTGTTGCACGATCCATAACTGACTTAGGAATCGCCAGACCTAGCTTTTTGGCCGCTGTAGCATTGATCACTAAGTCGGAACCTTTAGCGACTTTTACATCCATTTGGCCTGGTTCTTCGCCCTCTAAAATCGCTGCGACATAATCTGCGGTTTGAACACCAATTTGGTAATAGTCAAATCCGAGGCTTGCTACGGCCCCACGCTCAACATAAGACGTCGCGGCACCAAAGACCGGTTTTTTCGCTTGGTTTGCTGACACGATCATACCTTCAATCGCACTTGCAACTGTATTATCGATAAGGGCATAAATGATGTCTGATTTAGCCGCGATAGCTTGAGTCGCAGTTTGAACATCTGCACTCTTCAGTGCTGTTGCTTCCACCAATTCAATACCGCGTTTATCGGTGCTTTCTTTGAGAAGTTTCATTAGGCTGACCGCATTGGCCTCACCTGGATTGTAGACTACGCCAATGCTTTTCACATCTGGCATAATCTCTTGAATTAATTCAACATGTTGATCGACTGGAGACAAGTCCGATAAGCCCGTCACGTTTTTCCCTGGTTTTTCAAGTTGCTTAACCAGCTTTGCTCCCACAGGATCCGTCACAGCCGTAAAGACAACCGGAATATCACGGGTTGCAGATACTAAAGCTTGTGCAGTTGGTGTGGCGATACCCACCAAGACATCCGGTCTCTCTCCCACATATTGGCGTGCAATCTGCACCGCAATCGCTGGATTGCCCTGTGCAGTTTTATAATCAAACTCTAGGTTCTTTCCCTGCTCATACCCTTTTGCTTTCAAGCCATCCACTAGACCTTGACGAGTCGCATCCAAGGCTGGGTGCTCAACGATTTGTGATACCGCCACTTTGGCCGTCTGTGCCATGAGACTAGTCGACGATAGTAACGCCGCGCCTGATAGTGCTGCAGTGACAAGTAACTTGCTCGCTTTCATCTTCACTCCTTGATTCAGCAATTTGCTCTCATTGATGCACAAGGCATTCAGACGAGAGGTTTTTGTGTAATTATTGTTTTACAATCAGCGTCGAATATTTATTGATAAATCGACTTACTGCTATTTCTACCAGTAAGATTACCAAATTGAAAGATAATATTAACAATTGAACCAGATAAACGTGCTGAAAGATTGATTTGGCGACATATGTTTTAATCAGAATGTACACATTACGATACATGCGACTAAATTTTACTCAGATACTAGCGTAATGCATTTTTGACAAAAGTGAAGGAATGTGAGTGATTTTTTGTGAAAGGTGTCTATATTCATACAGATAACGTTCTGTTCATATGAGCTCGTCACTGCTCGACGCCAAGGAAGACTTTCATGCGCCTACACGTCCAAAACACGGTGTTTATCTCGTTAATGGTTTTTTTCTCAGCATTCGGGTTTAGTCGCGAATTTGAGAGCAGCAAACTGGATAAAATCACCGTCGTGGACGGTGTACCATGGTCAATCGAACCCATCGATGAACATCGATTTTTGATAGCCTTACGTCAAGGTGACCTTATTATCCTTGATGGTCAAACCGGTGCAGTCACTCCCGTATCTGGCGTCCCAGAGGTTTATGCTTCAGGTCAAGGGGGCTTGATGGACGTTATTGTGAGCCCAACCGACAACGATGTGATCTATTTTACTTATGCCAAACCTATCGATAAAGGGGGAGCACCGACGCTCGCTAAAGCACGTTTAAACGGCTCAGAACTCGTCGGATGGCAAGATTTATTCTCCAGCAATGTCGTGGTAACCTCGGGCCGACATTTTGGTAGCCGCCTCGCTTTTGACGATGAAGGCGACCTCTATATGACCATTGGTGATGCTGGTGAACGAGATAATGCCCAGCAAACTCAAAATCATGCAGGTAGCATCATCCGATTAGATCCAGACGGCAGTGTGCCCAAAGATAACCCTTTCGTAGACAATAGTGACGTAGCACCTGAGATCTACTCTTACGGTCACCGGAATCCTCAAGGCATTGTCTACGATAAAAAGCGCAAGCAGCTTTGGGCGATTGAACATGGACCAAGAGGTGGGGACGAACTTAACCTCATTCACGCCGGTGCCAACTACGGTTGGCCAATTACCTCACATGGTAAAGAGTATTGGGGGCCAATTAGTGCCGGTGAAGCTCAAGAAAAAGAAGGGATTGAGCCGCCTAAAAAAGTATACATTCCCTCCATCGCACCAGGCTCTCTGTTTCTCTACCAAGGAGAGAAGTTTCCACGATTAAACGGCATTCTGTTGATAGGCGCTTTAAAGCTGACCCACTTAAATATTCTTGACGTCAATGAAGCAGGACAAGTTCTTGAAGAACGCCGCTACTACGAGGATCTTGGGGAGCGAATTCGCGACATTACAGCCGACAGTGAAGGCAACGTTTGGTTGACCGCCGATAGCGGCACAATCTATAAGATTAGTCGAGCTTACGAATGACCCATAGCCAAACGACAAAAACAAAGCCCCACATCGCGATGTGGGGCTTTCTAAACAATGAAACGGTACTGAGTTAGAACCAACGGTCAAAATCACTACGATCTAACTGGCGAAATGCTCTGTTGAGTGTAATCGCCAACTCTTTATATTTAGGCTTCGCTTTGATCGGCTCCATAGCAAAACCCGTTTCGATAATTTTCTGGTGCAGCTCCCGATACCAAGAGGCTAAAGCTGGCGGAAGTTGAGTATTGTAGCGATTACCCAGCCACCACATACCTTGAACAGGGAGGCTGATGGCAAACAAAGCGATAATAATAGCTTGTGGCATAGCCTGAGCGTTACTGAATGCCATTTGTGTTAAAACACTAATAGCAGCAACCGCAGGCATCACTTTTATACCAAACTTCGTTGCTTTGATTATGCGCTGCTCTGGGAACAATGGTGTGAGCTCCTTTCTCATTGGCCACAGTTCCATGTACTTTTGACCATTTTTTATACTCTGAGTCAGACTTACTCGCTCGCTCATAGGCAACCTCACTAAAAAAAAGTTGAACTCTTCAACTAAATCAGCAAAATATTGACTGAAGTTAATATTATTTCAAATTTATTTTGTTATCTTCTGTCATTATCGTTATTCTTTGCGTTTCCTCAATCTCATTGTTGTCTTTATTTACAAATAAGGCAACCAAGAGATGAACGTCGCAAGGACGCAAATGTGATTTTAATGAAGAAATCGCATATTATTATACGGCAATTGATTATTTTTTGACCAAGACTGAGCAAATGGATTTTTATCCTTTCCCAGCCTTGAGATACGTTTTATACCCCAATGATCTATGATCAATAAAATACAGGTAACCTCTAATGTCTAAGCTGGTTTTAGTTTTAAACTGCGGTAGTTCTTCTCTTAAGTTCGCCATCGTTGATGCAGAAAACGGTGATGAGCACCTAACAGGCCTTGCTGAATGTTTACACCTTCCAGAAGCTCGTATCAAGTGGAAACTTGATGGCAAACACGAAGCTCAACTAGGCGAAGGCGCTGCTCACGAAGAAGCGTTAGCGTTCATGGTTGAAACTATCCTTGCTTCTAAGCCTGAGCTAAAAGCTAACCTAGGCGCTATCGGTCACCGTATCGTTCACGGTGGCGAGCAATTTACATCTTCTGCACTAATCACAGACGATGTATTGAAAGGTATCGAAGATGCGGCAACATTCGCTCCTCTTCACAACCCAGCTCATATCATCGGTATCGAAGCGGCGAAGCACAACTTCCCAGAGCTTAAGAACGTAGCGGTATTTGACACTGCGTTCCACCAAACTATGCCACAAGAGTCTTACCTATACGCTCTACCGTACAACCTGTACAAAGAGCACGGTATCCGTCGTTATGGCATGCACGGTACATCTCACCTATTCATCGCACGTGAAGCGGCTGAACTACTTGGTAAGCCAGCAAATGAACTAAACATCATCAACTGCCACCTAGGCAACGGTGCTTCTGTTTGTGCTATCAAAAACGGTGAATCTGTAGATACTTCAATGGGTCTAACTCCTCTTGAAGGTCTTGTGATGGGTACTCGTTGTGGTGACATCGATCCTGCGATTATTTTCCACCTACACGACGCTCTAGGTTACTCTGTTGAGCAAATCAACACCATGCTAACAAAAGAGTCTGGCCTTCTTGGTCTAACTGAAGTGACTTCTGACTGCCGTTTCGTTGAAGATAACTATGGTGAGAAAGAAGAAGCAACTCGCGCGATGGACGTATTCTGCCACCGCCTAGCTAAGTATGTAGCTGGTTACACTGCATCTCTTGACGGTCGTCTAGATGCTATCGTGTTCACTGGTGGTATCGGTGAAAACTCTGCGCCTATCCGTGAGATGGTTCTAAACCGTCTAGGTGTATTCGGCATCGAAGTTGATGGTGAAGCTAACCTTAAAGCTCGTTTCGGCGGCGAAGGTACTATCACTGCAGCAAGCAGCCGTATCCCAGCAATGGTTATCTCTACTAACGAAGAGCTAGTGATTGCTGAAGACACTGCACGCCTAGCAGGTCTTTAATTTTCAAACTGGCTAACTTAGGTTAGCCAGTTTTCTTATTGGGCTCAGCCGAGTGTCCGTTTTCTCCTAAAACACACCTACAATGCTGAGTTTTTTCCCTACATATAGTTTGAGGTACTCAAAGAATGTCCCGTACTATTATGCTTGTACCAACTAGCGCTGGCGTAGGTCTTACCAGTGTTAGCATGGGTGTACTGCGTGCTATGGAGCGCAAGGGTGTGAACGTTGCGTTCTACAAGCCTATCGCTCAACCTCGCCACGGTGGCGATCAACCAGATTTAACATCAACTATCGTTGGCAACAGCAGCGACATGAAAGTGGGTGAACCACTTCCAATGTCTGATGTTGAGAACTTATACGGTAGCGAAAAAGTTGACGTCCTACTTGAGACAATCGTTGAACGCTATAACCAAGTAAGCAAAGACGCTGAAGTCACACTTATTGAAGGTCTAGTACCAACTCGTAAGCACCCATTTGCAAACGCATTAAACGCGGAAATTGCAAAAACACTTGGTGCTGAGATTGTCTTCGTCGCTACACCGGGTACTGATAACCCAAGCCAGCTTAAAGAGCGTATCGAAGTTGCTTGTACTAACTACGGTGGTACTAAGAATAAGAACATCTCTGGCGTTATCATCAACAAGCTAAACGCTCCTGTTGACGAAGAAGGTCGTACTCGTCCAGATCTTTCTGAAATCTTTGACGACGCCGACACAGCGCAACAAGCTAACCTTGAAGTTATGCAAATCTTCAACACTAGCCCAATCCGCGTTCTTGGCTGTGTGCCTTGGAAAATCGACTTAATCGCAACACGTGCTGTAGATATGGCACAACACCTAAACGCTGAAATCATCAACGAAGGTGACATCGCGAAACGTCGTATCAAGAGCATCACGTTCTGTGCCCGTTCTCTTCCAAACATGATTGAGCACTTCAAACCAGGTTCTCTACTTGTTACTTCAGCAGACCGTCCAGACGTTATCGTTGCTGCGGCTCTTGCTGCAATGAATGGTGTAGAAATCGGCGCTATCCTATTAACAGGTGGTTACGATGTACCTGCAGAGATTGCTGGCCTAATTAAGCCTGCGCTAGACACTGGTCTACCAATCTTTAAAGCTCAGGGCAACACATGGCAAACATCTCTTAACCTTCAGAGCTTCAGCCTAGAAGTTCCTGCAGACGATAAAGAGCGTATCGAGTTCGTTAACGAGCACGTTGCAGGTCACATTGATGGCCCATGGATCGACTCTCTGCTTGAAGGCACTATCGGTACTCGCAAACTAAGTCCACCAGCATTCCGTTACCAGCTAACTGAACTTGCTCGTAAAGCTGGCAAGCGTATTGTGCTTCCTGAAGGTGACGAGCCTCGTACTGTTAAAGCTGCGGCTATCTGTGCTGAGCGCGGTATCGCCGAATGTGTACTTCTAGGTAACCCAGAAGAGATCAAACGTGTTGCAGCACAACAAGGTGTTGAGCTAGGTGCTGGCGTAACAATCATCGATTCTGATGCAGTACGTGAAAACTACGTTGCTCGTCTCGTTGAACTACGCGGCTCGAAAGGTATGACTGAAGTTGTAGCTCGTGAGAAACTACAAGACTCTGTATACCTAGGCACAATGATGCTGGAAGCGAACGAAGTTGACGGTCTAGTATCAGGTGCTGTTCACACAACAGCGAACACTATCGTTCCTCCGTTCCAAATCATCAAGACTGCTCCTGGCACGTCTATCGTATCTTCAATCTTCTTCATGCTTCTGCCTGATCAAGTATTGGTATACGGTGACTGTGCGATCAACCCAGATCCAACGGCTGAGCAACTTGCTGAGATCGCTATCCAATCTGCAGACTCTGCAGCGGCATTTGGTATCGAACCACGTGTTGCAATGATCTCATACTCTACTGGTGAATCTGGTAAAGGTGCAGACGTAGATAAAGTACGTGAAGCAACGAAACTTGCTCAAGAGAAACGTCCAGATCTTATCATCGACGGTCCTCTTCAGTACGACGCAGCAATCATGGAAAACGTAGCAGCTTCTAAAGCTCCTAACTCTCCAGTTGCGGGTAAAGCGACAGTATTTGTATTCCCAGACCTAAACACTGGTAACACAACATACAAAGCGGTACAGCGTTCAGCAGACCTAGTTTCTATCGGTCCAATGCTGCAAGGTATGCGCAAGCCTGTTAACGACTTGTCTCGCGGCGCACTAGTAGACGATATCGTCTACACAGTAGCACTAACAGCGATTCAATCAGGTCAAGAGCAAAAGTAATCCTTTGATTCTTATGCCAAAAAGCCCCTTCTAGGGGCTTTTTTTATTGCAGTACATTCCCTAACCAGTACAAGAATACGAAACCACTGATTACGGTGATTGTCATAACGGGAACAATCATCATCCACAATGTACGTTCACCAAAAAAGACCACCATCAACATTTTCACTAGGGTATTCACCGATGCGGCAATAACAATGCCAATAGCAGCGACACTCACAGGCAAAGACGTAATACTTTGACGGGCTAAGGCCAAAGAAATGGCATCCACATCCGTCATACCTGAAACCGCAGCAAGCAATAAGACACCTACATCACCAAACCATTGCCCCAGAGCTTGTGACAACAACATAATAAGAGCAAGCACCAGCCCGAAAAACACAGCTGGGCCTAGTGCCAATGGACTTTTTTTATTCTCAGCCTGGTTTAACACACCACTCTCTCCCTTACGCCACAGCCACCAGCATGGCAAATACATGGTCAACATCATCACACCTATTGGCCAGATAATCAGCGGGACAATAGCAGGGTTAATCACAGACAACACGATAAGAAGACGAGGAAACATAGTGCCACAGCTCATTAGAATACCCGTGGCGAGCAGAGGACTAACCGTTAGCTGTTGTTTTGATAGTTGAGAAAACTGTAACGTCAGCGCGGTAGATGAGCTCAGCCCAGCGAATATGGAGGTAAACAAAATACCTCGTTTTGCACCGGCTATTCGTATCGCAAAATAGCCAACAAAAGAGATACTGGCAATCAACACCACCATCCACCAAATCTCATATGGATTAATCGCATCCCATGGGCCAAATCCACGATTGGGCAACAGCGGCAGCATAACAATTGAGATCAGCAAGAGTTGCAGCGCGGCGTCGAGTTCGTACTCTTTGAGTTTGGTGATGGCTTGATGGAGCTCTTTTTTGTTATCTAACACTATGGCTGTGATAACAGCGGCAGCGGCGGCAGAAATCGCCTGATCATAGATAACCAAACACCCAAGTAAGAAGGTGATCATTAAGGCAACGACACCAGTAATGCTGATATCTTGCTGGCGCTGCTGCTGAATGACAAACGCAATGGCCGCAACCACTACAAGCACCAACAAGGCAAAGCCTATCAATATCACTGAAGACTGTTTGGCAAGGGCCGCGACTAATCCGCCGAGTAACCCAACCAAAGAAAATGTGCGAATCCCAGCAATACGACTGCCATCGAGACTGTTGCGCATCGCCCAACCTCGTTGCGTACCTACGATGGCTCCTAAAAGCAACGCAATAAACAACTTCCAAATTAAGTTGTCACTACCAATGAGATCATCAATGCCCATAACCGCCCCTTAGCTAACTCAATAACATCTGGATAAGTCACTGTATTTATAGTGTAAGATCTCCAAAAAAACGTTTGGTGACCCAGAGCATAGATTTGCAACAAGGTTTCAGATTATCGCTATATTTGTCAGCCTAATTCACAGACAGATGATATTTAACCCCCCGTTTGTTAGAGCATGGGTTTGTAAGGACAGAATCAAGCACCAAGTTAACCGAACGACTTTCACTTGCCTCGACCATGAGGCGAGTCAAAATCCAAATCAGGACCAGCAGGCACAATCTGGGTTGGATTGATTCCAGTGTGACTGAAATAGTAATGACGCTTGATATGGTACATATCGGTGGTCTCTTTGATCCCTTTAATTTGGTACAACTCTTTGAGGTAACCTTGGATGTTCTCATAATCAGCAATACGTTGCTGATTACATTTGAAATGTCCAACATACACGGCATCAAAACGCACTAGCGTGGTAAATAAGCGCCAGTCCGCTTCGGTTATCTGCTCCCCCGTTAGGTAACGATGTGTGGCTAATTGCGCCTCAACCTCGTCCAAAGCCGAAAACAGGTTGTGGTAGGCTTCTTGATATGCCTCTTGCGTTGTGGCAAAACCACAGCGGTAGACGCCATTATTGATGTTGGGATAAATAAATGCGTTCCATTTATCAACGGCAGATTGCAATGTTTCAGGATAATAGTCATCACTGTTACCCGTCAGTGGGTTAAATTCTGAATTAAACATTCTGATGATTTCAGATGATTCATTACTGACGATGGTCTGCATCTTTTTATCCCACAAAACAGGAACCGTGACTCTTCCTGTGTAGTCCGATTTTGCTTGGGTGTAGATTTGGTGAAGCTTGGTGAATCCAAACAATGGCTCTGGCAGTCCAAAAGACCACCCCTCAGAAAGCATATCTGGGCAAACCACCGTGACATCGATATGCGATTCTAGTCCTTTCAAGGTGCGAAATATCAGCGTTCTATGAGCCCAAGGGCAAGCTAAAGACACATAAAGATGATAACGCCCAGATTCTGGCTGGAACACAGCCTCAGGACTGTTCTTTATCCAATTGCGAAATCCAGCGTCCTCGCGAACAAAGTTACCACCGGAAGCTTTGGTGTCGTACCACACATCATGCCACACACCTTCAACTAATTTACCCATGCTTTCCGTCCTTCTCATTGTGTTGTCTTCACATTATATGGAGCGTAGAGCGAAAACTTGAGAGGTAGCTTTAAAAGAAGTTGTTCGAATAACTTGAATGATCGATCGATAAGATCAAAAAAAGCGCGACAAAAAAGGGGTCGCGCTTAGGCCCGTCACAGGCTGAAAATAGCGACTCTAATTATTCACACACAAACAATTAGAGTCATTCCTTGCTAGTTAGTGGGATTTCCTAAACACTGACGTTTAGGCACGACACTGCGTGTACGTCCGTTCCCTGAATTGTTGGTTTCTGTTGAGCACACTGCTCCGTTGCCTGAGGGCAGCGTGTTCTAAACACGCAACCTGATGGAGGACTGATCGGAGATGGCAGATCCCCTTCCAACATTTGAACGGTTTTAGTGCGTTCGATTTTTGGATCTGGAATCGGAACCGCTGACATTAGCGCTTTCGTATACGGATGCGACGGATTGGCAAAGAGTGCTTCTGCCTCACCTAGTTCAACAGCATTGCCAAGATACATAACCAAAACACGATCAGAAATGTGCTTCACGACTGACAAGTCATGTGCAATAAACACTAGGCTCAAACCCAGTTCTTTTTGCAGTTCTTTCAGAAGGTTGACTACCTGCGCTTGGATAGACACATCCAATGCCGATACTGGCTCATCACAAATAATCATCTTAGGGCGTAAGATAAGTGCGCGCGCAATACCGATACGCTGACACTGACCACCAGAGAACTCGTGCGGATAACGGTTGATCACGTTTGGTAGCAAACCTACTTTCGCCATCATTTCTTTGACGCGATCTTTCACTTCCTGTTTCGACAGCTCTGGATAAAAGGTCTCTAGTGGCTCAGCAATGATGTCACCTACCGTCATACGAGGGTTAAGCGATGCCAACGGATCTTGGAAGATCATTTGGATTTCTTTGCGAGTATCACGACGCTGAACCGCTTGCATCTTAGTCAAGTCTTGACCAAGCCACATCACTTCACCGTCTGTTGCTTCCACTAGGCCAATAATGGCACGTGCAAACGTAGATTTACCACAACCGGATTCGCCTACTACGCCCAATGTTTCACCTTCGTATAAACGAACATTTACCCCATCGACGGCTTTGAGCTGGGCTGGCTTTGACCAAGGCCAAGCTGATTTCGATGCAATGCTGAAATGTACTTTTAGCTCTTTTACATCAAGTAATAGTGATTTGTTGTTTGTCATTGCATTCATTTTGCCCAAGCCTCCCAATCAGAAAAACACGCACGTTGACGACCTTGTCCAAAGTGCTCCAGTGTTGGCGCAGACACGCTACACTGTGGAGTTGCACGGTGGCAGCGCTCTTGATAAGGACAGCCCGGTGGCAAGCGCAATAAGTTTGGGGGGTTACCTGGAATCGTTGGTAGGATCTCCCCTTCCGTGTCCAGACGAGGGATAGCCTTTAACAGACCTTCCGCATAAGGGTGGCTAGGGTTATAGAAGATTTCATCTACCGCACCGTACTCCATCGTACGGCCTGCATACATAACTAATACTTTGTCACATGAGCCTGCAACAACACCCAAGTCATGGGTAATCATGATAATAGCTGTGTTGAACTCCGATTTAAGCTCGTTCAGAAGGTCCATGATCTGAGCCTGAACCGTTACATCCAATGCCGTTGTCGGTTCATCAGCAATCAGCAGTTTTGGACGACACAATAGTGCCATCGCGATCATCACACGCTGACGCATACCGCCTGAGAATTCGTGTGGATACATAGTAATACGCTTACGCGCTTCAGGAATTTTTACCGCTTCAAGCATACGAACAGACTCTTCGAACGCTTCCGCTTTACCCATGCCCTTGTGCAGCATAAGTACTTCCATCAATTGGTCGCTAACTTTCATGTATGGGTTAAGCGACGTCATTGGGTCTTGGAAAATCATCGCAATTTGCTCAGCGCGAACTTTGTTCAGCTCTTTTTCTGGCAAGTTGAGAATTTCACGCCCTTCAAATTGTGCACTACCCGAAATGATACCGTTTTTCGCTAACAAGCCCATGATAGCGAATACAGTTTGTGACTTACCTGAACCGGACTCACCGACAATACCCAGCGTTTCGCCTTGGTTGAGGGAGAAATTCAAGTCGTTTACAGCGGTAACAATACCGTCCTGCGTGGTGAACTCAACACGCAGATCTTTGACATCTAATAATCTCATATTCAATCCTTTCTTCTAGTTCTTATCTGTCTTTTGGATCCAGCGCGTCACGAAGACCATCGCCAACATAGTTAAAGCAGAACAAGGTTACGACCATGAAAATAGCAGGGAAAACTAGCTGCCAAATAGCCACTTCCATTGTTTGAGAACCCTCTTGAAGCAATGCGCCCCAACTGGTCATCGGCTCTTGTACACCAAGGCCAAGGAATGAAAGGAAAGATTCTGTCAAAATCATACTTGGGATAAGGAGTGTTGAATACACCGCGACGATACCAAGTACGTTAGGAACAATGTGACGTGTGATAATTTTCCAATTACTCACACCCGAAACGTGTGCCGCTTCGATAAACTCTTTGCTACGTAAGCTAAGGGTTTGACCACGTACGATACGCGCCATGTCCAGCCAAGCAATCGCACCGATAGCCACAAAGATAAGCACAATGTTACGACCGAAGAATGTTACTAGTACGATAACTAAGAACATAAACGGTACAGCGTACAAAATTTCAAGTACACGCATCATCACGCGGTCAACACGACCACCAATAAAGCCTGATGTTGCGCCGTAAAGTGTACCAATCAGTACCGCAACAAATGCACCTAAAACCCCGACCATTAGAGAGATACGGCCACCCATTAATGTACGCACATACAGATCACGCCCAAGACTATCCGTACCAAACCAGTGCTCAGCACTTGGCGCAGCATGCATGGCATACCAATCCGTATCATCAAACGCGTACTGAGCAAACATTGGCAAGAAAATCACTGCTAATGTCATCAGAGTTAGAATAAATAAACTCACCATCGCAGCTTTATTACGCATAAAACGGATACGCGCGTCTTGCCACAAGCTACGACCTTCAATTTCTAAATTCTCGGAAAACTTCTCTACCGCTTCCAAGTTTTCTTTTTTCGTTAGCATCATTACCACACTCCCTTAGTAACGAATTTTCGGGTCGATCATCGCAAGCAAGATATCTACGATGGCGTTAAATAGAATGAATAGGAAACCAATTAGGATGGTGACACCCATTACTAACGAATAATCTCGGTTAAAGGCTGCGTTTACGAACAGCTTACCGATACCCGGTAATCCGAAAATCGTCTCGACTACAACCGAACCGGTAATGATACCCACGAACGCTGGGCCCATGTACGAAACGACTGGCAACAGTGCAGGCTTAAGCGCGTGCTTAAGAACGATATAACGATAGCTCAATCCTTTTGCGCGAGCTGTGCGGATAAAGTTACTGTTCAAGGTCTCAATCATGCTACCACGAGTAATACGGGCAAACGTTGCGACATACAGTAGTGACATGGCGATCACGGGTAATACGATGTATTGAAAGCCACCATCATGCCAGCCACCAGCAGGGAAAAGATTCCAATGCAGTGAGAACAGATAAATCAGTGCTGGTGCCAATACGAAAGAAGGCATAACGACCCCAAGCATGGCCGTGGACATAATCGTATAATCAAGCCAAGTGTTTTGCCGTAAAGCGGCAATAGTCCCTACGGTTACTCCCATGATAACAGTAAAGATGAAGGCAATCAGACCTACTTTGGCCGATACAGGTAGAGCAACCGAAATAAGTTCGTTTACGGTGTAATCTTGGTATTTAAAAGATGGACCAAAATCACCTTGTAAGATATTGGTCAAGTACGTGGTGTACTGTTCGAATACGGGCTTATCAAGGCCATATTTTGCTTCAATGTTAGCCATAACTTCCGGTGGAAGTGGGCGCTCACTTGAAAAAGGGTTACCTGGTGCAAATCGCATCAGAAAAAAGGAGACAGTAATTAATACCAACAGTGTTGGTATCGCTTCAAATATCCGTTTAAGTATGAATTTAATCATAAACTCATCCATCCAGTCTGTGACAATTTAAAATAAAATAGACACTGCGTGTGCTTGCGCGCACACAGGTCTTAGTTAGTTATATTTTTTTATAGGGAATTATTTTGCTTTGATGTAGAGATCTTTTGAGTAAATCTTATCTTCAGCGTTACCTTCTGGGTAACCACCAAGCTGAGGTGATACTAGACGAGTTGTAACATACTGATAGACAGGAGCAATTGGCATATCTTTCGCTAGCAATTTCTCTGCATCGATGTATAGCTGAGTACGCTCTTCTTCTGACGTCGAGTTTAGAGCCTTATCGATGATCTTATCGTATTCTGCACTCTTATAGTGCTGACCCGCTGTGGTATTTTGACTAACCATTAGCGTTAGGAATGAAGACGCTTCGTTGTAGTCACCACACCAACCGGCACGTGCAACGTCAAAGTTACCTGTGTCTTTGCTGTCTAGGTAAGACTTCCACTCTTGGTTTTCAAGCTTCGCGTTAATGCCTAGCTCTTTTTTCCACATAGATGCGATTGCTACGGCAATCTTCTTATGGTTTTCAGATGTGTTGTAAAGTAGGTTGAACTCTAGAGGGTTGCTCTTAGTATAACCAGCCTCTTCAAGAAGACGTTTTGCTTCAGCGATACGCTCTTTCTGAGAAAGCTGACCGTACTCTGGAGTGACAGGGTCGAAGCCTGCTGTTATCTCTGGCGTTAGGAAATAAGCTGGTTTTTGACCTTGGCCAAGGATAGCTTTAGTAACGATATCGCGGTCCATTGCATAAGACATGGCTTTACGAACGCGAACGTCGTTAAACGGTGCTTTTTGTGCATTGAACTGGTAGTAGTAAGTACATAGGTTACCCTTGATGTTGACATCTTGTGGGTACTCTTTTTGTAGACGACGGAAGTGCTCGTTAGGTACTTCGTATGTGAAATCTAGTTCGCCAGAAAGGAAGCGGTTCATTTCAGCAACTTGGTTCTCGATCGGCAAGAACGTTACTTTATCCAATACTGTGTGGTCGTTATCCCAGTAATTGTCGTTACGTACAAGCTCTAGTCGCTCGTTCACTACCCATTTGTTAGGTACAAACGCGCCGTTACCAACGAAGTTCTCTGGTTTAGTCCATTGGTCACCAAATTTTTCTACTGTTGCTTGGTGAACTGGCTTAACCGTTGTGTGACCCATCATCATTACGAAGTAAGGTACTGCGGTATCTAGTGTCACTTCTAGCGTGTAGTCGTCTACAGCTTTAACACCTAGCTCGCTCTTGTCTTTCTTGCCAGCTACGATGTCTTTCGCGTTCGCCATCTTGGTGTATTCCATATACCAAGCGTATGGAGATGCTGTTGCTGGGTCTACCGCGCGCTGGAAGCTGTATACGAAATCGTTCGCCGTTACAGGATCGCCGTTAGACCATTTTGCGTCTTTGCGTAGGTGGAAAGTGAACGTTTGGTTGTCTGTCGTTTCCCAAGTTTCAGCAACACCAGGAATAGTCTTACCATTTGCATCTTGGTTTACTAGGCCTTCAAGAAGGTCACGGATTACGTGAGACTCTGGAACACCTTGAGATTTGTGTGGATCGAGTGTTGCTACCTCGGTACCGTTACCACGAACAAGCTCTTGTTTCTCTGCTAGTTTAGTGCCCGCTGGTACATCTGCGGCAAGAGTAGAAAAAGAAGTGGCAGCCACTGCCATGCTAGCACCCAGAAGAAGGGCTTGCGTGATTTTATTCTTATACATGCATTTAACTCCAAGTTTTCATTTTGCATCCATGACTTCTTCGTAGGATCGCTAGAACGGACAGCATTTTAGATTTATTTAGCTCATTTTTTGAGCATTTAATTCTAAATCCATACGAAGGTTGCGGTTCACATTACCAACCTTCGAACTAATTTGCCATATTTTTGTAGCGAAAATGGCGTAATTCTCCTACAACAGGAAAAAATTAGATGATTGCGCTGTAATGCTAGGGTGAATTGACAACTTATCCCTCTTGAGAGAAATTTCACCAATATTAATATTGATAGCTCTGCTTGTTAACACTTATTCAGCACATTGTACCAATTATATAACGATTGATTTAACAATTCGTTTTCATTTTAACCCTGCTATAGAATTATCAAATGTCAAAAAAAACCTAAATGTGAACATAATCACGCACATTGGAATGGTGTAAATAAACACTAGGATAAAGATCACAAAAAGACCTGACCTCTGAATACTAAGAGGTCAGGCAAACTGATGTGTTCACACCGCTCAAGTGTGATTTCAGATAAGGGGATGCGTAACAAAGAGACGCGTTATTGCTTCGCGTTTGTTACACCTTGATATTGTTTATCGCTTTTGTTGAGTAACCTTTTAGAGCGCAACTTATCGCTCCCTACACCTTCAATACAGCAAAAGGTATAACGAAAAAGAGCCAATCATTACTTGGCTCTTTTTATCGCTATTTAAGTAACGTATCCGCAGGAAACACAACCCCTGTTTGTAAACGAGCTTCGGTAATAATTCTTGAAATATCCAGAGAACGCTGCACAGCATGCGGGTCCATTGACCCTGCACTAATCATAGCCGCAAACGCCTCAGCTTCGTATCTCATACTATTCTCTACTTGAGGCAATGAAACACAGGTACGCTCCCCATTTCTTGCTTGCTTCTCAAATCCAACACATTCCGAGAAATGGGTTAGCATTAGGCTAGCGTCTTCACCTTGAATTTCACTTGGTGCATAGCTGTTACTCACTTTTGAATGACTCAACGTCACATCAAAGTTCGGATAAGTGAGCAAGATACTGCCGTGTGCATCCACTCCCGACTCTAGCAAATGTGCTGACGCTTGAACCTTATTTGGCGTTCCAAATAATTCAACCGCAGCGGCAACAGAGTAGAAACCGATGTCCATAACCGAGCCGTTAGAAAACTCGGGGTTAAAGGTGTTTGGATTTTCTCCATCGAGGTATCGTTGATATCGCGAAGAATACTGGCAATAGGTCAAGTGCACCTTGTGCAGTTTACCGATAGCTTCAATTGAGTTTTTCAGTGCGATGAAGTTTGGTAAATAGGCCGTTTTAAATGCCTCCATCAAGATAACATTCTGCTCACGAGCAACATCAAACATCAGTTCGACTTCTGTTATATTGGATGCCAGCGGTTTTTCACAAATAACGTGCTTACCGGCGCGCATTAATTGAACAGCCTGTTGGCAATGAAAACTATTTGGAGACGCAATGTATACTGCGTCGATATTCTCAGACGCACCAAGTGCCTCTAAACTATCAAAAAATACGCTAGCTCCAAACGGCTGACCAAAACTTTTCGCTGTGTCTAGCGATCTAGAATACACACCATTTACGATAAATTTTTTACTTTCAAGTGCGGCTTCAGCAAACTTTTCACTGATCCAATTTGTCCCAACTATGGCAAGCTTAATCATGATACATCCTTATGATTTTGTTTGGTGCTAGGTTACTCCTTTGTCACAAAAACGCCAACTGATATACGAAGCTGTCAAGCCCAGTGCTTTTCACCCGTGCTAAAACACCTAGCCCCAAACCTTGGTCTACGTTGACTTAGTATCTTTGATAAGTTGTACAACACTGTTCGGCCTTTTTGGCTTCGACAATTGAGAGTTCAGTAGCCGTTTTGCCCTCTCTTTTACAACGATTTGATTTACAAAATCCATCATTGATACGCTCGATGGATTCCTGATCAAACTCCGGAACTATCAGCCATGTTTGGCATTGATAACATCTTCAATGAGCAGTATGTCCCTCATGCTTCACGCTCTGGTACTAAAAGAGGCTTTACCTTAGACGATGACGAACCAGGCCGTAATATTAAGATGTCTTCAGCTTACGAATTTTAATTCACCGTAAAACCTCAAATAAAACAAAGGCGCCATTTGGCGCCTCTGTTTTATTTATAACTGTTTCACTGCAGCCTTAACCTGCTCAGCGAGTTCTGCGTTATGCAAATTACCCGCTTCCAAATCAAAGTTATCGTAGAAGCTAGGAATCGATACGCTGGCTTTCACATTGCCACCAAAAAAAGGCGCTGAATTTACCGCAGCGGCAAGAACACTACTGGCTCCACCTGGTCCTGGTGACGTCGCCAAATAAATCGCTGGAATACCTTTGAACACTTCACGTTCAATACGCGTTGCCCAATCGAATAAGTTTTTATAGGCCGCAGGGTGATGCCCATTATGCTCGGCAAAAGAAATAACCAGAGCATCCGCTTGGTGGATAGCCGCTAAGAAGGCTTTCGCCCCTTCAGCTTGACCAACTTCTTTTTCTTTATCTTCGCTAAACATTGGCACATCAAATTGAGTCAGATCGAGCACTTCAACATCGGCACCGTCGATCAAATTCGCGGCATAAGTGGCTAATGCTTTATTGATAGAAGTGCTACTTGTACTGGCTCCAAATGCGATTACTTTCATGGTTCGTTCCTTATAGTGACAACGTTTCGAGAAGTTGTTTTAAGGTTAACCCATCTAGCGTTTTCAACAAGCGAGTAAATCCAATCAAATTAATCGATTTTTTCGAACAAGATCAGATAGCTGCTTGTAATTCGGTCCAAAGGTCGTTGACGATGATTCTATCCGCTGGAGATAACTCAGACTTGGCTTGGTCGATACTTGCTTGAATACGAGTTTTAAATTCGTTTAAGTCAACCACGCCCTCTTCTTCACAAGCGGCCGCTGATAATGAGATATGGCCACGTAAATACCCCCCAGCGAACAGCTCATCTTCGGATGCGTCTTGGATACGAGAATCAATGGTCTCTAGAAGTTTTTCTTCATATTCGATGATCATAGTTAAGGTCTTTCCTAGTTTGCTCTCACGAACCACAAATTGGTCGCGGGTAAGTTCAGGGGTTTGGTAAAACTGCTTCAAGGCTTGAGAAAGCGCTAACACTCGTTTGGGAATCCCCTCTGAGAGTATCGTCAGCACTTCATTATGTACTTTACGCATAAATGCGACTCTATCTGGCTCAAAATCGCCGCTTAAATTGTCACAACTTACCGTAAACGGGAAGCCAGCACTGACTGATAAGATCCATTCATAAGCCTGTGGCCGAATTTCTACTTTTTCAAATTCACATTGTACTTCCTGAGTGCGACCATCAGGTTGATACCAATAGCCAAAATCTTCAAGTAGCCGTCTTTCTGGGCCCGCTACACACCAATGTGCAATCTCATGTAAGCCCGACGCATAAAAGCCTCGCGCGAAAATAATACGATGATGGCCTACTTGGTCGTCAGCAGGTAGGTAGATAGGCTCGTCTCCACCTAGCTCAAGTTTGGTGTTGTATTCCTGATAGAACGTCTGGTTAAAAATAGTAATTAAATCTTGGTACTGATGCTGCATAGTGACAGTTAAGCGAAAACAATTGGGGCGTATTGTCTATGGAATTTTGTGATAGGTAAAGTCTTGAGGTCAACGAAGCACAGATAGCATTAGTTTTATTTATCATAAAAACGTTTCCCTCTTATAATAATTCATTCGTCATGACCCCTTTCTGCCACTAAACTAGCGCATCTTTTATTTTCGAGTATCGTGTGATGTTGCTAAGTGTCTTATACATTATTGGGATTACCGCTGAAGCAATGACGGGCGCACTGAGCGCTGGCCGTCGCAATATGGACTGGTTTGGAGTAATGCTAGTGGCGAGTGCAACCGCTATCGGTGGTGGTACTGTGCGCGATATTCTGCTTGGTCACTACCCACTTGGCTGGGTAAAACACCCTGAGTTCCTCGCTATCACCTGTGTGGCTGGCGTTCTCACGACCGGGCTTGCCAAATGGATCATCAAGTTTAAAGGGGTCTTCATTCGATTAGATGCACTTGGTCTGGTGGTGTTTACCATCATTGGCACCAATGTCGGGCTTAGTATGGGATTACATCCGTTTATCTGTATTGTTTCCGGTCTAGTCACTGGAGTATTTGGTGGTCTGTTGCGAGACTTGATTTGTCGTCAAACACCGCTAGTGCTTCACCAAGAGCTATATGCTTCAATTTCTGTCATTGCCGCCTGTTTGTACTTAGCGCTACTGGAGTATGGCATCGGTACACTAACGACGACCATAGTCACGTTAGTGGTAGGTTATACCTTAAGAATGGCAGCGGTTCGTTTTAAATGGCGCTTACCTTCTTTCCACCTTGATAGTGAAGAAGCCATACATTAAAGTTAACTTTCGATTTTCCTAAGCTGATATTTACTAAGCTAAATATCAGCTATCTTTTCTATGCGATCGCTCCTACCTTTTTCAACTTTGATAATTAGAATTAACAAAGCTATCAAACATTCACTGCTGGCTGTGTTGCTGATCTTGAAGCGGAAAGCCGCATTAAACAACTTGGCAGTAAGTCGCAGAAATAAAACTGTAAGAATCAACGACAAATTAGGAAAATATCCAGACAACTACTAGACTTAAGTTGCAACAAAAAAAATGGCAAGTTTTAATGCTTAGCCAGTAAGAATAACAACAACGTCAGTTGGAAGCCCCCGCAACCCTTTGGAATTGCAGGGCTTTTTCATGATTTAATTACTGGCGCTATTACTCTGTACCCTCACACACTTGCTTTTGTATCGTTGGTGGCGCTGGCTCATAGTGGCTAAGTGTCATACTAAATCGACCTTCGCCCCCAGTCAGCGCTTTTAGGCGCCTCGAGTAATTTTGTAACTCATTAATCGGCGATTTCGCTTCCAGCAAGGTACTACCAAATGCACCTTGCTCACTGCCGACAATCAGCCCACGATTCCCTGATAAATCACCAGATACGTCCCCCACTGACGCGGTTGGGATCTCAAGTGTTAGATCGACAATTGGCTCTAGCACGATTGGCCCAGCCGCTTCAACTGCACGCAAAAAGGCTTTTTTACCGGCGATAACAAAAGCAATTTCTTTTGAGTCTACTGAGTGATACTTACCATCAAATACTGTGACTTCAATATCACGAATTGGGTTACCTGAAATCGCACCTTCTTCAAGAGCTTGCAGAATGCCTTTCTCTACGGCTGGTATTAATGCCGTTGGAATTGCGCCCCCGACGACTTTATTGACAAATTTAAATCCAGCGCCTCGTGCCAGTGGTTTGACTTTTAGTTGAACCTCCCCAAACTGCCCAGCCCCACCACTTTGTTTTTTGTGGCGATACTGAGCTTCTGCTGGCTTGGTAATGGTCTCAAAGTACTCAACGCTTGGTTGACTGGTTTCAACGTCCAACTTAAACACATCAAGCATTTTTTCGAGCGCAATCTTAAGGTGGAACTCACCCTGTCCACTCAAGACCGTTTCGTTGCTGCGAGTACGATGCTCAATTTTCAGCGTTGGGTCTTCTACCACTATCTTAGCTAAAACATCGGATAGCTTTTGCTCATCGCCACGTTTTTTGGGGCGCAAGGCCAAACTGTACATCGACTCTGGGAAGTTTAGTGTTTTAAACACAACGCCATCTTCATCATGAGAGTCATGAATAACAGAATCAAATTCCAAGTCCTCCACTTTAACGAGTACGCATAAATCACCCGCTTTGGCGCTACTTATTTCTTGTCGCTTTTTCCCCTGCAGGTTATACAGGTGACCAACTTTGAATGCTTTACTGCTGTCACCGACAAACAGTTGACTACCAGAGGTAATCTCGCCTTGGAACACTCGAACATACGCAAGCTTACCCATGTAAGGGTCGACATTAACTTTGTAGACATGGGCCACCGTATGATCGCGCTTGTCACAATCAATGGATACTCGTTTGCCATTTTTCTCCAATAAAGGTGGATTTCCCTCATCAGGCATTGGCATAATTTGTGCCAATGTGCGCAGCAGCAGCTCACAACCAGCGCCTGTATCTGATGAGACGAAACATACAGGGATGACGTGTCCGGTTCGCAATGCTTCTTCAAATGGGTCATGAAGCTGTTCTGGCGTCAGCTCTGAACCTTGCTCAAGGTAGAGTTCCATTAGCGCTTCATCCACTTCAACCACTTGATCGATAAGTAGCTCATGAGCCTCTTCAACGCTGCTAAATAATGTTGTCTGCTCCGAGTTGGGTTCAAAGTAGCAATCCACCACTTCTGCAGGTTTATTGGATGGTAAATTTATTGGTAGGCACTGAGAACCAAAACGCTGTTCAATATCTTCTAGCAGTTTGGTCAGCTTTTCTGGATGCTGGTCGATCTTGTTCACCACTATCATTTGACATTTTTTCTGCTCTTGAGCAAATTTGAGAAGTCGTTCTGAAACTTGATTAATGGGCAAACTAGCATCAACGACCAAAGCGGTCGTTTCGACGGCGGGAAAGATACTCAAAGTACGTCCAAGCAATTCAGCCTGTCCCGGGGTATCAATAATATTCATTTGGTGCTTCTGCCACGACAATGTCACGGGAGTGGCTTCAACACTATGCTGGTAGTGTATGGATTGATCATCGAAATCGGTGATGGTGTCGCCATCTTCCACATGACCAAGGTGCTGGCTGGAATGGGACTCAAAAAGCAGGCGTTCAATTAGGCTGGTTTTACCGGTTCCTGTTTGACCGACAAAGGCAATATTTCTGATTTCATGTTGAGACATAATGGACTCCTAAAATGATTGGAAACAAGCACAGTTGCATCGAGTCGGCGGTTACCCGCCAGCTCGTCTTCCAAGTCATTTTTCGGATCCTTCTGTCCAATAAATGCACTCCCTTTCTTAATGAAGTTCTAGTGTGACCCTATACCCTTAAAAATATTGTGACTAATTTCATATCATCACCAATTTTGACTATTTATTATCCAAGACGTGATGAGGGACAAAAAAACCTCGTAGCGGCACTACGAGGCTTTCAATCTGATACGACTAATGCGAATTAGATAGCTGGGGTTTCTGTTGTCACGCCATGATTTTGGCCACGATGACGCAATAAGTGATCAAGAAGAACAATCGCCAGCATCGCTTCCGCGATTGGCACAGCACGAATGCCTACACAAGGGTCGTGGCGGCCTTTGGTAATTAGCTTAGTCGGCTCTCCCGTTCGAGTAATCGTCTCACCTGGAACGGTTATACTGGATGTCGGTTTTAGAGCAATATTCGCAACGATATCTTGCCCGGTAGAAATACCACCTAAAATGCCACCAGCGTGGTTGCTTGAAAAGCCGTCAGGCGTTAAAGGATCACGATGTTCGCTGCCTTTTTGGTTTACTACATCAAAACCATCACCAATTTCGACACCCTTTACAGCATTAATACTCATCAATGCATGAGCAATATCGGCATCAAGGCGATCGAAAATTGGCTCGCCAAGGCCAACGGGTACATTGGTCGCAACCACTTGCAGTTTGGCACCAATAGAATCGCCTTGTTTTTTCAGGTCTCGAATTAGCTGATCAAACGCGTCAACTTTGTCCACATCAGGGCAGAAGAAGGCGTTATTTTCGATTTCATTCCAATCAACCTTGTCGATAGACACATCACCCATTTGTGACAAATAAGCGCGAATTTCTACACCAAATTCTTGTTTAAGGTATTTCTTTGCGATGGCACCAGCGGCCACACGCATTGCGGTTTCACGAGCTGACGAACGACCACCACCTCGATAATCACGTACCCCGTACTTTTGGTGGTAAGTATAATCGGCATGACCAGGACGGAACTTATCTTTAATGTCTGAATAGTCTTTAGAGCGCTGATCGGTGTTTTCAATCAACAAACCAATGGATGTCCCTGTCGTTTGCCCCTCAAACACCCCAGAAAGAATTTTTACTTCATCGGGTTCACGTCTCTGAGTGGTGTACTTTGAGGTACCTGGACGGCGACGATCTAAGTCTACTTGCAGATCGGCTTCGGTAATTTCTAACCCTGGAGGACAACCATCAACAATACAACCTAATGCAATACCGTGACTTTCTCCAAATGTTGTTACACGAAAATGTTGTCCGATGCTATTTCCTGCCATTACTTCCTCTGTCTGTCAGAACAAGCTATATCCGAGCTTGTTCAATGCCTGTCTGTTCTTGGTGATTTCATAGTGACGACAAAGGCAGACGTTGTAAACCCCCAAACAAAAAAACGCCGCAATTCTCATTACGGCGTTTGGGTTTGTCTCGAAGCGGACTAATCTTTGTAGATTGCAAATTCCTCGGCGTGAGCAACAAGCTGCTCTCGCGTCAGCATGAATACACCATGGCCACCGTTCTCAAACTCAATCCAAGTAAATGGAATATGAGGGTACTGTTCCATCATGTGCACCATGGAATTACCCACCTCACAGATAAGAATACCGTCATCCGTTAGGTAGTCTGGCGCATTAGAAAGAATACGACGCACGAGTTTCAATCCATCAGTTCCAGCGGCAAGGCCAAGCTCTGGCTCATGTGTGAACTCTTCTGGTAAAGAATTCATGTCTTCTTCATCCACATAAGGTGGGTTGGAAACAATCAGGTTGTATTTCTCTTTTGGAAGATCGCGGAACAAGTCAGAACGAATCGGGAACACTTGCTGTTCAAGGCCATGGTCTTGAACGTTTTGTTCGGCAACTTCCAATGCATCGGTTGAGATATCAATGGCATCGACTTCTGCATCTGGGAAAGCATGAGCACACGCAATCGCGATGCAACCACTACCCGTACACAGATCCATAATACGTACAGGCTCTTCTGTTAACCAAGGTTGGAACTGTGCTTCAATCAATTCGCCAATTGGAGAACGTGGTACCAATACACGCTCATCAACAAAGAACTCTAAACCACAGAACCACGCTTTATTCGTCAAGTAAGCGGTTGGCGTGCGTTCGTTGATACGTCTAATCACACGTTCGACGACACGAAGACGCTCACTGCTGGTTAAACGTGAGTTCAAAACATGTGGTGGCACATCGATAGGTAAGTACAGCGTTGGCAGAATCAACTGAACCGCTTCATCCCAAGCATTGTCGGTGCCGTGGCCATAAAAAAGACCCGCTGCGTTGAAGCGACTGACCGTCCAACGAATCACGTCTTGTAATGTGTGAAGCTCAGAAACGGCTTCTTCCACAAAAATCTTATCCAAAATTGCCTCCAAAAAGCGCTACAATACTGCTAATAACCTATTTTAATGAGTTGTTCCCATTAATGAGCCAGAAAGACGACAATACCGATAATGATTTCGGTCTATTCCGGGACGCAGTACAAGGCGTAAAAAAGTTGCGACAGGATACCATAGTCCAGCAGCCAAACCGAAATAAGAAACAAAAAGAAGCAAAAAGATCCAATAGAGAAGCCAAAGACGCCGAGTTTTACTTCTCCGATGAATTTGTTCCGCACTTAAGCGACGAAGGACCTACACGCTATGCGCGAGATGATGTGTCGACGTATGAAGTAAAAAGGCTACGCAGAGGCGTCTATGTTCCCGATGTGTTCCTAGACATGCACGGCATGACGCAACAAGAAGCAAAACGTGAATTGGGCGCCATGATTGCCCATTGTGTGAAAGAAAATATTCATTGTGCTTGCGTCATGCATGGTATTGGCAAGCACATTTTGAAACAGAAAGCGCCGCTATGGTTAGCGCAGCATCCCGACGTGATGGCGTTTCACCAAGCACCACTCGAGTTTGGTGGTGATGGTGCTCTGTTGGTACTGCTTTCTATACCAGAGAAGTAATATCGATTTTAACTAAGGGTGAATGTGCCAAAGCACTTCGCCCTGTCTTTTCTCCACATCATACTCAACGCACACTAAGCCTGATGTCGGAAACATAGGCGCACTGATATCACCCACAAACTCGGCGGTTAAGTACCCTACCAACGGCAAATGTGATACCAGCAAAATTGACTCAAGATTTTCTAACTCAGCAATCGCTGACACATATTCAACCACGTCTTCGGCCTGACCATAAGGCGTAATGTCGTCAGAGGTCACCACGTCGTTACTACTAAACTCGCTACTAATTGCAGCCCAAGTTTGTTGCGCTCTTAGGTATGGGCTGACCATTACTTTGTCAAACTCCCAGTAACCTTGCTGCTTACAAGCTCTCGCAACGATGACCGAACATTCTTTACCGTGAGAGGTTAACTCTCGCTCTTCGTCACTGGGCGCGTAATGAACAGCCTCGCCATGCCGCATTATAAAAACTTTCATATATTTACCTGATTCTACTGATGGTTAACTTCATCGTTCCATCGATACAGAGCTATACTTATTTAAAAAAATTAATTATATCAATTCACTTGCTAAAGGCTTCGACTTTCTTAACAATTTATTAAGTAGTCTAAAAATATTTGTAACTTTGTTTTTGCGTGTCTCTTATTTATCGTCATAATTATTTTACTTAAGTATTGGTAAACCCTGTTAGCACCAATAGTGAGATATTGCTTTTGTTGCCAGGTGCTTGGTTGAGCTGTCCAAGCTTCCGCCTAATCTGGAGAAGATAAGTGCATCTAAGTCCTAATGATAGTCGCTCCTATCGCTACCTTACTCTCAACAATGAGCTAAGAGTGCTGCTTATTCAAGATATGCAGGCTCAAAAATCGGCCGCCGCTCTGGCCGTTAATGTCGGTCATTTTGACGATCCTGATGATCGTGAAGGGCTCGCTCACTATCTGGAGCATATGCTCTTTCTCGGCACAGAGAAATACCCCAAAGTTGGTGAATTTCAATCCTTTATTAGCCAACATGGTGGTTCCAATAATGCGTGGACTGGAACTGAACACTCCTGCTTTTTCTTCGATGTCTATCCCAACGCGTTCGAGAAAGCTCTAGACCGTTTTAGCCAATTTTTCACCGCCCCGCTATTTAACGAGGAAGCGCTTGATAAAGAACGTCAAGCCGTTGACTCCGAATACAAGCTGAAACTTCATGAAGATGGCCGACGTCTTTATCAGGTTCAAAAAGAAACGATCAATCAAGCACACCCTTTTTCAAAGTTCTCCGTTGGCAATATTGATACGCTCAGCGACCGAAATGGACACAGCATTAGACGAGAAATTGTTCGTTTTCATAAAGATCACTACTCTTCGGACATTATGACGCTCGCGTTAATCGGACCTCACGAACTCGATGAGTTAGAGGAGTGGGCTCATGCTAAATTTAGTGACATTATCGATAACCATCTGCAGGGCAAAACTGTTGATATACCTTTTATTACCAAAGAGCACACGCAAGTCCTGATCCAAGTTGAGCCAGTGAAAGAGATTCGTAAACTCATTCTTTCGTTCCCTTTGCCTGCGACCCATCAGCATTATCACCAAAAACCCATGTCTTACTTTGCCAACTTGCTTGGCTATGAAGGTCACGGCAGTTTAATGCTTTATCTCAAAAATAAGGGATGGATTACCTCGTTATCCGCAGGGGGCGGCGCATCAGGTAGCAATTTCCGGGAGTTTAGCGTCAGTGTTTCATTGACACCGGTTGGGCTAGATCAGGTGGATGACATCATTCAAGCGGTATTCCAGTTCATCACTCTGATAAAATCTGAAGGCATGGACGCTTGGCGTTATGATGAAAAACGTGCCGTTACTGAATCCGCATTCCAGTTTCAGGAGCCAGCTAGGCCTTTAGATCTCGTCAGTCACCTTGTGATGAACATGCAAAACTATCTTCCCGAGGATATCGTTTACGGTGACTACAAGATGTCAGGCTATGATGAAGCCTTACTCCGCCAGTATGCCTCTTATCTAACCACAGAAAACTTGAAAGCTACGTTAGTCGCCAAAGATCGTCACTACGACAAACAAGCAAAATGGTATTTTACGCCCTACTCTGTAGCACGTTTTACCAATGAACAGCTGGCGTATTTTAATCAGTGCCCCAAGCTGTCAGAGCTGCCGTTTGGTTTGCCCGAAAAAAACCCATTCATCAACTACGACCTGAAAACCTATCCAGTAGAGTCGCATGGCGAGCATCCAGATCTAATTGAAGACCTCGAAGGATTTAGACTTTGGCACCTACAAGACGATAAGTTCAACGTACCAAAAGGTGTCGTGTTCATCGCTATCGATAGTCCTCACTCGGTGAATTCACCTAAGAATATTGTCAAGACCCGCTTATGTGTCGAGATGTTCCTCGACTCATTGTCTGAAGAGACCTACCCAGCGGAAGTGGCTGGCCTTGGGTATGACATGTATGCTCATCAGGGCGGCGTTACGCTGTCCATATCAGGATTTAGTAAAAAGCAACCCCAGCTACTGGAAATGATTCTTAAGCGATTTGCCTCTCGAGAGTTTAATCCTGCTCGTTTCGATAGCATTAAAGCGCAACTATTAAGAAGTTGGCGCAATACCGCCAAAGATCGTCCTATTTCTCAGTTATTCAACGCAATGACAGGAATATTGCAGCCAAACAACCCACCTTATCCGGTGCTTATCGAAGCGCTCGAATCTATTGAGGTGGATGAGCTACCGAACTTCGTTCAGTCTATTTTATCTGAGCTGCATATTGAGATGTTTGTCTATGGGGATTGGCATCGCCAAGGGGCACTCGATATCGCCACCACATTAAAAGACGCCCTTAGGCTGAACAATCAAAAATACGAAGAAAGCCTACGACCGTTGGTCATGCTTGGGGAGAATGGCAGTTTTCAAAAAGAAGTATTCTGCGATCAAGATGACTCTGCCATCGTAGTTTACTATCAATGCGAGGATATCAAACCGAGAAGCATCGCGCTGTACTCATTAGCAAACCATCTGATGTCCGCCACCTTCTTCCATGAGATACGAACCAAGCAGCAGCTCGGCTATATGGTTGGCACCGGTAATATGCCGCTTAACCGCCACCCAGGTATTGTCATGTATGTCCAATCACCAAATGCCGCTCCTAACGATTTGATTCGCTCAATCGACGAGTTTCTTAACGCCTTCTACATGGTGTTATTAGAACTTAATGATTACCAGTGGCACAGCAGTAAGAAAGGGCTTTGGAATCAAATCTCAACTCCTGATACCACATTGCGAGGTCGAGCTCAGCGACTATGGATAGCCATTGGCAACAAAGACACCGAATTTAACCAACGAGAGAAGGTGCTCACTGAACTTAAATCACTCACCAGGGCGGATATGATTCGCTTTATCGTGAATGAGCTAAAACCAAGAACCGCCAATCGACTAATCATGCACAGCCAAGGTAAAGCACATATTAACGCGCCGCGTTTAGACCTAGGTTTAGAAATAGGCTCAATTGAAGAGTTTCAATTAAGACCAAAGGATACAGATTTAGGATAATAAAAAACCCCTCATTCGAGGGGTTTTGTTTTTTAACGCTTATTTATAGAAAGTTTCGTCAAGCCCCGCACGAGTTAATAAACCGTCGCATGGCGCGAAGCGGTCACCGTATTTCTCAGCATGTTGGTTCATCAACTCAACCACTTTCTTAATACCAATCGTATCCATATAGCGGAAAGGCCCCCCTAGGAATGGTGGGAAACCAATACCGAAGATCGCACCGATGTCACCGTCACGAGGACTGCGAATAATACCTTCGTCCAAGCAGCGCACTGCTTCGTTCAACATAGGTAAAGCACAGCGAATAGCGATATCCTTTTCAGACATCTTAGCTTCAGGTTTCAGCCCAAGAACGCTATACATCGAACTGTCCACTGACTTCTTCTTACCTTTGTAGGTATAGAAACCTTTGCCTGTTTTTCTGCCTTTACGGCCATCGTTTAATAACTTGTCGAAGACATCTGGACCTTGGAATCGCTCACCGAGTTCAGCGACGAGAATCGGCATGATCTTGGCACCAATATCAACACCGACTTCATCTAACAATGTAATAGGTCCGACAGGGAAACCAAAGTCTAGCAAGGCGTTATCGAGCGCTTCAATCGGCTCGTTTGATAGTAGAACGTTTGCCGCTTCATTCATGTAAGGCGCTAAGATACGGTTTACGTAGAAGCCAGCTTGGTCTTTGACCACAATTGGTGTTTTGCCTTGCTTTCTAGCAAACTTAACCATAGTCGCGATAGTGTCATCCGATGTACCTTCATGAGGAATCACTTCCACCAAAGGCATTTTATCGGCTGGACTAAAGTAGTGCAGACCTACCACGTTTTCCGGGCGTTCGGCTTTTTCCGCAATCTGAGCAATAGGAATGGATGACGTATTGGTAGCGAAAATGGTCTCTGGTTTAGCGTTGGTTTCAACGTCATTCACCATCTGCTGTTTTAACGACAGATCTTCAAATACCGCTTCAACCACAACATCGGCCTTGGCGAAACCGGTAAAGTCTGTGCCACCAGCCATTTGTAACATTTGCGCTTGCAGATCCGCTTTAGAGATAATGCGACGCTTTCGCTTTTTCTCTAATAACTTAAAGTTGTAGTTAAGCGCATTCACGATGCCTTCGTTAGCCACATCTTTAATGCGAACAGGGACTTTCGCTTTGCATACGGTGACGTGAGTAATACCCGCCCCCATTAAGCCACCACCAAGCACTACAGCGTTGTCGACGGCTTTAGGTTGTGCATCGCTGCCAAACTCTTTCTTCATCTCTGTGATCGCGAAGAAAATAGAACGTAACGCTTTCGATTCTGAAGTCATCACTAATTCGCCGAAACGTTTAGCTTCATTCTCCAGCCCTTTCTTCATGCCTTTTTCGAGACCATAGCGAATCACATCCAAAATGGCATCGGCCGCAGGATAGTTGCCACGTGTCTTTTCGTTCGTCTTCTTCGCTGCTTGATCAAAAATCACTTTTCGACCAAGGCCCGTACCCGACATCAACACTTCTTTCTTAGACAGTTTCTTCGCTTTGCGTTTTTTGCCTTTTTCTAAGAAATCTTTTGCCACCTCTAACAAAATAGTGGGCGGAACGCTCGCATCAACAACACCAAGTTTCTTCGCTTTTTTCGCGCGAAGCTGCTTGCCGGTGAGAATCAGGTCAAGAGAAGGCAGCAATCCAATCAGTCTTGGTAATCGTTGAGTACCACCAGAGCCTGGTAGCAGACCGAGTTGAACTTCTGGTAGTCCCAATTTAGTAATATCTACATCACTACACACTCGATAATCACAAGCGAGCGCGAGTTCTAGACCGCCCCCCAAGCAAGGACCGTGAATGGCTGCAACGACTGGGAATGGAAGGTCGGAAAGCTGCTGGAACATCTGTTGTCCTTTTGCCGCGAGCGCTTGCGCTTCTTCTGCAGAAGTGCAGGCATCGAGCATTCTGACGTCTGCACCAGCAATAAAGTTATCCGGCTTCAGCGAGTGGACAATCAACCCTTTAAGTGCCGATTTTTTCTCTTCAAGCTCAGAAAAGACTTGTGCCATTTCATCGGCAAACGCGGCTTGAAGGGTATTCATTTTTTCACCTGGAACATCTATTCCAAGCCATGCAATGTTCTGCTCATCAACATTAAGATGAAAGGCTTTTTGCTCACTCATTATTCTACCTCCAGAATCATCGCCGCGCCTAAGCCACCAGCAGCACATGCTGTGTTCAGCGCTAATCCACCACCACGGCGTTTAAGCTCGTTGAGTGTTTGTGTAATCATTCGTGCACCAGTGGCGGCGAATGGGTGGCCGTAAGCTAGTGAACCGCCAAGCACGTTAAATTTCTCCATATCAATTTCACCAATCGCACTCGAACGACCAAGCTTTTCTTTGGCAAAAGATTCACTCGCAAACATTTTGACGTTCGAGAGTGCTTGAGCAGCGAAGGCTTCGTGCATGTCAATAAGCGTTAAATCTGATAGCGAGATACCTGCGCGGTCTAGCGCCATAGGCGTCGCATAAGATGGCCCCATCAGCATATCTTCACGAACGCCAATAGCGGAGAACGCATAAGAACGGATATAGCCTTTGATTTCTAAACCCAGCTCTTTAGCGCGGCCTTCACGCATCAACATAATGGCGGCAGCACCATCAGTTAGCGGCGTACTGTTCGCCGCAGTAACCGTGCCATATTGACGGTCAAATGCTGGACGCAACTTGCTGTAACTCGCAAGCTCTGAATCGTGACGGATATTGTTATCTTGATCTAGACACTGCTTATAAGGTTCAGGAAAAGCCGTCATCACTTCATCACGTACTTTGCCCTCTTTCCAAGCTTGTGATGCAAGAGAGTGTGACCGATGCGCTAGCTCATCTTGCTCTAGACGGGTGATACCGTGTGACTTCGCCATCTGCTCAGCCGTTTGTCCCATGGACAAGCCTGTTGAATACTCTGCGACGGCTGGCGGTACAGGCATAAGGTCTTTGAAAGACAATTTCTTGAGAATGCTTAGTTTTTGTCCGACGGTTTTGGTTTTACTCAGAGCAAGTAGATTCGCCGCCAGTTTTTTAGAAACCCCGATAGGTAGAACAGAAGAGGAATCCGCGCCACCAGCGATACCCACATCAATAGTGCCCGCCATAATACTTTCACAGACATTGGCAGCGGCTTGGAAACTTGTCGCACAAGCTCGGGTCACACTATAGGCATCAGTATGAATGTTCATACCAGTGCCAAGAACTATTTCTCGCGCGATATTTGGTGCCTCAGGCATCTGAACCACTTGACCAAATACCACTTGATCAATCAGCTTAGGATCAATATCAGTACGTGCCATCATTTCGGCAACAACCATCTTGCCTAGATCAACGGCAGGTACTTGGCTAAATTCGGTGCTTTGGCGCGCAAAAGGGGTGCGCAAACCTGCAACTACAGCGATACGTTCGCCGTTACGGGTGGTGAGATCGATTTTCCCCACTTCCTTACTGCTCATAATTTCTCCTTCCTAAGAGGTCTGACCACGACATTGTAACGAAGATGTTAAGGATTTAAAACAACCGTTTAATAAAACTTGATGGATTTATTGAATAACGTGATATGGTCGACCAAAATGGAATATGAGATTCACACATGCTAGGCGACAATAGAGAGAGTGAAAACAAGTAGATAGATTTCTCAGGCAAAAAAAAACCACACAGTAAATTGTGTGGTTGGAATCTATAAAGCAATTAACTTGCGCCAATTGAAAATAATCAGTTTCCTGATTAGGAGAAAGTAAAGTCAGCCTTCAAAAGGAAGTGTCATCTTGCTCAACATGTTAGTCCCGAAAGACCAACGAGATGACAAGAGTTAATATAACCGCTCCTCAGGTCTTAATTTTGAACTAGATCAATTTTGAGTGACTTTGCTATGAATACAACGAAAAAACGCGAATCACAGAGCAAAAACGGGGGCTCCTGTGTCATTTATAAAAAAGTTTGGAAAGAAATCTTCGAGTACTCCGGTCAACTCGAATATGGACAAACAAAGAAAATACGAAGCACTGGTTCGTGCTTATCATAGAGATCTATATCGATATGCTTATTGGTTGTGTAAAGATAAGCCTGTCGCCGAGGATCTCGTTCAAGAAACTTGCTTGCGCGCCTGGAAGTCTCTGGATAGTCTCCAAGATGAAAAATCCGCTAAGTCGTGGCTAATTACGATTCTGCGTAGAGAAAATGCTCGTCGTTTTGAACGTAAACAGTTTGATCTGGTAGATATTGATGATTTTGGCAACGATGCAAAAGTTTCTGATGATCCGCACCATCAGCAGGAATGGCTTCAAGCTCAAATTATGAAACTCGATGTTGAGTATCGTGAACCGCTCTTTTTGCAAGTCGTTGGTGGCTTTAGCGGCGAGGAGATAGGCTCGATTCTTGACCTAAACAAAAACACGGTAATGACTCGATTATTTAGAGCGCGCAACCAGCTCAAGGAAATGTTGGAGTCTGCGGATTTACCTAGGGGGCAACACAATGGATGAGTTAGAATTCCGTCGTCGTATTATGTCCGATCCGAAGGCGAAAGATGCGGAGTTGTTGGAAGCGCTTCAACAAAATGAACGTAATGCCAAATATATGGACGATATTCTGGCTTTAGATGCTCAAATAGAACAGGCGATGAAAGTCGATGTTCCCGACGACTTGGCAGACCGGATCTTATTTAACCAACCTGAAAGCAATGTGGTTAAAGTGACTTTCGGTAAACGGGCAATGTCATTGGCAGCATCTATTGCCTTTGCGTTTGGTTTGCTTGTCGGGGAAGTAAACTGGGGGAACGTTGTTGTTACGCCAGCGCAAGCTTCGCTCTCCGATACTGCAATCAAACTCGTTCATAAAGAGACGAGCTTTGTGGAATCATTAGACGAAAATGTGTCTAAAGCTCAAATCAATGCAAAGTTATTGCCCTTTGCCTATCAGATAGGACAAAAATTTCCGTACCATGTTTATTATTTGAACCACTGCGGGTTTGGTGATTCACACGCAATGCATATGGTATTTCAAGGAGAAAAAGGCAAAGTTACCTTGTTTTTAACAGGTGTTGCGAGCCCGCAAACCAAGTCTTTCGATAAAGATGGGATGGCAGGTATGGTCGAGCCGATCGGTGACGCAAGTTTCATTCTAGTCGGTGAAGAAGGCGAAGACTATGCTAAAATCGGCGAAAACATCAAGAAAATCTTAAATCCTGCATAATTTTATTGCGAAAAGAGCCTTATGTCGAGATAAGGCTCTTTTTTTATTGATACAGTTATTTCTAGAGTACATACTCTAGAAATAACCATTTTCGATGCATTTCCTGCCAAATAGTCGTCATTTATATACTTTTAACGTGATTTTACTTACTGGTCAGATTTCTATTACCTATACTAGCGATTAGGATCAGCCCCGAAATTGAGCATTAACTCAATTTTCACTAACGCCCAAAGAGGCGATTACAAAAAAGGATGTATACTAAATGACTACTTCGCGTCTGTATAAAAAAACACTATTAGCAGTGGCAGTCTCGTCACTTACTTTCGCCTCTCAACATGCAGCAGCAGCAGGTTTCCAACTTAACTCTCAGTCAGCAACAGGCTTAGGTCGTGCGTTTGCGGGTGATGCAGTAATTGCGGATAACGCTTCGGTAATGGCGCGTAACGCGGCAGCGATGACGTTGTTTGATTCGCACCAGTTTTCTGGTGGTGTGAATTATATCAAGACGAGCATTGATGTTAAAAACATAGATTACCTTGGTGGAGCGCAGGGTCCTATCGCTGATGTAAATAATTCAAGCGGTACTCCTGTTCCAAACATCTACTACATCCATCGCCTAAATGATCAATGGGCTTTGGGTGCTGGTATCTATTCAAACTTTGGTACTAAGAACAACTTTGATGATAGTTTTGGCTCTGGACAGCCAGGTGTTCCGGGTCAAGTACCTGGTGCAGCAGCATTTGCTGGCACTACTGAGATCTCAAGTATTAACTACACTCTGAATGCAGCTTATCGAGTAAATGAACAATGGAGTATTGGTGCTGGTTTAGACATTATTCAGGGTTCAGGAAAGCTAATCCGCAGTACTGGTTGGTCTAGCCCAGCTCCTACAAACCTAGTTGATATCGACGTAAGCGGCGTAGGTCTTGGTTTCAACCTGGGTACAGTATTTGAGCTAAACGAAGATAATCGTTTTGGTCTTGCCTACCACTATAGCCCAGAAATCGAAGCTGATGGCGATATGAGTGTAACTGGTAATGATATCTCTAATGAGAAACTAAAACTTCCTTTGCCTAGCATGCTAGAATTTTCTGGTTACCATAAAATCCAAGATACCAAGTTCGCGGTTCACTATAGCTTACAATGGATTGGTTGGAGTGTATTCGATACACTAGAAACAACCGGCGGCTCATTCAGCAAAGACTATAAGTGGAAAGACGGTTACCATGCAGCATTGGGCGGTACGTATTACTTAAATGATGCATGGACTCTTCGTGCAGGCTATATGTATGATACAGCAGCGCAAGATAAGATTACTTCTATCTCAGTACCAGATTCAGATCGCCAATGGCTTTCTGCCGGTTTTGGATACCACTTCAAAAAACACCATACAGTTGATTTCGGCTTTACATACCTAATGGGTAAAGACGTATCTGTTAACGATGGTAACTCTGATGTGCTTTACGCTACTACAAAAGCAGACGCTTTCTTAGCAGGTATCCAATACAGCTACAGCTTCTAAGCTAAACAGCTAAACTTCTCAAGGGTCGGTATTCCGACCCTTTTTTCTATCTCCCCCTACTCTACCCTTCACTTTCAGCATACAACTGGTCATACCTTTTCTTAGTTTTTGTATACAGATGTAAGCTGAATTTTTGAAACATCACCATAACATCTAGATTATTAACCCACAATAATATATTTTTACGATATTTAAATTCAAAAATGATGTATTTGTAATAAATTAGTTTTAAAGCATTTACTCTAAAAATAGAATCACCGCTCTAAATGGAAATACTTTGAGCGAACAATAATGACAATTTCAAAACGAACTCCCCTATCTCTTGCAGTGGTTTTGGGGCTGCTCTCCTCTACACAGGTCTCAGCGGCAGGTTTTCAACTAGCAGAATATTCAGCGACTGGTCTAGGACGTGCATATGCCGGTGAGGCAGCGATGGCTGACAATGCGAGCGTACAATGGCGTAACCCAGCGATGTTGACCTACCTAGAAGGGACTCAAGTATCTGGTGGTGTACTTTATGTCGAACCTAACATCGATGTTAGTGGTACATCGTCTACTGCCGGTTATACCGAAGCTAACGACATCGCTAACAGTGCGCCTGTCCCAAACTTTTATATCTCTCATGAGATCAACGATAAATTTTCGACTGGTTTCGCTCTGGGTTCTAACTACGGTATGGAAACAGACCTAGGTAGTGATTTCAAAGCCACTCAATATGGTAATGAAGCAAAGATCATGACTGTAGAAGCAGTCGCGAGCTTAGCCTACAAACTGAACGACCAATTCAGCTTCGGTGGTGGTATTCGCTACGTCACGGGTGAAGGAAAAATTGGCGCCACTGCACCATTTGATGCTGCGATTCCAGTGAGTCAGACAACGAGTATCCCTGTATCAAAAGGTGATTACCTGAAGTATGTAGAAGGTACAGACTCATCTTGGGGCTATGTATTGGGGGCTGCTTGGCAAATCAACGACATGAACCGTATCGGCTTTGCTTACAAGTCTGAAGTAATGATGGACTTCGAAGGGCATGGGGAAGGAATTGGGTTTGGCTTCATGGGTAAAAAAGATGGCAAGTTAAGCGTCGCACTGCCTGCGACGGCTGAACTATCAAGTTTTCACCAAGTTACAGACCAATGGGCATTGCACTCCAGTATTAATTGGACACAATGGAGCAGCTTTAAAGAGCTTCATGCGGAGTTTGTTGATGGCACAAGCAGCCATATTAAAGAAGAGAACTGGAAAGATAGTTACCGCTTTGCTATTGGTACAACATATTCTTTGAGTAAAAAGCTAACTTTACGCGGTGGCGTAGCCTATGATATGTCGGCAGTTGATGACAAATATCGCACTACTACTATTCCAGAAACAGATCGCACGTGGCTAAGTGCAGGAGCTAGCTACGCATTCACAAAACAGTTCACACTCGATGGAGGCCTGACTTACATTATGGCTCGTAAAGCCTCAATTAACGAACCTCGCGATAGCTCTGACAATGATGCTGCAAAGTTTGGTAATTTCAATGGTGAAATATCAGGAAATGTTTGGATTGTAGGTGTACAAGCGAACTATCGTTTCTAAATCCTCTATAGTTTGCAACACGCTTCAAGAGATTCTCGTTTTCACGAGAATGACGATTGTCTTGATTCAGGATTATACGTCATCCTCACAAAAGTGAGGATCTCGTTCAACAAGTCGCAGCCCAACCGTCGTTCTATTACCGCCAGCACGCGCTTTACAAGATTCTCATTTTCACGAGAATGACGATTATCTTGATTCAGGATTATGCGTCATCCTCACAAAAGTGAGGATCTCGTTCAACAAGTCGCAGCCCAACCGTCGTTCTATTACCGCCAGCACGCGCTTTACAAGATTCTCATTTTCACGAGAATGACGATTATCTTGATTCAGGATTATGCGTCATCCTCACAAAAGTGAGGATCTCGTTCAACAAGTCGCAGTCCAACCGTCGTTCTATTACCGCCAGCACGCGCTTTACAAGATTCTCATTTTCACGAGAATGACGTTGATTCCGACCGAAGGCTACTCAAAATCATCTAAATAGTCATCGATATACGCCTCTTGCTCCGCATCTACCTCATCGTCTGCAACTTCTGCTTTGTAGTTTTGGCGTTGAATATAAATATCACGCGTCAACGAATATGGATCTGGAGACTGCTCAAGCATAGCTTCTTGAGGGACAACAAGGGCCCGCTTTTCCATCCCCTCTAGTGCCCATTTACCAAGGCTTGCCCAGAAGTTCAAGAATGAAATAGGTGGATACAACCCGTCGACTATATCCGCACCCTCACGCAACGTTATAGGGCCGTAACCGGGAACCATAAAATAAGGACCCGTCCCCACACCATAGTGACCTATCGCATCACCAAACTCTTTCTTATCTCGTTTTTCAATGCCGGCCGCCGAAGCGATATCCACAAATCCTAGTAGCCCCAACGTACTGTTTATCCAAAATCGGTTGAAGTGATCAAGGGCTTTTCCACCGTTCCCCATCACAGCATTGTTCACCGCGCTAAAAGGCTCATCTAAGTTAGCTAAAAAGTTACGAACGCCCAACCTCACGGAGTCTGGAGTATAGTTTACATAGGCAAGTGAAACAGGTCTTACGAAGTAGGGATCGAGATAATCGTAGTTAATCGTCCACATCGCTCGGTTAAAGCTTTCAAAGGGATCATAAACTTCCGTACCAACCTGAGTGACGTCATCACTGGTCTGGTCTGCAATGTTGTTTATTCGCAGATTATCGGCCGCATTCAAACTTGAGTCCGAAGGGGCTAGTGTCGTTTCTTGGCTCTCAATTGGTTCGACATCTTCTGGAGATGAAGAGCAACCAAACAAAAATACGCTAGAAACAAAAACGGCAAAAAGAACATTCTTTTTGCCGGTTAATGCTGACTGCATAACCTCATCCATAAGCCATGACAATCTGAGCACCTCTAAATTTTTTACTCCTAATATATTGATTACTAGGAGCTAAGCTCTAGATTGTTGTTATAACCACTAGTGATGAGTATAGCGGTATGCAACTGCACAGGCTAGTTAAAGCAACAATCTAGACCAATATTTATTAATCAGTATGACTATATGTTATAGGCATCAGTACTGCTGATTAATAGACACCTCCACGGTATCACCTAATTTAGCAGGCTGGCTTTCACCAAACCAATCGCCATCACGAGTAGCAACATTACCATCACTGTCGATACGAACTCTCACAATAAGGCCATCTAAACTTGATAGCTTACGCCCTTCCATCATGCTGTTGTTATCATCCAAAACAACAGTACGTGGGAAAGTACCTAGCGGGTAGCGCGACGCCGCAACTGGCATTGGCGAACCGTCTGCTGGATGTACTGAGACGATTAGTGCTGCATCTTGTGGTACACGAACTTCTGGGTCGAGTGAAATGGTGACCGCAATAGACTTACCCTCAACGATAGGTTCGCCCATGCGAGCTTTCGCACTTTCAATACTGCGTGACAGCATTTCATAACGACTGTCTTCAGGCCCAATCATTTTTTGCATGATAGACCAATAACGAATCGCACCAGGGAAGTCTTCACGTTCAAACGCATCAAAGGCGAGTAGCGAGAATACGCGAAGATCGACGTACTCTTCCTGAATCAAACTCGTAAGTAAACCTCTCGCTCGATTATTGTCCATTTCGTCTTGCGACATCATCAATGCTTGAGCATAACCCAGTTTAACGTCGTCATCGTTTGGCGTTAAGCGATACGCTTTTTCCATGGCATCGGTCGCCGTGGTGACATCACGGTTTGCTAACGCGATTCGTCCAAGCAACAACCAACCGGTCGCATCGTCTTTTTGGTAATGCAAACGAGTACGCAGCGCCAACGTAAGATCTTGCATTTCATCTTCTGTCATTGGCTCTGCCGAGCCTGCCATTAGCTTTTTCGACAGTTCAGGCAGGTTAGCGGTAACTTCTTGCCAGTTTTTTACTTTCGTTGCACCACCAAAATGCATATACATGCCATAGGTAAGAATGACAACCAAGGCCACAGAAGGAACAAGAATCGCCATTGGCGAAATGTTAACGTTGTCCTTCTGAACTTTTTGCTGAGGAATGTCATCGAGTAATGACTGTTTTAGATCATCGATAAGGTCTTGCTGGTTCTCCACCAAACCCTCTTCGTTTTCCACTTCCAACTCTGAGAGACGGTCTTTGTAGAATGCCTTGTTCAGTTCATCGCGAAGTTGTTCATCATTGTTTGCTTTCTTGCTACTCAGCGTGATTGCCAATAAAGCGATAGCAACGAGAACGAGAACGACGGTTGATATCCAAAAAAGTGTCATTACTGCTTATCTCCAGTCTCTTTTTCATCTAGCAGAGCTTTAAGCTGAGCTTCTTTCTCTTCACTCCACTCGCTGCCGGCTTGTTCCGCTTGCTTAACGCGGTTTTTGCGGCTGCGTACCACAATCAAGCCAAAACCGAATATCACTACAAATAACGGGCCAACCCAAAGAATTGCAGTAGCGAATGTCAGAGGTGGATTGTAAGTCACAAAATTGCCGTAACGTGCAATCATGTAATCGACAATCTCATCTTTTGATTTGCCTTCTTTCGTCATTTCATACACTTTTTGACGAAGGTCAACGGCAAGTTCTGCATTAGAATCACCGATGGTGTTGTTTTGACACTTAGGGCATCGTAGCGTGTGGTTAAGTTCTTTGAACTGGTTCTCTTGCTCTAAGGAATCAAATTCATGCACTTCGATCGCGGCGTTGGCGGCTAAAGCCAACACCATCGAAGATACTATCGCGATCAACCATTTCTTCATTGTTTGGCTTCCTCTAGCATTTGCTGGTAAAGAGGTTGAAGCGTTTCGCTCCAGTTACGCGCATTCACATCCCCGACATGGCGATAACGAATCACACCATTCGCATCGATTAGGAAAGTTTCTGGTGCGCCATAAACGCCCAAATCGAGACCTAGCATACCGTTACCGTCAAACAAGCTGATTAAGTATGGATTACCCAGCTCATTAAGCCATTGAATCGCCTTATCACGCTGATCTTTGTAATTCAAACCAATGATCTTCACGCCGTCACCAGCCAGTTCATTCAAGTACTGATGCTCGGCATAACACGTTGGGCACCATGTTGCCCAAACGTTGAGCAACAGAGGCTCTCCTTTGAAGATATCTTGGTTGTACAGCTTTCCAGGTTCAACTAGATCTTCTAAGCGAAACTGTGGCACATGCTTACCAATCAGAACCGATTCAAGTTTAGTTGGATCATCACCCGCTTGATTGCGACCCAATTGAACAGCAAATACCGATACCAAAATCAAAAAGGCGATTAAAGGAATAAATAGAACCTTCTTATTCATTATGCCTCTCCCTCGCTTTTTGCTGCTTTTCTGAAACGATAGCGCTTGTCACTGATCGCTAACGCACCACCAATAGACATGATCAACGCACCCAACCAGATCCAACGTACAAACGGTTTGTGGTAGATACGAACAGCCCATGACTTACCGTCGTCAAGACGCTCGCCCATCGCGATATAAAGGTCACGAGTCACGCCGCGATCAATAGCCGCCTCAGTCATCATTGACTTCGCAGTACGATAGAAACGTTTTTCTGCATGTAGCGTGTTGATATACTTACCATCTTTGGTGATTTCAAAGTCAGCAATGTAGCCATCGTAGTTTGGGCCGTCTTTATCGCGAAGACCTTTGAAATAAAAATCGTAGTCATTAATTTGATAATGCTCACCCGGCGCTAAACGAACATCACGTTCAATGCTGTAGTTTTGCACCATCGCAATACCAATCACGCTAACCGCTAAACCAATATGACCTAGCATCATCGCCCAGTGGCTGCGAGGTAACTTCGTTAAACCTTTTACAAAGCTATGGCGGTGAGTTGCACGTTCGTAAAGTTCAAAACCGTGCATGGTGACAATCCAAGATGCCATCAACCAGCCTAAGAACGCTAAGCCAGTAAAGTATTCTGCCAGTACTGTGACCATTAACGCAGACAAAGCGAGAGAAATAACGCCAGAAATCACCATCGGCTTGATAAGCGTCGACAGATTGTCACGCTTCCAGCGAATCAGTGGACCGATACCAAGTAAGAACGCAAATGGCACCATCAACCAAGTAAATAACATGTTGAAAAATGGCGCACCGATAGAAACGGAGCCTAAACCAATTTGCTTATGCACAAGTGGTAATAAGGTACCGACGAGCACTACAACCAGAGCAGCCATCAGTAACACGTTGTTGCCTAGTAGCGCATTTTCACGTGATAGTAGATCAAAGTTACCACGCACTCTTACTGAGGCGCCTTTCAAGGCAAACAACAGTAACGAGCCGCCGATTACGAACACCAGGAAGCCCAGAATAAACATACCCCGAGATGGATCTGAAGCGAACGCGTGTACCGAGACCAAAATACCTGAGCGCACCAAGAAAGTACCAAGTAAGCTCAAAGAAAAAGCAGAGATAGCCAACAACACAGTCCAAGCTTTGAAGGTACCACGTTTTTCTGTGACCGCCAGAGAGTGCATTAATGCGGTACCCGCTAGCCAAGGCATAAAGGATGCATTTTCAACGGGATCCCAGAACCACCAGCCACCCCAGCCTAACTCGTAGTAAGCCCACCATGAGCCTAGCGCAATGCCAAGGGTCAGGAAGACCCATGCTGCCGTTGTCCAAGGGCGTGACCAACGAGCCCAAGCGGTATCCAAACGACCAGACATCAATGACGCGATAGCAAAAGAGAAAGCGACCGAGAAACCTACATAGCCCATATAAAGCATTGGAGGGTGAATGATCAAACCAGGGTCTTGCAGTAGCGGGTTAAGATCTCGCCCGTTTACAGGGAAGAAAGGCAAGGTTCTTAAAAATGGGTTGGAAGTAACAATAATAAACAGTAAGAAACCTACTGTAATCATGCCCATCACAGCTAATACGCGTGCCACGGATTCCTGTGGCATCCCACGACTAAAGCTGGCAACCGCTACCGTCCACGCTGCTTGAATAAGAACCCAAAGCAATAGCGAGCCTTCGTGAGCTCCCCATACGGCGGTTAAACGGTAATACCATGGTAATTGTGTATTCGAGTTACTTGCCACGTATTGCAAGGTAAAGTCGTTAGTGTAAAACGCCCACTCTAAAACAACGAAAGACAATAGTAACATGATGAACATCCCCCAAGACAAAGGTCTGGCAGTGTTCATAAGTAATGTATTATTTTTCGATGCGCCTATCAGCGGCAAAATACTGAGTAGCACTGATAAACTCAGAGAGAGTATCAGTGCAAAGTGACCAATTTCAGCAATCATTGACCGCTTCCTTGTTTCTGTTCTAGAGAATATTGCAACGGTTCATGCGTCTTCTTCATAGCTTCTGCTATTTCAGGAGGCATGTACTCTTCATCGTGCTTAGCCAATACTTCGAACGCTTCTATTTTAGTTGGTTCCACAAGTACGCCTTGAGCAACGATACCTTGTCCCTCACGGAACAAATCTGGAAGAATACCATCATAAACCACTGTCACCTTAGGACCGACATCAGCCAGATCAAAGCTAACTCGCAGCGATTCTGTATCACGGTTCACTGATCCTGCTACCACCATACCACCAATACGTAGGCGTTGGCCGATTTCGGGTTTAGAGCCATCTTTCTTACCGTTTACCAACTCCGTTGGTGTATAGAACAGATCCATGTTTTGGTTAAGTGCATAAATGATCAAGCCTACAGTCGCACCGATACCAATGAAAATGGCCAGAATAATGCCGAGCCTTTTCTTACGCCTTGGGTTCATAGAGTGTTCTCCATATTTTTCGCAGCTTCGATACGCGCTTGCCTATCGACTTTAGCTTGAACGTCTTTAAGTAGTTTTTTTCCTCGTGACACACTTGTCACAAGAAGAATAATCATAGATAAGAAGGTGATACCAAATGCGCTCCAAACGTAGGAGGCATAGCCTCCCATAGCAAAAAAGTCACCTAAAGATTCAAAATGCATAGTACTTAACCTCTTTGCTTCACTTGTTCTGCCAGCTTGATCACCCACGGACGGTGCCCTTCTTTGCTGATAATTTCGTTGCGCAGACGAATCATCGTCACCGCACCAAAGAAGAATGCAAATCCAAAAATATTCAGTAGCAATGGCCACAGCATGTCGTTAGAAATTGATGGTTTGGCAAACTTAGTGATGGTTGCTCCTTGGTGAAGCGTGTTCCACCACTCTACCGAAAAGTGAATGATCGGTAAGTTGATCACACCGACAATCGCTAAAATACTCGCCGCTTTCGCCGCCGTTTTCTGATCGTCAAACGCGTGGTAAAGCGCGATGACGCCCAGATATAGGAATAGAAGAATCAATTCCGAAGTCAGACGAGCATCCCATACCCACCATGCACCCCACATTGGCTTGCCCCAAACTGCGCCAGTTAATAAGGCAATAAAGGTGTAAACCGCACCAATCGGAGCCATAGCCAAAGCGGCCAAATTAGACAGTTTGACCTGCCATACTAAGCCAATGAACGCTGCAATAGCCATTGACATGTATACACCCATCGACCAAATGGCTGACGGAACATGGATGTAGATAATTCGGAAACTGTCGCCTTGCTGGTAATCTGCAGGCGCATACGCAAGCCCCCAGATAGTCCCCACAGACAAACAAAGCAATGCTATCGTGGCAAACCATGGTAGAAGCTTACCGCACAGTTGGTAAGTGGTTTCGGGTTTGGCATAAGGATGGAGCCATTTCCACATAGTGTTTCTCACTCTTTTACGACATTTCTCTCATCACCAGTTAGGCAATGTAAGCGTTGTATATTTTTAGTTTACGCTAACTCTTAGGGCAGCACTGATAGCAAATGGGGTTAGAGTCATAGCCCCGGCTAACATAGCAGCTAGCAAAGCTAACTGACCATTATACGCAACGCCCAGTGATGCGGCATCAATTGCCGAGGTAGCAAATATTAGAATAGGAATATAGAGAGGCAGTACGAGTAAACTCAACAGCACCCCACCTTTTTGCAACCCGACGGTTAACGCTACGCCGATAGCGCCGATAAAACTCAACGTAGGAGTCCCTACCAATAGAGTTAACACCACCGCTATCCAAGTATTTGAGTCCAATGACAACAAGATGGCCAACAAAGGACTAATAATGATTAGAGGCAAACCCGTTAATAACCAGTGAGCGATAATTTTTGCCACTACAACCAGTTGTAAAGGGATCGGCATGAGCATCATCTGTTCAAGAGAGCCGTCTTGAAAATCATCTTTGAATAATCGCTCTAATGACAGCAGTGCCGATAATAGTGCGGCAACCCACACAATACCAGCCGCAATACGAGCCAGTAGGTTTGGCTCTGGTCCAATACTTAAGGGAAACAACGTTATCACTATGATAAAAAACCATAGCGGATTAAAAATATCGGCTTGACGGCGAAAGGCAATAAGTAGCTCTCGACGAACGATTTTTACCATGGACGCAATCATACTACTCTCCAAGTTTGATCTTCTTGAGTTTAGGGTTATCGCTAAACATATCCTGGTGAGTTGTTAACAAAACGATGCCGCCCTGTTCCGCATGGTTGAGAAATAAGTCTTCTAGTACCTTGACACCTTGTTTGTCAATCGCTGTCAGTGGTTCATCCAAAATCCAAAGTGGTTGTTGACTTAGCCAAAGCCTGGCCAATGCCACTCTGCGTTGTTGACCTGCGGATAACTGAGCAACCGGTACATCTTCTCTTCCCGCTAACCCAACTTGAGTTAACGCTGAAAATATCTGCTCGGTCGACGTATTGGGTGCATGAATAGACTGGTAAAACTTGAGATTTTCGAATGCTGTCAGATCACGTTTAACGCCAGTTTGATGCCCTAGAAACAACAAAGATTGGTGATAATCTTCTCGATTGAACTCAATTTTTTCGCCGTTCCATTTGATGTCACCTTCTTCTTTATCACCAAGCCCAGCAACGATGCGCATCAGGGTCGTTTTACCCGTACCGTTACGCCCTTCGATCTGAACAAGATCACCTAATTGTAAAGAAAATGATAAATTTTCAAATAATACGCGGTCATCACGAATCGCTGTTAATTTTGAGACTTCTAACATTCGTTTATGTACTGGTTCGACAGGGCGTTCATCTTACCATAGCTAACATAGCGTTAAACGATAATGATCAAACTCGCTTCACGAAACTTGGTAAGAAACTATAAATTATTGTTCTTAAAACGAAACATGCACCCACAAAGTGGTATATTTTTTCTTATTCTTTCATATCATCCCGGACATTAGCATAGCAAACCGTATAGCGATGACGACTAGAAAAAGGTAAAGAATTGTTAACATTGTTGCGCAAATAGAACAAGAACATCAATGGGTTATTGATGCTCTGTAACTTCTAACGATTTCTTTTTAGCGGCGAGTAGCCTTGGCTTGAAGGGATAGGTGCAGATTGGGTTGCGTTATGCAGTGGTGGTACTTTTTCTTTTCCAGCAATCTTATTTTGCAATGAAAGCATCAACTCCGCTTCGGCTTTAGGGAGCTCACACTCTTCGATCAACTCATTAATATCAGCACCGAGCTTAACCATTTTGTTCGCTCTGGTGTACAAACGTCCATCGCTATCAACATTCTCAAGCTCAATGATGCGCTCGGTAAGGTGAGCAATTATCTCTTCTTGCTCGGACAATTTCTGTCCTAACCCTACCAACACTGAGCGAACTTCTAGAAGTTGCTTATTACACTTTTCAAGCTCTTTTTCTAACACTCGTTTTTGCTGACGAGCGTGTGCCTTATGGAGATTGAGCGCTCGATGAACTTTCACTAACCATACAAAAAGCACCACTGTTAACGCCGCCGCTCCCCAAACTAGCGGCGACATTAAAGACACAGAGCCAATCATTATAAGTAAGCCATTTCGTCCCACTCATCTTCCGAGAGCAGTTTGTTGAGGTCGACAAGAATCAATAGTTTACCTTCTCGGTTACTCACACCTTGAATGAACTTGGCGCTTTCGTCAGTGCCCACACTTGGCGTAGTATCAATTTCAGAAGAACGTAAGTACACCACCTCTGCGACACTGTCTACCAAGATACCGATGACCTGACGCTCTGACTCAATCACAATGATACGCGTATTATCAGTAATCTCACCTGGCATTAAACCAAAGCGCGAGCGCGTATCAATGACAGTTACAACGTTACCACGCAGGTTGATAATCCCTAACACGTAATCCGGTGCGCCTGGGACAGGTGCTATCTCTGTATAACGAAGTACTTCTCGAACTTGCATTACATTGATGCCGTAAGTTTCTTCTTCTAGCTGAAACGTCACCCATTGCAGGACTTCATCGTTAGCCTGATCTTTCCTTAGTTCAACATCCATCGTTTGAGACATAGTCTTCCCCCTCAATTCAATCCCGCCTTGCCCTTCGTTATCAACACAGTGGCAAAGACGTTAATTTTGTTAGTTATTGTACCGATTTAACATCTAATCCAGCATTAAGCATGTCAATTAACTCAGACACATGAACTAACGCACACATTTGTTCTTTAACCATCCCAGCGAGCCAAGGCCGCTTGCCCGATTTTTCTCTCCAACGGACAGCTTCTGGTCGGAGCAATTCAGTCCCTTTAAGTGCGGTGGCGGCGAGCCCCCAATTACTTTCACCCATCATTACTACGTACTCATAGCGGTCTTTATAGGCATCATCATTAAGCACATCAGGCATCACCCACATGGCGGTGTCGACCACATCCAATTGATTATCGCGGCTCGACTGGAGACCAAGATACCAAGCCGGTTTACCAATCAAGTGATTCAAATCACCTAGCTGGTGAATGCCACCTAGTTCATCCAAAGGCACTGCGAACGTAACGCCATTGACGTCAAAATATAGGACCTGAAACCCTTCGGTTCGCTCTCCGTTTTGCCACACTTTCTGATGCCCTGAGTCACCACCGGTAACCGCTGCTGTCTTTAATGTATCGGCGCTAGTAGGATCAACTTTAGGCTCTTCAGCAACCTGAGTCTCAGATACCGTATCAATATCCCAAGATTGGATTTCTTCATTGACCGGTTCATTCGTTTCTTGAAGGGTTTCAATAGCAACCATCGCCTGAGAAGCCATGATTTCGGATTGTTCGGCGACTTGGCAATCTGGCTGAGATTGCAATCCACTAAACAGTTTCTCAAGGTGCTGCAGGTCCGGCTGCTCTGCTTCAGCAATGAGCTCATCGTAACAGCGAGCGCCTGCCATCGGTTGGCTAGGTTCTACTTTACGTTCAGGCTGCCATTGCAACTCTGACTCTAGGTCTGCGTCCGAACACTCTTGTGCCAATGGTTCTGAGACCACCACCGGTTCATCGGCTTTGCGCTCGTTGTCATCAAAATCAAACTCATCTTCAAGCCCCAAAAGCGACGTAAAGTAATCGTCTAGCGCTTGTTCACTTGAGAGTGGCTCGCTATCAGTGTTCATCCTGAGCCAACCTTTCGAGATAAATCAGCAGCTGTTTATAGGCGAATACGCCTCGGCTTCCTGCTGCAAAATGGGATGCTGGTAAGTGCTTCAAACTTGCGTCTCTAAATTTCGTATCAATGGGTACTGCCGAACTCCAGACTTGAGATGGATAGTCTTGTTTGAGCTGCGTCAAGGTTTGCAACGAAGCACGAGTCCGTTTGTCATACATAGTAGGAACAATCGTGACTTTGAAAGGACGTTGACGAGATTTCTGCATGATGGCTAAGGTGCGAACCATTCTTTCCAACCCCTTCATAGCAAGAAATTCGGTCTGTACTGGAATCAAAATCCTATCGCTCGCTGCTAAGGCATTGACCATCATTACGCCTAAAATTGGCGGACAATCGATCAACACGTAGTCATACTTATCCCGTAATGCCAGTAATGCACGCTTCAAGATGAGCCCCATGCCACTGCGATTACCCATCACACGGTCGAGTGTCGCCAGTGACATATGAGCTGGCATTATGTCGATATTATCGATCGTTGTCTGATGAATTAACGCCTTAACGCGAGCTTCACTGAATTCTTTTAACTGGAACAAATCGAACAAACTATGACTCAGGTTATCTGAATCCATTCCAAGATAAGTGGTGAGCGATGCATGAGGATCCGTATCAATCAACAAGACGCGATGGCCTTTTTGACTCAATAGTCCTGCCAACGTCACGGTAGTGGTCGTCTTTCCTACCCCACCTTTTTGGTTCGCGACACTCCAAACAATCATCGTTAGTGCCTCTTAAGCTCTACTAAAATGCGTTCTGCAATCCGCTCCAATGGCAGATCTTCCGTAGAAATTCCTGCTTTTGCCACGGCTTGAGGCATGCCATATACCACACAAGACGCTTCATCTTGAGCCCACACCGTCGAACCAGCCGCCTTAAGCATCCGAGCGCCTTCACGACCATCCGCTCCCATGCCAGTTAGAATCATGGAAAGCACTTTGTCTTGATAGGTTTTGGCGGCAGAACCAAACGTTACATCAACACATGGCTTATAGTTCATCCGCTCACCGCCATCAATAATTCGGATTTTTGCATTCCCAGGACGCCCTTCAAGCATCATCTGCATACCACCAGGTGCCAAATACGCCACGCCCGGTTGCAACGTATCGCCATTTTCTGCCTCTTTGACGGTAATTTGGCAAAGAGAGTTCAAGCGTGCTGCAAAAGCCGCCGTGAATGTCGCTGGCATATGCTGAATCAGCAAAATCGGATGTGGATAATTAGCAGGCAGCTTGGTTAAAATTTTCTGAAGTGCGACAGGCCCACCGGTCGACGTGCCGATGGCGGTAAGCTGATAAGACTTACCGGTTGATCGAAAACGTGGACTCGGCGCGGCTGTTGGTCTAGCCACATTTGTGGTGGGTTCAACGCGTGGTAGCGCAGCCCTTGAGGTCGACACACTTTGAGGTTTTGATACTGGGCGCACCGCCGCTCTTCTCAACAAAGCTCGGCGACTGGCAATTTGCTGTACACGCTGTTGCAGTAAATTAACCGCTTCATCTTTGTTGCGAGCGATATCTTCAAATTTCTTGGGTAAGAAATCCAAGGCTCCCGCTTCCAACGCATCTAATGTGGCTTTAGCACCTTCCTGGGTCAAAGATGAAAACATTAAGATTGGTGTGGGTTGAGACGCCATGATTTCACGAACGGCAGAGATGCCGTCCATCACCGGCATTTCGATGTCCATGGTGATCACATCTGGTTTCAGCGACAGTGCCTTTTCCACTGCCTCCTTGCCATTTACTGCAACATCAATCACCTCTAAGCGAGGAGCGGCATTAATAATATCGCTTACACGCCTACGGAAAAAACTGGAGTCGTCAACGACGAGTACTTTAAGTGACATAGACTTTCCTATTAGATACGCGATGCTGCTGCGTACTGCTTAAGTAAGTCGGGCACGTCTAATATCAATGCGATATGACCATCACTGGTAATCGTTGCACCAGCCATACCCGGAGTCCCTTGTAGCAGACGATCTAGAGGTTTGATCACCACTTCTTCTTGACCTATCAGTGTATCAACTACGAAGCCAACACGCTGACTGCCAATCTGGACAATAACAACATGACCATGTCCGGTACGTTGCTCTGCTCGACCTGCGTGCGGTGCAAGCCAATTTTGCAAATAGAACAGTGGGATAGACTTATCACGAACGATAATCGTCAACTGACCATCCACCACATTAGTCCGGCTCAAATCTAAGTGGAATATTTCATTCACACTTGCCAATGGCAGCGCGAACGGGTTTCCTCCCACGCCTACCATTAAGGTCGGAAGGATAGCGAGTGTAAGCGGGACTTTAATGGTGATTTTTGTCCCTTTGCCAAGCTCTGAATCGATATCAATAGAACCGTTTAGAGTGTTGATTGCGGTCTTCACCACATCCATACCCACTCCACGCCCTGATATATCTGAGATCTTTTCTTTGCTGGAGAAACCAGGCATAAATATGAGATTGAAGCACTCTTTATCCGTCAGGCGAGACGCAGCGTCCTCATCCATCATGCCACGCTTCACGGCGATCGCACGTAGCTTTTCGGGATCCATACCGCCACCATCATCAATGATCGCTAACTCGATATGATCGCCCTCTTGTGAGGCGGACAGCGTAATTTTACCCGTAGGGGACTTGCCCGCTTGTTGACGAGCATCTGGCATCTCTACTCCGTGGTCTACGGAATTACGAACTAAGTGAATCAATGGATCGGCTAATGCCTCAACCAAATTTTTATCTAGGTCCGTCTCTTCGCCCTGCATCTCCAACAGAATGTCTTTGTTGAGGCTTCGAGCAAGATCTCTCACCACCCGAGGGAAACGACCAAAGACTTTTTTGATTGGCTGCATGCGGGTTTTCATGACCGCGCCTTGCAGATCAGCCGTGACTACATCAAGATTAGATACCGCTTTCGACATCTCTTCATCGTTACTGTTCAGGCCTAAACTCACCAAACGGTTACGAACCAACACCAGCTCTCCCACCATATTCATGATGGTATCTAATGTCGAAGTATCAACACGTACTGTCGCTTCAGCTTGAGGTTTCTTAGTCTGAACTGCGGTACTCTTACTTTCCGCAGGTAACGACTTTTCTGGTGCAGGTGCGGGCGATGTCGCTACCTCAATAACTTTTGGTTCAATTGTTGCAGAGACCACATTTTGCGATGCTGGTTTTGTTGCTACCGCTAACTCATCTGGTGAAGGACTTTTACCCACACCATGCAGCTCATCAAGCAGTTTTTCAAACTCTTCATCCGTCATTAAGTCGCCGTTGTCTGAACTTGACGATGACTCTTTCACAACGGGTTTCGGGGTAATGACAGGCGAGATAGAACTTGACGCATCAGAGGCTGACGGTCCTTTGCCTACCCCATGCAGTTCGTCTAATAGTTTTTCAAACTCATCATCGGTAATATCCGATGAGTTCAGTTCTGCTGGCGCAACAGGCGTGCTTTCTACCGCAGAAACAACCGGTGTAGGAACCACTTTACTTGGGCCGCTGCCCTTACCATGAAGTTCATCCAATAAACGTTCAAACTCATCTTGGGTGATATCATCAATAGAATCGCCTTGTGCCACCGTCGTTGATTCAACAACGCTAAGCTCCGGTTCTGAGGTGGTCGAGGTCGACGGTTCTAAAACATCGCCAGCAGACACGATCGTTTCGTCTTCTGATGAGGGCTTGCTTAGGCGATGAAGCTCTTCAAGTAATGCAGGATCTGCTGGTTCAATCGCCGTCATATTTTGAACGGATTGGAACTGTTGATTCACGGTATCCAAAGCTTTTAACATGGTATCCATCAAACCGGAGCTCACTGAGCGCTGACCGTTTCGAAGAATATCAAAGACGTTTTCGGCACCATGACAGGTGTCAACAAGTTCAGTTAATGCCAGAAATCCCGCTCCACCTTTCACAGTGTGGAAACCTCTAAATATTGCATTCAAAAGGTCTTTATCTTCAGGGTTATTTTCTAGTTCGACCAGCTGCTCGGAGAGCAACTCAAGTATCTCACCCGCCTCTACTAAAAAGTCCTGTAGAATCTCTTCATCTAATTCGTAGCTCATTGTCCACCCCTAAAACCCAAGACTCGAGAGTAAATCATCGACTTCGTCTTGCGACGCAACTGCATCATCTCTCTCATGAGGGTTAATAATCGGTCCCTCGACGCCAACTGGTGCCTGCTTTGGTTTTGTTGTTATTGGTTGTTGTTCGTCACTGAACACTTTCAAGATTTCCACTAGTCTCGTTTCAACTTCACTGACTAAAGTGATAACGCGACGAATGATCTGTCCAGTAAGGTCTTGAAAATCCTGCGCCATTAGAATGTTGGTGAGCTCAGTGCGCAGTTCGGTACTGTCGCCTTCCACCTGACTCAGTAGATCATCAATACGATGACACAGTTCTTTAAATTGCTTTAGCTCAAGCCTGCCATGCATTAATTCGTTCCATTGTGGACGAACTTGCAATAAACAGTCGTGGAGGTTGTCTGCCATAGGCAAGCATCGTTCTACCGCATCCATTGTAGTATTGGCAGAAACTTCCGTTTTATTGATGACGTATTCTAAGCGGTCGCGAGCTTCGGGAATTTCATCATTGGCAATCTCATTGAGACGCGTATCAATGCTGAATTCCATTAGAGCATCGTGCAGATCTCGAGTTAGTGCTCCGACTTCCTGAAGCACTCGACTCTCACTACCACCTTGAATCATCATGACCAGCTCATTGGCTTCCTGCTGTTTGTCGTTTTCCAACAAATCAACAAGCTGCTTAGCTTGTTCTAATGAAATCATTCTGATGTGGCCATTTGCTATGATGAGCGCGTTATAAACGCTCGAAAATTTTGTCTAGTTTTTCTTTTAGTGTGGCTGCAGTGAATGGCTTCACAATGTAACCATTTACCCCTGCTTGCGCGGCTTCGATAATCTGTTCGCGTTTTGCTTCTGCAGTGATCATCAAAACAGGTAGATGTTTCAATTCGTCATCGGCACGAATATGTCTTAGCAGGTCGATACCTTGCATTCCCGGCATATTCCAGTCGGTTACAACAAAGTCAAAATCGCCCTTCTTGAGCATTGGTAATGCCGTTAAACCGTCATCAGCTTCTAGCGTATTGCTAAAGCCCAAGTCGCGTAGAAGGTTTTTGACAATACGACGCATTGTTGAAAAATCGTCAACAATAAGGATTTTCATGTTTTTATTCAAAATTGCCTCCACTGAAAGCAAGATCAGTGTTTATTAATTGTTATCTGTCCAAGCACTAAGCTTGGTGCGAAGACGCTGCATCGATTGGCTCAGTATTTGACTAACGCGCGATTCGCTGACGCCTAATACTTCACCAATCTCCTTCAAATTTAACTCTTCGTCATAATACAAGGATAACGTTAATGCTTCACGCTCTGGGAGCGATTTAATTGATTCTATTAACGCTTCGCGAAACGCATCGTCTGCGACTCCTTGAAACGGAGTATTCTCTTCTTCGTCTGAAACAGAGACAGAGTCTTCCGAAACGCCCAAGTCTTCAATCCCAACCAGCTTTGAACAATTAATATCGGTCAGCGCTTTATGGTATTGAGCCAGACTCAGTCCCAAGTAATCAGCCACTTCCGTATCTGTTGGGTCTCGATTTAACTCGACCTCTAAAACGGAAATCGCTTGAGAAATATCACGACTATGTTTATGTACCGAGCGAGGTACCCAGTCACCGCGACGAATATCATCAAGCATGGCACCTCGAATACGAATTCCTGCATAGGTTTCAAAACTCGCACCCTTGCTGCCATCATAATTTTTCTGTGCTTCAATCAGGCCAATCATCCCAGCCTGAATCAAGTCTTCAACCAACACGTTCGGTGGAAGCCTACCGACTAGGTGGTGAGCAATTCGCTTCACTAATACGGAATACTTCTCTAAGAAAGCTTGCTGACCACTCAAATTGGCATGTTGGTCATAGGTCAAAGCTTTATTCACTAAACGGTTCCTCTAGGGCTTCTGTTCTATTTAGTAATCTTTCAACAAAAAACTCTAGATGCCCACTCGGCACTTTTGGAATCGGCCAAGTTAACGCTTTGTTCGCCAAAGAACTTAATGCTAGAGCAGCCGGTGAGCGTGGAAATGCATCAACAACGATCTTTTGTCTTTTCACTGCTTGACGCACTTTATCATCTAACGGAATGCATGCGACTAACTCAAGACTCACATTGAGGAATCGTTCTGTGACTAATGTCAATTTTGTAAACAATTCTCGCCCTTCACGATAACTACGAACCATATTCGCAACTACTTTGAAGCGCTGAACCTGATGTTCTCGGCTTAATAGTTTGATCAGAGCGTACGCATCCGTAATAGATGTAGGCTCATCGCAAACCACCACGACCACGTCCTGCGCAGCTCTAGAAAAACTCACGACCATGTCAGAGATACCTGCGGCGGTATCCACTAACAAGACGTCCATTTCTTCTTCTAAGCTACCAAAAGCTCGAATCAACCCCATATGCTGAGCATGACTGAGCTCAGTCATGCTTTGCGTACCTGAAGTCGCAGGGATGATTCTTATACCGTGCGGCCCTTCAACGATGGCATCTTTTAAGTCACATTCGCCAGCAAGGACATGCCCAAGGTTTTTCTTTGGTCGAATGCCAAGCATCACGTCAACATTTGCCAACCCAAGATCGGCATCAAGTACCATTACTTTTTTGCCTTGACGAGCCATACAAATTGCGAGCCCAAGCGTTACATTGGATTTACCAACACCACCTTTACCACCAGTGACTGAAATCACTTTCGTCAACGTGGGCTGAGTCAAACGTCTTAAGCCACTCGCTTGGTCATGTATCATGTTATTTGTCATATTCGCTTGCACCTAAACCCCCTCCATATCACTGTTCCAGAAGTGGGGTTCATTCTCTGTCGACTTCTCTAATAATTCGTTCGCTTTCGCAACCATATATTTGGGCTGCGCAATTACGATGTCTTCTGGCACCCGTTGTCCATTGGCAATATAGGTAACTGGTAGCGCATTTTGTACCACCACACTAATAAATTCGCCCAAGCTTAACGACTCATCCAACTTAGTCATAATGCATCCTGATAATGGGATACGTCGAAAGTGGTCTAACGTTTCTTGTAATACTTGACGCTGTGCCGTTGCAGGCAGCACCAAGTAGCTGTGAATTTCTTCTCCACTGTCCTGCATCAGAGTATCTAGTTGCTCGGAAAGCCGGACATCTCGCTGCCCCATACCCGCGGTATCGATAAGCACTAAGCGTCTGTTTCGTAACTGATAGAGTACATCGGCAAGTTCTTCAGAATCTTTAGCGACTCTGACCGGACAACCCATAATTCTGCCGTATATCGACAATTGCTCATGCGCGCCAATGCGATAGGTATCTGTGGTGACTAGAGCAACATTATCCGACCCGTATTCCATCGCTGCTCTCGCGGCAAGTTTTGCCACAGTGGTGGTTTTCCCAACCCCTGTTGGACCTAGCAGCGCCACGATACCACCTTTACGCAATATATCTTGTTTACTCACAACAATTTGGTCTGAAACCAAAGATAGCAGCGCCTTCCAGGCTTTTTGAGGTGGCGTATCTTCCGGGATGTAACAGGCCAATTGGTCGGACAGTTCCGGCGATAAGCCCATTCGTTCTAGGCGCTTGATTAACATCGCTCGAAGTGGCTCACGTCGCTCTACTTCTTGCCACATTAGACCGGAAACTTGATGCTCCAGCAAACGACGAATCGAAGACATATCTTCCTTCATCGCTTCAAGTTCCTCACCTATTTTAGCGTCACGAGCATTGGAACCACGGCGAGGTACTTCAGCACTGTTATCAGCAAATGGAGTACGTCCTGAGGTGCGTAGACTCGAACGACTATCACGAGAGTCAAGCTCAGAGCGGTTCTCTTGAGCATATTGGTAACGGTCACTGTTTTGATAACCGTCACTGACTGATTTGGCTCGCTCTGATTGTCGTTCTAATAAGGCGGACAGAGAATCTGGTGGTGTCGACGCACTTTTACTTACTTGACGCTCACTGCCACGATAATTCTTAAACATATTCGCAAATCGATCGGAGACAGAAGGCGCACTGGTTGAGCTTTTTTGATTGAGATTCACAACATCATCCTTGAGGCTGCGTCCACTATTCTGGTGGCGATTATCACTATAACGCTCATCGGTCTGCCGACCGCTAGCATAACCTCCTTGTGAACGTGCTGGTGCCGCTAATCCATTACTTTGCATCTGACGTGGTACCGATGATGAACTATCACCATCGACGGCAGCAACGATTTCTACCCCACCCGCCACTTTTTTATTGGACATGATCACCGCTTCAGCACCAAGTTCTTCTTTTACTTGGAGCAGCGCCTGACGCATATCTCTGGCAAAAAATCGTTTAATTTTCAACTGTTACATCCATTTCTGATCCAAGCCGTTAATTACCGACGGCTTGCACAATTCGAATTTGTTTTTCATCTGGAATCTCTTGGTACGACAAGACTCGTAAGTTTGGAATGGTATTTTTCACAAACTTAGCTAATGTCGAACGCAATACTCCAGAGGTCAGCAGTACAGCTGCCTCACCTTTTAGCTCTTGCTCTTGAGTCGCTTGAGTTAACGATGCTTGTAATCGTTCGGCTAATCCAGGTTCAATTCCGGTTGATTCACCACCGGAAGCTTGCATAGTCTGGTGCAATATTTGTTCCAGCTCAGGAATTAGAGTAATCACCGGCAACTCCGGCTCTATTCCATTGATTTCCTGAACAATTAGTCGTTTCAGTGCTATTCGAACTGCCGCCGTAAGAACGTCAGGTTCTTGACTCTTACCCGAATACTCGGCCAAGGTTTGTACAATCGTTCGAATATCTCGGATAGGTATCGCTTCATGCAGCAAGTTTTGTAGCACTTTGACCACAGTACCTAACGGCAACTGTTCTGGCACAAAGTCCTCCACCAACTTAGGTGCGCTGCGCCCTAACATTTCAAGCAGGTTTTGTACTTCTTCATGGCCCAACAACTGAGCCGCGTTATTGGTCAACAGCTGGCTTAGATGTGTCGCCAAGACGGTTGAAGAATCAACAACGGTATAGCCCAACGCCTGAGCATGCTCACGCTGAGCTTCTTGAATCCAGACCGCTTCAAGGCCGAATGCTGGGTCGATGGTTTGCTCGCCATCAATCAAACCATAAACTTGGCCCGGATTAATCGCTAACTCTTGGTCTGGACGAATTTCCGCCTCACCAACCGCGACCCCCATCAAGGTGATTCGATAAGAGTTTGGCGTCAGCTCTAGGTTATCGCGAATATGAACCGCGGGGATGAGAAAACCAAAATCTTGAGACAGTTTCTTACGAACGCCTTTGACGCGTTCAAGTAATTCGCCACCTTGGTCTCGGTCCACCAGCGGGATAAGTCGATATCCCACTTCCAAACCAATAACATCGACAGGATGTACATCATCCCAAGACAGCTCCTTGGGTGTTGAGGACGTTTCTGTGCTGCTAAGCTCGGCAGGAAGGTTTTTCTGCTGTTCTTTTTTGGCTTGCTTTTTATGTAACCAATAAGCCCCTAGACCGGCAATCAACGCCAACATCAAGAAGGCAAAATGAGGCATACCTGGCACAATGCCCATCACACCTAAAATACCTGCCGTTATCGTTAGCGCTCTTGGATTATCAAACAGTTGGAAAACAACTTGTTGTCCCATGTCCTCGTCAGTATTTTGACGGGTCACCATGATTGCAGCCGCAATAGAAAGGAGTAGCGATGGAATCTGTGCCACTAAGCCATCACCAATGGTCAACAGCGTATAGATTTGGATAGCTTCACCAAAACCTAACGAGTTCTGCATCATACCAATACTCAAACCACCAATGATGTTTAAGAACAGGATCAGAATACCCGCAATGGCATCCCCTTTAACGAATTTTGACGCGCCATCCATCGAGCCATAGAAATCCGCTTCTTTGGTCACTTCTGAACGACGGATTCTTGCTTGTTCTTGATCAATAAGGCCGGCATTTAAGTCAGCATCAATAGCCATCTGTTTACCGGGTAATGCATCCAACGTAAAGCGGGCACTCACTTCTGAGATGCGCCCGGCACCCTTAGTAACGACCATAAAGTTAATGATCATTAAAATCATAAACACGATCAAACCGACCGCGTAGTTGCCGCCTATCACAACATTACCGAACGCTTCAATCACATTACCCGCAGCACCACTGCCTTCGTGACCATAAAGCAAGACCACACGCGTGGACGCAACGTTAAGTGCTAAACGTAGTAAGGTAGCAATAAGCAGAACAGTAGGAAAAGCAGCGAAATCCAATGGTCGACGTGTGTAGACCGACACCAACAGTACCACCATCGATAGTGCAATATTGAAGGTAAAGAAAAAGTCGAGAAGAAATGCAGGGATCGGCAGAACGATCATCGCGAGTGCCGCGAGGACCATCACCGGGGCTCCAATGGCAGGTAATGCTCGACGAGGGATCGTCGGTAACCTATCGACAAAAGGTAACGTTAACTTCATTTACTACTTCACTGCATGACCACTCATTTTAAGCGGGGTCTTGTTTTTTTCTATAATAGGCAAGAAGATAGCAAGAATTAAGCCAACAGGAAGTGTCATTATTTTGACACTTGTTTTTATCTTCAAGGTTAGTAACGCATGTCTTTTGGAATCGTGATGTGGTCGTTTTGCAGCGTGGGGCGGTGTCCACCTTTTTTACGATACTGCTTTAGCTGATACACGTAGGCTAATATTTGTGCCACCGCAGAAAACAGACCATCAGGAATCTCCTGCTCAAGCTCGGTGGTATGGTAAAGAGAGCGTGCCAGCGGTGGCGATGGAATCACGTAAATACTGTGCTCTCTTGCCACCTCACGAATTTTCAGTGCCATATGATCGACACCCTTCGCGACCACAACGGGCGCTTTATCCTGCCCTTGCTTATAGCGCAGCGCTACTGAGAAGTGTTCAGGATTAGTAATAATCACGTCCGCTTGCGGTACTTCCGCCATCATTCTTCGCTGGGCGGCTTCTCTTTGCAACATACGAATGCGCCCCTTCACTTCAGGTTTACCTTCAGTATCTTTAAACTCATCTTTGACTTCTTGTTTAGTCATTTTGAGCTGATTTGCGTGTTGCCAAATCTGGAACGGAATATCGATGGCAACCACGATCAACAGTGTGGCGCTAATCAACAAAATAAAGTTAAGTAAGATATCGAGTGCATGAAAAATATTCTGTGGAAAAACTTCCATACTCAGCTGGAACAAATCCGCTCTGGAAGCATTAACCAGATAGAATGCCATTCCCGCCACCAGTGTTACTTTTAAAATTGATTTGATAAGCTCAACCCAACTTTGCATGCCTACCATACGTTTAAGGCCACTAAGCGGGTTCATTTTCGATAACTTTGGCATCGCCGCTTCGGTTGAAAAACTGATTCCGCCCACACCAGCCGCGCCAATCAGCGCTGCGATAAAGAGCACCAACAAGATAATTAACAGTGGAAGCAACAAGCTAGAAAGTGCACCAAGAGCCACATCAAACAATTTGCTCGAATCGTAGATTTCTTCTCGGCTCAAGTTGAATAATCTGGACATAGAACCAAACAAGGCGCGCGCCAGGCCCTCACCAAACATCATTAGCGACAATGCACCCACAATCAGTACCGAGACCGATGCTAACTCTTTTGAACGTGCCACCTGCCCCTTTTCTCGAGCTTGTTTAAGCCGCTGGGGGGTGGCGTCTTCGGTGCGTTCTTGGCCATCTGATTCTGCCATCGTCAGCCTCCTATTCCCTTAACACGTAAGGTCGATCAAGCGACATACCTGACCTTCCACTTCAAGCCAATACAATTGGTAATGACTATACAAGCCAGCCATGATGTACCAACAGATCATCAAACCGATCAACAATGCAAAGGCAAAACCAAGAGAGAAGATGTTGAGCTGCGGCGCTGCACGCGTCATGACACCAAACGACAAGTTCACCGTTAATAGTGCGATAATCCCAGCTAAGGCCATGCTCAAAGCGGTTTGAAACATAATGCTTAACCATCCGGCCATTTCGCTAAAGTCAGCACTAGAAAGATGTCCAGAGCCGATAGGCAAAGTCTTGAAGCTCATTACCACCAGCTGAATCATTTTTAAATGCCCATCCGTTGCCAAGAAAAACATGGTGGCAAGGAACATAAATAACTGACCAAGCAAAGGCGTGTTTTGCCCATTTGCAGGGTCAACCATAGACGCAAAACCCAGACTCGATTGCATACCAAGAATCTGACCTAGCATAACAAACGTCTGTATCATAAAAACGGTGGTCATCCCCATCGCAGTGCCGATTAGTATCTGTTCCGCGACGGTGAGAAAGCCCTGAAAAGAAAGCAGTTCGATGGATTGTGGGACAGCCGGGATAGAAGGCATAACCGCGAGTGTCAGTGCAAGCCCTAAAAACAATCGAATTCTCGGCGACACGAAGTTGGCCCCGGTCACCGACATTACCATTAACATGGCAGAGATACGGACGTACGGCCAAAAATAGTTGCCGAGCCATTCAAGTACAGCGCTGGTTGGGTACTCCACAATTCAATTACCAGAGAACTTGTGGCAGCCTTTCTATCATTTCATAGAAAAACTCCATCATCATCTGAGTACCCCAGTGAGCAAAACCAATCAGCGCCAAAATGGTCACTATTAATCTTGGTAAGAAGCTCAACGTTTGTTCGTTGATTGACGTTGCCGCTTGGAAAATCGCCACCACTAAACCAACAAGAAGGCTTGGGACAACAATGGCGCAGACAAGAATCAGCACCATCCACAACGCATCTCTAAACAGTTCGACAAATACCTCTGGAGTCATCGGTTATCTCCAGCTACAACGCAAAACTGCCGGCCAGTGTGGACAGTATTAAGTTCCATCCATCCACCAACACGAACAACATCAATTTAAATGGCAGCGATACAATCATCGGTGACAGCATCATCATACCCATCGCCATTAATATCGATGCTACGACAAGGTCGATAATCAAAAATGGTAAGAACAACATAAAGCCGATTTGAAACGCGGTCTTCAGCTCTGAAGTAATGAACGCCGGAATCAATACCGCCATCGACACATCTTCTGGGTTTTGTGCCGTCGAACCGGACATTTCAACAAACGTTTCTAGATCTTTGACCCGTGTCTGTTTCAGCATAAAGGACTTCATTGGGCCCTGTGCCTGATCAAAGGCTTCTTTTGCGGTGATTTGTTCGTTCAAATAGGGTTGAATCGCTTGCTCATTCACCTGATTCAGTACTGGCGACATGATAAAAAACGTTAAGAAAATCGCAATGCCGATGATCACCTGATTAGACGGTGTTTGCTGTAGACCCATTGCTTGACGCAATATCGACATCACCACAACGATGCGAGTGAATGAGGTCATCAAAATAACCATGGCAGGCAAAAAGCCCAACATGGTCATCAATGCCAGGATTTGCAAATTTATTGAGTAGTCTTCGCTGCCATCAGGATTGGTCTTCATGGTGAAAGCTGGGATACCTGGCCCAGTACCATACGAGTTTGACGTAGCGCTGCCAGCCGCACCTCGGTCATTCTGCATAGCGGTAACTGTTACGCCCGAATCTAACGCCGCAGTATTGAGTACAGGGGTTGCCCCATTGTCTTCTGCCCAAGACAATGGGGTAATAAACAGCATCAAACAGATGAAAATCAGTCGCATCAAATTAGTCATGAGGATTCGGTTTCTTCATCAGTTTCGATAACTGCGCCGCAAAAGCAGGCTGAGATAAATCATCTTCCGCTAAAGGCGTCTCTAACTTGGAAATCAGTTGAATAGACTGGGAGGTAATACCCACCAAAAACTGTTCTTCACCCGCTTGTACTATGGCAATACGTTCTTTGGTCCCAACCGGTATCTGCCTAACAATCTTAAGACCTTGCTGATTAACCAGCGATGGCACTTTCATGCGTTTTAACACCCATGCCAAACCAAGAATAATCAGAATGACTAACACTAAAGAACCGAGCGTAGTCGCTAGGTCAAATGGAGAACCCGATGTGTTAAGTGCAGGACTCTCTTGAGAGGCTACGGCCATGGAAGGCCCTCCCATAGCAACTGCCACTAACACAACGCTGGACAAACGTTTTATCGCCATACTAACGTAACTTCTTAATTCGCTCAGTTTGACTGATGACATCCGTCAAACGAATACCAAATTTATCGTTGACTACAACCACTTCACCGTGAGCAATCAAAGTGCCATTGACCATGACATCCAGTGACTCTCCAGCAATACGGTCAAGTTCAACCACCGAACCTTGGTTCAATTGAAGCAAGTTACGGATGCTGATTTGTGAACGTCCCACTTCCATAGAGATGGTGACTGGAATATCCATAATCGTATCCAGTTTACGACGTTCATCCTCTGAAATAGGCGCTGGCGAATCTTTGAGTTCGTCTAATGGTGCGGCTAGAACTTCATCCACATCAATATCCGGTGCCATTGGGTCTTCGCCTAATGCTGCTGCCCATTCATCTGCAAGTTTTTGGTCGTCACTTATCGTCATTATTTATATCTACTCTGGTTATTCTTCGTCTGCGTCTTCCACATGTTCCAACTCAGCCATAATATCCTTACCAAGGAAAGCTAAATCGGTTTTCACTACATCTGGACGTCTTATTTTTTCGGAAATTTGTACGGCAACTTTCTCGCCAGTTCGTCCCATCTTCACTCGGAACGTTGGTAACTCTTCAACAAACATGGTGGCATTTTCCGGCATATCGATAGGAATGATATCTCCAGCTTGCAACTCCATAAGATCGCGAAGTGATACGTCTTTTTCGAGTAGGTTTACGCGAAAATTCACCGGCACGTCCATGATCTCTTCACGTAGGGCACTACTCCAACGGACATCAGTTTCCATCTTATCTGATTGAACACCGGCATCGAGTAACTCGCGAATCGGCTCCACCATGGAATACGGCATCACCACGTGGAAATCGCCACCACCGCCATCCACTTCAATATGGAACGAGCTGACCACAATCACTTCCGTTGGGCTGACAATATTCGCCATGCTTGGGTTCACTTCTGAGTCCAAATACTCAAACTCAACACCCATTACTGGCGACCAAGCTTCCTTGTAGTCTTCAAAAACGGTTTTCATTAGCAACTGAATGATACGACGTTCGGTAGGCGTGAATTCACGACCCTCAATCTTGGCGTGAAAACGACCGTCACCACCGAAGAAGTTCTCCACTAAGATGAAAACTAAACGAGCTTCCATCGTAATAAGAGCGGTCCCTTTTAGCGGTCTAAAACGCACCATATTCAAGCTTGTTGGCACGTATAGGGTGTTTTGGTATTCACCAAATTTCATCATCTGAACGCCGTTAATCGACACCTCAGCGGTTTTACGAAGCATATTGAACAAGCTAATTCGCATATGGCGCGCAAAACGTTCATTGATAAGTTCGAGCGTAGGCATTCGACCACGTACAATGCGGTCTTGCGACGAGAAATCAAAATGCACCACATCATTGGGGTCTTGATCTAACTCATCTTCAACATCATCGACATCGTCAACTCCGTGAAGAAGCGCATCGATTTCGTCTTGGCTTAATAAATCGGTCACACAATACCTACTGAATTACAAAATCGGTAAATAACACTCTTTCGACTACAGGCTTACCGACAACCTGAGACAAACTGGCTTGAACATCTGCGGTGGCTTGGTCACGTAATTCAACGCGGCCATTTGTGCTGCGCAGTTGCTCGACCGTCGCTGATGCGAACGTCGACAATAGGGTACTTTCAATCAGTGGCGAATGATAACGAGCCGTTTCTTCGTTATCTTGGCCACGCACCATCAGCTGCGCTTTAATTTGCACAACTCGGTCACGCTGTTTACCGGTGACGTTAAAGATAAAAGGTTGAGCAATATTGACGTAGGAAATAGGGTCAACAGGTGCGGTAACGCCGCCTCCCTTAGAAGCAGGTGCACTCGCTGGTGTGCTATTTGAGTCGAGTAACCAATAAGCCGCTCCGCCTACCGCAAGCAGCAAAATCAGCGCTGCGACTATAATGATCAACAACTTCTTGCTATTTTTTGATTGTTCTAAAGTCTCTTCTGCCATTGTATTGTTCTACTTTTCCATGAGATTACTCGCGTTACGCGTAGTAACTAATACCATCTGTTTTCTTGGCGATGTTCACTTCTAAATTGACACCCTGCTCTGACTCGTCCAAACCTTGATGAGTTCGTCCATTAGCGTGTGAACCAGAACCACCAGATTCTTGAGAAGCATGACGTTGCTGCTGCCCTTGACTCTGCTGTTGTACCGATGAATCCGCTAACTGAATGCCCTGTTGAGACAACATCTCTCGCAACCTTGGCATGGCCTGATCAACCATATCGCGGGTGTGCTGGTTTTGAACCGTAAAATGTACTGTCGCAGAGTCATTGTTTAAGCTCATGCGAATCTGCATTCGCCCCAAATCAGGCGGATCTAAACGAATATCCACATGCTTCAAGTTTTTGGCCATCATCATTTGTACACGCTCTGCCACTTGGTCGCTAGCGTTGTCTTTAGTCAGCATGAGTGGTGACTGCACGTTCGTAGGTGGTTGCGACTGTTCTGCTCTCAACTGATTTGCAGTAGCACCAGTTGCAGCATGGGTTATACCTTCAGGGAGTTCGTTGACTTGCCCAAGACCAGTCATAGCCGATGGTTTCTGCACACCTGTAAAACTTGCACCAGCCGTAGACAACGTCGGATGGTTAACTTGGCTATGTTCTACTGACGTATTTGTGGCCAACATACTCGCCGTCAATGCCACATCTGAACTTGAGTGACTCGCAGAATTGACTGGTAGAGTGCTTGCTAAAGGCGCTGAAGCCGTTAACGCCGCACCGGGTCCATGGCTGGAATGCAATTTATCAGCCGCGACCGTCGTGGCAACGAGGCTCTTAGGGTCTATCTTAGTCGCATGTTCAGCATTCGCTTTGGTCCATGCAATTTGGCTCTGCGTGCTGTTTTTCGATTCACCATCGACATTAATGGCTTTCGTCTCTAAACCAGTTGCGGTTTGCATCGTCGAACCTGAAGCACCCGTTAACACAGCGATTTGCTCAGTCGCCATATCGTCGGTTGCAGCATTTGTTTCTGGACTATTTTGGTGTTGTTGAGTAAGTGAAGAACTATTGATATCCAAAGGTATCGTCGGTTCACCCAATGGTTCGACTCGCTTCGGATGTTGAGTACTGGCAGTGGCCGCACCGAGTACCGCAGCGTCTGATAAGTCACTCTCCGTTTGTGACAATGCGGCGTTGTTTTTGGGCTTTAACGCGCTATTCGACTCGTCTAAACGGCTGAGCAATTGCGCACTGTCACTGACGGTTTTTTTAGCTTCAACACTTCCCTCAGAAGCGAGGTTAAGCGTATCGCGGTGAGAAGACACGACAACAGCGGACTCTGGCGCCATGTTTTTGACACTCTCATCAGGGTCCTCATCAACACTTGTCTCTGTTTGACTTTTCGCCCCTGCTGCAGGCGTTAACGACTCTGCTTCTTGCGCCGTTGTGCTTAGAACCTCGGCATCCTCTTCACCTAATGACGCCTCTATCGCATGAGAGTTGGCTGCCTCAACACCTAGCCTTCCTTCAGCCTTTTGTTTTTCCTCAGTATTTTCTGAAGAAATCGCATTTTTAAGCGTATCAAAAAAGCCTGACTGCTCCGCATTATCTGCAGAATCGACAACCGTGGTTTTGTCACTAGACTTAGTATTAGGTGTTGCTGAAATACTGTTGTTAGTAATTGCCAGACTCATTCCATTAAGGCCCGTAAAGAGGAGTTAAATAATTGGGGTGGCAAATTGCCGCCGTTCATACTGATAGCATGGAACAATGCAAAATTTATACCGAATATCGATTCAAATACATGAGCAACGATTAACGCTGAGAACGACGGCGAGCAAAAAGCAAATTAGAGAACTCGTCCATCTGTTTTTGTTCCATCTTTTGTTCTAATTGCTGCCTTTCTCTGTGTTTCTTATCAATCAACCACTCATAAGAACAGCGTTGTTTGCGCGTGTTTTGCCAGTAGTCTTGGCAATCTTCCACCTGTTGTTTGAAGTGACTCTCCGCAGACTTCTGCTTGGTTAACGTTTCATCAAGCTGAGTTAAAAAGCGATTTAAGTGACCATATTCACTGGCAGTTAGCCCGACTTTACCGCGCTCTACAAGCTGATTACAGTAATCCAAGCGGTATTGTTCAATTTGCCTAACTTGCCGGTAATAGTCTTCAAGCTCTGAACGTGCTTTATTCAGTGCCAATACCGCCTGTTGTTCACTGTCTTTGGCTTGTTCTAGTAGGAAATCAAGAGCATTATCCATTGTTGACTCAGTTTACCTGCAATAGCTGTTTCAACATGCTGAGGGACATATCATATGGGACGGTGTCGCGCATACCTTGTTGGAGGTATTGATCCAGTTTCGGCTTGAGCGTAAATGCGCTATCAATCGCTGGATCAGTTCCAGGCTTGTAAGCGCCAATAGACACAAGATCTTGGTTCTTACGACAAACAGACAATATTTGTCTAACCGCTTTCGACATTAACACATGCTGGTCATCAGTAATTTGTGGCATCACTCGACTCACTGATTTCTCAATGTCAATAGCCGGATAGTGGCCTGCATCAGCCATTTCTCGTGAAAGGACGATGTGTCCATCTAAAATAGCCCTTGCCGCGTCAGCGATAGGATCTTGCAAGTCATCGCCTTCAGTAAGAACGGTAAAAAATGCGGTAATTGAGCCTTGATTTACATCACCGTTACCAGCTCGCTCAACCAATGCGGGAAGCTTAGCAAATACCGATGGCGGATAACCTTTGGTTGCCGGTGGCTCTCCCACTGAAAGCGCAATCTCACGCTGGGCCTGTGCAAAACGAGTCAATGAATCCATAAGGAGTAAGACATCCAGCCCTTGATCACGAAAATATTCAGCAATGGTTAACGCGGTTTGGCAGCCTTTAAGCCGCATAAGCGGTGACGCATCTGCTGGCGCAGCAACGACCACTGAACGCTCACGATCAGAGCTGCCAAGAATCTCTTCAATAAATTCTTTTACTTCTCGTCCACGTTCACCTATCAGCCCCACTACAACCACTTGTGCGGTCGTCCCGCGGGTCATCATACCTAGAGTGACCGATTTTCCGACGCCAGAACCGGCAAACAGACCAATACGCTGGCCTTTACCGACAGTCAGTAAGCCATTTATGGCTTTAAGCCCCACATCGAGTGGTTCGGAAATGGGTTTACGCGCTAACGGGTTGATAGGCTGGGCATTAAATGATGCGCGTTGGTCAGTATAAATCTCACCGAGCCCATCAAGCGGGTTGCCCACACCATCGATGACCCGACCAAGTAATTCCATACCGACAGGAAGCCCAGCGTCAGAAGTTATTGGAGTGACTCGAGCGCCAGGTAAAACACCGATGATCTGCTCACTTGGCATCAGATATAAGTGCTCTCCGGAAAACCCTACGACTTCAGCATCCATTTCACCATGCATGGTTTCCACTTTGCACACACTACCGATGGGCGCTTTGCAACCAATAGCTTCGAGGGTTAAGCCCACCACACGAACCAATTTTCCAGAGGCAATCGCGCGAGATTTGTGCCCTTCCACTTTGTAATTGGCTAGACGCTCGGCAAGAGCTTGCATCATTCGCCTCCCTGATGGCGATTGGTTCCACAAAAACTTTGTAATACGCTTTTAATGCGCTCTTCAAGCTGGTAGCTCACACTAGACTCGCCTGCCTCAATAAACACATCACCACGATTCAATGATGGTTCGATGACCAATGTCCAGTTACGGATATCAAGCTCTCCATCACCATAGGCGGCACGGATAATATCAACGTCAGCAGGATGAAGCTTGAGTGTGATGGCATGACCAACAATAGGTAAGGCTTCAACCGATTGTTTCACCGTGTCGAGAATGACTTGCGGATTAGTTTTGACCTCAACATGGACTACTTCTTTGGTTAGCGCTAGCACCATGTCAACCAGCTGTTTTTCAACTTGGGTGTTCATCAGCTCTAACGGTTGAGCAAATTGGTTCGCCATCGCCATGAAGATGTCAACTTGCTGCTTGATATACTCTTCGCCAGCGGCAACCCCTTCTGCTTTGCCTAGCTCAAGTCCTTCCGCATGCCCTGCTTGAGTTCCCTCTTCCTTACCTTTGTCGTAGCCTTGTTGAAAGCCGGCTTCTTGACCTTGAAATAAGCCTTCTTGGTATGCACCTTGTTTGATTTGCTCAATCTGTTCTTCGGTAAGCATTAACGGCTCTTCGTCAGCCGTTACTTCTTCGATAGGCCCCCAACTAGGATCGTAATTCAGGGCCGTTTCTTTGGCGTGTTGATGAGTTTGTGGTGTGTAATCGGGTAATCCCCAAGAATGAGCAGACTCTATGGTATTGTCTTCTGACGGACGCAAAAAGCCACGTTTTCTATCTCCAGACATCAAGCCTTCCCTTTTATTCTTCTAAATGAATAGGTTAACAGTTGTTATAGGAACTCATCCGCGCCACCAGAAAGCATCAGCTCACCGTTGTCCGCCATTCGTCTAGCAATCGTGAGAATTTCTTTTTGCGCCGTTTCAACATCAGCAACTCGCACTGGTGGCATCGCGTCGATATCTTCACGCATCATATCAGCAGCACGTTTTGACATGTTGTTGAAAATTTTCTCTTTGAGCCCCTCATCCGCGCCTTTAAGCGCACGTTGCAGCACATCTTGTGGTACATCTCTAAGCAGCTTCTGAATACCTTGGTCGTCCACTTCGATAAGGTTCTCGAACACAAACATAAGATCTTGAATCTGAGTAGCCATATCTTCGTCTTGGTCGCGGATTTGATCCATAAGAATGCCCTCGACGTTGTTGTCGAGGTAGTTCATGATCTCTGCCGCCGCCTTCAGACCACCAATCTTCGCGGCTTGAGCGCCTGCTTGGCCTGCGAACTGCTTCTCCATAATTTCGTTCAGTTCTGCTAAGGCAGACGGCTGAACTTCTTCCAAGTTCGCAATACGCATCATCAAATCAAGACGAACTCTCTCAGGGAACTGAGAAAGAATTTCTGCTGATTGATCAGCTTCCAAGTAAGAAAGTACGATAGTTTGAATTTGTGGGTGTTCGTTAACAATGATGCTGGCAACTTGACGCGGATCCATCCATTTCAATGAATCCAAACCTTTGGAGCCTGTTCCCAGAAGGATTTGGTCCACAAGGTTGTTGGCTTTATCTTCACCTAATGCAGCTACCAAGGTATTGCGCATGAAGTCTTCGCTACCCATACCAATATTGGTGTACTTCTGGATATCTTCTAAGAAGGCGCGGTGAACCGCCCCCACTTTGTCTTGGCTCAGATCGCTGGCTTTCGCCATCGCACTACCCACACGCTGAACTTGTTTAGGTTCAAGATGACGAATGATGCTGGCCGCATCGGATTCATTCAAACTGAGCAGCAAAATAGCCGCTTTTTCATCTCCGCCAATGCTAGAAATGTCGACACTGGTTTCTGCAAGTTGGCCGCCATTTGCTGCCACGATCTCGTTTGCCATTAGTTTTCAGCCATCCAATTTTTAACAACTTGTGCCGCGAGTTCCGGCTCATTCGCCACCAGAGCTCGTACTGCTTTAAGCACATCTTCGTCTTTGTGTAGGTTTGGTAGGTCAATACCGGTACTAAATTCGAACAACTCACTGCCGTCAATATCGGTACCAATCAAGCTAGTTTCGCCGTCGGCGCCAAGCGGCAGACCATCCGGGCCATAAAGCTGGTCGTCTTCTTCCTGAGCTGCTGGGTTAAGCAGCTTCTTCATTGCTGGTCTAATTAGAACAAAGACCACGACGATGATCACCAAGGCACTCGCAAACCAGCGAATCCAATCATTGAAATTAGGGTGCTCCCAAATTGGTACATCCGGTAATAGATCGGCCGTAGGCTCTTCAAACGTCATACTCAAAACATTGAGTAAATCACCACGGTTTTCATTAAAACCAACAGCACCGATAAGTACTTGTCGAATTGCCGCCAGTTCACTCTCTGAACGCGGCTGGTAAGTGACCTCAGCAGTATCTGGGTTCACGCTTGAACGGTTTTTTATTGCAACCGCTACGGTCTGGCGATTTACTACACCGCTTTGTTTGCGCTCGTGACTAATCGTGGTATCGAGTTCGAAGTTACGTGTCGCTTCTTTGTGAACTGAACCTTGCCCCATGATCGAGCCATCTTTCATTTGTGCGACATCAGTAGGAATAGAGGCATCAGCGGGCGGCTGGTTACTAAGTGCACCCGGCACACCAGCCACAACATTACCGTTGTTGTAGTCTTCTAAGGTATATTCACTTCGAGTTGCTGGCGTATTCGGGTCAAAGCGCTTGCGCGTTTGCTCAACGGCGCTAAAGTCGAGTTCAATATCAACTTGAGCGGTGTAGTTACCTAAGCCAAGAATCGGAATCAATACCGAATCAATTTTCTCACGTAACGCTTGTTCTTGATTTTGCTCTAGTTCTTGCTCTTTTCGACGCGCCATAGAAGCAGCATCTTGAGAGCCTGAACTCAATAGGCGACCGTGCTGATCAGTAACGGTAATACGTGATGGTTTCATGCCCGGAACGGCGCTCGCCACCATATCCACAACGGAGTCAACTTCTTGCTGCCTTAATACAGCGCCTGTGGCTAGCGTGAGAAAGACTGAAGCGGATGCTTCTTGATTATGGCGAACAAAAACACTTTGTTTTGGCAGTGCCAAAAGTACACGAGCGGTGCGCACTTGCTTCATCTGCTCGATAGCTTTGCCTAGTTGTCTTTCGCGGCTTAGCTTAAGACGTTCTTGTTCAAGACGTTGAGAGACACCAAAACCCATATCTTGCATTAAGATATCGTCACCCGCATTAGACGCGCGATTAATACCAGCGCGCACCATATCAAGTTTAAGGTTATTGTATTCACTCGCAGGTACGCTTAGCGCATTGCCTTCAAGCTTATATTGCACTTTCTGTTGGTCAAGGTAATCGAGAACAGGGATCAATTCCTCTGTTTCATACACCCCTAGTGGACGCATTTCTGGCTCTTTCACCCAGAAAAACAACATCACGATGAGCGCGACACAAATGGAGATAGAAAGGACAAGTACGATTTGTCTAAGAAGGTCGAGATCGCCCACCGCTAAGTCAAACTTAGAGCTGCTTTTCTCATTGATATCTGGATTTTGACTTTCCGAGCCAATACTTGAACTGGTTACCATTGCGGTATCTGAGCCACTATCCATTAATGCTACGTCGGTCGAATGATTTTCTTGAGCCACTGCTTTTTACTACCTAGATTAAACGGGCATGTTCATGAGTTCTTTATAGGCTTCAACAAGCTTATTTCTCACTTGTATTGTCGCTTCAAAAGCAACACTAGACTTGTTTCGAGCGATCATGACATCCGAAAGAGACACGTCCGCATCCCCTCGGTCAAAACGCATTTGCAGATCACCAGATGACTTTTGAAGACCATTCACATTGTTCACCGCTTGTGAAAGCATGTCGCCAAAGTTAGCACCAACCTGATGGGCATTTGCTGCTGGCTTGGAGTTGGCCGCTTCCAACATCATCGCCTGCATTTCATTGTTTAGTCCGTCTACTCTCATGCTTATTATTCGCCGTCAATCTTTTGACATAGCCCTTACAATATCTTGATTCTGACCTAAAAATTGCAAAAATTATGCCATAGTTAAAGTCGCCGCTCGATGATTCGTTAACTTGGGATTTCTATGCCCGCATCACGCATTTTCGCCAGCTTGTAACGCAAGGTTCTTGGACTAATACCCAACTTCTCTGCCATGTCTTTGCGGCGACCTTCGCACTCTTTTAACGTTTCTAGAATGATAGAAAACTCTTGATCACGCAGTTCACCACCAAGCCCTTCACTTGAGGCAGCAGTACGGCCAGCAAGCTCACTTGAAGCCTGTGCGATTGGCGCAATAGTAGGGGCAACGGGTTCTGAATTAGACAAGACGTGTTGTAGGCTTGACGCATCTTGCCAGTCGACACCTTCTAACAGAATATGCTCGGCAGAGACAACCGATTGGTCACAGAGGATCAACGCGCGCTGAACCACATTATCGAGTTCACGAACGTTGCCCGGCCAAGGGTAGCTCATCAACTTGGTTAACGCAGACTGACCAAATTCAGGCACTGGCATTCCCAGCTTTTTACAGTGACGCTCGGTTAGGTGACGAGCGAGGGGCGCGATGTCTGCCGGACGTTCACACAACGCAGGCCAAGCAATTGGAAAGACATTCAAACGATAATACAGATCTTCACGAAAGTGGCCTTCCTGAACATACTGCTTAAGGTCGCGATTGCTGGTTGCCAATACCCGTACATCCAGTGCGATACTTTTACGACTGCCCAAACGTTCCACTTCACGTTCTTGTAATACACGCAGTAATTTAGCTTGTAGACTCAAGTCCATCTCACTGATTTCATCAAGTAGGATAGTGCCACCCTGAGCCTGCTCAAACTTACCTGGACATGCTTGAATAGCGCCAGTAAACGCCCCTTTCTCGTAACCAAAGAGGGTCGCTTCCAGCATATTGTCAGGAATAGCAGCACAGTTGATGGCCACAAAAGGCCCCTCTGCACGTAGTGATTTATTGTGGATATAACGAGACATCACCTCTTTGCCTGAACCGCTCGGCCCCAGCACCATAACGCTAGCATCCGTCTTCGCGACTTTTTCAGCTAAAGCCAGCAGTTGAATGCTCTTCGCATCGGCCACAACTGCATCGCCATTATCCTCTGATTTCACTGGAGCATAGCGGCTAACCATATTGAGCAACACTTCTGGCGCAAATGGTTTTGCCATATAGTCAATGGCGCCCTCTTTCATCGCAGCAACAGCATCTTCAATGTTGGCATAAGCGGTCATTAACAATACTGGTAGATTTGGCCAGTGTTGTTTGATGTTACGCAGCAATGCTAACCCCCCCATTCCCGCCATCTGCACATCGGTAACGACGATATCTACCGGTTGAGTTTTGAGTTTCACTAGCGCATCTTCAGCGCAGTCTGCTGCCACCCACTCATAGCCAGCCAGTGCCAATGTATCGACGAGAGCTTCGCGAAGACCTTCATCATCCTCTACGATAAGTACTTTGCTTTGAGCCATCAGCTGATTCCTTCATTTGTTACTTTTTGAGACGATGCTGCCAATGGCAAACACATGGTAAAACACGCGCCATCATCTTCTTCTGATATCAATTCAAGCCGCCCTTCATGGGCACGGCAAACCATTTGTACGACCGCAAGCCCAAGACCTGTGCCCTGTGAACGGGTGGTGAAAAACGGTTCCATTATTTTCTGTTGCAGTTCGGCAGGTACGCCAGGCCCGCTGTCTTGAACAGAGATTTTTAATTCGTTATTAACTGGACGGAAAAATACGTCTACTTGCGAGCCTTTGCCTGCAATCTGCACCGCATTGAGCACTAGGTTACTCAGAGCAGAAGCAATTGCGTTGACGTTACCAAGTAACGCCACATCTTCTTGTTCGACTTCTAGGCAGTAATCGATATTGTTACTTTTTAGCGTCGTCTCGACCATTGGCTGATACTCATCCACCAGCTGCCTTAAAGTAAACGGTTTTATCACCTTATTATCGCCACCTTTCGCAAACAGCAGCATGTCGTTGACCTGCTTCTCGAGATCATGAAGTCTGTCGACTAATTTGATTTGAAAGCGTTCTCGAGTAGGCTGAGGAAGGCTAGGTGCACCAAGATTAGAGGCATACAACATGGCACTTGATAACGGGGTACGAACCTGATGAGCAAGTGAAGCGACCATTCTTCCTAACGATGATAAGCGCTGTAAATCACTGATTCTTGATTGCAGCAGGCGTGTTTCTGTCAGGTCAGTAATAAGAATCAACTGCCCAGTTGAAGAGGCTGAAATGGCCAGTCTAACCTTGCGACCATTGCGCAAAGAGACCTCATGACCATCATCTTCTTTGGGGTCAAACACCACTTGAATCAGGTGAAACCATTTTTGTCCAACAAGGGGAATATCGAGTATGCGATGGGCTTCTGGATTGGCTTCTCTCACCACACCTTGTGTATCCAACAAAATGACCCCCGCAGGCATCGCTTCTATGACCTGCTGATATCGCTCAACTTGCGATTCCAAGGAGTCGAGGTGTGAGCTTGATTGCGCATTTTGTGGTGATACGCCCGTTGTCGTCTGATCCATTTACGAGATGTTCCTTCTCAATACTACTCGCAGAAATACGTAGCCAATAATAAACTCAAGCCCGAAAATGCAAAAAGCATGCCGAACTTAAATCTATATATTTCAGAAGGTTAGCTGCGTCAATAAATTGTCATGATAAATTATGCGTGACTTAAATCACATCAAAAGCGCGAAACTTAACGATGTAAGTTGTACTTGCGCATTTTTTCAACCAGTGTGGTACGACGCATCCCAAGCATATCCGCAGCACGCGCCACGATGCCCTCTTGCGCGTCGAGTGCTTGACCGATCATATTCACTTCAAGGTCAGCCAACATCTCTTTTAAGTTGACCCCTTCCGGTGGCAACGATTGAGGCGCATTGTGATTATCCAGTTCAGGTTCTGCGAAGCTAAAGTTTTCTGCGAAGATGCTGTCCAAAGCATCGCGCTCTTGCTCTTCAATAGTCTTAAACGCATTCATTTCCGGTTGGAATTCAGGGATATCACTATAGCGATACTTAACAGGAAGGTGATTCACATCCACCAAGCTGTTTGGATACAGAATCACCATGCGCTCAACAAGATTGGCAAGTTCACGAACGTTGCCCGGCCAATCATGTTCCATTAACGAATTAACAGAGCGAGGGGCAAAACAGATAGGTTGTCCCCCTTCTGCTTCCATTCGAGCGAGCAACTCTTGCAACAGTAGAGGAATGTCTTCTTTACGCTCGCGAAGCGCTGGCATTTCAATCGGGAAAACATTCAAGCGATAGAACAAGTCTTCACGAAAATCACCTTGTTGGATCATGCTCTCGAGATTGCGGTGGGTCGCAGCAACAATACGGACATTCGCTTTAATCACGCAACTTCCACCGACACGCTCAAATACGCGCTCTTGCAACACGCGAAGTAACTTAACCTGCATCGGCATTGGCATGTCACCAATTTCGTCGAGGAATAAGGTCCCGCCATCGGCAAGCTCGAAGCGACCTTTACGAGAGGTAATCGCCCCTGTAAACGCGCCTTTTTCGTGACCAAAAAGCTCACTTTCCAATAAGTCCGGTGGAATCGCTCCACAGTTCACTGGAACAAACGGACCACTGCGACGAGCAGAGTGGTAATGGATGTTACGAGCAACCACTTCCTTACCAGTACCTGACTCTCCAAGAATAAGTACATTAGCCTCTGAACCCGAGACTTGCTCGATCAGATGACGGACTTCTTGGATACCAGGGCTTTGTCCAACCAAACTACGAAATAGTGTATTTTTACGAAGATTCGATGCAACCTGAACCCCCTTACGACCTAAAAACTCTCGACAATGACGCAGCGCATCGCTGAGTTGTGGGTAATTCAGAGGCAGTTCCAATTCACCGACAAAGTTGGATAAAGGCTCAACCGCACCGGTAAATTCGCTAGTCACTAGCAAGGGGATATGATTCGACAGCGAAAGCTGAGATAACAAGACTTGAGAAAGATTTGGGCTTTGCAAAGCGCCAACGATGCAACCCGACCATGTCTGGGACCAATCTATTTGGTTAATATCAGTAGATGGAATCGCCACACAATGCTCACCAACAAACTCCAAAATGGTGTTTAGATTAGTGCGAATTTGCGGATCATCAGCAATAACAAGAAGTTTAGCTAAGCCTTGCATGAGTCAGGAATTATGCCTTGATCAAAACCAACCACAGGGCGTCGATTTTTTGTCACCCGTCAATTTCACGCCGAGTTAACAAAAGCAAAAAACGCCTTATAACATTGACAAGCAATATATAAAACAAATGGTTAGATATAAAAAAACGCCATTAGGCTGGGAATGGCGTCTATTCTATTGACATTATTCTGATTTAGCAACTTTGTCACGTTGACTTTAAGAGGTTAATTCCGCTTAGATTCCGACTTCTTGCGCTGTTAAGTTATGGTAATCACTAGGAATTTGATCCCACGCAGATTTTATCTCTCGTATGATCTCTATCACATCATCAATCGGTTTCGGGTTGTTTTCGTGGTTGGCTGTCGTGATTTGACCAATCATAAACTCGTAAAGCTGATCAAGGTTCTTAGCGATATCACCACCATCATCCATAGACAGGCAACTGCGTAGTGCAATGATAATATCTAACGCTTTACCGATACGCTCACCTTTCACTGGAATATTGCCCTGCTCCATTGCGGCTTTAGCTTGAATCAGTCGCTCTATCGCACCACCCATCAGCATCTGGATAACTTTGTGCGGTGACGCAGCACTCAATTGGCTGTCTACAGATACTTTCTTATATGCTTGTAATGAACCACGCATCACTATCCTCTCAAATAAATTTTTGGTACTGCTGTAGGGACTTTCTACCATGTCGGTACTTTCTAAGTTCCAGTCCCAATTGATCCGTTTTGGTTTGCATATGGGTCGCAATTCGACGTGTCGACTGTTCCACTTGCAGCCACTCATCACTCTGCTTTAGGTTCGGATTCCTTTGGCAAGCGGCTATTAACTTCGTGATTATCTGTTCTCTTTTATCGACCAGAAGGTGAATTTCTTCAGTATCCAACTCATCATTTTCTAAAACAGATTGTAAACGGTGATCCAAATCACCTAATTGATTGAATATGCTCAATTAGTAGACCCTACTTTCGACATCAGCTTATCCCCCCATCGCACTCATCATGCCTGCTAATTGCGACTGCATCTTTCCGGTAGCGTCTTGCATGGCGGCAAATTTGTCGTGAGTTCGTTTCTGTAGGCTATCCATGCGGCGGTCTAAATTGACCTGTTGGTCATTCAGTCGATAATTTTGTTCAACTAAGCTTTGCTCTCGAGTACGGATCGTCCCGGTAGCACCAGTCATACTGTGAATAGCATCTTCGACGCGTTTGGCAAATCCGTTATTACCGCCGAAAAACTCCCCTAGCTTGTTGAAGTTATTATTCAACTGCTTATCGAGCATTTGATAGTTTATTTCGAGATTACCTTGGCGCGTCGTAGTGACACCAAACTCAGTTAAGGTCTCTAACCCTTCAGGGGCACCTTCTACCGCTGATGAAAAGACACTTTTCAAACGCGAGTCCGCACTTCTAACCACACTATCTCCTGCCAATGGGCCGGTTTGCCCTGTTGTGGGGTCTGCACTAGAAAGCTCTTTGGACACTTGATAAAACTGGTTGTAGGCGGCAACAAATTGTTCAATATCAGCACGCACACTAGCGCGGTCATATTCCACACCAATTTCAGCTGGACGCTCCCCTTGCTTGGTCGTGCCTTTCAACGTTAAATCCACGCCTTCAATGGCACCTTCAATGACATTATTGTGACTTGATAGCTCAGCAATACCGTCGAGTATGACCTTTGAATCTTGCGCTGCTTGGACTTGTGACATGCCATTGTAGATTTGCAGCGATCGCTGTGCTTCGGCAAGTTCAGCTTGAACTGATTCTACTTTTTCTAAACGCTCACGTTCTTCAGGTGATAGCTTGGCACGCTCTAGTTGCTTGGCCTCCGCTTCGGTCATATCACCGTCAGCAACAGCTTGGGCAATGGCCGCTTTTTCATCGGCCAATTCTTGCTCTAGCTGAGCTTGTGCTTCACTTGGCGTTACATAAGAGTCGGTCAAAGTGCCCGAGGCTGTATTACTCCAACCCGGGACTATTCCCGATTTCTCTAATGCTTTTTGATCAAGCTCCGGCTCTGGCGCTTGATAGGAATCCATTAAGGTTCCTGATGCAGTTTCTGTCCAACCGGGAATAGTGTCTTCAGGGCGGCCAGATGTTGCCTCTTGCGCGACAGATTCTGCGCTTTGTTCATCCTTGGTGTTTTCCTCTACCAAAGCTTCATTAGCAGTGGCTTCATTCACCTCATCTGCTTTCTTAGCTTCATCTTCCTCAGAGGATGGAACATCTAGTAAAGCTAATGCATCAGCCTGAGCTTGCTCCAACGCTTTAACGCGCTGCTCAATAGTTTTGTATTCGAATCGATAGAGATCATTGCCGGGCTCAGCGTCTACATCAATTATCAAGGCATGTTCAGCCCCTGATTGGTTGGCCGCCACAATAAGCCTAGGACCGTTGATGTCTTTAACGATAGATGCGCGTACACCGAGATTGTCACTCGCGCCGTTAATGGCACGAACTACGTCGGTTAAACGAGAATTACTGCGAAGGGAAATATCAAAGCTGTCATCACCCATTGAAATTTGCAGCTTACCTGGACCAAACTTCGTATCTTCAGGAATAGCATCCGAAGCGATTTTATGGCTTTGAGCAAGCTGCAATACATCGACAGCGTATTTGCCAGCAATAGCATCAGTTGATGCTGTTGCCGTGACAACGCTTTCTTCGGAGGTGTTGACGCTTCTCAGCGCAAACGCCTTCTCCTGGCGAAAGCTTGCCATAAGATTTTTCATCGTATCTAGTGACTCTTTGAGTCGTCCGTAGGCACTGATACCGGTATCAATTTTGCTACGCTCATAGTCGAGACGTTGCTGTTTCGGAATCCGCTCAGCATCGACTATTTTGCTCACCATGGAATTGATATCCATGCCTGAAGACATCCCTATCGGGCCCATATTCACCAAACCACTTCGAATTTAATACTATTGCATCTTAGTGATGCGACTACACCAACATGTCAATGCTGAGTGCGCCATGTTTTTCAACACGCTTTAGTACGTCGAGAAGCTCTTGATCTGGAAATTGACGAATGATCTCACCGCTGTCTTTTGCATAAACAGTAATGATGTCGCGCCCTGATTCTTCATCTCTTCGAAACGATAATCCCGTATTCATTGAGGTGAGAAACTCATCAAGACGTTTGACCATATTTTCACGTTCTGCCTGATTGAGGTCATGACGCTCGGTCGCAATTTTCTGAATCAATTCGGAAGTTTTCTGGTTAGAAAACGCCACACTTTCCGCCGTTCTCAGTTCATTGACCTTTATCGGCGGTGAGCCTTTATCGGTATCAACTGACGGTGTTGTTTTATTAGTATTTTTCGAAGCAAGTTCTGTGCCACTAGAAGAGGCAAAAGGCTGAATGTTCGACGCGTAGGATGAGATATCCACTTTCGTTCTCCCGTTTCTAACCTTCTCTATTGTCCAACTCCAACTGGGGTAAAACTAGTTGAGCAATAAGCTTGAAATTGGAAGTTGGTGATAGAGTAACCCTATCACCAACACACTTGCCTAAGGTGTAAGCCTTTTTTAGCCTAGTAAGCTAAGTGCAGCTGAAGGCGATTGCTTCGCTTGAGCTAGAATTGAAGTACTCGCTTGCTGCAGGATTTGGTTCTTGGTCATTGCCGTCGTTTCTTTCGCGTAATCGGTGTCTTCGATACGGCTCTTAGATGCATTAACGTTTTCGTTGATGTTATCTAAGTTATTGATTGCGTGATTGAAGCGGTTTTGGAACGCACCAAGTTCTGCACGGTTACTGTCTACGTATTTTAGCGCCGCATCTAGAATAGCTACTGATTCTTGTGCACCACCTACAGAAGTAACGTTGATGTCATTAACTGATACCGCGCTTGCTGCGCCAGAAAGGTCAAGCTCAGAACCGCCCGCTAGTGAACCACCGAACGTTAGTGAAGCACTATCAGCTTCGCCGTTGCTGCTTGCGAAGATTTGCAGAGCACCGCCTTCATCAACAGATGCTTGAACTTGGTCTGTTTGACCATTGATGTAGGTTGCAAGTTGCTCGATATCATCACCTTCTTTACCAGTGATAGCAATCTGAGTCATTGCGTTACCCGCTTTATCATTTAGGTCAATCGTTAAAGTAGCACCCGCTCCAACTGTCCAGCTTTCATCTTTCGCGTTAGCCGCTTTATAAGAAGAACCGCCCATTTGTGCATTGTCAGAGCGCATATCGTTCATGCTCAGCATAACTGCTTCGCCACTGTTAGAACCGATTTGGAACGACTGTGTACCGTATGTGCCATTTAGAAGACGGTTGCCACCAAAAGACGTGGTTTCCGCGATACGATTTAGCTCGTCATTAAGCGCTGTCACTTCTTCTTGAATTGCTACACGCTCAGCTTTTGAGTTAGAACCGTTTGCAGATTGTAGAGATAGGTCACGCATACGTTGTAGGATGTTCGTTGTTTCATCCATCGCACCTTCAGCTGTCTGTGCAATAGAGATACCATCGTTTGCGTTTTTTACAGCCATATCTAAGCCGCGGCTTTGAACATTCAATCGGTTCGCGATTTGCAGACCTGCTGCATCGTCTTTCGCACTGTTGATTTTGTAGCCCGAAGACAAGCGTTCCATTGATTTTTGTGTGTTCTCTGCTGCGTTATTCAGATAACGCTGAGCAGTCATTGCAGACACATTCGTGTTTACATTAATTGCCATACTGATCTCCTTAGGCATTTAGGATAGATGGCCTTTGTGTCTCTCACCTCACATTGGCACATCCGATTTTATTTCTCTCAATCCCTGTAACGGCGATAAATTTAGAAGCTTTAGAACAAATTGGCGTTTTTTTACCATTAATTCAATTGATTGGATAAATGTGATTTAGATCGGAGATTCGAATGGAGGATAGTTGCGTTTGCAACGCTCTAAAGCCAAATGCAAAAAAACCAGAGCCACGGCTCTGGTTTTTGTTTGTCATCTAAGGCGGTGCTTAGCCTAGTAGACTCAATGCTGCGTTTGGCGCTTGCTTTGCTTGTGCCAAAATCGAACTTGAAGCTTGCGATAGAATTTGGTTCTTCGTCATCGCTGTCGTCTCTTTTGCGAAGTCCGTGTCTTTGATACGACTCTTCGACGCGTTCACATTCTCATTGATGTTGTCTAAGTTGTTGATAGCGTGGTTGAAGCGGTTTTGGAAAGCACCAAGCTCTGCGCGGTGACTATCAACATACTTCATCGCAGAGTCCAGAATCGCAACAGATTCTTGAGCGCCACCTACTGACGTGACATCAATATCGTTAACTGTTGCTGCTGCGGCTGCACCTGACATGTCTAGCTCACCTGATCCCGCTAGCGTGCCACCAAAGCTTAATGATGCGCTGTCGATGTCTTTATTGTTGCTCGCGAATACTTGTAGAGCGCCATCTTCATCTACAGACGCTTGCACTAGGTCAGTTTGACCATTGATGTACGTCGCTAACTGCTCAATATCATCGCCTTGTTTCGCGTTAATCGTCAGCGTTGTCATTGCGTTACCCGCGCTGTCGTTCATGTCGATAGTCAGTGTTGAGTTTGCTGCCACTGACCAATCTTTATCTTTTGCGTTCGCTGCTTGGTAAACCGAACCACCCATGCCGCTGTTGTCTGAGCGCATGTCTTTTAGGCTTAGCATCACCGCTTCACCATTGTTTGAACCGATTTGGAATGACTGAGTACCGTAAGTACCATTCAATAGACGGTTACCACCAAATGCTGTGGTTTCAGCGATACGGTTTAGTTCGTTGTTCAGCGCCGTCACTTCTTCTTGAATCGCCACACGCTCTGCTTTTGAGTTTGAGCCGTTTGCTGATTGCAGTGATAGGTCACGCATGCGTTGCAGGATGTTCGTTGTCTCATTCATCGCGCCTTCAGCAGTTTGGGCGATAGAGATACCATCGTTCGCATTGCGCACTGCCACATCAAGACCACGGCTTTGAACGTTCAAGCGGTTCGAAATTTGTAGACCCGCTGCGTCGTCTTTCGCACTGTTGATTTTATGACCCGAAGACAAACGCTCCATTGACGTTGCTTGCGCCTGACTTGCACTGTTTAGGTAACGCTGAGCGGTCATCGCCGATACGTTAGTATTTACATTCACTGCCATGTTGTTTCTCCAATTGATTTTCCGGTGTAGCGGTTTCCGACGTCTCGGAAAACCAAGTAGTTCTCTCAAAGTTAATCTTTTAACGACGCGAGCGAAAAAACCTTTAGAAAAAAACTCGAAAAAACAAAAGAAAACATCCGTTTGATTAGGATTTGAGCAGTTAACGGAAAATTGAAAAGAAAAGATTAAAGTTTAACGAAATGCCGCCGATACACTGTGATTTTGCTGAATTTACTAGGGGTGAGTTGTCAACCTTTAGAAAAGAAAAAGCCCCTTTTCCTTTGAGAGAACTGGGGCTGGGTGGCGACTAGTAGTGTGCGGAGATCAGAGAGAAATAAACACACTCTAGCTAACCTACATACTTTGATGCCGTATTGAGGCAGGTTGAGAGAGAGAACCCCAACACATCACAAAGTATGTTTGCCAAGCAACAGGAAATCTATTGCCACGTCTGACTTAATGTTCCTGTCACTTAGAACTCGGACACTATCTCTATTGTAGTAGAGACATCGCTGAGTTAGGCAACTGTTTTGCTTGTGCCAAAATTGACGTACCAGCTTGTTGTAGAATCTGGTTCTTGGTAATTTCGGTTGTCTCTTTAGCAAAGTCGGTATCTTTGATTCGGCTGTTCGACGCATCAACATTCTCTTGAACGTTCGCTAAGTTGTTGATGCTGTGGCTTAAGCGGTTCTGCTTGGCACCCAAATCTGCACGTTGTGAATCCACATACTTAAGCGCAGAATCGATAATAGAGATAGCGTTTTGTGATCCGGCGACTGAAGTCATGTCAATATCTTGCACTGTAGACTGAGCAGCAGACGCGGTTTGTAAGTCTAAATCTGTAGCTAACGAACCACCAATCGTCACAGACTGGTTTAGGTCAATGTCAGGTTCTGCCACAAACACTTGAAGCTCACCGTTATCTCCCACAGAAGCGCTAATCTTGTCAGACTGACCATTAATGTACGTTGCTAACTGCTCAATATCGTCGCCTTGCTTTGCAGTGATGTTGATAGCGACTGCTTCGCCAGATTTGGTCGTAAAGCTAATATCCAACTGGTTATTCGTATCATCAACACGCCAATCAGCGTCTTTACCGTTGTTTGCAGTGTATGTGGTCCCGCCCATACGGAAATCATCTGCACGAATGCTGGTTAGTCCCATAATTAAGGCTTCACCTGAGTTAGCACCGATTTGGAATGACGCTTCTCCGAAGTTGCCATTGAGCAAACGACGGCCACCAAATGAGGTAGTCTCTGCGATACGGTTTAGCTCCGCTTGAAGTGCGTTAGATTCTTCATTAATCGCGACTCGCTCAGCAAGAGAGTTGGTACCATTTGCCGATTGAATAGCAAGGTCACGCATACGCTGCAAGATACTGGTCGACTCGTTCATCGCACCTTCCGCTGTCTGCGCAATAGAAATACCATCGTTCGCGTTACGCATTGCCACATCAAGACCGCGTGACTGTGCGGTGAGTCGGTTGGAAATTTGCAAACCCGCAGCGTCATCTCGTGCACTATTGATCTTGTGACCAGACGACAAGCGTTCCATAGAGGTATTGAGTGCGTCACTGGATTTGTTCAAGTAACGCTGCGCTGTCATCGCCGAAACGTTGGTACTTACTGTTACTGCCATTATGCTCTCCTAATTGAGTTCGCAAGCTTCAAGTAGGCTCACTTAATAACAAACATTGTTAATTCAATATTGTTACTACGCCCACCTAATACCCCGTATCAGGTGGAGTATCTAAAGTGCTTATTTATCGAGTTAGCCCATAATCGGGTACTTTGCATTCATGTATAGCATTTTCTATGCCAACCAATACATTTGATTATAAATCAATACATTAAAGCCCATTCATTGAGCCGGTGTATGACAAGATCTCATTAGTGCATCCAAAGTGGCTTAAGATTGCCACCTAACGCTTTCACCTCTGCACACATGGCAATGCTCATGCGGCAACCGAGGCGCCAAACTATCGCTATAGATAATTAAATAACGTCAGGTCCTTGGTTTTTCCAAACGCCAGCTGTGCAGCCTGTAATGCTCGTGAGTTCTCTTCAAAATCGATGACCGCCTTTGAGTAATCGAGATCCTCAAAATTACTTTTAGAACGGGCAATAGAAATTTTAAAATCTTCATGCTGCGATTGTTGGGTATCAAGACTGTTAAGCCTTACCCCAACATCGGTACGCGAGCTAGTTAAGTGCAAAAATGCCGCGTGAAACTGCTCAGTGACCTGATGAAGCTGAGCACTGGATGAGGCATCGGCTACATCGTTATCCATCCAATACACCGCATCATTAAACGTATCAAACACGCTAAATGTTTTTTGAGGCTCAATTTCAATCGCGTCCCCCGGTGTAATTTGACCTTTAGTCTGAATGTTGAGCCCTTGGAATTGAATGCCTTGGCTCGGGTCAAAATTACCCGCAGCAACAACCGTATTGTTCTGTTCAAGCTGATAACCAAATTGCTGATTACCCATATCGACAAACGTCACTTTGTATGTACTGTTGTCGTTTGCATTACTGTTGGTGGCTTTTTCAAGCAGCAATTCTGAGCCTTTTTGCAGCTGATAATTGGCTTTGTAATCCCCAAGTGGGTTATCAATCTCCATAAACAACTTGCTACCTGGATCGCTCGTAGCCACTTCTAGACTTGCTGCAATGCGCATTTTGCGTTGATAGTCATCGCCAGCGTAAGAAATATGCCCCTGCCCATCGACGAAAAATGGTTGAGTCTTAGGTTTTGTGCCAGCAAAGCTATAGTTACCCGATTCATCACGTGTATTCGCAAGTGCGAGAAAGTTCTTTGCCAACTCCTCTATTTCACGCGCTTTTGCTTCTCGGTCTTCAGGAGAAAGCGCACCGTTGATTGCTTGCATCGTTAAGCGTTTTGCATTATCGGCAAACTGCTCTGTCTCACCGAGCATGACTTCTTGATGCTCAAGGCGATTTCTCGACAACGTGATGGCACTGTCGTACTGGTCCAACTGCTGCGTCTGCTGTTTAAGTTTTTGCAAATAATGCGTCGCTAATGGTGAGTCCGCTGGCTTTTGCAGCTGTTTACCAGAGGCGAGCTGCGCATGGTTTTCATGAATTTTGTTTTCTTGGCGGCGCATATCATTTTGCACCGTTTGGTAATTATGAAAACTAGAGATTCGATTCATCATAATCTAGCTCCTTACCTTAGCTGCAAAATAGTATCGAAGGTTTCATTTGCCGCCTGCATCACTCGAGAAGACGCCATGTACGCTTGCTGAAACTTCATCATATTGGCCGCTTCTTCATCGAGGTTCACACCCGAAATAGACGCTACACGGCTTTGCGCGTTTTCATGCTCAAGCTCAGCGACTTCCTGCAAACGAGTCGCCGTCGAGGCTTTCAAACCCACATCAGTATTTAAGTTGTGATAGATATCAATGACCGTCGAGTCGCCATCATTCATCCATTTATCGGTCTGAATATTCAGCATTTTTCTCAAGTTACCGTTATCACCCTCTGCCGGATTGAGGTTAGCGGTGAACTTGTCATTTGCCATCGCTCCGTCACTGAGCTCGAACGTGGTGCCAAGCACCGTCACCGGACCAGTCGGAGGATAAGGCGTTGGGCTTAATAATACGTTGCCGCTTTTGTCAGTGACGGCAAATTCCGTCCGTGTTGGCGATACCACCACTTCAAATTCTTTCAAACTGCCCACTGACGAGACTTTAAATTTGGCATCACCCTGCGCAAACGTGGTTGAGGCTTCAAAGCTCTGTGCTGCTATAGCTTTTGGGTCGTTAGTCGTCATTTTCATATTGGCTGCACCGTCTCTCGTCGGACGCAGCAAAAGCTTTTCGCCAACGGCAGGCGGATTACCAATTTCAACTCGAATTCCATCTAGTTGCATGCTTGGGCCGGAGAAAGACTGAGTAACACCATCTGAATTAGTCACATGGTAATGAGCACCGTCAAATTTCAATGAATACTCTCCACCCTTAAGTTGTGAGGTATCATCAATAAACACTGCCACGTCGGCACTTGAGTTGACTGGTGCAACGACCCTTGCTTTGGCAAACGCGAGAGTATTGACATCCGCGAACAGGTTTTGTCCGACTTGACCATTCAAATCAAGCCCTTGCCCTTGTAATTCATTCACTTTTTCAGAAAAAGCGATAGAGAGACGACCGAGCTCATCCAGAACGTATGGAATCTCTTTGTCACGAGTTTCAAACATACTTTCTAAGCGTCCGCCAATGTCATCGCTGGTAATTGGTTTAATACCTTTGCCTTCAACAATCGCAAGGCGGTGCTGGTGAGTATCGGGGAATCCATCAATCATCTTCAACTGACTGGCTTCTGTACCCGATACCAAAGTATGACCATTACCAATATGAACGTTGAAGCCCTCAGCGTTCCTGCGAGGCGTCACCGTCACTTTGGTGTATTCGGACAACTCTTTGATTAACGATTCATGCTTATCCATCAGATCGTTATGTGGACCAGGCGAGCGCATCATTAAGCGGTGAATATCACGAATTTCGATCCCGATTTGGTTCACTCGCTCAACACTCACTTCGAGTTTCTTGTTGACGTTATCTCGCTGTTCACGAACCGTATCGTGGAAATCATTCATCGATTGACTAATCAGATTGGCTTTATCAAGTACGACTTTACGCGCACCAATATCATTGGGGGTGTCGGCCAAGGTTTTTACAGCATCAAACCAGTCGTTAAGACTTTCAGGCACCTTTTTAGACGACATAGACGACAACATCCCCGACATCATATCGAGGTTAGTCAGATTTTCGTTGCGATAATTCACCTGTGTCGTTGCCATGTTGAGTTCTTTGACGGCAAACTGATCCCACGAGCGGCGAACATTTTCCACATGCACTCCCATACCGTAGGTTTGACCACCAAACTGTCTCGGGGTATTGGTCCCCTGTATAACAGATTGTCGGCTGTAACCTTCTGTATTTGCATTAGAAATGTTATGACCAGTCGTGTTTAACTGTCTCTGAGCTGTCAGTACGCTTTGCGCACCTAAGTTCAGAAGATCTGACGCCATATCGCCTCCAAAAAACCAAAATTAGCCTAACTAAATCCACAAGTTACGCCACTCTGTCGTTTAATTTGCAATATATATGCCAGAGTATCTTTGCCGCTGAGCTTGGCACTAAAAAAGATAAGAATTGAGGACAAGAGATGGAGGTAGTGAGAAAAATCCCGGCGATTTGCCGGGACCAATAAGTATAAGGAAAACTATCGATAGCCGTTAAAGTGACATATCATCGATTTGCGCCTTAACGCGCAACACTTTGTCCGCATAGTTTGGATCTGTCGCATATCCAGCTTGATGAATATCACGAATGAAGCGTTCAGAACTTTGGTTACCATTCAATGCCGACTGATAACGTGGATTGTCATTAAGAAACTTCACATAGTCGTTGAAGCTGTCTTCATACGAGCTGTAAGAACGGAATGCTGCGCGTTCTTGTACAGGTACATTCTGATGGTATTCCAGTGTCTGCGTTGCGACCTTATCGCCATACCAACTTCTGTCAGCCTTAATATTAAATAGGTTGTTACTGCTGCCCTTACTGTTGTTGACGATTTTTTGCCCCCAACCAGTCTCTAAAGCCGCTTGCGCTAATAGTAACGATGAATCCACTCCTAACGACTGAGCTGCTCTGTCCGCGTATGGTTTCAAAGACTCGACGAAGTTTTGTGGTGTCTTGAAATCAACAAGCTGAGCTGCAGGGGCTCCGTCTAGGCCTAGTGATTTCGCAGTTTTACGAGCCTTTGCTTCATCGTAAGGGAGATTAACTGACGTATCGAACGCTTCATTACGCATACGGATTTCACTGCCCGCTGCAGCATGCGCTTCTGGTGAACGTGCCGCACCAAGCTGAGCGACAATCATATCAGCCAACCCTAGAGAACCATTGGCACTCAACTCACTCGACATCTGCTCATCAAGCATTTGACGGTAAAATTGACCGTTTTGGCTATTGGTCAGGTCTGATTCAAAATGAGTATTCGCGTCGCGCATCGACTTTAACATCATAGAAGTAAAGATAGATTCGAACTGACGAGCGGCAGCGCGTAATGCCGCATCATCATCGCCTTCTTTGCCGCTTACGGCTTGCTGACGAAGCTTATCTAGGCTACTGATATCATGGATAAAACCGATATCATTGGAGTTTTTAATCATGATACTTACCTAGATAACGATCAACTGACCTTCAATGGCACCAGCTTGCTTCAGCGCCTGTAAAATAGCCATAAGGTCTGAGGGAGCAGCGCCCACTTCATTAACAGCACGTACGAGATCATCCAGTGTCAAACCCGGTTGGAAGTTAAACATCTTACCTGACCCTTCAGTGACTTGAATATCGGAATTAGGCACCACTACCGTATCCCCACCAGCGAACGCGTTCGGTTGGCTAACTTTCAAGTTCTCTTTGATAGCTACCGTCATACCGCCGTGTGTCACTGCCGCAGGTTTTAGCTTGACGTGTTTACCAACCACAATGGTTCCAGTGCGGGAGTTAACAATGATTTTTGCACCGCTATCTGCGGTATCGAATTCAACGTTTTCAACTGCTGATAGGAAAGCTACGCGTTGGCTGAGGTCGCGAGGCGCACGAACTCGAACAGAGGTAGAATCTAATGGGCTCGCCATTTGCGGACCCAGAAAGTCATTGATGGCATTTGCCATGTTTTGCGCCGTTGTGAAGTCTGATTGCAGAAGGTTAAAGGTGATATAGTCACCACGCGAGAATGGGCTAGGCACTTCACGCTCAACAGTTGCACCGCTTGAAATCATGCCTACGACAGGGTTATTACCGACGATTTTGGACCCATCTAATCCTTCTGCACTGAACCCACTCACTACCAAGTTGCCCTGTGCCACTGCGTAGACCTCACCATCCAAACCTTGTAAAAAGGTCTGCATTAAAGTGCCACCACGGAGACTTTTTGCCGCACCGATTGAAGAAACCGTGACATCCACACGCTGACCTGGCTTTGAGAACGCAGGCAACTCTGCGGTGACAATGACCGCTGCGACGTTTTTAAATTTAGGTTTAAAGCCAATCGGCATCTGAATACCAAATCGTTCAAGCATGGAACGAAAGCTCTGTTCAGTGAATGGCGTTTTTTCGCCAGTGCCAGGAAGGCCAGTGACCAAACCATAACCCACCAATTGGTTACTACGTACCCCGGCAACTTCTGCCACATCTTTAATGCGTGCCGCTTGCACACTTGCCGCGGCAAAACATAAACCAAGAAGTAAAAACGTGATTTTTTTCATCATGTTACCCTAAAAACAAACAAACCCTCTGAGGAGAGGGTTTGCCGCTTACTATTCGTCGATTCCTATCCCTATAGAGAGACATTAAAAAATCGTGCCAAGAATCCTGGTTCTTGCATATCTTGTTGAGTTCCGGTCCCCGAATACTGAATTCTAGCGTTAGAAATACGGTTAGATGCAATGGTGTTATCAAACTCGATATCATCTGGGCGAATCGTGCCGCTTAAACGAATGTACTCATCGCCCGTATTCAACGTGAGCCATTTTTCGCCGCGAATCACCAGATTACCGTTCGCAAGGACTTCGATTACCTCCACGGTGATGGAGCCTGAAATACTGTTGCTTTGATTAGCAGAAGCATTGCCTTTGAAGTTGTTATCGTTCTTTAATTCATAGGAGAAATCATAGTCATTAATGGTAACCGGTCTACCGCCAACAAACAGCGGATCCATCGAAGAATCGTTGGCTTTAGACAAGTCAGCGTCAGCACTTTTTGCCGCTTTAGTCGCCTCGTTCAGCTCCACTGTAATAATGTCACCAATACCACGAGGCTTTGAGTCGTCATACCAATTGCGCGCGTAATGAGTGTTGAACAATGAACCGGTTGCGGCGGCGTAATGCTCTGGTTTATTTTTAGGGTGAATTGGTGCCCATGCAGGGTCATCGGCAACAGGGTCTGTTCTGCCACGTAGTGTATCGACGATACCTGAAGATGGATTCTTATCTCCTTCCACTGCATCCACCGTTGTCGTGCTACTGGCAACATCATCAACGGATTCTTCTTGGCCAAACTGGGCACAGCCTGAGAGCACAGCCAGCAAGGAGACACAAAGTAATTTTCTCATTCCATGTACTCCCTATTCGTTATAACTGCTGGTTAGCAAAGCTCATCATCTTGTCGACTGACGAGATAACTTTGGAGTTCATTTCATACACACGCTGAGCTTCAATCATGTTAACGAGCTCTTCCGTTACGTTAACGTTTGAAGTCTCTAGCATCGACTGACGAATTTGACCGAAACCATCTAAACCTGGAACCCCTTCATTTGGATCACCACTAGCACCGGTTGGTAAGTAAAGGTTCTGCCCGATAGGCTCTAGACCGCCCGGGTTAATGAAGTCGACAGTGGTAATGTTACCCACTACTTGGTTATCTTGCTGGCCACGTACTCGAACGGACACTTCACCGTCAGTACCCACCGTGATAGAAATCGCATCTTCAGGAATCGCAATTTCTGGTTCCAATGCATAGCCAGAACCAGACGTAACAATAGTCCCTTCATCATTTAGCGTGAACTGACCATTGCGGCTATAACCAATATTACCATCTGGCATCAATACTTGGAAAAAACCATCACCTTCAATCATCATATCGAGACTGTTGGTCGTGGTTTGCGCATTACCCGGTGTGTGGATCTTTTGTGTTGCCACCACTTTTGAACCTGCACCTAGCATTAAGCCTGAAGGAAGTTCGGTGTTTTGCGATGATTGACCGCCAGGCTGATTGATATTTTGATAAAACAAATCTTCAAACACCGCGCGGCTTTTCTTATAACCGACGGTTGATGCGTTCGCTAGGTTGTTTGAAATTGTCGAAATATTGGTTTGCTGAGCGTCTAAGCCAGTCTTACTTACCCATAGTGCCGGATGCATTCTATTCTTCCTCTCTCAATCCTATTAACCCATGCGAAGCAATGAGTCTGAAGCCTTATCCATGTCTTCTGCGGTGCTCATCAGCTTGACCTGCATTTCGAATTGACGCTGCAAATCAATTAAGCTTGTCATTTCACCAACAGCATTAACGTTACTGCCTTCAATAGCTCCGGTCATCAGCTGTACATTGGCTGAAGCGGTGTAGCCTAATTGAGGATCTTTATTACGAAATAGACCGTTAGTGTCTTTGAATAGTGAACGGTTATCAGTATTGGTGAGCTTGATACGGTCAACGATTTCCATTTCGTCAGCCGGTGCATCTTGCGGTATAACAGAGACGGTGCCGTCACGGCCAATCTCAATCTTACGCAATGGAATAGGTACAGTAATTGGCGTACCACGTTCCCCTAACACAAGGTTACCGTTGCCATTGACCAACAAACCGTTTTGATCCACGCGTAAACTGCCGTTGCGGGTTAACCCTTCTTTGCCGTTTTTATCCAATACTGAAATCCAACCTTGGCCTTCAATAGTGACATCAAGGTCGCGACCTGTCGTCACAACACTGCCTTGCTCGAAGTTATGTCCTGGACGCTCTGTCATGCTAAACACACGACTTGGCATGCCTTCACCATACGCTTGCATTGAGCGCGCTTGGGCAAGGTCAGCTCGAAAGCCAGGCGTGCTCGCGTTCGCAAGGTTGTTTGCTCTAAGCTGCAAAGCTTGCATATTCTGCTTTGCGCCGCTCATTGAGAGGTAAAGGGCACGATCCATTGATAGCTCCAAAATTCAAAGTACGGAGCTTATAAAGCAAAGACTATGCCACTAATTTTATTCCTTATAAATCAGAGAAATAAGCGGGGAATAAGGTAAGAAAGCGGAGGATCGGCAACCGATGTTCTATCGAAGAGGCAAAGCTAAACGGCAAGGTGGCAACGGTGCGGCAACAATATGACCGCTTTGTTGAAACGCAAAACAGCGTACGAATGTCCATATGCACTCGTACGCTCGATTTTTCAAGACATTAACGACGAGTGACTGACAGCCACTCATACTATGACTTAACGGATTTGTAGAATGTTTTGTTGCAGCTGGTTATGTACATCCAAAGCACGTGAGTTTGCTTGGAAATTACGTTGCGCTGAAATCAGGTCTACCAACTCTTGGGTCATATCAATGTTCGATTGTTCTAGCGTGCCGTTATTGATGGTACCAAAAGAACCCTTGTTTGATTCGCCCCAAATCTTAGCACCAGAAGCAGTCGTAGAATCCCATTGGGTACCACCCTTCTTATCAAGACCTTGTTCGTTCGCTACACGTACCATAGCGACACGACCTAATGTCACATTCTCACCGTTTGAGTAAGTGCCTAACACGTTGCCTTGCTCATCAAAGTCGACTTTAGTTAGGAAGCCAGTCGTCGCACCATCTTCTTGGAACTTAGTCAGTTCAAACGGAGCGGCAAACTGAGTGGCACTATCAAGACTAAACGACAATGTCTGTGCAGGATCGGCACCGTTCATATCGATACCATTTGCACCAAGATCAGTAGTGACAATTGGCTGCCCATTGTTCAAGCTCGCTAGTGTACCGTCGTTGTTGAATCGCATTGTATGACCAACATGCCCTGTTGGCGTTGTTGCATCACCACCAGCGATATTCACTGGTTTTTCACCTTGGCCGTCGGTTACCGTGTAGTAACTTTGCCACGTGTTTTGCTGAGTTTGATCTTTCACATAGTACGTCGTCATTTTGTACGACTGTCCCATGGAATCATAAATCGTTGATGATGTTGAACGGTTATAAGTTTCAGGATCAGTAAAGTCGAACAGAGCCGGATCTTTTAGATCACCATTAGCAGGAAGGTTCACACCAATCTCAATATTCGCAGTCTGTTTCGGCTTACCAAACTCTGGCGGTATATTGATTGGACGAGGCTCATAAGACACAACCTCATTGGTATCTTTATTCACCTCATAACCCAGTAGAAACTCATCGTTCGACGTCACCATGTAGCTATCTTTGTTTAGGTGGAAAGCACCGTTACGCGTTAGCTCATTTTGCTGTGGTACAAGACGATCTTTAGATACGGCGAAGAAGCCAGTACCGCTAATGCGCAAGTCCATTGGGTTGTTAGTCGATATGCTCGAGCCTTCGTGGAACTGCTGAGCAATCTTGCTTGGCTGAGCACCGCCACCCGGTGTGGTTTTCGCATTAGTAAATAGTGAGTTTGAATACACATCACCAAACTCGGCACGTGACTCTTTAAAGCCGAATGTGTTGGCGTTGGCAATGTTGTTACTGGTGGTGTTGAGGTCTAACTGAGCCGCAGATAGACCACTTAAAGATACATATGACATTCCTAATCTCCTAATCTAGCCAGCGGTTACGCCTTGCCGACTTCCAGTACTTCTGCTAGCCGAACTGGATTTTCGAAGCCAGCTAGATTGAGTAGTACGTTTCCATCCCCTTTACCAAGAAGCACACTGTTCACGTTCGCATAAGTCGACACTTCGAACTCGCGGCTTTCTCCATCAAGTAAACCCGAAGCTTTCACTTTGTATTTACCTGCAGGCATTGGATTACCCTGATCATCTTTACCGTCCCATTCGACACGAGCATCACCGCCAGGTTTTGCACCGACATCAAAGGTACGTACCAATTGACCCATTTCATTTTCTACACGAACAAACACGTTATCCATGGACTGTGGCAATTTGACCATTGCCGCCATGCCAGCGTCTGTTTCCTTCACACCAGCCGCACCCGGAACCAAGACATCACGCCCAACAAGTGAAGACGCTTGTAGTGCTTGGTTAGACGTCATTGACGAGTTCAAACTCTCGAACTGAGTGTTCATCTTGCCAATACCATCTACCGTGGCAAACGACGCCATTTGAGCAATCATCTGGTCGTTGCTGACTGGTTTAAATGGGTCCTGTTGAGCCAACTGTTTGGTGAGTAGGGACAAGAAGTCTTCTTGCTTAAGATCCTGCTTACCGGTTGTCTCTTCAGGTTTGCTTTGTTCTTGCAGTTTTTTCAGTTGGTCAATGTAGGATAAACTGCCTTGACCAACGTTGTTGATTCCAGCCATGAGCTACTCCTATCTCTATTGACCCATTCGCAAAGTACTCAACAACATTTGCTTGCTCGCGTCCGCTACCTGAACGTTAGTCTGGTATGAGCGCGAAGCTGAAATCATGTTGGCCATTTCTTCCATCACATTAACGTTTGGCTTGTAGATATAGCCTTCATCGTTAGCGAGTGGATGATCTGGGTTGTACTCTGCACTTAAGGGTTTGTCGCTCTCTACAATACCCAATACTTTCACAGGTACTGAATGATCGCGGTTGTATTGAGCTTTGCTCAGCTCCGCGCCAAAAACGGCGTGGCGAGCTTTGTAAGTCTCTTTTGCCGAGCTACTAATACTGTCAGCGTTGGCAAGGTTACTTGAGGTGGTATTTAGACGAACCGACTCAGCGCTCATCGCACTGCCTGTCACATTAAATACATTAAATAAGCTCATCTAAATTACTCCCCTTTAATCGCTTTGGTCATATTTTTGAATTTGCCGCCTAAGAAATCGAGTGATGCCTGATGTCTTAATTGGTTCTGCATGAACAAGTTTCTTTCTAAATCTACGTCTACAGTATTGCCGTCACCGGTATCTGGCTGTGTCGGAATGCGGTAAAGCATTTCACCACTGACGTTAGTAGAGGCAGAAATATGCCGTCCATCAGTTCGACTAAGCCCAATACTTGCCCCTGAGCTTGCCGCTTTTAACGCACGATCAAACTCCATCCCCTTCGCTTTATAACCCGGCGTATTCGCCTGCGCGATATTGGTGGAGATGACTTCAGCATTCTTTTCACGTACACCGACGGTGTATTGATGAATACCTAATGCATTGTTAAAAGAGATGGCCATTGAAACCTCATCGTTCAAAAATACGTGCCTTATACAGAGATAAAGCAATTATCGCGCCAAAAGTTATTTTTAGTCACAACAACAGATGTCGCCATGTAATTCGACGTTTATCATGCTTCCATTGGCAAAGTAGTGAGCAAAATACACGCCAGTTTTGACGGAGGATGTCATTAGGAATGTCGACAGTAATGGCCTCCGAACCATCACTGAACCAAGAGAATAGCAAGAAAAAAGCCTTGGCGAAAACCAAGGCTAGATAAGCGTGTTAATGAGCAAAGTAACGCTCAGACTATTTAAGCTTGTAGATGATGCCTGGGTTACAACGCACCATTTCAAATTGATCCGTTAGTCCGGTTAAAGACTCTGACGCACCCAAGAGTAAGTAGCCCCCAGGGTTTAAGCTACGTGCCATTTGATTGAGCACTTTAGACTTCATGTCAGGAGAGAAATAAATCAGCACATTACGACAAAAGATGATGTCGAACTTACCCAACAGCGCGTAAGAGTCCATCAAGTTTTGCGGACGAAAGCTCACCAAACGCTTCACATTGTCTTTCACTTTCATCTTGCCGTTATTGGTGTTTTCAAAAAACATTCGACGACGTTCAGGTGACAGACCGCGACCCAACGCAAGATTGTCATACTCACCAAGGCGACACATTTCTAGCATCGTTGACGATATATCCGTTGCGGTAATCGACACGCTGGGCAGCATTCCTGGCCTTTTGTTCTGCGTCTCTAAAACGGTCATTGCCATGGAATAAGGTTCTTGACCAGAAGAGCTCGCAGCTGACCAAATTTTAATCGGGCGTTTGTTGGCTGCAAATTCTGGGAGCAGTTTGTCCGCTAACACCGTAAATGGGTAGTTGTCTCTAAACCACAAGGTTTCGTTGGTGGTCATAGCATCTACAGCGGCCACTCTCAGCTCACGATTACGCCCAGTAACGACATCTCTCAATAATTGAGACAAAGAGACTAAGCCAAATCTCGCCACTAAAGGGCTTAATCGGCTACGGACTAAATACTGTTTGCTATCGCCAAGAACAATACCGCATTGGGACTCTAAAAAGCGGCTAAAATCACGATATTCTTGATCGCTTATGGTTATCGCTGTCATTCACTTCTCTATACTGCTTTGAAGGTTTGCTTTATACGCTTTTCTCAGACGACTACAAGCTCTAATTTTGTTGGTTTACTTAGTTGGCAAAATGGCAGCTTTAACAGCGCCTCCCAATTCATCTGGATTGAACTTCGCGATGAATTCATTAGCCCCGACTCGCTCCACCATTGCTTGGTTAAACACACCACTTAGCGAGGTATGCAAAATAATGTGAAGATCTTTCAGATCCGGATGGCGGCGCACTTCTGCCGTTAGGGTGTATCCATCCATTTCTGGCATTTCAATATCGGAAATCAACAACGAAATCTGATCATGAATGTTGCCCTCTGCCACCATAGAGATCAGCTTGTTGTAAGCTTCTTTACCATCTTTGACCAAAATGGATTCAAAACCAATCGACTCAATGGCTCGCTGCACCTGTTTTCGAGCAACTGCCGAGTCATCGGCAATCATAATACGCTTAACGATCTGTTTTTGCTCTTTCTCTTCAGCGGCGGCAATTTCTGTCGCGATATTACTGTCCATGGTTTCAACCACTGGCGAAATCTCAGCGAGAATCTTTTCAACATCAAGAATCTCAACCAGTTCATTGTCGATATTAGTCACTGCTGTTAAATAGTTGGCTTTGCCTGCTCCTTCAGGTGGCGGCAAAATTGCCTCCCAGTGCATGTTAATGATGCGTTCAACAGAACTGACCAAAAATCCCTGTACGCTGCGGTTAAACTCTGAGATAACCACAAAACAATTTTCAATGTCCGTTGTTGGTCGTCCACCAACAGCAAGACTAAGGTCAATCACGGAAATAGTTTGACCACGAATATGAGCTACCCCTTTTACCAGGCGATGTAGGTTGGGCATGCGCGTTAATTTAGGGCACTGAAGCACTTCTTTAACTTTGAACACATTTATACCGTAACGCTGGCGGCCCATCAGACGAAACGTCAGTAGTTCTAGTCGGTTTTGACCTACCAGTTGCGTTCGTTGATTCACCGAATCCAAGATACCGGTCATAAGTTCATCTCCATCTCAAACTTTAAAGCTAAAAAAGTGATAGTCTACACAGGCAACAAGGAACCCGAGAAACAGAATGCTGTATAATAAGACATCTTTTTTGTGTACATCCAGTTACAAAACGAGGTTAAGGCGCAACTGGCTTTACCTCTGTATCGTCTGGCAAACATTATTCTTTAGTGTATTAACGCATGCAGCAACGCCAGAGCAAATAGAAAACATCCAAAATGCTGCACAAGTTCATGTTTTAGAAACAATTGAGCAACCTATTGGCGGTGAAATTGTTGCCACACCCGGACGCATTGATTCTCGAGTCCATGCAACGGATTGCCCTTCTCCTTTGCTCACATCATCATCAAATACGCGCAATACCAGCAGCAACGTCACTGTGTTAGTCGAATGTCCAGAGGACAACTGGCGACTTTATGTGCCGGTTCGCATGTCAATTTCTCTACCTTTAGTCACCGCTACTCGCCCCTTATCGCGAGGCAGTATTATTTCCAACGATGATGTCGCGATGAGCATGGTGGATAAGAATCGTTTTCGTCGCCAAGGCTTTACCGACTTTGATCAAGTTGTTGGGTCAAAACTTAAGCAAAATATGAAAATGGGTGATGTGATTGAACGAAATGATGTCTGCGTCGTTTGCCGCAACGAAAAGGTCGTCATTCGCGCAGTTAAAGGAGAGATGAGTATCTCTACCAAAGGTACGGCGCTGACTGACGGCGCAAACGGCGACCAAGTAAGAGTGAAAAATGACAAGTCTCAACGTATAATTGAAGGTATTGTTACTGGCGTTGCAGAAATCACGGTTAATTTTTGAATTTATCCTAAAGTAATCATTACGCTGGTCGATATGCTCGATATACAGGTAAACTATGAAAATCAGGCAACAAGAAGGCTAAACGATGGCAGGCATTGATAATATTCGTTCAGGACAGACGCTTACGACGACAAGTCGTGCTCCTGCCCGTACGGAGGCAAGCAAAGACAGCAGTTCAGCTCAAGTTGGTTATTCATCAGCGCCACAAGATGCCGTAACTCTGAGCCAAGGCGGCAAAGCTATTGGTCAGATGCATCAACAAATGGCAAGTCAGCCTACTTTTGACGCTGCGAAAGTAGCGGCAATTAAAGAAGCAATCTCGAATGGTTCTTATACCGTCGATGCCGAAAAGCTTGCTGACAACATGATGAAGTTCGAAGACGAACTTGGCGGATTACGCTAATTATTCAGATAACTTTTAGACAGTACTCATAGGTATCTTAATGGCAGCACTGGTTGATTTAGTTGACTACCAACTGAAAAATGCAAAAGCATTGTCGATACTTCTCTCTGAGGAGACCAAAGCCATTACTGCTCGTGAGTCATCAGCCATTGAACGGTTTGCCAAAGAGAAAATGACCATTATTGGTCAGCTTCAACAAACCGATCAACGACTTGCTCAACATCAAGATGTGGCAAGGCTCACAAACGAACCTTCGCTTGCTCAGAAGGTTGCAGAGATTAAGTCCATCATACTCGACTGCCAGCAGGCCAATGATATTAATGGTGAAAGCTTGCAACGTGCGCAATTGAGCTTTAATAAGTTGAATAATTTGATGCAGCAAAGTCATGGCAAGATTGGTATGACTTATAACGCAGGTGGGCAAACTCATACCCTGTCGACACTAGGCACCAACTTAAAAGCCTAGCATCTCGAATACAAAAAAAGCGGCAACAGGTCACCGGTTGCCGCTTTTTGCTATCTCGTGTTCGTCGACGCTATTTCTAGAACAAACTCTGACGCTTCTTCTCAGGTACTCGACGAATTTCACCGTAGTCTCTTAAGCGATCCATCTTATCAATGTCAAGAAGTAGCTCCGTCACATAGCTGTCGCCAACTTTGTAGCTCCGAACCACTTCAGCACCACGAATCACACCATCAACCGCTCCGGTTGTCGACTCGACGCCCAGACGTTGATCTTGCAGATCAGCACGAGCAGACACTCGCAGGCCATAAACTTGCTCTGCTAACTCTCTATACGCATCTATTTTCGATGCGCGCATAGCACGCACTTGTTTCTCTTCTTCATTACGACCGGTTTGTTCGCTAATACTGGCATAACCGACAGCCGTTAATGTGTTCTGGTTCATAGCCGTAATTGGAGTACATCCCATCATGACTAATGCAACCAACGCGGCAAATAAAAATCTCATTATCGTTTCCTATGGGCGCAAGATGACTGTATGAGGAGTGGTCATAGATGGATCTGAACGAATCAACACGCCATCTTCAGTTCGCATTTGATTCAAGGTATCCAAATCTCGACCGATACGATCTGCAGGCAAGAAGCCTTGAGCTGATGCGACTACAATACGAGACTGCATCCCGACAACGCGAGCATTCACCAGTACCCCGCCCTCTTGGCGAAGCATGGTGCCAGTCAATACAAATTGAATCTGTTGCTCTTGCGCCAGATCTTTCCAGTCTCGACTTAATACGAAGTCACCTTGGCTTGTCACTTGAATCGAGCCCGTTGTCTTGAAGTCGACAACCTTAAAGCCACGGCGCTGAAGCTGGTGAATAAAGCCTTCTGATACCGAGTTCCCTAACCAGTTTGTCGCGTCCAAATTCTGTAAATCAACAAATGACGCTACCGCTATCGGAGTGCGAGACGACACGCTAGTGTTAGATTGCACTAACTCCTCCGTCAAACTCTCGACGAAATAATCCATCGTATGACGAGGACTTTCCATCAGCATAAATTTACTGCCAGAATAGGAGTCCTTACCGTTATAGATTGGTGAGTAGGCACAAGCGGTCAGTGTTAACACTGATGCCATCAGGAGCCATTTTTTCATTACACACTCTCCAAAAAGTTATTAATTGGATGGATAGGTCCCCACCTTTTCAAGGTTGGAACAATCCTTGCTATTCTCATTCTGTCCTTAATAAGAAAGCCCGCTCCAATATTCGCTACAAACTAGCTAGCAAATATTGTTCCGCATTTGGATTGGTTGTATGAAAAAAATCGTTTCGTCTTTAATTTCAACAGCATTGGTTGCTTTTGGCAGCAACTCAGTCTCTGCCGCTTGGTACGAAGTCACTGGTACTTCAACCATCGTCTCTTCCGAGAAGGCGGCAAGGATCTACGCGCTAGAAGATGCCGTCTATAAAGCCGTAGACTTCTCCGGAGCCGATCTTGGTGGTCTTGCTAACTTAGCGCCACTATTAGAAGACGATAAGAGCCAATACCAGTTCATCGATTCCGAGGTTCGTCAGATTGTCATAAAGGATCAATATAAAAGCGGCAATCAAATGGTCGTCAAAGCTCGCATCGACATTTACCCAACGGCAAAGGCTTGCCATAACGAGCAGTACAAAAAGACCTTTGGGGTGGCAATGTTTGATATTGTTGACCCGCAGCAAGCCGTCATGGGGCAAATATACAGATTAGGCGAAGACTTTAGTTCACTGGTATCAAAACAGCTTGAGCATCGCTCTTACAGCTTTGTCTCTGTTGGCACCACTCGCTATGAAATTGACAAGCGCCAGCCTGAGCGCATTAAAATGATTGCCGAAGACCTAGGCGCGCAATACCTAGTCACTGGGAAAATTAACGACTTAACCGCCACTATCACACAAGGGGGGTTGCTGTCAGATGATGTGATTAATCGTCAGTTTGCCATGGATATGTCCGTTTATGATGGGAAAACTGGTCATGAAATCTTCCAACACAACTACCGCGACATTGCCCAATGGCCCTTTGCTAAAACGAGTAAAGTCGACACCAAAAGTGCTCGTTTCTGGACATCAACCTATGGCGAAATGATGCAAAAGGTGAGTCGTAACATCATGCTCGATTTGGAAGCGGAAATCTCCTGCAAAATGACCTTGCCAGAAATCGTTGCCAGTTATGGCAATAAAGTCACCATTGACCTAGGTCGAGTTCATGGTGTTAAAGCCGGTGATAGATTACAACTGTGGCACACAGGTTCCTTTATCGACCAAAACGGATTACCTCGGAATAGGGTGACTCAAAGCGATATCACACTAACCGTGTCACGCGTCTATGAAAATGATGCAGAAGCCACCGTCGACCAACCAAGCCTTGCCAATAGTATTCAAATTGGTGACGTGATGAACAAACTAGAATAAATTTGAAAAAGTGACTTAACTTATTAAAATAATTAAGTATTATTAGTCATACGCTCCCGTGGCACAGCTGGATAGCGCGGCCCCCTCCTAAGGGGCAGGTCACAGGTTCGAATCCTGTCGGGAGCGCCATTTTAACAAGGGCTTAGCCGAATCATCAGCTAAGCCCTCTTTGTTTGTGTCCACACAACGCCCAAAAATCTCCACCCAAAAGTCACAATGTACTAAGATGATCTAAAAATATTTTCATATCATAGCCTGCATCGATCGACCTTCATGGGCTTACTACCATCAGTATTAACCAAATGTCCCACTGAGATTTAAAATCTTATCGGCAGCTAAATTAACCTTGGCAGAATTATCAGACACATTCCTAGCTTGAGCAGCGTTTTGTCGAGATATGCCTTCAATATTGTGAATGCCTCTACTTATCTCTTCAGATACAACACCTTGTTCTTCGGTAGCAGTTGCAATTTGAGCGGTCTTATCGCCGACATTATTTATTTGAGCAAGGATACTGTTCATAGCCTGATTCACCTTCTCACTCCGCTCTGAACAGTCATTGGCATCTTCTTTACTAGACAGCATCTTTTCATTCCACATTGTCAAGGTCGACTTCAACTCAACCACGGATTCTTGGATCTTTGAAGAAGCTTCTTGAGTTCGACTTGCAAGTGCTCTTACTTCATCAGCCACAACTGCAAAACCACGGCCTTGCTCTCCGGCTCGGGCCGCCTCAATTGCAGCATTGAGCGCTAATAGGTTTGTGCGATCAGCTATGCCCTGGATGTCATTCATCAGGGTTGCAATATTGTTGACATCATCTATCAACATCAAAGCATTTTCCGCTGCTTGTTCAACATTGATAGAAAGACTATCTACTTTGTCTTTAGATAATTCCACATAAATAGAACTATTCTCACACTCATCAATGACTACTTTTACCGCCTCATAGACTTGGTTTGTGCTCTCTCCAACATCTTGTATAGTCGCTGACATTTCTGTGATCGCTGCAGAAAATTGACTAAGGTTGTCACCTTCTTTTTCGATACCATCCATAATATCGTTAGCTGAATTCTTCAGTTCATGCACAAGCTTTATCAAGCTTCGACCGGAGTCTGCACTTCGCCCGAGGATTGTTCTAACTTTCGCGCTGTAAAGTTTTTCTTGGTAATCGATAACACCACGAAGCCCCGGTCCAGAAAAGATATAACGTGATGGGCTATCTAACTCAGACTTTAATCGTTCAACATCAGATGGAATGGCCCATAGCTCTTGTTTAAACATAAAAAACATGGAGATTGAAAGGGCCAAAATGATGATAGGCTGAAAAATGGGGTTTGTTGATAAAAAAGAAACAATCATTGCAGCAATAATAACAGATATAGCAACTATTCTTCGTGCAGAACTGTGTGACTGGAAGTCACGAATAGACTTACCTTTATTGAGATCCAAATATAGTTTTTGTGCTCTTTCTTTATATTTTTGCTTAGGTAGTGTTCTGACTGATTGGTAACCAACGACTTTGTCATGTTCCACAACAGGTGTTACGTAAGCATCAACCCAATAGTAATCTCCGTTTTTACAACGATTGACCACCATACCTCTCCAGGATTTTCCACTTTTCAACTTACTCCACAAATCTGCAAAAGCGGCTTTAGGCATAAAAGGATGGCGGACTATGTTGTGATGCTGACCTTCTAGTTCTTCCCGGGTATAGCCTGCAACTCTGCAAAATTCGTCGTTGGCATAAACGATTCTTCCGTCTAGATCTGTTATTGATACTAATTGTTGGCTTTGTTGCTTAATTCAGAGCGAAGACATGCCTGTCCCATGTGCTTGACTCTTAAACAATATACTGAGTTTCAGGCATACCTAACCCTGTAAGCTTATTCAGCGCTTTGATCATAGCGTAAGTCTCGCCAACTTGAGCGTTGTAGTTTCTCAGGCTTAATTTCCCACCTAGCAACTGTTTCACTCGATACATTGCTGTCTCTGATAGCGACCGCTTGTGGTAGCCATACCGCTTTTTCCACTTATTGTTGGAGCCATAAAGCTTCTGACAACCAACTGCTAAATTGCGAGGGTGTCCTTGCTCCCAGAAGGCAGCCCCTTCGCGTGGCGGGATTAGCGGAACCGCTCGCTTTATACGTATTGCATCATGGCAATGTCTTGTGTCATAAGCACCATCACCTGATACCTCAATGATTTTACGACGTGTCTGCTTAAGTAGGTTGGGAAGCACTTCGCCATCGGTAACGTTAGATAAACTCAGCTCTGCTGCGACTATTTCGTGACTGCTAGTATCAACGGCTAAATGTAGCTTACGCCAGACTCTGCGCTTCCCATCAGTACCATGCTTTTTGACCTTCCATTCACCTTCGCCATAAACCTTGAGGCCAGTGGCATCAATTGCCAGATGTTGTATTGCTCCTCTGGTTTTGGGTTTAAATGAAACTTCAACTTCCTTAGCTCGGCGGCTTATACAGGTGTAGTGTGGGCAAACAAGCGGGATGTTAGCCAGCTTAAATACGGAGTCTAGAAATCCTTGCAGCGCTCTCAATGGCATAGAGAACACGCGTTTCACCATCAGTGCAGTAGTAATGGCTAAGTCGCTGAACCGGCGAGGTCTACCACGCTTGCCTTGTTTGTTTTGCTTCCACTCGGCTATCGCTTCCTCATCAATCCAAAAGGTCAGAGAACCACGATTGGTTAAGGCTTGATTGTACTGCTTCCAGTTAGTTGTTTTGTAACGAGGTTTAGGCATGAGGCTACGACGATTAAAAGGTGTAGCTGATCAGATCGTAGCTTCTTGATTTGGTTCCATCGATTTACGCAACAAAGCCACTACTAGCTCTAACAAGCAGCTTTTGCTCAGTGATTCAACCATAAAAACCTAGCCTTACTTTTTATAATGTTTTGTATCGCGTAGAAGAGTAAAGGATATATTATTGGCTTTATCAAGTTTTAATTATTGCTAACACTTTTGTAGTAGATGAAAGATAAAATATTTATTATCAATTAGTTACTTAAAGCCCACCTATTAAACTAGTAACATATCCAACCATGGAGGATGATTTTTGAGATATAGTTCACAAAAAAACACCTTAGAGTATGGTTACTTGCAGGGAAACCGCGTGCTTTGCTCACTTCTTAACATAAGAAACAGGTTAGCAATAATACACATTAGCTCACGGTCTATTTAGGCTGTTTAGATTTATCCAAGTTCAATAGCGTAGAAGATAAAATGACGCCAGTTAGAGACCAAATGTTTGGGCAGCATGAGCTCCGACAGCCCACCAACCAAAGAGTATTCTGGCTTGTTCAATGAGTCGCTTGTTAGGAAGATGAATAGCGCGTTTTGTTTAGAAAGTGATAGTTTTATCCGCCATCAATACCCAACTCGCTAAATCATCCATGGTCGCCAGTTCGCAGCCTTCGATGACTTCTAGCCCTGACAAACCGCGAGCCTGAATGCATGATGAGCAAAACTTCACCTCACTACTTTGGGCAATGATAATCTCCAGCATGTGCTGAATATTGTATCCCTCATTTGGCGTTTGCTTGGGTAATACCGCGGTTACTGCATCAGACAACAAGAACAAACTCACTTTGACACGCTCCTTCTCCTGCTCATTGAGCTGTATAGCTAGGCGAAGCGCATTAAACAGTTTTTCCGAACCATACGGCGCATCATTAACGACAATGACAATGTGTTGCATAACGAAAACCTCTTCCTCAAAGTGTCTCTGAAAACCTTAACATTGCATGTAAAATTAGAGGGTTATTGAGATCACGTTATATAACATCGAGGAGGAATAGGTGGCTTCATAGACTGTTTACTTGTGGCATATCTATGGTGATATGATGCCTTAACTATAATCAGCTAAGGCACAAAGTTGGTGATATCGCGGGTTAAAACTCTTGATTCATTTTGGTCAGGCACGCGATCAACATCGCTTCTTGTTCTAAATTAATATGTCGCGTCAAATCACGAACCAAGTCTAAGTGCAGCTGATTGTGGTGCCGATGAATGCGCAATCCTTCTTCAGTCAGTGCAACAACAATAGCGCGACGATCCGTAGGGTGTGGTAAACGCTCAATGAGATTCACCGCAACTAACTTATCCACTTGAACCGTTAATGTTCCCGTAGTAATACCAAGTTTATCAGCAAGCTCTTTCATTCTCATAGCACCGTGAATACCAAGCACCTCAATGGTATGAACTTGCGCTAAGGAGTAACCTGTCTCTTTTACTACTGACTGTTCCCATGACGACATCTTGTCATAAAATTCAGTAAGCAACTGATTTAACGATTCTAAGTTTCGCATTATGCTGAATGTACTTCTAAAGTGAGATGGTCAATCTTATCAAATTTACTCAGTATTTGTTTATACTCGTCAAGCGAAATGTCTGCTTTTGATACAAGAGTAATCGCTGCAGCGTAATGGTGACCACTCACTCTCCAAACATGTAAATCAGTAACGTTCGCAAGCGGTGCTAACTCATTTTGGATGGCTTCGCGATAGTGACTATCGATATTTTCATCCAACAAAATCGGGCTCGTTTGCTTGATTAGGCTAAATGTCCACTTGGTAATCACCATAGCGCCTACCATTCCCATTGCCGCATCAAGCCAATCCCAGCCATAGAACTTGCCCAAAACTAACGCCACGATCGCCGTTACTGAGGTGAGTGCATCGGCAAGAACATGTAGATAAGCTGCGCGCAAATTATGGTCATGATGATGTTCATGCCCATGATGATGTGAATGATTGTGAGCGTGTGACTCGTCATGGTCATGATGTTCTCCCAACAGGAACATACTGGCCACATTCACAGCCAAACCAACACAAGCAACAATAATCGCTTCATTAAACTGAATAGATTGGGGATTAAGCAGGCGATGTACCGACTCAACAAACATCAATAACGCCACAATGCCTAACGCGATTGCACTGGTATATCCACCTAGCACACTCACTTTTCCCGTGCCAAATGAAAACCTATCGTTGCTCTGATGCTTTTTGGCATAACGGTAGGCAAACAGGGTAATACAGAATGCGGCTGCATGGGTCCCCATGTGCCAACCATCCGCTAGCAACGCCATCGAGCCATAAACCGTGCCAGCCACTATCTCCACCACCATGGTCGTTAAGGTAAGAAGCAAAACGTAGAAGGTCCGCTTTTCACCATGATGGTTGTGATTAGAAAAATTGTGAGTATGGGTAAGCGTGTGATTCGGTGCAGTCATAATATTGTTTGATAATCAAAATATTTGATTTAAAATTAGTTTGGTCATCAAACAATGTCAATATTCGATTTGAACCAACGTCGCTACCTTAGCGCGTTTAAGACTCAAATCGAGAGGAGGCTCGGCACAAAGACATGATAATGCCAAAGCAAATTCCTTGAGTGATCATCGCCGTCCCACCATAGCTAAAGAAAGGCAGTGGGCTACCCATCACTGGCAATATCCCGCTGACCATTCCGGTATTAATAAACGCATATAGGAAGAAACTTAGCGCCAATGAGCCCGTAACTAAGCGACTATAAGCATGATGACAATGGCAAGAGAGCCACAGTGTGCGAAGCGTAATAAACAAGTACAGTGACAGCAGCAACACACTTCCTACAAATCCCCACTCTTCGGCATAAGCAGAAAAAATAAAGTCAGTATGGCTTTCAGGGATAAAACCCAGCGAGCTTTGCGTTGCATTGGTCCAGCCTTTACCGGTAATACCACCTGAGCCAATGGCGATATGTGACTGAATAATTTGATAACCAGAGCCTAATGGATCACTTTCAGGGTTTAGAAATTGTAAGATACGTTTCTTTTGATAGGTCTCAATGACGAACCACCAGAGCACTGGAATCATCGTCGCCACCAAGCCGACAAAGCCACCAATGATCTTCCAGCTCATACCCGCGAAATAGAGTACAAACAGCATATAGATCACGCCAAAGATCGCCCCATCTAAGTCAGGTTGAACAAAAATAAGTCCGGCGGGAATGGCCGTCAGTATCATGGCATAGACAATTTTCATCCCTGTCGGTCTCTCTCCATCTTGCTGGATGAACCATGCCACCATCATAGGAATAGCAAGTTTTACCAGTTCTGAAGGCTGAAAACGAAATCCAGCAATACTCAACCAACGCTGAGAGCCATTAGAACTGTCACCCGCCAGTACGACAGCTACCAACAAAGTGACCGTAAAGAAATACAAATATGGTGAAAATCGGCGATATTGCTTAGCGGGAATGGATGACATAAACGCTATACATAACAAAGAAAGCAGACATCGAATCAGGTGGTTGGTAATAACAGCCTCGTTATAGCCACTTGCACTCCATATAGTTAACGTGCTCAATAACATAAGAGAAATAATGGCTAACACAATAGACAAGTCTATTTGCGGGATAAGGTACTTTTTCAAAATTTAGCTCGGTAAAGTGACGTTCAGAGCCGTCACTTACATTAATTAATAAAGTGATAGGAAAAATAACGCAGTCTATCAACTACGATTTTTTGATCGTTTGTCTAAAACCACGAATGGCTTTACGCAATCGCCAAGTCATAAAGGTACAAATTGCTGCAAACAGTGTGACAAACGGTGCAGCCATCAGAACCATGGTTGTTACGCGGCTGATTGGTTCAGGCAATGCAGGTAGGAGAAATCCTACGCCCGCCAACAAACCAATCCATAATGTGGCACTCAACCAAGAGAAATAATGGAAGCGTGGTGCATCATGCATACGGATCCCCATCACCATTGGCACTAACGAGCGCACACCAGGCACAAAACGCGCGCAGAACAGCGCGACTAAGCCATGTCGACAAAGCAAATTGTCAACCAAACGCATATTGCTTTCCGGTACTTTTGCAAGCCAGCCACGAACAATAGGAAGCCGGTTGAGCCATCTGCCTTGCAAGTAGGCCAGCCAACTACCACCAACAGCGGCAACAATAAGTAAAGGGAAGGCAATGAATGGACTCAAAACGCCAACCGCTGACAGCGTCCCGACCAGCACGACTACACTGTCGCATGGCAAAGGTGCTGCGGGAAGAAAGCTACTTTCAAGTCCAATAAAAAAGGTCACCAATACGTAAATCAAAATCGCGCTTTCTGGTGCGAGTAGCGCATTAAAGTCCTGATTCCAGATCGCAATCAAAACATCCTGAGTAGCTTCAAACATAACAACTCCAAGAAACCAACGGTTAACAACATCAATAACAGTGAGGGTCTGGAGAGCATCAACGAGAATGAATAAAACGATATTGAAGGTTGCTGTCTTGCCAACCCGCTAAACGACGACTATCTGAAAATAGATAGCTTCGAGGCGTGTAGTAAGCACCCCAACGTGTAGAAATTAACAGCGCAAAGGCTGATACAACAAGCAACCAAGGTAACGTTTCTTTTGAAGGTGGCTGTGCTTTTTGAATCGCAATCCGAAACGTTGGCGGACTGCGTAATAGCTGATTATCATTAGCAACATCTGGGGCACGTTCCGGAGAGATAACCGTCGCTTGGTATTGAGGTAAATCCATTTCAATAGCATTCACGATCCCGCCTAACAGCAGTATCGATAGTAACGTCGCAATAAACGGAAAAATCTCAATGAGTCGCTTCAAAGAAAAAGCCCAATCGTGGAATCTGCTTATATGTACTGCTATCTCTGATAAAAAGCAATCTTTGTTATCACTAGACGACAATCCAATCATCTAACTTATTATTTTTGATAGTTTATTTTTCATCAGATCCAATTGCATAGAATCAACGTGGGTGGTATTAATTCAATTATTGAAATATGGCATTTTCTGTATATTGCTCTATAACTACGGGTAATGGGTACGTTTTTGCTTTTACTCAATCAATGGACAGTAATACTGTCTCGATCTGGTTTCTAAGGAATCAATATGAAAAAAATCCCTCTTGCTATTATTACCTCACTAGTTCTTTCAACATCTGCTTTCGCGGCTCAAAGCACGATTAATCAAGAAGCGATGGAAACAACGACTGGTGGGTTTCAAGGACCGTCAGCGGAAGACTCTTTAAATACGGTTCAGGAAATCATGGATGCAGGTTGGTTAACTGACGGCAACAAAGTCACTATTGTCGGTCATATCGTCAAGTCAATGGGCCATGAAGTTTACATGTTTAAAGATGCTACTGGCGAGATGCCAGTGGAGATCGATACCGATCAATGGGCTGGTCAAACCGTTACGCCAAACGACAAAGTAAAAATCTACGGTGAGATTGAAAAAGGCGACAGCGATGTCGCAGTTGAAGCAGAGTCGATCCACATCATCAAATAATTACGTTTGATATAAGACTAAGCGAGGCAAGCACTCAGGCTTCCTCGCTCATTTCATTATTGATGTTTATTTCAAAAAGTGCGCGACTTTCTGATACAACAACTCACAGTCTTCTTTCACTAAATCTTCCATATTCATGAAGGTATGAATCATATCTTTGAAGTGATAATGTTCAACGGTTACACCTGCGGCTCTCGCTAGTTCACAGTAAGACAGTCCTTCATCTCTCAATGGACAAAACTCTGCGGTAATCAATAACGTTTCAGGTAAACCTTGCGTCATTGGCTGAAATAAAGGAGACGCCTGTTTTCTGTCGTCCTGCGCCTGGAAATAATTATCGAAGTACCAAGCAATTTTGGCCTTTTGTAATAAATAGCCCGTCGCATTCTCATCGATTGAGCCACCTGACATGGTGTAATCTAAGCTCGGATAAATCATCACTTGCTTATGAATGTGTACTGCCTCATCAAACTGAGCTTTCGCGCTTACCGTCGCTACCAGTGCACCGCCACCAGAGTCACCAGCAATGGACAGTTGTGGGATGTAGTTGATTTGACGAGCATCTAGTGTCGGCCAAAGATTTTTAACCACAGCGTAGGCATCGTTCACTCCAGCCGGATAACGACACTCTGGTGCTAATCGATAGTCGACAGACACTACAACGTGCTCAGTAGCCAGTGCTAACTTGCGGCAAATAGGGTCATACACTGTCACGCTACCTGCCATATGTCCTCCGCCATGATAATAAACCAGAACGGGTAACGCTTTTTCAGGTTGCGGATGATAAATACGCACAGGAACTTGGTAGTCCTCTCCAGAGACTAAGTCATCTTGAATCCAAGCCACAGCTGGGATCTCGGTGACCAAGCCTTTGGTTAGGTTCGCTAGTCCTTCGCGAGCATTCGTTGCGGTCGCTTTAAAGCCATTGGCAACGAGTTGACCCACAAGCACATTAAAATTGTCTAACCAAGGTTGTAGTTTTGGGCTTACTTGACGCATGATTTCTCCTTAAGCATTTTTTGTCGATGCTGGGCCAGTGATGACGAGTTCTTTTTTGCCTGTTTCGGGTAAGAAGAAACTGGCAAGGAAGAAAGTCGAAGAGCAGATCACCGCGAAGGTGGCCCCATAAGCGATATTTCCTGTCATATCGGCAATCACACCCGCAAAGTACATCAGAATCGTTTCAATTAAATATGAAATGGACCAGAACATACCGAAAATTACCGTAATGCGGCCAGGGGTCATATTAGGAAGCTCTTGAGGCAATGTAATCAACGCCGTCATCGGTACGAACATAAAGAAACCTGCAGTGAAAGCTGCTATATAAGCGACCATAGGGTTGCTTGTAGTAATCATCAATGCAGCAAATAGAGTCATAGCCAACCCACAGTAGCGAATAACAGGTACTCTAAGCGGATAACGTTTAGCAACTAGGATACCTGCCATCGTTCCCACCATACCGGCACCAATCATAATCGATGATAAATACTTAGCCTCTGCTGCAAAGCTTGGGACCAGTGGGAAGAGTGCAAAGACCGAAATATAGCAAAACAGCAATCCAGAATACGCAATAGGCAGCCACCAGTTTACCGACTCTTTCATACCATCGTTGAGTGTGTAGTTTGCTTGTTGTTGATTATCAGACGAATTAGATAGTGAGAAGTCATCACTCACAAACCACCAAATAACCAAAATTGCCAAACTAATTGCAGAAATAGCCAGAATAACATTCTGCCAATTACCTAACGAAGCTAATAGTGAACCTGTAAATAGTAACGCTAAAAGATTACCCATATTAAATGCTGCTGCGTTAATGCCGTTAATAACCGGTCTTTCACTAGCGTCAAAATATTTAATAACAATAGGGTTGAAATAGACAATCGCAAATGCACCGCCAAATCCCATTACTAAACGAGAAAAGACATAAAGTGGATAATTAGAAGCAAAAGCACCGATCGCACCAGCAACAATAAGTAATGATGCAATAGTAAATGCTTTTTTCGGTCCCATTTTGACTAATAGCCATGCTGCGGCCAAGTTACCAATTATTTTTGCAATAGTAATCGCGTTCGTCATCCAAGTTGCAGCTGCCATACCATCAATATCATAAAAAGCCATGATATCTTTGGTCATAATAGATCCAGCAACCCAGGACATAGCAAATAGGGCGTAGGTGAGGAATATCGTAATTTCGATAAGATGTTTCTTATTCATATTATATACCTTGTAAGGTTTCCCTGTTCATATTTTCACTATCAATAATACCTTAATGAATGTGTGGTATTATCCTTAATTTGCAATAATGAATTGTGTGACATTGATTGTGTGATTGTGAAATTATTCTATTTTTCAGGGACATAAAAAAGCCCTAAGCACATTAGGGCTCAATACATACAACAGATCAATGCATTATGGACGTAGCAAGGCAAGATTATCCATGTCGATGCGAGCGTTGTAGTCGACATTGTCAAAGCCGAATCCATTTAGCTGCATGAAGTCGAGTTTATAACCTGAGTAATCCCCTACTTCTTGAAAGTTATCTGCTGTCATTTGCTGCATCAGTTGGCTAACTTCCGCTTGTGTTTCTGGCTCTAACTCCCAATCATCCACTCGAATTAGGCGTGCTTCGTCCACAGGAACACTAGCGCCAGTGCCATACAAACGTTGCGAAAACAGACGTTGCATCTGCTCGATACAGCCTTCATGAGTGCCTTTCTGTTTCATCACCTTAAATAGCGACAAGATGTATGGCGAAAAAGCAGGGATAAATACACTCGCTTTCGTGACTAGAGCTTTACACACTGATACATAGGCCTCGCCACCAAGCGTCGCAAGTTTTTGGTTCAGCTCGTCCGCTGTATGGTGCAAGTGCTGCTTCGCTCTACCTAACGTTCCATGATGGTAGATTGGGTACGTCACCTCGGGGCCGACATAAGAGTAAGCAACGGTTTTGCAGCCGTGGGCTAATACATCCGCATCAGACAGGATCTCCATCCAGCTTTGCCAATCCTCACCGCCCATCACCTTAATGGTGGCTTCCATTTCTTCCGCACTGGCTGTCCCGACTTCCATAGATTCCAGTTTGTCGTGTTCAATGTTGATTGTCGGACCAGAAACTGGCTCTCCCACCGTTTTAATCGCAGAGCGCCACAAATGTCCCGATTCAGGATCTGGTCTTACGCCAGTGGCCAAACTATAAACCACTAAATCCACTTTGCCACCAAACTCACTTTTAATATAATCAATGACTTGTTGTCGCATTTCTGAAGAGAAGGCATCACCAACAAAGTTCTTAGCAATCAAGCCACGCTTTTCAGCTTCTTGGCGGAAATAAATATTGTTGTACCAACCCGCAGTACCCACTCCTTTATCGCTTGGACCACGCTCAAACGAGACACCGATGGTATCTGCCTGCGCGCCACCAAAAGCCAATGAGATACGAGAAGCAAGGCCAAATCCAGAGGAAGCGCCAAGCACCAATACTTTCTTCGGACCGTTAGTAATTTGACTGCTGTGTTCAACGGTCTCTATTTGATTTAGCACCGCTTGTTGGCAACCAATCGGATGAGCTGAACGTGCCACGACACCGTTTACAATAGGTTCAATAATCATGATGTTTCCTTTATTTCTTAATGCTTTGGAGGCATCACAGTTGCAATGCCCTGAATAACGATTTTGTTGTTCTGATTGACGCTTCGAGTCGCTAATTTGACGATGTTTTTCTCTTTCTTAATCTCGATAACTTCAACTTCTGCGCGAATGGTGTCACCAATAAATACCGGTGCGGTAAATTTCAACTCTTGACCTAAATACACAGTCCCCGGACCAGGCAACTGCATGCCAAGAACCGCAGACGTCAAACCCGACACCATAATTCCGTGAGCAACACGGTTACCAAATATACTTTTTTCACCAGCAAGCTGACTCACGTGTACGGGATTAACATCGCCACTAATACCACAGAACATTTGAATATCAGATTCACTGATGGTTTTTTCGAAACATGCTTTTTGTCCTAGCACGAGTTCGTCGATTGAATAGCTCATTGTTATTGTTCTCAAATAAATAGTTTTGCAATGGCTTTTGTAGTGACATTGCAAAACCATCTCCTCTCATGACGAGAGGAGATATATTTACGCGGCAACGTCTTGGTTTGAATTAACTGTTTGTTCTAAAGGAAGTGACAAGCCCATTGGCGCATCATTAAATATTCTTGCATCCATAACTTTTAACTCTTGGCTAATAACAGGAGCAAATGTCATTTTATCGAGAATGTCTTTTTGAAGATCAACACCTGGTGCGATTTCAATTAATTCCAAAGTATCAGTGCCGAGCTTAAATACAGCACGCTCTGTAATATAAAGTACTGGTTTAGCATTTTTCCTAGCGACATCGGCAGAAAACGTGATTTGTTGTACTTCATTAATAAACTTATGAATATGCCCATCATTGATAATGGACAATTGACCATCTCCGGTTTCTATTTCTAGCTTTCCTGCCGTGAATGTCCCGCAGAAAAAGACTTGTTTCGCATTTTGGGTAATATTGATGAAGCCACCACAACCCGCTATCTTAGTGCCAAACTTTGATACATTGAGATTACCCTTAACGTCACACTCAGCTAAGCCAAGGAATGCTTGATCGATACCACCACCATCATAAAAATCAAACATTTGATCTTGAGTAATCACCGCGTCAGGGAACGCTGATGCTCCAAAACTCAAACCACCAGCGGGGGTACCGCCAATCGCACCCGGTTCCACCGTCGCGATCACTTGATCAGTAATTCCCTCTTCATCAGTGACCGTGGCTATCACTTCTGGAACACCAATACCATAGTTGAGTATTGCGCCTCGCTTGAGCTCCATTGCCGCTCGGCGAGCGATGATTTTTTTAGCATCCAACGGGCGCTGCTGAGTCACTTTCTTACCCGCTTCACCTCGACCACAGTACGCAAGGTTAAGGGACTCTGCGAACGTCTGCATATGTTCGTCCTCATCAGCAAGGACTACCGCATCTACGAAAATGCCAGGGATACGAACTTGTTGGGGGTCAAGCTCGCCATTTTTCACCATGCGTTTCACCTGAACGATGACCTTACCGCCCATATTCGTCACTAGTTGTGCCGCGGCAAGATTTTCTAGGAATAAACACTCGTCTTCCATGGTGATATTGCCATTTTCATCAGCAGTCGTTCCGCGTAGCAGCGCCACGTTAGGATTAATGCGCTTATAAAATAGGTATTCTTCTCCATCTACTTCCATAAGCGATACTCGGTCATCAACGGTCAAGGCGTTGATCTTGCCGCCACCAAATCTAGGGTCGACAAACGTTCCCAACCCGACATGTGACAATGTACCAGGCTTGCCGGCAGCAGAGTCACGTAGCAGTTGAGCAATGACACCTTGCGGGAAGTTATAACCTTGAATTTCATTTGCGTTGGCCAGTTTTTGCAGTCGAGGGATCAATCCCCAGTGGCCGCCGTACGCCATGCTGACCATACCGGGGTGAGCAAGATGATTGGTCGCTTTATCAACGCCATTACCTTGACCTGCGGTAAAGTAAAGTTCCAACGAACGCGGGTGACCGGTTTCTAGAAAACGCGTACCAACGGCGTGTTCAATCGCTTCAGGCACCACTGCACCTATAAAGCCACCCAATACTACTCTGTCGCCATCTTCAAGCAAATTGGCAGCTTGTAGGGCTGTTAACACTTTTGTTTTCATCGTTTGTTTTCCTTTAGGAAATTATTATGGTTGGAAATGGATACTTCCAAACTGATGCAAAAAGTGTATTTCGAAATGATTTGCGGAAAAATAGACAATAAAAGGAAAGATAATTGCACATTAGGGATAATATGCGCAGTGTTAGTGGTTGACTCGAATAAAAAAGAGCAAGCGTTATGCTTGCTCTTTTCCTCGATGTGAAGCCTCTTTAACTTTGGTCAGCAAGCTCTCTAACTCGACGAATTAAGTATTCTTTGAAATTGACGCAGCGGACTGGCATCTGGCGGCGTGGGCGATAGTATAAACTGAATTCAAAATCACTATTGGTGTACTCTTTTAGGATGGGAACCAACATACCCTGTTCAAGCTCTTCCTCTATTAAACTAAGGGGAAGGTAACCAATACCACCACCATTGATGGCAACCGTTTTAATAAACTGACTGTCCTCCACTTCAACGGTTTGAGCAATATCCACAGCCGTCATCTCACCATCACGTTCAAACACCCATTTATTGCCGCCAACAAGGGTTGAGGCATACAAACAGTTGTGACGATTTAAATCTTCCGGAGTCACCGGCTCTCCAAACTTTTCGATGTATGCAGGAGAGCAGCACACGATTAACGGGTGCTTGAGCAAGGAACGTTTCACCAGCAGGCTGTCTTTTTCTTGAAACCCATCATAAATAGCACTAGCGCGCACGGCAAAATCAACCTCATTAACATGGTCCATGTCAAAAGCGGTTTCCATGACACGAAAGGTAACATGAGGATGGTAACGCAGATATTCTCCGATAATCTTCCCAAGGTAATCTCTCGCAAACAGTGGTGTTGATGCAATACGGATTACGCCTCTATCATCGTTACTAAGGTTTTGAATTTCAGTAAAGATATCTTCTATTTCAGTGTTGACTTGACTAAATCGCTCATAAAGTCGGAGTCCAGCTTGGGTTGGCACCACCTTACGCGTAGAGCGCTTTAATAAACTGATTCCCACACTCTCTTCAAGCTCCGCAATCCAACGACTGCCTGCGGAGGCCGATATTCCATATTGCTTGGCCGCTAAACTAAACGACCCGGTACGAACGACATGAAGAAAGTAGACAATTTTGTCGAGCAATTCCACACCACCATAAGTTATTAAGATAATTGATACTTTTTATATCCCAACTTCATTAGGGTTTAAACTGTGGTCGAACGGTTTATTAACCCTCGTCAATAAATCACTGTCAAAATCGATAAAACTGTTAGCTACCGCAATTTTCATGCCCAATCATCAAAGTTCCATTATCCCTAATTTGCAATAGTGTTTTGATACGGAACCATTCTACAAACGAAACTCACTCCCATAGAATAATTTCACTAACTTTGAATGCTATGCCAAGACGTAGCCCACTATTATTCGTGAATAAGGTGAAAACAATGCTTACCAATAAAATCTGTATCGTAACTGGAGGCGCTCAAGGAATTGGTCGCTGTATCGTTGAGACATTCGCACAACAACAGGCGACGATGGTCTATGCCTGTGACATGAATACCCAAGTTGCAGAAGAGCTTACTGCTCAATATCCCAATGTTCGCGTCAAGCAGCTCAATGTCTGTGACCGCCAAGCTATTCAATCCTTCATTCAAGAGATTCATCAAGAGCATGGAAAAATTGACGTTCTTGTTAATAACGCTGGTATTACCCGTGACAACCTACTAGATCGTATAAGTGAGGAAGATTGGGACATGGTGTTAGATGTGAACCTAAAAGGCGTGTTCAACATGACTCAAGCCATTGCTCCTATCATGATTGAAAATGGTATCGGCTCTATCGTCACTATGTCTTCTGTTGTTGGTACGGATGGTAACATCGGACAGAGCAACTATGCCGCGACGAAAGGCGGTGTTATTGCCATGACTAAAGGCTGGGCAAAAGAATTCTCGCGTAAAGGTGCTCAAGTCAGAGCTAACTGCGTGGCCCCAGGATTTATCGAAACGCCAATGACCATCGACCTTCCGGAAAAAGTCTTGGATCACATGAAATCTAAAACGCCACTAGGTCGTATGGGTAAACCACAAGATATCGCCAATGGCGTAGCATTTTTGGCAAGCGATAACGCCAGTTTCATCACTGGACAAACATTGAAAATTGACGGTGGATTAGTCATTTAACGCGAGGGATAGGTGATGAAAAAGGTTTATATTGTTGGCGCCAAACGCACAGCGTTGGGAAGCTTTGGTGGCACCCTCTCGTTGGTTCCAGCTTTTGAGCTAGGTGGTCATGCGATTCGAGCAGCCATGTCTCAAGCCAACGTTGATCCTGCTTGGGTCGACGAAGTGATTGTCGGCAACGTGCTCAGCGCAGGACAAGGAATGGGCCCTGGACGCCAAGCCGCTATGTTTGCGAATATCCCAGACTCCGTTCCGGCTTATACGCTTAATATGATCTGCGGTAGCGGAATGAAAACCGTCATGGAAGCGGCGAGTAAGATCAAGGCTGGTGATGCCTGTTTGATCGTGGCTGCTGGCATGGAGAACATGTCCAGTGCACCTTACCTTATGAGTGCAGCAAACCGTTTTGGTAGCAAAATGGGTGACCAAAAATTGGTTGATACTATGATTCATGATGGTTTGACCGATGCGTTTAATCAGTATCATATGGGTATGACCGCAGAAAACATTGCGGAGAAATATCAAATAAGTCGTGAAGCTCAAGATGCATTCGCTTTACGAAGTCAGCAGCGAGCTGTAGAAGCTGTCCAAGCTGGACGCTTTGAACAAGAAATTACTGCTATCGAAGTTAAACAACGTCGCGAAACAGTGGTGTTTGGTCAAGATGAGTATCCACGAGCAAGCACGTCAATGGATAGCTTGGCAAAATTAAGGCCTGCATTTAAAGCGGATGGTTCCGTCACGGCCGGCAATGCTTCCGGCATTAACGATGGTGGCGTGGCGTTCGTTATCGCTTCAGAAGAAGCCGTCGAAAAGCATGGTTTACAGCCATTGGCGGAAATCGTCAGCTATGGTCAAGGTGGCCTAGACCCAGCTTATATGGGCCTAGGGCCAGTTCCTGCCATTGAGCAAGCGCTTGAACGAGCAAACATGACGCTAAGCGATATGCAGTTACTGGAACTCAATGAAGCTTTCGCCGCTCAAGCACTCGGTGTGATGCATGGGTTAAGTGATAAATACCAACTATCAATGGACTGGTTTGAAGATAAAACCAACGTGAATGGTGGCGCTATCGCATTGGGTCACCCGTTGGGTGCCTCTGGTGGTCGTGTGTTAGCAACGCTCATCTACGAACTAGAGAAGCAAGAGTTACAGTATGGATTAGCGTCGCTGTGTATTGGCGGCGGTATGGGCACCGCTATTGTGGTGAAAAATCTCCAAGTTTAACGTTAACGCTTACGTCGCTTAGTACATTGACTTGCTGTGTACTAAGCGATGCTTTAGCAACGTACCTACTTTTATTACCCTACTCCCCTCACCGAAGATCTGCAAAAAGCCATAGAAACATTCAATCACGATGGCTATGGCATCTATCGCTGCGGCTTTAGCTATACTCCTTTAGCCCTTCTCGTCACCGCTAAACGCATTTCTAGCCATCAAATGCCGATGCCAAAACCCTATTCGTTATCGTCGAGTGAAACAGGCAGGCGGTCATTATCACAGGCTGTTTTGTACACTTCTTCCTTCCCCTACCCCATTGTGCGCTCCTGTTGTGCCAAATACTCACTCAGTGAGAAAGTTGATTTTTAAAACCGATAACTTATCAGATACTTAAACTCGTTTAATCCACATTATGAGTAACACTTGGTGAAGAAAGCTTTTCTTATCTCGGCTCTACTTTTATCTGGCTGTGCTTATCACAAAAATCCTCCAGAAACGCCCACTTCGTCTCACAATCAACAGCAAGTGATCAATCAACTTTTAAACTACGTGGCAGGTCAAGCCAAAGAAAAGTGGGGAGAAGACGAATTTGTTCAGGCGGGTAAACACCGTTATGTGAAATACTTGGACGGCTATCGTACTAGAGCTCATATCGACTTTGACCGAGGCAAGATTTACGTTTCTACTCTGTCTCAGCGCAACCCTAAAGAGCACCCACAAAAAGCGATTGTACAAACTTTGCTTATGCCCGCCGATCCAGAACATGCAGAACTCTTTTCTGATAAGGAAGTCGTTCTAAAAGGAAAGCCGTTTTTGCTAGGCCAAGTACTCGATCATGATGGAAAGCCTATCGAATGGCAGTGGCGAGCGAACCGTTACGCCAACCACTTGATCAACACTCAACTGAACACTAAGCCGATAAAGAATGGCAAAGCCTATTATGTTGAAATCACGATGACGAAAGATCACTTACAGCAACGTGAATATCAATATGCGGAACTGATCCAAAATGCAGCAAAACGTTATGGCTTGTCTGAAGATCTGATCTACTCAATTATCAAGACAGAAAGCAGTTTCAACCCTTACGCGGTAAGTCATGCTGGTGCATACGGGTTAATGCAGGTCATTCCTAAGACGGCAGGGGCTGATGTATTTAACTTAGTCAAAAATAAACCAGGTATCCCGACCAAAGAGTACCTCTTTGATCCTGCAAATAATATTGATACTGGTGCTGCCTATTTTTACATCCTTAAGAACCGCTACTTACGTGATGTAAAGCACCCTACGTCACTGCATTTCAGTATGATTTCAGCCTATAACGGGGGGACAGGCGGAGTGCTGGCTACCTTTGATAAAGATAGAAAACGAGCAATGACTAAACTAAACCAAATGGCTCCAAAGCAAGTTTATACTGCTCTCACCACTCAACACCCAAAGGACGAAGCACGACGCTATTTGCAAAAAGTTTTGTATTTTCAGAAGGATTTTAATGAGAATGTGTTAACCAAATAACGCACTTTATTTCAACACCCCCATCGTGCTCAAAAAACCAACAAACGGTTAACAAGTCTCTATTATTCATAGACTTAAAAATGAAAAATTAAGAAAACAGGACACCGATACTTACAATATTTGTGCCCGATTTACCTAGCGGTCCTCGGCAATACTGATATGATCATTTCATACCAATAAACCTCCAATTTTCTACATCCTATTTGTTGGTTAACAAGGCCTATCGGACTCAGCATCTTATAGGCCTTTGTATTTATCTCAATCCCAAAACTTCATACACATTAAGCACTTCCCAGCTTATGCATGATCTTTGCGGCAAAAACCGCTGTTCACGACCAAACAATATGTTAGGATGGTCGGCTTTCGTGACGCAACTCACATTTTACTGTGAGACATAGTGTCCAAATCCACATTGCTCGCTTAACCGCAGCATATAGTGAATAGTGATTATTTAATGCTAAATTCTAATACTGCTGAATCAACTTCAGCAGCATCAAGCTCAGCGTACGATGCTATCCATCCACCTGAACGACTGAGACAGCTCGCAGCCAAACTGGAAATGAACAACCCAGTGTTTTGGATTAGCGGCTCTTTTCTTACTCTATTCGTTCTACTTGCCCTTACCCATCCTGTTACTCTCTCTTCTCTGGTCGATTCTGGTTTTCAACTGGCAACTCGATATTTTGGCGCATTTTGGCAAATTTTACTGTTAGCCAACTTCGTTATTGGCCTCGCGCTCTGTTTTGGTCGGACTGGTGATGTCCGCTTAGGTGGTCTCAACACCCCTGACGTAACGAATTTCAAATGGCTATCGATAGTGTTGTGTACACTGCTCGCAGGTGGTGGCGTGTTCTGGGCTGCGGCCGAACCCATCGCACACTTTGTTTCACCTCCACCTTTATTTGGCTCTCAAGATGCCAAAACCAATGCCATCAACGCACTTTCTCAGTCTTTTGTACATTGGGGTTTCTTGGCTTGGGCTGTTTTAGGTTGTTTATCTTCCATTGTGTTAATGCATCTGCATTACGACAAAGGCTTACCTCTAAAACCGAGAACCTTGCTATACCCATTGCTTGGAGAAAGAGCCATTAAAAGCGGAATCGGCAACACGGTAGATGCACTGAGTATTATCGCGGTTGCCGCTGGCACAATTGGCCCTATTGGTTTTCTGGGGCTGCAAATCAGCTATGCCATGCAAGAGCTGTTTGGCATTACGGACACCTTCACAACCCAAGCTATAGTAGTGGTCGTTGCGATGGTATTTTATACCCTCTCGGCATTAAGCGGAGTCAATCGCGGTATCCAGATGGTGAGTCGCTATAACATTATTCTTACCGTGGCTCTTATCGTATTTATTCTATTTGCTGGTCCCACTGGCTTTATTATCGATAGCTATGTTCAAGGTTTAGGTCAAATGATTGACCAATTTGTTCCAATGGCGCTGTATCGAGGAAACCCTGAGTGGTTAGGTTGGTGGACGGTGTTCTTCTGGGGCTGGTTTATTGGCTATGCTCCGATGATGGCGATTTTTATTGCCCGCATTTCCCGTGGTCGCACTATCCGCCAATTAGTACTTGCCATTAGTATCGCCGCCCCACTAGTAACTTGCTTTTGGTTCACCATCGTCGGTGGTTCTGGACTTGCCTTTGAATTGGAGAACCCTGGCGTGATTCAGGCAAGCTTTGAGGGATTCAATATGCCAGGGGCACTGTTAGCGATTACACAACAGTTACCATTCCCGACGCTGATCTCCATTTTATTTTTGATTCTCACCACGACTTTTATTGTCACCACAGGTGACTCCATGACTTACACCATCACCATGGTGATCAGTGGAGACAAAGAACCGAACGCGACGATTCGAGCTTTCTGGGGAATCATTATGGGTGCCGTTGCCATTGTTCTGATTTCGTTGGGCAGTGGTGGGATCTCTGCATTACAGTCATTTATTGTTATCACCGCAGTGCCTGCCTCCGTCATTATTGCGCCGAGTCTTTGGTATGCACCAAAAATTGCCAATCAGTTGGGCAAATCAGCAACGACTTTGACGCTATAACAAAGTCACCTGCGAGTTAAAACTATATTACGGCAAGCACTTTACGCTTGCCGTTTTTCATCCTAACTATCTTTGTAGTGTCAATACGCCCTACCTGAACGTTGGTTAAATTGAGCTTGCAAGAAAGGTAGCAACAATAGGCCGATGATAGCCGAACAGACCGATATCACCACAAAGAACCCAGTCCAATGGAACTGCTTTAATACCATAGCAAGTGGGTAACCAGCAAGTGCTGCGCCCATATAGGCAAACAGTCCAACAAATCCTGTAGCCGCACCTGCTGAGTCTTTATGTGAGCACTCAGCCGCCGCCATACCAATCAGCATCTGCGGTCCAAATACAAAGAAACCAATGGCAAAGAAACCAGCAGACTGAAACACAAAATTGGTTAACGGCATTAACCAGAGCGCGGCAACAGACAGGAAAATCCCCATCGCGAAAATCAGGTTCATTGGCCCACGGTTGCCGCCGAATAGCTTATCTGAGCCCCAGCCAGCGACTAAAGACCCCACAAAGCCGCCGACTTCAAACAAAGATACTGATGCATTGGCGTTGATTAAACTGTAATGATGCTGCTCAGTCAGATACAAGTTACCCCAGTCATTAATCGCCGTACGGACGATGTAAACCAACACGTAGCTAAAAGCGAGTAACCAGATGTATTTATTGTTGAGAACATACGACCAGAGAATCTGTTTCGGCTTCAGCCCTATTCCATCGTTTTCTTGAGCCAGTTCTAACTTATCGTTGCGCCATTGGCCTACGGTAGGCAATCCCATTGACGTGGGTTTATCACGCAGTCGCCAACAGAGAAATAAACCTATTAGCACGCTTATTACACCCGGAATAATAAACCCTTCGCGCCAACTATAATGAAAGGTTAGAAAGCCCACCAGCAAAGGAATCATCGCACCACCGACATTATGTGCTGTATTCCAAAGCGACCAGAAAAATCCTCTTTCGGTTCTGGAGTACCAAGTGGTCAAAAGCTTGGAACAGGACGGCCAGCCCCAACCTTGGAACCAAGCATTAACAATCCATAAGCTGGCAAGAACAAACAGCGAACTCGACAAACCAAAGACAATATTAACCACTCCACTGGCAATAAGCCCGATACCCATAAAATAACGAGGGTTGGAACGGTCTGAAATAATACCTGAGACAAATTTTGATAGCCCATACATCAAATAGAACATGGTACCCATCATGCCGATATCTCCCTTGTCTAAACCAAGGTCGGCAATAAGTGCAGGCGCGGTGTAATTGAAGGTTTTTCGGGTGAGATAAAAACCGGCATAGCCGAGATACATTCCCAGCATGATGTGAAAACGCCAGTACCGATAGCGAATATCGACACTCGCGCTATCTTGATGTTTCATCTGTTGTTCTGCTACTTTGACTGTCATGAACTATCCCGCTACACCAATGGAAGTCGTGCATCAATTTCGGTGCCACGTTGTGTTTCATCTCCGTCAACAACGCTGCGAATCTCAAACTGGCCACCTAACGCTTGAACACGCTCTTTCATGCCTTTAAGGCCAAACCCTTTTTGGCTATCTTGAAGCGGAAAGCCAATGCCATCATCAGCAATCTTCAGCGTGATTGTCGCATCAATGACAAGCTCTATTCGCACCTGTTTGGCTTGAGCGTATTTGAGACTGTTATTCAGCGCTTCTTGGCATAAACGGAACAAAGTAACCTCCATCATATCTGAGAGCACTCGCTGGCTAACATTGTCGACAGTAAATTCAACTTCAATACCAAGCTGTTCAAACTCCATCTCACGCACCATTTGCTGAATAGCGGAGATCACGTCTAAATCATCCAAGGTTTTTGGTCTTAATCGAGTAAGCAGTCCTTTTGTGGTGTCATAGACATTCAGAGACAAGGATTCAATGGTATCAGCGCAACCAATGCTCAAATCAGGATTGTTGACGCGCTTAATAATGCTCGCTTGCGTTCGAATAGCAGTGATATTCTGCCCAATTTCATCATGCAGTTCGCGAGCAATGTGCTTACGCACCGACTCTTCCGCTTGCACCAACTGTTTCGCTAAGTGCTTATTGCGAGTAAGTTCAGATCGAAGCTGATGGTTTAAATCGCGCTGTCTCTGCACCGCCATACCCAGCAATATTCCTGTTAATGATTGAGCACTTATCGATAACAGCAAGTCCGTGACCTCCAACTGTGATACCCCACTACGCGCGGCTATTAATGCACAACTATTAAGAAGCGTACCTAGCAGAGCACCCTGCCATCCATAACGAAACGCAAGCAAGATGATGGGTATTGCCAAACAAAACGGAGCAAAGCGCCTGAGCTCGTCAGGCAGGCCGACTTGCAGAGAAATGCTCACCGCAAACAGTGCAATGAACAGCAAAATGGGCTTATAGTGAAATTCGATTGGTTGATGGATGAGGTTAGATGTCAAAGGTCGCCACGTACTTTGAAACAGGTAATTCCAGATGAGGTAACAACTCGGCACTAGCATAAGCCCCGCCGTAATACTCACCAAACCAACGAAACTCAGAGAGTCACTATGACTGCCGACAACAAGCATGTTAATCAGAGCGCAAGCAACAATCGCTGCGGCTTGAATAAGTAATCGTCGCCACTGAGCGCCTTGATAATAACGCTCAGCAACCAAGGCAACCGGAATACTTAGCGCACTAGCAACCAAAATGGCCGACCACTGAGGCTGCGCAAGCAAAATAGCCAGAGAGATGGTTAAGCACCACTCAGCAGCATAAACGGCACCCCAGTATTTTTTAGCAGCATGCAGAGTAATACCAAGCCTAAGGGCGAACGGGAAAAACAGAATTGCCAACTCGGCGTCGTTAACGAAGTAATAGGAAATCACCCATAAACAAAACCAACTGCACAGAGTTATCAGCCATGCACTGGCGCTGGCAACGAGGTAAGTTCGCATTACAACGTCGCTTCTGCCCTAAACAACTTGGCAAGTTCCACATTGTTTTTGACAGCAAGTTTATCCAGTGCATTAGCACGATGAACATGAACGGTTTTGTGACTTAATCCAAGTTCAGCCGCTACCGCCTTCACATCGAGTCCCGTTGCCAAGAGCTCTGACACTTCATATTCACGTTTAGTGAGTCGAGATAAGGCTTGTTGGAACGGTCTTGGAGAAGCCAGTTTGATGGCAATATCCGGGGTAAGATAGCAACCACCGTTGGCACTGGTTCGCACCGCTTGAATCAGTTCATCAGGACTGCAACGTTTGGTCAAATAACCAAGTGCACCTAATTCCAATGCCTTTTCCACCATCGCAGGAGAGTCATGCACACTGAGCATCACACAGGCAATGCCCTTGGGCATCGACTCTAGTAACGCGAGACCACTTTCGTCCGGCATCGAGATATCCAGAATACATACCTGTACACCACAGCCCGGCTGCCCTCTTTTAGCTTCTTCAACCGAGCTAAACTCACCGACTACATTAATGTCTTCCTCTAGATTGAGTAATTGAGCAAACCCAGAACGTACGATGATGTGGTCATCCACTAAAACAACATTGATCATGATGAAGTACCGACTAGAGAAAGGCGAAAAATGGGGTAACTTAACGCCGACGCATCGATTAAGCAAATAGCGTTTGGTTCTAAAAAAAGCGCTATCTATGATTCCAATGGCTCAGGCAAACCAAATGCGAAATCGTAGACAGCGCTTTTCAGGGGTATATTAAGCCGTAACTTGTTGTAACTGCTTCTTAGCTTTACGAATTTTCTTCTCTTCTGCGATAGCTACGAAGACAAGTAGACCGATACAAATCGCTGCAGATGTATCCAGCGCCGCAAAGGTACCTTTCCATCCTGTTAGACCAAAGATAGGCGTACCATCGGCAATCATACCTAAACCTAACTTCGCGAAGCTGTCACCAATGAGGTAAGCAAACGTACCTTTCACGCCGTCGGCAACGCTGATGGCTTTCTTAGGAACGAAACCTACTGCCGCTACACCAATAAGTAGTTGAGGACCAAAGACTAGGAAACCTAAGACAAATAGCGATGCAAGATACATAAATTCACTTGTCGCATGTTGATAGAATTCCAAGCTTACGATGATTAGCGCTAATGACACACACGCAACCAGAGCGCGACGACCATTTGCCAAATCAGACAGGTAACCCCAAAGTAAGGTACCCACTAACGCACCGACTTCGAATAAAGTGAAGCCAGATATTGCCGTTTCTTTGGATAGACCAAGTTCTTGATAGGCATAAACCGTTGACCATTGGTCGATACCGATACGCACGATATACAAGAAGATGTTGGCAAAACACAGTAGCCAAATCACTTTGTTTTTAAGTACATACTCAACAAAGATTTCACGCTTGGTCATTTGGTTTTCTTCAGCCGCTTCGTCTTCTTCACTCACCGCTTCATCAAATAACTCTTCTACTTTACCTAGACCGTAAGCTTCAGGAGAGTCACTACCGTAACGAAGACCAAAGAAACCAACCACTAAAGCAATCAGAGACGGGAACACAAACATACCAATAACGTGGCCATCAAACAGGTAGTTAGCACCGAATAGCGCAACACCCGCCGCACCTGCACCACCTACGTTGTGCGACATGTTCCAAAGACCAAGGTATGAACCACGCTTGTTACGTGGCGTCCACTTAGTAATGGTTGAGTAACTAGAAGGTCCACCGGTACTTTGGAAGAAACCGCTCAGTGCATAAAACGCAATCATGAGGAATAGACTAACGCTGCCGCCACCCATACTGAAACTGAAGCCAAGCATCGCAAGACCGGAAAGGATCAGCATAAACGGAAGGAACTGTTTAGTGTTCTTGCCATCGGCATAGTAGGACACCACGGTTTTACCAATACCGTAAGTGATGGAGAAACCAAGACCAATCAAACCAAGTTCAGTCATGGAAAGCCCATAGTTCGAAATCATATCGTTTTGCGCGATATTGAAGTTCTTACGAATCAGGTACATGGTCATGTAACCGATAAAGACGACTAAATAGGACTGTAAGAAGGGTTTAAACCACATTTTGCGTCTTTGCTCGACGGGAAGATCCAACGTCGGCTTACGCACTTGCTCTAGAAATTTCAACATGATGAATCCTTAGACTCTCAACATAAGGGCAACGCAACCTGAAGAACGACTCTGAGTCACTCTTGGTTTGGTGCAAAAAGTAAATTCGTTTGAGGTTCAGCGCTGAAGGCGCTGAAAATCTATGGACGAGAGTGTAAGAATCGGTGGGTAAAATGGCTTGAGAGGCGGTCTTAGGAACACTAGGAAAAATTCCTAGTGTTCGCTCGTAACCAAAGAATACGTGAAACACATCACAGATGTCGGGGTTTACCAGAGCTCATTGTTAGCTGCTAGCTAACGTTTCTTGCTTTTAAACTGACTCGCGCGGGTCTTTTTATTCGTCCGTCGATTCGCCTGTTTGTCTCGTTTAGGGCGCTTGCTTTCCCCTGCTGATGGCAGATCGGTCACAGGGAATTCAGCGAGTTGTTCCAGTCTAAGTTCTCGAGATGTTAACTGCCGAATCGCTTCTAGATGAGCAGTTTCACCATGACACACTAACGATAGCGCTTGTCCTACATTTCCAGCTCGGGCAGTACGCCCTACTCGGTGCACGTAAACAGCTGGATCACTTGGCAGTTCATAGTTGATTACGACTGGGAGGTCGTCAACATGAATACCGCGCGCCAAAATATCCGTCGCTATCAATACTTGTATATCACCTTGCTTGAATGCTTGCAAAGTGTGCTCACGCTCTGCTTGCTCTTTATTGCCATGCAGTGCACCACTCGTGATGCCAGCCTTATTCAGTTTTTTACAAAGGGCATCAGCATTGTCTCGAGCACCGATAAACACAAGTATCTGCGGCCATTGATGTTGAGTAATTTGTTTGATCAGCACATTAGCCTTGCTGCCTTTGTTGACCAAGTAAAGCGACTCGGTAACTTGCGCAACAACACTATTGGCTTGATTCGCTGACACTTTGATAGGGTTACTGAGCAGTGTCATGACTTTTGCTTCCAGCGGTTCAGGCAGTGTCGCCGAGAACATTAAGGTTTGTTTTCTGTGGCTTAGTCGATCCATTATGCTCTGGATATCTGGCCAAAACCCCATGCCGAGTAACCGGTCAACCTCATCCAGCACGACAGCGTCAATACCTTGAGTGTCCACTCGCTGCTTGTTGATGATATCGAGCAAACGTCCTGGCGTTGCCACTACGATTTCTGGAGCAGCATCGAGCTGATGTATCTGTTGCTCTGCATCCTCTCCACCACAAACCACAGCGGCCGAATAGCCTAGTAGCGTCGCAATAAAGTCAATAGTCTCAGCCACCTGTTTCGCCAATTCACGCGTTGGTACTAGAATCAAGGCTTGTTTTATCTCATTGCTGAGCAACTGCTCAAGCAACCCAAGACCGAAGGCTAAGGTCTTACCGCTACCGGTTTGTGCCAGTGCCAAAAGATCTTGCTGCGCAGTAATGGCAGGAATCGCTAGAGTTTGAATATGAGTAGCATGTGAGAATTCAGCAGGAATGGCATCAATTAATGCCGAGCTTAACGTTAACTCAGAAAAAGACATGATAGGTTTGTATGATCGCAGGAATATGAGCGGATAATAGGGGGAAAGTGTCGGGAACTCCAGTATCTAGAGTAAGAAAAGTGCCATAGATGGCTTGTGCGCGGAAAAGCGAACCTACTCATATTGATGAGCAGGTTCTGATAGTCATTAAGACGCTGTCGCGTACTTTTCTAGCTCTGCGTGTGATGCAGTAGTGATAAACTCACCGTCTAGATAGAAATCTACTGAATCATTACCGCTAACACCGACAAGCGTGCGTGTATTGCCCGCATCATCAATAAAGTCCATTTGTGTTGTGTTGTCATCAAGCATAGACAGCTTAACAGGCGCAGTAGAGAACTTCTTGTCCACTTTATGGTTTACTTTGATATAAGCCTCTGCAGGCGTGTCCGCTACCGCTTTTTTCTTAGTTAGCGGGTTGGTACCCGTCCAGAACTCGATAGAGTTAATCACGAATAAGTCCGCTGCCGCAGTAATGGCATAAACTGGTGACATCAAAGTGTACAAACCAGCACGTGCATAACGGTTGTCCACACCTTTTAGGTTAACTTCATACATTACCATACTCGTTGTTGCCATTTGGCCAATACAGCCAGTTAACATGGTAGACATTAGTGCAGCAGCGATAGTGGTTTTAATTAGTTTCATTTGTTTCGCGATCCTCTCGCATCACCACAATAAGTCCGTGATGAGCAAGTTGATTAAAGTGGATTATTTCCCAGGAAGAGCGCTGAGTGAATGCCTCTTCCCATTTAGACCATTAATAAATGGCGCGCGATTATAGCCACACTTTAATGCATCGCAAGAGCTAAAAATCATCAAATTTAGCGATAAAAACAAAGCGGTTGAATCAAAATCACCACCGAACAGAAAAGATAATACAGTAAGGTTTTTTTATTATTTATAATCATTAACTTATAAAAATAAAAAACCTTGATGAAAATTCCGAAAAGCAGCCAGATTTTATTCTTAAAAAACCATAAAACATAGGGCTGAAGGCCAATTCTTACAACCCTGTCGATAATGCCTACAACATGACTAGGCTTGCCGTTCCCAGAAAGGCGAAAAAACCGACCACATCCGTTACCGTAGTTAAGATAACCGAACCCGCCAATGCTGGGTCAAGTTTCAACTTATCTAACACCAATGGAATCAACACACCAAACAGCGCGGCAGTGATGATATTAACCACAATGGCTAGCGCTATGGTCGCACCAAGTATGGGCGACTGAAACCATAAGCCCGCCATAGCACCGATGATAATCGCCCATAACAAGCCATTAATCGCCCCAATACCTAACTCGTTTTTGATAAGGGCAAATCGGTTACCTGACGTAATCTGATTCAGCGCCATCGAGCGCACGATCAGAGTAAGGGTTTGGCTACCCGCAATGCCACCCATTGAACCAACGATAGGCATTAGGATAGCGAGAGCCACCACCTGGGAAATCACATTTTCAAACAATCCAATCGTAACGGATGCCAAGATCGCCGTAAGCAAATTAATACCTAACCAAACGCCACGTTTTTGTGAGCTTTTTAGTACCGGAGCAAACAGATCATCCCCCTCATCCATACCGGTACCTGCCATTAAGCGCGTTTCATAGATTTCTCGCTGAGTACTCAGTGCAAATTTCCAATCTATCTCTCCCACTAACAACTTGCGCTCATCAAGAATAGGCAGCGCACTAAAAGAAGAGCGTTCCATGGCTTCCACGGATTCGGCAAGGGTTAGCTTTGCGCTTAATGTTGTCACATGCTCAAGGACTAATTGTTTGATCCGTGTTTTCGGTTCGCTTTTGAGTACGTCGCTGTAATCAACCATGCCTCGAAATCGCTTTTGCTTATCAATAAGATAGATATGTTCTGGTTGTTCGTAATTGTATTTATCAATCAACAATTTCGCTCTATCTACCGAGATATTAAAAGGAATCGTCATGACCTTTCGGTCTGCCCAACGACCAATTTCATCGTCGTCGTACTCATTCGCTTGATCATAAAGCTCAAGCTCATCTTTCTCTAATAGGGAGATGGCTTCCGCAATAATGTCGTCTGGAAGAGAATCCGCCCACTCAATTAACGATAGGTTATCGAGTTTTGCTAATGTCAGTCTAAGTTCGGTTTCAGATAATGCATCAAGAATGGAAATACGTACTTCCGCACGTGTCTCAGTCAATACTTCTATATGCATTTCCAGCGGCAATTCACGCCACAAACGTACCCTTTGCTCGATAGGAAAAGCTTCCAATATCAAACCAACCGATGACGATTCCATCCCTTGCTCTATAAGTTCATTCAGCACACTCGGTTGCTCATGTTCTTCAGCCTGAGAGATTTGTTCGATTTGTATGGATAGATCTTGGAATTCGCTCACTCGTTGCTCCGTGCGCTAGTAATACTTAACAATGCCTAATTAGGTCAGCGCTATAAATTACCTGAATATCACATGCTTTTGAATGATTGAATCGGGAATAGTGGTGAATACTAAGATTAAGGAGTAACCCCCTAGCTATTGAGGAGCCCAAGCGAGGTTTACATACCTTACATTGCAAACCTCTACCTCAAAGTGACGACTACGCCAATGAGATACTTTGATTACCAATGACGCTGTCTTGGTTCAAACTTTGGCGCGGTTTTGTTTTTCAACGCTTGTTGTACCCGAACGAAGTTTCGTCCAAGCATGATTCGGATTTGACTGTATGTCTCATAGGCCAGTAACTTCCATGCTGGCGCGGTCCAATAGCGCGTATACATATGTTTCATAGCGGCGGTGACATCCGGTGATTTCTGCGCAATTTGAGAGCATAACGCTAGTGCTTCCACCATTGGCTCATCATTCACTTCAGTGACCAACCCCAAAGATAACGCAGTCTCAGCGTCCAATTCCGTCGCACAAATAGAGATTCGCATCGCTTTATCCTTAGGCATTATTTCTCTCAAAGCGATAGACCCTGCCATATCCGACGTTAATCCCATTCTTGATTCCATAATCGAAAGGTTGGCATTCGGCGCACAAAGCCTAAAATCGGCACCTAAAGCAATCTGCATCCCCGCTCCCCAGCAATACCCTTCTATAACCGCAATAACAGGAACGGACAGCTTTCGCCAGTTGCTACTGACTTGCTGGGCACGATTGGACTGACCGGGTAGCCATTTGAATAGAAGCTTTGCTGCAAAACTCTTGTTTTTCATCATCGATTTAAAATCTAAGCCCGAGCTAAAGTTACCTTCACTTCCCGTCAAAATAACGGCTCTGAGCATTCGATCTTTACGTAACACTTTGCTCACATGAATCAATTCATTAAACATCAGCATATCAACAGCGTTGAGCTTCTCTGGCCGATTCAAACTCACAATGACTACGTGATTGTCTCTCATCACTTTAATGCGTTGATAATCCATCCTTTAACCCTCTTTTCTGCTCGTTCCGCCCCCGATCTACAGGAGACTTAATCATCATATTCAAAGTGTAGTCTGCCCTTCCAAGTAATTAGAATTAATGCTCTAAAATGAGATATCGTCACACAAAAACCTCTCATGATGCGCTGATAGGTGCTATTTCGTCATTGTGAACGAGGTGTACTATTAGCACTTCAATTGTCAAGATTCATGAAGTGAGTCGAATTAATGACCGTAAAACCTTGTAATACGCCATCTTAGTGTTTGAATGTATTACACGTAACGGACAATTAGGATGTCTATCCACGATGAAGGGAAATCAACCACGTTTTGACCAATTCAACAGCCATGCTAGCCAGCATCAACAAAGCAAAGAGCCATGGTGGCAGATGGGACTCTATGCCGCTTTCACTTATGTCTTACTCACTTTTGTACTGCCAAGATGTTTAGGAACAGACAACGCGGCCGGCGCTGCTCTTGTTGAGCTTTGTGCCGACCATGCCATATTGATTTCGGCTCTATGGCTGTCTCCCATGATTCATTCTTTATTTCACCACGTAGCCCTGAAGCGAAATCAAGCAAGCGCACAAAAGCCGGTATAAGCAAAACAGCACCATCCACCATTATTTTTTGTCTTGGCTTGATCCCACAAATTCATAATGTTACTGTGGTTGCGATGACGAAAATATGGCCACAAGGAGTGTGCTTTGCCGAATATTCAAGTGAGTCGTTGGCGAGTTGAATCCTGTCCTGAATCACTGGAACAGAAAATCATCTCTGCTGTCGCCTACAAAGAAATGAAGGGAACTATTTCTGATTTTGAGTTGTGTCAGATATTCGGAGAAACCGTTTGGAAGAGCGGAGACAATTATCATACACATGCCGTTTCTGTGCTAATCAACGAGACAGAACGATGCTGTAGAGTCATTCCGAGATTGCCAGTTGGGTAACTTGCATTGAAAAACTAATATATTGATATAAAAAGGGTCTACCACTGGTAGACCCTTTTTATATTCTTGCATTTAGCTCTGCGAGTAGATGGCTTCCAATTTTTCATCTTTACGCTTCCAAACATCGTTAAGCCAATTGTGAAAGCGACGTTTGAAGACTTTATCATTGAAATAGTCACCATTGAGATTTTCATCCATCTGATAAACATCAATTTTGACCACCACTTTCGTTAACTTACCTTTCAATAAATCATTAAATGGGTCTTCTCGGTTCTCCGGATAAGCCAACGTAATGTCAACGACACCATCTAGCAAATGATTCATGGCGTTTAACGTAAATGCGACGCCGCCCGTTTTCGGCTTAAGTAAGTGACGATATGGCGTCTTCACTGTCGCCAACTTTTCTTCGCTATAACGCGTACCTTCAACGAAACTGATCATTGTGGTCGGAACATGCTCAAACTTTTTGCATGCTTTACGAATCGCATTAAAGTCATCATTGCGTCGTTCTGGATGCTTAACCAAATAGGCTTGTGAGTGGCGCTTCATAAATGGCATATCTAGGCCCCAGCACGCAAGGCCGACAAACGGCACATACAGTAAACTTTGCTTGAGTAGGAATTTGCACATCGGCATTCTGTTTTTCATCACAGAGGTAATGATCACAATGTCAGCCCAACTTAGATGGTTAGACAACAACATATACCATTGGTCTGGCGTTAACTCGTCTCCGCCCTCAACGTCCCATTCAATTTTATTGTTTAGGTTAAGCAACCATAAATTAATCGTTGCCCAAAGCCACATCTGCTTATTAGATAAGCTTGTCATCAACGTCTGAACGAATTTTAGTGGCAGCACTACCTTAATAACAGAGAATGTACAAACCACGAATGCTGTGACGGCCGTATTCGCCATGACAAGAAAAGAGTTGATGAAGAGACGCAGATTGCTAAGCATACCAGTTGTTACATAAATAATAGAGGACGCAATGATAACAACTTTGTGAAAAACGTATAGTAAAGCTTTGTCATTCAAACGTGCCCTTGAGAAGGCACGCTTTATTTATCTAATAATAACAATGAGTTACTGAACCCACCCTGCCAGTTGTCCGACCAGGTAAAGACAGACACCTGCCATCACACCAGCGACAATATCGTCGATCATGATGCCTAAGCCACCATGCACGCGCTTGTCGAGCCAACCGATTGGCCATGGTTTCACCATATCGAAAAAACGAAATAGTACAAAACCTGTTAGTAGCCACTTCCAATCATCCACCGGTAATTTAAGTGCTGGCACTATCGCCATAGTGATCCAAAATCCAGCGAATTCATCCCATACGATGGAGCCATGGTCGTGAACACCCATATCATCAGAGGTTACTTGGCAGATTTTTATCCCAATAAGGCAAGACAATAAAACCGCAACCAAATACATGCTCAAAGGAAGTTGCGCTAAAAGTAGATATAACGGAATCGCTGCCAGAGTACCCATGGTTCCGGGAATCACCGGAGATAGACCGCTGCCGAAGCCAGTTGCAAGTAAATGCCATGGGTTTTTCAAAGAGATTAAGTCGAGAGGGTTACTCATTGGCTCACCTTAAAGTGGTCATATCCACCTAACTGCCAGTCAAGTGGTTGGTCATTAGAATGTAGATCAAGATTGCCAGTCCCTGTTATTTGTCCTATGCAGGTAAACGGCGTGTTTGATAACGCGGTCTCCAGCTGCCCTCTATTGGCCTCTGGTACCGTAAAACAGAGCTCATACTCTTCTCCACTGGTCAGGGCATATTGCTTGGCAATATCCAAAGAATTAACAAATTGCATCAATTCCGAAGAGATGGGCAGTAAATCCACATCAATGCGAGCCCCAACATTGGAACGTTTTAATATATGCCCAAGATCGGAAATGAGTCCATCAGAGATATCAATAGCAGCCGATGCGATATCTCGTAGCGCAATTCCCGCAAGTACTCTTGGCGTTGACTTGAAATGGCGTTTTTCTAATTCGTGATTAAACGCTTTATCTGCACTGATATTATTTTCCAATATCACATCAAGGCCGGCCTTAGCATCTCCAAGGAAACCGGTGACATAAATCCAATCTCCGGAATTTGCGCCACCTCGAGTTAACGCCTTACCATGGGGTATTGTACCTTGCACAGTCAAAGTAATGGTTAGTGGCCCCTTAGTGGTATCACCACCAATAAGCTGTATACCGTAGTAATCAGCAAGGGAAAAAAAAGCCGAACAGAATCGTTCTAACCAAGGTTCATTAACTTCAGGCAATGAAATACCCATCGAAACCCAAGCAGGCGAAGCGCCCATTGCAGCCAAATCGCTAATGTTTGAGGCCAGTGCTTTGTGAGCTATCCATGCTGGATCGGCATCTGAAAGAAAGTGCGTCCCCGATACTAAAGTATCGGTGCTAATGGCAATGTGACTGTCAGCTGGAGGCGCGACAATGGCGCAATCATCACCTTGCGCTAAAACCACGTCTTTGCGTTGCTGCTGTTTATGCGCGAAGTACTTGTCGATTAAACTAAATTCACCGGACATCTTGTAGGCTTTGTGCTGGAAAGGTGAGAAGAGTATATAAAAAAGGCCAGCAATTTGCTGACCTTTTTACGAATAGACAAACGTTAATCGTTACTTTTTGCGAACGTGAGGTGCTGCTTTATCTAGAACACCATTAACGAACTTGTGGCTGTCTTCTGCTGCGAATACTTTCGCAAGCTCAATAGCTTCGTTGATAACCACTTTGTAAGGTACGTCTTCGCGGCTCGTCATTTCGTACATAGCTAGACGAAGAAGCGCAAGCTCCATCATGTCTAGATCTTGCATTGGACGAGAAACGAACGGACGTAACTTGCTGTCTAATTCCGTGTGATTCAACGCGACACCCGTGAGCAAATCACGGAAATATACAACGTCAGTCTCTGGCGCAGTCAACGCAGGCTCAGCAGCATGATGCTCTTCTTCATCATACTTACCACCTGATAAGAACTGTTCTTCAACAGTGGCAACATTTTCTTTAGTAATTTGCCAAGAATAAATTGCTTGCAGAGCAAATTGACGTGCATTACGACGTGCGGCTGGTTTCACACTGGCCCCCATTAGGAATCGATTTCAGAAAGAACGTTGATCATTTCAAGCGCGCTTAGTGCAGCCTCTGCACCTTTATTACCAGCCTTGGTTCCGGCACGCTCAATTGCTTGATCGATAGTATCAACAGTCAATACACCAAATGCTACTGGTAGGCTATATTCCAGAGACACTTGCGCAAGACCTTTATTACACTCACTACAAACATAGTCGAAATGTGGTGTACCGCCACGAATTACTGTACCCAAAGACACGATTGCATCAAACTTACCTGTTTTAGCAACTCGCTGAGCCACCAACGGTAGCTCTACCGCACCAGGGCAGCGAACAACAGTGATGTTGTCTTCACTTACTTGGCCGTGACGTTTTAAAGTATCGATAGCACCAGATAATAGACTTTCATTGATAAAACTATTGAAACGAGAAATTACAATAGCAATCTTTGCGTTCGGTGCTGGGAAGCCACCCTCGATAACTTTCATATGCTTTCCTTATAAACTATGTTCATCGCGCGAGAATCGCCGGATTCTAGCACAACTCAATTATTAATATCCACCGCTAACTTTAGTCAAACACTGCTTTGACAATACTCGATACTGGTTACGGCGCGACGAAAAAGAAAAAGCCTTTGCGTATCATAAGCAAAGGCTTGGATATATTACTCAGTAATGTATTCGGTAACACTCAAACCAAACCCACCCAATGCGTGATACTTTTTATCTGCAGAAGACAAGAGTTTCATTTCGTGCACACCCAAATCCGCAAGAATCTGCGACCCCACGCCTACTCGACGAGAAGTGCCCTGCTTTTTAGCCATCGTCGGTGCTGAGCCATTATCTTGTTGCTCAAAGACCTTGATCTTATGGACGATGAAATCGGTACTTTCTTCATTACCGAGAATCACCAATACCCCACCGTCTTGTCCAATGCGCTTCATTGCCTTGTCCAGAGTCCAACTACGATCTGAGTTTCGGTTCGAGCGTAAGATATCGGTAAAGGTATCTTGCAAATGGACCCGAACTAGCGGAGTACTAGCCGTTAAATCACCCGCGCACATCGCATAGTGAATTTGATTATCGATGGTATCGCGATAAGTCACCAATTCAAAATCACCAAATTCAGTGGGTAAGTGACACGCAGCAACACGCTCAATAGTGGTCTCATTGTTGTTACGATACTCGATGAGATCAGCAATGGTACCCAACTTAATATTGTGCTTTTCCGCGAAGACTTCTAGATCAGGGCGACGCGACATCGTGCCATCGTCATTCAGGATCTCAACAATCACGGAAGCTGGCTCTAAGCCTGCGAGTTTTGCCAGATCACAGCCAGCTTCGGTATGCCCGGCTCGGGTAAGCACTCCGCCATCTTGCGCCGCCAGCGGAAAAATATGCCCTGGCTGCACTAAATCTGCTGCTTTTGCGTCTTTTGCGACCGCAGCTTGAACCGTACGAGCTCGGTCTGCAGCTGAGATACCAGTAGTTACACCTTCTGCCGCCTCAATAGACACGGTGAAGTTGGTAGTGTATTGAGCGTTATTGTCTTGAACCATAGGGGGAAGGCCAAGTGTTTCACAACGGCTTTTGGTCATAGTCAGGCAGATCAACCCTCGACCATGAGTGGCCATAAAGTTGATGGCTTCTGGTGTGATATGTTCAGCGGCCATAATAAGGTCACCTTCATTCTCACGGTCTTCATCGTCCATTAGGATAACCATTTTCCCAAGGCGAATGTCTTCAATGATTTCTTGCGGCGTACTAATCGGCATTTCACATTCCTATTTTGGTTCGTTGGGCATCTAGCTTTGCATTAAATGTTAAGCGAAGCCATTTTGTTGTAGGAAGTCCATGGTGATTCGAGACTCAGGCTCGCTGCTGGTCTTCGATTGCAATAATCTTTCCATATAGCGTGCTAGGACATCCACTTCTAAATTAATTTTTCGGCCAACATGAAAGTTGTCGATGGTCGTTTCTTCTGATGTATGAGGCACAATGGTCAGCTTAAACGCATCTTTGCGTACATCGTTTACGGTCAGGCTGATACCATCCACGGTAATTGAACCTTTTTCCGCCACATATTTGCTCAGCTCAGACGGCATTTGCACCCAAAATTCGATAGCGCGACCCACTTGTTGTCGGTCCACAATTTCACCAACACCATCCACGTGTCCTGATACAATGTGGCCACCAAATCGTGTCGTTGGCAGCATTGCTTTTTCTAGGTTTACTTTGTCGCCAACACTGTAATGGGCAAACCCCGTTTTCTTAAGCGTCTCAACGGACAGGTCGGCATGATAACTGTTGGTTGTAAAGCTCGTCACCGTAAGACAGACACCATTAGTCGCAATACTATCCCCTAGTTTTACGTCACTCATGTCCAGTTTGCCCACTTCGACATGAATGCTGATATCTTCCCCTTTTGGAGTGATACCTTTTAATGTGCCGACCGCTTCAATTATTCCTGTAAACATTGTTCTACTTCTGTTTTAGTTTTGGTATGGCAACGATACGAATGTCGCATCCCACCAAACGAATATCTTGTATGTCGAGTTCGATGACATCTTGCATCTTTGTCAATCCAAGTGCCCCGATAAGTCCTCGCCCATCGGCCCCCATAAGCTTAGGGGCTAAATAGACAATCAGCTCATCCACAAGCTGTTGCTGAATCAAGGAACCTGCTAACGTCGCCCCCGCCTCTACCCAGATATGATTGATTTGTTGTTCTTTAGCAAGGCGTTGCAAGGTTTCGGCCAAATCCAGTTGATTCGCTGAATTCGTTGCCACGTTAAGATCCCCCCCCGCCTGCGCGACTCGAGTAATCTCGCCCTCAGAGTGAAACAACTTCAGGTCACTTGATAGGACATGTTGTCTATCTAAAATCACGCGAGTAGGTTGGCGCAACTGTGCAGGTTCAATCACATCCGTCACATAACTGGGTAACTCACCCCAACGCACATTCAAAGAGGCGTTGTCTTCGACCACTGTTTTGCTTGTTGACAGAATGGCCCCTGATTGAGCTCGATATGCTTGCACATCTTGACGCGCTTCAGGGCCGGTGATCCACTGACTTACGCCATTGGATAACGCTGTTTGCCCATCAAGACTGGCGGCCATTTTAAGTTGGACAAATGGCATCCCCGTTTCCATTTTCTTCAGAAAACCAGGATTCAGAGCGCGTGCATCTTGTTCCAGAAGGCCAACTGATACCTCAATACCTGCTTCGCGAAGCATATTGAAACCACGCCCGGCGACTTGTGGATTAGGATCAGACATGGCACAAATGACTTTAGACACCCCGGCTTTGATCAGTCCTTCTGCACATGGAGGCGTTCGTCCATAGTGTGAGCAAGGCTCAAGGGTGACATAGGCGGTGGCGCCCTTGGCTCGCTCGGCTGCCATTCTCAAGGCATGCACTTCCGCATGAGGTTCACCGGCTTTCTTATGATAGCCTTCTCCCACGACCTCATTATTGACAGTAATAACGCAGCCTACATTAGGGTTGGGCGCAGTGGTAAAGCGTCCCCTTTTCGCGAGCTCAATGGCACGGCTCATCATTTGATAATCAATAGCGCTAAATTGGCTCATAACTTTCCATATCTATGGCTAGATGAATCAGCATCGGTCAGTTTTCAAGACGAGCGATTTCTTCTCCAAACTCTCGAATATCTTCGAAACTTCGATAAACGGAGGCAAAGCGAATATAAGCAACCTTATCTAACTCTTTTAGTTGATTCATCACAAGGTTACCAATCATTTCACTCGGTACTTCACGCTCTCCAGTCGCTCGAAGTTGTGATTCGATATGACTGATGGCGAGTTCAATAGCGTCTTCACTTACCGGACGCTTTTCTAGAGCACGCTGAATGCCACCAACCATTTTATCTTTGTTAAAAGGCTCTCGGTTACCATTGGACTTAATGACCTTTGGCATCACCAGTTCCGCCGTTTCAAAAGTGGTGAAACGCTCACTACATGCCAAACATTGACGGCGACGGCGCACCTGATGGCCATCTGCTACCAACCTTGAGTCGATAACCTTTGTATCATTTTCAGTGCAAAAGGGACAATGCATAACACCTCCTGTGGTTGATTTCCCAGTTTAGCGAAAATTCACCTATTAAGAAATCCACTATTTTGAACAGTTAAACCCGTTCTCTTTGGTATTGCTGAATGGCCTCACACTGTTGCCATTCAAACGTATCAATAAGGTTTTGCCAAACCGTATCAAACTTGGCAGAAATGGTAATGTTCTGCTCTGTGATTGGGTGAACAAACTCCAGCTTTGAAGCGTGCAACAACAAGCGATATGAATCAAAATGTTCACGAAACAAACGGTTATGCCTCCCATCACCATGGCTGGTGTCACCGATAATTGGATGACTTAAATGGTGCATATGTCGACGGAGTTGGTGCTTTCGTCCTGTTTTTGGCTTCATTTCGACTAAGCAATAACGGCTAGTTGGAAATCGTCCCGTTGAATAAGGCACTTCTACCGACGCCAGTGGCTGATAAGCCGTGACAGCAGGCTGCGCTTCTTTGTCTTGCGACGCAAATTTATCCGCGATCTTGTCGAGTTCTACTTTCAGAGGGTAATCGAGAACGTCGCCTTCATTAATCCAACCACGAACGATGGCGTGATAGGTTTTTTCAATGTTGTGCTCAGCAAACATCGGCATTGTCTGTGAAGCTACTTCACTCGACAAAGCAAATAACAACACACCAGACGTTGGACGGTCTAAGCGATGCAGAGGGAACACGTGCTGACCAATTTGGTCACGTAATGTTTGCATGACAAAACGCGTTTCGTTTTTATCTAGCCACGAACGATGCACAAGCATGCCTGCTGGCTTATTTACCGCGACTAAATATTGATCTTGATAAACGATCTCGAGTGGTTCGACGGCAGGTAAAGCTACGATATCAGTCATTTCGCACTGCCATCCATTTTTTTCAATACTAGGATAATTTCTTGATACTCCGGACTCAGCTTCCAGACTTCTTCGAAGTAAGGAGCTATCTCAAACCCTTTTGGCAAAGGTTGCCCTAGTTCTATCATAGATTCAATACGCTGAATAAATACCCACTGTAGCCACTCATGGGGCTCCAAGGTATCGACAGAAAAAGGTTGTTCACTGCTCATTGCACTCGCTGTTGGCGCGTGGGCTTGCCACAGTGCATGTTTTTTAAGCAATTCTCTTAGCTCTACAAGCAATAACTTCATGGTAAATAGGCCGTTCGTTAGGATTTGGTCTCATCATTCGATGAAATTGGCAACCAATGACTTGAAAATTCGCGATAGAATACCATCTATTGTTCTATACCCAAACCGTACTAGGAATTACTCCATGGATACCATTCATACTTTGTCGGACCTTCTGGTAAACAGCGGCTGCGAGTATCATATTTATGATATTTCTCGACGAGTTCAACGCATCGACAATGAACAATTTGCCAACGTTGAACAAGCAAGCCAACCGTACCCCTATCCGATTCAAAGACAGGCTCAGTTTGCGATTGCTTATTGGAATGCGGAGAAACAGCCTTGGATATGGTTTCTGAAGTTTAATCTCGATGAACGCGGCCTCCTTAGCCAAGCGGATGTGGGTCAATTTCTGAAGTTTGTCATGGAAGCCATGGGCACTCGTTTGAGTAAAGAAATGAGTGAGGAGCAGCAACAAAAGCTCGCCAACAACCCGTTTACTTTCAAACCCAAAGACGACAAACTTGCCGTTTTTCATAGTTTACTTCGCGCTGAGTTAGCATTACCCACTAGTCAATACTACACACATGCGCAGGAGTATTTTGCGGGGAAATTGGGTTGGGATAATTGGCAAACGGTTGGTCTACAGGGAATTACAGACATCGCCGCGCGTCTCAATACTGACGACAATAATCGTCTGGTAAGAACCAGTTTACGTCATATTGCTAACGAGCCAAGATATGCACTGTTAGGAGCATTAGAGCATATCAGCCTTCCAGCTAAAGTTTCTGATACGTTGTTTGAATTAGCGCAAAGAGAATTAGAGACACAACACGCTGATCTGTTTCTCCTCTCAGCGTATGTCCGCGCCTTATCAGGCGGTAAACCAGAACAACTTGAGTCGCTGATTTCGACTATTTTGGCAAGTCCAACACTCAGCCATCAAGAAATCCTAATCGCCATTGCTGGCCGTTCTTGGTTACCGTTAACCACACCAGCATTGGCGGAGCAATTTCTGATTAGACTGGCGCAAACAGGAAACCAAACTCTGTTCAACCAGCTGTTCGCTGATTTGGTTATGATGCCAAGTTTACGATTAGTACTGTTACCACTACTACACTCTAGCCCTTCCCCTGAACTGGCACAGGCGTTAGTTGCTTTGCAGCAAAGTGCCACACAGGGTCGAATGCACTAAGGAGAACCAAGGGTGATCGATCATTTACTAATGATCTTGGCATTAAGCCTATTTTGTTTTTTGTTCTGGCAACAAAGACGTCAAGGCGAAATTGCGAAAGTTGCAGTGAGTCGGCGATGTAAGGAACTTGACCTGCAGATGCTCAGTGTGTCGTTCGGCTCACATAGATTGAGAGATGCCAACGGCAGATGGGGTTGGCATACTATTTATGAATTTGAGTTTTCAGCCCTAGGCGATGATTACTATCAAGGAAAGCTGTTGATGAAAGGCTTTCATGTTCTGAATTTTCACCTGCCACCTCACCGAATATAGATTGAAAGATCAAATAGCGGCCGTGTTCATCTTTGGCATGGCCTATTTGCTCAAAGCCAAGTTTCTGAAGCAATCTAATGGAAGGCTCATGGTCAGTGTCGACATTTGCAGTCAACTTACTTAACCCTAAGCTAGCCACTACATCAGGAATAAACGCGCGCAACACTTCCGTGGCAATACCTTTATTCCAATACTGTTTATCAAAGATATACCCCAATTCACCCTCACTGCTCGCGTGCCTATTAACAAAAATATGGCCAAGATAGTCTCGAGTTCTAATATCCAATACCGCCATGGCATAAATATCAGGGTCGCTTAATATCGATTGAAAAATAGTGCGTGCTTTTGCCAATGTGTGAGGGCCATTCATATGCTTTCGATTCTTGGCACACACGTTAAGCATAAGAAAATCCGACTCAAGATGGTCGGTATAGGGGATTAATACTGTCCGTAGCGTAGCGATCGTCATAACGTTATTACATTCCTTTGATTTCGCGTGCAGACTATAACAAGTGATTGCATGAGATTTATTGATCTCAGATATAAGAAAAGCCCCAACACTTGCGTATTGGAGCTATAGTCTTACTCGCAGCAGTCCGGCTACTAAAAAATGCTCCATGCATCATCCGTAATAGTGGCTGAATCCTTCAGCTATATCCATTCGTCGCCGTCCTAGCGGTGTCCATCTCATCCAATGACGCTAACCATCCCAGTCAGCTCGCTTCACTTGTTCCTTGAGCGGTGTCCTTGACCATCATCCTGATGGGGTTCCTTCACTCTCCTGAGTGTATCCTTTTCCTTTAAAATCATCTTCCTGATGATTGTTCGCATCCCGCGCTATCCTAACTTCCTTGCTGGTTACGTTTCCCTTGGTAACCAAATCTTCTTCCTGAAGATGACCTTCCTATGTCTTTCCTGTTCCGTGTCAGCATCCTTCCGACAGGTTCTAATTTACGCGATTGCCGTTTTTGAGCAATGCAGAAAACTCAATTTTTTCTGAATTTAATTGTTTCAATCTGGTTAAAAACCATTATTTACAATAACTTAAAACAAATCACTTCCAAATTTCTCGCGATTTTTTCTCTTTATCTCACAGATGCTGTGAGAGATCTCGCACACGGGTTTTCCATTTTAGCTCGACGACTGATAAAGACGTCAAAATCAAAGTGTGACAAACATCACTTTATGCTTTTCTATACCCAGCTCTTAATCAATAAGGTACTATTTGGCTATCCCTTATTGACTGGAAAAAATCATGCTAACGAAAGATGTCTCAGCAGAGATTGAAGCCGCGTTAAACTCATTGCATGCAGAAGGCAAGGAGCCTACCGTTGCGTTGGTAAAAGCGCGTTTGAAGACCAAAGTCCCTATGCCAGCACTTATTACTGTGATCAAATCGTGGAAAAGCAGCCAACATGTTCCAAAAGTCGAAGTAGCAGCAGAGCCTGAAGTGCAACCGTTAGAGCTCAGAGTGAAAGAACTTGAACAACAAGTCTCATTACTGATGACAAGACTGGCTAAGTTGGAGCAGAGCAATGGTTAAAATTTGGGTGGATGCGGATGCGTGTCCAAAGGTAATTCGTGAAACCATCTGTAGGGCGGCAGAGCGCACAGGGTTAACTTGTACATTCGTAGCAAATCATACCGTTCCAGTCCCAAGACGCGAGAATATACACTCTCTAACTGTGCCATCTGGATTTGACATTGCCGATAACGAAATTGTTAAACGTGTTGGCGAAGGTGACTTGGTCATCACTTCAGATATTCCACTTGCAGACGAAGTGATCACTAAGCATGCCCTAGCACTTAGTCCGCGTGGTGAAATGTACACGAAAGAGACAATTAAAGCGCGACTCAATATTCGCGATTTTATGGATACCATGCGCTCTAGCGGTGTGCAAACTGGTGGGCCTGCACCGTTAGGACAAACAGAAAGACGCGAGTTTGCCAACAACCTGGACCGCTTTTTAGCCAAAGCAACTCGATAGCCGTCGCTAAGCAAAATAATCGCTCCGGGCTTCACCAACAAAAAAGTCAGAGCTTATCGCTCTGACTTCTTCCATTTATCACTGTGTGATTTATCAAGCGCGTGGCAAGTAATCCGCTTTTCCGACCCACTTATAGCTCGTTAGCTCTTCTAAGCCCATAGGGCCGCGAGCATGAAGCTTCTGAGTCGATACGGCAACTTCAGCACCTAAACCAAACTGCGCACCGTCGGTAAAACGCGTAGATGCGTTAACATAAACCGCCGCTGAACCTGCCGAGTTGATAAACTTTTCTGAATTCACTAGGCTATTAGTCATAATGGCATCCGAGTGGCTCGCGTTGTGTACACGCATATGGTGGATAGCTTCTTCTACATCGGCGACCACTTTCACACCGAGTGTGAAGCTCAACCATTCAGTATCAAAATCACCTTCACCTGCACTTCTTAGATCCTCAGTACCCGCTAAAATAGCCTTCGCTTTTGGCTCAGCAACTAAGCTAACTTTGCCTTGCAGACGTTCGGCAAGCATAGGCAAGAACTCCGCCGCAACCTTCTCATGTACGAGTAGGGTATCCAAGGCATTACACGCAGATGGGCGCTGAACTTTAGCGTTTTCGACCACATCTAAAGAACGGACTAGGTCAGCAGACTCGTCAACGAAAATATGACTGATGCCAAAACCGCCAATGATCACTGGGATATTGCTGTTTTCTTTACACATTTTGTGTAGACCTGCGCCACCACGAGGAATGATCATATCGACGTAGTCATCCAGTTTAAGCAACTGTGATACCAACTCACGGTCAGGTTTTTCGATATATTGGACCGAAGCCGCAGGTAAACCAGCTTTATCCAGTGCCGATTGAATGACTTTCACCAGCTCCATATTCGAGTAGAACGTCTCTTTACCGCCACGCAAAATGCTTGCGTTACCTGTTTTTAGGCAAAGCGCCGCAATATCAATGGTCACATTAGGGCGTGCTTCGTAGATCACACCTACCACACCAAGCGGTACGCGACGACGAGACAGGCTCATGCCGTTCTCTAGGACTCTGCTGTCAATTTCACTGCCCACGGGATCAGATAAAGTAATCACATTACGCACATCATCTGCAATCCCTTTTAGGCGCTGCTCGTTTAATAGTAAACGGTCTAAAAGAGCTTCACTTAGCCCTGCTTCACGGCCGAGCTCAATATCTTTAGCGTTTGCCGCTAAGATGACGTCAGCGCTTGCTTCTAGTTCATCAGCAATGATCTGTAGTGCATTGTTCTTTTGAGCCGTAGACGCGGTCGCCAGGGCAAAGCTCGCTTGCTTAGCGTTCTGGCCCAGTTTAATCATATCCATAACTTATCCCTTTATTTTTAATCTTGAATGACAACCATATCGTCGCGGTGAATAACCTCAGCACCATAGTCGTAGCCTAGAGTCTCACCGATCTCTTTACTGTGTTTTCCAGCAATTTTTGCTAGATCAGTATCGGAGTAGCCACAAATTCCTTTTGCAACAAGCGCTCCGTCTTTGGTTGTCACACGTACCACTTCTCCGCGAGAGAAATGGCCTGTAACTTTAACGACACCTTTTGCTAGCAAGCTGCTACCTTTGCCTATTACAGCGTTGACTGCGCCAGCGTCAAGAACAATGTTACCGGTTGCCGCCGGTCCCGCTAGAATCCAACGTTTTCGGTTTTCTAGTGCTTCTGGAAGCGGTAGAAAACGCGTACCTTGAGGCTGGTCAGATAATGAGTCAAACACCACATTCTCGGCACTGCCGGCAGCGATTATGACTTCAATACCAGCACGGCGTGCAATATCTGCCGCCTGAAGTTTCGTTGCCATACCACCAGTGCCCAAAGTCGTACCACTGCCACCGGCAATTTTACGAAGGGTTTCATCAATGGTTGTTACTTCACGAATCAGTTCTGCATTTGGGTCTTTACGTGGATCAGCCGTAAATAAGCCTCGTTGATCAGTCAACAGTAGTAATTTATCCGCGCCACATAAAATACCGACTAACGCAGATAAATTGTCGTTATCACCCACTTTTATCTCGTTCGTTGCGACAGCATCATTTTCGTTAACGACTGGAATAATGTCATGCTCAACCAAAGCGTTGATGGTGTCACGGGCATTCAAAAAGCGCTCACGATCTTCTAGGTCGGCGCGAGTCAGTAACATTTGACCAATTTTAAGGCCATAAATGGCAAACAATGATTCCCAAACTTGAATTAACTGACTTTGACCTACAGCCGCAAGTAGCTGTTTGCTCGCCATCGAGTTGGGAAGCGCGGGGTATCCAAGATGTTCTCTGCCTGCCGCAATAGCACCAGACGATACCACAACTACAGAGTGCCCAAGCTTTTTCAGCTCAGCACATTGTCTAACGAGCTCCACCATATGCGCTTTATTTAACGCAAGGGAACCACCTGTAAGAACACTTGTTCCTAACTTCACCACTACAGTTTTCTTCTCTGTAGCTTGACGATTAATATCAGTTGTCATCTCTGTTTGTTGGACACGAAAATTAAATAAGGAGTGATGTTTTAGCAATCAAACATCATTTATACAAGCAAAAAGTGAGTGGATTGGAAAAGCAGCAAAAAAAAAGCCCCAATTGAGACATTGGGGCTTTATATACGTTACACAAACTCTACTGAATCATCATGTATTGCTACATCCAGCGCGAATTTTTCTTGTAAGGCTGAAACTAGTTTTTCATGAAAAACTTCTTGTGTCCGAGTGATCTCTTCGGCGGCTGATTCTGGAGCCGATTCGAGCACCCACTCACCATCTTGGTTATAACGGCCAATTTGATAAGTGGCTTCAAACTGCTCGTCAGCTAAACATAAATCTAACCACCAGCCCCAAAACTCTCTATCTTCTGGAGACTTAGTATCGTCCACACAGACAGACAGACAATCGAAGTGATAGAAGCCTTCTTTGCATAGTGGTTCTCTAAGATAAGGCCCAATAGCTTTTAGAGCTGTGAGTAAACGATAATGCGTAGGATTCTTAGCCGCTTCAGACATGGGGAAACTCCATTTATAAGTAAAACTAGTTATTGAATTGAAATAGCGTTAAATTTTCCGAGATATTTATTGTTTTATCATATATTTGATTACATGCTCATTTCATATTTAACCAATTTACCACAAATGTCACCTCCAAAGTTCGTCCTCCAACCACTTGATCGCCATTTCGAGTGATTGCTCATATCCTTTGGTAATACCTTTTGCTGGAATTTGCTTCGCTTTGCCGTAATCACTGAACATGGCGACCAAACGATTATCGGAATGTGGCGAAACCATATCCCCTTCCAAACTTAAGGCTAAAATCGGTACTTTGGTTCGACGAGCACTCAAGAAGCCTTGAACCTTCAAAGACCAAGCCATGAGTTGTCCGGATAAACTGTTAATATCAATAGCATCTTTCCCTAAACGCGACCCCAGCATATCCAAATACATTTTCGGCATATTTTTTAGCTTGTTCGGACTGGCTAAAATGTCGTGAATTGGCGCACCTAAAGCAACGCAGCCTTTAATTTTACCTGGCTCAAGGAATGACAGCCTCACCATTGCATTACCGCCAAAACGGAAGCCCAACAAGCCCACTTTAAAGTGATCCACCCAAGGAATCTTAGGGAGTTCATTAAGCACAGCTTGGTGCAAGCAGGAAGTATCTTCCGTTAGCGTCCAATGAGAACTGTGTCCGATGGATGGCATATCCACCGTTAGCATAGCGATACCTGCCGGAGCAAGATAGTCGCGGAATAGGCGCCACATATCGGTCTGCAACGAATCCAATCCCGCACTGACAATGACGACAGGTTGCGGCTTATCGGTACTGACAAGGTGAAGGTTAGCTATGATTTGTTTGTTTTTATACGGTACTTCAATTTGCTTTATGATGTGACTTGTGCGCTTTGCCGCCTCGTTGTAAGCGGTATTCGCTAGCACCTGCGCCTGCAAGGCCAAGTTGTCATTTTTAAGATGAGGGTAACCGGCAATACTAAAACACAGTGACGCTTTAAATAGCTCTTCTGCTGAATCATCCCCCGTGACATCATTGGCGCGCTTTTGATGCTGCATACCAAGCTTGGTCCACTCATAATTCCAATTACCACCGTGGTAACCCATGACTGTATCTAACCAATCATCCACTGTTCTGGAATGTTTAGAGGAAGCGATCGTCGCTAGCACGCGCTCTTGCTCAATAGGGTCCACACCTTGCCAAACCCATTGCAAGCGCAACAAATTACGATACCAAGATGTTGGATTTTGCGCTCTGCGCTCCTCAAGCAACTTTTCACTACTCGGCATATATCTGATGAGGCGAGAGGTTTCTTTTGCCTGTTTGTTTTTCTCGAACAACGTCTCAGAGATATTCTTGCTGGTTTCTTCAGACATGTCATCGCCTTCTAATGGAACTTTGTCCTATATAGTAATAAAAAAAATGACCCAATAAAGGGTCATTTTTCGCAAATACAGATTGATGTATTTATTTTTGTTTACGGTTGATTGGCTCAACGTAAGACAGCACCATATCCCATGGTTGCTCAATCCAACAGTCCTGAGCGATGTCAACGATGTATTCATCAACAAGCTCAACACCCGCAGGTTTCGCACAGACTGTTACAAATTTAGCTTTAGGGTACATCTCGCGGATCTTACGAGCAGTGTCGCCACTGTCTACTAAATCATCAACGATTAGATAACCTTCACCATCATGCTCAGGTGCTTTTAGCACTGTCATGTCACGCTGATGATCGTGATCGTAGCTAGAGATACATACTGTATCTACGTAACGAATACCTAGCTCACGAGCCAGAATTGCAGCAGGAACCAGACCACCACGGCTTACGCCTAGAATGCCTTTCCACTGTTCTGCTGGCATTTGACGCTCAGCAAGTTGACGGCAATATGCGTGCATATTGTCCCATGTGATGATGAATTTGTTAGCCATAGTAAAAACCTAATTAAAACGTGTTCGTGCGTTATGCAGCCAAAATGTACTTCATGATAAAGATTGCCGACATTACCCATACACTTAGGGAAACGTCACGTCCTTTACCACTCAATGCTTTGATCGCCGCGTAAGCAATGAAACCTAACGAGATACCTTCTGCAATAGAGAATGTAAAAGGCATCAGCAAGCAAGTTACAACAACCGGCGCAGCTTCTGTAATGTCTCTCCAGTCGATACCAACTAGACCAGACATCATAAGAATTGCTACGTAAAACAGAGCACCTGCAGTTGCGTAAGCTGGGATCATACCCGCCAAAGGCGAGAAGAATAAAGCAAGTACAAACAAAATGCCAACAACAACTGCAGTCAGACCTGTACGACCGCCAGCAGCCACACCTGCTGTACTCTCTACATATGAGGTTGTGTTTGACGTACCCAGTAGTGCACCTACTGATGTCGCTGTTGAATCCGCTAGAAGCGCTTTGTTCAAGCGTGGGATTTTGCCATCTTTGCCGATTAAATCTGCTTTTTGAGCAACGCCAACCAGCGTACCTGCAGTGTCAAACAAGTCGACGAATAAGAAAGCAAATACCACTGAAATCATGCCGATCTCAAACACGGCTGAGAAATCTAATTGCATGAAGGTAGGCGCAATGCTTGGTGGAGCAGACATGATACCGCCCCACTGCACGTCACCAAACATAAGACCAAGACCGGTTACCGCCAAGATAGCGATCATTACTGCACCTTTTACACCACGGTGTACAAGTGCAATAGTCAGGAAGAAACCAACTGCAGCGAGAGTTGCTGGCAATGACGTGATATGACCAAGCGAAACCAGTGTTGCTGGGTTATCGACAACAATACCCGCGTTTTTCAGCGCGATAAGTGCCAAAAATAGACCAATACCGGCAGAAATACCGGTTCTGAGCGACATTGGAATGGAGTTAATGATCCACTCACGAATTTTGAAAACACTCAAAAGGATGAACAAGACACCTGAGCAGAATACTGCCGCTAGAGCCACTTGCCATGTGTAACCCATACCTAGCACAACAGCGTAGGTAAAGAACGCATTCAGTCCCATACCAGGAGCCTGTGCGATTGGATAGTTAGCTACGAAGCCCATGATGAAACAGCCAATAGCAGCCGCAAGACAGGTAGCAACGAATACTGCGCCGCGATCCATGCCTGCATCAGCTAGAATTGCTGGGTTAACAAAAATAATGTAAGCCATCGTCAGGAAGGTTGTTAAACCTGCGATGATCTCAGTGCGCACATTGGTGCCATGTTCACTGAGTTTAAACAGCCTTTCGAGCATAATCGAATCCCTAAAATGTAAAAAGTAAACGGTTGCGTAAACGATTGGCGCGAATTATAAGGTTATCAAAACGCAAATTCCACCTAGAATTTTGACTCTAAACCAAATAATTTTAAGTTGATATGAAACCTATTCGGTAACAATAACTAACAATTTGATGTAGTTACTCAATCGCCAATAGAATTCAGTGTAGTCAGGCTATTTACCGTTCGTTCACTATTTGAACGTTTTTTGAGATTAAGACGGTAGTTTGGGGAGATAAAAGACAAAAAAAACGCCACTCAGTTGAGTGGCGGTAGAATAATTTGGTCATCAATTGGGGTATATAACCAACGAAAAATTCTAAATATAGGGGTATAAATCGTTCACTATCTACCAAAGTAGACATTGTACGCGAAGTCTTTTGTGTATACGTTTTGAGTTGTCCAAAACATCGCGCTTGCTAAACCTTTCATAAACATCACCTTCTAACAAAACATCATTATGCATAGTTTGCTTTGAATCTCGGTTCCTTGGAGGCGATAAATCGGGCTCTTTCCATGAGCAGTATCGTTGATTCTCTCAACTGTTCAAAAGAATACCATATTGGTTTTTTATTACAAGTATAAAAGCGATATAAGTCACAATAACTAAAATTAAATCTTATTAATTACGTTATTTTGTAATTAAATTACATAACCTCCCCCTTGGATATGAGCTCTGTATTATTTAACAATGGTAACTAAGCTTTACTACCACGACGACAAGAGACACAAGGTTTGACTACTACCTGTTTACAACTAATGTTATCCTTTGCTTTATCTTAAATAAGCTAGAAAACCAGAGATTCCCATCGAAATATGAGAAATCTGGGGAACATCTATCTAGCAAAGCCCGTCAAAAGGAGAGTTCCGTGTCTGAATTCCATTCTGAAATCAGTAAGTTGTCACCAGCACCTGTCTGGCAATTTTTCGATAAAATCTGCTCAATCCCACACCCATCTAAGCACGAAGAAGCTCTAGCTGAGTACATTGTAGGCTGGGCTAAAGAGCAAGGCTTAGACGTAAAGCGTGACACAACTGGCAACGTCTTCATTAAGAAACCAGCAACCGCAGGCATGGAAAACAAAAAAGGTGTCGTTCTACAAGCGCACATCGATATGGTGCCGCAAAAGAATGAAGACACCGACCATGACTTTACTGTCGACCCGATTCAGCCTTATGTCGATGGTGAATGGGTAACGGCAAAAGGCACAACTCTGGGTGCTGATAACGGTATTGGTATGGCGACATGCTTGGCCGTCCTTGCTTCTAATGATATCAAGCATGGCCCACTAGAAGTGTTACTGACTATTGATGAAGAAGCAGGAATGACCGGCGCGTTTGGCCTAGAGTCTGGTTGGTTAGAAGGTGAAATTCTACTTAACACCGATTCTGAACAAGAAGGCGAAGTCTATATGGGCTGTGCGGGCGGTATCGATGCAGCGCTGACGTTAGACATCACACGTGAGTCAGCACCAGAAGGTTACGTAGCCCGTCAACTCACCTTAAAGGGCCTTAAAGGTGGTCACTCTGGCTGCGACATTCATACTGGTCGTGGTAATGCCAATAAACTTCTCGCTCGCTTCTTAGCTGGTCACGCTAAGGAACTCGATGCTCGTCTGATTGAATTCCGTGGTGGCAGTTTGCGCAATGCCATTCCTCGTGAAGGTTTTGTCACTCTGGCACTTCCTGAAGCAAACCTAGCCAAGCTTGACGAGCTATACAGTTTTTATACTGAACTGCTTAAATCTGAACTCGGTGCCATTGAAACTGACATTGTTACCTTTAATGACGCGGCCGATTTAGCTGAAACCTTCACAATTGAATCTCAAACGCGCTTTGTTGCCGCACTCAATGCCTGCCCAAATGGCGTGATTCGCATGAGTGACGACATTGAAGGGGTTGTAGAAACCTCTCTAAATGTTGGTGTGATCACGACTCAAGCAGACAAAGTTGAAGTGCTTTGCTTAGTTCGCTCCCTCATTGATTCTGGACGTTCACAAGTTGAAGGAATGCTTGCCTCTATTGCAGAACTTGCTGGTGCAAGCATTCAATGCTCAGGAGCCTACCCTGGTTGGAAACCAGATCCAGAATCAGAAATCATGGCAATCTTCCGCGATATGTACGAAGGCATCTACGGTCACAAGCCAAATATCATGGTCATTCACGCGGGTTTAGAATGCGGTCTATTCAAAGAACCTTACCCTAATATGGATATGGTCTCTTTCGGCCCAACGATTAAATTTCCGCACTCACCAGATGAGAAAGTGAAAATTGATACCGTTGAATTGTTCTGGAACCAAATGGTCGCTCTGCTAGAAGCTATCCCTGCTAAAGCATAACCTGCTGTTTTAATCGCCATTATTAAGCCGATGTTTAACCACAACATCGGCTTTTTTGTTTCATATCAAACGGCAATTTTGTTTTTTCCAGCTCCCATGTGTATATTGAGACAAGTTATCATTTACAGAGAGCATTGATATGCAAGTTTACGGTTGTTGTGATTTAGTAAGAGAAATTTATGCCCAAATCGGTAGCGGAGATCAGGGCTATGTGCCTCAGGCCATTGCATGTGCGGTTCGCGCATTAAATGACATTGCTGCGGACGAATCATTACCAAAAGACGCGCGTGAAAAAGCGGCGTTTGCAGCTGCAAACCTACTGATTTCTGACTTTGAAGATAAATAGAGACCAAAACATGAATTTAGCAAACTTTGAGACGATGGATCCCGTTATGCTTATGAGTATTGTTAACATGAAGCTAAGAGATGATTTTGGCGGTAATCTTGATGAACTCACACGCTTTTTTGACATCAGCAAATCAGCATTAATCGATAAGTTAGCGCAAGCTGGATTTGACTTTCTACCAGAGGCTGGGCAGTTCCGTTAGGCCACTCCACCTTGGTTAACGAAAAAGCTCTGCCTAGGCAGAGCTTTTTCGTTCATTAATGGCATCGATAACTTAACCGAATGATGCCCAGATGACGGTTGCCACTAGGATCGGACAGATAAACTTCACGTAAAACGGCCAAATTTTACCAAACCATCCTAATTGAAGATCTGGACAACCCTGTTCAAGCTCTTTTATCTTACTGGCTCGACTCCATACCCAACCACCGAACACACAGAACAACAGCGCAGCGACGGGTTGCAAATACTGAGTAGCAACCATAGCGACCAAACCAAATAACTCACCAAAGTTGAAGACAATATAAACACTAAATAAAGCGATAAGTGCACCTAATACCCAACTGGTTTTCTTGCGACCCGTTTTGAAACGCTCATCTACTAGCGCAACAGGGCATTCCAGCATTGAAATGGACGAGGTCAGTGCTGCGATTGTCAACAAGATGAAAAACACAACCGAGAACACTAAGCCCAACATACCAAGCGATTCGAACATTAATGGCAGAACGGTAAAGACGAGAGTGTCCGAGCTAAGCAGCGAGCCATCTTCAGCGTAGATCTGTACGCCTTTTTGCATCGCGACAAACATAGCTGGCATAACAACAAGCCCCGCAATGAAAGCGACCGCGGTGTCTACCAACGTCACGTTCATTGCCATCTTCGGCAGGTTCTCTTTTTTAGAAAGATACGAACCATAGATCAACATAGAGCAGCCACCAATGGTTAAAGAGAAAAAACCCTGCCCCATCGCAGCCAGAATCAACTTTCTATCCCACACTTTCTCAAAGTCCGGAATCAGATAGTGCTTCAGCCCTTCCATTGCTCCCTGCTGCATCATGATGTAAACAAACAATAGTGCAAACAAAATGAACAACGACGGCATTAATCTCGTCGACCATTTTTCGATACCGTGTTTAACGCCACCTTGGACAATCAAGATCGTAAGAAGATAAAACACTATGGTGCCAAATACATTCCTTTCAACGCTGAATCCCTTAAACCAATCGGCAAGCGCGGAAAAGCCTGCAATATCAGCCAAGGCTCCAAACAAAAAACAAATTAACCAGCCACCCACTATCGAATAAAAGGCCAACACTGCGCAAGGGACAGAAAGGCCAATCCAACCAACAATGCCTCCGGCACGCTTACCCAAAGCACTGCTCGTTAGCGATTTCATACTATCAACTGGGTTCGCCTGACCATGACGACCGATAGCCATCTCGGCTACCAACATTGGGAAAGCGACGACTAATATCATCACCAAATAAACCAATAGAAATGCACCGCCACCATTACTAGCAGCTTGAGTCGGGAAGCCCCAGATGTTACCTAGACCGACGGCAGCACCAGCGGCTGCTAATATAAAACCGAGTCGAGATCCAAAGTGCTCCCTTGGAGCTGAAGAAGAGTTAGAAATATCCACTGAAATTATCACACCGTACTAGTTTGCTGATACAGTATGTTAAAAATCCAATTCGTGCAATTTAATTTAGTGAAATACTCTAATTTAACACCCAGAGATGACAGTAAGTTTTTCACCACATGAGAATAAAAGCACCAATCATCAATAACGACGACAAAAACAGAACAAATCGATAACATTTACAAGAAAAGCTTCGCTAATTATTCGTTAGCGAAGCTTTTCTTGTAGTTCAAATCGGTCGCAGGCTAGATGGTAAAGACTTGGTAATCTTTCAGCTCAGGTATTTTGTTTTGAAGCTCTTGCTCTTCTTGGGCGACATCATTTAACGAATCGCAGTAGTCTTCTGCTTGTTGCTTCAATGAGTCTGATTGCTGTTTCATCGTATCTGACATTCGAGTCTTAAGCTCATCCATTTGCTTGGATAACTCGGTCAAATTCAACCCACCCTCTTCGCTCATTTTCTCTTGAAGAGCGGTAAATGCACTACTAAAGAACTCCTTGTTAAACACCTCTTTCGCTTTGGCTACATCCTGCTCCCAGTTGTCCATAAAAGAGCTGAATGCTTCCGACTTGAGGACAAACTCACCATTGCGTTCATACCGAGACTCTACGTCCGTAAAAAACTCCGCAACCGCTTGTTTAACATTTTGAAAAGCGTCTGAATTGTCAAAACTCTCTGAAACATCATCAATGAGATCGTTAGTCAGCTCAAGGCCATGTTCTGCCAATTCTTTGGCTTTAGGAACATACTTATTCATGTTCTCTCGGTAGCTCTCTAGAGCTTCTTTTTGTAGCTGATTTAACTCAATGGGTTTTCCATTGATAAACAGATTGTTGTCTTCATCTATCAATACTTTTGAGGATGACGCCTTAACGATTTCCACTTGCTCGCCATCCAAATGAACTTCATTCTTGATGTCGACACCACATTGGCCAATTGCCATAGCCTGACCTGACATTAACAAAGTGCCAAGTAGCAGACTACATCCAATCTTGTTCTTGTGCTTGTTCATAAATTACCTTATAGCATACGCTTAAATTAAGTTAATGATAGCATAATGCATGGGTTGCTCTCCAATGGTAACCGTGACTTCATCATCCAGCGTCTGGCCTAACAGAGCGTTACCTAACGGCGATTGTGGAGTGACGACCTTTATTGTCATCCCTTTAATAGATACGCCACCGGCGCACGGGAGAACAAAGAACTGGTTTACCACACCATCGCTATCTTCTAAGTCTACTAGAGCGGTGAGTTTGATGCGGTCTTGCGATGAAAACGCTTTGACCTGCGTTTTACGAAGCAATGCGATGTCGTTTTTTATTTGCTCTAACCTTACTGCCTGCCCATGAGCAAGATATGATGCCTCCAGCGCTAAAGTATCATATTTATGCTCAGGCACGGTTTCTTCGTTAGTAGCGGCATCAACGGTTTTCTCCATTGCCGACATTAATGCGGCAACATTTTGTTCTAGTTGGGTAATAACGTCTTCGAGCAGCGCTTGCTTATCCATTTGGTTCCTTAACACAATGAGGGGTACAAACAAAAATCAGTCTTCAAACATGGTCAATTGTCGGGCTTGTTCTAATGGCTCTAACATCACACTTAACCCTAGCAAGCGAATTTCTCTACCTTGTTGGCGCTCCAACACCTCACGAAGTAAATCTTTAAAATAAGCTAAGTCCAGTCTATTGTGTACGTGCTCGATCGTCGTCTGTTTGAAGTCAGCAAACTTCACCTTGATACCTTGTTTGATAACATTACGTTTTGGCTTGGCTTTAGAGAGTCGCATATCCAATTCAGGATACAACTTTTCTTCTATCATCTGCCAGCATTGCTCAAAGCTTGAAATATTAGTGCTAAATGTGCGTTCGACACCGATGGACTTACGCTCTCGTTCGACGACAACTTCACGCTCATCAATACCGTGACTCTTTTTCCATAGAGAAGCGCCGAGTCGACCAAAACGCACTATTAAGTCTCGATAATCACTATTTCTCACGTCTAAGCACGTAAAAAGCCCCGCTTTGTTTAACTTTTCAAGACTTACCTTACCGACTCCAGGAATTTTACCAAGATCAAGTTCATCAATAACCGCCTGGACTCTATCTGGCGGTATAACAAACTGGCCATTAGGCTTATTCATATCAGAGGCAATTTTTGCTAAAAACTTTAACGGTGCAACTCCTGCAGACGCTGTGAGTTGCAATTCATTCCAGATATCGCTGCGAATCGCTTCTGCAATAAGGGTGGCCGAATTCTGACAATGGGGCGAATCTGTCACGTCCAAATACGCTTCGTCTAAAGAAAGTGGCTCAATTAACGGCGTATAACGCGAGAATATCTCACGGATTTTTACCGAAGTCTCTTTATAGACTTGCATTCGACCCGGCACAAGCAACAAGTGTGGACACAGTTTCAATGCTTGTGCCGTAGGCATCGCCGAGCGGACACCAAACTTTCGAGCCTCATAGTTGCACGTACTTATCACGCCGCGTTGTCGCTCACTCCCCCCAACAGCTAGAGCTTTGCCTCGATAATGTAGGTTATCACGCGTTTCGACGGCTGCATAAAAGCAATCCATATCGACATGGATGAATTTTCGTATTTTATCAGACACGTCTCACACAACTGTTTATTTATACAGTTCAATTATACGCCGAGTTTTCTGGTTAGCAAAACAAAAAGACCAGAGTCATACTCTGGTCTTTTCACTCATACTAAGGTCGTCGCCGTTTACACCATCGATAACCCATATTTCTACGCAATTCTGCGTTAAGCAATACGATCTTTTTCCCACGCAGCTAGTTTTTCTGCGCGAGCTTGTTCACGTGCTTCACGTTTCTTACGTGCATCACATGGTTCTGGACAGTTACATACTTTATCAATACCTACAGCGCCCAAACCGCCACAGCTGCCTTTCACCACTTTCTTTTGGATAATATAGCCAATCGACATGGCAGCAATGACCACTAAGAAAACACCAAACGTAATTAAAAATGTATTCATGTGATTGACCCGTTACTTGTTCAGATAAGGTTTAAACGCTTCTGATGCAAACTCTTCAAAACCGTCTTCTGTTTTAACTATTATAAAAGCTGGAATATTATTTTTCTCAGCTATCTCTAAAGCTTTCTCTTCACCCAAAACCATCAGACCTGTTGCTAGACCATCTGCAGTCATCGATGATTTATCCAAAACTGTCACCGACACCACTTTATTGTGGATAGGCTTGCCCGTTGTCGGATCGATGATATGAGAGTAACGAACACCGTCTTTTTCGAAGTAATTACGGTAGTCGCCTGACGTTGCAATCGCCATATCTCCAGGTTCGATAATCTCTTGGACACTGCGTTCGTCAACCGTCGGTTTTTCAATCGCAATGCGCCATCTAACATTATCACGATTAAGACCTTTTAGACGCATTTCGCCGCCTACTTCAACCATGTAGTCTTGAATCCCAATACTCTCAAGGTAATCGGCTAAGACATCAACACCCCAGCCTTTGGCAATGGTAGACAAGTCAACATACAAACTACGAAGGTCTTTTCTCAGTGTGGTATCCGTTGCCGACAAATGCTTAATTCCGGTTTGTGCTTTACGAGCCGCTAGTTCTTCATCACTAGGAACGACTTCCGGACGAGCTTCTGGTCCAAAACCCCACAAATTAACGAGCGGCCCTACGGTTACATCCAAAGCGCCCTGTGTGACAGCATTCAAACGAATCGCTTCATTAACCACAAGCGCAGTTTGACGTGAAACAGGGAACGGTTCTTTGCCATAATAGCGGTTAAAGCGACTCAATTCCGAATCTTGGCGATATGTTGACATCTGATCGTTTACTTCTTCCAGTAATCGATTGATCTCTGCTTGAATTACTTCTGGTTTTGGAGACGTGTCAGTAACAATGTATTTCACATTGTAGATCGTGCCCATTGTTGGACCACTTAGATGCACCTGTTCACGATTGTCGCCGCAACCAGATAAAATTATCGTCGCGAATAGTGCGACTGCCATTAGCTTTATATATTTAGCTAGATGAAACATACCTTTACTTACCTACTGTCAAAAGTATTTACGTTTGTCGTTATCAATGAGGCTTAGACAAACGTAAATAGTTTCAGAAACTTAAATTGAAGAATTATGGTCTCTATGAAAATACAAATGGCTGGCTCACATGAGCCAGCCATGTCGATCCTTCAATGAAGATTAACCACCGAAGTCATCTAGAAGGATGTTTTCATCTTCTACACCAAGATCTTTTAGCATGCCGATTACAGCCGCGTTCATCATTGGTGGACCACACATGTAGTATTCACAATCTTCTGGAGCTTCGTGATCTTTGAGGTAGTTCTCATAGATTACGTTGTGGATGAAGCCTGTGTAACCATCCCAGTTATCTTCTGGCATAGGGTCAGACAGAGCAACGTGCCACTGGAAGTTATCGTTCTCAGCCTGCAGGCCGTCGAAATCTTCTACATAGAACATTTCACGTACAGAACGCGCACCATACCAGAAAGACATCTTACGCTTAGACTTCAGACGCTTAAGTTGGTCAAAGATGTGTGAGCGCATTGGAGCCATACCAGCACCACCACCGATGAAGACCATTTCATTGTCAGTTTCTTTCGCGAAGAACTCACCAAATGGACCTGAAATCGTACACTTGTCACCCTCTTTCAGTGACCAGATGAACGACGACATGATACCCGGTGGTACATCAGGATTATTAGGCGGCGGCGTAGCGATACGCACGTTCAGCATAATAATGCCTTCTTCTTCTGGGTAGTTAGCCATTGAGTATGCACGGATGCACTCTTCATTAACCACTGACTCGTAACGGAACAGGTTAAACTTGTCCCAGTCTTCACGGTACTCTTCAGGCACGTCGAAATCAGAGTATTTAACATGGTGAGCAGGTGCTTCAATCTGGATGTAACCACCAGCACGGAAAGGTACTGATTCGCCATCTGGAATCTGAAGCTTAAGCTCTTTGATGAAGGTTGCTTTGTTATCGTTAGAGATAACAGTACATTCCCACTTCTTAACACCGAAGATCTCTTCTGGAAGCTCGATGTCCATGTCCGTTTTCATTGCAACCTGACAAGCGAGACGCTCACCTTCACGAGCTTCACCTTTAGAGATGTGATCAAGCTCAGTAGGAAGAATGTCACCACCGCCAGATTTCACTTTTACGCGACACTGACCACAAGAGCCACCACCACCACAAGCTGATGATACGAATACGCCAGCGCCCGCTAGTGCATTCAACAGTTTGCCACCTGGTTGTGTGGTGATCGCGAGATCAGGGTTTTCGTTTACAGAGATTATGATGTCGCCTGTTGGTACTAGCTTAGATTTGGCGAACAAAATCACCAAAACTAGGGCTAGAACAATCAGCGTAAACATCACTACACCTAGAATAATGTCCATTGACTATTCCTTATACCTTACAGTTGAACACCAGAGAATGACATGAAGCCCAGTGCCATCAGGCCTACTGAGATAAACGTGATACCAAGACCACGAAGCCCAGGAGGAACGTCAGAGTACTTCATCTTCTCACGGATACCTGCTAGCGCTACGATAGCTAGCATCCAACCCACACCAGAACCAAAGCCATAAACGACAGATTCTGCAAAGTTGTAATCACGTTGTACCATAAATGATACGCCACCAAAGATCGCACAGTTCACCGTGATTAGCGGTAGGAAGATACCCAGTGCGTTATACAAAGGTGGAAAGAAGCGGTCTAGTACCATCTCAAGGATTTGTACTAGCGCTGCGATTACACCGATAAAGGTAATAAAGTTCAAGAAGCTAAGGTCGACACCCGGAACCAGAGCGTTTTCTCTTAGTACTAGATTGTAAAGAAGGTTGTTCACTGGTACCGCGACGGTAAGAACAACGATAACTGCTACACCTAGACCAAATGAAGTCTTAACTTTCTTCGATACCGCAAGGAATGTACACATACCTAAGAAGAAAGAAAGCGCTAAGTTTTCAATGAAAATCGACTTAACTAGCAAGCTAATATAATGTTCCATGACTACCTTACTCCTTCGCTTCTACTTGTTCTGGCTTTAACGTGCGAATTGCCCAGATCATAAAGCCGATTAGGAAGAACGCTGAAGGTGCCAAAAGCATCATTCCGTTTGGTTGATACCAACCACCATTACTGACTAGTGGCAGAACTTCCACGCCAAATAGCTTACCAGAACCAAGAAGTTCACGGAAAAATGCAACAGTTAACAATACAAAACCATAGCCTAGACCATTACCGATACCATCAATAAAAGAAGGTAGTGGCGCAGATTTCATCGCATACGCTTCCGCACGTCCCATTACGATACAGTTTGTGATAATCAAGCTTACGAAAACAGAGAGCTGCTTTGAGATATCATAAAGATATGCTTTTAGCACTTGGTCGACCACGATTACCAGCGAGGCGATAATAGCCATTTGTACGATAATACGCACACTATTTGGCATATGGTTACGAATAAGAGAGACAAACAAGTTCGACAATGCTGTTACGAATATAACCGCAATTGTCATTACGAACGCCGTCTCTAGTTTGGTAGTCACCGCTAACGCAGAACAAACACCAAGAACTTGCAACGCGATCGGGTTGTTGTCGATCACCGGTGCAAACAAGCTCTTTTTCATTTCTTTAGCATCAGACATCAGTTTAGACCTCCGTTACGTACGTTTGTGAGGAAAGGACCAAACCCCATCTCACCCAACCAGAAGTTAAATGTCCCTTGAACGCCATTTGCAGTCAGAGTCGCACCAGATAAGCCATCAACCGCGTACTCTGAATTCTCAGGAGCACCACCTTTAACGACCTTAAGTGCAGGCTTGAAATTATCATCATACAGTTTCTTACCAACAAACTGAGCACGCCAAGATGGGTTCTCGACTTCGCCGCCCAATCCTGGAGTTTCGCCTTGTTCGTAGTAGGTAATACCGTTAACTGTATTGCCATCAGTCCTAACTGCGACAAACGCGTACATCATAGACCATAATCCATTGCCGTGAACTGGTAGAATTACGCTGGTCACTTTGTCGTCTTGCTTAACTAGGTATACCGTACCTATGTTGGCACGACGTAAGATCTTAGCTTTATCTTCATCAGCTGTAAGGCGAATAGATTCTGCGGGATCTTTAGCTGCACGACGCTGATCATAAGCCTCTGCATCACCTTCAACAAATTTACCCGTTTTGAAATCAACCAAACGCGGTTCGATGTACTCATGGTAAAGCTCTGCAACAGAACCTTTAGCCTTGATACCAGCGACTTCAACAATCTTTGACTGCTTATCTAATTTAGCGTTAGCAACTTGTTTGTCTTTTAGGAAGACGGCTGAGGTCGAGACGACAATTGAGCAAACTAAGCTCAATGCGATAACAACAAACAGCGTCTTTTTAATGCTATCGTTATTACTTGCCATAGCGTGCTTCTCTCCGTTTAACGTTCTTCTCGATCACAAAGTGGTCGAATAGCGGTGCGAACAAGTTAGCAAATAGGATTGCTAGCATCATACCTTCAGGGTATGCAGGGTTAACAACACGGATCATGACACACATTGCGCCGATCAGAATACCGTAAGCCCACTTGCCGTTATTAGTGAACGAAGCCGATACTGGATCCGTCGCCATAAAGAACATACCGAATGCAAAACCACCTAATACAAGGTGCCAATGCCAAGGCATTGCAAACATCGCATTAGTATCAGAACCCACAACATTGAATAGCGTCGCTACTGCGATCATGCCAACCATAACACCAGCAATGATGCGCCATGAAGCGATGCCCATGTAAACGATCATTGCAGCGCCGATCATAAGTGCAAGTGTTGATACTTCACCGATTGAACCCGGGATGTTACCGATAAACGCATCCATCCAAGAAATAGTTTGGCCAGTGATGTTATTAACGAGTGCACCTTCACCGCCTTGTGCCCATTGGCTTAGCGCCGTCGCACCAGAGAAGCCGTCAGCGGCAACCCATACTAAGTCACCCGAGATTTGTGCTGGGTAAGCAAAGAATAGGAACGCACGACCAGCAAGTGCTGGGTTAAGGAAGTTACGACCAGTACCACCAAAGATTTCTTTAGCAACAACAACACCGAAGGTAATACCTAGAGCGGCTTGCCATAGTGGAAGTGTTGGCGGAACGATCAATGCGAAAAGAATTGAAGTAACAAAGAAGCCTTCGTTTACTTCGTGTTTGCGCACCATACAGAACAATACTTCCCAGAAACCACCAACAATAAATACTGTTGCGTAGATTGGTAAGAAGTAAGTCGCACCAAGTAGCATCTTACTGCCCCAACCCGCATCAGTACCTAACGTGCCGCCAATGCCTTGGGTTAGCCAGTAGTGCCAGTTGCCATCGATAATACTCGCAAGCTCTGCGCCCGAATATAGATGGTTAAGTGCCATAATTGCTTGGTTACCCGCATTGTACATACCCCAGAACATTGCTGGGAACACTGCGAACCAAACCATAATCATGATGCGTTTTAGGTCAACGCTGTCACGGACGTGCGAGCTACGCTTCGTTACAAGACCTGGCGTGTAGAACAACGTCGCCGCTGCTTCGTACAGAGCAAACCACTTTTCGTGCTTGCCACCTGGCTCGAAATGATGCTCGATATCCTCGAGGAATTTCTTAAGCATGGATTACCCTTCCTTCTCAATCTTGTCTAGGCACTCACGTAGGAGTTGACCATATTCGTACTTACCTGGACAAACAAAGGTACATAACGCTAAATCTTCTTCGTCTAGCTCTAGAGCACCAAGACGTTGAGCACTGTCTTGATCGCCAGCACATAAATCACGAAGTAATAACGTTGGTTCCATATCTAGCGGCATTACTTTTTCGTAGTTGCCAATTGGAACCATTGCACGATCACTACCGTTAGTCGTTGTTGTCATATTGAACAACTGACCTTTGAATAGGTGACCTAAGAATGAACGAGTAACCGAGAATTTGTTCTTACCTGGTGTAGCCCAACCAAATAGTTCTTTATCACGACCTTCGCGCAATACAGAAACTTGTTGATGATAACGACCAAGATAAGCATGTGGTCCAGTCGCTTGAGTACCAGCTAGCACAGAACCAGAAATGATTCGAACTTCACCAGGCATTAGCTCGTTATTAGTCACATCTTCTAGGCTTGCACCAATTTGAGTTCTGACTAGTCGTGGGTTGTTTACCACTGGGCCAGCAAGTGAAATCACACGGTCTGTATAAATTTCGCCTGTGGTGAAGAGCTTACCGAATGCAATCACATCTTGATAATTAATGCTCCAAGCAACGTTATTAACGCCAACTGGATATAGGAAATGCATGTGAGTGCCAACTAAACCCGCTGGATGAGGACCATTGAAAACATGCTCTTCTACATTGGATTGAGTTGAACGAGGCAGACTCGTTCCTTTTTTGCAGACGTAGACTTTGCCTTCTGTCAGTTTAGACAGAATGTCAAGACCTGCAACGAACGCCTCTTTTTGCTCATTGATAATCAACTCTGGCTCAGCCGCAAGTGGATTAGTATCCATTGCAGTTACGAAAATCGCTTGAGTCGTTGAATCGATCGCCGGTACCTTGCTAAACGGACGAGTACGCAACGCAGTCCACATACCTGAATCAACCAGCTGAGTTTTGATCACATCGCGATCAAGACCTGCTAATTGGTCAACTGTGTAGCTATCGAAAGTAACTTGCTCGTCGCCTGCCACTTCAATCACAACAGATTGTAGGACACGCTTCGCGCCACGGTTAACTTCGATAATCTTACCGCTTGCTGGAGAAGTGAATTTCACGCCAGGATTCTTTTTGTCTTCAAAAAGAACTTGACCTTTTTTCACTTCATCATCCACGCGAACATGCATTGTTGGACGCATACCCACGTACTCTTCGCCAAGCAAGGCGACTTTAGTGATGGACTTACCATCATTAATCACCTGGGATGGAGTTCCTGCGATAGGAAGATCCAAGCCCTTCTTTATTGTAATCATACGCACTTGCACTACTTTTATCGGGAAAAAGATTCTTTAAAATTGCGTAACATATAGACACGACATTGAGTGTCTAGCCTTGGTTTAGCACCACCAAGACAGCAACATCACTTTAACAATCTCGTCATAGAATCACTGCGAGATTTTTCTGGTGCGGTAGTTTAGCATCATTTGCAAAGAGGATGCCATGATGAATCACAGCAAAGGGGTCATTATTTCGAAACTTTTGCTATCTCTAGGGTTGCGAATATGTATAACTTTGACCAATCGCACAAAGTCTTATTAACCCTTTTGAAAATAAGCTATTGCTCCATTCATATCCTGAAACATTACTCACTAACAAAACCACATAACATTATATGTTGAAACGCTGTTAATAATTTACCACCAAAGTGGTAGCTACATATTCAAATACTTATGTATAGATAACTAAGATTTATCGCTAACTCGTCGAGTTGTTACCTCGACGCAATGACCTGCACCAAAACTCGAAAGAGTATAGAGCTATTTACCGCCGCCTGCGCAGTTGGGACTGTCTGGCGCAAGTTGGCTCTGTTTTTTCCACTCTTCCGGTGTATAAGTATGAATTGCTAAGGCATGAACAGGGCCTGCTAGCTCATCCGCTAGAACCGAATTGACTTTACGGTGCCTTGCAACAAGACGCTCACCATTGAAACTATCACTCACGATAATGACCTTAAAATGACTCTCTGAGCCAGGCGGAACATTGTGCATGTTACTTTCATTGCGAACGTCTAAATGTGTGGGATTGAAAGTTTGATGGAGCTTCTGCTCGATGGTTTGTTGAATCATCTTACTTCCTTGGGCTGTAACTATTTATCTTTATTTAGAAGGTAAAGTATATACTTTACTTAATCAATAATCTTCCCTTAAATCATTTTCGCCTTGGCGAAAGTTCCAAGATTTTGTCAAAATACAACCATTGTCACCAAATCACAGCATTATGAAGACTGAATTACACCTTTTTGACCGCTCTTATTCGCTATTTCGCTTCCCCAAACTTAGCAATGAACAACTGCAAGCTTGGGATGCTGGCGACGAATATCTGATTCAACACGTTGAAGAATTAGGATTACCTAACAACTCTAACATATTGATTCTTAATGACAGTTTTGGTGCGCTAAGTTGCTGGTTTTCAGAGCAACATCAAGTCACAACCATCAGTGATTCATTTATTTCCCATCAGGGTATTAAGCACAATTTAGAGCATAATCAATGTCAGCCTATTGATCTGCGCGCTTCCATTGACCAGTGGCCGCAACAGGTAGATATCGTGTTGATGCAAATTCCTCGCAACAACCGCTACCTGACATGGCAGCTCAACCAAATTGCCTCAAAGTATCAAGGTGGCTGTTCGCTTGTTGCCGTTAATAAAGCAAAAGAAATTCATAGTTCTACTCTGAAAATTTTTGAAAAATATGCGGGACATACCACAACGTCACTGGCTTGGAAAAAGCATCGTCTGGTATTTTCAGAGCTCAATAGTGCTTATAAAGACACGGTCGAACCTTACACAACGTGGCCAGTTGAAGAGCACAAGTTGCTACTTGCTAACCTACCTAACGTGTATTCAGGAGAGAGTTTAGATTTGGGTGCCCGATTCATCCTCGAGCACCTCAAAAGCGACAACAAGTATCAGGACATTGTTGATTTGGGCTGTGGCAACGGCGTACTAACGCTCAAACTCAAACAGCTCAACCCTCAAGCCAATGTTACTGCGATTGATGAAAGCTATATGGCCGTGAAATCTGCGCATCATAACTTTGCCTTGAACCACATCGACAGCGAAGGCTGTCATTTCGTTGCTAATAATTGCCTCGACGGATTTGCACCAAATAGCCAAGACTTGGTGGTGTGTAATCCCCCTTTCCATCAGCAACAAGCCGTCACTGATCACATTGCATGGCAGATGTTCTGTGATGCTAAGCAAGTTCTTCGAGACACAGGGGAATTAATGGTTATCGGCAATCGCCACCTAGGCTACGATAAAAAGCTGGCGCGACTCTTTGGCAAACACAATGTAAAACTTGTCGCATCTAACGCCAAATTTGTTATTTTACAGGCAACTAAGTAAAGTTTGAGTCATTGTTGCTGTTCATTGTCATGCAGTCTAACAAGAATCGGATAAAATTTATCGTGAAGTCTTTATTGGCTTCAAAACTTTACTCATCATTTAGAAGAGTGTGAAAAGGAATAATCAATGAAAAAGCTCGTTCTGGCGGCTTCAGTCGTTTTACTTGCAGCATGTGCAAGTCCTCAAAAAGAACAGATTAATTTTGCGCCTACCGCTGCGACCAGTGCCGCTAAGATCGTCGAAGGCAAATCTATGTCTATTTCTAGCCAAGACGTGCGTACCGCGCAGTACGTAGCACTGCTGGATAACGGTCGTGCCAATATCACTCCAGTTCATGCTAGACAAAACGTGCGTATCGAGATTGAAAACGCTCTCGTCAATCAATTTTCGGCCGAAGGTTACCAAGTTACTGTTAACAGTAAGAACACACTAAAAGTCGAAATCCAAGAAGCGCTGGTTTCGGTCAAACATACTGTTATGGAGAATGACATGAATGCGACCGTCATACTCGAGCTCACGGCAGAAAACAGCAAAGGAAAATTGGTAAAAACTTATACAGGTACTGCGAAACGCTCTGGTTTAATGAGCGCCTCTAATGAAGAGATCGAAACAGTTTTAAATGATACTGTGAACCTTGTGCTAAAAGAAATTGCTAACGATACTGAGCTACAAGACTACATGAAGGAACGTTTCTGATGATGAAAACACTTGTTGCCTCCCTAGCACTAATCGCCACCAGCGTTTTTGCTGGACCAAAGGTAGAAGTCGAAACCAATTTAGGCTCATTCGTGGTGGAACTTAACCAAGAGAAAGCCCCGGTCACGGTAGAAAACTTCTTAAAATATGTTAACGATGGCAGTTATGTCGACAGCCAATTCCATCGTGTTATTCCTGGATTTATGGCGCAAGGCGGCGGTTTTGATAGTAGGTTCAATCGATTACCCGTCAATGCTCCGATCAAAAACGAAGCATCGAATGGACTAGACAATGATGCCGCAACGATTGCAATGGCAAGAACTCAAGATCCAAACTCAGCGACACGCCAGTTCTTTATTAACTTCGTGGATAACGACTTCCTAAATTACAGCGTGACTAATCCTGGTTATGCTGTCTTTGGTCAGGTCGTTGAAGGTTTTGATGTCGTTCAAAAGATGGCACAAAAGCCAACCCGAAGTGTTCGTGGAATGCGAGACGTTCCATTAGAGCCAATTGTCATCACTAAAATACAACGTGTTACTGAATAAAACACAAAAATGAGAGAGGATTTCCTCTCTCCTTTTCTTAATGGCTACCCCTTCACAAGGAGCGTAATTGTGGAACAAAAAATGACATGGTTAAATACCGTCAAAAGTTACTTGGATAAACGACTACTTTGGGTCTTTATGCTTGGGTGTTCGAGTGGCTTTCCGTGGGTCTTGATTGGTTCAAACATGTCTGGATGGCTTAAAGATGCAGGTTTAACCCGTGCTGCTATCGGCTATTTTGGTTCTGTCTTCGCCGTGTATGCGATCAACTTCTTGTGGGCACCTTTGGTTGATAGAGTTAAGCTCCCTATATTACATCGTGCTCTTGGCCAACGTCGTAGTTGGATATTCTTGTGTCAAAGTTTTATTCTCGTCGCCACATTGTTCATCGCTGGCGTGAATCCAGCTAATAACTTAATGTTTACCTCAATGCTTGCCTTATGCATCGCCATTTCGTCAGCGACACAGGATATTGCTATCGATGCTTTTCGTATTGATACCTTCCCAAAATCACAGGCTAGCAAGCTCCCGCAAGCATCAGCGATGGCGGTTATTGGGTGGTGGACAGGTTATTCGCTGCCAGGTTACTTAGCTTTTACCAACGCAGATTCAATGGGTTGGAATGGTGTTTATTACGGCATGGCCGGCATCATCGCTATTTTAATGCTATTTACGCTTTTGGTAGGAGAACCGAAAACTGCGCGTGACCAATTGCAAGCTGAAGCTGAGAAGCGTCATGAAAAAGTGGTAGGTAGCCCAATTCTTAGCTGGCTGTCCGTTACCGTCATAGAGCCTTTTCTCGACTTCTTCCGTCGCAATGGTGTTCAGGTTGCCATCACCTTGTTGTTGTTCGTTTTCTTGTTCAAGATTGGCGAAGCCTTCTTAGGCAGAATGTCCATCCCATTCTACAAAGAAATCGGTTTCAGCAATGAACAGATTGGTTACTACTCTAAATTGATTGGTTGGGGTGCGACCATCTTGTTTACCCTGCTAGGCAGTATGTTCAATGTACGTTTTGGCATTGTAAAAGGATTAATGATCGGCGGTATCGCCATGAGTGCCAGTAACTTAATGTTTGCATGGATCGCTAAAGTAGGTCCAAATGAGCACCTATTCTTGGCAACCATTCTCGTGGATAACTTTACCACCGCGTTTTCCACGGTCGCTTTTGTGTCATTCCTTACCGTTTTAACCGGGCAAGCTTTCTCTGCAACGCAGTACGCTTTATTGGCGTCTTTAGGCAATTTTGGTAGAACGACACTTGCGTCTTTTAGTGGTGAGTTGGTTGATGCTTTGAATGATTGGGCGCTCTTTTTCATCATCACTGCGCTAATGGTGATTCCAAGCTTAATCATGCTTTATTCACTAAGACACTACTTTACCGACCTATTGGAAAAAGCGCGAGCAAGAGACCAAAACGAAACCAACGAAGATAAGCTTGCTGAGTAACACAAGAAAGCCTCAGACTTGTTCTGAGGCTTTTACATATTCCAACAGCGCTAATCTCATTACGGATACATGCCTTTGCCAAATCTATTGAAGACTCGTGCCACACCTTGAGTGAAAATCATCGGCTGTGTCAAGATGGACAAGCATAGACAGTCTTGCTGCTCCGTTGTTTGGGGCGCATGTTTAGTTTCTCCATCCTCACGGATAAAATCTCCAGCATGGTATTCACCGTTTTCGTCTTGGAAACTGCCGTGAAGGACCAACGTGGACTCATACCCTTTATGGGTATGCTGAGGGACTTGAACACCTTTATTTATATAAAGCAAACTGACTCTACACTCTTCATCAATATCGATCGTTGATGTAAAGACCTTGCCACCATAACTACGCCACTCTCCCATTCTGTCGACAAGTGGAGCAATCGTCGGAGGAACGATAAATTCCTTGCCATCGACTCGGACTTTGCCGGGCTTACGCACCTTGGGTTTCGAGTAGTCAGCATCGAGAGTCGTAATGTCGTCTAGCATGTGAGCAAAAACCTGCTCCAGTTCTTCAGACGACTTTTGCTCGGCGTTCGAAACCGCGATCATTTCTTCAGCGGCTTCAGATTCGAACAGTGTCACTTTGTTGCGACAATGCGGGCATGAGTCTAAGTGAGAGGCGATCGCGGCACCATGTGCCGTATCTATCGCACCCGAAGCATAGAGACGCAACAGTTCTGTATCGGGGTGGTGACTCATATCAAATTGCCTCCATTGAATGTCTGAGTTTTTCAACTGCAAGTCGTAAGCGAGATTTTACCGTGCCGAGTGGTATGTTAAACATATCGGCGACCTGCTGATGTGGCAGCTCTTCTAAATAAACTGCTTGAACCACCTCTCTTTGGGCTTTTGGGAGATCGTCCAAAAATTTAATAATTTGCTCTTTCAACCGATCCGTCTCTGGCGAGTAGTGTTCAACAAAATCCGGTGGGCAATAGTCTGTTGGCCAAATGTCATCGGCATGAACGTGTAGCTCTTTACCCTTTTGCTTTCGTAACATGTCAAAACAAAGGTTACGCGCAATAGTGTATATCCATGTAGATAGAGAACTCTTAGAACCATCGAAAAGGTGCGCTTTCTGCCAGACGGTAGCCATCGTTTCTTGCACCATCTCTATTGCAACCTGCTCATTACCCATGTGTTTAAAAGCAAACTGTTTTAAGCGAGGAGTGAAATAGTTGAACACAGTTGCAAAGGCGCTTTTGTCTCTTTGCTTAACCCGTTCCATGCATTCTGCCCATTCTTGCTTGCAAAGGGCTTGAGGACTATCTAGTGTCATGCCTGTTATCCCTGTTTCTTACATTATCCAATCTCTCTAACTCACTGTATACGTCCCAGTAACAAAAGCGATCAATAAATTTTCTCGAGTTATCAGTGCCGCGTTTCATTTTCAAGCTCATCGTCTCGGAAGGCTTCCCCTAAAAATGAGAGCGTAGCCGAACAGTCCTGCTGCGTCACAAGATGTTCAAAGTGGTGACATTCTAGAGGAAGTACCTCTAACCATCGCTGACTGACCCAAGTTGCGTCGTCAAAAAAGCGATGCAGATACAAATCACCAATCTGAGGAAATTTTTCATAAACATGCTGAAGACGCTCTCCCAAAAATTGGTTTTCATCAGTCAAATCGGTCGGAGGCCAGCTTTCAACCCAACTCACTTCCGCCTTTCTCAGGCCATCTTGGTCTGCCTCGACATGATGGATTTGAAACTTTCTGATACCAGAGACCGTCACACCGAGCATGCCGTCATCGAGGCTCTCAAAATCAACAATGCTGACAAACGTGCCCACTGTCGACACGTTGCTCGGTACGGCGCCAGCGGAGGCACTAATCAAACAGACACCAAAACCCGACTCGTTCTTCAAACATTCGGTGACCATCCTCTTGTAGCGAGGTTCAAAAATCCTCAACCTCATTTTCCCCTCAGGCAACACCACTGACCGCAAGGGAAACAACATTATCTGTGTCATCACATTTCCTTTCATTGTTAGACCACCTTTTTACGTTGTCATTTTCAATACGATCAAAGCCAAACAATTGTTAGAAAATATCATTTATTTGTTATCAATCAGATCGGCAAAATTGATTAAATTGTATGCCATTTATAAAAGTTCCCTCCAAAGGTTATTATTTGTGATTGCTTTCACAAACTTTAGTAAACGTTTGCGGTGTTGCACATTTACTTTGAGATATAAATCGCTATCATGCCCACCCATCGGATGAGTTCGCATGGATTCGCGGCTAATTTCAGTACAACTTAAAGAGTAGTTAACACTATGCGTAAATCACTTATAGCTCTTGGCGTTGTTGCAGCGGTAGCTTCTGTACCAGCTTCAGCAGAATATCTATACGGTTTTGGTGGCGTTTATCTTGATCATCAGAGCTGGGATCACGGTCCTAACTCTATCCAAGATGGTAACAACGGTAACGGTCGTAACCAGTTTGTTCTTGGTATTGAAGGTGGTGCGGGTTTCACTTGGGGTGAACTGTACGGTTTCTACGATCGCGAAAGTGTTGAAAAAAGTGCCTCTGAGCAAAAGAACTCATTCAAAGGTACTGCGCACCTTTACCTAGGTGATACTGGCGTATCGCTATACGGTCAGGTTTACCACCACGACAACCCATCACAAAGTGAAACCAACCGTGTTTTAGGTCTTGGTTATACGGCTCTACAAGGTGATAACTGGTTCTTCAAACCGTGGATTGGTGTTCATGACATCACATCTTGGGATGATTTTGGAGTCAACAAAAATGTTAACGGTCGAAATGGCTACATGGCAGGTTGGACAGCACGCTACGGTTTCGAAGCGTTTGGCCAAAACTTCTCGTTCGTTAACTGGAACGAAATCGAATTTGACCGTAACGATGCGTATGCAGAAAACCAAGGCGGTAAAAACGGCCTTAACGGTGCATTGCTATTTAACTGGCACGCAACAGAGCACCTAACTGCAGCTATCCAATACCGTTACTTCAACAACAAGCTTGGTGTTTACGGTTCTTCTGGTGCAAATCAACAGCACTACGGTGATGCAATCATCTACCGTCTACAATACAACTTCTAATTCTTCGAAGTTAGATAAAATGGCGCTGCGGCGCCATTTTTTGTATCACCCACTCTATAACATAGCTTTCGAAAACCGCAGCTAAATTTGCTATTCTTCTCCCCTCTCTTTCCACGATTACATAGCTATTGTGAATATTACTATTTTGGGCCCCGGCGCCATTGGCTCTTTATACGCTTATAAGCTTCATCAGGCAGGGCATCGAGTTTCAGTTTGGGGGCGTTCTCCTCAAGATACCGTAGTCATCGAGCTAGATGGTGGTAGTGCTATCCACTTCCCCAATTGCGATGTCACCTCACTTAAAGCGAGTGATCTTGTCATCGTTACATTGAAAGCATGGCAAGTGGAATTGGCTTTAAAGCCACTACTTAAACATTTAAATAGCGATGCCATCTTGCTCTTTCTTCACAATGGTATGGGGACCGTTGAGCACTTAGCAACCGCCATTAATCACCACCCTGTGTTACTTGGTACTTCTACTCACGGCGCGCTTAGACTATCAAGCTCACAAGTACGCCATACCGGTCTAGGCCAGACCTTTATTGGGCCCTGGAATGACAAAGGCTCACGTTGTTCGTTTATCGCCGACGTTCTCGACCATGCTTTCAAACCTGTAGCTTGGAATTCTGAAATTCAAACGGCACTATGGAGCAAACTTGTTATTAACTGCGCCATAAACCCATTAACAGCTATCAATAACTGTCAAAATGGTGGACTGGCTCATAAAGATTATCAGCAACAGATCGCCATGGTAGTGCGCGAAGCAACTGAGTGTGCAAACCAAGTGGGAGTGGTTCTTAAAGCAGAAGAGATGTTGGATACCGTCTACAAAGTCATCCATGCCACTGCACAAAACTACTCATCCATGCACCAAGACATTTATAATAAAAGACAAAGCGAAATTGATTATATTACCGGCTATGTGGTCTCTATTTCAAAGCGATACGGTATTGCTGTTCCCACCAACCTAGCCCTGTATCATCAAATTAAACAGATCGAATCAAGTTGGAATCAACATGACTAAGAAAATCCTTGTTCCCATAGCGCCAGGCACCGAAGAGATGGAAGCGATTACCATCATCGACATTATGGTGCGTGCAGGTTTCAACGTGACCGTCGCTAGCGCGGCATTTGATGGAGCGCTGACGATGAAAGCGTCACGCGGTGTCACCCTGACTGCGGATTGCAGGCTGGTCGATGTCGCTGATGAAGAGTTCGATGTTATCGCCTTACCAGGCGGTGTAGGCGGCGCCGAAACATTTCGAGACAGCACATTATTAGTCGAAATGGTTCGCCAACACCAATACGACGGCAAACTGGTTGGAGCTATCTGCGCAGCTCCTGCATTGGTGCTGCAACATCATCAGCTTTACCCGAATGCGCTGATGACTGGCCACCCAAGTTTTCAATCACATATCCCAGAAAACCGCTGGCGCAGCAAACGAGTAACAATTGATATCAACCACAACCTTATCACAAGTCAAGGCCCTGGAACCGCCCTCGAATTTGCGATTGAAATTATCATCGCCTTATGTGGTAAAGAAAAAGCCTGGCAAGTGGCTGAGCCTATGATCACCAACCCGACTCTTCACTATTATAAAATGGGTAAATACGATGAGTGAGTTACTCAACATTCGCGCGCAGTTCCCAGCTATTGATGGCGATTTGGTTTATCTGGACAGTGCGGCAACGACACAAAAACCGCAAGCTGTAATCGACTGTATCACTCAGTATTATGGTAACCAAAACGCCAACGTCCATCGTGGTTCCCATTCACTCACCGCGGTTGCAACCGAGCGCTTTGAAGCAGCGAGAGAAACCATTGCGCGGTTTATTAATGCGCCTTCCAGCAAAGAGATCATCTGGACACGAGGGGCAACCGAGGCTCTCAACCTTATCGCCCAGACTTACGCTCGAAGCACCCTACAACCGGGGGACGAGATTCTGGTTTCTGAGATGGAACATCACGCCAATATTGTCCCTTGGCAAATCGTTGCTGAGCAAACTGGCGCTAAGGTCGTCAAAATTCCAATAACACCAGAGTGCCACTTTGATCTTGATGCGTTTGAAGCCCTACTCAGCCCGAGAACGAAAATTGTCGCCACGACGCAAGTCACCAACGTGACCGGAACCGCCCTGCCGCTCGATAAGATCGTAACGCTGACCCGTGCTCACACCGATGCCATTCTGGTCGTCGACGGTGCACAAGGTATTGTGCATCAACAAACGGATGTGCAAGCGTTAGATGCTGATTTCTATGTCTTTTCAGGACATAAATTGTATGCCCCAGCAGGTATTGGGGTGTTGTATGGCAAGCTAGCCTTACTGGAAGCTATGCCGCCTTGGCATGGCGGTGGCAAGATGGTGGAAAAAGTATCGTTTGAAGGCACCACATTTAGCCAATTGCCAGGTAAGTTTGAGGCAGGAACACCAAATGTCGCTGGTGCCTTAGCATTGGCTTGCGCCATAGACTGGCTATCAAGTTATGACCGTCAACTGTTGGAGAATCACATCAGTGTTCTACAACATCATGCTTTCCAAGGTTTAAGTGCCATAGAGGATATTCGCATCATCGGTTACCAACCACATGCGAGCGTCATCACTTTTGTGATGGATGGCGTTCATCACCAAGACATCGCCACGCTATTAGATCAACAGAACATTGCCGTAAGAGCAGGTCACCATTGTGCTCACCCACTCATGGATGCGCTTGGTGTAAAGGGAACGGTTCGTGCGTCTTTTGCTATTTACAACACCAAAGAAGACGTAGATAAGTTTCTTACCGCGATAACCAAAGCGGCGGATATGCTGTAGCGACAACACCTATTGCTTTAAGAGTCCGGCTTTAATAATAAGGTCGATCCATGAAAATGAGTCGACCTTATTTATCAGAAGTTATTCTGACGCTTTAGATTTAATGACGTCGACAATGGCTTTCAAACCATTACCGCGAGAGGGGCTAAGATGATTGATGAGGTTTAACTGTGTGAAATACTCATCCAAGTCAAACGCCAATATTTGCTCTGATGTCTTACCATTGAAGGCGGCTAGAACGATAGCGATCAAGCCACGAACGATTCGCGCATCTGAATCAGCCTGAATCTTCCATTTCCCTTCTTGCAAGGTAAGCACTAACCATACTGAGCTTTCGCAGCCAGAAACCAGAACTTTGTCCTGCTTAAGAGATTGATCCAATACTGGCAATTTCTTGCCCCACTGAATGACCTGTCGATAGCGGTCTTCCCAGCCTCTCAAGTGCGCCATAGCCTCAACAACATCTTGTGCGTTGATTTCCAATCCAAATGGGTTGCTGTTATCTGATGACATAAACCGCCTCTACTTTTGCGCATATTTGTGAATAAGCTTGTCAACAATACGAGACACAGCAACAAAGCCAAATGTCGCCGTCACTACAGTAGCAGCGCCAAAGCCACTGGCACAATCCATACGCTTTGGACCTTCCGCTGTAGATTTCACGCCACAGACAGAGCCATCAGCTTGAGGATATTTAAGCTGCTCCGTCGAAAATACGCAATCAATGCCGAACTTACGCGCCGGGTTCTTGCTGAAGTTATGATGACGACGTAACGTATCTTTTAGCTTTTTAGCCAATGGATCTTGAATCGTTTTTGTCAGGTCTGCCACCATAATTTGGGTTGGATCGGTCTGTCCACCCGCCCCGCCAGTGGTGACTACTTTGATTTTGTTGCTACGGCAGTAAGCCAAGAGCGCCGCCTTAGGTTTAATGCTGTCAATGGCATCCAACACATAATCAAAGTCTTTACTGATGTACTCTGAGACATTGTCTGCGCTAATAAAGTCATCAATTAAGTTTACTTTGCACTCAGGGTTAATCAATTTAACCCGTTCAGCCATCACTTCAATTTTGCTCTGACCGACAGTGCCTGACATCGCATGGATTTGACGGTTAATGTTGGTCACACAAACGTCATCCATATCGATAAGAGTGAGCTCACCCACACCCGTTCTTGCCAGCGCTTCAACCGCCCATGAACCTACACCACCAATTCCTACCACACAAACATGGGCAGCACGTAAGATCTCGACCTCACTGTTGCCGTATAGTCTGCGGGTGCCGCCAAATCGTTGATTGTAGCTATCAGAAGCTGGTTGGTTAAGTTCTCGCATGGGTTGCCTAACTTGTCTTGGATAAAAAAGAAAGAGTGCGATTTATACGCACTCTTGGTAAAAAGGTCAACTATGTACGAAACGTGCTCGTACTATTTTCCCAGCACTACTTTTTCTCGGGAGGCAGTGCCCAAGGGCTCTCTGTCGCCGAGTCCTCCAGTCCTAGCTTCCAAACTCGGCCAAAGTGCTTATAGTGGCCTGCCTGTGTACCCGCAAAATCACCCATCCCATGATATAGGTCGAAGTGATTTCCTTTTACCGCACCACCGGTATCTAGCACAATCAGTAGACGTAGTTCGTGAGCTCCACTCCACGTGCCATCCGCATTCAAAAGTGGCACTTCTGCGAGGATTGGCGTGCCCATTGGAAATGCGGAGCGATCACCCGCTACCGAAGCCATTGGTAATAATGGAATACCCGCCGTACCCGTCACCGGTGCAGCATCTTGAGGTTGGAAGAACACGTACGAGGTATTTTGCTCTAGTAGCTCTTGCACGGTTTGCTCATCTTGCTGCATCACCCAATCTTTGATGGCTTTGAGCGACATCTTTTCTTTAGGTACTTCACCGCGTTCAATCAGCACTCGGCCAATACTCACATACGCTTTGTTGTTTTTGCCCGCGTAAGCGAAATACTCAAGCGTGTCATCATCTTCAAAATGAACAAAACCACTGCCTTGTACTTCCATAATGAATGGGTCAATCAGGTTGTTTGCATAACCAAGTTCTAAACCCTGACCATTTAGTGCACCACCGTATATCTCAGCTCGAGTCGGGCAGTCTTGAGAACAATCTGGTAAACCATAAACCGGATAACGGAAGGTTGCGTCTGGCTTGTGGCGCAGTTCCATTACAGGTGAAAAGTAGCCGGTAAATAGCACATTACCTTTTTTATCGCCGCCACCAAGTTGAGCCGCTTGCACACCATAATTTGCTAGCTGGGATGGATCGCCACTTTGAATCGCCCACGCTTCAAGTTGCTCATACAGTGGCTGATAAATTTTGGCCATAGACGGTGATTTCTTAATCACTTCATCCGCCTGACTTGCAAAAGAGTTGAAGTTTCTAGGTTGGTTCGACTCGATAACTTCGGTCTTATTAAGCAGTTTGGTAAATTCGCCATCTTGATATTGCTGAGCGCGGTCAGTTTGTGCGCAGCCAAAAACGAGCAATACAGAAGCGAGAGGCAGAATACGTTTGATCAAGTTAGTCATCCATTATTTGTGGTGCATTCAGGATGGCAAACTCTTTGAAAAAGCGCAATAAAGTCGAGCGTTATAGTAGGTTGTTTTTGTGTTTTCCTGACAAAACAAAGATGGGATGGTAATGCGCCGGTGATAATTGTCTCAATTCCGTTTTGGCTTCATTCACAACATGATAACGGTATAAAGTAGGCCCAACATAAAAGGTTAATTCATCGCGGCTAAGTTTAAATTCCGTAGCCACGACTCTATTATCGATAATCACCTTGTCAGGGGTTAGCTCAAACCAATCTCTAGCAAACGGAGCGGCATCTCTTTCATACCACACTCCATACATCGCCTGTTTAGGGTTTGCATGTGACTGATAACGATCATACAAGTCTTGATACAGTCCCAAAACGGCTAAACTGCCCACTAACGACAAGATAATTAGCGTACGCTCTAGCCACTTACTGGGTTTTAACTTTGCTGTTGGGACAGTTTTAACTCCAACGACACCGCTTTGCTTACCGCTATCCATACTACGCCTTACCACTTATCGACCGCGACATATTGTCACCACAAATGCAAAAATGCAACTCATCACCTAAATTGTGAAAATTAAATCTTGCGCAAGATTGAATAAAAAGTCATTATTTCAACATAAATAAACCAAGAGCTAGTATCGTGAAAATTCGTAGCACCGCCTTAGTAAAAGGATTTAGGCAGTCCACACCCTATGTCAATGCCCACCGAAATAAGACTATGGTCATTATGTTAGGTGGTGAGGCGTTTTCAGATAAAAACTTCACCAATATTGTCAGTGATATCGCGTTACTTCACAGCCTTGGTGTCAAATTGGTTCTCGTTCATGGCGCAAGACCACAGATTAATCAATTGCTCAAGCAAAGTGATTGCCACTGCCCCTACCATAAGGGGACTCGTGTAACGACTGAAAAATGCCTCGACTACGTCATGCAAGCAACGGGAAAACTACAACTCGATATCACAGCTCGCCTCTCAATGAGTCTTAACAATACACCGATGGCAGGTAACCAGCTTAATGTCATTAGTGGCAACTTTGTGATTGCTCAACCTCTTGGGGTTGATGACGGCATTGATTATTGTCATAGCGGCCGAGTACGTCGTATCGACATTCAAGGGATTAACCAAGTATTAGATCAAGGTGCCATTGTGCTTCTCGGCCCAGTCGCTGGTTCAGTGACAGGTGAAACATTCAATCTTCTCTCTGAAGAAGTGGCGACCCAAGTCGCTATAAAATTAAATGCCGATAAACTAATAGGTTTTTGTTCCGAGCAAGGTGTGCTAGATGAAAATGGTAACGCTATCGCCGAGCTATTCCCGACAGAGGTCAATCAGCTGATTGAACAGTTTGAGGCCCGAGAAAGGGTCAATGAGGGTGAAAGCAGCGGCACGCTACGGTTTCTGCGCGGAGCTCAATCGGCATGCAGAGCAGGCGTTCCTCGCTGTCACCTTATCAGCTACAAGATTGATGGTGCATTGATACAAGAGCTATTCTCCCTTGACGGCATCGGTACACAAATTGTTATGGCCAGTGCCGAGCAAGTTCGCCAAGCCGATATCGATGATATTGGTGGTATTTTCGACCTGATTCGCCCACTTGAAGAGAAAGGGATTTTAGTTCGTCGCTCTCGTGAACAACTTGAGCAAGAGATCCATCAATTTACCATCATCGAAAAAGATGGTCTTATCATAGGCTGTGCTGCACTGTATCCCTACCTAAATGAAAAAATGGCGGAGATGGCTTGTGTGGCTATTCATCCCGACTATCGTGACGGAAACCGCGGCTTATTACTCCTGAATCACATGAAACAACAGTCGAAAATGAAAGGGATTGAACAAATTTTTGTTCTAACCACTCACAGCTTACATTGGTTTAGAGAGCAAGGTTTTATGGAGATCGGCGTAGAATCATTACCAATGGCAAAACAAGATTTGTACAACTATCAACGTAAGTCAAAAATCCTTTCTGTTGCAGTTTAATCTCCTCTTGACAGCAATCTATTTATACAACCGATTGCTGTCATTAGATCTCATAAATTATTTTACTTCTCCAAGTTTACTGTCTACTATTTGTTCAAATGACGTTTTTTGTGACGGGACTCCCAAAGACTTGATGTGTTTTTTGGGGAGTGCATGGATAGCTAGGTGCAGCACGACAACTTTAGGAGTGACATCTATGCGTACAGTTATTTGCAATTCCATTGATAGCTTCTGGGATATGGCTGAAAACCAGTTCTTAGAAGGACACAATGTCCATTGCGTATTTACGGTAACCGACAAGGTAAAATATCTCATGAAGATTTACCAACAGAAGTACCGAATCAACCAAATCACGTTCACGGAAGTCTTTGACTAAAGCATCGGGGCATTGACCACCATGGACGGTGGAAAACCACTCACAGCGTCCAAACACCCCACTTTATCTGCCTCAGTTCGCTAACCGCTTCGCTAGGCCACTATGACGCAATGTCTTATGGCGAATACCTCGATTTACCACCCTTTGGTCTGCCACCAACGTAAATTGTTTTTTCGCACGTGTGATGCCTGTGTAGATCAGCTCTTTGGTCAACAATGGCGAAAAGTCTGGCGGCAAAATCATCAAGGTATGAGAAAACTCACTGCCTTGTGATTTATGAATCGTCATCGCATAAGCCGTCTCATGCTCAGGCATGCGGCTTGGCAGTACCGACTTAATACTGCCGTCAGGCAATTCAAAGAATACTTTTAGCCTTGGCGTCTCAGCACAATGATCCCACATGCAAATACCGATATCACCGTTAAATAAACCAAGACCATGGTCGTTCCTTGTCACCATAACAGGACGGCCGATATACCACGCTTCATCGCCTCTTGAAATGAATCCGCGCTGCTTTAAACGTTTTTCGATTCTCTGGTTAAGCCCCGAAACCCCAAAGTCGCCTTCACGCACGGCACACAATAATCGGCTTTGGGCAAAACTGGAGAGCACTTCTCGCGCCAAACGTTGCTGCCACTGTGACAAAGCCTCCGGACTTTGTTGCTCTTCGACTTGCGGATTAGCTCGCCCCAACTGAGAGAGATAGGGTTTGTAAGCACGCACGAGCTTATCAACCAACTGTTGATAACTGTCGGCGCTTAATGCTAGCCATTCAATATCATCAAATGCCTTGTTCCAGACCTGATCAAAACCATAACTGTTTGCTAAGTTAACTTGCTTGGCCAGTTGACCAATGCCAGACCTTGCATCAAAACGATAACTTTTTTGCAGTACGCACAGGCTATCGACTAGTGCTGAGGCGGATTTTGAGGCCCCCACTTTGCCAGCCAATCGGCAATCAAACTGCGTTAACGCTTGAATCAAATCATTTTGCTGACTGCTGTAACCAAACTGAGAAAAGTCACAAATGTCCGACAACACTGCGCCAGCTTCCACTGAAGCCAACTGATCTTTATCACCAAGAAGAATGAGTCGTGCGTGAGCGGGTAGCGCATCCAATAAGCGATGCATCATTGGTAAATCCACCATAGACGCTTCATCGAGAACAAGCACATCTAAATGCAGTGGGTTAGCTTTGTTATGTCGAAACTCAACGCGACCGGGAATGGCTCCGAGTAAGCGATGCAACGTACTCGACTCTGTCGGAATTTGCTGCTTAATTTCAGGCTCAACAGTTAATGAGTCGACCGCTTTACCGATGGACTCAGTCAAACGAGCGGCCGCCTTCCCTGTTGGTGCCACCAGCTTAATGGAAGGTGATTCACCTGATTGGTTCGCCTGATGCACCATCGCAGCTAACAGCTTCGTTACCGTCGTGGTTTTGCCAGTACCCGGTCCACCTGATATGACGGCGAATCGGCGGGTAAGCGCAACAGCAGCAGCCACTTTTTGCCAGTTCAAACACAATGATAATGGAATCGCGTCATCTAATGCTTGCAGTGCTGTTACATTGGTCGCTTGCGTGACTATGTCGTCAACATAAAACCAATCGATAGGCTCTGCATCGACTACATCGAGAAAATCGCAGATAACTTGCTGACGCATAACTTGATTATTCTGCTCTGTGGGTAGCGCAGACAAGGCAGTATACAGGTAGTGATACTCACGCATGAATAAACGGTCTAACATCGTTGCGACGCTTTGCTGAGCGCCTCTTTCGATGGAAATAGGCTCAGCCATCGCATTGAGGCGAGTGGCAATGGTCTGCTCAAAATAGTAATAACGCTGAAGATAGAGCCTATTTTGCTGCCAAACCAATGGCGTGACCGCCGCGGTCATAACTTCGTTTGGAGACAAACAGGTAACCGTTGACGCTTCCATCATGACCTGTTGCCAGTCAACTTGGTTAACCAAGTATTCTAGCGATTCAGCCGCTTCACCATACAAACCAATTAAACTGGGCATAGGTGGTGATACTTGCTCATCCGCATCAAGATTGACACAAATATGTCCTTGACCCAACTGGTAGCTGGTTACCGAAGCTAACCACATCAACTCATCTTGATGCTGAGATTCTATGGAGGCAATAAACTTGGCAAACTGAAAATCCAGGGGCCTCAAAATGCTTTTTTCTGCTAAATACGTCACCCATTCGGAGAAATTTTCTAATACTATTCCCATCAGAAGTCTAACCCCATTTGCTCATTTGTTTCGTCCAATTGCAAAGGCTCTCCTGCAATCAACCCATCCAACGCTTCTATCATGGCTTTATCTGGTCTAGCACTAAAAATACCGGAGTCAGAATCAGGTCTAACCCCTCGTAAAAACAGATAAAACACGCCGCCAAAATGCTGGTCATAATCATAATCCGCGATGCGGGTTTTCAAGAAACGATGCAGCGCCAACGCGTAAATTTGGTATTGGAGATCATAACGATGATCAACCATAGCGTTGTTGAGTTGATGTTTTTGATAACGTTCTGCTTCATCGCCTAAATGATTTGATTTCCAGTCGAGCACGTAGTACTTACCCTGATGTTCAAACACTAAGTCAATAAAGCCCTTTAGCATGCCTTTAACGGTGTAAAAACCCAACTCCGTTGCCTTCGCAGATAACGCATCATAGCGTTGTATAACACGGTTTAATGACACCGCATCAAGTACTTCAATCGGCAACAGGAATTCCATCTCGACTAAACGTTGCGCAGAGTCCTTATCTCTTAAATACAACGCTTTACCATCTAGCGCCGTATTCATAACCTGATCCACAAGCTGCTGAATCACCGGTAACCACTCTGCATCGTATTGTTCCCGTTCGAGAAGCTGACGAATCACCTCGCTGTTTTGTGATGATGTGGCAGGCTCTGTAAATTCCACCTGTTCAAATACAGTATGCAAAAACGTACCAGGACGAGCTCCTTTAGGAAAATGAAAAATGGTTTTTTCTGGCTCCAATAACACATCGACTTCGTGTTCTTCAGATGAATCGATATCAAGCCCAGATGCCTCAATAAACACGTCATTATCGCTGCTATGATGGCTCTGTTTTACAAGGGCTGAGTAGCTGGTGATTCGCCAATCACGATCGATGGTCTTGGATTGAGCTTTAGCGACAAGCTCTTCGGTTGGTCGCTCCAACTCTTGATAACGCTCCTCATCGAGCTCTGGTAACTCAGTAATCGCGATAGCTTGAGACGCATTGGCAAGTTGGTTGAGCGCAGAACCTAACTCGCTCACCCCCATCTCTTGCCCATTTTGAATCAGATGCCCAATCGCGCTGTGATGAAGCCCTGTTGGCTCCTTGGTGGAACGGCCATTTCTAAGGGGCGCCATCCCAATAAAACAGGCGTAAACCGCACGAGTTAATGCAACGTAGATGAGACGTAAATCTTCAGCAAGCCGCTCTTTGTCCGCTTGTGCCATCGAAGCTGACGATTGACGCAGATCGAGCACCGATGACTGGCTTTCTGCATCATAGAACTTCGCGTCGATCGCTTCTCGATAGCTCACCACAAACGGCAGATACACTAAATCGTATTCCAAACCTTTTGACTTATGAATCGTGATAATCTGAACCAGATTCCGCTCTGACTCTAAACGCTGAATATGCTCGTCACTAGATCCAAGCCCTTGCTTCGCATCGTCAATGGCTTGCCCCAGCCAGCGCAATAACGCGCTGTCGCTTTCCATATCTTGCCTTGCTGCCTGTAGCAGTTCTCCCAAATGGAGATAGTCGGTAAGTAATCGCTCACCACCATCAGTAGCCAGCAGTCGGTTGGATATTTCTCGCTTAAACAACACCGAGCGCAGCATTGGCAAAATGCCGCGCGACATCCAAAGTTGGCGATACTCACGAAATTCAGCAACCACTTGTTCCCACAGGTTTTCATCGTTATTGAGACTGTCTAGTTGGACGGCAGGCAGAGCAAATAGCTGCGAGGCCAACGCACTTTTTAGCATTCTCTCATCATCTTGATGCCAAACTGCCAGCATCAAACGCAGCACATCATCAGCAATTTCGCTGGTAAAAACGCTGTCTCGGTTGGAAAGATAAACACTAGCAATACCGCGCTCAGACAACGCCTGTTTAATCAACTGACCTTCGCTACCGGTTCTCACCAACACTGCAATGTTGCCCGCTTCAATCGCTTCGTGGCTATCTCCATGAATCAGCGCCGCTTTACCGGTTTGAGACTGGGTTAACACCTGTTTAATGTGCTGAGCGGTAGCGACGGCCATTGTTGACACATAATCCCCTTTAGCAATGGGGGATTGCGCATCTTGCAGCCAAAATTGCATTGCCGCTTGATGTTCACCATTAAATTGCCACTGCATTTTGCCTGCTTTAGGACTCGCATTGACGGCATGAAACGGAATGTCATCATCGTAGAGAAAGGCAGAGTCAGCCTGCTTAAATAGCGTATTCACTCCGTCGACCATACTCTCACTGGAACGCCAGTTGGTACCCAGCGTATAGTGGTCTTGTACCTGATTTCGAGCTTGTATATAAGTGAAAATATCGGCTCCGCGAAAACCGTAGATCGCCTGCTTAGGATCGCCAATCATAAACCAGCCACAGTCGAGGTGATTTAAGTACACATGGCTAAATATTTGGTACTGAAGCGGGTCCGTATCTTGGAACTCATCGATCATCGCCACCGGAAATTGGCTTCGAATATTCTCTGCGAGACTGTCACCAGATTCACCGTCCAACGCGGCAGACAAGTGGGTTAACAAGTCATCAAAGGAGAGCCATTGCTTTTGTTCTTTGGCTAACGCCAGTCGCTGACGACAATGCTGAATAGCCAATGCTAACAATGATGTTTTAAGCTCAGGAGGCTGTGCCAAAAAGGCTTCAATCGCAGCAAAGATCGCCATCGTTGGCGCGTCACCCTTAGGCGTTTTTTCTATAAGAACGTTTTGAGCAAATTTCTCTAATTGCGTTGGTAAATAGTAATCCAGTGTTTCTTGTTTGGACCAATCAGTGATCGCCGCAACCCAAGTGGGCAGCGATTTTTTGGTGTAGCTGCGTTTATTAACGTCCGATTGACTGATACACCCAACGATGTCATCGGCAACCGCTAACCACTCAGACTTAAGGGCTTGGATTCTCTGTAAATTCTGTGCATGGAGCTGGGTAATATCGCTGCAAGCATCGACATTGGTCAGCGACAACGCAGGCCCCGTCAGGTAATGAGCAATGACTTTGAGCAAATCATTTGGCGTTGCCCATAGCTTTCGGACTTCACTAGCTAACTCCAGCCCCAAAGGATAAAACTGGCTGCGCCAAAAATCCGCGACTACTTGTGCTTTTAATCTGCTTTCGTCAGTTATAAATTCATTGTTAAATCGAGATCCAGACTCAAACGCATTTTGGGTTAACATTCGTTGGCAGAAACCATGGATGGTATACACCGCCGCTTCGTCCATTTGTCGTTCTGCTTGCAGCAAAGTATCCACTGCAAAGCGCCGATCAGTAATATCGGCTAGCAGAGGCTTAATGACTGGGTCGTCACTGTCACCACGCGCAAAAGCAATTCGCGCTTGATGGATTCGACCACGAATACGACCCCTAAGCTCCGCCGTTGCCGCTTCCGTAAACGTTACGACTAAGATCTGGTCGACCGTTAATGGCTGTTGATGACGACTTTGATCGCTGCCATGACCAAGAAGTAGACGTAAATACAGACCCGCAATGGTAAATGTTTTACCTGTGCCCGCAGACGCTTCTATTAATCTTGCACCGTGCAATGGAAACTGCATGGTGTCTAACGCTATAGGTTCATGGCTCTGTGACATGGTGTTTAAACTCAACTGTGTGATCCAACGCTTAATTCTTCAACTCTATCAATTAGATATAACTACCATTTATGCAGGGTGCGATCGCATTCACGGAATTCATTATCCGCTCCCACTACTATGCGCCCTAGAAACTGGTCCCTCTGACCTACTTGGCCGTACAGCAATCTCCCTACACACTATAAAAACACTGGCGGCCACCCTCTCTCTTTCTTACCAGATCTGATATGTACATAAGACTTTCTCTTAGCCTTGAGAGTAGAACTCTTCAGCATCCACACTGACTGTTCTTGGCGCTTCGAGCACTAATTGCGTGACTAACTTGAGTTCATTGCCAAGGCCATCGTCCCATTCAGACCAGACTCGAGAAATATAGGGATTCTCTCCCTCTCCCGTTTGCCTATAACCACCGATAAATCGCGCTTCCATTTTGCTTAGCATCTTTTCATCGTTTGGGGTCCAACTGCCGCGGCTAAAGTTGGCTTCGACTCCCGCCAATGCCGATTCAGGGAAATAAGCTAATGGCTTATCCAAACCGTCTAAAAATAACTCCAATAGCTGCTTCATATACTGCTCAGCTTGAACCTTATCAAGTGGTGGATAGACGCGATGTACTACCCCTTCTTTTTTGTCATAAGCCAGCATATGTGTTGCTGTAGGATGTCCTGCGAGCGTCAACGCCAAATGGTCAATCCAAGCACTTAAATAGTCACTAGAACGCAACCGACCACTGCGATATCTAAGTAGACCAGAACCATAGAGGCCAGTGACCCAACCTTGTAATCGAACAGTGATCGGCCCCAAGTCCACTTGCAGGTTTATTTCTGTATCGTCTAACGCTCTACTCGACAGCGGGCGTACTGCTTTGGCGAGTTCTTCGGTTTGCGCTACGTTCGATGCAAACTCCAAATCACCAAAGTGATTGATAGGTAAATAGCCTTGCGCTTTCTGTGCCGATTCAAATGCCGCTAGCTTGTCAGTACTGTCTTCTGATTTTGTGAAGACATCAAGTAGCTCTTTTCGCAACACAAAACTTTCCAATCCATTGAGCGCAAATGGCTCATCATCTTCGGTTGAAAACTGCTGATCATCAAAGCTAACCTCAAGCCGGCGATTGAATAGGTACTGAACCGGCAAGCGCCAAAAGCGCTGCAGTTCGGTAAGATCCAATTCAGCAACACTGCCTAAAGCACGCTCAATAGGCTCAAGTGCAAACGGTACCGAGCCATTGATTCTCACGTTGCTTAGCTGTTGCAAAGCGGCAGGTAACCACTCTGAGGCGTAACTTTGATAGCCCGGTGCAGACTTAAAATGAGACGCGCTAAACGGCACCATTGCATACTCCTGGACCAAATTGTCGCGAAGTCTGGCACCAGACTCATCCACCATTAACTCGCTATCGCCTTGTAAGCAGTAATTTTGCTCGCAATACTCCAAAAGTTCTGAGACCAGTACTGACGGCACCCGTTCCGTATTGTCCTGAATAGAACGTCCAACGTAGCTAATATAAAGTTGCTGCTGAGCAGACAATAAGGCCTCTAAAAATAGGTAACGGTCATCATCTCGACGGGAGCGATCTCCTGGCTTGGTACGACCTGTCATTAAGTCAAAACTCTCAGGCGGGACACTTCTTGGGTAAACACCATCATTCATACCAAGCAAACATACCGCTTTAAAGGGTATTGAGCGCATTGGCATCAAGGTACAGAAGTTGACTTGCCCTGCAAGAAAGCGCTGACTAACTCGTGAGCCTGATAGTTTGTCGATGAAATACTGGCGTACAATACGGGGGGCAAGGCGCTCGCTATAACAAGCGTCTTGAAGTTGCTCTTTCAGTCCAGATAGTGTGTCACGAATCGCTTTTACGACCACTTCACCTTCTAGGTCAACATCAAAGAAATCGTCCAATAGGGCATTAAGGTTGGTTTGCCATGTCTCTATCGGCGCAGATTTGGCAAGCAACGCTCTATATTTGGCAATAGTATCGATAAACTGTGCCAGTTTGCCTGCACTTTCGGCTTGCATGCCTTGTGTTTGCTCATAAGGTGCGATGGTGCCATTTTCAAACTCAAACAAGCCAGCTTGCTCACTAATGGCGTAACCAGCTAGCATTCGAGAAATACCGAACATCCAAGAGTTTTGCTCAAATTCAGGTAGGTCAAATTCACTTGCGGTGTGATTATCTAAGCCCCAACGAATCTGCGCTTCTTCAACCCAGAGTTTTAGTGTGGCAAATTCACTGTCGCTGATACTGAATCTCTGCATAATAGCAGGCACTTCTAACAGCTCAAGCAACTCACTACTAGAACAGCGTAACTCGGGTAATTGCAATAATAGATTAAAGGCATTCAATAACGGACTTTCTTTGTCTGCCGTTCGATCCGAAATCGAAAATGGAATGTAACGCTCACCAGAAGCATTACCAAATACCGCTTGAATCGCTGGGCTATAGGCGTTGATATCTGCCACCATGACAATCACATCACGTGGTTTGAGATCGGGATTGCGATCAAACATTGCCAGTAAGTTGTCATGCAACACTTCTACTTCACGCATCGGACTGTGACAAACGTGCAGAGACAATGAATGATCTTGAGGCGAAATGACTGGCTTATGCTGAGAATTTAGCAATAACTGATCGTCTTGGTGCTCTTCTAAGTTCAAAATGTCAGCTTGGATATTGGCCAGCAGTGTGGTTCGCTGTCCATCAACAAAGGCTTCTATCTCATTCGACTCTAATTGCGAAAGTAGATAAAGGTTATCTCTCCCTAGTTTACCCATAGAAGCGAGCAAGCTGTTACCCACTTCAGAAATATGCAGCTCATCCTCGATGTTTTCATCGATGGAACCTTTTAGCTGTTCCACCATTGACATGTCGTCAGAATGTGCCACATCGGCAATCTGCTGTAAGTGTTTACGCTTGTTAGCTGCAAGCTTAGACAGATATTTTCGGTCACGCACTTCGCCCCAATAATAACGACAAGGGTTGGTGAACATCAGATGCACATCAATATGCTGCCCCAGCGCCTTGAGGGCATCTAAATATCGCGGTGGTAAGGATGAAATGCCAAAGACAAATAAGCGCTTAGGCAGTTTATCTAGGCCATGCGACTTTATATCCGCATTATGCGTTAACGCATCGATAAAGTGCTCATAGAGGTTGGCACGATGATAAGGTGACTGGCCTAACGCGACCGTGTGATCGTACAGTGCTTGCCACAGCTTTGGCTGCCAAGGCTGTAGCCCTTCCAGTTCGAGGACAGACTCTCCCGCCTCCCACGCCGCTACCCATTCTGGTCGATAAACCAAATAGCCGTCGTAGATATCAGCGATTTTTTCCGCTAATTGATAACGCTTGGACGCGTCGTCGTCGTCAGAAAGATATTGAGCAAGCGGTGCAAAGTCAGGATCATTGAGATGAAGCGGTAACAGATGCATAATTTTCCATGTCATCGCTTCTTTGTTGAATGCACTGCGCTTGGGTACCTCATCCAACACTTGAACAAATCGGTCCCAAATGAACGTTGCAGGAAGTGGAAAGTCGATATTGGCAGCAATGCCAAATTCTTGTGCCAGTGCCATTTGCAACCATTGTGACATCCCTGGACTTTGCACAAGAATTTGTTCTTTCTCGAAGGGATTCTCTAATGGGTCAATATTGATCAATTGCACCAATAGAGATTTCAATACATCGATTTGATTTGAGTGATAAACGGTGAACACGTTACCGCGCGCCTTTAACTAATTGCCCTCACTCAAGATTAACACATTAACGTCGGTTCTAATATTGACTTCCACTCTACGCCACTTAACGTGATGGTTTTGGAAAGTAAGCCATTAGGTAACGTAATGCTACATAGCTTACAACGACCGTTGCTACAATCAGCTCGATATTGGCTAACATTCGAACTTGCTGAGTTGCACTTTCTGATGCTCCGTGAGCGCCCATCCAAGCCGCCAATTTATATAAAGCAGTGGAGCCTATCACCATAGGGAAGGTAAAGGCTGCGTAACCTGGACTAAATGGTAGACGAAGCAGTTTAATAAACGCTAAGTAGATGATCATGGTCATAAGAACCGCAATACCAAATAGCAGCGCCAAAATCACTGGTGAAGGCTCTGCTGCCACGCTTAGATAACCAGCGAGTGAGAGACTTGCAGGTGCTGCCATAATTGCCAATGTTGGTTTGGCTGCATCAGGGATCTCATGCGTAAAAATCAAACGATAGATCATAGTTGGAAGCATGACCGCGTAAGTACCTAAACCAAAGTACAACGCACCGTTTGCTACCCATTGCAGATTTGGATTACCAGAAAACGCCACATCAGCGACGACAATACCCACAGGTGGAACGAACCAGCTTGGTACCATATGGTACAGTTCAAAATCGCGGCTACGATGGTAAACAAAACTTGCAAGGAACACGATGTGTAGCGCGACCGCAAACAACCAGATGCCATCACCCACTCTTGGCAGGAACTGACCGACTGAATGAGACACAACCATCGTGGCCATTGCAAACGTAGGGACAACACTACCTACCACTGGGTGCGCTAGATCTTCTCTTAGCAGGTGATTATGAAATAGAAATTTGTAAGCCAAAATCACTAGCAACACGCTTGCAATCGCAGCGCCCGCCCATTGTGCGCCATGATGCAACGGCAACGCGTTTTCCCAGCACCAGCCAAGACTTGCGATACCTAGCGCTAATCCTGCCATAGGAGTTGGAGCGCCTTTTATTCTGTCGTGTGCTTTTTTCATGGTCGCAATCATTGTTAACTGCCTCTATTAATGTGTTGCGCTTATATTAACTCTGCTTTATGTTTAGGTATATCTATTAAAAATCAACTACCGTTTAGAAAAACTAAACATGAAACCACATATATCGCTCAAACAATTAAAGGTTTTTGTTGCTGTCACGCAGCACCACACCCTTACCTCTGCATCGGAAACGCTGTTTCTATCAAAAGCGGCGGTGAGTATGTCGTTAAGTGAATTAGAAAAGCAAATCGGTCATGCTCTATTTGATAGGGTTAATAACCGCCTAGCGATCAATCAAGAGGGTCAAAAGTTACTCCCTCTCGCCGATGAGTTGCTTAGTCGAAGCCGCGATATTGAGTCTCTATTTAGCGATGAACAAAGTTATCGTGGGCAACTGCGTATTGGTGCCAGTGATACCGTTGGTAATCAGTTAGCTCCATTTTTGCTGAGCGATTTTCGTCAGCAACATCAACATAAAGCGCAACAGCTATTCATCTCAAATACCGCCTTAATCTGCCAAAAGCTCATCGACTATGAGTTAGACATCGGCCTAGTCGAAGGTAAAACCTTGCACCCGGAACTGAATAGCACTCAATTTAGTGAAGATGAAATGTGTATTGTCTCTGCGGTTAATCATCCTCTCGCCGCTGGCAATCTTATCGATTTATCTCAGTTTGAAAATAGTGATTGGATATTAAGAGAGCCAGGCTCCGGAACGCGTGAGTTCTTCTTAAGAACCGTTGCACCAAGAATCGAGGTTTGGCACGAAGCCTTTGAATTAAATACAACCGAAGCCATTATTAACTGTGTCTCTGCTGGACTCGGTTTTGCTTGTTTATCTAAACTTGCCGCACAAACCGCGATCAATGATGGTCGCATCACAGAACTTCCTGTCGCACTGGATATGAAACGTCGATTTTGGGTTTTAGTCCATAAAGAGAAATATCAAAGTCCACTACTGAAGAACTTTATTGATTTTTGTCAGGCATGGAATAAAAGGTGACTCTGGTCATGAATAGGAAATAAGCAATCAGTTCTCACTTTTGACCAGTCGACTGGACAAGCGGATCTTGCATCTGTATAAAAAGCCAGTATTACACGTTTCAAAATTAACATATTAGAGGATTAACCATGGCTGTAATCGTCAAGTACGTGGTGGAACGCAACGGAGAAGAAAAGATGACTTTTACCTCTAAGGCTGAAGCTGACGCTTATGACAAAATGTTGGACATGGCAGATGAACTATTTTCACTGCTAGCCGAAAGTGAACTGATTGAAGATGAAGCAAAACAGGAAGAGTTATCGCTATTCCTTGCTCAACGTAAAGAAGAAGTACTTTATGCTCTAGGTGCCAAGCGTAAACCAACACCAAAGAAACCAAAAGCGGTTGAACCTGTAGAAGCGGACGACAGCGAAGCGGCCTAGTTTATTAGCCCAGACCGCTTCCACTTTTCAACCATGAACCAGCAATCGTTTCTCGCTATTGCTGGTTTTTTTATCTCTCGCGCCTAATTTCTCATTAGAAAAAACTATCGCTAAAAAGACAAAGGGTATCGTTTTACAGACTTTTGCCCCTTTTACCCTTTCATCACTCTCTGTCACTCTATAAGATGATTGCCAACAAATTACACCAAGTCGCTGCAGATTGGCGCGACTTTTGGACAATTATAAACATGGAGAACGAGAGTCATGGCAGCATTTTCAATTGCTTTCGGCAGCGCAACTAAAAACCGCGACGGTAAAATTATCGAAGCGTTTTTTCCACACCCACGTCTAAATCCAAGTGACGCATTGGTCGCCGCCATTGCTGACGTATCAGGTTACACAGAAGGCAACCAAGCTATTGAAGTGACCGCTGAACAAAGCGCTGCATTAGCAACCGCATTCGCGGCAAACAACGATGCGCAAAACGCCACATTTGCTGAAAAAGCAGCAAACTCTTCTCAACCATTAGTCGTGGTTATTCTTGCTACTGATGAGAAGCCTCAATCTGTGGCCGAAGGCTTCCTGAAACTGCAACTGATCTCTAACCGCTTAGTTCAGCCACACGGTACTGTGCTAGATGGTATCTTTGGTCTGCTTCACAACATTGCTTGGACTAACCAAGGCGCTATCGACCTTCCAGAGCTGGCTGATCGCCAAATCGAAGCTCGCTTAGCCGGAGAAACGCTGACGGTAGACTGCGTTGATAAGTTCCCGAAAATGGTGGATTACGTAGTACCTACTGGCGTACGTATCGCAGATACCTCCCGTGTACGCCTTGGTGCACACGTTGGTGAAGGTACCACAGTGATGCACGAAGGTTTCATTAACTTCAATGCCGGTACGACAGGCGTTAGCATGGTTGAAGGCCGAATTTCTGCAGGTGTTGTCGTTGGTAACGGTTCAGATATCGGTGGCGGTGCATCAATCATGGGTACGCTGTCAGGTGGCGGTACAGTTGTCGTTTCTATTGGTGAAAACTCACTGCTAGGTGCAAATGCTGGACTAGGCTTCCCGCTTGGCGATCGCTGTACGGTTGAATCGGGCCTGTACGTGACTGCTGGCTCTAAAGTACGTATGCTTGATGCCTCTGGCCAAGAAGTAGAAATTGTAAAAGCACGTGACCTCGCTGGTAAACCAGATCTGTTGTTCCGTCGCAACTCAGTGACAGGTCAAATCGAATGTCTAACCAATAAGACAGCTGTTGAACTAAACAGTGAGCTGCACAGCAATAACTAAGTTTCAGATTTATCGATAAATACAAAAAGAGCCTCAGTCCATTGTGAACTGAGGCTCTTTTCTATATATCCAAATCTTTATTATCAATGCTCACTGGAATTTGCTTGTTAATCAAATTGACTAGCATAATAGAACGCGCTTCACCGTCTGCTTCATGAAAAATAGCTTCAATACCGGCAAACTGGCCTCCTGTTACTCTGACACTCTCACCTTTATCAGGGAGCTCAGCACAGTCAGCAACATCTTGACACTGTTCTATGGATTGCAGATCGAAAATAAGGTCGCCATTGACTTCTTTTGGGTGCGAACCAAACCGAATAAAGTCCACGACACCGCGTGTTGAGCGAACGGTGGTAAAAGATGGTCCCTGTTCATAATCGAATTTGACGAAGACATAAGACGGAAACAGCGGTTCTTTAACACTCTGTCGTTTGCCACGTACTATTTTTTCCACTGATATTTCAGGGTAATAGCACGCTAAGCCTTGATTTTCTAAGTGCATCTTGGCACGAGTCTGTTCACCACGCTTACAATAAAGCAAATACCAACGTTTCATTTTCACGGCACAATGTTTTCTAATGAGACTACATCGTATCACTAAATGTGTGTGCTTTCTCTACCGTTCAATAAATGATTTAGATAGTAGTGAGGAATATTCCTAAAAATAGCCCATAAGTAAAAAATGAAATGTTAGTTTGCAGCACATTTTTTATGTACTAAAAAACAAAAAACACCCTAAAAGTCATAGCCTTAAACATTTTATTCACAACATCTATGAATCAACACTATTGCAGTTATAAATTTGGTCATGTATACAAGTGGGCACATTATATTCTTTGATGACTAAAATTAGTAAAAGTTATGACAGCACAGCACAACATCTTAGGTCACCCACGTGGTTTGTTCCTATTGTTCGGAACCGAATTATGGGAACGCTTTTCATATTACGCGATGCGTGCCATCTTGGTTTTGTTCTTAACTGACGCCACAATGGATGGCGGTATGGGCTGGTCCACTAAAGATGCTCTAGACCTATATGGTATCTATACTGGACTTGTTTACATAACTCCACTTATTGGTGGTTACATCGCAGATAACTACTTAGGTCAACGCAAATCCATCATCATCGGTGGTGTGTTAATGGCGGCAGGCCAATTTACACTAGCAGCAGCGGCAACTGGTGAACCTAACGCACATCTATTCTATGCAGGTCTTGCACTACTGATCGCTGGCAACGGTATGTTTAAGCCAAACATATCAACCATGGTTGGCGATTTGTATGAAGAAGGTGATAACCGTCGTGATGGCGCCTTTACTATCTTCTATATGGGTATCAACTTAGGTGCGCTTCTAGCCGGTATCGTTGTGGGTTCAGCAACAGATTCATTTGGTTGGTCAGCAGGCTTCGTGGTAGCAGGTATCGGTATGGTACTGAGCTTAGTTATGCAATTAACTATGGCACCATCGTGGTTAGGTGAGATCGGTAATGTACCAGCAGCAGCTCGTGCAAAAGCGCTAAACAACTCAAAGACCAAAGCACCATTAACCAAAGAAGAGATCGACCGTCTTAAAGTAATTCTTATCATGGGTCTGTTTGTTATCGTTTTCTGGGCTGGTTTTGAGCAAGCCGGTGGCCTAATGAACATCTACACACAGCAATATACCGACCGTATGATTGGCGACTTTGAAGTACCAGCAGCTTGGTTCCAGTCACTAAACCCATTCTTCATTATTACTCTAGCGCCTGTTCTTGCAGCGGTCTGGGTGAAACTTGGTAAGCGTGAGCCTAATTCTCCGGTTAAATTCGCTCTAGCACTGTTCTTCTTAGCACTTGGCTTCCTTTGTATGGTTGGTGCTGTCATGGAGCAAGGTGGGGACACTGCAGTTAAAACATCAATGCTTTGGTTAGTCGGCGCGTTCTTCTTCCACACATTAGGTGAGCTTTGCTTGTCTCCAATCGGGCTATCACTGGTAACGAAATTAGCACCACTTCGCCTTGCATCACTAATGATGGGTGCATGGTTCGGTTTCAATGCAATTGCAAACTATGTTGCTGGCATGATCGGCTCACATGTTGGCGAGCTAGGCGCAATGGCGATCTTTGGCGGTATTGCTGCAACAGCGGTTATCTGTGGCGTTATTTTACTAGTCTTCTCAAATACACTAGTTAAGTGGATGCACGGTGCTGAGTCTAATGGCATTAGTACTGCTCAACAAATCGAAGAACAACAAAGCCAGGTCGCTTAATGGACAGACTAAGCTAAGAATGATAAAGGGTCAGACATCGCAATGTCTGACCCTTTTTTTGAATCTTCAAACGTTAAGCTGACTGAACCAACTCAACCATCATCTCAATATGCTCCTGCGAATCGTTCAAGCAGCGAATGTAGCGATAACTTTCTCCACCGGCTTCGAGGAATGTCTCCTTCGCTTCAACCGCAATTTCCTCTAACGTTTCCAAACAATCCACCGAGAAAGCTGGAGTAATGATATCAAGCGACTTAATACCTTTGCTCGGCATCTGTTTCAATGTTTGTTCGGTGTACGGTTGTAACCACTCTTCACGACCAAAAATAGACTGATAACTCATTCCGATTTGTGATTCATCCAGTCCCAATTCCTGACCTAAAAGCCTAGTCGTCGCCTCACAATGTTGGGGGTAAACATCACCATTGTCAGCGTAGCGTTTCGGAATACCATGGTATGAGCACAGTAAATAATCTGCTCGCCCATGCTGCTCCCAATGTGCTCGGACCGAATTAGCGAGGGCTTTTATATAGCGGGCATTGTCGTGATAATCACGTACCAGCGAGAGGCTAGGAAGTGTTGAAATAGCTTTACAAGCTTTAGCTATACCATCAAACGCCGCAGCAGTAGTCGTTCCAGAATACTGCGGATAAAGTGGCAATACGACAACTTTATCCACGCCTTGGTCGAGTAATTTTGATAGACCGTCTTTAAGCGACGGATTACCATAGCTCATCCCTAGCTCAACGGGCATGTCCAAAGCCTGAGCTAGTTTATCGGCTTGTTGGCGAGAATACACCATCAAAGGTGAACCCTGCTCCATCCAAACGGATTGATACAGTTTAGCTACCTTAGGAGAACGGATAGGCAAGATGACGCCATGTAAAATAGGACACCATAGCCAACGATTCATATCCACAACGCGGTGATCGTGCAAGAATTCTTGTAGAAACGCTTTCACTCCCTTTGCTGTAGGTTCATCAGGTGTTCCTAAGTTTACCAGCAAAACTCCTGTTTTTTGTGAACCGCTCATAGACTTCCTTTTAGTTGTTATTTGATTTCTGAACGAATTATATACTCTTGATGGCGATCCATGGATCAAAAAAAACGACCTCATGAGGTCGTTTTCTAAATTGATTCACAATTGCGAATTAAGACAGTGCTTTTTCGATATCTGCACTTACGTCAGCAACTTGCTTAGTACCATCAAATTTCAGGTACTTAGTGTTACCCGCTTCTGCTTCGCTGCCGTAGTATGCAATTAACGGCGCAGTTTGATCGTGGTAAACACCTAGGCGAGCACGTACTGTTTCTTCTTTGTCGTCATCACGAACAACAAGGTCTTCACCAGTTACGTCGTCTTTGCCTTCCACTTTAGGTGGGTTGTAAACCACATGGTATGTACGACCAGATGCTAGGTGAGCACGACGACCCGCCATACGCTCAACGATAACGTCATCAGCAACGTCAAACTCGATCACGTAGTCTACGTCTACACCCATCTCTTTCAGGCCATCAGCTTGAGGGATAGTGCGAGGGAAACCATCTAGTAGGAAACCTTTCTCACAATCGTCTTGAGCGATGCGCTCTTTGATTAGACCAAGAATGATATCGTCTGATACTAATTGACCTGCATCGATAACCGCTTTGGCTTTCTTACCAAGCTCAGTGCCTGCTTTGATTGCTGCACGTAGCATGTCACCAGTAGAGATTTGAGGGATACCGTATTTCTCCATGATGAATTGAGCTTGTGTGCCTTTACCAGCACCTGGAGCACCTAAAAGAATGATGCGCATGACTTGTCCTCTTATACTTAAAAAGATTTTATACCGAAGCTCACAGCGAAAGGCTTCACCCTAATGGCTGCTTTACGATAAGTTTCGGTATAAAGGTGAATTCTGACTGTATAAACATTGTTCTACAAAGATTTGAATGTTTATGCGTGCGGCGCATTCTAACACAGAATTCTTTTACCGGGCGCGAAATACGACTAAAGAATAGCCAACAAGCACCTAAAGTTCGCTAACTCTTTGTTAAACCACACTTTAAAATGAATGAGCCCAAGACTATTGGGCTCATTTTTATGCTTTAAGTCACAAAACAAATTTATCGTTGTTAGACTTTAGACAAAAGCTTATTCACTGCACCTAGGAACTGAGATGGATCTGTCATAGAACCACGTTCCGCTAGCATGGCTTGTCCTAGCAACACTTCAACCCAGCGACCAAAAGCGTCTTCATCCGCTTCATCCGCCATACGTTTAACCAGCTCATGCTCTGGGTTAATTTCAAAGATGTACTTCACTTCAGGTACTTCCTGACCCGCTGCTTCAAGTAGCTTAGCCATCTGTGTGCCCATCTCAAAATCATCGGTCACGACAACCGCAGGTGTCGTCGCAAGCTTGAACGTGGTACGAACTTCCTTAACACGGTCACCAAGATAAGCTTGAGTACGTTCAACAACAGATTTGAACTCTTCCTCAGTCTCTTTTTGCTTCTCTTTTTCAGCTTCGTCTTCAAACTTACTTAAATCGAGGCCCGACTTCGTAATGGATTGGAACTGTTTACCGTCAAACTCAGTGAGGTAGTTCATTAACCATTCATCAATGCGGTCATACATCAGAATAACTTCAATGCCTTTCGCTTTAAATTGCTCAAGGTGCGGGCTGTTCTTCGCAGCCGCATAGCTATCTGCGGTTAGGTAATAGATCTTGTCTTGCTCTTCTTTCATACGTTCAACATAAGACGCAAGAGAGACGGTTTGCTCCGCTGAGTCCACCTCTGTCGACGCAAAACGAAGCAAGCCAGCAATCTTCTCTTTGTTCGCCATGTCTTCCGCAGGGCCTTCTTTCATGACAAGACCGAACTCTTTCCAGAATGCCTGGTATTTCTCTTCATCGTTCTTAGCCATACGCTCAAGCATAGTAAGAACACGCTTGGTACACGCACCACGTAACGACTGAGTCACTTTGTTGTCTTGAAGGATTTCACGCGACACGTTTAGCGGCAGATCATTTGAATCTATCAAGCCACGAACAAAACGTAAGTAAGATGGCATAAACTGCTCGGCATCATCCATGATAAACACGCGTTGCACATAGAGTTTTAGACCGCTCTTATGATCGCGATTCATCATATCCCATGGTGCTTTTGCTGGAATGTAAAGCAGACTGGTATAGTCATTTTTACCTTCTACACGGTTATGACTCCATAGTAGAGGATCAGCAAAATCGTGAGACACATGCTTATAGAACTCTTGATACTCTTCATCGGTAATATCGGATTTACTGCGAGTCCAAAGCGCTTGTGCTTTGTTGATCTGTTCCCATTTACCTTGGCCGGTTTCCTTGCCCTCCTCATCGCGCTCTTGAGTCCAAATAGAAACCGGGATACCGATATGATCCGAGTATTTACTGATCACATCACGTAGACGCCATTCAGATAGAAACTCTTTACCCTCTTCACGCATATGAAGAACGATATCCGTGCCACGTGTTTCCTTGGTGATATCTTCAATGGTGTAGTCGCCTTCACCTGCCGAGTGCCATTGCACGGCTTGATCTGCATTCACGCCAGCCGCTCGAGTGCGTACTGTTACCGCATCGGCCACTATGAACGCTGAGTAGAAGCCAACACCAAATTGACCAATGAGCTGAGAATCTTTGCTTTGCTCATCTGACAATTTAGCAAAGAACTCTTTGGTGCCTGATTTAGCGATAGTGCCAAGGTGCTCAATAACATCATCACGCGTCATCCCGATGCCGTTATCGGAAACCGTTAGCGTGTTGTTATCGGCATCAAATGATAATTTAACACCTAACTCCGCATCGCCTTGATAAAGGTCAGCGTTAGACAGTGCTTGAAAACGTAATTTATCCGCCGCGTCGGACGCATTTGAGATTAACTCTCTTAGAAAAATCTCTTTATTTGAATACAGAGAGTGAATCATTAAGTGAAGAAGTTGTTTTACCTCTGACTGAAAGCCACGGGTTTCTTTGTTGTTAGTCTCAGCGGTGCTCATGCTATCTCCATTACACATTTAGTACCGAGTTTCGACATTTTCTGGAACTCAGTATTGCTATGATTAGTCTGCTAAAGAAATGAGGATGAAGATTGTAAATTCAAGGTCAAAAAACATAAAAATGCTGTTTTTTTGATTTGTTTTTATTATCCTACTGCTCCTGACTATAAAAAAATCCTAAAATCCTATAATTGGCTCTGCAGTTATTCAGGGGCAAAATATCAGTATCCGTCGCGATGCGGCACTAAAAAGAAGAATGCAATGAGTAACATAGGCACTAAGTTTATACTCGGTCAAAAGTACATTTTTGACCCTAATAGCAACTCTTTAGTCGATCAAACCAATAACGATGAAGTAGTCCGTCTTGGTAGTAATGAAAGTCGCATTTTACTTCTACTTGCTGAAAGACCGAATGAAGTCGTCACTCGTAACGAACTGCACGAATTTGTTTGGCGAGATCAAGGCTTTGAGGTCGATGACTCTAGCTTGACTCAAGCGATATCTACGCTTCGTAAGATGCTGAAAGATCCTACAAAGTCACCGCAATTTGTCAAAACAGTGCCGAAACGTGGCTATCAGCTTATTTCTAGTGTTGAACGCTCAGTTCCTGTTGCTTCATCGGAAACAATCAATGAAGCACCTGTCGTCGATCTTGCTAAAGAATTACCTGAACCAAGCGCTACGTCAGTGATTTCTCACACAGAGCCTGCGATTCCACCAGCACCTAAAGAGAAAACACCACCAACAGTTTGGGCTATGATTGTTGCCGCTATTTTGCTACCTATTCTCGTACTGATGGTAACGAACCCTGTGCAATCAAGCTTTAAAGAACTAGGTATGGTTGAGAGCGTTAAAATTGTCACGCCAGAGAACCACCCTGATGTGTCGAGTTGGCAACCAAAGATTGAACAGTGCGTGGCTAAGTACATTGAAACTCACACCGATGACATGTTTCCTCTGGAAGTGATTGTAACCGGCGATCAGAGCGATCAGATTGCACTTAACTTTATCCATAGCGTCGAATTCTCGGGAGAAAATAGCACAATGCGCATTTTTACTGAGCAGTCTGACTTAAGCAAAGTGTGTAAGTAAGGAGTGTCCTGATGAAAATGAAATACGCTGCTATTTTACTTGCTCTATCTACTGCTCTAAGCGCATGGCTTTACTGGGGAAGTGACTTAAAAATCGAGCAAGTACTAACGTCCAATGAATGGCAATCCAACATGGTTGGCATTATTGCCGCTCGCGATTACCCAGATACGGATATCGGCCCTCTCAGCCGTTTAGAAATGTCAGCCAACGTTAAGTACTTACCTGGCGGCGAGTATATTCGCGAATCTTCTATGCGCTTGTTTGGTAACGATCCAGAGTCCCACACTCTGATCAAGATTTCCGAAAAAGGTACATGGACCATTAGTGATAACTATCTGCTTATCTCACCGCGTGAGTTCAAAGACACAGCAACCGCTCAATCAGAAGAATTCACCCATGAGCAACTGGCGATGGTTAAGCAATTTCTAAAAATGGAAGCTCAGCAAAGTCGCCGTATCGACATCGTGAACGAAAAGACTCTGCTACTCACGAGTTTAAATCAAGGCTCGTCCATCTTGTTCACCAACTAAATACTGATATAAATCATCATAAAGGAGGCTTCGCCTCCTTTATTTTTTGTAGTCAAAATGTGTGGTTCCATAAAAAACCAGAGCCGTGGCTCTGGTTTTTAGTTGGTGATCAGCCTAGCAAGCTGAGTGCTGCGTTTGGTGCTTGCTTCGCTTGAGCCAAAATTGAACTCGACGCTTGCGATAGAATTTGGTTCTTCGTGATCGCTGTCGTCTCTTTGGCGAAGTCCGTGTCTTTGATACGGCTCTTCGACGCGTTCACGTTCTCGTTGATGTTATCTAGGTTATTGATAGCGTGGTTAAAGCGGTTTTGGAACGCGCCCAACTCTGCACGGTGACTATCCACATACTTCATCGCAGAATCAATAATCGCGACCGACTCCTGTGCGCCGCCCACTGACGTTACATCAATGTTGTTCACCGTCGCTGCTGCCGCTGCCGAGCTGCCCATATCCAACTCGCCTGAAGCGGCTAGCGTACCGCCAAATGTCAATGAACCACTGTCGATGTCTTTGTTGTTACTCGCGAAAATTTGTAGGGCACCATCTTCATCTACCGACGCTTGGACTAGGTCAGTTTGACCATTGATGTACGTCGCAAGCTGCTCGATATCATCGCCTTCTTTCGCCTTAATCGTCAGTGTCGTCATGGCGTTGCCTGCACTGTCATCCATGTCGATTGTCAGCGTTGAACTCGCCGCTACTGACCAATCTTTGTCTTTGGCACTTGCCGCCTGGTAAACCGAACCGCCCATGCCAGTGTTGTCAGAACGCATGTCTTTTAGACTTAGCATTACTGCTTCACCATTGTTTGAACCAATTTGGAATGACTGAGTTCCGAAGGTGCCATTAAGAAGACGGTTACCACCAAACGCTGTCGTTTCCGCGATGCGGTTTAACTCGTTGTTCAGTGCCGTCACTTCTTCTTGGATCGCCACGCGCTCTGCTTTTGAGTTAGAGCCATTCGCTGATTGTAGAGATAGGTCACGCATACGTTGCAGGATGTTGGTTGTCTCGTTCATCGCGCCTTCTGCGGTCTGAGCGATAGAAATACCATCGTTCGCGTTACGTACTGCTACATCAAGACCACGACTTTGAACGTTCAAACGGTTCGAGATTTGTAGACCCGCTGCATCATCTTTAGCGCTGTTGATTTTGTGACCTGAAGACAAACGCTCCATTGATGTTGCTTGTGCTTGGCTTGCACTGTTTAGGTAACGCTGAGCGGTCATCGCCGATACGTTAGTATTTACATTCACTGCCATGTTGTTTCTCCAATTGATTTTCCGATGTAGCGGTTTCCGACGTCTCGGAAAACCAAGTAGTTCTCTCAAAGTTACTTTCTTTATCGTCTTCAAAAAGAAAGACTTGAGAAATTTATTTATGGAAAATTACTTTTTTACAGTGTTGAACCCAAATTGTGATAGGAAACATAAAAAGTGAAGTTTGGAAGAAAAAAACTAAAGTTATTTATAAAACCGTCGTGGCTTTAGCTTTGTAGTAAAGTCAGTGCAAGATTTGTTGTTTGCTTCGCCTGAGCGAGAATTGTCGTACTGACCTGCTGCAAAATTTGCTGTTTCAGCATTTTAGTCGTTTCTTTGGCGTAGTCAGCGTCTTTTATTCGGCTTTTAGAGGACGACAAATTTTCTGCCATGTTTGCCAAGTTATTAATGGTATGACCCAAGCGATTTTGATAAGCACCAAGCTCAGCTCGATGGCGGTCTACGTATTTCAACGCTTGATCGAGTACCGACACTGACATTTGCGCACCGCCCACAACGTCAATGGATAGATCATCCACTGTTACTATACCTTGTGCCGCAATATCCAATGTTTGAGCAAAGCTCCCAGAAAAAGTTACACTACTTGTGGCTTGCTGCGAGTCGGCAAACAACTGCAATTGCCCTTGAGTATTTACCGACGCTGAAATCGTACCGGTTTTACCGTTGATGTAGGTCGCGACCTGCTCGATGTCATCACCCACTTTTAGTTCTATGCTCTCTGTTTGAGTGTTACCTTGTGCATCTTGATAACTAAAGCTCAGATCGCGAGAGCCTGTGTCCACTCGCCACGATTCAGGTGGGCTATTTTTGGCACGATAAGCGACGCCCCCCATCTCCAACTGATCTGAACGCATGTTTTTTAGCTCAACTTGAATCGCCTCGCCAGCCTGTGCACCTATCTGAAACGTTGCCGTACCAAAACTACCGTTTAGTAACCTTTTATCACCAAATGCGGTCGTTTCAGCAATTCGATTTAGCTCGTCATTGAGAGCAGAAAACTCCTCTTGCAGTGCTTTCCTATCTTGAACCGAGTTTGACCCATTAGCGGACTGAAGCGAAAGGTCTCGCATACGTTGTAAGATAGCCGTAGTTTCATTCATGGCACCTTCCGCTGTTTGCATAATAGAAATACCGTCATTTGCATTTCTTTGAGCGACATCCAACCCGCTTATTTGAGCCTCTAGTCGATTGGAAATTTGCAGTCCCGCAGCATCATCCTTCGCACTGTTAATACGATAACCAGATGACAGGCGCTCTAACGACTGATTCAGTGCTTGAGAGGCTTTATTGAGCTGGCTTTGCGCCGTCATTGCACTGATATTGGTATTCACGGTAATCGACATACAAATTCCGAAAACGAATGGATTACTTTGTTATCGACAAGGGGAGTTAAAACTGAAGGGTAAAATTGAGAGGGCAAGTTCCTAGGACAACCGCCCTAGGAACAGAAACGCCGATTACGCGGCAATTTTCAGCGCCGCAAACATCTGTTGCGATGGAGCAAAGAAGTAAGCGCCAGTCGCCGCTTTGGTAAAACGTAACAACTGGTCAGTCTTACCATCCGTTGCACCATACATGCTTTCTAACATCGCATCAAAATTGTGTACAGTATGGCAATATGCGATGAATAGAAGACCATGAGCGCCACTTACTGTGCCATATGGCAAACTGTGACGCACAATTTTCAGCCCCTTGCCTTCTTCTTTGATATCGACACGGCCAACGTGAGATGCGGCTGGTACGTCATCAAGCTCAATAGAGTCTGGCTTAGTGCGACCGATGACTTTTTCTTGTGCTGCAACATTTAAACGGTTCCATGCTGGTAGGTTGTGCTCAAAGCGCTGCACCATAACATAACTACCTGCTGCATATTCACCGTCAGCCACCAACGCTACTTCAGCACGCTGCTCACCTTTTGGGTTTTCTGTGCCATCAATGAAGTCCGTCATATCACGAGCATCCATAAAACGGTAACCATAGGTTTCGTCGACAACGGTTACATCATCGGCGATCTGCCCCATTAACTTGCGAATCACATAAAAGTGTAAGTCGTGACGGTTCGAATGGCAGTGCACCAGAATGTCCACTTCTGTCGAAGGAGCGTAAATGTCGCCCTCACCCAGTTCAGGAAACGCTTTGAGTTCTGGCGGCATCGCGCGTTCAAACTGAGCCCAAAATGAGTGTGAAAATGCCACTGACGAAGTCAACGCTGCACCTGGTTGAGATTGATTCAACTCTTCGATTAACTGTGGTAACGCTTGCAGAGCACTTAGCACTTGCTGAGAGTTTTGATTTACTTTTAACTGCAAGTAAATCGCAAACGGTTCAGCCTCTGGCGTAATAGCACTTTGTGGTAATGACATTGATCTTTCCTCTGTTTTTGCACAGTGTATTTTTAACTAGTTATTCGTAGTATGACCTTGATCAGTAACTGTCTTGATTTTTTTAGGCGTTTTTAAGGAATCTATTACGTGGCGACTGTTCACCAAATAAATAGCGAACCAACATAACAACACCAAAGTCACGGCATTGGTCCACGTAAACTGCCAATGCTGCAGATTCACTAAGTAGACGGTGTGTGCCAGTTGAAGTGCGACCACCAAGATAGAGATCCATCTTAGATAGCCAACGCAGCGATTCACTCTGTCAGAATCCGCTTTCCTTAACCCCACAAGCCACATTCCAACAACAATCGGTAACCCCATGATCAACCCAAAGTAGAGCATGGTGTGGTTTGGATAAACATACTCTAGGATTTGACTTCCTTCTTGACGACTTGCCCCAGCGACAATAAATACGACCCAAGCTCGCGTTAAAAACGCCCACCCTAGCCACAGCCAAATCGGTGTTTTTAAAATACCATGGTGATCATATTGCTCTATGCCATACCGCATAATACGTCTCAAATTCAAACTAATATCAAACTATATGGTGTTATTGGCACAATGATTCAAGCTCATACTTATGGTTATGATAAAATGTGCCAAACTCTGAGTTAGGATCATTATGAAAACTAATAAAGCGACCCCTTCGCTAGAAACTCAACAAGAAGCGATGCGTATCGCCAAATCAACCCAAAAACCGGGACAAACCAAAGAACAAACCAAGCTAATCGCCCAAGGTATTGAAAAAGGCATCGCCCAATATAAAAAGCAGCAAAAAGACAAAAAACGTCAGGCTGATAAGGCTCAAAAAAAACAGAAGAAAGATAAGCAGCAACAGCGTGAGAACAACGACTCGCAAGAGCACACGCTTGACATGAAAACTCAACACTCAGAGCCAGCCCGGTTACCTTGGCTGCTACTTATACTAAGTTGGATAGGTTTTATCGCTTATGTTGTCCTTAAATAAATCCCGATTAGGCGTGGTGGCAATACTTGTTATCCTACAAGGTTGCTCTACTCCCACTAACCAACTTCTTTCAACGCAAGCCGAGCGCATAGAGGTGAGACTTGACGCCACAATGGACGTATCTTCTTGCATTTGGAAAGGTGAAGTCACCGGTTCAGAAGGACGCTGGTACAGCTCGATTTTTTACGGTAATGATGCGCTTGCGCGCGGCGCCTTGAATGACATCAAAAATCAGACAAACCAATTGGAAGCAGATACGGTTTTACTGCTCTCTCCACTCGACTTTCAAACCTCAGTCACATTAATCGGCAGTGCATATCAGTGCAAAAAATAAAGCCAGAGTTTTCACTCCGGCTTTATTTCTCATCCATACGCACACGGCTGATTCTTAATTCACATTCAACAACGATGAGTTGTTCAAACGCCAAGCGTCGACTCTATGTCATTCTGGCGTTCAATTACCCATTGGCTGTCGAATGGTCCCCAGTCTGATAACTGGTAATAACCATCATTGTGTCTACGCCCATCTTGAACAAACATGAGCTCAATGCCGATACCAGGTAGCGCCTTGATCACATCTTGAATTGTTCGGCGAGGCCACCCCGTTTTTTCGATAAGTTTTGGCACATTTGGTCTCTCGATGCTCTCAACGAGTAATGCGAGATAGAGACGACGTGCAAAAACAGGACTCAGTTCCATTGACACCTCCTATTTATGTGCATTTCCAATATATTGGATTTCAACAATAGGGTGTTGCGCTTGATCAATTTCTCGATAATCCGCGTAATTTCGAAAATTCAGGTTTTGTAACTTTTCATCAATATCGATTAATTTAGACCGTTTTCTTGTTCTTTTTGCGCTAATTGTCCATTGACATTCAATCCGAGTAGACGTGATCGAGAACAAGTTTTTGTTTATGCCCAAAGTTCTTGATAGGATGCTTAAAAACAACATTGCCGACCTGGCAAGCCAATTATAGAAAGGAAGTCACTATGTCGATCACCATGTTTGGGATCCCTAACTGCGATACGATTAAGAAAGCCAAGAAATGGCTTGAAGCTAACAACGTTGAGTACACTTTTCACGAATATCGTAAAAATGGTATTTCTGAGCAGATGGTTCGCGAGTTTTGTGATGCTTTGGGCTGGGAACAGGTTCTCAACAAACGTGGTACGACCTATCGTCAGCTCTCACAACAACAAAAAGACATGCTAAATGCAGACTCTGTTGTCTCCCTTCTGGTAGAGCATCCAGCCATGATTAAGCGCCCTATCATCGATATCGATGGTAGCAAACATATTGGTTTCAAAGCCGACCAATACCAGCAGATTTTCAATTCATAAACACAAGCAAAATAATTATAAGGATCATCAAGGATGACAGACAGCCCCGTATTGGCACTGGCAAAAGATTTAATCAGTCGTGAATCTGTAACACCGGAAGATGCCGATTGCCAGAAGGTCATGATTGAACGCCTCAAAAAGCTTGGCTTTAATATTGAGGTCATGGTGTTTGAAGACACGACGAATTTTTGGGCAAGAAAAGGCACCGAAGCGCCGCTATTCGCATTTGCAGGTCACACTGACGTTGTCCCTGCTGGCCCAAGAGAACAATGGCATACGGCGCCTTTTGAACCCACCATCATCGATGGTTACCTTCACGGACGCGGTGCCGCTGATATGAAGGGTTCACTCGCTTGTATGGTCGTCGCGGTTGAGCGATTCATTGCACAAAATCCAAACCATTCGGGTTCCATTGGTTTTCTGATCACTTCCGATGAAGAAGGCCCCTTCATTAACGGTACAACCCGAGTGGTTGATACTTTAATGGAAAGAAATGAGCTTATCGATATGTGCATTGTGGGTGAGCCTTCAAGCACGAATGCGGTCGGTGATGTGGTAAAAAACGGTCGTCGCGGCTCTATCACTGGTGACTTAAAAGTAAAAGGGATTCAAGGTCACGTTGCTTACCCACATCTAGCAAACAACCCTGTCCACCAAGCTCTGCCAGCATTGGCTGAACTTGCTGCGACACAATGGGATGAAGGCAATGATTACTTCCCGCCAACCAGTTTTCAAATCCCCAACTTGCATTCTGGTACCGGAGCTAGCAACGTCATCCCGGGTGAGTTTGATGTGCAGTTTAACTTTCGGTTCAGTACCGAATTGACTGACGAGGACATCAAGCAACGTGTCCACTCAACACTGGACTCTCATGGCTTAGATTACGATTTAAAATGGACCTTAAGTGGCCATCCATTTTTAACCGATCAAGGCAACTTATTGGACGCAGTAGTCGATGCCGTAGAAGCCGTCAACCATACTAAACCAGAACTTCTCACCACAGGTGGCACATCTGATGGTCGATTTATCGCACGCATGGGGGCTCAAGTGGTCGAACTTGGTCCTGTCAATGCAACCATTCACAAAGTCAACGAGTGCGTCAATATCGCAGATCTAGAAAAACTGACGGATATGTACGAGAAAACGCTGGTTAACCTTTTAGGTAGATAACTATGAATAAAAAGCAGCTTGTTGGTCAAAGTGAGGTGGAGCTCGTACCACTTCAAGTAGGAAATAAAACTTTTCTTGTTAATCAGAAAGTAACACAAGCTCTAACTTCACTGATTCAGGCTGCTTCGTCCTCTGGGTTTCAGCTTTACATCGCCAGTGGTTTTCGCAGTTTCGAACGACAACTCACCATTTGGAACAACAAAATGTCCGGTTCAACGCCCATTTTGGATGATGAGAGTCAGCCAATTGATACCAGGTTATTCACGGATGAAGACAAAGTTCAGGCTATTTTACGCTGGAGCGCCCTGCCTGGAGCAAGCCGTCATCATTGGGGAACGGATTTTGACGTGTACGCTGGAAATTTGTTGCCATCAGAAACCAATCTATTGTTAGAACCGTGGGAGTATACACAAGGGCATCAACTGCCTTTTTATCAATGGCTGAAACAGAATGCGAGTCAATATGGGTTTGGCTTTCCGTATCAACAAGACCTTGGCGGCATCGCATTTGAACCTTGGCACATCACTCATCAAGCTGCGTCAGAACAATGCTTGCAACAACTGACTATGGACTTACTTGAAGAAACTTTGCAGCAATCAGAGATTTTGGGACAACGCGCCATACTCTCTCAGCTTGATTACATCTACAATAAATACATAACAAATATACAACGTTGAGAGTAAAGTATGATTGAGTGGCTCTTTAACCCTTGGGTTATCATTATTGTTGTTGTGGCCGTTGTTATTGGCAACATTGCCGCATTGAAACACACCGCCAACATGAAGTTCAACCAAGAGGAGAATCTACGGTCTCGAAAACACGAACTGGACCGCCTCAATGAATTGGATAAACAAAAACACGGCGATGGTAAAGATATAAAAAAAGGACCTTAATGGTCCTTTTTCATTTTAGTCTTTTTTAATCACTGTCGATATCAGAGGCTCTAGTGAACGAAGCAAGCTCTCCGCAACGGGTTTACCATCTTTATCAGTGACGTTAATCGACGTACGGTTACCCAAGTCGCCGAATAGGAATGTATACTCCCCTGGCTCTAGGTCGATTGGCTTCAAGCCCACTTCATTCCAGAAATCATCGTCAGGTGCAGCATATTTTGCTTTTACAGTACCTTGAGACTGGTTGCGTTCTTCAATGGTGAAACCCGTCTTAGGCAACAACTCTGGAATCTCCTGCCACATGACATCATACGACGTACGAGCGATGATAACCGGCAGACCGCTTCTGTCCGTTCCCATGCTAATCGGGATAGACTTGACCAATTCTTGAGCTCGACGTGCCGCTTCTTCTCGAAGATCTCGATCGTAGCGAGCCGTTACAAGGTTCGTCATCAGCGTATTGTAACGCTCTTCATTAACACGAGTAACCGGCTTTCCTTCGCCGCCTTCGCGCCAATCAATCAACTTCATTTTGAAACCATAACGGTTGTTTGCTTCAAAACGGCTAATATCGTAACGGCTACCAATCTCAACATCTTCATCTTCAGAAACCCAAGATACCCAATTAGTTTCTATGAAGTCATCGCTTTCTTTCAGCGCTTTAACATTGATTTCCGCAAGCATGGTTTTAACAGTAGACCATACTTTGTCCATCTCATCTTTTTGCAGCAGCCACAGGGTTACGTCAGAGCCTTGTCGTTCTACTCGAGCACCTGGGATAAGCTCCAAAACTTGTTGCGGTGGACGAATGTCAACCTCACGCCCAATACCACCAGAGTAATCCCCTTTGGGGATGTCGTAGTTTGGATAGAATTGAGGCGTGGCATCTTCCGGTAGCGTCCAACTTTTCAACGGTGGCGCATCAAGGTAGTTAAAGTCATCTTTTGCTTCGCGACGAGTTTTAGGGTCACTCGAACAAGCAGCCAAAACCATAACAGCTAACGACGATACTGCTAGCTGACGAGAAAATTTCATTGATACTCCCTTAATAAAAGGAGCGATGACTCGCTCCTTTTAATGTTCTATTAGTAAATACAAGCTTCTGTTAAAGCTTGAGCAACAATAGGTTTTGCTTTTTCAGACAGTTCAACAAGAGGCAAACGTAAGTCACCGTTGTCAATCAAACCCATTTTGTGCGCGGCCCATTTCACTGGAATTGGACTCGATTCTACGAACAGATTTTTATGTAAAGGCATGAGACGCTGGTTAATGATTTCAGCTTCTTCAAATTTACCCTCTAACGCTAATTTCATCATAGTCGCCATATCTGCGGCAGCGATGTTGTTCGTTACGGAAATCACACCAGTACCGCCTTGCTTGATGAAATCAAGTCCTGTCGAATCGTCACCACTTAGTAAGATAAAATCTTTGCCACAAAGTTCACGATGAATTTGCACTCGTGATAAATCACCGGTCGCATCTTTAAGTGCAACGATGTTTGGAATTTCCGATAAGCGTGCCACCGTCTCTGGTTGCAGATCAACCCCAGTACGGCCTGGTACGTTGTACAGAATTTGTGGAATGTCAGTCTCTTCAGAGATAGCCTTGTAGTGTTGGTACATGCCTTCTTGTGTTGGCTTGTTGTAGTATGGCGTTACACTCAAACAGCCAGCAATACCGACGTTATTAAATAAGCGACTAAACGTAATAGCTTCGTGAGTTGCGTTCGCGCCTGTACCGGCAATAATTGGCAAACGACCTTCTGCAAACTCAACCGTCTTGGCGACGACCTTGACATGTTCTTCGACAGTTAATGTTGCAGACTCACCTGTTGTACCAACAGCCACAATGCCGTCTGTACCAGCTTCAATATGATACTCAACTAGCTTTCGTAAGCTAACGAAGTCCACTTCGCCGTCTGGAGTGAATGGGGTTAATAAGGCAACAATACTTCCTGAAAACATGGTGATCTCCCTAAATTGATACTACTTGCATGGTACTGTAATGCTATTGATAAACACAAGAGATTAAGAACAATCCCCGCAAGAAGTGAATGAATAATTATCAGATTTCAGATATGAGGCACGTATAAAGTGCGCCATTACTATTTTGAGGTGTCATCTACAGGTCAATTTTCTCGCTGATAAACTTATTCCGTTAAATTTGTCGGTATTCGGTTACATCTATCACAAGAGCTTTATTACTAGCTGTGCTACCATATCATCAAATAGGGATTTTAGAGTGACACCATGACTCAGTATTTAGTGATTACCGCCGTTGGTACTGACCGCCCAGGGATTTGTAATGAAGTAGTACATCTGGTCGCACAGGCTGGTTGTAACATCATCGATAGCCGTATTGCTATGTTCGGCAACGAATTTACTCTCATCATGCTGATTTCCGGCACCCCAAGTTACATCACAAGAGTCGAGACCACCTTGCCACTTTTAGGCCAAGAGCATGATCTCATTACTATGATGAAACGTACCTCCAAACACGACGCTCTACCGAATCAATATACCGTTGAAGTGTTTATCGAATCGGAAGACCGTCTTGGACTTACTGAACAATTTACACAGTTTTTCGCCGACAAGCAGATTGGTCTTGCTTCGTTAAGCGCACAAACCATCGTCAAAGAGCGCGCTGGGACAGAGGTCGATCAATTCCAGATCGCACTCACGGCCAATGTAGAAGAAAATTGTAATCTGATGCAATTGCAAGAAGAGTTTGACTCTTTGTGTCATCGCTTATCAGTAAAAGGCTCGCTGAACTTTATCAGCGGTAGTAAGTAAAATAATAACATCATCTAGCTTCAAAGGAATTTCAATGAATACGTTGACTGCGGGCATGCCAGCCCCAAACTTTTCTTTGCTCGACCAAGACGGCAACACCGTTACACTGCAAGACTTTAAAGGCAAGAAAGTCCTGTTCTATTTTTACCCGAAAGCCATGACGCCTGGCTGCACCGTTCAGGCTCAAGGTCTTCGCGACGTAAAAACAGAGCTTGACGATCATAATGTCGTCGTCCTCGGGGTGAGTATTGACCCAGTAAAACGCCTCGGGAAATTTATTGAGCGCGATGAGCTTAACTTTACGCTTCTTTCCGATGAAGACCATTCGGTTGCAGACCAGTTCGGTGTCTGGGGTGAAAAGAAATTTATGGGTAAAGTCTATGACGGCTTGCACCGCATCAGTTTCCTGATCAATGAAGACGGAGTGATTGAACACGTATTCAATAAGTTTAAGACCAAAACCCATCATGAAGTGGTGCTTGACCATTTAAATGAGAAGGCGTAGTAACACGACTTATTGAAAGCCAAACAGCCCATTAAAAAAGTCACCGTAAGGTGGCTTTTTTATTTTAGGACGAGACCCTTAAAATCGCTAAGTGGCGTGTTGAGTGCCATCATCGTGATTTGGTAGTGCATTCCATACCGCTTTCACTAACGTTGCCAATGGGATGGCGAAGAATACCCCCCAGAACCCCCATAAGCCACCAAACACCAGTACTGCAACAATTATCGCCACTGGATGTAAGTTTACCGCTTCAGAAAAGAGTACGGGTACCAGAACGTTACCATCCAATGCTTGGATAATACCGTAAGCAACCAGTAGCCAATAAAACTGTGGTGCCAGACCCCACTGGAATAAACCTACCATTGCAACTGGCACAGTGACTGCCGCAGCACCGATGTAAGGGATAAGTACAGAGAAACCGACCAATACTGCTAACAACACGGAATAACGAAGGTCTAGGATAGCGAACGTAATATAGCTTACAGAACCAACAATCAAGATCTCGAGTACCTTGCCGCGAATGTAGTTGGAGATTTGCTGATTCATCTCAACCCACACTTTGTTCGCAAGGCGACGGTTACGAGGTAGCACCCCACTCGCCATCTGAACCATCTCTTCTTTGTCTTTGAGTAAGAAGAACACCAGTAATGGCACTAATATCAAATACACGGCTAGAGCTGCTAGACTGACAAGCGATGCTAGCGAGCCTTTCACAACGTTTTCACCTAACACTAAAACTTTATCTTTCACATTACTCATAATGGTTTCGACTAAATGAATCTCAGCCAAATCAGGGTACCGTTCTGGTATCGTTGCGACAAACTGCTGCAGACCGTTGTACATATTTGGAATGTCATTCAACAAGTTGCCAACTTGATTCCAAATTGTTGGCACCAAGCCAAAAATGGCTAACAACATTAAGCTAATGAAAAGCAGGATAACCATCACAACCGACAGGGTTCTTGGCATGCCAAGTGCGCACAGTTTGCTGACAGGCCACTCTAACAAGTAAGCCAACACAATCGCCACTAATAACGGAGCAATCAAATTACCGAAGAAGTAAATAGTAATAAATCCAAAGAGCAGAATTACTACCAAACTCACTGCATCTGGGTCGGAAAAGCGTCGCTTGTACCAACGACGGACCATATCTAGCATCAATTAATCATCCTGTTTACGAATATTGATAACGCTCACTTCATCTTCAACCCTATGATGTATCTTGGCATTCTGGATAGATAAGTATTGAAGGACGTCCGAGACTGAATGCTTGTCGACTAACCTTACCGACAATAATTGCCCTGCTTCAATCTGTTTAAATGCACGCTTGACTAACAGCAATGACATCGGGCAGCGCTCTGCAACTAAGTCTAGATGTATATCAATCATTCAATTTCCATTTGAACAGCGTGAAACCAAGCATGAGTGTTTCGAATCTCTCAAAGTCTTCCATTGTAAAGACTTTTAGTAACATACCCAACCTGTAAGTGTTACAGAAACTGTGAATAATAGATATTCAAACCAAGTCGAGCTAACAAACCAAAGGAATGGTATATAAATGAGAAAACCTTTCCTATCCAAGTTCCGTATGCAAAAATGAGAAACAAGAGGATAAGGTAGGAAACCAAGTCAGGATTTCATGGTCAAAACTACCACATTTTAAGGAGTTACCTCAGTCGTATGTTGAAACGCGCCCGTTCATTGATTTGCCTATGCGTCGCTGCCGCAATTAGCGTCCCCCAAGTTGCCTATGCCGAAATCGATTTACCCGATATCGGAACGGCAGCTGGTGCCACGTTGACCATAGACCAGGAGCTCATTTATGGCGATGCGTACATGCGGATGATTCGCGCTAGCTCTCCGATTGTGAATGATCCCGTACTCAACGAGTACGTTGACTCTATCGGCCATCGATTAGTCTCTAGTGCTAACGATGTAAAGACGCCTTTTACCTTCTTTATGATCCGCGATCGTAATATCAACGCATTCGCGTTCTTTGGTGGTTATGTCGCACTGCATACAGGTCTTTTTTTGCATGCCCATACGGAGAGTGAACTTGCCTCAGTCATGGCACACGAAATTGCTCACGTCACTCAGCGCCACTTAGCGCGCCGCATGGAAGACGAAGCTCGCCGTTCTCCGGCGACCGTTGCTGCACTTGTTGGTTCGCTACTGTTGGCAATCGCGGCTCCCCAAGCGGGTATCGCGGCACTGACTGCAACGACCGCAGGATCGATGCAAGCATCGATAAACTACACTCGCAGTAACGAAAAAGAAGCCGATCGCTTTGGTATTGCTACTTTGGCTCGAGCCAAATTTGACGTCAACGATATGCCACGATTCTTTGGCCGTCTTGCCGATGAGTATCGTTATGCGAGTAAACCGCCACCGATGTTGCTCACTCACCCATTACCAGAAGATCGTATTACGGACACTCGTGAGCGAGCGCAGCACTATCCGCCACTACGCGTGCAACCATCTATTAACTATCATTTGGCGCGCGCTAGAGTCGTTGCGCGTTATGCAGGGATAAAATCCACTTCTGCGATGGACTGGTTCCAACGTACAGCACGCAAAGCTTCCCCGAAAATTCAGGATTCATTCGAATACGGGAAAGCCTTGGTTTATCTTGATACCAACAAGTTAGATGAAGCTGAAGCTATTCTCGATAAACTGTTAAAGAAAGATCCAAACAACAACTTCTACTTAGATGCCGCGTCCGATCTTTATATTGCTCAAAAGCAACCTGAAAAAGCCGTCAAATTGATGAAGGAAGTATTAACCGTTAAGCCTAATAATCCGGTTATTACGATCAATTATGCGAACGCGCTGCTGAAAAGCGAAAAATACCAAGATGCCATTCAAGTATTACAACGTTACACTCATGAACACCCTAATGATACCAACGGTTGGCACTTGCTATCTAAAGCCAATATTAAGCTCGGCAATAGTGCTGAAGATCTCGCTGCCCGCGCTGAAATATTGGCACTAAACGCTCAGTGGGATAAATCTATTCAGCTTTACTCTCAAGCCAGTCAATTAGCCAAATTAGGAAGCCTAAAACAGGCTCGCTATGACGCTCGCATCGACCAATTATTGGCGCAACGCGATCGCTTCATAGCACTACAATAAAACCAATAAGGAATAGCCGTATGTCAGTCACCATATTTCATAATCCACGCTGCTCTAAAAGCCGACAAACCCTTGCTTTGCTTGAAGAAAAAGGCATTCAGCCAGAAGTAGTTAACTATCTCAACACTCCGCCTACGGTAGAGAAACTGAAAGAGATTTTTGGTCAGCTAGAATTAGAAAGTGTTCGTGCCATGATGCGTACTAAAGAAGATATTTACAAAGAGCTTCAGTTAGCCGATCCAGCACTGACCGATGAACAGTTGTTCCAAGCAATGAGTGATCATCCCAAGCTTATCGAGCGTCCAATTGTCGTCAGCAACGGCAAAGCAAAGCATGGCCGTCCGCCAGAGCAAGTGTTAGACATACTGTAATGGCATATCATATTCTGGTGCTTTACTACAGTCGACATGGAAGCACCAAGCAACTCGCTCGTGCCATATCACGAGGCGTTGAGTCAGTCGAGCAATGCCAAGCTATTCTGCGTACAGTGGACAAATTAACAGAAGATTCAGACTTACACAGTGGCGACCCAATTGTGTCCCTCAACGAGCTAAAGCAATGTGATGGTTTAGCTATGGGGAGCCCGGTCTGGTTTGGCAATATGGCTGCGCCTCTAAAACACTTTTGGGATCAAACCACCAGCTTGTGGATATCAGGTGACCTAATCGATAAGCCTGCTTGCGTGTTCACTTCATCATCCTCATTACATGGCGGTCAAGAAAGTACAGCGATGAGCATGCTACTTCCTTTATTGCACCATGGCATGATGATCTTAGGCATTCCCTACAGTGAACCAATGTTACATACCACCACCACTGGCGGCACTCCTTATGGAGCTTCACATGTAGCCGACTCAAGTACCCAACTTAGCAGCGAAGAGTCTGAACTCGCTTTTGCGTTAGGAAAACGCTTGGCGCAAACCGCCAAAAAAATGAAGTAATGGAATCATGTTAGCAATACCTTTTAAAACCAAAACAATGCGCATCTTTGCATTGGTAGCCAACCTCGCTCTACTGGCTTGGGTTGCTGTTTGGCACGGCTTTTTGTCCCCCCACCCACATATTAACCCGACAGCGATGACCATTGCTTGGATGATTCCACTGCTATTGCCTTTGCCAGGGATTATTGCAGGAAAACCTTACACTCATGCTTGGGCCAACTTTGTCTTGATGCTTTACTTTCTCCATGCTTTAACACTACTTTATGCCGATGAAGGTGAGCGGTGGTTGGCATCAGTAGAGCTTCTACTCACCGGCTTAGCTTTTGCTGGAAACATCCTTTATGCACGGCTAAAAGGTAAAGAGCTGGGTTTAAAACTGCCGCGACTTTCTTCTGTCGAAAAAAAAGAAAAGCAGCGCTTCGAAAAATAGCCCTCTGAGATCACCTCAACATAAAGCCCAATAAAAAAGGAGGCGAAGCCTCCTTTTATGTCACCTCAACCGGTTCTAATACAGCCACTCAAACGTGAGTTGTGGCTTGGCAATCAAACCATTGGTAGCTCCCGCTGCCTCTTCAAAATCCTTAGCGATGCTTGTTTCATCCACAGAAGTCACCACCGTGGCGTCAGTGACAGTGGCTTGAGTCTGGCTATTGGGGTCCGGCTTTACGTTGGAAGTGTCCTCCACAGGCAAAGTCTGCGGACTCTCCGTTGACTCAACAATGACGTCTTCCGGCTGCACGTCTACCTTTTTAACTAACCCCAGTTTTAGCACTTCTTGTTCAAACGACTCTATCGAACCTAATAAATACGCTCTGATAATCACATCGTCGCCTTTTACTTCAGCGACTTCCACTTTCGCGGTAGAAGCTAATCGGCCTAAGGCACGCTCCAGAGTGAAAAACGAATCAGCGTTTTTTATCCCAGTGAAGGAGACCGTGATGGTTCCAGCACTCTCGCCACTCACAACCGTTGCATTTTTAGCAGCATAATAGTCGCTAACTTGGTCGATCAGCGTCGCCATGGCTGCACTGCCCGACGCCGAACCAGTGATAGGCTCTAGCTGATTACGACCTAACGTATCTGGCGCTTGGTCATACAAGGTCCAACGTAAGTTATTGCCCTCAGCTCTTACGACCATCACCGCATCGACAGGATAACGCTGAGTCGCTTGGGAGATCGGCCCTACGAAGCCTCCCCATAAATCGGTTGGCTGAATCCCAGTCATGTCATCAAAGTCACCAACCGGAAAGGTGACTGGCAGACCACGTCGCTTGGCTTCTTTTCTTAGCTGATCTGCTGCTTCGGAATTGGTATGTTCCCAAGTAATAGCTCGGTCACGACCATCATCCTCAACTAACCACACCATAACGTTGGCTCTTTCAATCGGCCATGATGATAAATCAGCCTGCTTCAATAGTGTATTGATTTGCTCACTATTAAAGGTCATTCTCAACGCCTGTTCACCGTTTAGCTGCGTGTAACCTAGCTGCGTAATGAACTGGGAGTTATTGCCAAGCGCTTTTTTTACTACCGGATTTGCTGCTGCGTTTGAGTCACCACTGGCTTTGATCAATACCTCCAGCATGCCTTGCTGGCGAGCGACTTCGTCAGCATTCGGCTCTTCAGAATTCACCACCACTTCGGTCGAATAAATATCAACCTTGGTCAATGCATAAGCTGGCATAACAAAAACTGTCGCCAACAACCAAGCTAAATAACGCATAAGCATCCTAAATTACAAAGATATAAGTCGAAATGATAAGCAAGTATGTCTTCGGGAGCAAGCCGAGTGCTTCAAGGTTTGGTTAATATTTTTTGCTTACACGTCTATGCGGCAAGCTTAAAGAACACAATATCCAGCTTTCTATTGAGAATTTACTAACAAAAAATCGAGATTTTTTACCAAGATCATTAAGTAATCGATTACAAAGTGATATTATCCGGCCAATTTGCCCAAAGCCCTTGGGTGAACATTTTTATTTGCTTGGATATCAAACTATGAAAACTATCTTACAAGGTTCTCAAATGCTATTTGTAGCGTTTGGTTCCTTAGTTCTTGTTCCATTACTAACCGGATTGGATCCTAACGTTGCGCTTTTCGGAGCCGGTGTCGGTACATTATTATTCCAATTAATCACTCGTCGTAGCGTTCCTATTTTTCTAGCGTCTTCTTTTGCTTTTATCGCTCCGATTATGTTTGGCGTTCAAACCTGGGGCGTTGGCGCTACCATGGGCGGTTTGATGGCGGCCGGTGTTGTTTACATCATCCTAGGTGCAGTTATCAAAGCAAAAGGGGTAGAAATCATCCATAAACTATTGCCTCCTGTCGTCGTCGGCCCTGTGATCATGGTTATTGGTCTTGGACTGGCTCCAGTTGCAGTCAACATGGCTTTAGGTAAAACAAGTGATGGCTCTGCTCAACTCATCAATGGTGAAGCGGCACTTTGGATCTCTTCAGTTTCATTACTCGTAACCATCGGGGTGAGTGTTTTTGCTAAGGGCTTCTTAAAGCTTCTACCTATTGTTAGTGGTATCGTCGCAGGTTATATCACGAGCTTAGTATTCGGTGTCGTGGACTTCACGCCTGTTGTTCAAGCATCTTGGTTATCGATGCCAAACTTCACTGCCCCAGAATTCAATATCAATGCCATTCTATTTATGCTACCAGTTGCCATTGCTCCTGCTGTTGAACACGTTGGCGATATGTTGGCAATTTCTAACGTGACGGGTAAAGATTATTTGAAGAAACCCGGTCTTCACCGCACTATCGCAGGTGACGGCGTCGCGACCATTGCAGCGTCTATGGTAGGTGCGCCGCCAAACACGACGTATAGTGAAGTGACTGGTGCTGTTATGCTAACGAAAGCCTTTAACCCAGTGATCATGACTTGGGCTGCCATCACCGCTATCGTTTTAGCCTTGGTAGGTAAGCTTGGTGCAGTCTTACAAACCATTCCTGTCCCTGTGATGGGTGGTATCATGATTTTGTTGTTTGGTTCAATCGCAACAGTTGGCTTGAATACTCTAATTAAAAATCATGTTGACCTACATAAATCTCGTAACCTAGTCATTGTCGCGATCACATTGGTCTTTGGTATTGGTGGTATGGCTTTTGGTATTGGTGAATTTAGTCTTCAAGGCGTCAGCTTGTGCGGTATTGTTGCCATTATCCTCAACCAAATTCTTCCTCATGATTTAGGTGAGAATAAAGTCGTCGATAACGCTCAAATGGAAGATTAATCTCTCCAAACGTAAAAAAGGCTGACAATCGTCAGCCTTTTTGATGTGAGGTCGTCGAACTCTTAATTACTGAGTACCGAAGATCTTGTCACCGGCATCACCAAGTCCTGGAACAATGTAACCTTTATCGTTCAGGCACTCATCAATTGCAGCTGTGTACAGCTCAACATCTGGGTGTGCTTTTTCTAATGCTTCAATACCTTCTGGAGCAGCAACAAGTACCAATACTTTAATCGCCTTACAGCCTTTCTCTTTCAGCAAATCGATGGTGGCAATCATAGAACCACCCGTTGCTAGCATTGGGTCAACAACCAATGCAATACGCTCATCGATGTTTGATGCTAGCTTGTTGAAGTAAGGTACAGGTTCTAGCGTTTCTTCATCACGGTAGATACCTACAACACTGATACGTGCACTTGGCATGTGCTCAAGCACGCCGTCCATCATACCTAGACCAGCACGAAGAATTGGCACAACGGTCACTTTCTTACCCTTGATTTGGTCCACTGCAACCGGACCATTCCAACCTTCAATAGTTACTTTCTCAGTCTCAAAGTCTGCTGTCGCTTCGTACGTCAATAGGCTACCTACTTCTGTAGCTAGCTCACGGAAACGTTTTGTGCTGATGTCCCCTTCACGCATCAAACCCAGTTTGTGCTTCACAAGAGGGTGTTTAACTTCAACAACTTTCATGTCCTACTCCGGCAATTTTTAACAAAACCTGCAAATTATACATGGTTTCTTTCGCTATTTCAGTCAAGATTATCGGTTAATGATGTTTTTTCCGCACGTTTACCCGCTAAAACCTGACGATATCAATAGATTACCCTCGCTCAAAAATAGTTTGCATTTTCTTACGCAAACGTTTTCCTTTTTGTTTAAACCCCTGTTAGAATAGCGCCCGCTTTTCACATCCATTTATTTATCGAGGACTGTCCCGTGAGCGGAAACAACACTTCCCTAAGCTATAAAGACGCTGGTGTAGATATTGATGCTGGTAACGCATTAGTTGACCGTATTAAAGGCGCGGTTAAGCGCACTCGTCGCCCTGAAGTTATGGGAGGCATCGGTGGATTTGGTGCTTTATGTGAGCTGCCAACTAAATACAAAGAGCCTGTACTTGTATCTGGAACGGATGGTGTCGGTACCAAACTGCGCCTAGCTTTGGATATGAACAAACACGACACTATCGGTATTGATCTGGTAGCCATGTGTGTGAACGACTTAATTGTTCAAGGTGCAGAGCCACTGTTCTTCCTCGACTATTACGCAACTGGCAAGCTAGACGTCGACACGGCGGCTGACGTGGTATCTGGTATTGCCGAGGGTTGCATCCAAGCAGGTTGTTCGCTTATTGGTGGCGAAACAGCAGAAATGCCTGGCATGTATGACGGAGAAGACTACGACGTTGCAGGTTTCTGTGTTGGCGTCGTTGAAAAATCTGAAGTTATCGATGGCACGAAAGTGGCTGCCGGTGACGCACTCATCGCGGTTGGTTCAAGTGGTCCACACTCAAATGGTTACTCTCTTGTACGCAAGATTTTAGAAGTATCTGGCGCCGACAAGAACGAAATGCTTGGTGAACGCACAATTGGTGAACACCTACTAGAACCAACGAAAATTTATATTAAATCAGCTCTGAAAATGATCGCTGAACACGATATCCATGCAATCTCGCACATCACAGGCGGTGGCTTCTGGGAAAATATCCCTCGCGTACTTCCTGAAGGAACCAAAGCGGTAATCGATGGTAATAGCTGGGAATGGCCAGCAATTTTCAACTGGCTACAACAGAAAGGTAATGTCGAGACATTTGAAATGTACCGTACTTTCAACTGTGGTGTAGGCCTAATTGTTGCGTTGCCTCAAGAGCAAGCGGCCGCCGCGGTTGAGCTACTAAAAGCTGAAGGTGAAAATGCATGGGTAATTGGTGAGATCGCGACTGCACAGGCTGGTGAAGAGCAAGTAGAGATCAATTAGTTTCATGAAGAATATTGTTGTTTTAGTTTCAGGTAATGGTACCAACTTACAGGCGATTATCGACGCCTGTGAGTCCACCATCGAAAACGCCAAGGTACGAGCGGTCTTTTCAAATAAAGAGTCTGCTTTTGCCTTAGAGCGTGCACGAAAAGCAGGAGCAGAGGCAGAGTTCCTCGATCCTAAATTAAGTGAAACACGTGAAGCGTTTGACGCTGAACTGATGCGTCGTATTGACGTGCACAAGCCCGATTTATTGGTTCTAGCTGGCTACATGCGTATCCTGAGTGGTGATTTTGTACGCCATTACATGGGACGAATGATCAACATTCACCCATCGCTGTTACCAAAATACCCAGGTTTGCACACGCATCAACGTGCAATTGATAATTGTGATGAACACCATGGCACCAGTATCCATTTTGTTACTGAGAAGCTAGACGGCGGTCCAATTATCTTGCAAGCAAAAGTGCCAGTGTTCGATAACGATACGATTGAAACTTTAGAACAGCGTGTTCAAAGTCAGGAACATAAGATCTACCCATTAGTTGTAAAATGGTTCGTTGAAGGCCGTTTGTCGATGGATGGTAGTAAAGCGATGCTAGATGGTTTAGAGCTTGGCCCTCAAGGCTATGCGGACAAATAACCCTCTCAATCACAACGAGTAAATATCAAAAAAGCGAGTGATGTCATCACTCGCTTTTTTCTTATATTCCAGCTTGATGTGGGCTTATAACGGCTCAGTAGGCGCTTGGCTTGCAGGCTTTGCCTCCGCAAACTCCACGTCTTTTAACTCATTAACATTGCTAGCGACTAACTCCCCAAAATGAAACAGGTTAAATTCACCCGGCTTCATTCGATGCCAACTTTCATTGCTAGTCAGCGGTTGGGTTGCTACCAATGTCACCACATCGTTAGGTGTTGTCTCTTCGTGGAAGTTAATAGTGACATCTTCATCGAGTAAGGTGGCTTTACCAAATGGGGCTTTACGCGTGATCCAGTACAGATGGTTAGTGCAATAGGTCATCACAAACTCGCCATCACTTAGCAACATGTTGTAGACACCATACTCACGTAATTCATCACAACACTCAGCGACATAAGCAAACATGGCCATTAGATCTTGCGGCGGTTCAGGAAAACGCTCATCCAGCTTTCTCAACAACCAACAGAACGATAATTCACTGTCGGTTTCGCCCACTGGACGAAAATGGCCGGTGTGCAACCCTTGGTAATCACTGAGCTGACCATTATGAGCAAAAGTCCAATAACGCCCCCACAACTCACGCGTAAAAGGGTGCGTATTTTCAAGATTTACCTGACCACGATTCGCCTGTCGTATATGACTGACGACCGCACGACTCTTTATCGGATAATTTTGAACCAATTCTGCAATTTTTGAATCACAACTAGGCTGAGGGTCTTTAAAGGTTCGAAAACCTTTGCCTTCATAAAAGGTAATCCCCCAGCCATCTTTGTGGGGGCCAGTGTTACCACCACGTTGAATCAAACCGGTAAAGCTAAAACAGATATCTGTAGGCACATTTGCACTCATGCCAAGCAATTCACACATTGAGTTCCCTACTCTTTTTCTTACACAATAACGTCACTAATAAGCTGAGATTATTCCATCTCTTTTTCGATCAATTGAATCACAATATGAATGATCTTGATATGTACTTCTTGAATTCGATCTGCGTAACCGAAGTGCGGTACACGGATCTCAATATCAGCGACACCCGCCATTTGGCCGCCATCTTTGCCTGTTAGAGCAATAGTTTTCATACCCTTAGCTTTGGCAGCTTCAATCGCCTTTAAAATGTTGCCAGAGTTACCTGATGTAGAAAGACCAAACAACACGTCACCAGAACGGCCTACCGCTTCAACGTAACGTGAGAACACATAGTCGTAGCCAAAGTCATTACTGACACAAGAAAGATGGCTTGGATCTGAAATCGCGATACCTGCGTAACCCGGACGGTTTTCACGATAACGACCTGTTAGTTCTTCAGCAAAGTGCATCGCATCACAATGCGAACCGCCATTACCACAAGATAGCACCTTACCATCTTGTTTAAATGAATCTGCAATCATCTTCGCCGCAGCTTCAATCTGTGCAATGTTGTGATCGTCGCTCAGGAACTTATTTAGTACGTCTGCAGCTTCAGTAAGCTCATTTCTAATTAGATCTTGGTACATAGGTTTATTCTCTTTATTTTCCGACATCAACGCGTCGTTACGATTATCTGAGTGTAACTATAAATCCCCAATTCTGTCGATAGGCATAACCTTATCTCGCTTCCCCCCAACTACTTTTTCATGACTTAACCTAAGAAACTGACTGGAAACTATACAAAGCTCTCATTTTTGGATCGTATTAGAGTAATTACTTTTGAAAATTTACATTTGCGCAATAATTGAGTTACAATTAAAACTGGTACGACCTCTTACCTTTTCTATAGCTAAAACAGTCAACCACTACAACAACGATAAGTACCCAGATAAAGGAACAATCATGGACATCTTGCTCTCAATCGTCGCCTTGCTCGGCACAGTTGGATTTAGTTTCTACCAACGAGCGTCGCTGGCAAAATCTTTATTACTCGTGACCGCTGCAATGGTCTTAGGTTCACTGCTCGGTGTATTTGGCACCATCGTATGGGCGTTATATATTGCTACGGTCGCCATATTATGTGTGCCTTCGATTAGACAATCATTGATTTCTGCTAAAGCACTTAAACTCTTCAGGAAAGTGCTTCCTGCCATGTCTCAGACAGAAAAAGAAGCACTCGATGCGGGTACCGTTTGGTGGGAAGCTGAGCTGTTTAAAGGCAAACCAAACTGGCAGAAACTACAAAACATCAGCCAACCAAAACTGAGCGACGAAGAGCAAGCTTTCTTAGATGGTCCAGTCAATGAGGTTTGCGCCATGGTAAGTGACTACCAAGTCACGCACGAGCTTGCCGATCTCCCACCAGAAGTCTGGCAATACCTTAAAGATCACAAATTCTTTGCCATGATCATTAAGAAGAAATACGGTGGACTTGAGTTCTCAGCTTATGCGCAATCCTTGGTACTGCAAAAATTAACCGGTGTCTCTGGTGTCCTGTCATCGACGGTTGGTGTCCCTAACTCATTGGGCCCTGGTGAGCTTCTTCAACACTATGGTACAGAAGACCAAAAAGACTACTACTTACCTCGCCTAGCAGTCGGTAAAGAGATTCCGTGCTTTGCGTTAACAAGCCCAGAAGCCGGCTCTGACGCAGGCTCTATCCCGGACTTTGGTGTGGTATGTAAAGGTCATTGGGAAGGTAAAGAAGTCTTAGGTATGAAACTGACGTGGAACAAGCGCTACATTACGCTCGCTCCAGTCGCAACCGTGCTTGGTCTTGCGTTTAAACTTCGCGACCCTGATGGCCTTCTAGGTGATAAACAAGACCTAGGCATCACGTGCGCACTCATCCCAACACACTTAAAAGGGGTGGAAATTGGTAATCGTCATTTCCCGCTAAATGTCCCATTCCAAAATGGCCCGACAAAAGCGAACGAGTTGTTCGTGCCACTTGATTTTATTATTGGTGGTCAGAAAATGGCAGGGCAAGGCTGGCGTATGTTGGTGGAGTGCTTGTCTGTGGGGCGCGGCATCACTCTGCCGTCAAATTCAACAGGTGGCATCAAAACGGCAGCGTTGGCAACAGGGGCTTATGCCCGTATCCGTCGCCAGTTCAAACAACCCATCGGCCATATGGAAGGTATCGAAGAGCCACTAGCGCGTATCGGTGGTAACGCTTATGTGATGGATGCTGCTAGCCACCTAACGGTTACCGGTATTGATTTGGGCGAGAAACCATCCGTTATTTCTGCCATCGTCAAATACCATTGTACTCACCGTGGTCAGCAAAGCATTATCGATGCGATGGACATTGTTGGCGGTAAAGGCATTTGCCTTGGCCCATCCAACTTCCTAGCTCGTGGTTATCAAGGCTCACCTATTGCAGTAACGGTAGAAGGTGCCAATATTCTCACGCGTTCGATGATCATCTTTGGTCAAGGTGCGATTCGTTGTCACCCATATGTATTAACAGAAATGGAAGCCGCTCACTCGAATGATAATGATGCTGTCGACAAATTCGACAAAGCACTTGCTGGGCACGTTTCCTTTACCATTAGTAACCTAGTCCGCAGTTTCTGGCTCGGTCTAACTGACGGTCGCGGCTCATCAACTCCACAAAAAGATGCTACCAAACGTTATTACCAACAGCTTAACCGCTACAGTGCGAATCTCGCCCTGCTATCCGATGTCTCTATGGCGGTTCTTGGTGGTTCACTAAAACGCAAAGAGCGCTTGTCGGCGCGCCTTGGTGATATTTTGAGTCAGTTGTATCTAAGCAGTGCTGCATTGAAACGTTATGACGTGGAAGGCCGTAACAGCGAAGATTTACCGCTTCTTCATTGGGGTCTACAAGATAGCCTAATGCAAACTGAAAAAGCGTTGGACGATTTCTTGGCTAACTTCCCCAATAAAGCGATTGGTCGTTTGATGCGCTTTATCGTCTTGCCACTGGGCACCGTTCGTAAAGCACCGTCAGACAAACTCGATAGTCAAGTTGCTCGCATCTTGCAAACACCTTGTGGCGCTCGAAGCCGCTTGGGTCGTGGTCAATATCTAGAACCAACTGAGCACAACGCTGCTGGTCGTATTGAGCAAGCTCTAGAGGTCGTTTTACGTGCCGAGCCTGTGTTTACTAAGGTATGTAAAGCGCTTGAACAGCGCCGCCCATTTACACAACTTGATAAGGTTGCGGCATTAGGACTGGAAAACAAGATCATTACTCAAGAGGAGGCATCATTGCTTATTACTGCAGAAGCACATCGCCTGTATACCATAAACGTCGATGACTTCGCACCAGAGGAACTTGCAGCAAAACCTGTCTACCCGACGATGGAAGAAGTTGCATAAACGTCGATAACTCAATAAACAAGGGTCAGCAATTGCTGACCCTTGTTGATCTTTTTGCTCGGTCTACCGTGGCATATTTAGCTGCATTTCTGGTAACGATGCTCTAATGGCCCGCTTACGTTGGACCAACCACCAGATAAGCCCACCAACAACAATAAGTACCAGATTACCAAGCACAATCGCTACTATAGCTCGTGTTCTCACTTGCTCTCTGTGCGCAAGAATCTGAGCTTCTTGTTCCGCTTTCTTCTTCGCTTCTCGAGCCGCCGCTTGCATTTGCTCTGCTTTTGCTAGATCCAAAGCACCAACAACACTAAACGTACGTGTTGGCAGATCAAAGACTAGTGCACGTCCTGTTGATGCTTCGTTCGCGTAAACGTGGCCAGTCCAATGATAGGTACCCATTTGATTTAAGTCGTTAAAATAAGACGTTACCTCATTTTTACCCGCCTGCGCTTGGTGTTGCACAACCTGCTCTGATGCATCTGGAGACTGTAATTCGATTGAAGTGGCTAAACTACCTGACTCGATAGTCGCAGCTTCACCTTGAATTATGATTTGATGCGGCGCTTTATCATCACCTTGGATAAATTTGCTTGAAAAAGGTGTCGGATAGATCAGTACTTCTTGCTCTAATGTTCGTAAAAACACCCCATTCCCAGTTGTGATTCGGACATTATACTTACCCGGCTCAAGTTCAATTGGCAACTCTACCGTAAAAATACCATCTCCCGCTCGCTCATCAAGCCCTTCTCCATTGTCGTAAAATTCACCAATGACAATGGGAACTGGACGTATGTGACTGTCGGATTGTTCTTGAGATTCAAGATAGCGCGTCATTACGACTTTGAGGTTCACCCGATCCAGAATATTGTCAACGATTAACGGCTGATCATCAGTCATAAGTCGAGCGGTAAACTTCAACTTCTCACCCTGATAAATACGTTGTGGCAAGGTTTCAGCTTTTAAAGATAACTGAGAGATGATTTGAATGTTGTTTTTAGGAGTCACTTTACCAATAGCTTGCCAAGGACCTGGCATTGGTTTTTCGACTGAAATGATATCGACGCTGGGCTCTTCAATCCAGCGAACATTCTCAGGATGACGCCAAGCGTAATATTTTTTACCATCAGGGCGAACCAAGGTAACCGGCTTTGAGTTATCTTGTCGATAAACCAAAAACGTGATTCTTTCTACCGTTTGGTCGACTCGAAACCGGTTATCAAGAAATGACATAGAGGACTCAGTCGCAAACGCACCAACTGTTAGCGATAACCATAGCGCTATCGCAAAAATAATCCTCTGCATGCTTCTCTCCTACAGGCGCCAGAGACAACGGCCACCTTTTTCAACAATATCTAAGCGCGAATTGTGCGCTTCTATTTCATCGGCAGAAGCATGCAAGATCTTTAGCGATTTTCTTCCAGTTGTGAGTCTCTTAATAGTTTCACCACCACTTTCATCCCCATCCGACTGTCCAGCATTAAATTGCATTGACGTTTGACCACCCGTCATTGCCAAATACACTTCTGCCAATATCTCCGCATCGAGCAAAGCGCCGTGGAGAATACGAGCGGACGTATCTATTGTGTAGTGTTTTGCCAGTGAGTCGAGGTTCTTTCTTGCTGGCATGTTTGCCATGCGTTTTGCCATCGCAAGCGTATCGGTAACCTTACAGTACTGCTCAGTATTACCAATCGAGGCGTCTAACTTCTCAAACTCGTAGTCCATAAAGCCCACATCGAAGGGTGCGTTATGGGCAACAAGCTCTGCGCCTTTGATGAAATCAAGAAACTCTTCATGAACTTGATGGTAGAGCGGCTTATCTAATAGAAACTCGTCGGTGATACCATGAACTTCGATAGCGTCTGGTTGGATTTCGCGATCGGGCTTTAAATAAACGTGAAAATGGCGACCAGTCAGCTTACGGTTGATAATTTCTACCGCACCGATTTCAATGATTCGGTGCCCCATATAATGTGGGCCACCTTCGCGGTTCATACCTGTGGTTTCGGTATCGAGCACCACGATTCTGCGTTGTTCTGAATTGAGACTGGTATTCATGATGTTTTGTATGTCAGACTATGTAGATAAACTTACTGGGCTATATAGTATCAAATCATGACGAAGCAGGTTGAAATTTTCACAGATGGTTCTTGTTTAGGCAACCCAGGTCCCGGAGGCTATGGGATCGTCCTTAGATACAAACAGAACGAAAAGACGTTAGCCAAAGGCTATACGCTGACAACAAACAATCGCATGGAAATGATGGCGACTATTGTAGCACTGCAAACCCTAAAAGAGCCGTGCAATGTTATCTTAACCACAGATAGTCAGTATGTTCGACAAGGGATTACGCAGTGGATACATAACTGGAAAAAACGTGGTTGGAAAACTGCAGACAAAAAGCCCGTTAAAAACGCGGATCTTTGGAAAGCGCTTGATGCAGAAACGGTACGTCATGACATCGACTGGCGCTGGGTTAAAGGCCATGCAGGACATCGAGAAAATGAAATGTGCGATGAACTAGCAAGAACGGCGGCGGAAAACCCGACCGACGAAGACACGGGCTACCAGCCGAACTAACCTTGCTGTTGATTACGAGCTCTGCTTTTTATCTGCAGTACGATAGCTAACACTGGCCGGTGTTAGCTTTTTCTTTAGACGCCAATGTGGCTTGATCGGTTTTAGCGGATAGGTGCGCTTTCTCGCCACGATAAAGTACAAGCTACCCATGGGTGACGCCCAGTCACCAATACTGCTTTCTAACCACGTCCACATCGTTCGATATCGTTTCATCGGGAACAGAGCATAAGTATCCGCATACACGACTTGATAATTGAGCACCCCTAACCAGTCTTTTATGCGATTCGGAGTAAACATGCGTCCACTCCAAGGAAAATTATTCTTCCTCCAGGGCATTAAACTCGCAAGACCAGTGAAGCTCATAGGGTTAAAGCCCGTAATAATAAGATAGCCATCATCGATCATCACTCTATCTACTTCGCGTAATAGTCGATGAGGATCCTCGGCATATTCAAGTTGGTGTGACAACACGACGGCGTCAAAACTCTTCTCTAAGAATGGTAATTCATAGCGGTCAGCGATAACATTGTGTAGTGGGTTTTTAGAGTCGAGGTTCACTTGGTGCTGAATGTTGCAATTACAGCTCGTGAGCTCACAGCTCAGCCCACCGAGTTTTAGCATATGATAGCCAAAAAGCTTGGGACACCATTCATCTAGCCTAGTTTGAATAGACTCTGAGACCCATTGACCGTTGGCAAGCTCTTCCCAAGAATGGGGATGATCAACTTTTTTCTTGCTGCGTGCTGGCTTCATTTACGCGCTCTCTCCCATACCGAACTGGAGAAACAACAATGTTACATATCAAAAGCATACCTGCATTTAACGATAATTACATCTGGCTGATTCAAAATAACCAGAACTTGTGTGCCGTTGTCGATCCAGGTGATGCAGAACCGGTGATCGCATATCTAGAAGCCAACCAGTTAGAGTTAGTGACCATTTTGATTACTCATCACCATTGGGACCATACTGGTGGTATCGAAAAGCTAGTAGCAAAATACCCGACGATTACGGTTCTTGGCCCCGAAAATTCCAATATAAAACACCTAACTCACCATGTCAGTGAAGGTCATAGGATTAACCTGTTCAATGAGGAGTTTTTGGTTCTCAATTTGCCAGGTCACACACTCGACCATATTGGCTATGTTGGCGACGAAAAGCTGTTTTGTGGCGATGTCCTGTTTTCCGCGGGCTGTGGTCGCATTTTTGAAGGCACGCCAGAGCAAATGTATCATTCATTACAAAAGCTCACCGTTTTGCCGGAGGAGACGGAGGTGTACTGTGCTCACGAGTATACGCTTAGCAACCTCGCATTTGCCATGGCAGTCGAACCTCATAACGAGTTCCTCCATGAATACCGAGACGGTGCTAATCAAAAGCGCGCTAAGGGTTTCCCTACAATACCAACCACAATTTGTTTAGAAAAACGGATCAATCCATTTTTGCGAACTACTCAGCCAGAAGTTGTGAAGTCGGTCGCAAACCGCACGGTCAATCATGATCCCTTATCAACTTTTACAGCATTACGTGAGTGGAAAAACGAATTTTAACGTTTTGCTGCTTGTTTGGCCCAATTCGTATTAGTATTATGCACAACCGTTCAAATTAGAGGTTGTAGCAAATCAAATGCATAAGAAATACAGTTGGGCCTTAGCCCTGTTGCTGGCCGGTTGTCAGATGACACAGCCAGATTCAAGCAACACCACAACAGAGCCCACTAACTCTCCTGCAGAAACAGCAACCACTACAACAAAGCCCGTTTCCGTTGACACTCCAGCCCCGGCAAAAGCCTTGACACCACAAGAGCAAGACGATGTGTGGCAGCGTATTGCTATGCAACTTAAAATGGAGATTCCGGACAATACTAAAGTGGACTATTACCGTGAGTGGTATATCAAGCACCCTAGCCACTTAAGAACTGTATCTCAACGTGCTCAACCTTTCCTGTATCTGATTACTGAAGAAATAGAAGCCCGTAACCTCCCATTAGAGCTTGCGTTACTGCCAATCGTAGAGAGCTCCTTTGATGCGTTTGCCTATTCACACGGTAGCGCTGCTGGATTATGGCAATTTGTCCCAGCGACAGGAAAAGCGTTCGGTCTAGACCAAACCTACTGGTATGACGGCCGTCGTGACGTGACCGCGTCAACTCAAGCTGCTTTGGATTACCTAACACAATTGAACAAGCGCTTCGATGGGAACTGGAATCACGCTATCGCGGCCTATAACAGTGGCGGTGGTCGAGTAAACAGTGCGATTCGAAAAAATCGTAACTTAGGTAAGCCTACTGACTTTTTCTCTCTCGACTTGCCCAAAGAAACCAGCAGCTATGTGCCAAAGCTACTAGCGCTTGCTGATGTACTGGCTAACAAAGAAAAGTACGGGGTCGATATTCCACCTATTGCCAATAAGCCTGTGTTGGAATTAGTCGACCCTAATGAACAGCTCGACCTTGCCATTGCCGCTAAATATGCCGGCATTTCAATTAAGGAGCTGCAGAGTTATAACCCTGCTTACAACCAGTGGGCAACAGCACCTGATGGTCCTCAAACGCTGCTGTTACCAATTGAGAGCTTAGATAAGTTCCGCTTCGAATTAGAACAGAATCGCGGTAAAGGGATGCGCCTTGTGCGTTATAAGGTGAAGTCAGGTGATTCATTAAGTGTGATTGCTCGAAACCACCAAACAACGACGCAAGTGATTCGCAATGCGAATGGCTTAAAAGGCAACAATATTCGTGCTGGCCAGTACCTACTAGTTCCTACTTCAACCAAAGATGAATCGACTTATTCGTTGACTGCTGCCAACCGCTTAGCAAAAACACAATCGACGTCTCGTGGTAACTATAAAGTCACTCACAAAGTTGCCAGCGGTGACAGTTTGTGGTCCATTGCGAGAGCAAACAAAGTCTCTCATCAATCGTTGGCAAAATGGAACGGTATGGGGCCTCGTGACACACTAAGAGTTGGGCAGGAACTCGTAATCTGGAAAAATGCGAGTGATGGAGCGATTATACGTACCGTGTTCTATTCTGTCAGAAGTGGCGATACCATCAGCGGTATTGCACAGAAATTCAAAGTGCGTACCAATGACGTTGTTATCTGGAACGACCTTCAGAAACAGAAGTATCTTAAGCCAGGTCAAAAACTGAAACTTTACGTTGATGTCACGAAAACCAGTGCTTAACATTAATAAGAAAAGCGGCGAATCCGCCGCTTTTTGTTTGCATGATTCCCGATCAATTTGACGATTGAGGGGGAATGATAAACTCAGCAAGTAGGGGATTATGATCCGAAGCATCAGATTCAGGAACGCGTTGTCCTTGAAGTTCCATGCCTCGATAGAAGATATGATCCAAAGGTAATCCAGTAATAAAACGTTTACGATTATCACGTTGGAATACCACTTCTTTAATATGATATTTGTTCAGCGCTTGCTTTAACGCCGACATCCGCGACTCATTCCAACTATTAAAATCACCGGCTATTAATAATGGCCCTTGATGATTTACCAGCACTTGTTTGAAAGACTCTAATTGCTGCTTGTACTCGTCGGTCCCAATCGTAAAGTTCACCGAATGCAAATTAACACTAATTAAAGTCTGTCCGTTACTCAGCGCGTATTCCGCATACAACCCTGATTTTGGTAATCGCAACCAAGGTTCCGTTTGGAGGTTAGCACAAGCGATAGAGGGCATAGTACGACTTAAATTTAAGACTCCCGATGAAACATCGAACGCCTTGAAGGCACTCACCTGATTACTGCCCCAATCTGAACGTTGCAACCAATCTAAAAAGGTATCATCAAGGCTTGCTTCTTGGAGTAATACCAACTGACGGTCTTGAGAAAGACGAGTAAGCTCTGGTAAGAGGTTATGACGATTTTGCTTGTAGACATTCCAAACTAAAACGTTCAATTGTCCTGATTCATCTAAAGCAAGTGGATGGTCATTTCGGTAGCATTTAAGCTCTGTGTCAATTTGGCTATCCTTAATACTGGTAATTTCTGGTGTCTCTCCTACGGTAAATACCGCTTGAAAACCGCCAATCGTCATTCCCGCGATAGCAACACCTGCGAATAGCATCCACTTTAGTTTCATAATACCTCTTCTCTAAAATGAAAAAGGAGCAATTACCTACTCCTTTATGATTCTTTGAGATTCGACTTAGATAGCGTCTTCATCTTCTTCGCCAGTACGAATACGTACTACACGTTCAATATCAGTAATGAAAATTTTACCGTCACCGATTTTACCCGTTTGGGCGGTTTCAATGATGGTCTCCACACATTGATCAGCCACGTCACTTGATACGACAATTTCCAATTTTACTTTTGGTAAAAAGTCGACCATGTATTCTGCTCCGCGGTAAAGCTCTGTATGACCTTTCTGGCGACCAAAACCTTTCACTTCAGAGACGGTCATACCTGTAATGCCCACTTCTGCTAGCGCTTCACGGACGTCGTCAAGTTTGAATGGTTTGATAATCGCTTCAATCTTTTTCATGTTCTTCCCTTAAACCTCATTGATTGACTCCATTATCTGGCAGGCTGAGCCAACAATCAACGAAAACAAAAAACCCGAAGTCAAACTTCGGGTTCTCGGTTAACTATTAATAGTTTTATTACTTCATATTCGCGTAGTACGCGGCCACATTCGCAATATCTTCATCACTTAGCATCGAGGCTTGGGCTTGCATGACCGCAGCCAAACCACCTGAGCGTTCTTTATTCTTGTAGGCTTTAATGGATGTCACTAAATACTGTTCGTTCTGTCCCTTAAGATTTGGGTAGCCTGGAATTACTGCGATGCCATCAGCACCATGACAAGCTGCACAAATCGCAGCTTTCGCTTTACCAGCTTCAATGTCAGCAGCCAATGCCGAACCGCTCATAAGCCCAGCGGCTAGTACTGCACTAATTACCATATTTTTCATTGCTTTACCTTCTGTGTATTTCCATATAAGCCAGATAACAGCATATGTTATTAATATCGCTGTGCCATTTCTGGCGCGTTATAATTGTATACGATTCTTACACAAAATGTGGTCACTTGTCCCACACCAGTTCACAATCTGAACCATAAAATGCTTTATCTACAAATAGGTTAGCAACAGCAACGACCTTGTTATCTAACATTAAAATAGGCATTCGACGCCTCTGCCAACTCGGTACATTGTGTTCTTGAAATAGCTTTTTTAGCTTACGGGAACCTGCTCTACCATAAGGATGAGCGCTCAATCCTTCGGGGTTAAAACTCACATGCAATTCCCCGGTAAGTGTTTGACGTTCCAGTGTCATTTTCTCTCCGTTGGTCAAATCGACAAGCGTTAACGTCCCCAAATTATCTGGCAGTTCTAAAGACGTCTTACCTAGCCATTCTTGCTTCCAACTGCTGACATCAGCGCAAGTCGCCACCCAGTGTAACTCACCGTTACTCCGTCTAATTGAACCACCAGCCAAGCTTAGAGCTGGGTTAGCATCTGCCCGGGCCAAGGCGACTTCCTGCCAGATTTTACCCAGTTGCACTTCTGTTGGCATCAACGAGGTATTGATGTCTAACCACAATCTAAGCAGTTGCTCCCTTTTTAAATCAGAGTGCAATAACATCGTAGTGATATTCAACCCTTGAAACTCCGTCAGACTAGCCTCAAGCTCTGGCAACAATAGCTCTTTAAGTAGCTGCTCTTGCTTTGCACATAACCTCGCGCTTCGACTTGCCGCGTGAGCAAAGCTAGGCCACCGCTGGCTAAGAACGGGTAACACGTTTTGGCGTAGAAAATTACGATCAAATCGAGTGTCTGTATTACTTTCGTCCTCTACCCACTGCAATTGCTGCTGCTGAGCGTAGCGCTCGATATCTCGTCGCGTAGCATTCAAAAGAGGACGAACTAACGTCCCTAAACTAAAGGCCATTGAAGAGGCCATTGAAGAGAGCCCCTTGGGCCCACTACCACGCTTTAAGGCCAAAAGCATCGTCTCTGCTTGATCATCAAGGTGTTGACCGGTGAGCAGTAGATCGCCGTTCTCAATATGTTGACACAATGCTTGATATCGAGCTTGACGCGCTAACTGCTCAAGGCTGTCACCCGAGTCTTTCGCCAGTATCACGCGTTCACACACAAACTCAACAGCTTCCTCTTTCGCCCAGCGCTCACAATGAATTTGCCACTCATCGGCATTGGCACTCAGCCCATGATGTACATGTACTGCTAAACAGGCGATTGAGTGTTGTTTGCAATAGCGGGCTGCTAATCGTAGTAGAACTCGTGAATCCATCCCTCCACTAAATCCAACAATGAGCTTGCCGTGCATCACTTGTTGCTCATCAAGCACTTGAGAAAATTGTTGATACAGAGTCATGGTTTTTTCCTAGGTTAGATCAAAAAAAGGCGAGCTTCTCGCTCGCCTTATTATATAAAGAGTTTCTACTTAGCAGTAGCCATAACTCATCAAACGTTGATAACGACGTTCAAGCAAGTCTTCATTCTCAAGCTGGTCCAGCTCTTGCAGTTGGCGTAATAGTGTTGCTTTCATGTTGGCAGCCATTTGCGCACGATCACGATGTGCACCACCCAGTGGCTCCTCGATGATTTCATCAATTAACTCAAGCTCTTTTAGACGAGGAGCAACCAGCCCCATCGCTTCCGCAGCTTGTGGAGCTTTATCGGAATCACGCCATAAAATCGATGCACAACCTTCCGGAGAGATCACCGAATAGGTTGAATATTGCAACATGTTTACGTAATCACCCACACCAATCGCTAGAGCACCACCAGAGCCGCCTTCACCGACAACATTACAGATGACTGGTACTTTTAGGCCAGCCATGACTTTTAGGTTCATGGCTATCGCTTCTGATTGACCGCGCTCTTCCGCACCAACACCTGGATAAGCACCCGCCGTATCGATAAATGTAATGATTGGCATGTTAAAACGTTCTGCCATTCTCATCAGGCGTAGTGCTTTGCGATAACCCTCAGGCTTCGGCATACCAAAGTTACGTTTCACTTTCTCTTTAGTTTCGCGACCTTTTTGATGACCAATGATCATAACCGGACGGCCATCTAGACGAGCCATACCGCCGACAATCGCTTTATCGTCTGCAAACGCGCGATCGCCAGCCAGTTCATCAAACTCGGTAAATACATGTTCTACATAATCTAACGTGTATGGACGCTGTGGATGACGTGCAAGTTGTGCCACTTGCCACGCACCCAGGTCACTAAAGATTTTTTTCTTAAGCTCTAAGCTCTTTTTCTCTAGTTGTTCAATTTCTTTATCTAAGTCAATTGCACTATCACCACCATGACGAGAAACGTCACGCAATGCTTCAATCTTTGCTTCTAGTTCGGCAATTGGCTTTTCAAATTCAAGAAAGTTCAAGCTCATCTGTGAATCCTTTTCGATTCAGCCCCAAATCTTTTGCTCTGGGACTCAATTAGTTAAATTCGAGTTCAACCTGGTCTTTACCAAGTAACTGCTGTAATTCTTCTAGTAACGCATCATTGGGCGTTACACGCCATTCTGTTCCTAGCGTAAGTTTTGCGCGTGCATCGGCACGCTGATAGTAAATATTAACAGGTACCGTCCCAGCTTTGTGGGGGGTTAATATTTCTGTGAAGCGCTGGTAAAAGCGCTCATCTATTTGTTGCTCTAGCAACGAAATGGATACGCCCCGCGTAAATTTTTCACGAGCGCTACCTAAATCTAAAACTTCGCGGCCTGACATTTTAAGGCCACCATTGAAGTCATCAAAGCTGACCTGTCCAGAAACAACCACTATTTTATCTTTTTCTAACAATTCAGCATATTTATCTAACGCATCTGAGAACAACATCACTTCCATACGACCGCTGCGGTCATCCAAAGTCATCAGTCCGATACGTGTTCCGCGCTTAGTTGTCATCACTCGAGCAGCAATCACCAAACCTGCCACTGTCAAAGATTGATCGCGCCTTGTTGGGGTCGCATCTTTTAGTCGACAACTGGTGTATTTGGTAAGTTCCTTAAGATAGGCGTTTATTGGGTGCCCCGTCAAATAAAGCCCCAAAGTTTCTCGCTCACCTTCTAACCACACTTTTTCCGGCCAAGGTGGTACTTGAGTATATTTGTGTTCCACATCCTCTGGAGCATCAGTCAGCACACCAAACATGTCTGCCTGACCAAAGGCTTCGGCCTGATGGTGTTGGCTCGCCGCTTTCACCGCATCGTTCAGTGATGCCATCATCGCGGCACGATGCGGACCAAGTCGGTCAAGCGCTCCTGACATAATGAGCTTTTCAATCACGCGCTTGTTCACTTTCTTAATGTCGATGCGAGCACAGAAGTCGAACAAATCTCGGAAATGCCCACCTTTATTACGCGCTTCGATAATGACATCAATAGGGCCTTCACCAACACCTTTAATTGCGCCAATACCATAAACGATCGCCCCTTCTTCGTTCACATTGAAACGGAAAAGGCCAGCATTAATATCCGGTGGTAATACTTTGAGCTTCATACGGAAGCATTCATCAACCAGACCGACAACTTTCTCGGTATTGTCCATATCAGCCGTCATTACCGCTGCCATAAATTCAGCCGGATAGTGCGTTTTCAGCCAAAGTGTTTGATAAGAGACCAGAGCGTAGGCCGCTGAGTGCGATTTATTAAAGCCATAACCTGCGAACTTTTCTACTAAGTCGAAGATCTTCATGGCCAGTTCGCCATCAACACCGTTGTTTATCGCGCCTTCTTCAAAAACAGCACGCTGCTTCGCCATTTCTTCCGGCTTTTTCTTACCCATTGCACGGCGCAACATATCTGCACCACCTAGCGTGTAACCCGCTAAGATCTGTGCAATTTGCATTACTTGTTCTTGGTACAAGATAATGCCGTAAGTCGGCTCTAGTGTTTCTTTTAGAGACTCATGTTGCCAAGTTTCGTCAGGATAAGAAACCGCCTCTCGCCCATGTTTACGGTCGATAAAGTTATCTACCATGCCCGACTGCAATGGCCCTGGACGGAACAGCGCCACCAATGCGATGATATCTTCAAAACAGTCTGGCTGAAGACGCTTGATGAGTTCTTTCATGCCACGAGATTCCAACTGGAATACCGCCGTGGTTTCTGAGTTTTGCAGCAGTTGGAATGATGCCGCATCATCCAATGGTATCGATTCAATTCGTACCGGATCTTTGCCCTCTTTTTCGAGTCGAGGGTTAATCAGTCCTAGTGCCCAGTCGATGATGGTTAGTGTTCTCAGCCCTAAGAAGTCGAACTTAACCAAGCCAGCGGTCTCAACGTCATTCTTATCAAATTGAGTAACTGGGAAGTACCCTTCAGAATCGGCATAAATCGGCGCGAAATCAGTAATCGTAGTCGGTGAAATTACAACCCCACCAGCGTGCTTACCCGCATTTCGCGTACAACCTTCCAGTATGCGACACATATCAATAAGATCACGAACTTCTTCATCGCCATCATAAAGTTGAGGCAGAGCGGGCTCGGCTTTAAACGCTTTCTCTAATGTCATTCCTGGGTCGGCAGGAATCAGTTTTGATATGCGATCGACGAAACCAAACGGGTGACCTAATACGCGACCTACATCTCGAATTACCGCCTTTGCCGCCATAGTACCAAAAGTAATGATCTGCGATACGGCATCCCGTCCATACATCTCTGCGACGTGGTCAATAACTTGATCACGTTTATCCATACAGAAATCGACATCGAAATCGGGCATGGAGACACGTTCTGGGTTCAAGAATCGTTCGAAAAGCAGGTCGTATTCCAATGGATCAAGGTCGGTGATTTTAAGCGCATAAGCCACCAACGAACCCGCACCCGAACCTCGCCCGGGTCCTACGGGAATCTCATTGTCTTTTGACCACTGGATAAATTCCATAACGATCAAGAAGTAGCCGGGAAAGCCCATTTGGTTGATCACATCAAGTTCAACCTGCAATCGGTCGTCATATTCTGGGCGACGTTCTGATCGCACCGCTTCATCCGGGAACAAAAACTCCAAGCGCTCTTCAAGACCTTCTCTTGATTTCATTACCAAGAAATCTGTCTCTTTCATACCTTCAGTAGGAAACGCAGGTAAGAAATATTCACCAAGACGAACCGTCACATTACAACGCTTAGCAATTTCTACAGAGTTCTGCAGTGCTTCTGGGATATCCGCAAATAGCTCACACATCTCTTCTTCACTACGAAGGTACTGCTGAGCACTGTAGTTTTTAGGACGTTTGGGATCATCCAGCGTGTAGCCATCATGAATCGCAACGCGAATTTCATGCGCATCAAAGAGCTCTTTATCGACGAACACGACCTCGTTAGTCGCGACAACTGGCAGATCAAGTTCTTCTGCTAACTCGACAGCAAGGTGTAAGTAGCTTTCTTCGTCTGCACGCCCCGTGCGGATCAACTCTAAATAGTAGCGGTTTGGAAAATGCGTTTGATAGAACTGGGCACACTGCTTAGCTAGAGTAACATTACCTTTTAGAAGCGCTTTACCGACCTCTCCTTCTTTGGCTCCAGACAGTACAATCAGGCCTTCGGATAACTCTGCTAACCAAGCTTTGTCTATGACTGGCTGATGCTGAATGTGGCCTCTAAGGTAAGCTTTTGAGATCAGCAACGTAAGATTGTTATAACCCGTACTATCTGCAGCCAATACCGTAATACGTGTTAACTCACTGCCAAATTCGTCAGACTGAAGGGAAAAATCAGAACCAATCAGTGGCTTAACTCCTTCAGCGTGTGCATTACCATAAAATTTCACTAACCCACAAAGGTTGGTGAAATCGGTCAGTGCCATTGCTGGCATACCCATTTCTGCCACTTTTTTTACTAGTGCTGGCACCTTCGATAGACCATCGACCATGGAGAAGTCACTGTGAACTCGAAGGTGTATAAACTTGGGGTCTGACATAATAAATCCTAAATTGCCACGACGATTATTTGGCGAATCATATTGTAACGAGTCGTAATACTACGACCTTTGAAACAGGTAACGCGAATTAGTCTTCAATACCTAATGCGCGTTTGACTGGTTTAAAACTTTTACGGTGCTCCGCAATGACACCATGTTGCTCAATAGCTTCAAAGTGCGCTTTGGTTGGATAACCTTTGTGCTTTGCAAAACCAAATTGCGGATGTTGTTGGTCAAGCTCTTCCATTTCTTGGTCACGAACAACTTTTGCGATAATTGATGCCGCACTAATTTCTGCAACGCGTAAATCACCCTTAACAACCGCTTGAGCATTCATAGGTAACTTTGGTGTTCGGTTGCCGTCAATAAGCACCATATCAGGTTGCACTTGCAGCCCTGAGACGGCTCGCTGCATTGCTACCATCGTCGCTTGTAGGATGTTCAACTCATCGATTTCTGCTGGTGAGCAACGCCCGACAGCCCAAGCTAGTGCTTTTTCCTTGATCTCCGGATACAGTGCCAGCCGCTTTTTCTCAGACAGTTTCTTTGAATCATTCAACCCTTCAATCGGCTTGTTTGGATCCAAAATAACCGCGGCAGTGACGACATCACCCACTAAAGGCCCTCTGCCTACCTCATCAACACCAGCAACGAATGAGTAGCCCTGCGGATAATCGAAGGGGGGTAGCTCAGCATTTTTGTTCTTAGTTGTCATAACTTTCCAATTAGATTTAACACCGCATTTGCCGCTTGTTTATCGGCGTCTTTGCGAATCCAGTGATGCATTTCTGTGAACTTGGCAATCACTGCACTCTGGTCGCTACTAAGAAGCGTTGTCAGCTCATTGTACAAGTTTTCTGGCGTACAAGCTTCCAACAGGAATTCTTTTACTATCTCATCATCAGCGAGAATATTCGGTAAGGAGACGTATTTGGTTTTTACCAACCACTTCGCTAGAAATGCCGTTATCGCATTCATTTTATAACCAACGACCATGGGTCTTTTTAGTAGCATGCACTCTAGAGCGACCGTACCAGAGGCCAGTAACACGGCATCAGCCGCAGTGATAACATTGCGGGCGGTATCTAGGACAATATGAAAATCTAGCTGAGGTGCGATACTCTGCCACGCTTCAATGAACTGCTGCTTGCGTTTTTCGTTGACTGCAGCCACGACAAATCCAAGGTCTGGGTCGTCTTGATGCAATTTCACGCAAGCCTCAATAAACGGTTGTGACAACATCTTTAGCTCATTGCTACGACTACCAGGTAATACTGCCAGCCATTTTTTATCCGCCGCTAATCCTAATAGTTCGCGCGCGTGCTTCGCATCGGATTCAAGAGGGATAGTATCCGCTAAGGTATGACCAACAAACTCGCAAGGAACTTGGAACTTGTCATAGAAAGCTTTTTCAAATGGTAAGAAAGCCAGTACAAGGTCCGTCGCCTCTGCAATTTTATGGATTCGTTTTTGTCTCCAAGCCCAGACAGAGGGACTCACATAATGAACCGTTTTGGTTCCTGCTTTTTTAAGGTCTAGTTCGAGACGCAAATTAAAATCAGGCGCATCAATGCCGACAAATACGTCGACTGGGTTTTCCGTAAAGTAGGTCACCAGCTCAGCTTTGACATGCAATAAGCGTCTCAAGCGTCCTAGAACTTCCACCAGCCCCATCACCGCCAGCTCTTCCATATCAAACAGAGAATCGCAGCCTTGAGCAATCATCTTAGGGCCACTGATACCAACAAACTCAGCATCTGGATATTGTTGTTTTATTGCTTTGATGAAGCCCTCACCCAGAGTGTCTCCAGAGAGTTCGCCAGCAACGATACCAATTCGCAATGGTCGTTCCATTACCAGTCCTTATTTTCGCCCAAATTTCTCGAATACCATAAAACAGAAAAAGACCGCTAACTAATTAGCGATCTTTCTTGTACTAACAAAGCCTACGTTAGCGGATAATGCCACGCTCAGTGTTTTCCAAAATATCCACTAAGCGTTGTACTGAAGTCCACTCTTGCGCCATTTCTGCAAGCACCGGCTTCACTTCAGCCAGAGTCTTACCTGAACGATAAATCTCTTTGTATGCTTTTTGTAGAGCACGCAATTCAGCCTTTTCGAAACCGTTACGTTTAAGACCAACTAAGTTAAGACCAAACGGAGTGGCGTGGTTACCTTGTGCTAGAACGTAAGGAGGGACATCTTGTACCACAGCCGAACAACCACCAACATATGCGTAAGCACCAACCGTACAGAATGGATGTATCGCTGACAATGCCATTACTCCAGCGTAATCGCCAACCGTCACGTGACCACCCAAAATTGCATTGTTACCAATATGAGTATGATTGCCTACAATCACATCATGGGCGATATGAGCATTAACGCAGAGAAGATTATCGTTGCCAACAACGGTCTGGGTCTTGTCTTGAACCGTTCCGCGATGAATTTGCACACTTTCGCGGATGACGTTTCGGTCACCCACCACAACTCGCGTATCCTCACCACCGTATTTTTTATCTTGGTTTTCTTCACCAATGATAGCCTGTGGGAATACTCGGTTGTCGTTACCTATTGTCGTATGTCCTTTAATAACAACATGCGACATGATCTCGTTGTTGTCACCAATTGTGATGTCACCCGAGATATAGGTAAAAGGACCTACTGTTGTATTAGCACCGATAGTAACGTTACCTTCAATAACAGCACTAGGGTGAATCTTAGCGGTTTCATGAATCATATTAAAACTCTCGACGAGCACACTTTAGCTCAGCAGAACAAACAATCTCACCATCAACTTTTGCGACACCGTTGAAGGCAGCAATGCCACGACGTTCCTTGATAAACTCTACTTCGATAATCATTTGGTCGCCAGGAACCACTGGCTTACGGAACTTGGCTTTATCAACGCTAGCAAAGTAATACAGCTCATTCCCTTTAGGGGCACCGAACGATTTAAATGCCAGTAGGCCTGTTGCTTGAGCCATCGCTTCTAAAATCAACACGCCCGGAAAAACAGGTAGTTGTGGGAAATGTCCGGTAAATTGTGGTTCATTTACAGACACGTTTTTAATAGCGGTTAGATACTTTTCTTCTTGATAATCGGTAACGCGATCGATCAACAGAAACGGATAGCGATGAGGGAGCAGTTCCTGGATCTCAGTGATTGTCATTGTTTTTGTATCAGTACTCAAAGTAAAAATCCTATTATCAATTCTTTGTATAACTAGAGGCATTATATACCCAAATGCCACTCAGTGTCAGCGTGAGGGAGCCAATGCTCGACCGCACGTTATCTGGCACACATAAAAAGACTCGCCTTAAGCGAGCCTTCGTTGTTAAGCCACAGAAACTAGTCTTCTGTTTGCTCGAGCAGTTTTTCAACCGCCTTGAGGCGCTTATTCATCTCGTCGATGCGATGAACCCGAGTTGCGGTTTTACGCCACTCTTTGTTGGTTTGAAGCGGAATGCCCGATGAATAGATACCTTTCTCAGGTAAGCTACGCATAACCATTCCCATACCAGTAACAATAACACCGTCAGCGATTTCAATATGCCCATTAAGCACACTTGCACCACCGATTTGGCAGTATTTACCGATTTTGGTACTTCCAGCGACAATAGTACCACCGGCCATCGCTGTGCCATATCCGATGTGCACGTTATGGGCAATTTGCATTTGGTTATCGATAATTACATTATCTTCAATAATGGTATCGTCTAGAGCACCGCGATCAATAGTGGTACAAGCACCAATTTCTACACGATTACCGATTCGAACGGTTCCAACTTGAGGAATTTTGATCCATTCGCCTTTTTCATTGGCATAACCAAAACCATCAGAACCGATTACGGTACTTGATTGCACTAAACAATCATCACCTAGGATCACACCATGATAAATCGATACATTCGCCCAAAGCTTAGTATTGCGACCTAACTCAGCGCCTTGACCGATAAAGCAGCCAGCACCAACGACGACGTTGTCGCCAAGCTCTGCGCCGGATTCAATAACAGCATTGGCACCAATGGACACATTCTGACCCAATTTAGCGTCTGACGACACAACCGCGCTAGGCGCGATTCCTGTCGACGCTGGAGAAGGCGTTGTGTCTAATGCTTGAGCAACCTTAGCGTAGGCAACATAAGGATCCGCCACCACGAGCGCATTGGTTTTACAATGCGCTAACTCACTGGTTTTCACCATGATGGCCGATGCTTTACATTCACCAAGATGCTTCGCGTATTTCGCATTAGTGAGGAAGGTAATCTGTCCGTCACTCGCGCTATTCATAGGTGCTACCGCGCTGATTAGCGTCGTCTCATCACCATGGATTTCACCACCAGTGATCTCGGCTAATTGCGCTAACGTCAATGCTGTCATGTCTATCCTACTGCAATACTTTATTTTAGGGAGTCGATAACTTGTTTAGAGATATTGAACTCTTCTTTTGCATAACCCACCGCTTGAATATCGATGATCATGTCGTAGCCTTCTTTCTTCGCTACTTTTTCAACAGCTTCTTGAATTGTCTTGAACAGTTTTTGTTTTTCTTCTGCTTCACGACTTTGGCTTTCTTTCTCTAGTGCTTGGCCTTTGATCTTGTACTTACTGTCTAGCTGACCAATTTCGATACGTAGCTTCTCGATTTCATCTTTGCCTAGTAGCTCGCCATCGCGTTGAAGTTTTTCCATTTTCTTAGCAGCATCTGCTTGAATAGCTTGCAGTTCGGCCGCTTTGTCTTTGAACTCTTTCTGTAATTTTTGCAGCGTTGCTTCACGCTGTGGAAGTGCTTGGAAAACTTGAAGCGTATTCACATAGCCAATTTTCTGAGCCGCTTCAGCTGCGTTTGCAAACAGTGAAGACGTAAGGATAACTAGGCCAAGTCCAGCCGCTTTCATTAATTTTTTCAAGGTCGATTCCTCTGTTCGTATAGAAACTATTTTCGTTACAAAATATATAGTTAGAAAGTATTACCAATTGTGAAGGTAAAGGCTTCTGTTTTATCGCCTTCAAATTTCTTAACTGGCGTTGCGAGTGAGAATACGAGAGGCCCCATCGGGGACATCCACTGTACTGCCACACCTACCGACGCTCGGTAATTCGACGGATCCGAGTAATCGTAATAATACTGTTGTCCAGGCATGTTAGGGTCTGGTGAAATATACGTAAACTCCGTGTCCCACAAGCTTGCTGCATCGAAGAACACGCTAGTACGAATTTGGTTACGGAATTCATCCGAAGCAAATGGCGTAGGTACGATCAATTCGACACTTGCCAAAGCAACGGCGTTACCACCAACAGACTGTTCTGTCGCCGAATAACATGGGTTATTACCACCTACGCTACCACAGCCACCACCATTTGGATCGTTGTAAACGGCTTTAGGACCAACTGAGTTTTGACGGAAACCACGTAACGTCGAGAAACCACCTACGTAGAAGTTTTCATAGAACGGCAGTAAGTTATCATTACCGTTGGTTTGACCATAACCATTACCGTAACCCAAGCGCCCTTTTAACATTAACGTAAAACTGTGACTATCGGTAATCGGAAAATACTGTCTGACGTCATATTGCGCCTTGAAGTATTGAACATCCGATCCAGGAACGGTCACTTTACCATAGAGTTTTTGATGGTTACCTGCTGTTGGGAAACGTCCACGGTTTAGATTGTTGCGTGTCCATGACGCGGTCAGATGGAAATCGTCAGTAATCAAGTTCCCTTCGGCATCAAGGTTCTTCTCTTGAGCCTGCAAAAACTTCTCGATCTGAACGTATTCTTTGATGTTACCAAGTCGACTGTGTGTGTAACCACCACCAAACTCAAGATAGTTCAGTTCATCAACAGGGAAACCCCAAGTCAGCGTTCCACCATAACTTTGGTCGGTATAGTCAATAATACCGGCTTTAGATGCTTCAAACTCGTTATAGAATACCTGTCCACCCAAACTCACACCATCTAAGTTCCAGTATGGGTCGCGATAATCCAAGGTAATATTTTTCTGGTACTTGTTGGTCATTGCACTAATACCGACTCGATCACCCGATCCGGCAAAGTTGTCTTGCTGAAGGCCAACTTGGAAACTGATACCCGATTCGGTACCATAACCAACACCAAAGTTGATGCTGCCTGAGTTTGCCTCTTTTACGTCATAGACCAAATCAACTTGATCGTCCGTTCCTGGTACACGTACCGTTTGAACATCAACCGTTTCAAAAAAACCTAATCGGTTTAAGCGGTTTTTACCCGTTTCAATGGACTTGGAGTTTAGCCAGCTTGATTCCATCTGGCGCATTTCACGGCGGAGAACTTCATCTTTTGTCGAGTTGTTGCCGGTAAATCGAATATCACGCACGTAGATACGGTTGCCAGCCTCGACATTGATCACCAAAGAAACTTGGTTATTCTCGTCGTCAAATTCTGGAATAGTACGTACTTGAGGATAAGCATAACCTGCTTCACCAAGGACACGTTTGATATTCTCTTCCAGCGCAGTAACGCTGGATCCGTTGTATGTGTCACCATCTTTAAATGGCACCATACTCTCAAATTCAGCCTCTTTGCCGATCAATTGACCACGGAACTTAACGTCTTTTACTTGATAAGGTTCGCCTTCATCAATACCTAAAGTGATGTATACGCCTTTCTTATCAGGAGAAATCGACACCTGCGTCGTATCGACTTTAAATTTTAAGTAACCACGATCAAGATAGAAGGATTTAAGTGCTTCAATATCACCTGCAAGCACTTGTTTTTGATATTTATCGTCAGCAAGAAAGTTCCACCACGCCACATCTACATTAAGATTAAAGCGCGATAAAAGTTCTTGATCGGTAAAGACCTTGTTACCAATGAAATTGATCTGTTTGATCTTGGCAGAGACACCCTCAGAAAACACAAACTTCAAGTCAGCACGATTACGAGGTAACGGAGTCACAACCGCTTGCACCTTCGCATTATACTTACCAACACTGTAGTAGAAGTCTTCTAGGCCCTTTTCGATGTTGCTCAACGTCGTACGATCTAACGCTTCACCAACAACAATTCCTGATGCATCAAGATTTTGCTGTAGTTGCTCTTCCTTGATTGCACTGTTACCAGAGAAAGAGATGCTAGCAATGGTTGGACGTTCTTTAACACGTATCACCAGTGCATCTTTATCTCGAAGAACCTTAATATCTTCAAAGTTACCCGATTGATAGAGGGCGTTAATGATCTCTGAGATATCTTTACTGTCAACCGAGTCACCAATACGTACAGGCATTTTCAAAAGAGCAGCACCAAGCGCGACTCTTTGTAAACCTTCAATTCGAATGTCCTGTACAACAAAATCCTCAGCTCCATTCGCCGACACACTGGTCGCTAGTAGAGATGCGAATAGAATATGCTTAATCGCCATACCTGCTCTAATTAATCCTTGCTAATACCGCTGCCTAAATTCTGATATCAAAGGCGTGTAAAATCATTAAAAATTGCAATCAGCATCAATGAGAAGATAATTGCTCCTCCCACTCGATACCCCATTTCTTGTACTTTTTCTGGTACTGGTCTTCTAATTACTGCTTCGATAGCAAAGAACAACAAATGTCCTCCATCAAGCATTGGTAAGGGCACCAAATTGATAATACCCAAGTTAACACTGATTAGTGCTAAAAATCCTAAGAAATAAACCAGCCCATAATCCGCAGTTGTACCTGCCCCTTTTGCAATCGAAATCGGACCGCTTAGGTTGTTCAGGCCAACGTCACCGACGATCAGCTTTTTCAGCATCGAGGCCGTTAGATCAATAATTTGTCCTGTTTTTGCTATCGCTTTACCTACTGCTTCAACAGGTCCGTATTGAAGATCGAAGCGATAACTCGCTGGCCATTCACCAATCTCAGGAGCGATACCTGCAAACCCAATCACTCTGCCATCTCTCAGTTCGCGTGAACTTGGAGTCAATGTCATCGTGAGCGGTTTGTCGTCTCGCAATACCGCCAACATCACTGGGCTGTTTGGATTTGCTTGTATCAAATCGACCACTTGCTGCCATTCAGAAATGTCTTCATTGTCGGCTGCTATGATGGTATCACCGACTTTTAAACCTGCTTCAGCACCAGCACCATCTTCACTGACATTAGTTAACGTCGTTTTGATTTGTGGGGTATACGGTTTAAAACCGAGCGTCCCCATAGCAGACTCTGTTTCTGGGTTAAAGTTCCAACCCGTCAAATCAATTGTTAACTTTTTGTCCGTTCCTATTTGGCTATCAGATGAAACTGTGACGGTCATTTGGTTATCGCCTATATGCGACACCAACCCCAAGTTAACCGATTCCCAATCCAAAGTCGGCGTTCCGTCGATGGACTTAATCTCCATTCCGGACGTTAATCCTGCTTCTGCCGCAATTGAGTGAGGCGTAACTTCTCCAATAATTGGCTTTACAGCTGGAACACCAATAAGGAACACTAGCCAATACGCAAAGACGGCAAAAAAGAAGTTGAACGCAGGGCCTGCTCCTACGATAGCGGTTCTTTTCCAAAGAGGCTTTTTATCGAAAGCGTACTTGTGATCTGATTCAGAGACTTCGTCAACACGGCTATCAAGCATCTTGACATATCCCCCTAAGGGAATGACAGAAATGCTATATTCCGTTCCATCTTTACCGATTTTAGACCAGATAGATTTACCGAAACCGATTGAGAACTTTTCGACATACACACCACACTTGCGTGCAACCCAAAAGTGGCCAAACTCATGGACGGCAACTAGAATGCCTAGTGCTACAATAAAAGACGCGAAGTTCCATAGGATGTCGGTCATAGTACAAATTCTCTCGCTATATCGAACGCACGATTTCTCGCGCATAGTTTCGAGCCATTCTATCTAGCTCAAGAATAGTTTCCAAGTTATCTAATTGTATAAATTCATTTGCTGAACAGACTTTCGACATAACACGCTCATTTACCATGCTAATATCAGTAAATCGAATTTTTTCAGACAAGAAAGCGTCGACCGCGATTTCATTTGCCGCATTGATTGCGGTGGTGGCATGCTGTCCTTCAAAGCAGGCATCCATTGCTAAAGCTAAACATGGATACTTAGCATAGTCCGGTGCCATAAAAGTCAATTCACTGATCGAGGTAAAATCTAGCGCTGTGACTCCTGATGGCATTCGATCGGGATAAGACATAGAGTAAGCAATGGGTGTAGCCATATCCGGCTGTCCCATTTGTGCAAGGACAGAGCCATCATTATATTGCACCATAGAGTGAATCACCGACTGAGGGTGAATGATCACTTTTAGCTGCTCTCGAGATGTATTAAACAGCCAACGCGCCTCTATAAACTCTAACCCTTTGTTCATCATCGTTGCTGAATCAACTGAAATTTTAGGGCCCATTGACCAGTTTGGGTGTGCAATAGCTTGTGCAGGGGTCACTGAAGAAAGAGCCGGGACATCGGTATATCGAAATGGGCCGCCTGAACCCGTTAATAGGATATGATTAATACCCGCTTCAGATAACTGACAATGGCCTAAGTGCGTTTGGATATCTGCCGGCAAACATTGAAAAATGGCATTATGTTCACTATCTACTGGTAGAAGTTGCGCTCCTGACTGTTGTACGGCATCCATAAATAACTTACCGGACATCACTAAGGCTTCTTTGTTGGCTAACAGGACGCGTTTCCCCGCTTTGACTGCGGCAAGCGTAGGCAATAGCCCTGCAGCGCCCACAATCGCAGCCATGACGACGTCTACTTCGGAAGACTCAGACACCATACACATGGCTTCTTGACCGAACAAAACGTCTGTAGTCACATGGCTTGGCAAGATACGCTTAAGCTCTAACGCATCAATTTCTTCATTTAAAACCGCATATTTTGGCTGCCAAATTGAGCACAGCTCAGCCATTTTAGTCACATTCTTACCGCCAACGAGAGCAAAGATGGCGAAAGAAGACGGGTTTTCTGCAACGACTTTTAGAGTGCTTGCTCCAATAGAACCAGTAGCGCCGAGTATGGTTAGATTTTGCATGCTATGACAACCGCTTATAAATCGATTAGAGCGTAATAACTTACGCTCAAACAAAGAATATTAGAAAATGAGATAAAGAAGAGCAAATACAGGAAATGCAGCGGTTAGACTGTCCACTCGATCAAGGACACCGCCATGACCCGGAATAATGTTACTGCTGTCTTTTATCTTCGACACTCGTTTAAACATACTTTCTACTAAATCACCAAGTACAGAAATCACCACTGTGGCTAAAGTAATCATAGTCATGCTGACATAGCTCGTAAACTGGATATCGAAGAGCAGTGAGCTTCCCCATGCCACAACAAGTGCTGTGACAATGCCGCCTATCAAACCTTCTACGGTTTTATTAGGGCTAACATGAGGTGCCATTTTACGTTTTCCTAAGCTCTTTCCAGCAAAGTATGCACCACTATCAGCGGCCCATACAATCAAACAGACAAACAAGACCAACTTAGAACCGTAGTAAGGGTCGAGATAATAGTGCTGACCTCTGAGGATAACAATGCTCCATAAGAACGGCAGCAAGGTTAATAGGCCAAAAAGGTGGCGTAGCACATTAGAATGCTCCCACAATCGTGCCGACTTTGGGTATGTCATTGCAAGGCCACTGGCAATGAGCCACCAACCAAAACCTACCCCTAGTAATAACAGATGAAGCGAGTCGACTTGGTTTAGAGAGACGATATCAGAGGGAATAATAACTACTGATAATCCCACCACAAGTACTGAGGGAATTAACGCAAGGAGTCGGGAACGAGTCAGTGTAAATTGCGTCCACTCCCAAGCGCCTATCAGCGAGACAGCGGCAACAAAACCAATAAACCAAGTTAATGGTAATGAAAAAATACCCCAAACCACCAGCGGAGCTAGTATTAGGGCGGTAATAATTCGTTGTTTCAAATTAAATCGTCCTTAATTGGCTTCCATTAACGCTTTGACCTGCTCTCCGGTACAACCGAAGCGTCGTTCACGATTCACAAACCAAGTGATTGCCTTGATCAGGCTGTCCTCGTTAAATTCTGGCCAGTACTCTTCCGTGAAGTACATTTCAGCGTATGCCATTTGCCAAAGCATAAAATTACTAATTCGGCATTCGCCGCTTGTGCGAATTAACAAGTCAACATCAGGAAGGTCAGACATAGTGACATAACGGCCTATCATCTCTTCAGTGATATCGTCAGCCAACAATTCACCTTGCTCAACCAACCCCGCTAATGTTTTGGTGGCTTGTAAAATATCCCACTTTCCACCATAGTTTGCTGCGACATTGATAACAGTACCTGTATTGTTCTCTGTCATCTTTTCCGCTTCGGTGATTTTCTTTTGCAGTCGGTCATTAAAGCGCGATTTATCGCCAATAACGCGAAGCCTCAGATTATTCTTATGAAGTTTTTTGATTTCACTTGATAAAACCGTAATAAACAGCTCCATCAATAAACTAACTTCATCTTCAGGTCTACGCCAATTCTCGCTACTGAATGCAAAAAGCGTAACAGCTTGAATATTCAGCTTTGCTGCAGCAGAAATGGTTTTACGAACGGCAGATACCCCTTTTTTATGCCCAAAAACGCGCGGCTTTCCCTTAGATTTTGCCCAACGTCCATTACCATCCATGATGATGGCAATATGTTTGGGAAGGGAATCATTGAAGATGTGTGAATTTTGCATAAAAAGAGTAAAGTAATAACAAGGGTCGAACAGAGTAGCATAAAAAAACGCTGTGCTGTCAGCACAGCGCTTAAACTAGAACTGACTGGTGAAATATTAGACTTCCATCAACTCTTTTTCTTTTGCAGCTAGCAACTCGTCTACATTTTTAACTGCAGCGTCTGTTAGCTTTTGGATTTCATCTTGAGCTTTACGATCTTCGTCTTCCGAGATCTCTTTATCTTTAAGTAGTGCTTTCAATTCACCGTTAGCGTCACGACGGATATTACGAATAGCAACACGGCCACCTTCTGCTTCACCACGAACGATCTTAACAAGGTCTTTACGACGCTCTTCTGTTAGCGGTGGAAGTGGTACGCGGATAACCGTACCCGCAGACATTGGGTTTAGACCTAGATCAGACGTCAGAATCGCCTTTTCAACTTTAGGTGCAAGCTCTTTATCGAATACGGTAATAGCAAGTGTGCGTGCATCTTCAGCAATAACGTTTGCAACTTGGTTTAGAGGCGTTGGCGCGCCGTAGTATTCAACTGAGAGACCTTGAAGAAGGCTTGGGTGTGCACGACCTGTACGCACTTTAGAAAGGTTGTTTTTCAGTGCTTCAACACTTTTAGCCATGCGCTCTTGAGCGTCTTGTTTGATTTCGTTAATCACAATATCACCTTAAATAATAGTAACCTGAAAGCCAGTCTGCGTTCAGGCTATGTCCTTCGATAATTCTGGTTAAGAGTGTACTCTTATTCTGCGTCGCTGATAAGTGTGCCTTCTGCCTCACCCATCACAACACGACGCAATGCACCTGGCTTATTCATGTTGAATACGCGGATTGGCATCTTATGGTCACGAGCCAATGTAAATGCCGCCAAGTCCATAACTTTCAGTTCTTTATCTAGAACTGCGTTGTAAGAAAGCTTATCACATAAAACTGCATCAGGGTTAGCCACTGGATCAGCAGTGAAAACACCATCTACTTTTGTTGCTTTAAGCACAACATCGGCTTCGATTTCAATACCGCGAAGACACGCAGCAGAGTCAGTAGTAAAGAATGGGTTACCAGTACCTGCAGAGAAAATCACCACGCGGCCTTGACGTAATTCACGAATAGCATCTGCCCAGTTGTAATCGTCACAAACGCCTTTTAGAGGGATTGCTGACATTACACGCGCATTAACATACGCACGATGTAGCGCATCACGCATTGCTAGACCGTTCATTACTGTTGCTAGCATACCCATATGGTCACCCACAACGCGGTTCATACCAGCTTCAGCAAGGCCAGCACCACGGAACAAGTTACCACCACCAATGACCACACCAACTTGAACACCTAGTTCTACCAGTTCTTTAACCTCTTGTGCCATACGGTCAAGGACTTTTGGATCGATACCAAAGCCTTCCTCGCCTTGCAGCGCTTCACCACTAAGTTTTAACAGAATACGTTGATAAGCTGGTTTAGGGTTCGTTGTCATGAAGTATACCTTCCAAAGAGTTATCGATATTAACGGTCATGGCTTGAGACTAGTATAGACTCAACCCATGACGGCTAAAAAATGACAGATAGCCTAGTCGTAAAAAGACCGCAGCCAAGGCCACGGTCTTTTCATCAACAAATCATCAAGGATTAACCTTTCTGAGCTGCTGCTACTTCGTCAGCGAAGCTCATTTGCTCGCCTTTGTCGATGCCTTCACCAACTTCTAGACGAACAAAAGTAGCTACTGAAGCACCACGTTCTTTTAGGATTTCACCAACAGTTTTCTTTGGCTCCATTACGAACGCTTGACCAGTTAGAGAGATTTCGCCAGTGAATTTCTTCATACGGCCAACAACCATCTTCTCAGCGATCTCTTGTGGTTTACCTTCGTTCATAGCGATTTCTACTTGAACTTCTTTCTCTTTAGCAACTACGTCTGCAGGTACGTCTTCTGGGTTAACGAACTCAGGCTTAGAAGCAGCAACGTGCATTGCAACGTGCTTAAGAGTTTCAGCGTCGCCTTCACCAGCAACAACAACACCGATTTTCTCACCGTGACGGTAAGACGCGATTACAGCACCTTCAACGTACTGTACACGACGGATGTTGATGTTCTCACCGATCTTAGCAACAAGAGCAACACGCTCTTCTTCAAACTTGGCAACAAGCTCTTCAGCCGTTGCTTTAGTTGCTAGTGCGTCAGCAGCAACTTTCTCTGCAAATGCAGTGAAGTTAGCATCTTTAGCAACGAAGTCAGTTTGGCAGTTAACTTCAAGAAGAGCAGCAACGCCGTTTTCTTCTTTGATGATGATCGCGCCTTCAGCAGCGATGTTACCCGCTTTCTTAGCAGCTTTAGCAGCGCCAGACTTACGCATGTTTTCAATTGCTAGTTCGATGTCGCCGTTAGTTTCAACAAGCGCTTTCTTACATTCCATCATGCCTGCGCCAGTACGTTCGCGCAGTTCTTTAACTAGAGCAGCAGTAACAGCCATTCTCTATTCCTCAGTTGATTCTGATTAGGGTAAAAATCAGGGGCTCTCATTCGGCCCCTGATGCTAACTATAACTCAGTTTACATGAAGACTAGATGTCTACGAAAAACTAAGTGTGACTTCGAGCCGCTATTATTCAGCTTCTTCTACGAAACCGTCTTTGTCAGCTACAGCTGCAACGTCTTTGTTACGACCTTCTTTAACCGCGTCTGCAGCAGCGTTTAGGTAAAGCTGTACTGCACGGATTGCGTCGTCGTTACCTGGGATAACGTAGTCAACGCCGTCTGGGTTAGAGTTAGTATCAACAACAGCAAATACTGGGATACCTAGGTTGTTTGCTTCTTTAACAGCGATGTGCTCGTGATCAGCGTCGATTACGAATAGAGCGTCTGGTAGGCCGCCCATGTTCTTGATACCACCAAGAGACTTCTCTAGCTTCTCCATTTCGCGAGTACGCATTAGAGCTTCTTTCTTGGTTAGCTTCTCGAAAGTACCGTCTTGAGACTGTGCTTCGAAATCTTTTAGACGCTTGATAGACTGACGAACAGTTTTGTAGTTCGTTAGCATACCGCCCAACCAACGGTTGTTCACGTAGAACTGGTCAGCGTTGATTGCAGCTTCTTTAACAGCTTCAGATGCAGCGCGCTTAGTACCAACGAAAAGAACTTTACCTTTCTTCTCACCGATTTTAGCTAGCTCAGCTAGTGCATCGTTGAACATTGGTACAGTTTTTTCTAGGTTGATGATATGAACGCGGTTACGAGCACCAAAGATGAATGGCTTCATTTTTGGGTTCCAGTAACGAGTCTGGTGACCGAAGTGAACACCAGCTTTTAGCATATCGCGCATTGATACAGTTGCCATTTTAAATTCCTCTATGGGGTTAGGCCTCCACATTTCCCATGAATCCGACTTGGTATGAATGATTACTCAAGCACCCCGGAACATGTGACGAAATGTGTGTGATTTAAATAAAAGTTAATGGAAACAAAACCGAGCTCGCCGATTCGAAGAAACTAAGTCCTGTTTCCGGCGCGCTTTATACCATAATTTAGCCACTGATTTCTACAAAAATCGCAATAAATGTACAAAGTACAATCATCATGTCAGTGAGTTTTCCACTAAACCCAACTAAATTGAATCACGTACATAACTACAAACGAGTTTTATTCTTGTTGCGCTTAATCTCGCCACTGATAGAATAACCCGTCAATTTAGAAAGCAGAGAACACAGATGTCTATCAAAATCAAAACTGAAGCTGAAATCGAAAGAATGCGTATCGCAGGTAAGCTTGCAGCAGAGCTTTTAGAAATGATCGAACCTCACGTAAAAGAAGGGGTGACGACGGAAGAGCTGGATAGAATTTGTGCGGATTACACTCGTGAACGTGGCGCATATTCCGCCCCTCTCGATTATCATGGGTATCCAAAATCAATCTGCACATCGATCAACCACATTGTTTGCCACGGAATCCCAGCAGAACAAGATGCCATGGGCACGACGGGCAAACTGAAACCGGCAGTTCTTAAAAATGGCGATATCGTCAACGTAGACGTAACCGTTATCATTCCTAACGATGAAAACGCGTCACTCGATACTCGTCCTGAAGGCTATCACGGTGATACCTCAAAAATGTTCTTAGTAGGTGATGTTTCTCCTGCGGACAAACGCCTATGCATGGTGGCTCAAGAAGCTCTATACCTAGGAATGAAAACCGTCAAGCCAGGTTCGACAGTAGGTGCAATTGGTACCGAAATCGAGAAATTCATCAAAGCCAACAACAAAAACAATCCACGCAATAAGTTTTCTATTGTGAAAGATTTTTGCGGACACGGTATTGGTTCAGAGTTCCACGAAGAACCACAAGTGGTACATTATAAAAACAATGACCGCAGTGTACTGAAAGAAGGCATGGTGTTCACTATCGAACCAATGATTAATGCCGGTAAATTTGGCTGTAGCATCGACGCAGACGACGACTGGACCGTCTACACTGGAGACGGTAAAAACTCTGCACAGTGGGAACATACTATTGTCGTGACCAAAACAGGGTGCGAAGTATTGACCTTACGCAGCGACGAGTCCATTCCTCGCCATATGAACAATATCTAATCATTGCACTTCAATTTGTAAATATCCCCAATCAATGGGGATATTTTTTTATCTGTACCGTTTTGGTATAACCGTAGTTAGACATCTTTTTTTGCTTGCACGGATCGCACCCATGACTTTTCAAAGCCCTACCACATTTAGCGACGAACAACTCACGATCAGCGAGTTAAAGTCACAACTAGACATCTTTTCTGAACACCAGAAACAAGCGTTCCTCAATCATCACCCGATCACAGACTTAGTCTTAGGCCGCTCAGATTACATAGATCAGCTGCTCAATCGTTTGTGGCAGTTCACAGGTCTCGCCAATCAAACCAATTTGGCATTAGTCGCGGTAGGCGGATATGGTCGTGGGGAATTACACCCGCTGTCGGATATCGATATTCTGGTTGTGTCCCGCAAAAAGCTTCCGACAAACCTAGAGAGTACCGTCAGCGAATTCATTACCCTACTTTGGGATCTGAGATTAGAGGTCGGCCATGCAGTAAGAACCGTACAAGAATGCGTCGACATTGGTCAATCAGACTTAACCGTCGCCACAAACCTTCAGGAAGCACGGTTACTATGTGGCAGTGAAGATACCTTTGCCTCGCTAAAAAGCCAAATTGACTCTGAAGATTTTTGGCCTTCAGAAACCTTTTATCATGCCAAAATCGAAGAACAACGCGCTCGTCATGCCAAGTATCACGACACCACATACAATCTAGAACCGGATATTAAATCCACACCGGGCGGGCTGCGTGATATCCATACGCTAAGTTGGGTCGCACGCAGTCATTTTGGTGCGACCTCTTTATATGAAATGAGTCGATTTGGTTTCCTCACCGACGCCGAGTACCGAGAGCTCGTCGAGTGCCAGAACTTTCTCTGGCGCGTGCGCTTTGCACTGCATATCGAGCTGCGTCGCTACGACAATCGGCTAACCTTCGCTCATCAAGCTCAAGTCGCCGAGAACTTAGGTTTTGTCGGGGAAGGCAACGTAGCGGTCGAAATGATGATGAAAGAGTTCTACCGCACACTACGACGTGTCGCTGAACTCAATAAAATGTTGCTGAAACTCTTTGATCAAGCCATCGTCAATAAGGGCAAAATTCAAGACGCTATCATTCTTAATGAGGATTTCCAACGTCGAGGCAAGCTCATTGAAGCACGAAAGCCAGCACTATTTCAGGCAAGACCAGAAACCATCTTAGATATGTTTATTCATATTGCGAATGATTCGAGCATTGAAGGAGTCAGCCCTGCCACCCTGCGTCAGTTACGCACTGCCCGTCGTCGATTAAACAAGTTTTTGCACACCATTCCGGCTGCAAGAGAGAAGTTTATGGATCTGGTGCGTCACCCTAACGCGCTGCACCGAGCGTTTCGCTTGATGCACAAGCTAGGGGTTTTATCGGCCTACCTGCCCCAGTGGAGTCAGATCGTCGGACAAATGCAATTTGACCTGTTCCATGTTTATACCGTTGATGAGCATAGTGTCCGCCTACTTAATCATATTCACACTTTTAGCATCGAAGAAAACTATCCAAAGCACCCAATTTGCTGCGAAGTCTACCCTAGAATGCAGAAGAAAGAATTGCTTATCCTCGCGGCGATTTTTCATGACATAGGTAAAGGCCGCGGTGGCAATCACTCCGAGATCGGTGCTGTTGAAGCGTATGATTTTTGTATGGAGCACGGCCTGTCTAAACCAGAAGCAAAATTAGTCTCATGGCTGGTTCAAAACCATCTTCTGATGTCGGTGACAGCTCAACGTCGTGATATTTACGATCCTGATGTAATCATTGAATTCGCTAAAAAAGTTCGCGATGAAGAATACCTTGAATATCTAGTTTGCCTCACTGTTGCTGACATTTGTGCAACCAACCCAGAGCTCTGGAATAGCTGGAAGCGGACTTTACTTGCCGAGCTTTTCTACTCAACACAACGAGCCTTGAGAAGAGGATTAGAGAACCCAGTGGATGTGCGTGATCGCATCCGCCACAATCAACAACTCTCCTCTGCCCTATTACGCAAACAAGGGTTTAATGCTCGTGAAATCGAAGTCCTTTGGCAACGATTCAAAGCCGATTACTTTTTAAGGCACACTCACAAACAAATCGCGTGGCACAGCGAGCATATACTCAACTTAGAAGAGCCAACTAAGCCTCTGGTTTTGATGAGTAAAAATGCAACACGTGGCGGTACAGAAGTGTTTGTCTATTGCCAAGACCAGCCGGCACTATTTGCAACGGTCGTCGCTGAGCTCGACCGTCGTAATTTCAACGTTCATGACGCTCAAATTATGACCAGCAAAGATGGCTTTGTTCTCGATACCTTTATGGTGTTAGACCAACACGGTGATGCGATTGATGTCGAAAGACACTCTGCCGTTATTAAGCACCTTGTCCATGTGTTGGAAGATGGGCGACCAACTCGGGTAAAAACACGCCGTGCCCCAAGAAACTTGAAGCACTTTAATGTGAAAACCCAAGTCGATTTCTTACCGACTAAAGGAAAAAAACGGACTCTGATGGAGCTTGTTGCCCTAGATGCGCCTGGTTTACTCGCCAAAGTCGGGGCAACCTTTGCTCAGCTCGGTATCAATCTCCATGCTGCGAAAATTACGACGATTGGCGAACGTGCAGAAGACTTATTTATCTTAACAAGTGCCACCGGTGGTCGCTTATCGGAAGAAGAACAAAGCCAACTGAAGCAAAAACTGCACGATACCATTTCAGAACAAATCGCTAGTTAAAAAAAGCATTATTAGTGATAACACCTGGCTGCAAAAACGTAGTCAGGTTTCTAATTCAAAACTGCACATCATTTAAGCGATCCTCGCCACATTTCTCTGTTATTTGTCTCATTATCAGCTATCTACTACATTGATTGCCTGCTACAGTTGTAGAGAAAGCACACAGCAACAAGAGGTAAATTATGTATCCAAACCTCACAGGTTTAGGCATTCACGATCCTAAACAAATTGAGCGTTACTCACTACGACAAGAAGCGCACAAGGATGTGTTGAAGATATACTTTCATAAGCAAAAGGGCGAGCTCTTCGCCAAAAGCGTTAAGTTTAAGTATCCAAGACAAGTAAAGAATGTTCGTGTTAATAGCAGCAGTGGCAATTACAAAGAAGTCACCGAAATTAACCGCAATCTCACGCTTGTTATTGATGAATTAAATAAACTAACCAAACCTGTAGAAGTCGCAGAAGTCGATGTTAAGCAGAAAATCCTCACCGATCTTCGCCACTTAGAAAAAGTCGTTTCTAGCAAAATTGCCGAGATTGAAGCGGATTTAGAAAAGTTAAAGTAATCAAAAAAAATGCTCCCCTAAGGGAGCATTTTTTATAGGCGTATCTATTAAGGCGTATAGAACGTTGCTGCGCCTGGACCTACTGGTAGACCTAGTAAGAATACCCAAATGTAGAACAGTAAACTCCAACCTACCAAGAAACAGATAGAGTACGGCAACATAGTTGCGATTAGTGTACCAATACCTAGATTCTTCATATAGCGTGTTGCCACTGCCAGAATCAGTCCAAAGTAGCTCATCATAGGTGTGATGATGTTGGTGGTTGAATCACCAATACGGTATGCCGCCTGAATGGTTTCAGGAGCATAACCAACCAACATAAGCATTGGAACAAAGATAGGTGCTGTTACTGCCCACTGTGCAGACGCTGAACCAATCATTAGGTTGATAAAGCCACACATTAGGATAAATGCAAAAAATAGAGCAGGACCTGTTAGACCGATAGTCTGTAGGAAGTCAGCACCCGCTACAGCAAATACCTGACCAAAGTTCGTCCACTTAAAGAAAGCAACAAATTGTGCAGCAAAGAACACCAATACAATGTACATACCCATTGAAGACATAGACTTCGACATCGCATCGATCACGTCACGGTCATTCTTCATAGAGCCAGTCACTTTACCGTAGACAAAGCCCGGAATCGCGAAGAAGACAAAGATGAATGCTACGATACTCTTCAAGAACGGAGAACCTGCAACCTGACCATCAGCAGTACGAAGCACGCCATTTTCAGGAACAACAGTTGATGCAATGATTGCACTTACAACCAGTACTGCAATACCTGCCATTTTCAGGCCTTTCTTTTCTACTGCAGTCAGTGAACCCATGCTGTCATTAGAAAGATCTTCTGCAGCTTCTTCTTCATTGTATTTACCCAGTTTAGGCTCAACGATTTTCTCGGTAACAAAGGCACCTGTAATCGCAATGAAGAAGGTCGATACAAACATAAAGTACCAGTTCACCTCAGGGCCAACGGTGTAGTTTGGATCGATCATTTGAGCGGCAGTTTCAGTAATACCTGATAGTAGTGGATCCACAGTACCAATTAATAGGTTTGCTGAATAACCACCAGATACACCAGCAAACGCTGCTGCAAGACCTGCTAGAGGGTGACGTCCTAGAGAGTGGAACAGCATCGCTGCCAATGGAATAAGTACGACGTAACCAAGCTCTGAAGCAGTGTTAGAAATAATACCTGCAAATACAACGGTTACTGTTACCATGCGCTGAGACGCACCCATAACAAGACCACGCATTGCGGCAGATAGCATGCCAGAGTGTTCAGCAATTGCCACACCCAGCATAGCGACAAGAACGGTTCCTAATGGCGCAAAACCTGTGAAGTTTCTCACTAAGTTTGTCACGATTAGCTGTAAGCCTTCTGCGTTCAATAAGCTCACTACTTTAATCATGCCGTCTGCTGCACGACCAGCAGCGCCTTCAGGGCGCGGATCGGCAACCGCTACGTCAAAGTAGCCGGCGATGCCTGACATAACTAAGATAGCAACACAGAAAATAGCAAACAGTGTGATTGGGTGGGGTAATAGATTCCCCAAGTACTCTACCGCGTCAAGAAAACGGGTAAATAGAGGCTTTTTTGGCTTGTTGTGTTTCATTGTGGCAGATGAACTCATCTGTCCCCTCCTTTTTTATTTGTCCTAGCATTCTTTACAAAGCCATGGTCGATTCCTGACAACTTTGTAAAAAAGCAGCCGCAGGGTACGTGAGGGAGTTCAACATTAAAAGCCGAAAATGTTGCTAATTGTAAATAATGCGCAATTTACATCCAGTTATTTAGCAAAAACACAACAACTTATAATGATAAAAATATAAAACAAAAAATAACAATCTCGTGACATATTTACCTTTTTGTAATATCGACAACCGATTAGGGATAAAAAAAGCTCAACTAAATCATCATTGAAAACACACTCCGCTTCTGAAATGATGGATTGTGATTTATGTGAACTAGGACTCAATTCGTGACTTACTCATTGGAGCCAATTGGCATCATTCATTCTCCTTACAAAGAGAAGTTTGCTGTACCGAGACAACCTCGGTTAGTCTCAAGCGCCACCGCAACAATTGCGTTGCAGGGTGACATCAATTGTCTAGAAGCCGTTCGCGGCCTTGAACAGTTTTCTCACCTTTGGTTGCTATTTCTCTTTGACCAAAACCTTGCCGCAGGCTGGAAACCTACAGTGAGACCGCCTCGATTAGGAGGCAATGAACGAGTCGGAGTATTAGCCAGCCGCGCGACATTTCGTCCCAATGGTATCGGGATGTCTTCAGTTGAACTGAAAGGTATTCGTCAGCAAGGTTCCCAAGTATTTATTGATGTGGGCAGTGTTGATCTTGTCGATGGCACCCCAATCGTCGATATCAAACCTTATATCCCTTATTCAGACTCAATCCCTGATGCCATCGGTGGCTATGCGGAATCTGAACCTGAATCGATAGAAGTCGCGTTTTCAGACATCGCATTAGAGGAACTAGCTAAGGACAAGGAGGTTGCCTATAAGACGCAAGTCATCAAAGAGGTACTCGCTCAAGATCCCCGACCTGCTTACAAAAAAAGTAAGGTTGATAATAAGGAATACGGAGTCAGGCTCTTCGATTGGAACGTAAAATTCCAAATAATCGAACAACAAGTCTTGGTAACTTCTATTGACTCTTTGTAGAAAGTGAATTGGCTGATATCATAAGCAACTTAACTCAATTTGGGTCTTCTGCCCAAATTCTCTATTAACATAATGAACGGATACCCATAAATGCGTACCAGTAACTATCTTCTTTCTACTCTGAAGGAGACACCAAACGACGCAGAAGTTGTAAGTCACCAGCTTATGCTGCGTGCAGGTATGATTCGTAAACTAGCTTCAGGTTTATACACTTGGCTACCTACGGGTCTACGTGTTCTGCGTAAAGTCGAAAACATCGTTCGCCAAGAGATCGATAATGCAGGTGCAGTTGAGACTTTGATGCCCGTAGTGCAGCCGTTTGAACTATGGGAAGAAACAGGCCGATCTGAAAAGATGGGTGCGGAACTACTTCGCTTCACTGATCGCCACACGCGTCCGTTTGTTCTTAGCCCTACGGCTGAAGAAGTTATCACTAGCCTTGTTCGCAATGAAGTAAGCTCTTATAAACAGCTTCCACTGAACCTTTATCAGATTCAAACTAAGTTCCGTGATGAGCGCCGCCCTCGTTTTGGTGTGATGCGCGCACGTGAGTTCTCGATGATGGATGCGTACAGCTTCGATATGGACAAAGACGGTCTAGAGAAATCTTACCAAGCGATGCACGACGCTTATTGCAAAGCCTTTGATCGCATGGGTCTAGATTATCGTCCAGTATTAGCGGATACCGGTGCTATCGGTGGTAACGGTTCACACGAGTTCCACGTATTAGCAGAAAGCGGTGAAGATCTCATCGCCTTCTCTTCTGAGTCTGATTACGCAGCTAACATCGAAAAAGCGGAAGCAATTGCACCAGCAATGGAGCTAGCAGCACCGACTCAAGAGATGACATTGGTTGATACACCAAATGCCAAAACTATTGCAGAGCTTGTCGAGCAGTTCGATCTCCCTATCGAAAAGACCGTCAAAACTCTGTTTGTAAAAGCCTCTGAAGAGATCGATGCTCCACTTGTTGGATTAATCATTCGTGGTGACCACGAACTTAACGAGATCAAAGCAGAGAAATTGGCTGAAATCGCTTCACCGCTAGAAATGGCGACAGAAGAAGAGATTCGCGCAGCTATCGGTGCAGGCCCAGGTTCTCTTGGTCCGGTTGGCCTTGAACTGCCATTCATCGTTGATCGCTCTGTTGCAGTGATGAGCGACTTTGGAGCAGGTGCTAACATTGATGACAAACACTACTTTGGCATCAACTGGGGCCGCGATGTTGAGCTAGGAAAAGTCGAAGATTTGCGTAACGTTGTTGAAGGTGACCCTAGCCCATGCGGTCAAGGCACGCTTCAACTTAAGCGCGGTATCGAAGTGGGTCATATCTTCCAGCTTGGCAAAAACTACTCTGAGAAGATGAACTGTAGCGTACTTGGTCCAGACGGTAAAAACACCATTTTAGAGATGGGTTGTTACGGTATCGGTGTGTCTCGTGTTGTCGCTGCTGCAATTGAACAGAACAACGATAAATACGGCATTATTTGGCCAGATGCAATTGCGCCATTCCAAGTAGCGATTGTACCTATGAACATGCACAAATCTGAGCGTGTTAAAGAAGCGGCTGAAAAACTGTACGCTGAACTGACTGCTGCTGGCATCGAAGTCCTATTCGACGACCGTAAAGAACGCCCAGGCGTAATGTTCTCTGACATCGAGCTAATCGGTATTCCACATACGATCGTTATTGGCGACCGTAGCATGGATGAAGGTAACTTCGAGTATAAGAACCGCCGCACTGGTGATAAGACTGCGGTTGCGATGGACGAAATCGTCGCACACGTTACTTCACAACTAGCGTAGCAATACGTTGTCGCGTGAGTGACATCTTCGAAGCGCTGTTGACCAAAAATAACAACGACTTGATGATGGTCACTACCCTAACCTTTAAGGCCGCCTACGCGGCCTTTTTGTTATCTTCATATTCTGTTCATCTTCTCTCTTTTAGTATGACTATATCGGTAAGTATTAGGAGAACAAGATGGACTTGAAAGCACTGTTGAACCAAGCTCTCAACTCAGATATAGCAAAGCAAGCAACTCAAAAAGCGAGCCAATCTTCATCCAGTTTAAGTCATGCCTTTGGTGATAAAAAAACGCTAGGCGCACTGGGTGCAGGCGCGGTCGGTGGCGGTCTCCTTGGTATGCTGATGGGCTCTAAGAAAACCAAAAAAATGGGGAAAAAAGCATTGGGAGTTGGCGGCGCAGCAGCCCTTGGTGCTATGGCGTATAAGCTCTACAACGACTATAGCAACAAAGGAAACTCTGATGCGTCGATAGTTGCAAAGTCATCAGCACCAAGCAACTTTACTCAAACTCATCAACATTATGAATCGGTACTTAAAGCGATGATTGCCGCTGCCAAAGCTGATGGTCACATTGATGAGCAAGAAATGGCGAAAATCGACCAAGCGCTCTCAAGCTTAAATGCAGACCAATCTGTTCATCAGCTAATTCAAACTGAAATGGCCAAGCCGCTGGATCCAGCAGAAATTGCTAAGCTAGCCGTTTCACCTGAGCATGGTACAGAGATCTATTTAGCGAGCCTGTTAGTAGCAGACGAACAAAACTTTATGGAAAAGGCGTATTTGAAAGAACTGGCAAACCAGTTAGGGTTAGAAGAGGGATTGATTGCACAATTGAATGCACAGGTCACTCAATAAAGGCACAACGTACCTAAGGCCAAGTCAATGGCCTTAGGTACACGAATTCTTATTCTTCGCTTGTCACTGCAGCCGCCGCTTTAGCAGCACGTGCTTCCGCTTTGCGCTCATTACGCTTTGCTTGGTTCTCGACGAAACCAGCGAGCTCTTTATCCGCCCAAGCTTGAGCCAATTCTTGACTCTCAAAACCCATCTCACGCTTTGAAACAATCGTGCGGCGAGACGTTACTTGACGAATGATCTCTGCAGACCAGCCGTTACGCTTTTCCGTTAAACGGATAGTAAATTTTTTATTTTCAGACATTTATGTAGTTCCTAAAGACTTTGTTAAGGGATATTCCAGCAATGTAATGCTGGCCATCCCTAAGCCAGCGCGGTATTAGAACACAAATCGAGCGCTGACGCTCAGAGTTTTTATAAGAAAAAGTCCCCAGTGTTTCCACTGAGGACTTCATTAACTATTTAGATGTAACCTTTGAGGCAATGGCCTTAGTTCGATTACTTACTTACGTTCACGCGAGCGTTGCGGAACATGCGCATCCAAGCACTGTCTTCCCCCCAAGACTCAGGCGCCCAAGAGTTGGCAACCGTACGGAATACACGCTCTGGGTGTGGCATCATAATCGTCACACGACCGTCACGAGTCGTTAGACCTGTGATTGCGTTTGGTGAACCGTTCGGATTGTTTGGATACTGCTGTGTCGGGTTGCCGTTGTTATCAACGTAGCGCACCGCTACCGTACCTGATGCTTCAATCGCATTGAGGTGGTCAGTATCGCGCACTTCTACTCGACCTTCACCATGAGAAACTGCGATTGGCATACGTGAACCTTCCATACCATCGAAGAAGATAGAATCAGACTTCTGAACTTCTACTAGGCTGAAGCGAGCTTCAAAGCGCTCAGACTCGTTACGAACGAAGCGTGGCCATAGGTCTGCACCTGGGATCAGCTCTTTTAGGTTCGATAGCATCTGACAGCCGTTACACACACCCAGTGAGAAGGTGTCTTCACGGTGGAAGAAGCTTTGGAACTGGTCACGCGCTTGGTCGTTGAACAGGATAGACTTCGCCCAACCTTCACCCGCACCAAGAACATCACCGTAAGAGAAGCCACCACAAGCCACAAGGCCTTGGTACTCTTCTAGTACCGCTTGACCCGTTAGGATGTCGCTCATGTGAATGTCTGTTGCTTCAAAGCCAGCACGGTCAAACGCTGCTGCCATTTCAACGTGAGAGTTAACACCCTGCTCACGAAGAATTGCCATCTTAGGTTTCGCGCCCGTTGCAATATAAGGAGCAGCAACGTCTTCGTTAACGTCGAAGCTCAGTTTCACGTTCAGACCTGGGTCAGTGTTGTCTTTCTTCGCTTCGTGCTCTTGGTCTGCACACGCAGAGTTGTCACGTAGAGACTGCATCTTGTGCGTAGTTTCAGCCCAGATAGTACGTAACTCTGTACGAGAACGCTCAATAACAACCGCATCACCAGATGTGATAACGAAGTCGTCAGACGCTTCAACGCTGCCGATGACGTGAGAACATGCCTTTAGGCCGTTCGCCGCCAGAACCGCTTTCACTGCTTCTAGGTCGTCATTCTTAACCTGAACAACCGCACCTAGCTCTTCGTTAAATAGCGCTGCTAGTGCGTCCTCACCAAGGTCAGCGATATCCGCTTGAACGCCACAGTGACCTGCGAATGCCATCTCAGCAAGCGTTACGAATAGACCGCCATCGCCTTTATCGTGGTAAGCCACTAGCTTGTCATCACGAACAAGGGTTTGCATCGCATCGAAGAAGCCTTTTAGCTGCTCTGCGTTGTCTACGTCTGCTGGCTTATCACCAAGCTGCTTGTAAACCTGTGCTAATGCCGTTGCACCTAGACGGTTTTTACCGTTACCTAGATCAACAAGAACAAGAGATGAATCGCCTAGTCCTTCCAAGGTCTCAGGGGTGCGAAGCTGCGGTGTGACCGTCTTACGAACATCTTCGACACGACCAAATGCAGTGATTACCAGTGAAAGTGGCGACGTGACTTCTTTGTCTTTACCATTCTCATTCCACTTAGTCTTCATCGACATTGAGTCTTTACCTACTGGAATCGTAAGACCCAGTGCTGGACATAGCTCTTCACCTACCGCTTTCACCGCTTCGTAAAGACCTGCGTCTTCACCTGGGTGACCTGCTGGAGACATCCAGTTAGCTGACAGCTTGATACGCTTGATATCGCCGATGTCTGTTGCTGCGATGTTAGTCAGAGACTCACCTACCGCTAGACGCGCAGACGCGCCAAAGTCTAGTAGAGCAACTGGTGTGCGCTCACCCATAGACATCGCTTCACCGTGGTAAGTGTCGTAGCTCGCTGCAGTGACTGCGCAGTTTGCTACTGGCACCTGCCAAGGACCCACCATCTGGTCACGAGCAACCAGACCAGTAACCGTGCGGTCACCGATGGTGATTAGGAATGTTTTCTCTGCAACTGTTGGTAGGCGAAGAACGCGCTCAACCGCATCGTTCATTTCAATGCCTTCGCGAGAGATAGCAGGGCTGTCTACTTTCAGTGTTTTCGCATCACGGTGCATCTTCGGCGTTTTACCAAGAAGGATGTCCATCGGCATGTCGATTGGCGTGTTGTCGAAGTGTGAATCTTCAAGTTTCAGTTCACGCTCTTCTGTTGCCACACCCACTACTGCGTATGGTGCGCGCTCACGCTTACAGATAGCATCGAATGCTGCCATGTTCTCTGGCGCAACCGCCATTACATAGCGCTCTTGAGATTCGTTACACCAGATCTCAAGTGGGCTCATGCCTGGCTCATCATTAGGTACGTCACGTAGCTGGAAGATACCGCCGCGCTCACCGTCGTCAACAAGCTCAGGAAGTGCGTTTGAGATACCGCCTGCGCCCACATCGTGGATAAATGCGATTGGGTTGTCTTCACCTAGCTGCCAGCAGCGGTCGATCACTTCTTGACAGCGACGTTCCATCTCTGGGTTTTCACGCTGTACTGACGCAAAGTCTAGGTCTTCAGCAGACTGACCAGACGCCATAGAAGACGCTGCGCCGCCACCAAGACCGATGTTCATTGCAGGACCACCCAGCACGATTAGGCTTGCACCTACTGGGATCTCTTTCTTCTGAACGTGCTCATCACGGATGTTACCCATACCACCAGCAATCATGATTGGCTTGTGGTAACCACGTACCTCTTCACCTGCGTGAGACGTAACCTTCTCTTCGTAAGTACGGAAGTAACCCAGTAGGTTTGGACGACCAAATTCGTTGTTGAATGCGGCGCCGCCTAGTGGACCTTCTAGCATGATATCCAGTGCGTTAACGATACGGCCTGGCTTACCAAAGTCGGTTTCCCAAGGCTGTTCGAAGCCAGGAATGCGAAGGTTAGACGTGGTAAAGCCAACTAGACCTGCTTTTGGCTTACCGCCAATACCTGTTGCGCCTTCGTCACGGATTTCACCGCCGCTGCCTGTCGATGCACCTGGCCATGGAGAAATCGCTGTCGGGTGGTTGTGTGTTTCCACCTTCATTAGGATGTGCGCTTTCTCGTGGTTGTAGCCGTACTGACGTGTTTTTGGATCTGGGAAGAAACGACCCACTTCAGAGCCTTCCATAACCGCTGCATTGTCTTTATAAGCCGACAATACATAGTCAGGGGTTGTTTCGAACGTATTCTTAATCATCTTGAACAATGACTTCTCTTGCTTCACGCCATCGATTGTCCAATCGGCATTGAAAATCTTATGACGGCAATGCTCTGAGTTAGCCTGTGCAAACATCATCAGTTCGATATCAGTTGGATTACGCTCCAACTTACTTACAAAGCTTTCAACTAGATAGTCAATTTCATCTTCTGCAAGAGCAAGACCTAAAGTCACATTCGCTTCTTCTAGCGCTTTACGGCCACCCGTTAGTAGATCAACATCTGCCACTGGTGCTGGCTGTGCAACTTTAAATAGCGCTGCCGCCGATTCAAAATCAGAGAAGACCACTTCCATCATACGGTCATGGAGAACCGCTTTAAGCTCAATAAGCTGAAGTTCTGTTAAATCAGTTGATGCTTCAACGTAGTAGGCGGTGCCACGCTCTAGACGAGAAACTTTGCTCAGACCACAGTTATGAGCAATATTGGTAGACTTAGAAGACCATGGCGAGATAGTACCTGGACGAGGAGTCACAAGAAGCAACGTTCCTACTGGCTCGTGCTCTTCGATAGTTGGACCGTAGGTCAGCAACTTCTCTAATTTTTCAACTTCAGACTCATCCAGGTCTGCCGTTAGGTCGGCAAAGTGGGCAAACTCAGCGTAAATACCTGTTACGGGTAGGTTTAGTTCACGACAAAGCTCTAGTAGCTTGTTAACACGAAACTCAGAAAGAGCTGGGGAACCACGCAAAATTCTCATGTGCTTAGGTCTCTTATGCAGTTGATTTAGGTGAAATTATTATAAATTCAAACACTTATATGTATTTTTTGAACGTATAACAATTTATCCTAGTCCAATGCGGCGCTATTATAGAGGATTTTTTTTTGTGACGTAACCGCTAACGCAAACGTTTTCGTCATTTTTTTTCGATTTGCTGCAAACGATACCGTCCTGGTGATTGAGTGACCACTCTCGGGTGTTTGTGCCTTGTTACTTTGCCTACCCCTCCAGCTTTGGTATAAAGACACCACGAACATTGTGAGATAAATGAATTAATGCAAAATCCTTCTGTTGTTTGTTGGCTAAGTTCACGCTGGTTTAAAATTCTATCGGTTTGCCTATTAACCCTTGGCATGACTGGTTGCCAGATAGACTCTGACCCTAAAAGCGAACTTGAGAACATTAAAGAGCGTGGAGTACTTCGAGTCGGTACTCTCAACAATCAACTCTCCTACTACATTGGACCAGATGGCCCTACTGGATTGGATTATGAGTTGGCCAGACAATTTGCAGACGAACTCGGCGTGAGGCTGGAAATGAAGCCTGCTTATCGTCAAGCGAGCCTTTTCCCTGCATTGCAAAAGGGCGAAATCGATATTATCGCTGCGGGCTTAAGTCAGTCTCCTGAACGCATTAAACACTTTCGTTCAGGCCCAGCCTACTACTATGTCAGTCAACAAGTTGTCTATAAAAAGGGCCAATGGCGACCACGCAATCTAGAGCAGTTACTAAATAACCAACAAGAATTGATCGATAAAGCCAATGGTGAAGAGGTTTTTGCGATCGTCAAAGATTCTCACTTTGAACAAACACTGGCAAATGTCGCTAATAAAAACCCAGATTTCCGTTACTACATTGACGCAAACGCCGATGTCAATGACCTGCTAAAGCAAGTGTCTGACGGTCAACTTAAATTCACAATGGCTGATTCGGTAGAACTGTCGCTTTCTCAACGCATATATCCTGATCTCGCATTGGCGTTCGAGATGACAGAAGATCAGCCGATCTCTTGGTATATGCGTAAATCTGAAGATGAAAGTTTGTACGCGCTAATGATCGAGTTTTTTGGCCGACTAAAACAGACCGGGGAGCTGGCCAATTTAGAAGAAAAGTACATTGGTCATATTGGTGTTTTCGACTATGTCGATACCCGAGCGTTTATTCGCGCCTTGGATGGCAAGTTACCGAAGTGGTCACCACTGTTTAAGAAATATTCGAACGAATTTGATTGGCGCTTAATTGCGGCTCTTGCTTACCAAGAGTCACATTGGAACCCTATTGCTAAATCACCAACAGGGGTTCGAGGCATGATGATGCTTACTCTGCCAACGGCGAAAAGTGTTGGTGTAACCAATCGTTTGGATCCAGAGCAATCTGTCCGTGGTGGGGTTGAATACCTAAGACGAATAGTTGATCGCGTACCCGATTCTATCGCGGAGCATGAAAAAATCTGGTTTGCACTGGCCTCGTACAATGTCGGCTTTGGCCATATGATGGATGCAAGACGCCTCACTAAACGCCAAGGTGGAGACCCTGACGCTTGGGCGGACGTAAAAGACCGCTTACCTCTGCTACGTCAGAAGAAATACTATAGCCAAACTCGCTACGGCTATGCGCGTGGTGATGAAGCGAGAAACTATGTTGAGAATATCCGTCGCTATTATCAAAGTATTATTGGTCATATCGACAAGCAAATCGCAGCAGAAGCTGAGCAGGAGTTCAGCACCGAAGACTTGATTGTGATTCCGCCACTACCTCCGGTTTCTAGTGCGTCAGGTTCAGAGCAACATTCAACGACCACAGAAACAGAAGCTCCTGCAAGCCAACCTTAAGGGCAGATGAAACACTAAATAAGATATGGTTCAAGTATGCGACTATAATCCTACTTCGCATACTTGAAATCTAATTCTCAAGCCCTTACATTAAAGTTTGAGATTGATCATTAGCTAAGTCTTAAAATGGCGTGATAATCTCCTCTACCGCAAGGTACTGTCGTACTTCTGCTAACACTCTGCACAATCTCAACCACCTTATTTCGAATAAGGCGGATGTTTGTGTTTCGTACTCCGACATCGATCCATTGATAAGGACATCTATTCTGCAATGATTGTGTATAGATACAGATCGGAGAGGTTTATATTTAGTGATAGGAGGTAGTTTTATGCTTGCAAGGAAAAGAAAGCAATCTAAACACCTTAATAAGACGGTGGCAGCAAACCGCCGCAAAAGAAAAGTTGCCAATAATAAAAAGAAAGTTATCTGGCGTCACCGCGCATTTATGCAGTTACTCACTCCATAAAGCAAAGACAGCAAACATCTGCTAGGCAGGTGTTTGCTAAAAATCACTCTTCACCTTTCACCTGCGTATCGCGCTGCTGTTGCTTCTTCTGCTTTATTTCTTTACGTCGACGTTTGAAGAAGGCCTGCAACTGGTCACGGCATTCTGCCTCCAATAACCCCGACTCTACATCGGCATAATGGTAAGAGGCTTGGCTTTCAAACAGGTTCAATACCGTGCCTGCCGCTCCAGCTTTTAAATCAGGTGCGCCAAATACAATCCGCTTTACTCGACTGTGTAATAGTGCTCCAGCACACATTGGGCAGGGCTCTAGCGTCACATATAAAGTCGTATCTAACAATCGATAGTTCTCGATACTCTGACCCGCCTTGCGTATCACTTGCATCTCCGCGTGGGCTGTCGCATCGTGATGACCAATCGACTGATTCCAACCTTCAGCGATAATCTGGCCATTTTTTACTAATACCGCCCCAACAGGCACTTCACCTTCGTGCTCTGCATGACTGGCTAACTCCATCGCGCGCTGCATAAAGCGTCGATCTTGGTCATTAAACTCAAAGGTCATTTGCTTATCCGTCATGTTTCTCTTTGCTTAGTGCATCTGATAAATAATCAATGAGCGTTCGCACCTTCGACGTCAACATCCGATTTTGTGGATACAGTGCCCAGATACCTTCACGATCACCACGATACGAGGTTAGTACTTCCACTAACTCCCCCGCCTCTAGGTAAGGCTGCACATAATAATCCGGAAGTTGGACGATCCCTAAACCTTTTAATGCGGCATCGACCAACGCATAGCCGCTATTGCACTGTACTCGACCATCAACATGAATAAGGCGTTCTGAGCCTTTTTCATCAAAGCGCCAATACTTTGTCGACCCCCGTAAGCAGCTGTGACGTTTCAATTCAGACAGCGTATGAGGTTCACCATGGTTTTCCAGATAAGTAGGGCTTGCACAGACGAACATATGACGGTCGAGTAATTTACGCGCCATCATAGAAGAATCCTCTAATCGACCAAGTCGAACGGCTAAATCAAAACCCTCTTCGACCAGATTCATCTTTTGGTTAGAAAGGATCAAATCCAGTTCGATTTGCGGATGCATCAATAGGAATTCGTGCATCAAAGGCGCAAGAACCTGCTCACCAAACGTCACCGGTGCCGTCATCTTAATTTTACCTTTCGGAGTCGATTGGAGCTGAGTAATGGCCAACTCCGCAAGAGCCAGACCATCGACAAGAGGCTTACAATGTTGGTAGTAAGTAGCTCCAACTTCCGTTACCGATACTTTGCGAGTCGTTCTAACAAAAAGCTTTACCCCAAGCTTTTCTTCTAACGCATTTACCCTGCGACTAATATTCGCAACGGATGTTGCCAATCTCTCTGCTGCTCCAGTAAAACTCTGCGTTTCTACGACTGCAACAAACTCATTAATCCCTTCCCAATTTGCCATTTCAAACCTCACTATTACTTCCACGTAATAGTGTATTTCAATTTTTACCAATTATCATTAATTGCGAAATAAATATACTAAGCCCATCTGATGCAAACGGCGAGAAGTGAACTAACCTTACTCAAGTTAGCCGTTAAGTTAATTTTGTGACCTTACAATAATAGGAATAATCATGACTGAGCAATTTATCAAATCACGAGCAGCTGTCGCTTGGGGTCCAAACCAACCGCTAAAAATGGAAGAAGTCGATGTTATGCTTCCAAAAGCGGGTGAAGTACTGGTAAAAATTGTAGCAACTGGCGTATGTCACACTGACGCATTCACCCTATCTGGTGATGATCCAGAAGGTATTTTCCCAAGCATTCTTGGTCACGAAGGCGGCGGCATTGTTGAAATGGTTGGTGAAGGCGTGACTAGCGTTGAAGTTGGAGACCATGTTATCCCTCTTTACACCGCTGAATGTGGCGAATGTAAATTCTGTAAGTCTGGTAAAACTAACCTTTGCCAAGCCGTTCGCGAAACTCAAGGTAAAGGCTTAATGCCTGATGGTACCACTCGTTTCTATAAAGACGGTCAGCCAATCTATCACTATATGGGTTGCTCTACTTTCTCTGAGTACACTGTATTGCCAGAAATTTCATTGGCTAAAGTGAACAAAGAAGCCCCTCTAGAAGAAGTGTGCTTACTTGGTTGTGGCGTGACTACCGGTATGGGTGCGGTACTTAACACCGCTAAAGTAGAAAAAGGCGATACTGTGGCTATCTTTGGTCTTGGTGGTATCGGTCTGTCTGCCATCATCGGTGCTCGTATGGCTGGTGCAAGCAAAATCATTGGTGTAGACATCAATGAAAGCAAATTCGAGCTTGCTCAACAGTTGGGCGCAACTGACGTGATCAACCCTCAAAAATTCGATAAGCCTATTCAAGAAGTCATTATCGAAATGACAGATGGTGGCGTAGATTACTCTTTCGAATGTATCGGCAACGTAAACGTCATGCGTCAAGCATTAGAGTGCTGCCACAAAGGTTGGGGGGAGTCCGTTATCATCGGTGTCGCTGGGGCAGGTCAAGAGATCTCAACTCGCCCATTCCAGTTGGTGACTGGTCGTGTTTGGCGCGGTAGTGCGTTTGGTGGTGTAAAAGGCCGCAGCGAACTACCAGAAATTGTTGAGCGTTACATGGCTGGTGAATTTGGCTTGCAAGAGTTCATCACTCATACCATGCCACTAGATAACATTAACGAAGCATTCGAATTAATGCACAAAGGCGAAAGTATTCGTACTGTTATTCACTACTAATCATTTAGGGTCCTAGTACTCTAGGGCCCGCGCTTTTAAATTGGATGGATAGAATGACCATAGAAAATGTAAGCCAAGCCAAAGTGTTTGGTGGATGGCACAAACAATACCATCACCAATCTTCATCACTAAATTGTCAGATGAGATTTGCCATCTATTTGCCACCTGAAGCGAGCGCTGATAATCCAGTACCCGTCCTCTACTGGCTCTCAGGCTTAACCTGCACCGACGAAAACTTCATGCAAAAAGCAGGTGCTTTCCGTATGGCAGCAAAACTCGGTATTGCCATCGTCGCACCCGATACAAGTCCACGCGGTGAAGGCGTTGCCGATGATCCTGAAGGCGCTTATGACTTTGGTTTAGGCGCAGGGTTTTATGTCAATGCAACACAAGCACCTTGGAACCAACATTACCGAATGTACAGCTATGTTGTTGACGAGTTACCTAAGCTGATTGAACAGCACTTTCCGGTTACCCAAGTCCGCTCCATTTCAGGACATAGCATGGGTGGACACGGTGCATTGACCATTGGTTTGAAAAACAGCGACCGCTATCGCTCTATTTCCGCTTTCAGCCCTATCAGCAATCCAATGAATTGCCCTTGGGGACAGAAAGCACTGAGTCAATATCTTGGTAACAATACTGACGACTGGAAGCAGTATGACAGTGCAGAGTTGCTAAAATCTAAGATGACAACATTGCCGATTTTAGTTGACCAAGGTGAAGATGATGGGTTCTTACAAGAGCAGCTAAAACCTGAATTACTTCTAGCAGCAGCTGAAATCTCTGGCAGTGATATAAAACTTCGCATGCAGCCAGGATATGACCACAGCTACTTCTTTATTCAGAGCTTTATTGAGGATCACTTACGTTTCCACGCAGGATTCTTAAAAGACTAGAAAGTCTGTAGTCGAGAACAAAAAAAGCCCGTCTTTTCGATGAAAGACGGGCTTTTCTATTCAAGCACTTCTTACATTGTGTAAGTGTATGGTGCTTGGATACCTAGAGGAATCCCTAGCGCCCAGTATGCAAGTAAGAAGATAGTCCAACCAATGAGCATTGCAATTGAGAATGGCATCATCAGAGACGCTAACGTACCGATACCAGTCGACTTAACGTAACGTTGACAGTAAACCACAACAAGCGGGAAGAATACCATCAGTGGTGAAATGATGTTAGAAACCGAATCACCTACACGGTATGCCGCTTGAGATAGCTCAGGAGAGATACCTACAGCCATTAGCATTGGAACTAGAATTGGACCAATCAGTGCCCATTTCGCCGATGCTGAACCGACAAGAAGGTTAACGCACGCTGTTAGAAGAATCATACCAACAATCGTCGCTTCACCTGGAAGGTTCATTGCTTTAAGACCTTCAGCACCATATAACGCTAGCATAGTACCGATGTTTGATTGGCCAAACGCCGAAAGGAATTGTGCACAGAAGAATGACATTACAATGTACGCACCCATGGTCGCCATGGTTTCTGACATCGCTTTGATAACATCATTGCTATTCTTAAATGTGCCTGAAACACGGCCGTAAACGTAACCGGGGATGATAAAGAGAATGAAGATCAATGGAACAATCGACTTCATCAATGGTGCTGAGAACGCGGTGATTTCGCCTTCAGGTGAACGAAGTGCTGATGTTTCAGGAATGATTGCAGCAATCAATAGCACAATACCGATAACCATAGACCAACCTGCCGCACGGAATGCTTTAGATTCAGTTTCAGTAAATGTACCTAGATCAGGTGCTTCTTCTGCATCTTCGTCAACCGGTGTATTCGCTAGACGAGGCTCGATGATCTTCTCAGTCACATACCAACCAATAGCGATAATGATTACTGAAGATAGACCGGTGAAGAAGATATTCGCTAGTGGGTTAACGATGTATTCAGGGTCTAGAACTTGAGCTGAAGTTTGGGTGAAACCAGCAAGTAGAGGGTCAATACCTGAAGGAATAAAGTTCGCAGAGAAACCACCAGATACCCCAGCAAATGCTGCGGCAATACCCGCTAATGGGTGACGGCCTGCTGCGTGGAAAATGATACCACCTAGAGGGATAACCAGTACGTAGCCTGCGTCTGCTGCTGTGTGCGATACAATCGCAACAAGGATAAGCATCGGCGTTAGTAATTTAGCTGGTGTGAAGTTAAGCATCTTCTTAAGGCCTGTAGTAATAAAGCCCGAAGAGTCAGCAACACCAACACCTAGCATCGCAACAAGAACGATACCTAGCGGTGCAAAGCCGGTAAAGGTTGTCACCATATTCGCTAGGAAGCTCGCAAGTGCTTCACCAGTCAGTAGGTTGTTTACCTCTAATGCAGTGCCTGTACGTGGGTTAATCAGATCAAAGCTGACGTTAGATAAAAGTGCTGACGCAACCCAAACAATAACCAGTGCCCAGAAGAAAAGAATCGCAGGATCTGGGATCTTGTTCCCTGCTTTCTCAATAAAGTTTAAAAAGCGATCCATTCCACTCGGCTTTGGAGCTGGTGCTTGATTAATCGATTGGTTACTCATGGTAACTCCGTGTGTGATGTTGTTATTTGTTGGTCTCATCGCGTTAAGCGAAAAGATTATATTTGCGTGACCATTTTATTTAAAAAAGATGAAAATAGTAGATAATTTGGAACTTTTTCCACATTTGTAGACTGATTTTGCAAAAAACACCGATTAACATAACATTTAACCAACATGTAAACGCACAAATGCAAAACAATTATCTAACTAGCACGCAAAGTGCCCGATTATATAAACATAGCTTATATTTTCACCATCATCTAAGCGTGCAATAGTTATAGAACTCACACTAATGTGAGATATGAGTCTTGATTCACTTGCTTCGAGGAAAAATCACTAGATAGCGGGGAAGAAAACTAATCAAACTCACTAAAACGAGAAATCTGCGTGACCAAAGTGACATTGCGTCTCACTCCTAGTCGATCAATCCAAGATACCTCGACCTTCACGGTTTTGATGTTTCCATCCATAGCCACTTGCAACACTGTCCATTCAACATAAAAAGTGGGATGTGAGTTATCCTGACCGTCAACAATATCTGTCATATAGTTCGCCACTGCTTGAGAAGAAACCAAAGGATCGGCTCCACGAGTTCGAAACCACTCTAGTTTGGCTTCGGCAAGCCCTAACGCCTGAATACTCCTATAAGCAAAATCAGAGCGCTGCTCTAAATCGATCTGCATTTTCACTAGCCCCAGCGCACCAACGCCTAATAGACACAATGCGACCAAGACTTCAATGAGGCCAATTCCACTCTGTCTAAAAATCACGCCATGCCCCCTTTTTCCACCGATAACTCGCTCCCGCCGAACTTGAGTGAGTAATCACATCTTGATTATATTGAAAGCTTAATGAATCGTTGAATAACGCAAGATGTTCGGTGTTGGCGTAATCAAAAAACGCCCCCCCAGTAATCTCAAAACTCCCTTCCTGGTAGTAGGCTGCAAGCTCTTGCTCTTCTGAAAAATTTGCACCTAAACTATCCGCCATTCCTAACTGCTGCCACCGCGCTATAGAGGGCTCAAAACCTTGATTAAAGTGAAACAAGACCCCCTTAATTGTGACTGCCCCCTGCATCGCAAATATGCCCTCATGAACCAGTAAAGTAATCCCATCACTGGCTTCAGAAAGCGCTTTAATGTCTTTCAGGTGGCTCTTCGATATCACACAAGAGCCATTTATCCATAAATGCAGGTTGCCTTGCCTGAGCTGCTTGAGTATTTCTGCTCCGCAATCTTTGCCCATCCATTCGCCAGTAACTGTTTGCGATTCGAGGTTTATCTCACTAAATACGCCGTTAGTTCTCACCACATCATGTTGCTCACGTGAGACACCAAAAAAATCTTCGAACACGCTAAGCTGGTCGTCTTGTACAATATCGTGAGCAAAACATTTAGGTTCGGAGAGTGAGCTACAACTGCCAGAGACCTTAGTCACATATGCCTCTAAACATTTTTTATGGCTTACAAACTCTTCACTTGGCTTGGGGCCAGTACTCAACCCTTTATTTTCTAAAGCACCAGTTGCGGAAAGATGACCTTTGACTCTAAATGCTGTGCACTCCCAGCCTTCATCCGCTTCCCTGCCTGGGTCAGGCGTATTTATCACTACAGATGACTTAAATTTCATACTTGCAGAGGCTTGTATTGCGCCCGATTTTAATTTGGACTCCGCCAATGCAAAACGTCGACTAACTTTCTGATTTCCTGATGTTGCAGAAACCACTACATCGCCTGTCGTACTGTCCAACCAGAGTTTAGACGTGACCAATAGTGTTTGGTCGCAAGCCGGAAGATTAGCTGGAAGTGTCTTTAGAGGAAAAAACTGAGCTATCGCGCATTCCACACCACCCTCTGCGAGCCAAAAAGACTGTCGAGACTCTATTTCATTCTGAGCACGTTTAATCTCGTAAAATGTCGTCTTATACATCGCGATAAATAGCATCAAGGCTAAGCTCAATAATATTGAAGTCATCATTAACGCGATCGCCCCTCGCTGATACTTAACTTTCATGGTGCGTTCCTCACCATGAAGCTTCTATAAATAGAAGCAGTAACAGACGCCTTGGCTCTCAAATGTCCCTGAATCACAAACGTAATAAACTGATTAGAATGATAGGAAGCACCAACCGCAGTGCCCGTCACTTCGAAGTGAGAAATCGCGATAAAATTGGGTTCGAATATCGACGTACACCCAGAAGCGTTGGAGAAGCTGATGTCTTTCGCTCCCGACACCAAGCTTGTAACCGAGCGACAGATCTTCAGTTTTTGAGCATCACTATCAAATTGCCAAACCACATTTTCAATCGGCTTAGCGAGTCCAGGATCTCTATCATCCCAGTAAGCATACTGAACCGATGCACCTTCACTCGAAATATAGACGGTTCGTGTTGATCCTTTGGGGCTCAACGTCGCACCGTATTGACCAAACGCACCGGAGCGAATCAAGTCATTTTGCAAGCGTCTTGCAGTCGTCGATAAGGCTTGTTGGAGAATGAGTAACTGTGAGCGCTCAATAACGTGGCGCTGGAGGGAAATGTAGAAAGTCACTACAGCAGATAGCACCAATAAACTTAGCGCCATAGCAACAACGAGTTCTATCAGCGTAATTCCTCGTATTTGACTAGGCCATGTTGTCATTTAGGGCATGCACCAAAGCCAAAATTAATATCACCAACATCACAGACGATTACTCGACCAGAAACACTGTGAGTCCGAATATTGATATACGATGCGATATCACTCAATGGCTGTATTTTGATAGTGCCATTGGTCAGCGCCATACCGGATAAATTATCAAACTTTATCCGAGCGTTAGAATGGTTGAGTGACAATTCAATTCCTTTAAGCACCTCACCTTTCATATGCCGCAATACAGTCGCATTTGAGTCGTTGATATCAGCTCGATTGGTCACTTGAATGCTCCATAGATCGGCTTCCGATTGCTCAGATGATTTCAAAAAATGAACCCACAACGGCATGTTCTGCGCAATCGACTCGGCCTTTGTCTGTATAAGTAATGCATACAACTCATTCGCTGCTGCCGTGGCTTTTAGTTTCTTGGAGGCCATCTGGAACTCGGGGACAACAGCAAAGAGCAGAGCACTAAGCACTGCTATCGCAATCACTAACTCAAGGACTGAGAAGCCGCGAGTTCGTTCCCAAAAAAGAATGAAACCACCTACAAATCAACACTGAAACTTGCGTTCAATTTAGCAGCCGAGAAAACTATTAAGGCGATTTAAAGGCGGTATTTAGGGCTAGGCAGAAAAATGAAATGTACTAAAAGCAACATACGTGAACGCGGTTTAACCTTGGTCGAGATTACTATTACTTTAGCCATACTTGCTGTATTAATTGGTCTTGCTTATCCAAGTTACATGCAACAGGTTAGGAAAAGCCATCGAATGGTGGCACTTGGTGATATGCTTGCCATCCAACACGAACTTGAACGAAGCTATGACAGTGGCTACCAGTTCACCATATTATTTCATCGGGCAACTGCTTGATTTGTAACTCACCGGCAACGCGGTATCAATTTGACGTCACAATAGACAGTCATGCGGCATACATCATCAAAGCGGTAGCTCAAGATTTGCAGCAACAGAACCAAGATAGCTGTCTCAACGACAACAAAACAATGACGCTCAACGCCTTAGGCGAAACTACGCCCAGCGCTTGTTGGGGACAATAAAAAAGCTCGCGACGATTCGCGAGCTTTAACAACATTTGAAAAATCTTAACTGGTTAGATCATCAAAGAATTTTTTCACACCATTGAAGAAGCCTTCTGATTTCGGCTTATGCTTGTTAGCAGCATCACCACCACATGACTCTTCAAACTCACGTAGTAGCTCTTTTTGACGAGAACTTAGCTTAACTGGAGTTTCAACGACTAGTTTCACGATTAGGTCACCCACACCGCCGCCACGCACACCTTTCACGCCTTTACCACGCATACGGAACATACGGCCTGTTTGAGTTTCTTCTGGCACTTTAAGGCTGACACGACCATCAAGGGTAGGCACTTCTACTTCACCGCCTAATGCTGCTTGAGCAAAGCTCACGGGCACTTCACAGTAGAGGTTGTTACCTTCACGTTCAAAAATGTGGTGCTCTTGAACGTGCACTTGAACGTACAGATCACCAGCTGGTGCGCCGTGCTCTCCCGCTTCACCTTCACCAGATAGACGAATACGATCGCCGGTATCTACGCCAGCTGGAATTTTAACATTAAGCGTCTTAGTCTTCTGGATACGACCTTGGCCATGACAGCTATTACAAGGGTCTTTGATGATCTTGCCTTGACCATGACAGGTTGGACAGGTTTGCTGAACCGCAAAGAAACCTTGGCGCATTTGAACTTGACCATGTCCATGACAGGTGCCACAAGTTTGTGGTGAAGAACCTTTCTTCGCACCGCTGCCATCACAAGTTTCACATTCAACAAGCGTTGGAACTTCAATCTCTTTCGAAATACCACGAACCGCTTCTTCTAACGTCAGTTCCATGTTGTAACGTAAGTCAGCACCACGTTGTGCACGACTCCCACCACCACGGCGACCACCACCAAAGATATCGCCGAATACATCACCGAAGATATCACCGAAATCAGCACCAGCGCCACCAAAGCCGCCACCACCCATACCACCTTGTTCAAACGCAGCATGACCATACTGATCGTAAGCCGCTTTCTTTTGTGGTTCGGTAAGAATTTCGTACGCTTCTTTTACTTCTTTAAATTTCTCGGCAGCGGTTTCATCACCCTGGTTTCTATCTGGGTGATACTTCATAGCAAGGCGCTTATACGCCTTCTTGATATCGCGCTCTGATGCGTCACGATCAACGCCTAATACTTCGTAAAAATCACGTTTTGACATATTACTTGTTACCAATTACTTCGACAAACAGCCCTGCGCTGTTTGGGGATTGTATCGTTCTAGATAAAGATTTGGGTCCTTGGAGGTAGTTTCCTTATCTAGAGCGACAGTGTCTACAAATTTGCGGGCGTAAAGGTTACCCCAAACGCCCGCAACAATCACTTTTCGAGAACCCAGAAGAAAGGTTTCTCTAAGCTAGAAGGCTCAAGCTCAAGGAGATGACGCGCAGTTTACGTGAGTAAATGAGCATCATCGACGCCGAGATTGGGTCTTCTAGCGACGAGAATTATTTTTTCTCGTCTTTTACTTCTTCGAACTCAGCATCAACAACATCGTCGTCTTGCTTAGGCTGTTCGCCAGCTTCAGCGCCTGCACCTTGTGCTTGAGCTTGCTGCTGTGCAATTTCCATTAGCTTTTGAGCTGCTGCCATTAGCGCTTGTACTTTCGTATCAATCGCTTCTTTGTCATCACCTTTACGAGCTGTTTCTAGCTCAGTGATTGCTGTTTCAATCTTCTCTTTCTCATCAGCAGGTAGCGCTTCACCAGCTTCTTCTACTTGCTTACGAGTACCGTGAATCATTTGGTCTGCTTGGTTACGTGCCGTTGCTAGCTCTTCGAACTTTTTGTCCGCTTCTTTGTTCGCTTCAGCTTCTTGAACCATTTTCTCGATGTCTTCATCGCTCAGACCGCCAGACGCTTGGATAGTGATCTTCTGCTCTTTACCCGTCGACTTGTCTTTCGCAGATACGTGTAGGATACCGTCCGCATCTAGGTCGAAAGTTACTTCGATTTGAGGCATACCACGAGGTGCAGCTTGGATACCTTCTAGGTTAAATTGACCTAGAGACTTGTTGTACATCGCCTGCTTACGCTCACCTTGAAGAACGTGGATAGTTACCGCATTCTGGTTGTCTTCTGCTGTAGAGAAAACTTGGTTCGCTTTTGTTGGGATAGTGGTGTTCTTCTCAACTAGCTTAGTCATTACGCCGCCCATAGTCTCGATACCGAGAGATAGAGGAGTAACGTCTAGTAGAAGTACATCTTTAACATCACCCGCTAGTACACCACCTTGAACTGCAGCACCCATTGCTACTGCCTCGTCTGGGTTCACGTCACGGCGAGCTTCTTTACCGAAGAACTCAGCTACTTTCGCTTGAACCATAGGCATACGAGTTTGACCACCAACTAGGATTACGTCGTTGATGTCGCTTACTGATAGCTCTGCATCAGCTAGAGCAACTTTTAGTGGCTCAAGAGAACGTTGTACTAGGTCTTCAACTAGAGATTCTAGCTTCGCACGAGTCACTTTTACGTTCATGTGCTTAGGACCAGTTGCATCTGCAGTCACGTAAGGTAGGTTTACGTCAGTTTGAGAAGTAGAAGAAAGCTCGATCTTCGCTTTCTCTGCTGCTTCTTTAACACGCTGCATTGCTAGTGGGTCGTTCTTAAGGTTGATACCTTGCTCTTTTTGGAACTCTTCAACTAAGTAGTTGATCATGCGGTTATCAAAGTCTTCACCACCAAGGTGCGTGTCACCGTTAGTTGCTAGAACTTCAAATGTTTTTTCGCCTTCAACTTCGTCGATTTCGATGATAGAGATATCGAATGTACCACCACCAAGGTCATAAACAGCGATAGTGCGGTCGCCGCCTTTCTTGTCTAGACCGTAAGCAAGTGCTGCTGCTGTTGGTTCGTTGATGATACGTTTAACTTCTAGACCTGCGATACGACCAGCATCTTTCGTTGCTTGACGCTGTGCATCGTTAAAGTAAGCAGGAACAGTGATAACTGCACCAGTTACCTCCTCACCTAGGAAGTCTTCTGCAGTTTTCTTCATTTTCTTAAGTACTTCAGCAGATACTTGAGGAGCCGCCATTTTTTGGCCTTTCGCTTCTACCCATGCATCACCGTTGTCAGCCTTAACAATTTTGTAAGGCATGATTTCGATATCACGCTGTACTTCTTCGTCTTCAAAACGACGACCGATTAGACGCTTAATAGCAAATAGCGTGTTCTCTGGGTTTGTAACTGCTTGACGTTTAGCTGGTTGACCTACTAGCGTTTCGCCGTCCGTGTAAGCAATAACCGATGCGGTTGTGCGCTCACCTTCAGCATTTTCGATTACGCGTGGTTTGTCACCGTCTAGAACAGCAACACAAGAGTTAGTAGTACCTAAGTCAATACCAATGATTTTACCCATCAGGCTATCTCCGAATAAATTCTATTGTTTCGTATGCAAGCTCCAGTATGGAGCATTGAGCCGGCAATACACCCGCTCGCAATAGGTTTGTTTTATCTATGAACCTTAAATAAGGGCTGCAAAATGCTTTTCAAGGGAGGAAGGTAAAAAAAATTAAGTTTTTTCCCAAGAAATTAGAAAATGTCTATAAAACGGGCAACTAACTCTCTGAAAGCACGGCTATCCATAAAAAAGCGGAGCCTTTTAGGCTCCGCTTTGCAAATCGTTAAATAAGGTGATTAGGCACGGCTTTCAGTAAGTTGAGCTTCTGAACCTTGTTCAACATCAAGCTCATTCTCGCTACCCGCTACAATCGTATTGACTGCAGTATCACCAACAACGTTAGAACTTGTGCAGAACATGTCATTAATACGGTCAACCGCGGCAACAATAGCTAAACCTTCTGGCGGCAAACCTAGTTGGTGCAGGATAACGCCGATCATGACAACGCCGCCACCCGGAACACCACCAGCACCAATAGAAAGTAGTAGAACTGTGAAACCTAGTGTAAACAGGTCACTCATTTGAATTGGCTGACCAAACGCGTTGGCGATAAAAATAGTTGCGATAGCAATATAAATAGACGCTCCTGCCATGTTCATCGTTGCACCTAGTGGAACACCAAAACCAGCTACCGATTTAGACACACCAATTTTGTCAGTCAAAGTACGCATCGTTACTGGAATCGTAGCGTTCGAACTTGCTGTTGATAGTGAGAACAGTACCTGCTCACGAGTCGCACGAATAAACTGTGAAGGAGTCATCTTGGTAGTTGCGCCCACCATTAATGGATACACAACAAAAATCCAAAGCACAAGGATACCAACAACCAGTGCCACATAACCTGCCACTGAAGCTAGCGTACCAGCATCTAGAGTTGCACCTAGTTGAATCATAAGAGCAAACACACCGTATGGAGCAAGACTCATGACTAGACCAATGAGCTTCATCATGATGTCGTTCGCTACTTTGAACGCATTCACAGCAGGGCCGCCCTTCTTATCCAATGCTTGGATGGCAAGACCTGTCAAAATTGCCATGAAAATGATTTGCAGCATATCGCCATTTGCAAACGCCTGAATTGGATTGCTTGGAACGATATTAGTGATCATTGAGAAGATATCAGGGGTTGTGGTAGAGGTAATTTCAATGGCTTGAGCTACTGTACCACCAAGGTTTGCACCTGCGCCCGGCTGAACGATCATACCAATGGTTAACGCGAAAGTGATAGCGACGACGGTATTGAGAATATAAAGCGCAAAAGTTTTACCGCCTAAACGGCCAAAAGAGTTGATGTCTTTAAGTTCTACGATACCGCAGACAATAGAAACGTATACGAGTGGAACAACCAGCAGCTTGATAAGCGAGACGAACATGCCGCCCACACCTTCAGCAAATCCAAGAAGGTATTGATCAAAGAGGCTGACACCTGCGAATAAGTATTGAATCGCTGTACCAATTAACAGGCCAGCAAATAGACCTACGAAGATCTTTTGGGATAGTGATTTATTCATTCATAAACTCCAGAATGTTGTGTTTAGTCCCTGTGTTTTTATAGTTATTTACTTTCTTATTAGTAGAAAGCTCAGGGCATCTTACAGATCTGAAGCTCAAAATAAAGCATTAATTTTACATTTTATTATCCAAAATTTAAAAGATCATCACCTAATTTTTTCAAATTAATCCAGAATAAACAACCAAAAAAATGAAGCCTATCAGGCTTCATTTCTCTATAAATCCAAAACCAATGGGTTAAACCTCTACTGTCAACCCCCTGGCTGTTCGCTTGTTATTTAGACACCATAACCATTGCAGGTCTGATTACACGGCCATTTAGTTCGTAACCCTTTTGCATAACAAACATAACTGTGTTTGGTTCATGGTCAGCACTTTCCTGAATAGACATCGCTTGATGCAGTTCTGGATTAAACGCTTCGCCCTCAGGGTTGATTTCTTTCAAGCCAAATTTAGCAACCACATCAACAAACGTTTTGTGTGTGAGTTCTACACCTTCAACAATCGGCTTCACCGCTTCGTTTTCAGCATCAGCCGCTGCGATTGCACGCTCAAGGTTATCGATAACAGGAAGTAATTCTTCAGCAAACTTATTCAGTGCATATTTACGAGCCTTGTCAATCTCTTGCTCTGTACGGCGACGCATATTTTCTACGTCTGCTTTAGCACGAAGCACCGCATCTTGCTGTTCTTTAACTTTGGATTCACTCGCTAATAAAGCCGCTTCTAGTTGAGCAATTTTCGACTCTTGAATATCTTGCTCGGATTCTTCGTTCCACTCGACATCAGCGTCAGAACCAACAACATCAGCATCCGCTTGCTTTGCTTGCGCTTCTTGAGTGTGCAGCTCTTCTTGGTTTACCTTATTTTCTTCGTTGCTCATGGTTTCTCCGGAATACTCAATTCAAGGCAATGTGAATACGACTGTCCATAAAACTTTGGATCAAAATCATACCAAACACTGCATATATACATACTTTGGGTATATTATGGGGATGAAGATTTGTGATTCAAGCACTATTAGTTTGGAAGTGATATGAAAAAAACCTTTGAGGTGATCGCCATCATAGGCAAACCAAGAGCACAGAAAGCCGTTCAAACCCACAAAGAACTGTTTCACTGGCTTACCTCTAAAGGCTACAAAGTATTAGTGGATGACCGGCTTATCGACATTCTTGTTGATATCCCAAGGCAACACTTTTTTAGCCTAGTCCGTATTGGGCGTGAAGCTGATCTTGCCATCGTCGTTGGTGGCGATGGAAATATGCTTGGAGCTGCGCGAGTACTCTCTCGTTTCGATGTTGCCGTTATTGGCGTTAATCGTGGTAGTCTTGGGTTTCTCACTGATTTGAACCCTGAAGGGTTTGAGACCGCTCTCGAAGCCGTTCTTCAAGGAGAGTACCGCGAGGAAGAACGCTTTCTTCTGGAAGCCGAAATACATCGCCATGGGCAGATAAAAAGTCACAACGCTGCACTCAACGAAGCGGTATTACACCCTGGGCAAGTCGCCCATATGATTGAGTTTGAGGTCTATATCGACGATACGTTTGCATTCAGCCAACGTTCAGACGGACTGATCGTATCTACTCCGACAGGGTCGACAGCATATTCGCTTTCAGGTGGCGGGCCCATTTTGTCAGCGAACTTAAATGCGATCTCTCTCGTCCCAATGTTTCCTCATACTCTCTCTAGCCGACCACTAGTTGTCGATGCGAACTGTCGTATTAAATTGATTGTCTCGCCTGATAACCGCGGTACTCAAGAAGTCAGCTGTGACGGACAAATCTCTTTACCCGTTTCCCCGGGTGATGAAATTCATATTTATCAAAGCCCGAATCGGCTAAAACTGATTCACCCGAAAGATTACAGCTACTATCACGTACTGCGAAATAAGCTTGGTTGGTCAAGCAAATTATTTTAGAGATCAGTTTGATAAACCCCAGCGTTAAATGCTGGGGTTTTCGTTTATCGGGCCTAATTTGTCGCCAAATACAACAATAGTGCGTCCAATCACATAAAAAATTACCTGCACAACTTTACTGTATAAAGAAACAGTATATACTGAACTTACATACAGTAGTGTTCATTTAAACAGGTAAGCAAAAATGCTGTCTCATCTAAGTGTTAATAATTTTGCCATTGTAAAATCTCTGCAGTTAGAACTCAGTACAGGTATGACAACCATCACCGGTGAAACAGGTGCGGGTAAGTCTATTGCAATTGATGCTTTAGGGCTTTGCTTGGGAGGTAGAGCCGAAGCCGGAGCGGTTCGCGCGGGTGAAGATAAAACCGAAGTTACCGCTGCATTTGTTATTGAAAACAACCAACAAGCAACGCGTTGGCTCGAAGATAATGACCTGTTTGATGGCACTGAATGTATTTTAAGACGCACCATTACCAAAGAAGGTCGTTCGCGTGCGTTTATCAACGGCAGCCCTGTTCCGCTGTCACAATTAAAGTCACTAGGACAGCTTCTGATCAATATTCATGGCCAGCATGCTCACCATCAGTTGATGAAAAGCGATTACCAGTTATCACTACTGGATCAATACGCAGGGCATACTAATCTGCTACAACAAGTTCGCAATAAATACCAAGCATGGCGCAGTGCCGACATTGCCCTCTCTCAACTGAAGGAAAACAGTGCCAACAACCTCGCTCAGCTTCAACTTTTAGAGTACCAAATAAAAGAACTCAACGAGTTAGCCATCGGTGAGCAAGAGTTTCCTGAATTAGAACAAGAACATAAGCGGCTATCTAACAGCGGAGAGCTTGCCATCACATGTCAACAAGCCATTGATATCATCTACGAGGGTGACGAAGTCAATGCCCTAGGCATGCTACAAACCGCCAGCAGCAAACTGATTCAACTGGCCGAATTAGATAGTGAATTATCAACATTACCTAATATGATCGAAGAAGCGCTGATTCAACTCGAAGAAGCCAATACTGAGCTACGTAACTACCTCGATAAAATCGATATGGATCCAGAACGTATGGCTTTTGTGGAAGAACGGTTTTCAAAGATTATGTCGTTAGCTCGGAAGCACCACGTGTTGCCTGAAGAACTTTACCAACATCATCAAGACCTTCTCTCGCAAATAGAAGCACTGGATTGCTCTGACGAAAAACTCGCAGCAATGGAAGACGAAGTGACTGCACACTTCGATGCTTATGTCCGTTCTAGTGAAAAACTTAGTAAATCTCGTGGGCGCTACGCAAAAGAGCTCAATAAATTGATCTCACAGAGCATGCATGAATTGAGCATGGAAAAAGCTAAGTTTGCGATTACCGTAGACTTCCAGTTGGAACACCCTTCTCCAACGGGAATGGATAATGTGGTTTTTGTCGTCTCAACCAACCCAGGTCAACCAATGCTGCCGATTGCGAAAGTCGCCTCTGGCGGTGAACTATCTCGAATTTCACTCGCGATTCAAGTTATTACTGCCCAAAAAGTTGACACCCCTAGCCTTATTTTTGACGAAGTAGATGTGGGTATCAGTGGTCCAACTGCAGCCGTCGTAGGCAAAATGCTACGTAAGCTTGGTGAATCAACTCAAGTTCTGTGTGTGACTCACTTACCTCAAGTTGCTGGTCATGGCCATCAACAACTGTTTGTCACTAAAACCACCAAAGCGAATCAAACTGAAACCAGCATGTTGACGCTTAACGAGCAAGAACGTATCACCGAACTAGCAAGGCTTCTTGGCGGCAGCCAAATTACCGACAGTACGTTAGCCAATGCAAAAGAGCTGTTAATTGCTGCGTGATTACGAGACTTCCTGATAGTTCCATCAGATTGTTGTTTTAAGCAAGGATTGTAAGCTAACTCATAAAATAGCGTCTCTAGTTACAAACTAAGACAGACAAGTTTTTACTTCTGCTTCATCCTTGTTTATTATCTTTGCAGTCTCAAAAATCAAAGTCGTAAATTAAAGCTATGCAATTAAAAAAGTGGTTGATCGCATTACCACTCGCGTTCACGATGCTGACAGGATGTTCAGTGATCGAAAAAATCGTTTATCGTATCGATATCAACCAAGGTAACTTTGTTGAGCAATCAGCTGTAGAACAGCTACGCTTTGGCATGACAAAAGAACAAGTTCGTTTTGTACTTGGTTCACCGATGCTGATTGAAAATGGCTACCCAAACACGTGGTACTACATCTATCACGCGACGAAAGGCCACGATGCTCCCGTACAACGTAATCTGGTTGCCAATTTTGATTCAACAGGCACTCTTACCAGTATCTCTGGCGATTATGAAGCCAGCGACCAGTTCTACGAAAGCTTGAACTAACACAAAAAAAGCTCGCAATTTGCGAGCTTTTTTTATTTAGGCGGGATGAGATCGTGATTAGTTTGATGACGACTCTGTTTTTCTCTGTACCGCAGGCTTACCACCTGTCACAGGATCGGCAGTTCCGGCCATTTTAGCCTGCTCTGCACGTTTACGACGGATTTCTTTGGGATCTGCTAATAAGGCTCGATAGATCTCAATACGGTCTTTGTCACGAACCGTCGCGTCTAATTTTACATTACGACTAAAAACACCCACTTTGTTGTTATTAAGATCAATTTCAGGATAAACCGTAAGAACACCTGATTTTTTAATGATCTCTTCAACCGTCGTTTCGTGCTTCACCACCAATTGGAAAATACGTTGCTCATGAGGTAATGCGTACACCACTTCAACATGGATTAATTGGTTATCAACACTCATAGGTGTACACCTCTTTAGCACGCTTAGTAAACGCACTCACCATATTGCTAGTCACATCGTGGAAAATCTTACCAAATGCTAATTCAATCATTTTGCTAGAAAACTCAAATTCGAGCTGCAACTCTACTTTACACGCTTGGTCATCAAGTGGAATAAAAGACCAGACGCCTTTCAACGCTTTAAAAGGACCGTCTACAAGCTCCATAAGAATTTGGCTTCCTTGCACCAAGGTATTCGCTGTAGTAAATGTTTTACTGATCCCTGCTTTTGAAACGTCGACTGACGCTACCATTCCTGAACTCGACAGCTCAATGACTCTCGAGCCCGAGCAACCTGGTAAAAACTCATGGTAACTGTCAACATCATTGACCAAGTTAAACATTTGATCAGCACTGAACATCACTAATGCTGAACGCGTCACTTGTTGCATAAAAATTCCTCAACTTAAAAGGCTGTCTTCGATTCTACTGTTTACCTTGAGTTAGCTCAAGTTAGTCGACCTTACGTTTCGTCATAATCAAGCAGTGTTAACGTCGTGAATTTATCGATCAAGCACATAAAAGCCTTTCCTTAATCCAAAAACAGACCTTATAATGACTCCATTATGGTAAAGAAGAATTCAAAGAAAAAAGCGGGTAGTAATACCATCGCTCAGAACAAAAAAGTTCGCCACGAATATCACATCGAAGACGAAATTGAATCTGGAATTGAGCTGCAAGGATGGGAAGTAAAATCACTTCGCCAAGGCAAAGCTAATATCGCAGAAAGTTACGTCTATATCCGTGATGGTCAGGCGTACATCAGCGGTATGTCTATCATCCCACTTAATCAAGCCTCTACGCATATTGTGGCTGAACCGACTCGCGTTCGTAAGTTGCTGATGCACCGTCGTGAACTGGACAAACTGATTGGTCTGGTTAACCGTGACGGTATGACTTTGGTCGCTACTGCCCTTTACTGGTCTCGCTCTTGGGCGAAGCTAAAAGTTGGCGTCGCCAAAGGTAAAAAGCTTCACGATAAACGCGCTGATTTAAAAGAAAAAGATTGGGCTCGCGATAAAGCACGAATTATGAAGAGTAATTTGCGTTAATAGTGACCACTTAAACTTGCAGAGCTAGACAGCGTAAGCTTTTCTGGTACTATGCAAGGAACACTTTGGGGCTGATTTAGGATTCGACAGGAATTTTGCAGTCTGAGGTGCATGCCGTGGGGCGGTTGGCCACGTAAAAAGCCGCAAAAAAATAGTCGCAAACGACGAAAACTACGCACTAGCAGCTTAATAACCTGCTCAGAGCTCTCTCGCCCTAGCTTCCGCACGTAAGACGGGGACCAACGAGGGATCAAACCCAAACGCGCTAGCCCGGATTTTCCCACCTGAGAGATGAACGGCGAATTATAATTCAGGTTAGCCATTAACTAGCGTGTCGGTTCGCAGGTTGGTGGTGAAATTAAAGATCGACTAAGCATGTAGTACCAATGATGAATGGTTTCTGGACGCGGGTTCGACTCCCGCCAGCTCCACCAAACGTTTGGAAAGGGCGGTAACTCTCTGAGTTATCGCCCTTTTTGTATTTTATCTCTCAAAAACTTGGCTGTTGGTACTAAAAAATGGTACTAAACATGCGCTATCTATCCCTATCAAAAACTGGAATTTGGCAATTTCGTTATCAAATACCAGAAACCAAAAGAGAACTGTTTGAAGGGCGTCGAGAACTCAAACGGTCTTTACGTACAACTGATATTTCTCATGCACGAATGTTAGCACTTGAGATAGAGCTATCGATACTTAAGCAAATCAACGGCAACAGCAAAACTGAAAATAGCAGTTTTGCTCTCGGTCGTACTCAACCAACTATAACGGCATCATCAAAGCCAGCCTCTGCCCCTGACACGGCAAAACTCCTTGATATGTATTGCGAATACAAAGCTAACTTTGTCTCAGAAAAAACGCTAGAAGGACAAAGAGCAAAATGTCGAATTGTTCTAGATTTACTTGGTCATAAATCGATTAGAAGGATCCGACGCCGAGATGCGGAGTTAGTCCAGCAACAACTGTATCACTTCCCTTCAAACGCAAAAAAGAATGAGGATTTCAAATCACTTAGTAACGCCGAGATATTGTCTCTGAACAAACAACTTAGACGGACGAGCCTATCGGAGGGAAGCGTTAAAGATTATATGCAAAAGGTCTCTTCATTCTTCGAATGGTGTATGCAAAATGAATACACTGATGTTAACCCATTTAAATCATTAAAATTTAGAAAATCCGCACGAGATCGTGATAGCAAAAATCATTACTCAATGGAGCACCTATACACTATTTTTAGCAATGAAGGCTTCAACAAAAAGCCATTCAAGCATACATATCAGTATTGGCTCCCTATTCTCGCTTACTACACAGGAGCTCGGCTAAACGAGCTATGCCAACTCTATACGGACGATATAGTCGAAGTAGATGAAGTATGGTGTATTCAAATCAGGGCTGTCCGCGAAGACCAACGACTTAAAAATCTTAACAGTGAAAGAACCGTTCCAATCCATCAACAACTACTCAACCTTGGTTTTATTGAGTTCGTGCTTCAAAAACAAAGCGGGCGAATCTTCAACGAGTTATCACTCCAGCGCGATGGGTATGGAACTCTTGCCAGTAAATGGTTTGGGCGATTGAAAAAACGACTAGGATTCGGTAACGGGTTTGATTTTCACTCGTTTCGCCATACCACTGCCACAAATCTTAAAAATAAACAGGTAAACGTTGATGTGGCGGCATCTCTACTTGGGCACTCGACTAAATCAATAACGTACGATCGTTACGGTAAAAATCACGAAATTGAGCTGTTATACGATGCAATCAATAAGATTCCAGAGCTGCCTGTTTTAGTTCCTAAACTTCGGTTCTAAAAACTGCCAGTTCACAAATATCTTCATTTTTAGACGAAGACGACCTAATTTTTGCGTTCTGAGAGACAAAACTTATCGCTGACTAGTTCGAAATGGATTTTTTTTGTTTTTTTTTCACAAAAAACTGAAAACTTGACATTTGGTATAGTGTTGAAAAAACGTAAACTAATGCAACTGGCACTTTTAACTGCAACAAAAAAACCAACAAAGTCAATAGCTTGAGGCTATTCCTTAAGTTTGATTTCTGTGATTAAAATATTAACCACGAACTCATTATTACGAGCGTTTAGTTCGAAAAGAAAAGGAAAAGCGATGAACAAGAAAAAGTCTCCGTTGGCGCTTGCGATGTTTAAATCGAAGCATCAACCAACAGCACTCTCACACGAAAGGCCATTTGAGAGGATCCCTATTGCGAAGCTTTATGAACAGTATGAGCGCATCCAACTAGAGAGTGGTAAGAGCGAAAAAGCTGCGAGAGAAACCCGATTCTGTGTCGCCTTACTTCAAGAGGTGACTGGAGCCACATATCTCGATGAGATCGATTACGAGTGTGCCTTAAATTTTAAAAGGGCTCTTAGTGTCTATCCCAAAAACAGAAAACGTATTCCAGAGCTTGCTAACACCGAAGGTTTTGAGGCTATATATTTGGGTTTTGAGCTTGGAAAGGAAACACTTTCAACAGCAAGGTGTTTGAAAATAATACAAGGTAACTCAAGCTTCATGGAGTTTGGGGTCAAGATGTCTCAGGTAAACCAAAACGTTTTTAGCAAGCTAATGACAAAACGTGAAGTAGTGAGCAACAGGCGTCACTCCTTTGATGATGATCACCTAAACCTAATCTACAACATGGATGAATATCTAGAGCATAGGTATCTGCACCCTTATTACTACTGGGTTCCTCTAATGCTAAGGTTCACTGGTACTCGCCTAAACGAAGTATGCGGTCTATTCGCGACAGATATTGTCCACATAGATAGCATCCCTTGCATTGTGATCAACGAAGGAATGGAGGGACAACGAATCAAGAACAATAACTCCGTGCGTCTAATTCCTATACACTCTGAGTTAATTCGACTAGGTTTCATGGACTTTGTTGAGTCTCGCTGCGGAGGTCGTTTGTTCCCTGAATTACCACTAGTTAATGGTTACTACTCGCACAACGCGTCAAAATGGTTTGCGCGACGACGATCGCAATTAGGTTTAGGTAAAGGCCTAGACTGCTACTCATTCCGCCACAGATTCATCACGGAGCTGCGTGAAAATGATACGTCATTTCCAACCATTATGAGCATCGCTGGGCATGTTACGAGTACAGAGGAAAAACGATTAGGAGATTGGTACAAATCTCCGACTCATCAAGCTTACTCGCATTCACTTCATCCATCAGTGACCCAACTGCATACGGCTCAAGCCTCCACAAAGGCACCGTTAAGCACCCAGTAACAATTACCTTTGCGATACACACACAAAGCTTTAAAACTGTCCCAATGGCCACTTAATGAATAAGAAACCACGGTTCGTTGTCAGAAGACGCACTAATTTCATTCGAAATCATCATTTGCTTTTCTCCTTTAATAAAGTTCTTCAAGCTATCTCGCAACGGGAGACCAGTTAGAAGTCAGCTCGCTTTCGCGCCAGATATAAACCTGTATCCCCTTCATTACAAAAGGGCATTCGCTTTCTCTAACCTCCTTTACCTGCATACCTATCGGCGACCTTCACAGGCTGCTTTCCCATAGGGAGATATACAGGCTTACCCTGTTCCGTATGTCGCGTAAAATGTCAACTTAGATGCCCACAATGGTGCGGAGAGTGCAATGACCACGAAAGAGTAATGTCCAATCTCTTTCCGACTCTCGTTGCCTTTTGGCTACAGCGTATTAACCACTTCCGCTGCTTCATCATATAACGCGCCTTAAATGGATTCACATTACATTCATCATATTGACTCCCCAGCACTCACCCGAGCTGTGGTTCTCAGGAGGAACATCTTCTCACGATTCCGTTCCCACTCAGCTAACGCCTGAGTTTCGTTACATTGTCGGTTCCGCTGCTTTATTCAGGAACCTAGGGTCATCTGGTGATACAGATGGTTCACTCTTATCGTGGTGAACAACGCTTCATACGACTTCAGGTTGCACGGACAAAAACGAGTTACTCAAAATCGAGTATTAGAAATCTGTGAATAAACACAAGTATGGAGAATCCTAAATTGGTGTCCAACACGAATGTCGCAGACCAGCTTTACACCAACCGTAGGCCATAGCATCAAGTTAGGTCGCCGGGGTTATCCCGGTAGTGATTGTACTCACTTAACTCGGCGTCCCGAATTGGTAATAAAGATCACGCTGATAGACAGGACCATTTTAAACAAGCGCTAACAATGATTAATCACAGAGTTTTTTACATTTCATATGCCTTTGAGTTCTGGCATCAAACAAACATTAATTGTATCGCCTTGATATTCAATCGAAGAGGCTAGCTCACCATTTATAACTACGTTAGGAACACCCATTTTAGCCAAATCTCTTATTGAGTAGTACCACCCGTGCGTTTCCTTTGTTAGTTGACATTTTTCTGAACTAGTTTGACCATAGACTGTAATGTCTGGGTCAACATTAATGTACTCGAAAAATGCATCTTCTTTTTCGCGTAGCCGAGATATAAACTTTATTAACTCTTCTTTATTACTCGAGGGTGACGAAGCATACCAAAGCTCATCTGACTGTCTTGGCCCTCCGTGCCAACCAATAAGAGAGCCTTCTTTAATTATGACAGTTTTTGCAGCTGGAATGACATAATTTGCACATGCAGAAAAACAAAGTTTATCAACTTCAACGTTCAAATTATTTTCTTTGATGAAATACCCAAGTTCGATACCCGAAGGCACATCACCGCCAGGGCTAGTTATTCTAAGCTTTTCAATCTCTACACCAGAGTTTCGAACAACTCTTAATGCTTCCAAAACGCTATCGCCAGATATGGGACCGTCAAAAACAAGCGTCGTTCCAGAAACCGTCACATTGTGCTCGGGCATGAAAATAATTGGGGTACTGCTACAACCCGACAACAATGCTAGTGATAATATCGAGAGGGAAACTAACCTCATTTTCTGAGCTCCATTTTCTATTAGTTTAATTCTATTTTTTTAACAGTGCATGGGTTGCCAGCAGCCATGCAGTTGGCGGGAATGTCTTTCGTCACTACACTACCAGCCCCAATAACTGCACCGTCGCCAATTTTCACACCAGGGAGAACAATACACCCGTAACCGATCCAAACGTCGTTTCCAATGGTGACAGGCTCAGCTTCAAGCATATCAAGTTCATCCGAATGGCCACGCCGTGTAAGCGCATGGCCGCTACAATCCATAATCACTGTATTAGGACCAAAAATCACATTGTTTCCTATTGAGACTTTGCCGTAGGCACAGATGGAAGTACCTTGGAGCACACATCCTTTGCCAATGATTATTTTTCCAAACGGCCTGTCGTTAACAGAGACACTGGTCAGTTTAGTAACACCAGAAGGGAAGGCTGGGACATGAGACGACTCTATGTAACATCCCGAATCAATTGAAATAGCTTCTCTTCCATTCTCAAAATGCTCAAACCCATTTGCCCCGACTTTGGTCAAAGTTATCGAAGGGCACCCAGAAAATGTCACCCAATTATCCGAACCAAAGTACTTGCCATATTGTTCCATCAATTCAACTTCAGATAATGCCGAATGATTATCTGGACAGAGTATTCTTTCATGGTTATACATCTTGAGCTTCCTGCTTGAAATTATTTGGGATTTCCTGAACGAGACCACCTTCCATGAGTAGCACTCGATCAGCTGATGCTATCGTCTCTGGACGATGAGCAATCATCAAAATAGGCGTATTGATTTCTTTAAACATCTGACAAACAAACGACTCCGTATAGATGTCTAAGCTACTTGTTGCTTCGTCCAACACCAGAAACTTAGGCTTTTTATACAGCGCCCTTGCAATGAGAATTCTTTGTTTTTGGCCTCCAGAAAGGCTAGACCCCATCTCGCCAACCAGAGTGTGGTAGCCCATGTTGAGACGTTCTATGTCATCATGAACACCAGCCCTGCGGGCACACTCGACTAGCCACTCTTCATCTAAATCGCCAGCGAAAAAAGTGATGTTTTCGATAATTGAACCACTAAACAATTGGTCTTCTTGCAGTACCGCACCAACTTGGTTTCTTAAAGATTTGGAGGCTGTCGACTTATTGCCAAAATAATTGATGCTACCCGACGTAACGGAATAAATACCCAACAAGAGTTTAGAAATTGTTGACTTACCACAACCAGACGGCCCAACTAACGCAACAATCTCACTACTTTTTACACTGAAACTAGCACCGTTAAGAATAGGAGGCTGATCTTTTCCGTAGGAGAAGTAAACATTATCAAACTCGATAACCGTATCGCTTGGATTATTGGTTACAACGGGTAACCCCAAGTTTTCAGGAGCACTGTCCGATTCTTTTTCAGTTAAGACAATATCCGCCAAACGCTCGTTGTACACAGATAACATCTTAAACTCGAAGTACTTATCAATTAAGGAACTAATACTGGCTGAGAATCGACTTTGATATGAAAGAAAAGCCATGAGCATGCCGATTGTAAATAGTCCATTCAACACTAAGTTTGCACCAAACCAGAGAACCGTAGCGGAAACAAGACTGACAATCGTTACATTCAATGTATTGTAGATCATCCCAAGCTTTTGCTCGTTTAGCTGGGCATTTCTGCGATTTATATTAAGATTCCTCCAAGAAGACTCACGCCATGGTAGCGTCCCGTTAACTCTTAAGCTCAATACACCACGAACTGTCTCTATGAAGTAGCTTTCTTCTTGAGTACTGGCTTCCCAAGTATTTTCTTCGGCGCGTTTAAAAGCCCCAAACCACGCGAATCTGAGAGCGATGTAGCCTACCGCCGCCGCAATCGCTATGAAAGAGAGCTGAGGACTGTAAACCAACATAACCGACAGTGTGCCAACCACTAACACTAAGTCGAGTAAGGCCTGTATAGCGCTAGTCGTTAACGTTTGTTGAATGACATCCACAGCAGAGAATTTAGCACTAATGCTTCCGATATCCCTTTTTTCAAACCAATCTATAGGTAATCGAAACAAATGATGAAAAACATTTGCCGCCCACTGCATATTGAAATTCACGGATAGCTTGATTGTCGCCCATTGCTGAGCAAGGCCGATTAGAGTTTGTGTCGCTGTTACCATGAGTATGGCTCCAGTGACAAGTACGAGGAGGTTTTTGTCATACCCCACCAAGACTTCATCAATCACAATCTGGTTAAAGATCGGCAAAGTAAGCGCTAATACCTCTAGTACCAATGCGAACACAAAGATTCGACCCAGTGCCCCTTTAAGACCAACGGTTTTACCAATTAAAGTTGATAGCCGAACTGCTTTGCTTTCAACTTTTTCCTCAAAGTCGTGGGTGGGTGTTAGCTCGAGCGCGATGCCTGTGAAATGCTTATTGACTTCATCATGACTCAGTGTCAATGCTCCGTTGGCAGGATCGTGAATTTCAACTTTCTTACCACTCACTTTTTTTAGTACAACGAAATGGTTTAAGTTCCAATGCAAAATGCAAGGTGTGGCTAGTTGGTCAAGTTCATTAAGATCTAAGCGTACCGCACGGCCAGAGAGCTTGAGGAGTGCACCGCACTCAATGAGCCGTGCAAATGACATCCCATGCTGGGTTATGCCGCACTTTGCTCTCAGCGAACGCAGGTCGGTTTTGTAACCATGCCAATCAGCAATCATCGCGAGGCATGCAATACCACATTCCGCCTTTTCCGTTTGTCGAATTAAAGGGAGCTTCTTTCCCCACCCCCAGTCTATCAACCCTTCTACATGCATGATTACATACGCCCTTTGATGGTATACAAAGGCTCTAACAGCCACTCGTAAACCTTACGTGTGTCCAGTTCAATATCTGCGGTCAATGTCATTCCTGGCACAAACATTTGCTCCTCCCCATAAACCGTAATAGTCGGTTTATCGAGTTTTACTCTCACTTGGTACAAACCAACGCCACCATGAGTACGCGAAAGCTGGCTTTGTATTAAAGGGCTATTTGGCAACATCTCGGCAGAGACTGCAGATTTTGATACGGATGCAATAACACCTAGCTGGATGCCAAACTTTTCATAGGGAAACGCATCAAACCGTAGGCGGACATCTTGACCTTCTTGAATGAAACCTATACTGCGACTCGGCGCATATAACTCAACAACGACTGGCTCTTCCCCCTCAGGGATAACAACAAGAAGAGGTTGCCCTTTGTTCACTGAGTGACCTTCTTTAACGAAAATTGACGCAACCACACCGTTAATCGGTGATACTACCTGCGTATCCGTTTGGTAAAAGTACTCTATTTTGTTTTGAGCAATTTGTTGTATCTGGCGATCTATCTCTTGTAGGGCAATGTCGAGCTCTAACTGGAGAGTGCCTTTCGTTTCTTCTAGCTTGGCTTTTTCTCTTACCAACCGCTGTAAACTTAGACGCTGGGTTTGTCCCTTAGCTTCTAATGTTATTAGCTCAAGTTTTTGCCTTTGAAGTTCAATAGCGGAGAAAAACTGCTTGTTAACCAACACTTGCTGTTTATCAACCAAACTTTGAGCAAGACTTAACTCCTGTTCAGATAAGTCAACAACAGCATTTAGTATGCCAGCCTCTTCTGATAAACGTATCAGGTCATCATCAATAACCTCTAGCTGATGTTGATATTTCTCTACTTCTTTGTTTCGGCGTTCATTTAACAATGTAATTTGATTTTCAATAGTGGAAACAATTCGCTGTTTAACGCCTTGACCAAACTCATCATATCGCTCAGTTTTTATCTCATATAGCGGCTCACCAGAGCGCACTATTTGGCCTTCCGTAACGAATACATTTTCGGCATAGCCTTCATCATTCGCCTGCACTTTGACAATACCACCTGTCGGACTGACAACTCCATTAAGTGTGTCTCTGCGCGTATACTCAGCAAAAACAACGAAAAAAATAATAGTCATCAAAACGAACACAGATGCACCTACGAATAGGTGCTGATTCAATGACGCATCAATCAAAATAGATCCTTGATGGTCTGATTTCTGCGCCTCAAAATACTCTGGCCGATATAAATGTTTGGCTCTTGCTACCACGGGTAATCCTTTCCCTAAACAAACGGACTAGAGCTGGGTCACTGCGATTTCTTGTCGCTTATTTGTAATTAACTTTGTATTCACTTTTTTCGCCGACAAATCAACACCGCATTGGCAAATTTTAGTCCTGCATTTAGTGGGTTTAGTAGGAAGTTCAATGTTCTCGTCGTAAATGGAGCCAATCGGGCCATCCTGCATACACCAAGAACGGTAGATGTCACCGCTAAATGTAACAACTAAACTATCAATACCAGCGTAACAGTCCCAGCCAACAAAATTTGTTTGATCATTGGCGATCAGATCAAAAGTCGACAGATTTTTAGTTGTACCATCTGCATAATTGACTTCTAACTCAGCCATGGACGGCGGAAGCGTTTTTAATTCCGGACGACCGCGAAAGCCTTTCATTATCTGCTCTTGTTGAGGGGTGTACGGATACTTCTTAGTAATTCCACCATGGCCGAAGCCTTCAAAAAGTGGTTGTAAAGCAATGGAGCAACGAACTTTCTGTTTTAACTTGTTTGCAAACGCTAGACAATCATCAAACCGCTCGGGAACCATCATGATGTTAACGTGAAAGCGGGTTGTAGCAGACCCTTCAAGAACTTTAGAAACTTCAATAAAGTGAGACTCATTTTTGATGTCATTAATATGATAACTGAGGCTAACACCAGATAAATATTCAGCATTGTCTTGCCACCAAGATAATTTCTTAGAACCATTAGAAACTATTGTAACTAACCCCTCATTTTCTTTGATGTACTGAATTAATTCTCCAAAGTAGCGTAAAAGAGTTACTTCCCCACCACCAAACTCGAAAGACAAGCCACCCCCTAAAGATTTCTTCTGAGATATTATAAGGTCAATAAATTTCTTTGACACTTCTAAAGTTGGCGAATTAATATTTCCATTTCGTAGATCACTGTGGCAATAGTCACATTGGTAGTTACACTTATTTGTTATTGCCCAGTTAACAAAAAACAAATCATTGTAACTAGATATATCTGATATGTTCACGTCAATTCCTATGCCTTATTTTTATTAGAAAATTAAATATTCCAACATTAGTAAAAAATAAAATAACACATGATAAAATCGCTTTATAACCTGTAGGAAGCCCATTATCCAATGAACAAAAAAACAAAATACTACCCACTACTATAGATATTAAAACTGTTATCATTTCAGCTCCTTTAAATTAAGGCCAATCATGACTAAATCGACTGACCTTAATATTAATTATATGTTACATGTTCCGCTCATAGCTGCAGAGAAACCACCTGCAACAGCTCCAGCTACAGCTCCTTTGAGGCCTCCCATGTATCCGCCAGCCATCCCGTTAACAACCGCTCCTGTTGCAATAGCTTGTCCACAAGCACGACTCGGAGAGTTAGCTTGTTGCGCAACAGCACTTGGCGAAGCAGGATAACCACTAGAGTTACCATCACCACCACCATCAACCATTGATATTTCATCAGCACTTAAGTTATACATAAGTTATTTCCTTATATTTGAATTACAGTAAAAGAGTACTGCGCTCATAAAAACTATCTTGTTAACCAGCCTTTTTTCTTTCCAAGAATTTCATCAGAATAGCCAAGTAAGTTTGGTAGCCATGTAATTGCTTCTAACAAAGCAGAATACATTGGTGCTTTTAAAACCTGACGATTTGATAAATCACCAGATAAGTTAAAGTCTCTTATATAGGACTGCACCAACAAAAAATAGATCATTATATTGGCTGCACCGATTACTATTGGTACCCAAATGCCCATTGCCACCATAAATCCTAATAAAATAATGCTCGACGGAAATAAGTATTGTGCCGCAGTCAATAGAAACCAAGGAGATGCACACAATCCAGCTATCCAATGTGTTTTCCATGCTTCGGCATAAGCTTCAACTCGTCCACGAGCCCAACGCCGACGTTGATTAAATAATCCCTTAGCATCAGTGGGACACTGCGTAGTTGCCTTGGCTTTTGGTGCATAACCTGTTCGATAGCCATTTGATATTGCCTTCCAGCACCAGGCAATGTCTTCGACTAACCACTCACTCCACCCACCTAACTTTTCCACTGCTGAAGCGCGGTGAGCAACAAATGCGCCGGCTAATACGGGAACACAACCAAGTTTGTCTTGTGCGGCTCTGATTGCACCATAAAAGCTAATATGTTCGTAGTGTTGCAGTTTTCCAATGAAACTGTCTTTATGATTTTCCGGTGTAATATAGCCACAAACGGCAGCATATTTATCATCAGACCAAAGTTTAGTAACCAGTTCATAGATACCGTTAGGTTCAATATAAGTATCGCTATCTACAACGACATACACATCCCCAGTAGCGACTCCCAGTTCTAAGACATGGTCTAAAGCGAAGCCTTTCCTTCCACCGTTGACCGCTCTTTCAACAATCTGGAAGTCGTGATTAACTTCAATGTTAGAAATCCACTCTTTAACTTTAGTGATTGCATTATTCGTTGAGCCATCATCAATAACAATAACTTGAATCCGACTTGAATAGACTTGTTCATTTGACTTGTTCAATGCACAGACTAAATGCTCTTCATTTTCATTATAAAAGGCAAAAATACAGAAACTTTTGGGTCGTCGTCATTTTTACAGTTCGACTTTCTAAGTTTATAACACCCAAACAAAACAAGAGTTGTAATAAATGACAATAAAGACGTTGTAATTAGGATTATTTCTATAATATCAATCATAGTCATCTCACTTATGATAAATAACTATTAATAAGTTGACTAACAGATTGATAGTCGTACTTTGTATTCAAGTATCCTTGAAGCATGGTAAAGGATGAATATTTGGCCTTTCGCAAAGGGAACCCTACAGACTTAACTTCCAAACCGAGGGCCTCTGCTTCAAAGAGGATATTCTGACGAAATTCTTGATCATTAAAGCGAGTAATAAACCTGCGCTCTTCGCTTTTAAGATGCTCTTTTAAAAGAATCGCTTTATCGATATTGGATTTTGAATGCTCTTCAATGCCTAACTCAAATAGCAGAAACTTATTCTCATATTCGTCAAGTAATCTCGAAAACTCCGATGAGTAATCTCTTATTTGACTTAATGTCAATCCACCTCTTGAGTAGTGATTGAGCGTGTCAATGAAGTTAATGAGCCAGGATTCGATAAGTTCGTGGTCATCCCATACGGCCCCAACACCATTTGCCAGAACATAATTTCCGAAATCGGGCACTGCTGTTATTGTGCCAAAGTCTAAGAATCGACCATCAACCGAAATATTTGAGCTGGTTAGAGAACCGTGTGGGATGCCTTTTACTCTTGACGCTGCAATCTGACACGCGAGTCGGTCGACCATTATATTGAGGGCATCGCCTATGGAGGCGTTTTTCTTATCGCCTAACAACAAACTTGGGAGATAAGGAACGGCCTTTCTTACGCGGTTTGCGTCATTATCACGAAGAAAACTATAACTTTCCTCTGGCCAAAAAAAAGTGCAACGCTCAAAGTGGGCAGGGCGTACCGATACTTCCCTGATTGCTAAAGCACAGTGTTTATCTGGTGCATCATCTAAGTATCCAAACTTATGCTTTATATTCGTTTTAATAATAGCTAATGTACGTATCGCTCCGTAGGGCAAGTGCTTGTGGCAAATTTCGCCCCAAATGGCTTCACTGATCGCTTCATCAATAAACAACTTGCCGTGTGAATGGCTTTCAGACATATTTGCAGCGACTAACGGATTACGACCAATTCCTTTAATCTGAAAGTACCCATTTAAGCCACACCGGGCGCTCCCACCATTGCATATTTCATGACGTGAACCATACTGGTCAGCCATAAATGATTTCTTGTCACTAGTTACAATTCTAGTTTTCTTGGCATAGCCTTTTGATACGTAGCTAAAGTTCTCGATCAACTCACTTTTAATGGCGTTTTCATCAAGGTCGATTTCATACTCCTGTATAAGCTCTTTATTGATCCAAACGACTTCACTATCTTTTAGTTTATAGGTATCAAACAGAACAAAGGATTCTTGAGGGAGATATTTATCAATATAAGGTGTATTATTTTTCCCTACACACTTATGTGTTTTGAGAAGTTCAGTAGCCATAAACAGTCCGTTTATTCGTTTTGATGATATTTCCTTGGTCGTCTCGAATACAAATATTGATCTCACGTCTACTTATGTTCGCAGACGTCATTACATACTTATATAGCTCCTTCAACTGACTTGCCCTATTTTTTTCAACAAACCAATCAACAACAATTAGATTTCTTCCCTCATTCCAATTCATTGGTTTAAGCGAGAATCTAGGCTGAGTCATATAATGAGATAGCGTTAAATCATCAACCCAAGCCCATATCAGGGCGGGATTCCACTTTGAATAAATATTAGCCAAATATTATTTTTGAGCGATATTCACCAGACCAACCTGACTTTCTACGTTTGGCAGCCAAGCTATCTTTGTCACTCTCATCCTGCTTTATCGTGTTCAACGCAGCACGATTAAATGCCGCTAAGTGAGCAGCTCCATCTGGGTCTTTTACTTTTAGTTCATCTTCTCTGAATACG
>NZ_OANU01000124.1:12463-13094 GCF_900089835.1 Vibrio thalassae | reverse complement strand
TAAGTGCGAACGGTGTTTCTAGATACACCTAAATCACGCGCGATGCGGCGGATACTTTGTCCTTGCTGATGTAAAACGTGTATTTCCACTAGTTGCTCCTGATTGATCATAATCCGCCGCTTTGTCCATTTTACGAACGGATAGTTTGCCTCAGGTGGGTCAATTTTAAATCGACGTTAGTGGGTCATTTTTACATCGGCGCTGACAACAGGAGTAACTTATGAATTCTACCGACTTAGAACGCTTCAACTTTCTTTATGAACAACACCTTACCAACCTTAAACTGCAAGGTAAACGACCCGCTACCATTGATGCGTATTCTCGTGCGGTGCGACGGATTGCGCAGTTCTTTGATTGTTGTCCGGACGCCTTAACCACCCTACAACTCAAACGCTACTTTGCTAACCTCATCGAAACCCACTCATGGAGTACCGTTAAGCTCGACCGTAACGGATTGCAGTTCTTCTATCGCTATACCCTCAACAAACAGTGGGAATGGCTGAATATTGTCAGACCGCCACGCAGCAAAAAACTCCCTGATGTTTTAGCCCCAGAACAAGTCGCCTTACTCATCTCGTTGACCCAGCAATGCCGTTACCAAGTCTTCTTCCTTGCCTTATATTCCATGGGG
>NZ_OANU01000124.1:5872-12453 GCF_900089835.1 Vibrio thalassae | reverse complement strand
GCCCACACCATGCAAATACATGTCCGCAATGGAAAGGGGGGCAAAGACCGCCTCGTGCCTCTTCCCCAACGCACCCTGAATGCCTTGCGTGCTTATTAGCTCACTCACCGGCACCCTAAGCTGCTTTTCCCTGCTCGGGAAATCATGACCAATAAAACCATGGACAGAGGCGGCGTACAAAAAGCGATGAGGCAAGTACTCAAAGACAGTGGTATCAATAAACCTATATCACCTCACTCACTGCGCCATTGCTTTGCGACTCATCTATTAGAGCAAGGGCTTGACCTGCGCTCTCTGCAAATATTGCTTGGACACGGTAGCCTCAACACCACCGCTCGCTATACCCGTATGACCAAGAGTAAACAAAAAGACGCCGCACTCGCCATCAATCAACTGACCGATGCATTGAGCATTACGTGGGAGGCAGCATGAGTACTTTCATTGAACTGTTGCGCACGCATAAAAAAGCGCTCGAACATCAGTATGCCAATTCAACTCAACCCAGATATGCGCTCGGCTATCCAAGCGATGTTACGGTGTAAAACAGAGCAACAAGGTCGGTCGCAATGGTATTGTGCCCATTGCCACCACAATGACCGACTGCCACTCTCATGCGGACATCGGCACTGCCCCCAGTGCCAACACCGCACCACTTCGGACTGGTTAAACCGTCAAAAACAAAAGCTGTTACCCGACCGCGACATCATCCAGATAAAACAAGAGTCTGTGACGTTCAGGTACAAAGAGAGTCAAACTCAGCAATGGAAACAGCGAACACTGCCAACGCTCAAGTTCTTACTGCTCATCTTGCAACACGTCCTGCCTAAAGGGCTGCAACGAGTGCGTGATTATGGCTTCTTGCGAGGGCAAGCTCGGCAAACACTTGGCCGTATACAACTGTTACTACTTGGACTGTTTTACTCGTTGCCAAACCTTGAACCCGTCACAAAGAGCAAAGCCACACGCTGCTGTCCTTGCTGTCAACATGAGATGGCCTGTGTGGGGTTCACTCGACCGAGATAGCCGAAAGGCATCCAATAATAAGGATAATGGCCGTCATCAACAAGATAAGGAAAAACAGCCGCTAAGAACCAACATTAGCCAGTTAACCCATTGATAAGGCGGAACTCTCCACCTTGCAATACCTGCGCTCGCCTTGAGAAAAGCATCAAGGCCGCCCCCCTTCTAGAGCAGATCGCACAATTTACTTATATAGAGGCTCGGGCTTGTTCAACACTTGGGATTTAACGTTGGCTACGCAACGCTTAATCCTTATTTGTTAGAATTTTTTGTGGTCATATTCTAGTTTTAGCCAGAAACAGCGATTTAGAACAACCGCTACTGCCCTTTCATGTGATTTTTCGCAATCCATTCCATACCAGACTGGATCACCTCTTTCTTGAGCATAGTACTCATAGTGATAGACTTCGTCGCCGTAGTGGTATCTTAAAAAGTAGTAACCATCAGCTTTTCCCTGTTTTGTATAGATACCCGACTCGTTCTCAATGTATACCTGTTCAACTTGAAGATGCAGGTTTCAACACCTGAAAATTATCTGTAATTCTAGACACGAGTGTGCCTGCAACGTTTGGTAGCGTTACATCGAAAAACTCCTTTATGGCTGAAGTAAATTCGAGCTTGGAAGGGAAGTACATATTATTCCTTACATGCTCATTCATTACCTTCCAAAGCCGCTCAATTGGATTTAAATTTGGACTGTAAGGCGGTAAGTAATGAAGCTCGACATTGAGCACCTTTGCCGCTTTTTTAACCAGCTCTGACTGATGATAAGCGGCACCATCAAGTACTAGGTGAACATTTTGCTCCAACGGGTAATGCTCCTTTTTGAGCTTCCAGAAGAAGCGAACGATGCTCTCGCTGTTTATCGTGTCATATGAGCCTGTCACCGTTGCGCCAATATCTTGAAGTGGTAACGCACCGATAATATTGAGACGAGTTCGATTGCCCGTTTTCTCAATTACTTTGTCTTGGCCTTTTCGTATCCAACCATAACTGAGCTTTGTTGACTGCGTAGGATGAACGGCATCCATGAACAAAACAGAGTCTTCGCTGCTTTTTAGCGTCTCGTTGTAATGTTCGATAAAGGCTTGCTGCATTTCTGGATTAAACTTATGCGGCACACCTTTCGGCTTCTTATATGAAAAACCGTGATGACGTAGCCACTTGTTCATACCAGCAACGGTATAGCAAATGCCAAATTCAGCTTGTACATAAGCGACAATTTGATGGGTGCGAAAGTACGTTTTCTCATCCAGATGTTCGATAAGCTGCACGGTTTGCTCAGCAGAAAGTCGGCTCTGGCTCCCCCCATTTTCAGGCTTAAGTTTTTCAGAGAGAACATAATCACTGAGATGACGAGCTACAGTCGATTAGTGAATACGAAGAGCTTGAGAAATCATCGTCTGACTCCAACCTTCAGACGCAAGTAAAACTGCTTTGAGGCGGTCACGCACTCGACCATCACAAGTTGAATCGTGCATATCTTCGAGTTGCTGTTTCTGCTGAGGAGTCAGTATTATTTTCATGGTACGTAGCATGATCCTGATTTTATAAAAATCAAGCATCTTCAATGATCACGGGTATAGGAGTGGAGTCTCTCTCTTAACCATATATTGGCAACGCTTTTTTGCTCTCGCTTATGGGCTATGATGCGGTACTGAATTGGAATTGAGGTAAATGGGCTTGGCATAACCTGAATATTCAACTTTTTAGCAAACAGTTCAGCAAGGCTTTTAGTCATCACTGCGATGCAATCACTGTTTGATACCATCGACATTTGTGACACTAAAGAGGTGCACTCTGCCGCTACATGTCGTTCGAATAGGTTTTCTTTGGTAAAATAGTCTGCCATATAGGCGTTTTCTCGCCGAAGTTTTAATGTTATATGCCGCTCTTGGTAGTATTGCTCTTGCGAAATAACTTTGTCTATTCGAGGGTGCCCATTACGGGCAATCACACAGATATTGTCTTCAAATAACTCTTCGGAAAAAAAGGATTTGGCCGAGTAGTTAGCGATTTCAATAGCCATATCTGCTTGTTGCTGGTTTAGTCCCTGAAGTACATCTTCTTCTCTCATATAGGTTGGTTGCAACTCTATTGAGATATTGCCTAAGCTTTTGTCAGCCTCTATTTTTGGTAACAACATGGTCATTACAGGCTCAGAAGTGTAGATAACAAATTTTCTCGGCATCTCAATCGAAAAATCGCTCAAGCTTTCCAAACCATTATTAATTTGGATTAAGGCGGGTTCCACATGTCGAATCAACTCTTGTGCATGTTGAGTGGGTGCGATACCTCTGCCTGAACGAACAAAAAGTTGGCTGCCAACCTGCTCTTGAAGGCGCTTTAGCAGCCCACTGACTCCGGGTTGAGTAAGGCCCATCTCCTCAGCAGCAAGAGTGATCGATTTAGTCCGATAAACAGTGATAAATACTTTCAGTAAGTTGAGATCAAACTTTCCTAGCATTCTCTTCCCCCCTAGAAACATAACAGAGTGTGATGTGTTTAATATATTTTCATGCATGTATTGCAATGTGTCAATCAACTAAATTTACCGCATACCCAATACGAATCCCAAAGAGGTTCCCTATGAAAACTCGTTTTACCCCTTCAGTACTATCACTTGCCATTGTTGTTTCCTTTGGCGCTGTAGCAAACGACTACGCTTCCATTGATACGTACCAAGGTAAACCTGCGACTCAGCACACTATCGATGCTAACAATAAACTTGATAAAACACTGCCATGGCACGATGTTTCAGCATTCGAGCGCTCGACTCGCGGCCTCATTGCTGAGTTCGGTGATCACGACGCAGGCATTCTTAAAAACAGCTTTGATCACATGAATGTTGATGACGTTCGTGCAGATCGACCAGACACTGTAAACCCATCAATCTGGCGTCAAGGTCAGATGAACTACGCATCTGGCGGCCTATACCAAGTGACTGACGGTGTTTATCAAATCCGTGGTGCTGACTTGTCAAACATGACAATCTACCGCTCTGACAACGGTTACATCATCCACGACCCAATGGTATCTGCTGAGACTTCTGCAGCAGCTTGGGATTTCGCAAAAATGCACCTGCCAGCGATTAATGGTGAACATAAGATCACTGGTATGATTTATTCTCATACTCACGTTGACCACTTCGGCGGATCTCGCGGTATCTATGAGTCTGGCGACTTTGCAAAAGACGCACCTATCATCGCACCAGCTGACTTTATGAAAGAGCTGGCTGACGAGAACGTAATGAACGGTAACGTTATGTCTCGTCGTGGCCAGTATCAATATGGTCTGTCTCTGAATACAGATGCAAAAGGCATCGTCGACAACGCTCTTGGCATGGGTATCGCAGTTAAATCTGGTGTTACTCTGGTAATGCCAACCGTTGATATTGTTGAGCGTGAAGAAACTCACGTCATTGATGGTCTTGAGATGTTGTTCATCAACATGCCTGGCGCAGAGGCTCCAGTAGAGATCGTTAACTACGTACCAGCTTACAACTCACTGAATACGGCTGAACTGACTTACGATGGTCAACACAACATCTACACATTCCGTGGTGCTAAGACTCGTGACTCTCTAGCTTGGAACAAGTATCTAACAGAGCTTAAGATGCGTTTTGTTGACAGCGGTCTAGTGGATAACATCCACGCTGCTCACTCGGCTCCAGTTTGGAACGAAGAAGGTACTGACACGAACGAGATTGCAGACTACATGGAGCTGCAACGTGATAACTATGGTTGGTTGCACAACAACTCTGTTCGCCTTGCTAACCACGGTGTAACAGTGGGTGATGTGGGCCGTGAGATCGATAAGATCATCCCACAAGCTCAGTTGGATACATGGCACACTAACGGCTACCACGGTTCTTACAGCCACAACGCTCGTGCAATTGTGAACCTGTACCTTGGTTACTTTGACATGAACCCAGTTAACATCAATCCATTAACTTCTGTTGACCAAGCAGCTGTATACGTTAATGCATTTGGTGAAGAAGCGGTATTTGAAGCGGGTATGAATCACTTTGAGTCTGGTGAATACCAAGAAGCTGCACAGCTACTTAACAACTTGGTGTTGAACAACCCTACTAACATCGAATACCGCGCTGCACTAGCTGATACCTATGAGCAGCAAGGTTACCAGTCTGAGACAATGGCATGGCGTAACACGTACCTTCAAGGTGCTGCTGAACTGCGTACAAGCCAGGTTACTGAGTCACTTAACATTGCATCTGCTGACGTAATTGCTAACACTCCAACAACTAACTTCCTAGACCTAGTTGGTGTTCGCGTTAATGGTCCTAAAGCAGAAGAAGCGGGCTTAGCATTCAACATGTCTCTGGTACACCCAGATATTGATGAGACTCACTACATTGAAGTGTCTAACGCAACGTTCTCTCACTTGCCAGTGTCTGAGCTTAACCTAGACCTTCCAGAGCAAGTTGATACTCAGCTTATTATTCATAAGACTGACCTGACTCGTGTACTGGTTGGTGAAGTTACTCTACAGAAGCTAGTCGAAGATGGTATTGCAGGTATCCGTGGTGATGCTAACAACATCGCTGCTCTAGCTGCTACTATGGATGAGTTCGCGCTAGGTTTCGAAATTGTCCCGCTAATTAAGTAATCGCAGTTCATGTGTATAGCCCCGCTTGATGCGTGGCTCAGACTGCTGACAAAGTATACAAAGGACTCGCTTTCACGCTGGTCCTTTGATCTAATAGGGGTATAGGAAATAAGGATATCCCGACATGATCTGCTCCAGTCAGACTGGACACTCCATTAAGCGACTTTTTGATTTTCAAAGTTAACAGGGCTTAGATACCCAAGAGCACTGTGCCTTCTTGTACGATTATAATCAATCTCTATGTATTCAAAGAGCGTTTGGCGCATCTCGTCTCACGTCATGATCGGCTCGTACTGGATCGCTTCAATTTTCATTGAATGGAAGAAGCTCTCAACGCAAGCAGTGACCCAGCAACGCCGTTACCAAGTCTTCTTCCTTGCCTTATATTCCATGGGACTTCGCCTCAGTGAGGGACTCAATCTCACTGTCCAAGATATTGATGCCCACACCATGCAAATACATGTCCGCAATGGAAAGGGGGGCAAAGACCGCCTCGTGCCTCTTCCCCAACGCACCCTGAATGCCTTGCGTGCTTATTAGCTCACTCACCGGCACCCTAAGCTGCTTTTCCCTGCTCGGGAAATCATGACCAATAAAACCATGGACAGAGGCGGCGTACAAAAAGCGATGAGGCAAGTACTCAAAGACAGTAGTATCAATAAACCTATATCACCTCACTCACTGCGCCATTGCTTTGCGACTCATCTATTAGAGCAAGGGCTTGACCTGCGCTCTCTGCAAATATTGCTTGGCCATGCCAGTCTCAACACCACGGCGCGATACACCCGCATGACCCAGCAAAAACATCGCGACGCCGCACTCGCCATCAATCAACTGACCGATGCATTGAGCATTACGTGGGAGGCAGCATGAGTACTTTCATTGAACTGTTGCGCACGCATAAAAAAGCGCTCGAACATCAGTATGCCAAT
>NZ_OANU01000124.1:0-5192 GCF_900089835.1 Vibrio thalassae | reverse complement strand
CCGACTGCCACTCTCATGCGGACATCGGCACTGCCCCCAGTGCCAACACCGCACCACTTCGGACTGGTTAAACCGTCAAAAACAAAAGCTGTTACCCGTCCATTACTTTATGGTGACCTTCACCCTACCGCACCAGCTCAAACCCCTGGCTCGACACGCGCCAAAAGCACTCTACCAAACGATGTTCCAAATCGCTTCAAGCGTGCTAAAGAGCTTCGCCAAAAGACAGAGCAAAGGAGCACTCGGCTTTACCGCCTTGCTGCATACTCACAGTAGGCAACGCAACCTACATCCCCACCTACACATCATCGTCGCGGGTGGACGGTATGACTCATCCAAGCAAGTATGGCACAAAGACCAACAGCAATACCTGTTCAATGCGTTCGCCTTGGCTAAAGTATGGCGGGCTCAGTTACTACATGCGCTCCATCAACATCCTCTCCATCAACATCCTCTGTTATGGGTGCCAGGCGGTTTACCAAGCAAGTGGGTCGTTGACTGCCGATGCGTAGGGGAAGGAAAGCCTGCGTTAGAATATCTCTCGCGCTACCTGTATCGAGGCGTGTTACCCGACCGCGACATCATCCAGATAAAACAAGAGTCTGTGACGTTCAGGTACAAAGAGAGTCAAACTCAGCAATGGAAACAGCGAACACTGCCAACGCTCAAGTTCTTACTGCTCATCTTGCAACACGTCCTGCCTAAAGGGCTGCAACGAGTGCGTGATTATGGCTTCTTGCGAGGGCAAGCTCGGCAAACACTTGGCCGTATACAACTGTTACTACTTGGACTGTTTTACTCGTTGCCAAACCTTGAACCCGTCACAAAGAGCAAAGCCACACGCTGCTGTCCTTGCTGTCAACATGAGATGGCCTGTGTGGGGTTCACTCGACCGAGATAGCCGAAAGGCATCCAATAATAAGGATAATGGCCGTCATCAACAAGAGAAGGAGAAACAGCCACTAAGAACCAACATTAGCCAGTTAACCCATTGATAAGGCGGAACTCTCCACCTTGCAATACCTGCGCTCGCCTTGAGAAAAGCATCAAGGTCGCCACCCTTCTAGAGCAGATCGCACAATTTACTTATATAGAGGCTCGGGCTTGTCCAACACTTGGGATTTAACGTTGGCTACGCAACGCTTAATCCTTATTTGTTAGCCATTTGTTTCCACGAACACTGACTCTTTGAACGACATTGAACTTGCATTATTCTCAATAAGAAACTGGAGCGTCCCAATTAAAACAGCGACCCCTTTATCAATTTCTTGAGATATCTCCCAATAATTTTTCTCTGCCTCTTTAAACCCTAAATCTGTTTCTTCGTACCTAGGACGAAACAATGGAAAATCTCCATGAGCAATGTCACTACGAAGTTTATAGAAGTCTTGTATTAGTCTTTTATTTGAATGAGGTAGAGGACCTAGAACAACTGGGAGCTTTCGGTTTAATCCTCGTGCTTTAGGCTCACCTTTGCTTAGATACAAATTTTCTATTACTTGAGATAACTGTAAAACATCAGTGGACTCAATATCTCTTTTATACGATAGGTGCAGTAAAACGGCACTTGCCTTGGTAATTGAAGTATTAGCGAGATTGAAAAATATTGAGCTATATTTTTCAAGCCAATACCAAGACTTTGTAACTGAGATTGGTTTTAGTCGTGGCCAGCCATTTACCGAGGAGTAGTGCCAACCACTTTCCAATTCTGCACAATGGAGCGACCTCCAAGCTTCACCAACTTGAATGCTTCCAAAATTGCAACCACCACGTATAGCGATATTCAATACCAAAAAAATTTGTTCCATCACCCTCTCAAGGAACTTAAGCTCACTCCAACCCTCATCATCAAAGTTTTTCTCAATCGAAAAGTTAATACTTGCACTAAACGGATGCTCTGTATCCAATTTGCTTAAATCAAACGAGAAGGTTCTAAAGAATTCGGTACAGTTTTCAGGCTTTAACCGATTTAGTTTTTCACAAATGTCACTGACGTCCACCGAAACATAAACAGTTCTATTTGAGTCAAGTGGTATCGCATAGTTTGTCAAAATTGATTCAATTTCACGCCATCCGAATATGACGTCATCATGCTCAACTTCTGCACTATTTGGCGTAATATTTCCGCACCTAATACTGATTGATTTCAAAATTTTCTCCGAATGGCTAACGCTGAGCTAAGCCGCACGAAACCTTGGCATATACTTTTGCGGAGCAAAAATGCCAAGCGTTGAGTGTCGGGTTAAGCGTTTTGTTAAATGTGTTTTCTGCGTGCAATATTTTTTCTGTGTAACCATTCTCTGATGTACCAGTCAATGAACCCCATAGGAAAGCCAATGAGAAACGCTATAGAAGCATGCTGTGGAAGTTCATACCACATGTTACTTATTAGAGATTCATTCCCAAATAGGTATGTACCCAAAATTTTACCTAAAATAAAAAAAATACCTATTTTTAGGGTCGATGTGAGTACAAATCTAAATTTCCCTTTTTTCCGCTCATTATTCCATCTATGGAATTTAGCATCTTGATCTTCCATGAACATTGCACCTGTCTATAGTGAGCACATTTAACGAATGATATGGACTCCCTCTCCTAACCACCCGCGTGCCATACTTTCCAAATACACGCTCAATATATGGAGGTTTCCATGTCTACCATCCAAACCATTGGCATCGACCTCGCCAAGAATGTATTTAGTATTCATGGCGTTGATCAATATGGCAAGTGCGTACTACGCAAAACCGTTAAGCGAAACAAGCTATTAGACACGTTCGCCAATATACCTCCCTGTTTAATCGGGATGGAAGCTTGCTCTGGTGCCCATCATTGGGCGAGACAGCTATTAAAGCTTGGGCATACTCCAAAAATCATGGCATCTAAGTTTGTTATCCCCTACCGACAAAATGAAAAAAACGATGCCAATGATGCCGAAGCAATTTGTGAAGCCGTATCCCGACCTAAAACTCGCTTTGTCACCATCAAAAGTGAAGAGCAACAAGCCGTTCTATGCTTGCATCGAATTCGTCAGGGGTTAATAAAAACAAGAACAGCAACCATCAACCAGCTCAGAGGGTTACTTTCTGAATTTGGTATTGTAATGCCACAAGGGCGCTACTCCGCTCAAAATACTATCGGAAGTATCCTAGAAGATGCAGAGAATGGCTTACCTGCATTAGCTCGTGAGCTACTTCAAGACTTATCCAATAACATTCAAAGCATTAACCTAAAAATCCTACGGTACGATAGAAAAATCTCAGCTCTTGTTCGGGAAATGGATGCAGCAAAGGCCCTTATGGATATCCCTGGTGTCGGTGAACACAGTGCCAGTGCCATTGTCGCCACCGTTAATGACGCGAAACAATTTGGCTCTAGTCGCCAATTTGCAGCTTGGATAGGATTAGTACCAAGGCAGTACTCAACAGGTGGTCATGTTCATCTTGGTCGCATCAGCAAAAGAGGCGAAAAACACATTCGTACTCTACTTATCCATGGCGCAAGAGCCGTTATTGCACGATGCAAAGAGAAAACCGACCGCAACAGTATTTGGTTAAATCAACTCGTTGAACGACGAGGTTATAAACGAGCCGCTGTCGCCCTAGCAGCCAAAAATGCTCGTATCATATGGGCATTATTAACGACGGGAAAAGAATTTAAGATTGACTATGTAAACGGTTAATACCCACCGAGTCAAAGCAATAGCTAATGATGACAATACGGTCAGACCGAGATGCTGAAACCTGACTATAAAGCTAGTAATCAAATACTGCCTAACGAATGAGGTCAGCATCAAGCGAATATCATCAGGGTGACGGAGTTTCTCCGATTAAACACCGAATGTAGAGCTGCTGTCAGATCCACTGTTGTTAGCGGGAGCTATTGTTGACAAAAGAGGGAGTCCATGTAGCTTTATAGACGGATTTTTTCCGTCTTTGCATTCCGTCTATGTTGCTGTCATTTTATATGAAACTCAACTTATATTAATCTATTGTGTGAATCTGCATATACTTCTGGGGGCGAATTACTGAAAAATTCCGTACAAGAGACCAAAATACGGATTAAGTTGACTTGGTCTCTTGTTGTGCTGGTTAGGTTGTTCGTTATCTGATTTTGAGAAGCTCTAGAGTAAAAAGTAACCTGCTTGTGGAGGTAGGCGTTGGCGACTTGTAAGTCATATGGGTTCTGGAATAAACAAGCCCGGCTAACAATGAAATCACTGCAACGCTATCTCGCAGATAGTGATAGAATCCTCACATCAGAATTATTGAGACACCTCTATGTTTATCCATCATGTTAACGGTATCGACTGGCTGGTGATTACAGCTTTTGAAGAACTAAAGACTATGTTTATTGAAGACGCTGGTACGATTCCTCGCTGCTTCTCTACTGCTAGTGAGTTGAGCTTAATTGATCAAGCTAAACGCACTTATGGATATTTGCCTGCGCTTAAAGGCGTTATCACCGATACCGGTACGTTTCAAAGTAACGAGCTTGAGGAGGATTTGAATCCACAGCTCGCTTGCCTAGTAGAAGGACGTGGTCGAGTGTTTATCTATTACGGAGGCTATGTCGCTTTTGTCGATGATGACCAAACCTTTATTACCCGACTGGACTGACAACGACATCTTACTGGTGAAATCACATCCGAAACGTTAAGAACTCTGATAATAGCGAGCTATTATCAACAAAAACTATAAAGTCTTTCCTTAATAGCCCGACTTGTTGAAGCGACTGATGGCATTGGATTAGAGAATGCGAAAGAGTTAGTCAGATTAAATCACACACTCATCATTCATGGCAGAACGCCTAATAAAGTTTCAAACGTGGTTGAGCAGCTACTGGCGATTAATTCTGATGCCAAATTGGAGACTTTGATCACCGACTTATCTGATCTGTCTCAGGTCAGTACCATGATTAATGAAATATCTGAGCGTTTCTCAAAAATCGATGTGCTGATTAATAATGCTGGTGTCTTTACCGCCCCCAGGGCGAGATCTCACATAGTTTGTAGGGTTTAATTGATTAAATGCCAAACAACACGGTCAATTTGCGTTCACCTGCATCAAGGAATTAAATGTTCTTTATTTTCGATTGAACTAATCCTGATTTTGTTGATCAGATCATTATCTATGTACTACTCAACCTACAAAATGACACTTTTTGAACGCCTTAATCGCATACCCGATCCACGT
>NZ_OANU01000125.1 GCF_900089835.1 Vibrio thalassae | reverse complement strand
ACTTTGAATGTGTATTTAGACTTTTAAAATCAGTTTTCCAGATTTTTTGCCTTCAGTTTTTGATAAAAGCTGAAAGTAAAAGCAGAATTTGCTTGGCGACCATAGCGTTGTGGACCCACCTGATTCCATGCCGAACTCAGAAGTGAAACGCAATAGCGCCGATGGTAGTGTGGGGTTTCCCCATGTGAGAGTAGGACATCGCCAGGCTTTGAACATCATCTGTTTAAAGCACGCTTAAGATAAGACTTTAAATAGACCACTGCGGAGTGGTAGTTCAGTTGGTTAGAATACCGGCCTGTCACGCCGGGGGTCGCGGGTTCGAGTCCCGTCCACTCCGCCACTTATTAGAGAACCCGATTCGAAAGCGTCGGGTTTTTTATTGCCTGAAGATATCTTATCTAACTTTCTATACTGCGCTATCTGGTATAAAAAATGTATGGTCCGCCCCGTTATTGCAACTACAATTTAGTAATGACGGAGTTGGTTTGCGCTAATGTATTCGGAGTCCACGTTGGGAACATTAACTTCCCCGCTCCACGATGATATCCGCGCCAGATTATCCTTAAAAGCCCCAAAGCAACTAGGTGCTATTTTTTGTATCAGGTTACTAATCTGGCCGATCGACCGTTTTTGTCATCACGTTCATTGGCGTTGCAAACTTGGTTATGGCTATACTGCCCTAAAAGCTTGGCGGTGGTACAACACCGCCCAAGCTATTCTTGCTAGCTTATTGGCAAGTGCGACTACCACTACATTAAACGGCTTTGTTGCTCGTAAATTGACTAACCAATCTCCAAACACTTTTCCTGTTGTTTCTATCCTAGATAGCACGGACCTCGCTCCATGTATAAATAGAGCGCGAAGGTGTTTGTTCCCTCGTTTACTCATGCCTAATAACTTTGATTTGCCACCCGTTGAATACTGCCTTGGAACGAGTCCTAGCCATGCTGCCATCTCGCGACCTCCACCAAAGTTTGAAGGAGAACTGATATTGGCCACACACAACGTTGCTGTTAAATCACCAATACCAGGAATACTCTTCAACAGTTCGGCATTTTCATTATTTTCAGTAATCGCTTTCAGTTTTCTATCTTGAGTAGATACTTGCTCATTTAGGTATTTATAGTGCTCATGAATCGAGAGTAGTTCAGCCATCAGGCTCTGCGGTAACTTTATATCTTGCTCGGCCAACCACTGAAATAGCGCTTTCATCTTGACATGGCCTTTAGGAAAACTCAGCCCAAATTCAAGTAGTATTGCTCCAATTCGGCTCATACAAGCCGTTCGTTCTTTGATATAACCATCCCTCACTCGATGGATAGCTGCGATTACCTGGGCTTCCTCTGACTTGGCAGAGACAAATCTCATGCTTGGTCGACTCGCTGCTTCTGCTATCGCAGCAGCATCAATAAAGTCGTTCTTATTGCCTTTGATGTAAGGTTTTACATATTGAGGCGGGATAAGTCGAACTCGATGCCCATAGGCTTCACACTTTCTCGCAAGCCAGTGAGCACCACCACCGGCTTCAAAAGCGATGATGGTAGGTTCAAGTACAGATAAGAAACGGAGTAGTTGGCTTCGACTAAACTTACGGCGAATAACGTCTTTGCCAGTGTGATTGTTGCCAACCGCATGAAAGCAATGCTTGCCTAAATCGATACCTAAGATGTGAATGGTAGACATATGGTTCACCTCGTTCTGAAAGCCTACTCTAAGCGTAGGGCTTGAGAGTGAGGCGGACCATATAATTAGCCCCGTTTAACAACGAGGCCATTTCATTAGATCATTATTCAAACAGCTCTTCATGAAGTGCTTTAACCGCTTGTTTTGCTTCGTCTTCATCTAACAAGAAGCATAAGTTATGTGGGCTTGCACCGTAGCAGATCATACGAATATTAAATGCGTCTAGCGTATCGAATACTTCAGCTGCAGAGCCTTTTGTCTCGCTCATGTTGTTCCCAATCAGGGCAACTAAGCTTAGCCCTTGTTTTACCTCGACCGTACAAAGTTGCTCTAGTTCTTTTTGTGCTTGAGCTGGAAGTTCAGGCGCTCCCCCACACGTATCAGTCTGATCCAATGTTAGCGAAACACTGACCTCTGAGGTCGTAACCAAATCTACAGAGATCTTATGCTCTGCCAGTACAGTGAACACATCGGCTAAAAAACCATAAGCTTGGAACATTTTAGGGTTGCGTAATGTCACCATAGTTTGGTTGTTGCGCAGTGCTAAAGCTCTAAACAAAGGGGCGCTTTCTACGGATTGTCGTACCCAAGTACCACCTTCTTGTGGTGCTTTTGATGAGCCAACAAACACAGGAATTTGGTGGCGTAATGCTGGTAAAAGTGTTGAAGGATGAAGGATTTTAGCGCCAAAGTTCGCCATTTCAGAAGCTTCGCTAAAACTGATTTCAGGAATAGGACGTGCATTGGGTGCAATGCGAGGATCGGTAGTATAAATACCAGGAACATCGGTCCATATTTCTAACCCAGCCGCACCCACTGCTTCGGCAATGAGGGCAGCACTATAATCACTGCCACCTCTACCAAGTGTTGTTGTTTCATTGTCGGCATCAGAACCAATAAACCCTTGGGTGACGACAACGTGCTGCTGACACAGTGGAACAAGTCGCTCCGTTGCGAGTTGCTTTGTCGCATTGAGATTAGGCTCGGCCTTTCCATACTTGCTATCGGTTTTAAGGACGCCACGAATGTCAAAGCGTACCGCATTAATACCGCGTTCTTGCATTAGTCGGGTCAGAATATGAGTCGACATTCTTTCACCGCATGCGACTAGGTGATCCGTTAGCTTTGCCGATGTTGCGATAGAAGCGGCTTCGGATAAAGTCGCTACTTTGTCTATTAGAGCTTCGACACGCTGTTTGATAGAAGAAATATCGTTGAGTTGCGACATAATGTCAGTGTGGATGGTACGAAGTTTGTTGATGAGTTGTGCTCTTTGAGACTCGTCTTTCACACCATTAGCCAATTCCACCAAAATATTAGTAACACCTGAGCATGCGCTGCTCACGACCAGTTTGGTTTGTGGGTTGTTTGCGATGATTTCAGCACAACGGCTCATGGCTTCGAAGTTGGCGACGCTTGTTCCGCCAAATTTAGCTACATTGAATGCGCTCACAGTAATTCTCCAGGACTTCCAGTAGTAATAATAAGGTTGGTAACCCAACATCCGATGTTTGAAGAGAAAAATAGAGCGGAGGAATCCGAATACAGAATGGACCTCAGAAGCTCTTCACCAATCACTTGGTGACAGTTAAAGGGATTCAGCCCGTTTAACCGATAAACTTAATCCTGCAAATTGAGTTCATCTCGGCACTGCTCCCCATCAGTAATCAGTATAGAAGTTGCGGCTTCACATGATTACCTGCCTGGGCAGTGCTCCTCTTCCGCTGTAGCATTGACTCAATCGCTACAGATAGTGTGTTTATTCAACGTTTTTGAGCGTAAAAAGTCAATGATGATTCACAATTTAACCATAAAAAATTGAGTGGTTGGATGTTGCAAAAATGTTGATTTTTACGCTGTTGTGGAACAGACTGAATTTCCTTAGGATATTTTACTTATTACTACAATAAATCATTAAAGGATTGCCCATGACTATTTCTAGCTTTGTGCCCCCTCATCGTACGCTAATGGGGCCTGGTCCATCAGATATTTACCCACAAGTATTGCAAGCCTTGAGTCGTCCAACAATTGGCCACCTAGACCCGCTCTTCATCGGTATGATGGACGAACTTAAAGAGCTGCTCAAGTATGCATTTCAGACACAAAATGATTTCACGATCGCCGTTTCAGCGCCCGGTAGTGCTGGTATGGAAACATGCTTTGTAAACCTCGTTGAGCCAGGCGACAAAGTTATTGTCTGTCGCAATGGTGTGTTTGGCGAACGTATGCGAGAGAATGTGGTTCGTTGTGGTGGTGAAGCTATTGTCGTAGAAGATGAATGGGGTGCGCCTGTTTCTGTGGCTAAAGTAGAGCAAGCGATCGCCGAGCATCCAGATGCAAAAATAGTCGCGTTTGTTCATGCTGAGACATCCACTGGAGCTGTAAGTGATGCCCAGGCTCTAGGGCTGCTTGCTAAGCAAAACAATATGCTGACCATTGTTGATGCTGTGACATCTCTAGGTGGGGTGCCTTTATTGGTGGATGAATGGCAACTAGATGCCGTTTATTCCGGAAGTCAGAAGTGCTTATCCTGTGTGCCGGGGTTGTCACCAGTCACGCTTTCACCAGCGGCCATCGAGGTAATTAAATCTCGCAAAACCACCGTTCAGAGTTGGTTCCTCGATCAGAGCTTGGTTTTGGGCTATTGGAGTGGAGAAGGAAAGCGCAGCTATCACCATACTGCTCCAGTGAACAGTTTGTACGCCTTGCATGAGTCGCTAGTCTTACTTAAAAATGAAGGACTAGAGAATGCGTGGCAGCGCCATAAAGACATGCACTTGTTGCTCAAAGAAGGGCTAGAACAGCTTGGGTTGAGCTTCGTTGTTGAAGAAGCCAGCCGATTACCTCAGCTTAATGCGGTTTACTTACCGGAAGGCGTTGACGATGCAGCAGTGCGCGCCCAGCTTTTAGAACAGTACAACTTAGAAATTGGTGCGGGTTTAGGTGCTTTAGCTGGTAAAGCATGGCGAATTGGTTTAATGGGGTATGGGGCCAGAAGAGAGAATATTGCCCTGTGTCTTAAAGCACTAGAAACGGTCTTGAAGTAATTCTTGAAATAATAGTTGTTAGCTAATAAAAAACCGAGAGCTTTGGGCTCTCGGTTTTTTATATGAATTTAGCTAATCTTAAAGCGCGGCAATAGTTTGCTTTTGCTCTTCCAGTTTAACTAACATCTCTTTGTAACCTTCAAGTTTCTCACGCTCTTTCGCAACAACGGCTTCAGGTGCTTTTGCGACAAAACCTTCGTTACCAAGCTTACCTTCGATACGTTTTACTTCACCTTGCGTCTTAGCGATTTCTTTCGCTAGACGATCCAGTTCTGCATCTTTATCGATGAGACCAGCCATAGGAATCATTAGCTCAGATTTACCAACCAGTGCTGTGGCACACGCTGGAGTTTCTTCGCCAGCTGAAAGCACTTTGATGTCTTCAAGCTTAGCAAGAGAAATTAGAGCGGCTTTGTTCGCTTCTAGGCGAGCTGCATCTTTATCGTCAGCAATTTTGAGCTTGGCATCAAGCGCTTTGCTTGGAGCAATATCGTACTCAGCACGTAGGTTACGGATGCTAGTGATGAAGGCTTTCACCCACTCAATATCGTCAAGTGCTTCTTGATTGAAGTTTGCTTCTTCAAACTGAGGAAGCGCTTGAAGCATGATCGTATCACCTTCAACACCATCAACAAGAGGTTTGACGCTCTGCCAGATAGTTTCAGTAATGTATGGTAGTACCGGGTGAGCTAGACGCAGTGTCTTCTCTAATACTGTGATCAACGTGCGACGTGTACCACGTTGCTGAGCTTCGTTGCCTTTCCATAGAACCGGTTTAGTCAGCTCTAAGTACCAGTCACAGAATTGGTTCCAGATGAACTCATAAATGGTGTTTGCAGCCATATCTAGACGGTAGTTGTCGATGTGACCGTTGAACTCTTTTGCAGCAAGTTCAAACTGAGACTCGATCCACTTATCTGCAAGTGAATATTCAATCTCACCACCGTTGAAACCACAATCTTGATCTTCTGTGTTCATAAGTACGTAACGGCTTGCGTTCCAAAGCTTGTTACAGAAGTTACGGTAACCTTCTAGACGCTTCATATCCCAGTTGATATCACGACCAGTAGATGCCATTGCTGCAAGAGTGAAACGAAGTGCATCAGTACCATAAGGTTCGATACCATTTTCGAAGGTCTTACGAGTGTTCTTTTCAATCTTCTTCGCTAGCTGAGGCTGCATCATGTTACCAGTGCGCTTCTCTACTAGAGACTCAAGATCGATACCATCAATCATATCGATTGGGTCAAGAACGTTACCTTTAGACTTCGACATCTTGTCGCCGTTCTCGTCACGGATTAGACCTGTAACGTATACCGTCTTGAATGGTACCTGTGGCTTGCCGTTTTCATCTTTACAGAAGTGCATGGTCATCATGATCATGCGAGCAACCCAGAAGAAGATGATATCAAAACCGGTAACCAGTACATCTGATGGGTGGAACGTTTTCAGATCGTCTGTTTGCTCTGGCCAACCTTGTGTTCCGAATGTCCATAGAGCAGAAGAGAACCACGTATCAAGTACGTCGTCGTCTTGACGCAGAACGATAACTGGCGCTAGACCATTTTTCTCACGTACTTCCTCTTCAGTGCGACCTACATAAACGTTACCGTCGTTGTCATACCATGCTGGAATGCGGTGACCCCACCATAGCTGGCGAGAGATACACCAGTCTTGAATGTCACGCATCCAAGAGAAGTACATGTTTTCGTACTGTTTAGGCACGAATTGGATTTCGCCATCTTCAACGGCCTTGGTTGCTGTCTCTGCTAGAGGTGCAGTACGAACATACCATTGGTCAGTTAGCATTGGCTCAATCACTACGCCACCACGGTCGCCATAAGGCACGGTCAGATCGTGATCTTTGATTTCGTCCAGAAGACCAAGCTCTTCGAACTCGGCAACGATAGCTTTACGAGCAGCGAAACGCTCCATGCCATGATATTTAGCTGGAAGTTCTGTTGGATATGCATCGCTTGCTTCACCATTGGTGGTGAATACTTCTGCTGAGTCACGAATATCGGCATTGAACGTTAGGATGTTGATCATTGGCAACTGGTGACGTTTACCAACTTCATAGTCGTTAAAGTCGTGTGCAGGTGTGATCTTCACACAACCTGTGCCTTTTTCCATGTCCGCATGCTCGTCACCTACGATTGGAATACGACGGTCTACGATAGGAAGCAGGATTTCTTTGCCGATAAGATCTTTATAGCGAGGATCTTCAGGGTTTACCGCAACACCAGTATCGCCCAACATAGTCTCTGGACGAGTAGTTGCGACAACAATGTAGTCTTTACCTTCTGCTGTTTTTACGCCATCAGCGAGAGGGTAGCGGAAATGCCACATGTGGCCTTTCTTGTCTTTGTTTTCAACTTCTAGATCAGAAATCGCTGTGTGTAGCTTTGGATCCCAGTTAACTAGGCGCTTACCACGGTAGATAAGATCATCTTCGTATAGACGAACAAAGACTTCTTGAACGGCATTAGATAGGCCGTCATCCATAGTGAATCGCTCACGATCCCAGTCTACAGATGCGCCTAGACGACGAAGCTGTTTAGTAATCGTGCCGCCAGACTCGCCTTTCCATTCCCAGATCTTGTCGATGAAAGCTTCACGGCCATAATCGTGCTTAGTCTTGCCTTCTTCAGCGGCAATCTTACGCTCAACGACCATTTGAGTTGCGATACCAGCGTGGTCAGTACCTACTTGCCAAAGGGTGTTTTTGCCCTTCATACGCTCGGCACGGATTAGCGTATCCATGATGGTGTCTTGGAATGCATGACCCATATGTAGGCTACCAGTGACGTTCGGTGGCGGGATCATGATGCTGTATGATTCTTTAGTCGTGTCACCGTGAGGCTTAAAGTAGCCTTTCTCTTCCCAAGTCTTATACAGAGCTTGTTCGATAGATTGTGGGTTATATGTCTTTTCCATAGCTTTCTGGATACTTACTTTAATCTGTGAAAGAAATTTGCCAAACCTTATAAATAAACGCAGGGAAATTAACGCTTACTTATAAGGATTGACCTTGATTAGGATTCTGAATATTGAATCTCAATGGTTTGAAGCTGATAGCCCGCTTGACGGTAAATTTTATACCTTTCTCGCGCAGTTTGCTTAGCTTTTTCTTCGCAAGGGACGAAGTCTACCACTTGACCAAAGGACTGCGCAAAGGTTGCGTGACTATTCGCCAAATTTATTGCTAGTTGCCGATTCCAACTGGGTTTAAGGCCCTCGTGGCCAATCTCTACCGGCGTGCCATTTTTAGGTCCTTCACCAATGAGATTGTGAGCAATAAATTGCTCGGGAGTCACCTGCCAGAAATACTCAGCCAACAGCTCAGCTTCGGCTTTGTCGCTGCAGTTAATATAAAGTTTGGCACCTTGTGCGGTAAAATGACGACATAAAAAATGCACATAGGCAAACCACCCCTGTTGAGAGGCTTGTTCAGAGTCTTCATTAATGATGTAGAAGGTTGCCGTATTCATGTGAAATGTCGCTTTGCTCTGGTTATTGGTAAGCAATAAAAAAGGGCCTTTCGGCCCTTCTGTTTACTCTTCAGTCTCTTGGCCACTGCGGTTTAGCAGGAATTGGACAAGTAGTGAGACAGGACGACCTGTTGAGCCTTTTGCCTTACCTGATTTCCACGCTGTACCAGCAATATCTAGGTGAGCCCAGTGGTACTTCTTAGCAAATCGAGATAAGAAACAGCCTGCAGTAATCGTACCGCCAGGGCGGCCACCAATGTTTGCCATATCAGCAAATGGGCTTGCTAGTTGCTCTTGGTACTCATCTGCCATTGGTAGACGCCAAGCGCGATCGCCAGCTTGCTCAGAAGCGTTTACAAGTTCATGTGAAAGTGGGTTGTGGTTTGAAATCACACCACTGATATGATGACCTAGTGCAATGACACATGCGCCTGTCAGTGTGGCAACATCGACAACACATTCCGGCTCATAACGCTCTACATAAGTTAGCGCATCACACAGCACTAGGCGACCTTCTGCATCTGTATTTAATACTTCAACAGTAAGGCCTGACATCGTTGTGAGGATATCGCCTGGACGATAGGCATTACTGCCTGGCATGTTTTCACAACCCGCGAGGACCGCAACTACGTTGATAGGTAGGTTCAGTTTTGCTAGCGCTTTCATGGTACCGAATACCGATGCTGCGCCACACATGTCGTATTTCATCTCATCCATGGCTTCGCCTGGTTTTAGTGAAATACCGCCTGAATCGAACGTTAGGCCTTTACCAACGAGAACAATTGGTTTTGCATCTGGATCTGAGTTGCCCTTGTACTCCATGATAGACATCATAGATTCATTCTTTGAGCCTCGGCCAACAGCTAGGTAAGAGGTCATACCTAGTTTTTCCATCTCTTGTTCACCAATGATCTTGGTAGTAATGGTGTCGTAGTCGTCTGCCAAGCGACGAGCTTGAGAAGCAAGATAAGCTGGGTTTGCGATATTTGGTGGCATGTTGCCAAGATCTTTTGACGCTTTCACACCTGACGCAATCGCTAGACCATGCGCAATCGCTTTTTCACCAAGATTTAACTCACGACGAGTAGGAACGTTGAATACTAGCTTACGCAATGGACGACGCGTTTCTGGTTTACTACTCTTGAATTGATCGAAGGTATAAAGACCATCTTTCGTGGCTTCAACAGCTTGACGTACTTTCCAGTAAGTGTCGCGACCTTTGACGTGCAGCTCTGTTAGGAAACATACCGCTTCCATAGAGCCCGTTTCGTTCAACGTGCTGATGGTTTTTTGAATGATCTCTTTGTATTGGCGTTCACCAAGCTCACGCTCTTTACCACAGCCAACTAACAGAACGCGTTCTGAAAGTACTCCTGGTACTTGATGCAGTAGCAGCATTTGACCTGGCTTACCTTCTAGGTCGCCACGACGTAGCAAAGAGCTAATATAGCCATCGCTGATTTTATCAAGCTGCTCTGCAACCGGAGAGAGACGACGTGGCTCAAATACGCCAACGACGATGCATGCACTGCGCTGCTTCTCTGGACTGCCACTTTTAACACTAAACTCCATGCGTACTCCTACATCCTAAAGACAAATAGAACTAAATGTTGGATAATCGATTCTTAATGCTTGAATCCTATAAGCCATTTCGGCCTATAATCTTAAGATAAGAATCGATCAAAAAAGTAAAAAATAAAAGGTTTACCCGAAAACTATAGCGATTCAATCAAAAAAACAAGTTTTGTATAGGTGTTTTCACTGTGATTATTGTTAGATATTTGATCAGAGAAACAGTTAAGAGCCAATTAGCCATCTTTTTAGTGCTCTTTTTAGTGTTTTTCAGTCGTCAATTTATCCAAGTGCTTGCTGATGCTTCCGATGGAGATATTCCTGCTGGTCTGATTATGACTTTGGCAGGCATTAGTATGCCGACAATGGGACTTTTGATGTTCCCATTAAGTATTTATATCGGAATCCTAGTCACATTTGGGCGTTTATACGCGGAAAGTGAAATCACGGTCATGAACGCCACAGGGATCGGTAATAAATTTCTCATTCGTGCGGCTATGTACTTAGCCGTGCTGACTACATCACTCGCTGCCTTTAACGCATTCTGGTTAGCGCCTTGGACTCAAGAGCAGGAAGTGCAGATTCGTGAACGGCTTGCATCAGAAAATTCGGTAGAGCTGCTACAAACAGGTAGTTTCCAGCGGACGCCAGATGGCTCCTCAGTTGTGTTTATCGATAGTATTAAAGATAGAAAGCTTAAGAATGTGTTTGTCGCTCAACTCAACCCGAGAGACTCGATATTACCAAGCGTGATTTCGGCTAAATCGGGTGATGTAAAAGAGCTGAGTGATGGCAGACAAGTGATTGCGCTATACGATGGGGTTCGTTACGAAGGTGTGCCTACTCGTCTTGAATATATGATTACGGAGTTTTCGGATTACGAAGGGGTGATTGGTCAGCGTGAGGTTCAACAACGTGGACGCTCGTGGATGGCGATCCCTACATTGGATTTATTGCATAATCCAGATCCTAAAGCTCAAGCTGAATTGCACTGGCGTATCTCGCTAGTCGTCTGTATCCCGTTATTGACTATGTTGGTCGTTCCTCTGTCTGCCGTGAACCCAAGACAAAGCAAGTTCGCCAAAATGGGTCCGGCTATCTTGGCATATTTTGCTTACTTTATGGCGATAAGTGCGACGAAATCGGCACTGGAAGATGGCGCTTTCCCATCCTATATAGGACTCTGGCCTGTCAACTTTGTCTTATTGCTTGCTGCCATTGGCGTCAATACTTGGGATACGGTTAGCGTTAGGAAATTCAGAGAAAAGCTGCGTCGTAAGCGCATGCAAAGACGAGAGGTAGCTTAGGTCGTGTTTAGAATATTAGATGTCTACGTGGGTAAGACCATCATTACCACGATCCTATTAGTGCTTTCGGTCTTCGTGGGTTTGTCTGCGGTCATTAAATTTGTTGAGCAGTTGCGTGCAGTGGGTGAAGGTAGTTATACCATGCTATCTGCATTGTATTTCGTAATATTGGGGATGCCCCGTGATATTGAGCTGTTCTTTTCTATGGCGGCATTGCTTGGTTCTTTAGTGGGGCTTGGAATGTTAGCCAGTAGCTCCGAACTCGTCGTAATGCAGGCAGCCGGAATTTCAAAGTTACGGATTGGGCTTTCTGTCTTAAAAACAGCGGTTCCACTGATGTTGGTAGTGATGGCATTAGGGGAGTGGGGCGCACCAACGACGCAACAGATGGCTCGAGATCTACGTCTTCAAGCAACATCAAGCGGCAACATCGTCTCTGTTCGAAATGGTGTTTGGGCACGTGATGCGAATGACTTTATTTTCATCTCAAAGGTCAATGGTGAGTCTATTGAAGGCTTAAATATATGGCGTTTTGGTCAAGATAAAAAGCTGCTAGAGACCGTGTTTGCAGAGTCGGCAGATTATTTAGGCGATAACCGTTGGGAAATGCACCGTGTTCAAATTACGGACATGAGCAACGTCGAAGCACTGTCAAAGGCGACCTTTGAAAAGCAGTCTTGGAAAACTTCGCTTGTCCCAGATAAATTAGCAGTTGTTACCGTAGACCTTAATGAACTGCCGCTAAGTGGACTTTGGGATTATACCCAATACTTGAAGGATTCAGAACAGGATGCCTCACGATATGAACTGGCATTTTGGCGCAAAGCGACTCAGCCTATCTCCGTGGCAGTGATGATGCTAATGGCTCTGTCTTTTGTTTTTGGACCATTGAGAAGTGTGACCATGGGGACGCGGATTCTCTCTGGGGTAGTCGCAGGTTTTACTTTCTATATTTCCAGTGAGTTCTTTGGACCTGTTAGTCTGGTGTATGGCATGTCACCATTGTTTGGGGCTCTGGGGCCTAGTTTAGTCTTCTTAACGATAGCGCTGTTGCTACTTCGCAGAAAACTCTAATAAAAGAGGCTCCGATTGGAGCCTCTTTTATTATAAAAATTGGTGCATCATTATTACTCGAAGCAAATCTCGATGAACGCGTTCCCCCATTCAGAGGTGAACGGCATAATGATGATAGCCCCTTCACACTTGTGCCTGATAGTGTGCCCTTTGCCAGAGACCACGACGGGTGTTGCCATATCAAAGTCAAATCCATTTTCGGCTAGAATTCTCTTTGCGCCACCTGTAACCATATTGGTAATCTCACCGACCATATCGGTGACTTCTTCATTGAGTCCGTGCGGCTTCTCACCCAGCATGTTTTGCATGATTTCGAGAGCAAGCCCTTCTTCAAAGGTGATCGACATAGAGCCGCGAGTTTGGTCACCAACCATACCGATAAGACCAGAGACATCGCCGCGAGCAATTTCATCTTTCTTAATTCGTGGTTTTAATGGTTTGATTTCCATTGTCGCCATCGTCTTTAGCACATTGATTAATGAGGCCAAAAACGGGTTTACAAATTCAGCGCGCATAACTTCTTCTATTTATTTTTCAACTTCCAATGATGAACACGTCTTACAGATACCGTGAGATTCTATAACATGATTGGAGAACTGGAAGCCATGTTTATCGACGTTACTATTTAGCAAGGCTATTAGAGTATCATCTTGTAGTTCAACGACATTACCGCACTGGTCACAAATCAATAAATGTGAGTAGTGCTTTTGCTCACCAAATGAACAGCATGAAACAAAACTGTTGGTGGATTCAACTCTATGAATAAACCCCTGCTCTAAAAGAAAATCTAGGGCGCGGTATACGGTAGGTGGTTTTGCTTTTGGCTCGCTGATTTTGAGCTGTTCTAATAATTCATAAGCACTAGAGGCTTTCTTATTTTCGTAAATAAGCTCATAAACAGTTCGACGCTGAGGAGTGAGACGTACACCTCTTGCGGAACAGATATCTTCCAATTGTTGTATTAGCTTTTGATTCACATGGTCACCTGTCTTAGCGAAGTCCGACTATTTTATACTAATTCCCTAGAGAGGTCGTTAGTCTCATTCGTGTAATTTGCCGCCACCCATCAAGCTCTGTATAATCCCGCCTCCTTAATGCTGAGAACTTTCAGCTGGATTGATTTTTGAACGATGCGAGACACCATTATGTATCATGCTTCACGCTTATCCGTTGCGCCCATGCTCGATTGGACAGATAGACATTGCCGTTACTTCCATCGTCTATTGTCATCGCAAACGCTGTTGTATACCGAAATGGTAACAACAGGTGCGATTATCCACGGTAAAGGTGACTTTCTTGCGTATAACGAAGAAGAACATCCTGTGGCGTTACAGTTAGGTGGGTCTAATCCTGCGGACTTAGCGACGTGTGCAAAGCTTGCCTCGGAGCGTGGGTATGATGAAATCAACCTCAATGTGGGTTGTCCTTCCGATCGTGTTCAAAACGGTCGTTTTGGTGCTTGTCTAATGGCCGAGCCAGAGCTGGTGGCAGAATGTGTTGCGGCGATGAAAGAAGTTGTTGATATTCCTGTCACGGTGAAAACACGCATTGGTATTGATGATCAGGATTCTTATGAGTTTCTGACGCGATTCGTCTCTCTTGTTTCAGAAAAGGCGGGGTGTGAACAGTTTACTATTCACGCGCGTAAAGCTTGGTTAAGCGGTTTAAGTCCAAAAGAAAACCGAGAGATCCCACCGCTGGATTACCCACGTGCCTATCAAATTAAGAAAGACTTCCCTCATTTACAGATCGCAGTGAATGGTGGAGTGAAGACCCTTGAAGAGTCTCTTGAACATCTGAAGCATTTAGATGGTGTCATGATAGGTCGTGAAGCGTATCAAAATCCTTATATTCTGGCGCAAGTTGACCAACTAATCTTTGGGCTTGATACTCCAGTGAAAAAGCGCAAGCAGATTGTGGAAGAGATGTATCCATACATTGAGCGCCAGTTGGCGAACGGCTCGTATCTTGGTCATATCTCTCGTCATATGATTGGTCTATTTCAGGCGATGCCTGGCGCGAGGCAGTGGCGTCGTTACATTAGTGAAAATGCTCATAAGAAGGGTGCCGGTATTGAGGTACTCGAAACTGCATTAGCGAAAATACCAGCGGAACTTGACGTGTAAGATACCAACTTATTGGTCAATAATACCAACTCCTATTGTGCTCAGTGCCAATAGGAGTTTTTCTTTTTTATAAGTATATGATTTTTAATATCTATAATAGTTGGAACAGTTCCTGCAATACTAAAGTTAAGTCGTTAATGAAGTCACAAGCACGTAGGAGGTGTTATGTTTGAACTGATTTTCGTATTGGTATTTTTGGCTACACTGGTTATGACAGGTGTAACAGTAATGACAGTAACACTGGCTGTGGTAGTGTCGTTCGGTGTGATGTTTATGTTGGGAATGGTCGGCATCGTCTTCAATTTACTCCCATATATTATCGCGTTCCTGATTGCGATTTGGCTGTACAAGAAATTAGCAGTATCATCAAGTTAACAAAATGGCAACAAATATCCCTGCGGATTAAGGTGTAATTGCTATAGTTAGTGTATGGCGACCAGGTACAGTAGCTACGCTGAGATTTCTGGAGGGAACCATGACAATGACAGAGTTAAAGCACTTATACCATCAGAACTTGTTAGCCGAGGCGATCATTGAACCGTCCTCTTCTGATGAAGGTTGGATTGTTGAGTTTCGTCACAAGCAGGGTGGTTTTCTTATGTTAACTGACATTCATGGTGCTGAATGTCAGTATAACGATCTTGATAAAGCGTCTAAGTCAGCCTTAGCTGTTGGCTTTACTGAAGTTCGAATTGAAGCTAAGTAACCCGTTCTCTTCTTCCAAAAAGTTATAAAACATTCATATCTATTCTTTCTTGTTATTAAGGTGGTTGGTTAATCTATCGTCACGCAATGATTAGGGATGTCGTGACAATGTCTTCAAATGTAAAACCGTCGTCAAGTGGCAACACACAACCACAAGAGCTACCGAATGTAGCTGCACCATTAAATGACCAACAAATCTCACAACTTCAACAAGCTTCGAGTAATTTGTCGTCGAACCAACTTGCTTGGGTGAGCGGATACTTTTGGGGATTAAGTCAAGCTCAAGCTCCAACCCAACTTACTCCTGTAGCCAGTGCAGTAAATACAGCCACGGCTTCTGTACCTGCTGGTAAACTGTCAATTATCTTTGCTTCACAAACTGGTAATGCGAAAGGTGTCGCGGAAGAGTTGAAAGAAGAAGCGAGTACTTTAGGTATTGATGTAGAGCTATTTGATGCGAGTGATTACAAAGGTAAAAATCTGGCAAAAGAAACGCACGTTATTATCGTGGCTTCAACTAATGGAGAAGGTGAAGCACCTGATAATGCGATTGAGCTGCATGAATTTCTGCAGTCCAAAAAAGCCCCTAAACTTCCCAACTTAAAATACGGTGTCATTGGTTTAGGTGACTCAAGTTACGAATTCTTCTGCCAAACCGGCAAAGACTTTGATTCTTTCTTAGCTAAGCTGGGAGCTACCTCATTTATCGACCGAATTGACTGCGATGTCGACTATGATGCGCCAGCTGAAGAGTGGCGTGCGAATGCTTTGGAAAAAATAAAAGCCGACCTCGCATCTCAAGCTGCAGAAGTTGTAACGCTGCCAGTCGCTAATAATACCGCTGCATCAACCTATACCAAGAAGAACCCATACACTGCGACGTTACTGACTAGTCAAAAAATTACTGGACGTGACTCTGGTAAGGATGTTCGTCACATCGAGATAGATTTAGAAGGCTCAGGTCTTACTTACCAGCCAGGCGATGCGCTTGGTGTATGGTTTGAAAACAACAGCCAATTGGTGGATGCGCTACTCGCACAATCAGGTTTGTCTGGTATTGAAAGTGTCGATGTTGACGGCGAAAGTTTATCCCTTCGTTCTGCGCTGATTCGCCATTATGAAATTACCGCTGCGAACCCTCAATTGGTTAGCCAGTACGCTGAACTCTCCAACAGCAAAAAACTGCTTAAGTTAGTCGAAGACAAAGACAAGCTGCGAGAGTATGCGGGGCGTACTCAGGTATTAGACGTATTTAAAGAGAAGAAAACCAAACTTGAAGCATCACAGTTACTGTCATTGCTACGCCGTCTAACTCCTCGCCTTTACTCTATTGCTTCTAGCCAAGAAGAAGTGGATGAAGAAGTACATCTAACCGTTGGGCTGGTGGAGTATTCTGCTGGTGAGGAGAGTCGCTACGGCGGTGCTTCGTACTTCTTGTCTCGTGATCTAGAAGAAGGCGCGGAAGTAAAAGTGTTTGTGGAACACAACAACAACTTTAAGTTGCCAGAAAATGGAAATACCCCAGTGATTATGATCGGCCCAGGCACTGGTATTGCACCATTCAGAAGCTTTATTCAACAGCGTGATAATCAAGGTGATAGTGGTAAAAACTGGCTATTTTTTGGAGATCGTACCTTCACACAAGATTTCCTCTATCAAGTGGAATGGCAAAAGTACCTTAAATCAGGTGTCTTAAGCCGCTTAGATGTGGCGTTTAGCCGAGATCAACATGAGAAAGTCTATGTGCAACACCGCCTATTAGAGCAAGGTGAACAAGTGTGGCAATGGCTTGAAGAGGGAGCACATATCTATGTGTGTGGCGATGCGAATCATATGGCTAAGGATGTACACAATGCACTACTAGAGATTACTAGGGTGCATGGTGGAAAATCACCGGAACAAGCTGAGGAGTTTGTCAGCGAATTAAGAAAAGCAAAACGTTATCAGAAGGATGTGTACTAATGAGCAAGCAATCAGCGACTATTCAAGAAGTATTAGGTCAGGAATTAGGGCCGCTATCTGATAACGAGCGCCTGAAACGAGAAAGTAATCTGCTTCGCGGTACGATCGAAACGGATCTGCAAGATCAAATAACGGGCGGCTTTACAGCGGATAATTTCCAGTTGATACGATTCCACGGTATGTATCAGCAAGACGACCGTGATATTCGAAATGAGCGAGCTAAGCAAAAGCTCGAACCTCTACATAACGTTATGCTGCGAGCAAGAATGCCAGGTGGAGTCATAACACCGAAACAGTGGCTTGCCATTGATAAGTTTGCAACAGAGCATTCTCTTTATGGCAGTATCCGTCTGACTACTCGTCAAACGTTCCAATTTCATGGTGTACTGAAACCAAATATCAAGTTGATGCACCAAACACTGAACTCTATTGGTATTGATTCAATTGCCACTGCTGGAGACGTGAACCGAAATGTCTTATGTACAACTAACCCTGTTGAGTCTGAGCTACATCAAGAAGCGTATGAGTGGGCGAGTAAAATCAGTGAACACTTACTACCAAAGACGAAAGCCTATGCTGAGATCTGGTTGAACGGTGAAAAAGTAGAAACAACGCAAGAAGATGAACCTATTCTAGGCAAGAACTATTTGCCTCGTAAGTTCAAAACCACTGTGGTGATACCACCGCAAAATGATGTAGATGTTCACGCTAATGACTTGAACTTTGTTGCTATCGCAGAAGAGGGCAAACTTGTCGGTTTTAATGTGCTGGTGGGTGGCGGATTAGCGATGACACATGGTGACACCAGTACTTATCCAAGAAGAGCAGATGATTTCGGTTTCGTAGCGCTTGATAAAACGCTTGAAGTGGCTGCTGCAGTGGTGACAACACAAAGAGACTGGGGTAACCGCTCTAACCGTAAAAATGCCAAAACCAAATACACATTGGATCGTGTAGGTATTGATGTCTTTAAAGCAGAAGTAGAAAAGCGCGCCGGCATCAAGTTTGAGCAAAGTAAACCATATGAGTTCACAGAGCGTGGCGATAGGATTGGTTGGGTTGAAGGTATTGATGGTAAACACCATCTAACACTATTTATTGAAAATGGACGTCTACTGGATTTTCCGGATAAACCTTTAAAGAGCGGCGTTGCAAAGATCGCTGAAATTCATAAAGGCGATTTTCGAATGACGGCCAACCAGAATCTTATTGTGGCTAAAGTTTCCAAGTCCAATAAAGCCAAGATAGAAAAGATAGCCCGTGAACATGGCTTGATGGATGACACAGTATCAGAGCAGCGAAAAAACTCGATGGCTTGTGTTGCTTACCCTACATGTCCTCTTGCGATGGCAGAGGCTGAACGTTTTCTACCTAGCTTTGTTACTGATGTGGAATCTATCTTGGATAAACATCAGATCAATAAGGAAGAGAGCATTATCTTGCGAGTGACGGGTTGTCCCAATGGTTGTGGACGAGCAATGTTGGCTGAAATTGGGCTGGTGGGTAAAGCGCCGGGTCGTTATAACTTGCATTTAGGTGGTAACAAAGCAGGTACTCGTGTTCCTAAGATGTATAAAGAGAACATTACCGAAGCGCAAATCCTAGAGGATATCGATTCGTTAGTTGGTCACTGGGCAGAACAACGAGAAACAGGTGAGGCCTTTGGAGACTTTGTCATTCGAGCGGGCATCATTCAAGAAGTGAAAGTATCGAAAAGGGACTTCTATGCTTAAACTCCAAGAACAATCAACATTAAAAGATTTACTTTCGCTCACCAAAACCGAACAGATCTTAAAACTGGCGGAGCTTAATGCAGAGCTGGAACGGCTCAATGCAGAGCAAAGAGTTCTATGGGCGTTTGAAAATTTACCTGGACAGCATATCTTGAGCTCGAGTTTTGGTATGCAGGCTGCGGTTATGCTTCATTTGGTTAGTCAGGTTCGTTCAGAAACCCCGATAGTGTTAACAGATACGGGGTACTTATTTCCTGAAACCTATCAATTTATTGATGCGCTTAGGGAGAAGTTAAACTTAAACCTACATATATATAAAGCAGAGTTGTCGCCGCAATGGCAAGAGGCGAGGTACGGAAAGCTGTGGGAACAAGGTCTTGAGGGAATCAAACGTTACAACCAAATGAATAAAGTGGAGCCGATGAGGAGAGCTTTAGAGGATTTGGGTGTTCAGACTTGGTTTTCAGGATTGAGAAGAGAGCAGTCGGAGAGTCGAGCTAACTTGCCCGTACTGGCGATTCAAAATGGCAGATTCAAGTTTCTTCCCATTATAGATTGGAGTGACGACCAGATTGACACTTATTTATCGGAACATGGCTTGAGTTACCATCCGTTGAAAGACCAAGGGTATCTTTCTATTGGTGATACTCATTCGACGGAAAAGTGGAAGCCAGGAATGAAGATAGAAGAAACTCGCTTTAACGGCTTAAAACGAGAATGTGGTTTACATGAAGATGACGTCGAGCAAGACGGTTCAGGAATCTAGAGTAAATCGGTTATTAAAAAAGGAGGGGAAACCCTCCTTTTTTTAATAACTCTGTGGATAACTTGTAATTAAAACAAGGATAAAGTGGGATAAATAAAGCTTTGAATGAAAAAGAAACGCTTAGTCGTTATTTTTGTATTTTTTCCTAAAAAACGCTTGCCAATGTGATCCGGATCTCTATAATGCGTCCTCACTGACACGGTAGAGCCCACAAGGGTTCAAGGCAAGAGTCAGTAAGGCATTCAGCTGACAAGATGGTCTTCTAGTTAAATTTGAAAAAATCAAAAATAATTAGAAAAAAGTGTTTGACACTGAGAATCATCTCGCTAGAATAGCCGCCTCTTCAAACGGAAAGCGAAACGCAGAGTTCTGAAGAGAATGTTCTTTAACAATATAAACCTATCAATCTGTGTGGGCACTCGTTGATGATAATCAAATTAGAAACTTCGGTTTCAAATTAGGTTTTCAATGAACTGAGTGACCAATCAAGTCGAAAGACTTGGCACAGTCAATTCATTATCGTTCTGTTGGAACGATAATAGCTTTAGATTGCTTCTCTATTTATAGAGAAAAGGTAGTTTAAAGTCAGTATTCATTGAGCCGACAAAATCTTAAATTGAAGAGTTTGATCATGGCTCAGATTGAACGCTGGCGGCAGGCCTAACACATGCAAGTCGAGCGGA
>NZ_OANU01000127.1 GCF_900089835.1 Vibrio thalassae | reverse complement strand
ACCCACTTATCCATTGTCGATTTACCCACACCCATGGCTTTTGCGGCTTCAACAACGGTGTAGTTTTGGTCGAGAACAAGTTGCGCTGCTTCGAGTTTAAATTCCGCACTGAAAGTACGTCGGGTTCGCTTGGTCATAGTTTCACCTGTCATGCTATGAGGTGTATATTAACACCTCTAATCAGGTGGCCAAATTCACTATGCCACTACAAGACGACCTTTCCATACATATCACGCTCTTTATGGGTGTTATTCTTAATGGATAAAAATATTATCGGCCAGCACCGATAAAGCATATTCATGTAGGCGTTGTGTGATGGGCAAATCTAAACGAACCATTCCTTTATTTCTGACACTCTCATTGATTGTTGTGTTTCTTACTATATTCGCGGGAGCGAGTCTGATGGGGTGAATCATAGAATCAATGAAGTACTCAGCGAGCGCTTTAAGAGGTTTAAAACCGAAGATTTTTCTGCGCCTTGTTTTCCTATTTCCGTTGATTCGCATTTGGTGAATATCGACGAGTCTGGGACTTGCAACAACCAAAACTTTTTACTCTACATTAGTTTGTTGAAGCGTTTCGATTTAATGGATGGCAGCGCGTATACGCTCAAGATTAAGCGTAATAGCTTTTGGATACCGTTTCTTTTTTCGAATGAGGTAGGTGTGAGCATTCGGTTGCAAAAAGAAGATGAGAATAACTGGTTCTCTTTTGATTGGTTGCCATTTGTCGAAAAGCCAGAAGAACACTACATCGATGGCTTGTTTGTGATGGGGCGTGATCATTGGAAGTGGGCAATCAACGACGTAGAGATCAACGATGTGAAACTGCAACAGATATTCTCGGAGTATGAGCAAACGGTCGACTTTAATAAATACATCGAAAAAGTTGGCTCTCGCTATGAATTCAAAAATGGTGTGGTGGATAGCGAAAGTGCCAGCGATTTTGATAAGCGGTTACTGAGATTCAATCTTCAAAAAGTCATGGAGTTTTTGAAGTAATCGACTCAGCTGTCTAGAAGCGAAGGTATTATGTCTGCTATGGTTGTTGGCATAAAGAACTAGCACCTTGCAAAGATAAAGGAATCAATAACATGGAACTGGTTACTCCTTCATTAGAGCGGATGCAAGCCTTTGCGGTTTTCTACCAAGATTTTGAGCTCCACGATGTGGACAATGCGGAGTATTACCGCGAAGGCATGAGTGATTTTCCGAAATATGTTCAGCGTTTAATCGATGAAGAAAAGGGCGTCAATTTACGCCAAGGCTATGTGCCTTGCAGTCATTTTTGGTTGCTAGATTCTGAACAGAGAATTCTAGGTGCGATTCGTGTCCGTCATCATATTAATAATGAATTTCTGTCATCAGAAGGTGGTCATATTGGTTACGACATTGCCCCTTCATATCGAGGGGCAGGCTATGGAAAGCATATGCTCAAACTTGTTTTACCCAAAGCGAATGCCTTAGGTATCGAGCGAGCCTTGGTGACCGCAGATGAAGATAACGTCGCTTCAAGACACGTTATTGAATCCAATGGCGGTGAGTTAGAAAATATCGTCATGGGGGAGGTGTTTCCTAACCCAATTGCGAGATATTGGGTTGAATGCATTCAAGGTTAGTTTAATTATCGCCATTGCTATCAGGAGGATGAAATGTCAGAGCATTACGCACAGATAAGTTGGCAGCGAAAACAGGACGAAGTATTTAGTGATAATAACTATAGCCGTGGTCATGTATGGGAATTTGATGGCGGTTTGACGGTCCCTGCATCACCTTCACCTCATGTGGTGCCATTGCCTCTCTCTATAGAAGAAAACATTGATCCAGAGGAAGCCTATATTGCTGCTTTATCAAGCTGCCATATGCTGGTTTTCTTATCGATTGCTGCAAAACGAAAATATGTTATCGACAGCTACATCGATAAAGCTGTTGGAATACTTGCAGAGAATGAAGCGGGAAGAATGGCAGTCACCAAAGTCATTTTGCGCCCGGATGTAGTGTTCTCTGGAGAGCGCGTACCTACCCGAGAACAGCTTGAAAAAATGCACCATTTGTCGCATGAAAACTGCTTTATCGCCAATTCTGTAAAGACTGAAATTGTGACCGAAATTAGTTAAGGATTGGTGTCGTCCGATCGAGCTCTGACAATACCCGACAAAACTACTATACAATTCATTGAATAGCTATCGTATGTTAGATCAAGTTTAACAAGGACAAGGCTATTCAGTGATGAAGATCTCTATTGTTCAAACCGATTTGGTCTATAAAGACAAACATCAGAATCTACTTCAAGTCGTGCAACTTCTCTGAGAAACTCAAGAGGTTGGGGATGTCACTTTGCTGCCTGAATTGTTTTCTACTGGCTATATTTTTGACTCGCCTCAGGATATCCATGAGCTGTGTGAGGAGTATCAACACAGTCCCACCATTGAAACGTTACAGCAACTGGCTACGACTTATCAATCAGTCATCGTTGCTGGCATTGCAGAGCATCATGAAGGGCGTTTCTACAATAGCGTTGCCGTTATAGATAGCGCTGGCCTACAGCACCGTTATAGAAAAATCAGCCAAACCAATATCGACAAACAGTACTTCTCTCGCGGTGATTCATTGCTGACGTTTGAATACCAAGGTTATGTTTTCGGAGTCGCGATTTGTTTTGACTTGTGGTTTCCGGAAATTACTAGCGAATACGCAATATCCAATGTCGATGTTTTGTTGCATCCAGCAAACTTTGGTGGCGAACAGAGCCTACTTCTCTCTCGCACCAAAGCGATTGAAAACCACTGTTATGTAGCGACATGTAATCGAGTCGGTACAGATAAAACCCAGAATATCGTTGGCGAATATTGTGGTAATAGCCAAGTGATATCGGCCAGTGGTGAAATTTTGGCGCAGCTGAAATCAGTAGCTGCTGTTGAAACTATCGAACTGAGTAAGATCGAGACCAAGAAAGTGATTGGTGTGGATCTGATAAGTGAGATAGGGCAGATAGAAAAGAAGCTTAAGTAAAGTCTGTTCTTTAATGAGATAACAAACAAAAGGTAAGGGGTCTATGAATTGGTTTCTAAGTGTATTAAAACGGCCTGTTGATTTTAAAGGTCGCGCCAGGCGGAAAGAGTATTGGTATTTCTTTTTATACAGTTTGATATTAACGATCATTTTGTCAGTGATAGATAATGCACTTGGCTGGTACAACTCTGCCGAAGAAGTCGGGATTTTGAGCGGGGTGTTCACGCTGTTGATTTTGTTACCGAGCTTAGCTGTCACCGCACGTCGTTTACACGATACCGGTCGCTCCGGCTGGTGGATGTTGCTGTATATCATTCCAATAATCGGTTTTTTAATACTACTGTACTTCTTGGTGTTGGACAGCAAACCAGAGTCTAATCAGTATGGTAGTAACCCGAAGGCATACGAGATTAACGGATAATCGTTTTTGCTCAGATCTGGAGTTCAGATCTGAGCTGGT
>NZ_OANU01000193.1 GCF_900089835.1 Vibrio thalassae | reverse complement strand
CTGGCGCTTGGCATAAAACGTTGAGGGATTGAGTTCATTGAGCTTACAAAATGCACGCGTTGACAATGAACTCGATTCAGATTGCTCGATGAGCATTTGCCATTCTTGATTAGTGTGTCGTTTTCCCATTTCAAATCTCCTCATGGTTGGAGATTTGATCTTATTATTCGTGCTAGGTGATTAGAATGCGGGGTTTATGACGCGCTTACATTATTCGACAAAAATGTTAACGGAACATGAGCTTGTGAAGCGAGGAGAGTGCAATGCTACTTCGCTAGCACTGCACTGAGATGTCATTGTTGAGCGTCTAAATTAAGAATAGTAATCGCGTTAGCAACGCTTGTAGCAAGAATATCGACTGCACCAGTGCGCAACGCCCCAACGATCGAAAGTGGTTTGCTGCTTTCGGCGGCAATGGCGATAACTTGCGGGATTTTTTGGTAGTCAGCGATGGTTAATCCGATCACACGATTACTCATTTTTGTGTCTTGCACATTGCCTTTAATGTCGTAAAAGTCGTAACCACCCACTTCACCGACTACCCCTTGTTGAATTCTCGCTTCAACCATTTCCTGAACCGAGAACCAACCTAAGTTCACCATATAGCTACTCTCATTAAGATCGCCAATTCCAACTAACGCCACATCGGCCTTTTTAGCGATATCCATCGTTTGTTGGACTGTCTCATCTTCAAGCAATGCTCGACGAAGATCAGGGTTGCGAACATAGGCCGGGGCGTACAACGTTTCACTCACTCCGCCAAAGGTTTTGGCAAAACGACGTGAAATATGGTCGGCATTCAGCATCCCACCACGAGGGTGTATGCCTCCAATACTAGACACGAACGTACACTTTTTAGGATTAACAACGCCGATATGCTCGGATACGGAAGACACATTGCGCCCCTGTCCGATAGAAACGATCATACCGTCCTTTAAGGTTGATGAAAGATAGGTGGAGACGACGCCAGCCAATAAAGCACGCTGTTCGTCCTCGGTCGGCTGATCAAGCGCTATCAACGCACGCTTTAGACCGAATCGCTCTTTAAGTTGCTCTTCGAGCTTAGCGCCAAACACCGGGTGGTATTTGACTTTAATTTCAACGATGCCTTGATCTCGTGCTCGTTTAAGTAATCGTCCTATTTTGACTCGCGACAGACCAAAACGTTTTGAAATTTCTTCTTGCGTCGCTCCGTCTTGATAATAGGCCACGGCAATCTCGGTCAGAAGATTGGTTTCTTCTGTTTGTTCAATATTGGTTAAGTCCATTCTGTTCCTTTCAAGGCGTATTACTACAACGCTTAAATTGCTAAGCAATAAGCTTAAGTAGTTCTTTATTTGTTTTATTTAGGTCGTGATTAGACTTTATCATTCTAATCGTTCTGTTGTGACCTTGTATAAGTAAGGTTTCAGTTGTGAGGTACGACCCATGTTTTTGCACGCCATCTAAGAGGTCACCTTTGGTAATACCGGTAGCGCAGAACACGATATTATCGGTTTTCACCATATCATTGAGTCTAAGAATGACATTTTCAGAGACTCCCATTTCGTTGCAGCGTTGGCGTTCAGACTCAGCATGTTTAATATTGGCTAAGGTATCGCCCTTGACAACATCACGCGTTAATAGACGTGCTTGCATATCTCCCCCCAAGGCACGGATTACCGCAGCCGTCACCACGCCTTCAGGTGCACCGCCAATACAGTACATCATATCGACATCACTTTCAGGCATGCAGGTAAGCAAAGAGGCAGCGACATCTCCATCTGGGAACGCATAGACTCTTACTCCCATCGCTTGCATGGTTTTAATGATGCTGTCATGTCTAGGCTTAGCTAATGTCGCAACGACCAACTCTTGTATCGGTTTATTCAATTGTTGGGCAATGTTGCGTATGTTCTCTTCAATAGGACGTGCTAAATCGATAGCGCCAGCCGCTTGTGGGCCCACTACCAATTTCTCCATATACATATCTGGCGCTTGAAGCAACGTATCTTTCTCCGCTGCTGCTAGCACCGCTAACGCATTGGGTTGCCCCATTGCTGTCATTCTCGTCCCTTCAATAGGGTCGACGGCAATATCAATGGCAGCACCGCCTTTACCCAACTGCTCACCAATGTAAAGCATAGGGGCATCGTCAATCTCCCCTTCACCAATCACAATAGTAGCGTTGACGTTTGAATCATTCAGTTGATGTCTCATTGCGGCCACAGCGGCATCGTCGGCCCGATTTTTGTCTCCGCGTCCTAGCCATTTGTATCCTGCAAGTGCAGCCGATTCCGTTACTTGAGACAGCGTCAATCCTAATTCGTTATACATTTTGAAGTCCTTTTGTCATGATCTGTGTTCATATGTACAATGAATGTATCATTTGAACGCTCACTTTTGAATGCTCAGGATCTCATTTCTTCATATGGTTGAACAAACAATCAAATGAGTATTTTTTGTCGATTATGAATAGAGTTATAACTCTATTTCGGGTGGCGGATTATGGTGGTGGAATCTATATAAATATTTGAAATATATCAATTTGTCTTATTTTTTAGATCTCGATCATCTTGTTATTTATAAAAGCCTCCAGAGTTTATGAAATTGTTTTTGAAGGTGGTTTGATCACGAATATGTTAATAATTTGTATTGTTTTGGTGACTAATATCTCATTTGAAAGATGTTCATCTGTAACTTTTGAGAATAAAAGTTCAATATCATTTGTAATCTCGATGGACAAATGAACATAAGGATAGCGACATGATTGCAATTGGATGTGATGACGCGGCGGTAGATTTGAAGGAGTGCTTGAAAGCTCATTTAGCTGCGAAAGGTATTGAATATGTCGACTACGGAATCGACCCTGAGAACGCCGCGCTGTATCCGGATATTGCCAAAGAAGTGAGCTTAGCAGTCAGTGCTGGAAAGCATGAGCGCGGCATCATTCTTTGTGGTACCGGAATAGGCGTATCGATTGTGGCAAATAAAGTACCAGGCATTCGAGCGGCGCTTTGTCACGATACCTTTTCTGCCGAGCGGGCACGTAAGAGTAACGATGCACAAATCATCACGATGGGCTCTCGCGTGATCGGTTCTGAACTCGCAAAAGCAATATTAGATACTTGGTTAGATTCAGAGTTTTCTGACGGACCATCTACCACTAAAGTAAATAGAATCAAGGAGATAGAGAAAGAATTTATCGGATAACCCTCCCTCAATGTTTAATGGAATAACGTGGAAACTAAAATGAAAAAAACAACACTTACTTTTACTGCACTCGCTGTGTCTGCCGTTCTCTCTTCAGCGGCATTTGCCAAAGACCTAAAAGTGGCGACAAGCGCGCAGGTAGGTTCACTTCAATACAATACAACACAGTACTTTACTGAAGTGGCAAACGAAGAATTCAAAAAACAAGGTATTGACTACAACCTTAAGTTTTTTGGTGCAGCTCAATTAGGTAAAGATAAAGATGTGCAGCAGAAGTTGAAGCTAGGCACAGTAGATTTGGCTCTGCTGACTTCAACACTACCAACACACGTATCTGAAATGGCGTTGTTTGAATTACCATTTTTAGTCTCAGATCGTGACCATGTTGCCAAGATCGAAGAACAAGTATTCTGGCCTTACATTGCACCTGCGGCAGAAAAAAAAGGCTATAAGGTTATCGGTTTTTGGGAAAATGGCTTTCGAAACATTACCAACGCTCAGCGTCCGGTTAACACACCGGAAGATCTAGATGGTTTAAAAATTCGCACACCAAACAGTTCTTGGCGCGTGAAGATGTTTAAAAACTGGGGGGCGAACCCAACTCCTATGAGCTTTAGTGAAGTGTTCATTGGCCTACAAACTGGCGTCATCGATGGACAAGAAAACCCTTACACCAACATCTACGCTGCGAAACTGCATGAAGTACAAGGCTATTTGAGTGTGACAAACCACGTCTACACTCCAGCTTACCTAACAGCAGGTGCCCGTCACTATGGCAAATTCCCTGATGAAGTACGTGCCGTACTTGAAGACTCTGCGAAGCAAGCGCAGCAATGGGGTTATCAAGAAGCCACGAAGCTAGAGGGCGAGCTAAAAGACAAACTGGTTGCTGGTGGTATGAAGCTTAATGTAGCGAACCGTCAAGCCTTCGTTGATGCAAGCCAACCTATCTACGATGATTTTGTGAAAAACGTAAATAACGGCGAAGCCATGCTGAATAAAGCAATGGCAACAGCTAACTAAGAAGTCCCTTGGCTGCACTTCGGGTGCAGCCACTCATGTGTTTTTCGCGAGGTTTTATGATGTCTTTTCTAGCTGTGTTAAATAGAGTTTCTAGCGTTCTAGAAAAAGTGTTGATCGCTATTTCCATGACGATCTTACTCGCACTCAGCACCATTATTATTGTTGCTGTTTTTTCGCGTTTTAGCGGTGCTTCTCTTTATTGGTACGACGAAGTTTCCGCGATTTTGTTGGCGTGGCTGACATTCTATGGTTCGGCGCTGTGCGCCATTAAACGCTCTCATATGGGCTTTGGCGGTCTCGTGGCCAGTATGGCGTTGCCACTACGTAAAGCACTGTTTTTGTTCAGTGAATTGGTGGTGATTGGATTCTTTGCCGTGATTGCTTGGGCCAGTTACTACATTCTAGAGATTTTCGGGGACGAGACATTGACCAGTCTCGACTTTATTACGCTTTCCTTTGCTCAATCTGCGTTACCTATCGGAGCGGTGCTATTTATTGTGGCTCAGCTTTGCTCATTACCAAAGGCATGGAATTTACTTTGTGACGGTTCAACGCAAGAAGATGAAGAAATTAAAGAAGCAATTCGTGATGCCAAAAAGGATATGTCAGAAGCAATGGAGGCTGTGAAATGAGTGCGTTAGTCGTTTTGTTTTGTTTGATCGCTTTAGTAATGATTAATGTACCCATTGGTGTTGCTATTGGAGCGGTTGCTATTGTAGGAATGGTTGCGACGTCAGGTATTGACGCAATCTATAACGCCGCGCTGGCGATGTTTGAAGGTGGCTCTAAATTCACGCTGCTGTCTATTCCATTATTTGTTTTCGCTGGCGCTCTAATGAATACTGGCGGTATTTCTCTGCGATTGATCAATTTCGTCAACGCTATTGTAGGCTTCGTTCGTGGCGGTCTATCTATGGTAAACGTTGGTGTCTCGATGATTTTTGCTGAGATTTCTGGCTCAGCAGTAGCCGACGTTGCTGCGCTAGGTTCTATCTTGATTCCTGCGATGAAAAAACGTGGTTACTCAGGCAGTTTCTCCGCTGCGGTTACATCGTCATCGGCGTCCCTTGCGGTGATCATTCCACCATCATTACCGATGATTATTTATGGCGCAATGGCTGATGTATCGATTTCACAGCTATTTGTGGCAGGTATCGTGTCAGGTCTATTAGGCGCAGCTGGTATGTTTGGCGTGTGCTATTACTACGCGGTCAAATACAACTTACCAAGAGAAGAGTCGTTCAGCCTGCGTAAGCTTTGGGTCGCCTTTAAAGATGCATTTTGGGCGCTAACACTGCCGTTCGCTATTCTTGGTGGCATCTTGTCAGGGTTTATGACCGCGACGGAAGCTGCGGGCATCGCGGTATTACTCGCTTTAGTGATCAGTATCTTTATCTATCGTGAGATGGACCTAAAACTGTTCTATAAAGCGATGATGGAAGGGGTAACAGGCACATCAGTAGTCATGCTTCTTGTCGCTACCTCAGCTGTACTTGGTCTGTTCTTAACCGAGCAAGAAGTGCCGCAACAAATGGCAGCTGGCATCTTAAGTATCTCTGAAAACAAGTACGTTGTACTTATGATGCTTAACGTGATGCTTTTAATTGTTGGCGTGTTCCTTCATGGCGCTGCGGCCATCATCCTAACTGTACCTATCGTATTACCTCTGATTCACGAACTAGGCATCGACCCAATTCACTTTGGAATCATGCTAGCACTGAATATCTCTATCGGTCAGCAGACACCACCGGTAGCCAGTGTGCTTATCACGGCGTGTTCTATTGCGAAACGCGACATTTGGCAGGTAACAAAAGTCAACGCGCTGTTCATCGGAGTACTGTTTGTTGTGCTGTTATTGGCAACGTATGTGCCCGCGCTCTCTGTAGGTTTTGTGGACTTCATTTATAAATAACTTTCAAGGAATTACAACATGACTAAACCGACTATTGCTCTTGTATTAGGTGACCCTTCCGGAATTGGCCCAGAGGTTGCGGTTAAGGTACTCGCTGACGAGGCAAACAGACAGCAAGCCAATATTCTTATCATTGCTGATGAATACGAACTTCGTAAAGGCATGGACATTGCGCAAGTGACGTTTGATTACGATGTGGTGGATTCATTCGAAGAGGCCAATTTTGTCGACAATAAGCCTGTTCTACTGAAATTTAGCAGCTCTCATGCCGAACCTATTGAATACGGTAAAGCCACGGCGCAAGGCGGAACTTACGTACTTGAAACCCTCAAGATAGCGGTTGATTTAACCCTCGCCCACAAAACCCATGGCATTTGCTTTGCGCCTTTGAATAAGCAAGCGATGAGCATGGCAGGTTTGGCTCACCGCGATGAATTGTCGTGGTTTGCAGAGCTGACTGGCTATCAAGGGTTTGGCTGTGAAGTTAACGTTGTCGACGATATTTGGGCCGGTCGCGTTACCTCTCATATCCCATTCAAGAATGTTGTCGATAACCTCACAGTAGATTCGGTTTTGGAAACCATTGAACTGATGGACAAAACATTGCGCTCTGCAGGTTTTGATTCACCACGAATTGCCGTTCAAGCCCTGAACCCACACGGTGGGGAAGGTGGACTGTTCGGTGATGAGGAAATTACCACGATTACGCCGGCGATTGAAAAAGCGAAGCAAAAAGGCATCGAAGCATTTGGTCCATTCCCTGGGGACACGACGATGTGGGTGGTAGAGAAAGAATCGATGAACTCGATTGTTTCTATGTACCACGACCAGGGCGCGACAGCGCTGAAAATGATGGGCTTTGACCGCGGCGTAACGGTTCAAGGCGGAATCCCAATTCCAATCGCCACCGCTAACCATGGCTCGGCCTTTGATATTTACGGCAAGAATGTTGCCTCAACGCCTGCAATGGAAAATGCACTGAAGCTGACCACTCGAATGGCGACAAGTTATCAACTAAAACAACAATAAAATAAATGGTGAACCCCATGAGAAAGCCAAAAAAACTGATCAATGATCCAATGGCGGTGGCAAGAGAGCAATTTGATGGCCTCTTAGCTGCGATGAATGGCAAGCTGGAAGGACTACCAGGCATTACCGCAGCAATGCGTACCGATTTTCCTCAGGATAAAGTCGCTATCGTGACAGGTGGTGGTGCAGGCCACGAGCCATTATTTGCAGGCTACGTCGGCAAGGGGCTCGCGGATGCCGCGGCTCTGGGTGATATTTTCGCCGCTCCTGCTCCTAACGTGATTTTACAGACGACTGAAGCGGTCAATAATGGCAAAGGCGTGATTTATATTTACGGTAACTATGCGGGCGACAATATGAACTTTGATATTGCTGCCGAACTTGCTGACGATGATGATATCAAAACACACACCATTCGTGTCTGGGATGATGTGGCTTCTGCACCGCTTGAAAAAATCGAAGAAAGACGCGGTACAGCGGGTGACTTGTACGTGCTAAAAATCGCTGGAGCAGCGTCTGAAAAATACGATGACTTTGACCAAATTGTGGCAGTGACTGAACGCGCTCGCGACTACACCCGTTCAATTGGCGTGGCATTGTCGGCGGGCTCAGTACCACAAACCAATACCTTTAACTTTGAACTGCCAGATGATGAGCTAGAAATTGGTATGGGGTTGCATGGTGAGCCGGGCGTATCCCGCGAGAAAATGACCTCTGCTGACGACGTTGTCACTCGTCTTATTGACGATCTTTGCGCTGATCTTCCGTATCAATCTGGCGATGAAGTGTGCCTTTTGGTCAATAATCTAGGCGCATCGACTTACATGGAACTTCTGATTGCGACTAAGCAAGCGCATGCGCTTCTGGCAGAGCGTGGCGTCACGGTTCATGACACGTTAGTGGGTAACTACTGTACGTCTCAAGAAATGTCTGGCTACTCAATTACGTTACTAAAACTGGATGACGAGCTGAAAGCGCTCTACGACCTACCTTGTGAATCATTTGCTTTGAGGAAATAACAATGGATGTATTAACAGCGAAAAACATGATGGCTTATGTGGCAAAGAACATGGTCGATAGCGAACCTATGCTGACTAAGTATGACCAAGCAATTGGTGACGGTGACCATGGCATTGGTATGGAGCGAGGCTTTCTAGCCGTTCAGACGCTGCTGACGGATGACTTCCAACCGGAAGATGTCAGTAAGCTGATGTTGAAAATTGGCTCGACGATGATGGCAACCATGGGCGGCGCTTCTGGGGCGATCTTCGGTACCTTGTTCCGTAGCGGTGCTAAGTCCATCAAAGGTGCGCAGCAACTGGATACTGAAACACTGGCGACATTCTTAGCGGGTGGTTTGCAAGGTGTTTATGACCGTGGTGGTGCAAAACCAGGTGACAAGACGATGATTGATGCCTTGGTTGCCGCGGTTGAAGCCTCTGAAAAACTCTCTGGTGATTTGACAGAAAACCTACCTGCAATTGCTGCCGCCTCGAAACAGGGAGTTGAAGCGACAAAAGATATGATTGCGACCACTGGCAAAGCAAAAACTCTTGGTGAGCGTTCATTAGGTCATCCTGATCCAGGTGCGGTATCTATGTCTCTTATCTTACAGTTCATGTCTGAGTATGCGAGCGAGCAGGTTCCAGCATGAAGAAAATCTGGATCGGCACAAGCTGGAAAATGAACAAAGACGCTGCCTCGGCGGCGTCATGGGCAGCGGCTGTTGAGCAGGCAGTTGAACGGTCAGATGGACGAGTTCAACCTTTTGTCATTCCGCCGTTCCCTTATCTTTCTCAAATGGCACAAACGATAAATGCAGAGGCGATACAACTTGGCGCACAGAATATGTGTTGGCAAGACAGCGGAGCGTTTACCGGTGAAGTGTCACCATTGATGCTGAAAGATTGTGGAGTCTCTATTGTGGAGATCGGTCATTCTGAGCGACGCGCCATGTTCGGCGAGACGGACAACACCGTCAATCTTAAAGTACTCGCAGCGTTAAAGCATGGCCTAACGCCATTGGTTTGTGTTGGTGATACCGCAGATGAAAAGAAGTGGAGCGTATCAGTAGAGTCGGTTGTGCGACAGGTTAAGATTGCGTTGTTTGACGTTCCTTTCGATAAAGTTACTGATGTTATCCTTGCTTATGAGCCTGTATGGGCAATAGGTGAAGGAGGCACTCCGGCGACCAAAGAAGAAGCCGAAACGGTACATCGCGCAATCCGTGACGCGTTGGTGGAGTGCTATGGTCAAGAGACAGCGGACAGTGTGGTGCTGCTATATGGTGGCAGCGTCAATCTAACTAATGCCTCAGAGCTACTCGACCAAGTGAATATCGATGGCGTATTTGTTGGGCGTACAGCATGGGACGCCGAAGGCTACGTTGAGCTGCTCAGTATTGCTAATAGCAAGTTGGAGCACTAACGATGGAGCAAGTGAAGTTACTCTCACTCATTGTGCTTGGGCTACTAGCCGCTAAAACGCTACCAATCCTGACGAAACATCGTATTGATTGGAGCCGCAATATTGCCTTTAGCTATCTCACGCCTTGTTTGTTCTTTACTTCACTTGTTCACGCCGATCTCTCTCAGCTTCCTTCGCCAGAGCTACTGGCTACTTATGGTTTGGGGTTGGGAGGTTTATTTTTTGTCGTCCGCCTTTGGCTCTCCGTCAAAGGCAATGACACTGCAGCGGCGGCAACGATCAAATCGATTTCTGCGCTGTACCCTAATGCCGTTAGTATTGGGGTGCCACTGGTGTTCTCACTGTACGGCCCAGAAGCTGAACTGATTTTGATGGGAATTATCGTGACCAATTTGGTCGTGGTGTTACCCATGGTCAATATACTTATGATTCGTTCGGGGGAGCCGGGTTTCTACTCTTACAAAAAAGTCGTGACCGACCCGATTCTACTCGCAATTGCCACTGGATTATTGATTAATGTATGGGGCATTACTCTTTCTCCGGCTGTTGTTGATGGCTTAGCTCTGATTGGCTGGGCCGCTCTTCCGGTTATTTTATTCATTCTTGGTGCAAGCCTTAGTAGCTATCCGTTCCGCGCATTGATGCAAGAGAAAGTATTCCTGCTTCTTGCAGTGAAAATTGTGGTCTTTCCACTGACGATGCTGATTTTCGCAAGCTTGGTCTTTCAACTGTCTCAAATCGAAATCCAAGTGCTGGTGATTTTAGCCAGTCTACCAACGGGTATTAACGTCTACTTATTGTCTGAGCGATACCAGGTGGCAAAGGAAGCAACGGCGAGCGTGATACTGTTTACCACGATGCTCTCGTTGGTGTCGCTCGTGACATGGGAAAAGGTGCTCCAAGTAACATAATTAAGGGATTAATGTGATGGGAATATTAGATAGATTAGCCATCAATACGGCGATTTTTGATGGACATGATTTAAAAACGTCGTTGAAAACAATCAGTCAATTGGGCGTAGGTAAAGTCGAGTTTGCCTTCAACCAAGGCTATGTTGGTCAACTTGACAGTGACATGTTTTCCGAGAACCATGCTCAATACCTACTGTCTCTTTTAGAGAAAGAGCACCTTAAAACCGATGCGCTGGGCTGTACCATGAATTTGGCGGCGCCGAGCGCGATCGATGATTTTATGATGAGAATCGATTTCGCTCATCATCTTGGAGTGACTTACCTTAATACCTGTACTGGCCCAATTGCCGACCGTGCCACCATTATCGCCAATCTTAAAGTGTTAGCTGAATACGCTAAAAATAAGGGCTGTGTCATCTGTATTGAAAATGGTGGTGATCATAACTTTAATGCGTTTGCGACGGCCCACGATGGGGTTCGAATGCTTTCAGAAGTTAACCATGATGCCTTAGCGCTCAACTTCGATCCGGGTAACTCAGTCTCTCTTGTACCCAATTTAAGCCCGAGTGAAGAAGCTAAGATGGCGTTACCTTTCTGTCAGCATTTCCACATTAAAGATGTGCAAATTCATGATGACAAGTTTACCTTCCCAGCATTGGGACAAGGGATCATTAATTTTGAACCCATCATTCAAACACTGGCTAACCGTGAATTACCCTTCAGTATTGAAAAGCCACTGCGTATGTATCGACGCAAAGACACCTTTCCAATTCGTGGGCGCTCGCCAGAAAGTATGGAAAACATTGTAGCGGCACTGAAATCTAGCGTGTCCTACATTCAACAACTAGCCGAACAAGAATAAAGGTTTTCTTATGCCAATTAGCTGTATCAAAGATGTCATTGAAGACTACAAACAAGGAAAAATGGTCATCCTAATGGATGATGAAGATCGTGAGAATGAAGGCGATATTATGATGGCGGCTGAGTGCATCTCAGCCCAAGATATCAACTTTATGGCCACTCATGGTCGAGGGCTGATTTGTCTGACCTTAACGCAGCAGCGTTGCCAAGAGTTAAATTTGTTCCCTATGGTTCAAAATCCTACTGAGCCTTGGGCGACCGCGTTTACCGTATCGATTGAAGCCGCACAAGGTGTTACTACAGGAATTTCTGCCGAAGACAGGGCTGTAACCGTGCAGGCTGCCGTTGCCAAGGATGCACAGCCTCACGATTTAGTGCAGCCAGGGCATATTTTTCCGTTGGCCGCCAAAGATGGTGGGGTACTGGTTCGCGCTGGTCACACAGAGGCGGGCTGCGATTTAGCGCGATTAGCCGGGCACGAACCTGCGTCAGTTATCGTTGAAATCCTTAATGAAGATGGCACTATGGCTCGACGTCCACAATTGGAAGTGTTTGCTGAAAAGCATGGTATTAAATTGGGGACGATTGCCGATCTTATCGAATACCGAAACGCGACAGAAACGACCATTGAACGCGTTGCAAGCTGTCAGATCCCAACAGAATTTGGTGAGTTCTCGATGGTGACTTACAAAGACACCGTGGATAACCAAATTCATCACGCGATGGTGAAAGGGAGTATTGATGAGCAGCCGACTAACGTTCGCGTTCATGTCAAAGACACTTTCCAAGACGTGCTGTTTTCTACTCGAGAATCGCAATCATCATGGACACTAAACCAAGCCATGGCCACTATTGCGGACCGAGGTGGTGTACTGGTGATCTTAGAAGGGCAGGATAGTACTGAGTCGCAGATAGCGAGAGTTAAGCGTTATCAGGCACTCGACCAAGGGGAACACTACCCACAAAACAAGAAAACCAACACTTCTCGGCAGGTGGGCGTTGGCTCGCAGATTCTAGCGGATCTCGGTGTGACTAAGATGAATCTGTTATCTTCGGCAGACAAGAAATACCATTCGTTGTCGGGTTTTGGTTTGGAGGTTGTGGACTATATTGAGCCCAATTAATGGGCAACGCAGATGGAATGACTCAAAAGCAGCTTTCGGCTGCTTTTTTTGGTTGGCGCAGAGAAGTGGTACTGGCAAAGCGTGCTATGGCTTTCAAAAAGGGACTTCTATAGAATGGCGGCAAACTCACTTTAGGATACGCTAAGCGCGGATGAATAGTAGTCTCAAATACATTGCGGGGTATCCGCAACACCTTATTGAACAGGTATCTTCACTGATTGAAAGCGGACGTTTTGTCACGTGGTTTGAAAAGCGTTATCCAGATCGTCATCAAATTCAAAGTGAAAAAGCGTTATTCGACTACACCATGGATATCAAGCAGCGCTATATGAAAAAAACAGCGCCAATTTCAAAGGTTCTATGGGACAACAAAATTCACTTAATCAATAACGCGCTTGGTTTACATACCTACGTGTCTCGTGCCCATGGTGGTAAGCTAAAATCTAAGAACGAAATTCGCATTGCTAACGTGTTTAAACATGCGCCGGAGCCGTTATTGCGGATGCTAGTGGTGCATGAACTTGCTCATATTAAGGAGAAAGAGCACGACAAATCGTTTTACCAATTATGCTGTCATATGGAGCCTGACTATCACCAGTTAGAGTTCGATGCGCGTCTATTTATGATCTATCAGGAGCTTAAGCATGAAGACCGAAAATAGCCAACGTGCGCAAAGCAGATCGGGTCAGACGAACAAGAGCAAAAAAGCGAGCTTCGAAACCAAGCTGATTAAGCGTCATGCGGAGGGTCTACACAAAGACAATTTTCACCATGGCCGCTATGATTTTGTAAAGCTCACACAAGCACTCCCCGAACTAAAGGATTCGGTGATCCGCAATCCCAAAGGGGAGGCGACAATTATGTTCTCCGACCCTGTTTCGGTTAAGCTTCTCAATCGCGCCTTGCTCAAGGCCTACTATGGTATAGACTTCTGGGACATTCCTGAGAGTTATTTGTGCCCTCCTATCCCCGGTAGAGCGGATTACGTTCATCGACTTAATGAGTGGTTGCAATATGACTTAATGCAAGGACAGTCAGAGAAAGCTCGCCTTAAGGTCAAAGCGCTCGATATTGGTACTGGTGCAAACTGTATCTATCCGATTGTTGGTGCGACACGTCATCACTGGAATTGGGTAGGGTCGGATATCGACCCAATTTCGGTGAATTGTGCCAAGGAGATCGTTAATAACAACGACAAACTGGCGAGAAAAATTGAGATTCGACATCAGCTAAACAGCCAGCGTATCTTTAATGGTGTCATTGCGACTGATGATTTCTTCGTCGCGACCACTTGTAATCCGCCTTTCCATAAATCGATGGCAGAGGCGCAACAAGGCACAAAGCGCAAACATAACAATCTCTCAAAAAACCAAAACTCGCGTGGTCAGTCCGGTGTGACCAATTTGGATAGTAAGCTCAATTTCGGCGGCCAAAATGCAGAGCTGTGGTGTCCCGGAGGAGAGGAAGCATTTGTCCTTAAGATGGCCGAGGAAAGTAAAGACTTCACCTCACAAGTGATTTGGTTTAGCACTTTACTCTCCAAAAAAGACAATATTCGCCCTCTGAGAAAGCGTTTAGAAAAACTGGGTGCCTCTGAAATTGTGATTCAAGACATGGCACAAGGGCAGAAGAAAAGCCGTTTCTTAGCATGGACATTCATGTCAGCAGAACAAAGACATAATAAGGTCCAAGCACTACTTTGAACCGTTTTCTAGCTCAAGCAAGGCTTGGTATTTGTTGACTAACACCCAGTTATCCGACTTCCGCTCAAGGTCGATTAATAGCGCAAGATTGCTTCGTTGATAGCCATAGCGTTGACTAAATTCGAGTAATCTTAACCGAGCTTGATGCAACTGATCCTGTTCTATTTCTATTGCCGCTAATTGCAAGCTGGCAATGGGACGCAGCGGTTGGTGTTCAACTGATTTGTGAAAATAGTATTTGGCTTGCTGACTTTTGTGCGCTTTTAAGGCGCACAATCCTGCATTTTCGTAGGTTTCAGCGACCGCATAATAATTTGGCTTATTGATTGCTTGATTAAATAAGACATCCGCTGTTTGATATTCTCCTTGCTTGCACAGAAAAGTACCATAGTTGTTATACACGCTGCCGTTGTTTGGATGGGCTTTAAGCGTTGTGTGGTAAAGCGCTGCTGCCTTATCTACTTCCCCAACGACGTCGAAATAATACGCTAAAGATAAGCTGCTCTTGTAGTAATGAGGCGCATATTTCATGGCTTTTTCTAAGCTTTGACGTGCTTTCGAGTACTGTTCGAGCTTGATGTAGTTAAGGCCCAAGGCTATACGGGTATTTGCCATGTCTATTGAGCTGTGCTGAGCATGAGTATCGGCTCCTGGAACCGTCACACAGCCAGTGGTTATCATCGAAATCACCACCAGAAAGTAAGTATGGTTTTGCATCGTACTTTTCCAAATCCTTTGATGTGATATCGTAGTTGCAAGGTGACTAATCATAAGTCGATGTCAGGTTTTGCGTAGGAAAATGCCATAACGGTGCGAGTGAACCTTCATTACTCAGTGAAAGGTGTGGAGCGAGAGGGAATGTTTTTGTCTATAAAGTAGTCATTTGAGATAGAATAATGACTCTAATCTATATCTATTGAGTGAACTTCGTTAGAGTACGCAAGACAAAATAAATAGGTGTAAAAGCAATGAGCACAAATAACAAATCTTGGTTAAACACGTATCCCGATGATGTTCCAGAATTCGTCGATATTGACCAATATGCCAACATCAATGAGATGTTTGTCAAGCCGTTTGAGTTATACGCGGATAATACGGCTTTTGTTAACATGGGACATTCGCTTACGTATCGTGATCTGAACGAGAAAAGTGATGCCTTTGCTGCCTATCTTCAGAACGAACTTAAGGCCAAAAAGGGCGATCGAATCGCGCTGATGATGCCAAACCTTCTGCAATATCCGATCACCATTCTTGGCGCGTTGAAGGCCGGGCTTGTTGTGGTTAACGTTAACCCGTTATACACACCAAGAGAGCTTGAGCACCAGTTGCGTGATTCAGGTGCGACGATCATTGTAGCGGTGACAAACTTTGGCAATAGCTTACAACAGGTTATTGCCAAAACCAGTATTAAACATGTCATCCTGACCAGCATTGGTGATGAACTCGCGCCACACAAACGAACTTTAGTGAACTTTGTGGTTAAGTACGTGAAAAAGATGGTGCCTAAGTACCATTTGCCAGGGGCGATTTCATTAAGACGCGCGCTTACAGACGGTAAACGTATGGACTTTAACCCACCGATAATTGAAAGTGGTGATTTGGCCTATCTGCAATACACTGGCGGCACTACAGGGCTCGCGAAAGGAGCAATGCTGACTCACAGAAACATCATTGCTAATGTCTTGCAGGTCTATGGCCATTTTGGTCCTAGAACGTCGAAAGACAAAGAGCGTGCTGTGACACCATTACCGCTCTACCACATTTTTGCTAACTCCGTAAGTATGATGCTGATGATGTACATGGGTGGTAGCAACCTACTCATTACCAATCCACGTGATTTGAATAGCTTTGTCAACGACCTAAGCAAGTATCCTTTCACTATGATATTTGGCCTTAATACGTTATTTGCCGCTCTGAATAAGAATGCAAAATTTAGAGAGTTGGATTTTTCCAGTGCTGAGTTCACCATCGCAGGTGGCATGGCCACTCAAAAACACATTGCGGATGAATGGCAAAAGATTACTGGGATGCCAATTATCGAAGGCTATGGTCTAACGGAGTGTTCACCGGTGGTTGCCGGCGGTGTTCATACTCAACAGTGTTTCGTCCCAGCGGTGGGCGTACCGCTACCAAGTACTGAACTGCGTATTGTCGATGAGAGTGGTGAGCCATTAGGTGTTAACCAAGTGGGTGAAATTCAAATCCGTGGTGACCAAGTAATGAAAGGGTACTGGAAACAAGAGGCGGAGACTAACGCAGTACTAACCAAAGATGGTTGGCTGTATTCGGGCGACATTGGTCGTATGGATGAAGACGGTATTTTCTATATTGAAGACCGTAAGAAAGACATGATTCTGGTTTCTGGTTTTAATGTTTTCCCAACAGAAATTGAAGAGGTAGCAACGCTACACCCGAAAATTGTTGAGGCGGCAGCGGTAGGTGTGCCTGATGACGTAGCGGGTGAGCGCGTTAAGTTAATTGTAGTGACGAGCGGCCCGGTGACGGTCGATGACATTAAAAAGCACTGCCGCCAACATCTCACAGGATACAAAATCCCTAAAGTGATTGAATTTAGAGATGAGCTGCCAAAAACCAACGTGGGTAAAATACTGCGTCGAGTTTTAAGAGACGAATAAAGCCTGGTCACTGAGACAATCGCCTAGCAAAATTGGCGCTCTGTTCATCCATAAGCCACACTTCTAGTGTGGCTTTGTTTATTTGGAGGCAGCGATGAAAAACCAACTGGATCCCGGAAAACTACTTCAAGCCTACAACAACATAATGGAACACGGCACTGATACTGATCTTGGCAAGATTTATGATGGCGTCGAAGCGTTCTCAGGTTATGACGGTTATAACGTGTATCTGCGAGGTAACGGAGTGGAGCTGAAAGTTGGCTTCCACAATACCTATCATCTGGAGTACGACCAAGAGCACTTGCGCGACAGGTTTTTGAAAAAAGTGGCATCACTGGCGAAGTAAACAGTTTGAGAAATGATCACTCCCCTAAAGCAGGGGAGTAAGCGTTAGAGTGCTCGTAATTAATAAGGCGAGAAATAGACTCATTCGTCGGTGGTAAAGGCGTCTGCACTAAAGTGTTCCAAGTCGTACGGTGTTTGTTGGTAAACACAGTAATTGAGCCAGTTAGCAAATAATAAGTGTCCGTGACTGCGCCAACTTGCGATAGGCTTGTTATCGGGATTATTGTTTGGATAGTAATTGACCGGAATTGCAGGTTCCATCCCTTCACCCAAGTCACGCACATACTCGCCATGCAAGGTGTGGGAATCGTATTCAGGATGACCGGTCACAAAGACATTTCGTTTGTCTTTGGTTGCGGCAAGGTAAACACCAGCCACATCTGAGGTCGCTAAAATATCAAGATCGGTGTGTGACTCAAGATATTCTGGTGAGAAATCAGCGTAGCGCGAGTGCGGTGCAAGGAAAGAATCGTCAAAGCCACGAAGTAGCGGATGATATTGATGCTGAATAGTATGGTGGTAGACGCCCGACAGCTTCTCTTTTCGAGTTTTTTTCGGTAAGTCGAACAACAGCTTTAATCCCGCTTGAGCCGCCCAACACACATACAAGGTGGAGGTCACATGTTTGTTGGCCCAATTCATAATGGTCTGAAGATGCTCCCAGTAAATGACATCTTCAAACTGGACTAAACCGAGCGGGGCGCCGGTAATGATAAGTCCGTCGAAGTTACGATCTTTGATCGTTTCAAACTGGCGATAAAAAGTATCAAGGTGCTCTGTTGGTGTGTTCTTACTTGGCCTATCATCAATTCTCAATAGTTCTACATCAACTTGTAGTGGGCTATTGGAGAGTAGTCTTAGGAACTGGGTTTCCGTTTCAATTTTCTTTGGCATTAAATTGAGGATTAAGACTTTCAGTGGTCGAATTTCCTGCGTGGCGGCGCGTGTTTCCGACATCACAAAGATATTTTCATTTCTCAATACGTTGGATGCAGGCAGTTGATCAGGAATCTTAATTGGCACAGCTTTCTCCCTAAGCTAATGTTTGGTCATCTGGACGTCTATACATCTAAAGTTAACGCAAACGTTTTTGCTTGTCGACAGTTAATTTTAGTTCAATGTGCCCAAGACGAATGAATCAAATCGTGTACTCAGTGGGAAATTCGGTACAATGCATAGCTTCATATACTCGAAGGCATCAACAATTGAAATTGACACTTATCCGCGGTTTACCCGGTTCAGGAAAAACCACACTAGCCAAGACATTCAATGCTCGACATGTCGAAGCGGATATGTATTTTGTTAACGATCACGGAGAGTATTGCTATGACCCTAGCTTGATTGCACAAGCACACCAGTGGTGCCAAGAACAAACCAAGCAAGCACTGGCGAAGGGTGAAGACGTGGTCGTGGCAAATACGTTTGTACGACGTTGGGAAATGGAGACCTATAAAACGCTAGCCCGGCAATTTAATGCTGATTTGGAAATTATCGTTTGTAACGGTAATTACCAAAATATTCATGGAGTCAGTGAAACGGTCATTGCTAAAATGCGTGCTCGTTGGCAAGAATAAAGCATTCAATGTGGTGCGATATAGCGCCAACCTTCGATAAAATAATGCGCATCAAATAAAAGGCATAATGGAACAATGGCTAAACGCTCACCCGTCATTGAGATGACTTCTTATGGTATCTATTCTACTTGGGATTCGGGTTCTAAAGATCTGCCCAAAATTCAAGACTTCACCACGATAGTGCCTGCTGATGAGCACATTGAGTTTGGCTTTATCGTCAATATCAAAAAAGCCAAAGGGGAGCGTGTTCGCTATTGCATTTACCACCCTGGTATCATTGGTAAGAAAGGGCAGGTACTCGCGCCTTTTGACGGTGAAGAACATGTAGGCAGCAATGATTGGGATTTCTATCTAGGTGACACCATTCAATTGCTTCATCCTATTGATGGCTTCGAAAGCAACCTCGGTGAATGGCGGATGGTGCTGGAAATGCAAGGTCGTGTGGTTGCAGAAAAGAAGTTCAAAGTTATTGCCAGAGATGAAGGTCAGTTTTGGAAAAGTCGCGGCTTTTAATATCAGTTCGTCTGAATAGTTTTGTCCATCGAGTTGAGGACAAAGCACAGGTTATCGCTAGCGCTGCTTTATCTGGATGCACTCTCAAACGTATCCGCCGCTCACGTCATTGGCTCGTAACTGGTCGTAAAGAGCAACTGGCAGCATTCGCTCTAGAGGCTGGAGTAGGTTGGATATCGGTCGCAATTGAGAAAGTATTAGTCGATTACAAGTCACCGATTCAACAAGTATTAGAGCGAAACCCTGAAGCAACCATTGCAGAGCTAATGCATGAGTCGGGTTGTACTTTGGTGGAAGCTCGCGCCGCCATTGATGAACATGAAGGGTTATAACAAACGCCGCACTTCAACGTTGTGAAATGCGGCGTTAAGTTCGACTGCTAGAATTAAGCAGTAACATACCCAATAACGAAGTCGGTGATTTTCACCATATCATCAATAGCGATGTATTCTTCAGTCGTGTGTACTTTTGCCATTCCAGTAGAAAGGTTCACAGTCGTTAGACCTTTCCCGTTGAAGTTGTTTGCATCACTACCACCACCTGTGTGTTTGGTGTTGGCTTCGATGCCGTTTGCTTCAAAAACTTGCTTGATTTTCAGTACATGTGCGTCGTCTTCTGCGATAACAAAAGCATCGTAAGCACGTGTTGATTCGATCTCAACTTCTGCACCAAACTTCTCAGCTGACGCTTGGAAAGTTTCAACCATATGGTTAACTTGAGCGGTTAGCTTGTCGCTGTTGAGTGAACGTGCTTCGGCAACCACAGTAAGTTCTGGCATGACGATGTTTGTTGCTTGACCACCATTAACAGAACCAATATTTGCGGTCGTTTCTGAATCGATGCGTAGCAGTTTCATGTTGGCGATTGCATCTGCGGCAACCATTGCTGCGCTGATGCCTTCTTCTGGAGCAAGACCTGCGTGAGCTGGGCGACCTTTGATTTTAGCAACGATTTTTTGTTGACCCGGAGCGCCTGTTACGATGGTTCCGATTGGACCGCCGGTATCAAGTACGATCGCATTGTTTGATTGGATGTAGGACATGTCGAAGTATTCTGAACCGAATAGGCCACCTTCTTCATGCACAGTGAAAGCCACTTCGATGGTTTTATGTTCGCGGTTTTGCTCTTTAAGGCAGCGTACTGCTTCCATCACGGCTGCAATACCAGACTTGTCGTCGCCACCAAGGATAGTGTCGCCCTTTGAACGAATAATGCCATCTTCTATGATTGGCTCAATGCCAATACCTGGTGTGACTGTGTCCATGTGAGCACTGAATACAATGCTACCTTCAAGCGTACCTTCAAGGCGACCATACACATTAAAGCCGTTGGTGTATTGTTCTGGTACAGGAAGCTTGCTTACAGAGAAACCAAGCCCACCAAGTTGCTCAGCAATAGCTTCGGCGATGGCTTTTTCATTGCCGGATTCGCTGTCGATTTTTACTAGGTCGAAAAAGTGGTTAACAAGGCGGTCGGTATTTACTAGTGTCATAGGATTTCTTCACGTTATGGAACAGGGAGAACCACTTTACACTCTCTGTTTGCGTGCTAGACCTGAGGTAAATCAAAAAAAACGCCGCATTTTAGAGAAATCCACTGACATCAAGGCTGTTTGTGCTTAGAAAATTGGTAACAAGCTGCAACCGTGGTCGAAATGATGAGAAAACTGCCCAACCATTGAAGGTTTGTCAGTTGCTCTTGTAAAAAGATTGCCGCGAAAAGTAAGCCGAATAATGGCTCAGTACCCATCAACAGTGATGCTTGGCTCGCGTGAAGAAATTTGACGGCATAGTTTTGTAGAAAAAACGCCATAAGAGTACAGCCTAAAGCCAGGTAAATTAAGCTACTTATCGTCAACCAATCAAGCTGCATTATGGCGATAGGAAGTTGCCCAGCCGACCCTTCTTGCCCGATCAGCAGCACGCTGACAAGAGTGACTACTGACAGTTGAATAAACGTAATAAGTTCCGTATTGAAATGACGTTCGCTGAAGGCCTTGCGACACGTTACAACCATAAACCCTCTGAGCACAGCGGCCACGATCACTAACGCGAATCCCCAATTGAAACTTAAGTCCTGCTCAGTAACGTTGGACAGTAAAACAACGCCAATGACCCCAACAAAGCAATATCCCCAAATGCCCTTAGGTAAGGACACGCTAAGCCATATTTTCTCCAAAAATGGGGTGAATAAGATACAAAGGCTGATGAGAACCGCAACTTGCCCGGCTTTTACATAAGCCACTGCCCAGGTTTCGGTAATGAAGATACAGCTTAAGATAGCGCCGGTAAGCAGACCTACTTTTAAATAGTCAACAGAGTTGTTAGTGAATTCAGTAAATAGCCGCTTCTTATACAAGATTATGAATAAGACGCCGCTACTTAAAGCGAAACGAACGAATAATAATTGTGGGACGGTAAGCGATTGAAGCACCTGTTTTGACGTTCCGTAACTGGTGCCCCAAACCACCGATACCACAAGTAGACCCAAAATCGCCCAGACTGACGTGAGAGTTTGTGCGTAACCTCTATCCATTTGTAATTACTCTAAAATAGTTTTTGTGAATAACTTTATTGCTATGCTAACTTATGAATAACAAAGTGATAATACTTCCAAAACGCACAGGACTTATGACTGATGGACACAAATAAACTTATGGCACTGTTACCCGACATTGCTGCATTTGTGACAGTTGTTGAAGCGGGAAGCTTCACTGCCGCCTCACAGAGATTGGGGGTGACACCATCAGGGGTAAGCCGACAAATCAGCCGACTAGAGGCTGCGCTGAATACCGACTTGTTGGAACGGACAACAAGAAAGCAGGTGACCACGGACACAGGGAAGGTTGTTTACGAATTTAGTAAGAAAATCATGGAATCGGCGTCTGACATTGCCAATATTGCGAGTCAAGAAGTCGGGGAGGCACAGGGTGAGCTGCGAGTTTCCGCGCCCAAAGCATTCAGTCGTCATATTCTTGAACCACTCATGCTATCGTTTTTAGAGTTATACCCGAAAGTGAAACTTCGACTGTTGGTGAGTGATGAATTTGTCGATCCGTTTGGGCACAATCTCGATATCGTTTTTGAACTTACTCATTTTCCAAGAGAAAACTTAGTGGCTAAGCCGCTCGGTGAAATCAAAGCAGTGTTATGCGCGAGCAAATCGTATTTACAAGAGAATGGTATTCCTTTTCATCCTAATAATCTTCTGAACCACAACTGTTTGTTTCTGAATGAACAGCCAAATGACAATGTTTGGCTGTTCAATAAAGATGGCGAAAATGTAAAAGTGCAGGTCGATGGACGTTACTCGGTTAATCATTCTGAAATGCGGTTAAATGCTGTGAAAAGCGGTGTAGGTATTGGTATCTTTCCGGAATTTGTCGTAGAAAAAGCACTTAGGGAAGGGGACGTGTTGCAAGTCTTGCCTGAATGGCACGTTAACTCGCGCTACCAGGGCGAGATCGTGATGCAGTTTCCACAATCAAAGTTTATGCCCGCCCGCAGGCGAGCATTTATTGACTATATGTCCGCATCACTCCAAATGGAATCTAGTCTGTAAAACGCTGAGGATAATCAGTGAAAATCGCATCGACTTGCTGCAAGTGCTTAAACGACTTTGGATTGTTTACGGTATAGCACCATATCTCTACGCCGCGCTCGCGCAGAATTCTTATGTGCTTTTGAGTCAGCCAACGGTAGTTGAGGTGACAACTGAATGCTTTGACCTGCTCGATAGTGCTAAGTAAACGATTATTAAGTCTGTTACCGAGTACGCCGAGTCTAATACCTAGGTTCGCCTGAAACAGTGCCAGCATAATTTCACGACTAAAACTGGAGATTAATAACTGATTTGGGTTGATATCACTGGCTTGGAACTGTGCGCTCAATAAAGAGACGACGTATTCGGCATCATGTCTATCGACCTTAACTTCGATATTCAGATTCAAGCTATTCTCGTGACAGTACTGGAGCAGTTCATCTAGAGTCATTATCTTCTCGTCTTTAAATTGAGAAGCTTTCCATGAACCAAAGTCAAACTGACGCAATTCCTCTAGAGTGAATTCGTCTATTCGGCCTTTGCTATTACTGCAACGGTTAATCGTATGGTCATGGCCAACCACTAACACGCCATCTTTAGTGGGTTGCACATCCACTTCAACCCAGTTTAATCCCAGTTGTTTCGCCGCTTGAATGCTGACTAATGTGTTTTCTGGATGGGTGCCAGCAACACCGCGATGACCCGCAATTATTGTGCTCATTGCTATTCCTACCACAGTTATCAGTTTTAAAATGATAAATGATGTGTATGTTGCAAAAATGTTATCCTGACGCTATCTTGGTGGAAAGACATCAGACCAGTTACCAAAGTGAAAGTTCATCAGCTCAAGGGATACATACAACAAATCTATATCGTTGAGTATCCAGACAAATTACTCTTGTTGGACGGCGCAAGCCGAGCTGACGTAGGCACTATACTCCGTTTTATCACCGATGATCTACAACGACATTTGTCCGACTTAAAGATCATTGTGGTCACTCATATGCATCCAGATCATGCCGGAGCGGCACATCGACTTAGAGCTATTACCGGAGCAAAAATTGTCTCGGCAGCGAAAGAGCATGACTGGTACTCGGGATTCGACGGTTTTTTGATGCATGTGACGGATTTAATTTTGGCTCGTTATATGGCAAAACGATTAGGTCAGCCGAGTAAAAACCTTTGGTATAAAAAAGCGTTAAACGCCGACTATCATCTGCATGATGGTGACATCGTCCCTTTGTTTGCTGATTGGCAAGTATTAGAGACGCCAGGGCACACCGATCGAGATATCTCCGTTTACAACGCCGCAGAATCGGTTGTTTATGTGGCAGACTTGATGGTGGAAGTGAAAAAACAGCTGATCGCGCCATTCCCTATTTTTCATCCGAATCAGTATCGGCAGTCTATCGAGAAAGTTTACCAATTAAACGCCAAACAAATTCTGCTTGCTCATCGTGGGGCGGTGGTTTTTGATGCCGGCGCGAAGAGGCACCTTCTTGAAACCGCGCCAATGAGACCGGTGACCCATTGGCGGGTGACAAAAATTAAGCTCAAAGGACTCGTTAAGTCCGTACTGGCTGTACGCTAGTTCTATTGTGCTTTGTCTTGCTTTGGAAAGATCAACTCTGAGGTGTTGAATCCAGCATCGTAAGCCACTTTGAGGTACTGGTCTAACTTTGCTTCCTCGATAGTTGGGGTTCTTGCCAGAATCCAAAAGTAATCTGAGTTATAGCCGCTAATGAGTGCTGCCGAGTAATCCGGTTCTAGGTAATAGACGACATAGCTACCGTAAAAAGGGCCAAAGAAAGACACTTTGAGGTGTGCGATATCAGGAGAGGTGACAAACTTAGCCTTTCCCTCTGCTTCTGACCATTCTTTATCTTCGGTATCCCAACCTCTATTCAGCACTTTGACTGAGCCATCCTTATTCATGGAGTAGGTGGCCGTCACATTATCTAAGCCGCGTTCGAAGCTGTGATCAAGTCGAGCAATCTCATACCACTTACCAAGATAGCGGTCTAATTCAAAGCCCGTTACTGGCTGTACTTTATCTGGAATACCGGTACAACCAAGTAAAACGAGGGGAAGACTGACGGTTAAATAGCGAAGTATTGTTTTTATCAAGGTACACTCCTTTTGTTACCTAACTAACTCTTTCTAAATAGAATATACGACAAAAATCGGAGTACCGTTTACAAAGATTGCATCTAAATCTTATTGCGCATACTCTGGATTCGACCATATTCATTAATTCTAGGTATTACTGCATCAATGTTTGAAATATTCATTGTTTTGACTTTACTTGTCGGGCTGTTTTTTGTCGCTCAAAAATATTTTGTGAAGCAAGAAGATACCCGTTCGTATCTTTATAAAGTGAAAGGGCCGATTCTGTCTTCTGCGCAAACGGCGTTTTATAATGCACTCAAAGAGGCCGTCGGAGAGCATGGCGTCATATTGACTAAGGTAAGCATGACCAATGTCGTGACTCCGCAAAAGACAAGTAATAAGAAACAGTGGTTTATCGCCAATAGTGTCATTGCCAAAAGCTATTTCGACTTTGTGGTGTGCGACCCTAGAACCATGCAACCGAGAGTGGTTATCGAGTATGACAACGGACAAAAGCTCGACAAGGGTAAAATTGAGCGCCAAAAGCTCATTATGCAAGTGTGTAAATCAGCAAACATACCGTTAATTGGCGCGTCGGTTAAGTTAAGCTACCAAGTCGGCAAGCTCAGACGTCTACTTGCTGCGCATATTGATCTGATTGAGCCTGACAAAGAAGTCCGTTTTTGCAAACGATGTGGAAGTCCAATGATAATAAGGACGGCGACCCAAGGAGAGTTCGAAGGCCGACGTTTTTTCACCTGTAGCCGTCAGCCGATGTGCCAGTATACGGAAAACTACAACGTTGTTTTCGATGACCCGGAATAAAAGAATGAAATACCAGTGTGCAACAAACTGATGTAATTCACATTTTTTTTTAGATAACAGCATAAAAAAGAGCCGAATTGATGACATATAAGCCAAACGATACCAAAAACACAAAAATCTACTTGCACAGCTAGGTATCTCTCGTTAATATCCATCTCGTTCCAAAGACGATGGGTCCGTAGCTCAGTTGGTTAGAGTACTACCTTGACATGGTAGGGGTCGGCGATTCGAGTTCGCCCGGACCCACCACTCCTTTTTGCATTGTTATGCAAAGAACACCGTTTGGATCCGTAGCTCAGTTGGTTAGAGTACCGCCTTGACATGGCGGGGGTCGGCGATTCGAGTTCGCCCGGATCCACCACATTCGTTCTTATAGAACAAGCACAAAGCCTCGCGTTACGCGAGGCTTTGTTGTTTCTGAAATCCGTTAACCCAAACTGACTTTTCTGTAATCCTCAATTGTCGTTTCTGCATATACATTCGAGTCACTTCTAAGACCTCTATCCATATCCGTCACCGTGCGTCACAATTGTGACAAAAAGATAGAGGGCATAGATTTTTGGGGAGTGATGGCACTGATCACTGTCAGTGAAAGATAGGGGCTGCGTATAACTTAACTTGGATTATTCGATTAGTAAAATGGCCTAACTGATATTAAACTGCGAATACAAAAAGCGTAACCTAGCTTTGGTTTGATTCGATGAGCGACAAAAAATTAAATCGCATAAGCTATAGGTCGACGCCGAAGTGGGGCTTTGTGCTTTACGTAATGGGAAGTTATTAGATTCAATTTCAGGTTCCCATCGAAATCAATGTTGGGTATTCATATCGATGAAATAGACCTAAATATTTCAAGTTGATCTAGAAGTGTGTAACGAGCCTTAGTTTATACTCACTCGCTATATTAATCAGTGAATTTTGTAAGCCGCTACAAGTTAATCATTGGGTGTGTACTTGCAAAGAAAATGGACGTTCCAATGCGAGTGAGAATGTAACCAAAAGAGTTGCGCTATAGTCGCAAGTCCTTTTTCAATAAAGAGTATAGGTATGTTCCAGTCCGTAGAATTTTTGAATATCTATAATAGGCTTAGGTGACACACATATGTGTGTCACCTAGTCAATATACAGGTTTACTGTGTTGTTACGCTCATACTTAGATCACTCGCAATAAATACGGTAGAGTCCAAGGCAGAGCCTGCTCTAACGGCAACTGCGGAGAGTCCGACATTGTTCTCAAACTCTGTGACCATGACGTCTGTTGGATTTGAGTGCAGCCAAGGCAGCAATTGTTCATTTACTTTATCTACGACATAGTGTGAGTTATAGGTGTCATAAGATAAAGGTGAGCAACCTAACTGAACGTCGTCTAATGTGCCTTGGGCATTTGCGGCAGCGCTAGCGCGAATTGAGCTTATTATCGAGCCTACAGGACACTGAGATGCGTAGCTACCGGTGGTGTTTCCAGGATGGTCTCTACCATGAATCAACGCACTTTCTCTATCATTATCCTTAAACACGAGTTGGTTACTAAGATCTAACGATACGCTTGAGCATTTAAGTTGGACTCCCAAGCCTCCCCAGCCGTTTGTTGAGTATTTTAGCACTACCCCTGTTGCTATACTTCCTAAAGGGCATGATGCAATCGGTTTTGGGCCTCCGCCATGACCGCCCATGGCTTCAGTTCTGCACATGCCTAGTTCTCCAAGCTGCTTAGTTGAACACAATGGCATAGAGGTTATGTTATCAGCCGTATAACTCGTCACGGCTACTCGCGTCACATCTCCGTTATACGTGTAGAAAATATCACTAGCATAACCATTGCTGTCACCTAGCTGCTCAACCCGGTATTGACCTTTCGTTTTTAAAGCAACCAGTTCGTTGGCTGGACTTTGGCCATTACTCGTGTCGAAATAGGTTTTCCACGACGCCTGTTGGGTAACATCAATTCGGTCGCTGTTGGTATTGGTATAAATAGCGCGCCATTGGAAAGGCACACCTACGGCGATATCGACAGACGATTGGGTTTCTTTGATAATTTTAGATACGATAACTTCTGACGTGTCTGACAAAGACAGATATGTCGCAGAGATTCGGGTATAACCATCGCTGACTCCCTGAACCAAACCATCGCTGTTAACCAGTGCAACAGAAGAATCCTCCACTCTCCATGAAATGAGTTCATTGTTTAGAACGACCAATGAATCATCCTCTAAAAGCGCTTTTACCTCTAGTTGAAATTGACCATTTGTATCAACTAACACTCTTTCTGGGTTTAAAGAAATCTGTCTAAAGGTTGGCGTGACATTGACGTCTACCTGAACCGTTGGCAGATCAGCATAGGTCGCATTAATGCTGGTTGTGCCGCTGGCGATGGCTTTAGCTACCCCATCACTGTTGATAGTGATGATACTTGGGTCAGATGAAGACCAAGTAAGAGTGGAGTTATCTAATACAGTAACCTGATTATTTGAAAGTGTTGCTGATACCGACAGTGTTTTCGTTACTCCTTTGCTTAAAGACAAAGGAGAAGGCGTAACTTCTATGCTCTCGACGACAGCTGTGGTGACTGTAACGGCGGATGAACTGGTTTTCGATGTATCGTTTATCAAGGTAGCGGTCACCGTAGTTGTGCCAACATCTAGACTTTCAACCGTTCCTTGGTTGTTGACGATAGCAGTCGCAGTATCTGACGACGCCCATGTAACGAGTTTGTTATCCAAGGCCACTGTACGGCCATCGGATAGGGTGGCTGAAGCGTTTAGTGTCGCAGTATGACCATCGATCAAAGAGACGGTCGAAGGTGTAACCTGGATACTTTCGATGATTGCTTCAGTGACCGTGATGGTTGATGAACTGGTTTTCGATGTATCGCTTTTCAAGGTGGCGGTTACAGTCGCAGTGCCAGTGTCTTGACCTTCGGCGATACCTTGATTGTTGACGACGACAGTGGCTACATCTGAAGAGATCCATGTGATCAGTTGGTTATCTAAGGTTATTGACTGCAGTTGTAGCGATATCTGACGACGTCCACGTAACCGACTCGCTATCTAAGTTCATAGTACGGCCATCGGATAGGGTTGCTGATACGGCTAAGGCTTCTGAATGACCATCAATCAAGGTGATGGTCTCAGGTGTGACCTGAATGCTGTCGATGACAGCTTCTGAAATGGTAACGGAAGACGAACTTGTTTTAGATGGGTCGCTCATCAAGGTAGCGGTTACTGTTACGTCGCCTACCAAGAGACCTACAACCACGCCTTCGTCGTTGACTGTTGCGATCTCTGGGTTTGAAGATGTCCATGTGACTAAATCATTACCCAATGTGACTGTGCGGCCATTATCTAGAGTGGCGGATGCGGTAAGGGTAGCGTTGTATCCACTAATTAAAGAGAGACTAGAAGGGTTGATGTGGAGAGACTCAATATACGCCTTCGTCACCACAACTTTAAGCCTAGTTGTCAAATCTTCATGTTGGATATTGATATAGGTTTCACCAGGCGAAATGGCGATAACATTAAGGGTATTGTCTACTTTAGCAATCGATTCATTTTCAGAAGAAGCATTCCACGCAGGGTCCTGAACCTGTTTTCCGTTAATAAATACTTCTGCTTCAATCGTTAGATTAGTGCCTGTGTTTAAACCCGCCAAAAACGCTTGTTCATTTTTGACCGATAATGTTGAATTGTCCGATTTGGTTGGATTTAATTCCGAATCATTAAATGCATTTTCGCTACGGCATCCATTGGTCATTGCCAGTGTGATTGCAACAACAAAAAGTACGACGCCTTTTAAAATAAAAGGTAAGCTTTTTATTTGTTTCATATAGTTTAGCTCCATCATAAGTACCTGTATGACGTAAATACTTATTTCGCAGTTATTTAGTCGGATGCAAAGGCAGATCGAGTCTGTATACATTGCAGCTCAACGAGTGAATTCAGATTGGTGACGTCAGTTTTTTCCGAAATGAACGTAAGTTCATCGATACTGAGCTCGTCCGTTGTTATCTGAAGAAAACGAGATTTAGTTTCTAGGGATTAAAGTTATAAGTGAGGCCGAGTAACATGCCATGGCTATCATATTTTCCGGTTTCAGAGTTGCCGATAGCATTGATGAATTGATATCCCCAAGACAGATCTAGGTTAGGGGTAAAGTGGTAGTTCACTCCCATCTCCCCTAATGGAGAAAACCCTTTAGCGTTGAGCACTCCGAGTGATGATTGCGTCTTTTCCATATCCCAATAGGCCACACCTAATCGTCCATACAGACTAAGGTTGTTGCGTACCGTCCAATCGTATCGGACTGCACTTTCAAACAGACTTGTACTCACAGTTACGGAAGTATTGTCTGCATGCAAATCATCATGGTGTTGGTAACCTAAATCCCAACGCCAGTCCTGAGAAAACTGCAAAATTGAACTTAAATTTTTATCCGCTCAAATTATTTATAATTAATTTAGGTTATAAGGGAGGTAAAAATATATAAAATCAATATTTTCAATTACTTGAGCTGTATGCTATTAGTTTGGTATTAATACCTTTGTGCATGAAGCTTACATATCCCATCTTTCAAAATCGAACGATTAAACTATCAAGTAATAGACCTTAACTGCATTCTAAATCTTATTTTGGGTCATAATAAGAGCAGTAAGGGTAACGTGGTCTGGTTCTTTGTTGTACTGCTTTTTGTTATTTTTCTTAGTGGATTTCGGTATAGAAGTGCGGCGGTTTAGCGATATGGCCGAAGAGAAAGTAATTTTATTAATTGAATTACGGAATAAAGTCGAAACTTTTTTGAAAATAAACATACGAATACTTTTTTGTAGGCCACTGCAAGGCTGCCTAGTGGGGTAGGTGCTTCTAATCACAAAATAAAGAGCGGTGTTAGTATGGTTGATGCAAGCTATTGTAAGTTTGTGGGTTAGATAACGATGAATATATTATTTCCAATATAAAAAGCAACGTTATTTTTAGTTAACTCCTGTTCGGAGAAGAACTGTGGTGGTATTTAATGGGCCTTATTTGACAAGTGCTGACAAAACAAAAAAGGAGTAGCTCCCGATGATCACGTTTAATCCAAGTTATGGGTCGATACTGCTGGAATCTTCGACTATACAGTGATGACGTAATGCAACGTAGTGAGGGTTTTGATCGTCTTCAACAGTATAAAGCGATCCTATTGGATGAATTTGGGGGGATGTTTGGTTCGGAGGTTTTGTGGAAAGCTATCTTTAGCAGAACTGTAAGCCCCTGATTAAGGGCTTGCAAAGCGGCGGATAATCAGAAATAGTAAGAAGCCGTTGCACCAACAATCCATTGATTAGCATTGTCTACTATTGGTGAGTCAGAAATGTTGTCGCCTAGACGAGTGTACGAAGCTGTTTGGGTGATATTCCAATTTTTGGATACTGGAATGATGAGTTCATAACCGAGCTGGTACGAGACATCACTTTGTCCCTTATAGCTGCTACGTTGCTCAGTGACTTCATTGTCATGAACCCCAAAGTAGTAGTCGACATATTCTGCACTTTGATAACTTAAACCTGCAAATGGGACAAAATCCATTGTGCCAATTTCTAATGGAAGGAAGTAAGTCGCACCGCCTACAAAACTGTTGTAAACACCTGAAATATCATGTTGAACATAGGTAGAAAGTGTACCCTTTTCAAAGCTGAAGTCAGCACTTAGGCCAAGATCTCTACTGGTTACGCGAGATGCCATTCCAATTAAGCTATCGGCATCTCCTAGATCATACTCTATTCCAGAAGTTTTGATATATGAACTCAAGTTGATATTTTCTGTGCTGTTTTCATAGAATCGATAATTAGCCATCTCGGGATCGATATTCAATTTTTCACTTTGATAGCCAAAGTCAAAGATCATAAAACTGTTTTTATTCTGTGATTTGAATAAGTCTGAGGTGCCTTTACCTCCAACAGTAGTGAACCATCCATCAGTTTTTGTATAGATATTACCACTTCGGATATATATCATTGCCTGCATGCGCTAATGAAGAAAATATAATGATTGGAAAAAGAATAAATGCTGTATTTTTCATGTGATGAACCTGTGTATTTAGTAAGTACATACACAGTAATGAGATAGTGATAATGACAATATCGTGATTTTGTCATGAGTTTGTCACTAATCGTAAATATAGCATTACATAGAACCTTGGTGATTATTAATCTATATGTGAAGGCCTTTATATAAGCATTTTAAAATGTCCTATATCAGCTTGATGAAAAGTCATGATTAATTATCTATTAGTTATGTGATTAAGGTGCGTCTATAAGTTCTACTTTTATTCGTTTAGAACGGAACGCATGTGCGTAGCACGCTCTAAAAAATATTTTTCCATCCCATTAATTTTAACGGTTGAGCTAAGTTGTACAACTCGGTAGCTAGGACATAAGGAGCTATTAAAATGAGTGAACAAATATTGTTGAAATCTCAGTTACTGACGACTCTCATTGCTGCAAGCGCATTAATGACTTTTAGTGAAGCGCAATCTTCAGAGCACAAATTGATCGGTGTTACTGGTGACTACTATGTTTTCGGGTTAACTTCTAACGAGACCCTTTCAGGGAAAGATAGTAGTGCTGCAGGTGGTATTGCGCGGGTAACCATCGATTGGATGGCGTACCAAGATGAAGCTGATTTAGATACAGGCTTGTTTAAGTTAAGGGTTGATCATAAGCATGATCTGCTCCAGCCAGACTGGACACTTCATTAAGCGACATTTTGATTTTCAAAGTTAACTGGGCTTAGATACCCAAGAGCACTGTGCCTTCTTGTCCGATTATAATCAACCTCTATGTATTCAAAGATCGTTTGGCGCATCTCGTCTCGCGTCATGATCGGCTCATACTGGATCGCTTCAACTTTCATTGAATGGAAGAAGCTCTCAACACAAGCATTGACGCTCCTATGTCAAGCCAGCGTCGCTAGATCTTTAAGAATTAGCGGGAATAGCTCTCTCGCTATGTAACGTTTTAACTTACGCGATATTTCTTTGGTTGATAACCCTTCAGCCGTTCTTCGAGCCACATAGTCCTTAGTTCTAGGATCACTGCGCATTCTTACCATGGCTACAGTCCAGAGCGCATTATTAGCACTTCGGCAGCCTCCGCGATTTAGCCTATGACGAGTTGTTTTACCCGATGAAGCGGGGATTGGGTTTACACCACATAATGCAGCAAATGATGACTCTTTCCTTAGTCGACTTGCATTATCCCCAGCAGCAACCAAAAGCGTGGCTGCCACATTTGATCCAACACCAAATCTGGATACGAGGCTCTGAGCCGTGCTCATGGTTAACTTTTTTAAAACCTTATCGAGTTTTTTTACTTGGTCGTTTAGAAAACGCCAACGTTGGGCCAACAGTTCAAGTGAAATTAATAGAGGTTCACTACTACTTGAACATCGGGCCAAGCACGCAGCTGCGCAAGCTTCTGGTTTTGAGAGATAAAGGGACTGCTTTAGCTCATCGGGTCCTGATACAAGGAGAGCTCGAATTTGATTCATCGCCTGAGTCCTTGCTTTGACCGCACTATTGCGAGTCAACAGTAGGCTTCGCAGTGACTCAACAGGCCCCGTATGGCTTTTGGGAATAACCTTTGCTTCGCCAGATAAGACGCTTCTGGCTGCATTCTCTGAGTCTATAACGTCAGTTTTGCCTTTGAGCCGTCTCTCCATTTGATTTGGCCGCATAACCTCATATACGTCAATATGGTTCTTAAGTAGAAATTTTGTCAGTTCAGCACCATAGCTTCCTGTACCTTCGATGCCGGCTTTTTGAAGGAATCCATAAGAATTACACCATGAAAAGAGTTCACGGTAGCCTGAAATATCAGCACTGAATGCTTTATTCTTAACAACTTGCCCAAGCTCATTGATAAGTGTTGCGACATGGAGCTCTAGGTGAGTATCTACACCCAGGTACAATTTATAGCGGGGATCGTTATTGTTCATTTAGACCACTCTCCTGTATGAAACGCCCAGCTGGACTGGACACTGGAGGTGCATTACAAAGCTCCTATTAGGTCACAACTGAGTCGACAGAATTGAACAGACTCTTTGAACGACAGGTCAACACAAAGACATTTCAGTCAATCCCAGCACGGGTCAGTACAAACAGTCTGTATCTTAATTCTAACCCCAGTGTCCCAGCAGTTTCCTTTCCTACTCATACTTTGCTTTAGATTATAAGCAGTTATCAGGTCTCGATAATCCTTTGAGCAGTACTGACTACCTCGGTCACTATGAACGATAACCTGCTCAGGGAACCCTCGACGGAACAAGGCCATTGATAACGCATCGCAGACCAGAGTTGCCGTCATTCTGGTGTCCATAGACCAACCGACTACTTGCCTTGAATAAAGGTCAATAATTACCGCCAAATACAGCCAGCCTTCGCTTGTCGCAAGTAGAGTAAGAGACAGAGCGTAGTCGAACTATCTCTCTGCCTCTCCTCTCCGAACCGTACGTGCACCTTTCAGCGCATACGGCTCTCCGCTTAATCAAGGCCAACGGCCATAGCAACATCTGAGTATCTTGAAGTAACTGTGTTTCTGGCTTCAGTCAGAAGGTAGGGGTTGGTTGCTGGAAGGCGCCACTTGAACGGCATCTTTTGGC
>NZ_OANU01000130.1 GCF_900089835.1 Vibrio thalassae | reverse complement strand
GCAGGAACATTTTTTCGAAATAATCCTAACCTTGGTCAGTTTAGCAATCGAGCACAAGCCCTGGAGATATACCCATTTAAAGAAGTAGCGCCAACGTGTGTTCGATTATGGACCAAAGAAAATTTTCAAGGGCAACCTTTTGACCATTGCATGAATGATGGTTCTTATTTTCACGTTAATTTTTCAGGTCTCGTCGAGAACAATAATATAGAGTCAATGGAGGTCGGTAAAAATGTGAAAGCTGTACTCTGGAATGGTGATACAGCAGGAACATTTTTTCGAAATAATCCTAATCTTGGTCAGTTTAGCAATCGAGCACAAGCCTTGGAGATATACCCATTTAAAGAAGTAGCGCCAACGTGTGTTCGATTATGGACCAAAGAAAATTTTCAAGGGCAACCTTTTGACCATTGCATGAATAATGGCTCTTATTTTCACGTTAATTTTGCAGGCAGCGCCGAGAACAATAATATAGAGTCAATAGAGGTCGGTAAACGTGTAAAAGCTGTGCTTTGGAATGGTGTTGAGAACAGAACATTTTTGCCATCGCATGATTATAGTCGACTTGGTGAGTTTAGGAATCGAGCACAATCCTTGGAGATATACCCATCGAACTAGACCCATCTAAGCTGCAAAATTAATAAGTGTGACACTCATAGAAAGCTCATCAACACGATGGGCTTTTTTGTTGGTCGTGACTTCAATCAGTTGATTGGTAAACGCCCCATAAACCCACGGGGCGATCTTGCTAATGCTTGAAGTTCCAAGGTAGGAGCGCATCGATATCAGGCTCAGATTTCGCTAACTCTTGCATGCACTTGACCATGTAGTCGTAGAGGATGAGCCCATTGGCTTTCGCGGTCTCGACGATACTGTAAAGCATCGCGCTCGCTTCAGCACCATTTGGTGTACTCGAGAACAACCA
>NZ_OANU01000148.1 GCF_900089835.1 Vibrio thalassae | reverse complement strand
CAGCAAGTCAATGTGGGCCTTTTCTGAGTTTAATTCAGACTCTGGATACACTTTTTCATATAGCGTTAAGGCTCTTCCACCCATAGGGATACTAGCCCTAAGTACTTGAAACATTTCCTGACCATTGATAGGAGACCAATCGACAATGACAAGAGGGTGAGGGTTATGGCCAACCAAATGTTCAGTCATGAACTCATAAAAATAGAGCCGCTCACTATGCAAATAAGGGTTCCCAATTAACCTGTCAGCTCGCTTTATATCGTGCTTCTTATCTGTATCAGAACTATTTTTAAGACCACGACCAAGGTATGTGACAGTCACTCGTTGGTCACGCATTCCAGATTCAACAAAAGTAAAAACGGTACTAAGCCTGACGGAGTGAATATCAGGGTAAGCTGTTGCAATATCTTCTTTAAGGGTTCGAAGTACAGTCATTGTGATAATCTCATTTTTTGCAATGATTTGATCACATATTTGCCCAAAGGTCGATCCCTTACTCAGTTAAGACCAATATTTTGTGGGGATTCGTCAGCTTTAAAAGCCAATCTTGGGGAGATAAATTATGCTCGTGCTTCGCCCACATTGAGTCTGTTGATTTAGGAGTATGTGTATGGAAATCGAATTTGTACCACTTAGCTCCCGGATATGGCCACGCACTAGTCATTTATTTTCCTTGTATAGTGGCAAATTAAAATTGACCACATTGTTATATGAATTCACATTATGAGCACAAGAACAACTAAGTCAAATAGCTGCCTCTGTAAATAAGATATTCGATTATTAATAGATACTTACGAGAAAATACCGGTTCTTCCGTGCTAGGAAGTGAAGCCCAATTATCTTGTAAACTTAAATCGTGAAAAAGGAGTTGATTTCTTTGATTGTGAATACTGGCTGCTTAGTTTCATTGTCCACTTCCAGACCAATTGTTGCACTGTTAAGCTCTTCACTGCACTGAGCTGACTCGAGTATTTGAGGCATATTGGCTTTGATAGGAATAAATAGGATCATAATGAATAGGAGTACTTACCTTAAACTCGTCTGGGATTTTACGTTCGCAGTAGCGAGTGTAGTCATCTAATATCTCATTCCGTAGTTCCACTATTGCCCCCAAACCTAACATCACTATGGCTGCTAAGAGCCGTTAACCTATATTGCCGTTTCTACTTTGTTAATTAAATTTATAATCAGTAAGTTAGTGGCAAAAATGGCTTTTCATGCTGATGAACTAAGCACTTTTTTAGTTAATATAACAATTCGCTCACTTTCGGATAACTTTTAGTAGGGAAAACTCACATTAACAGCATGTGAATGAGTAAAAAATCTAGCGTACATTGGGGCAGAGATTAGCTAAAAACGCTCTGTACTCATTCCTTGTAATGGCTGAGCCAACCTGATGAAAAACTGACGCCGCCCCCCTCCGAGAGCAAATCACACAGTTTACTTATATAGAGTAGAGGCTCGGCTTGTTCAACACTAGGGATTAAACGTTGGATAGGCAACGCTCAATCCTTATCTGTTGTGCAACTTATTCACCACCAATACTTGAATCAGTGCCGCCAGTCTGTTCACCGAAGTCGGTTGGTGCTGTTTGTGATCCTGCACTTTTGTCTGATGAATAGTCGAGGTATAAATCCATAGTTGGGGTGCACTCTTGCTTAAACAGAACTTCGCTAACCCCTTTCTGGAAGTTCTCACGAGAACCAAACGTCGATGTCATACCCAATTGCATATAAACGCTTTGATCAGTTAGCATGCCATAAGCATAGTGTTTGTAATTGATGTCTTTATCTTTATCGACGGCAACCAATGCCCAGTCAATTTCTGCCTGTGTATAGCTGCTCTTCTTCCCATACCTTATGGACAACCGAGGGGGCAGCTCCTTAGCCACTGATTTAATGATCTTGTTTTTCGTCCATTTAAACATCATTAGTCCTTTTTTAGCAGTAACACTTATTAAGCAGTTTTTTCCTCAAATATCGTGACAAACTATAACGCTATTCATACTGAGGCTCAATGTATCCCGCCCTGCTGCCAAATGTCTACGATATTCACTCGAGAAATTGCCAAAAATTTCCGTATAACTCAGGCGGCTTCGGAGCAATACGTTTTTCACCCTCATTGCACTCCAAATGAGCATGGCCTTATCTTCTTCCGTCTGATTAGATTTGATAGGGAAAACGCACGCCCCTTAATTTCGTAGAGTATTTGGTCTAACGCATTTCGGGGCAAGCTCGTGCCAGAACTGGTTGGCCTGACACTAGTTTGGACAAAAGCTTGTTACGAATTTAATAAGACAGAGACGCTTGGGATAACTTCTCCTAATGGCAAGTGTCGAAATCAAGTCCAAAATGATGGCCAGTTTCACTTATCCACTACAGTTTAATCGGGTCAAAAGATTACTATTTTCTTCAATGTGTTATCGATATAATACACACACTTGAAATAGACATTGGAGCCAATCATGGCAGATGAAGCTAAAGAGAAATTTGGTAGCGTAAGTCTAGTTAGGCAAGGTGACCACAAATTTTATTCGTTTACTATGCCTAGCGACGTGCTAGCAAAATGCTGTTATGTAATAAATCGGGATGAAGATCCAGAGCTAGGCTTCCAACGTGCTCTCGACAAAAAAAGAGCAAAAGAGATAGCAAACTATATAGACTCAGGAATGGGAACAATACCTAGTGCAATTGTCCTATCAGCTCAAGACGTAGCAGAGTTTAACTACGACTCTAGGGCAAAGTCTGTAAGCTTCAACAGTATTAACACCGCTTTTTTGATTATTGATGGCCAACACCGCGTTTATGGTTTCAAGCTAGCGGAGACAGCACTCCGTATACCCGTTGTTGTATATGAAGGGTTATCAAAGAGAGATGAGTCTAGGCTGTTCATCGACATAAACTCTAAGCAAAAAGGAGTTCCTACAGAGCTATTGTTAGACATAAAAAAACTTGCTGAATATGAGAGTAGTGAAGAGCAGTATCTGCGAAAACTATTTGACCTTTTCTCAAATGAAAATGACAGTGCCTTGTACAACAAGCTCTCTGCATCAAAGCGAGTAAAAGGTAAAATCACCCGTTCTGTATTTAACACAGCATTGAAGCCTTTGATCAAGATTTTTGGGGGGAAATCAACCGACGAAATCTATGAGATCTACAACGCATATCTTGTTGCTGTCCAAGAAGGTATCTTAAACAAGAACGAAATTAGTGAGCAAATGTTTAATACTACAGTCTTTAAAGCATTTGCAGGTTTTTTCCCAATAATTACTCAGCGAGTCAAGGACAGGTACGGTGCAATATACACAGTGGACAACTATTTTGATTTCACTGATACAGTTGGGGAACGAGTTAAAGTTTCTGTTCTTTCAGAGGCTACAAACGCCTATAAGCCAATCGTTGATCATCTTGAAGACACATTAAAGCAAGAGTTCACTCTGTAGATGTCTGCTGAAATAAAAATACTTCATCAGCTATGTCACAACGAGATTTTTGAAGTAGTTAGCCTATCCATGTCAGACATGAAGGCTTGGATGGCTAGTTCAAAGTATCTTCTCGCTACTCCTTTAGTTAAAACTAAGACAAAAGGCGGGCGCGATGTAACCAATACATTCAAGTTGCAAGTGAATGATGTTGATTCTTTATATATTGCCATGGCTAATGATTGCAACAGGTTTGCTCAAGCGGCCGTTGAGTCTATGTGGTCAATAAACAAGAATACTAATTTACCTAAAAGTGCAGGTTGGACAACGGTCAAAATGTATTACGCTTCTTTTTATGCCGCCCATGCAATATTGAGGCTTTATGGTAGGTCATGCTCTCAGTATGAAAAGGAGCATATCGAAAAGGTTCATGAGTTATCAGTTATAACAGCAATGGATAATAACGTTAGCTCAATCGAAAATGGTTTTTATTTATCTTCAATTAACAAAACCAGTAAAGAAGTAGAATATTCGAAACTAAAAGATTCTCATGCAGATACATGGCATAGCTTTTCATTACTTTTAGATGAATTGCTAAACGATTTGCCGACTGAAACTACTGGACTAGCTAGAAACAAAGACAAAGCGTTCACGCTATTGGCAAACCTTAAACAAGCACTAATTCGTCCAAATGCACATAGAGGTAACTGGCCTTCACAAGTAAGGAATAAAATCCACTATCAACATACAAACGGTGCATGGTTTCCATATATTGGGGCTTCACACAACCCAGATGACATCAGTAGAAATAGCCGATGGGTGAATTATCCTGATAAATTTTCCATAGCGGATAAACCCACTGATGTTATAGGTACGTTATCTAACGTGTCGAATTGTATGGTTTCCCTGATGCATCACCTGCTTGTGTATGGGAATGAAAGAACAGAAAACCGGTCAGCTATATTTAGGAATGGCTATATCAAACTGGTAAATCAACTTTGTCCATAAGGGCGGTCTTGTTACATAAAGTCTCTCTATGTAGGGGATTAGCAAATTTGCCCTTGTGTCTAGAGTTTTTGTGATAAGAAAAAATAAGCCAAATACTAAAGTGAGTGCTGTGAGGAAGAGTTAACGTAAAACCTAATGGGGCACTTTCGAGCTAGAAAGTGCCACGGGTAAAAATTCAATGTCATTACTGAGGGAACATGACGGGATAAGTACCAACCGATTCTGTCATGCCTTTATATTCTAGTATTCATATCGTTTAACTGCCTCACACATCGATACTCATTGATTGGGATTGCTTGATTCTCATCTCTCGTGTATTGAGCTTTTCTCTTTTCCATATAGTCTGGATGGTACTGATACTCACAGTAATGTTTTCTTGTTTGAGTAGTTTCATCACTTGTATCGACGTATTATGCGGGTTGAGCAACGTCAACTCGATAATCCTATCTTCGGTGCTCTCTGGGATTGCGTTTTTACTGCGCTTCAGTGGCTTATTAATCCGTTTGAGGCCAAGTGGCCCTTCCTCTTCCATTATTTGCTGATAGGTATACAAGGTTTGGCGTGAGCAACCTAAGATACGAGCGGCTTTAGAGACACTACCAAGCTCTGCAACCAACTCCAGAGCCTCTATTTTACGTTGTACCTCTTTGCCGTATTCGTTGCATTTACGTGGCTCTACTAACTCAGTGATGTCTGTGCGACCTGAAGTCGTATGAAGCGTTGTTCACCACGATAAGAGTGAACCATCTGTATCACCAGATGACCCTAAGTTCCTGAATAAAGCAGCGGAACTGACAATGTAACGAAACTCAGGCATTAGGCTGAGTGGGAACGGAATCGTGAGAAGATGTTCCTCCTGAGAACCACAGCTCGGGTGAGTGCTAGGGAGTCAATATGATGAATGT
>NZ_OANU01000180.1 GCF_900089835.1 Vibrio thalassae | reverse complement strand
ACCGAGATAGCCGAAAGGCATCTAATAATAAGGATAATGGCCGTCATCAACAAGATAAGGAGAAACAGCCACTAAGAACCAACATTAGTCAGTTAACCTATTGATAAGGCGGAATTCTCCACCTTACAATACCTGCGCTCGCCTTGAGAAAAGCATCAAGGTCGCCACCCTTCTAGAGCAGATCGCACAATTTACTTATATAGAGGCTCGGGCTTGTCCAACACTCGGGATTTAACGTTGGCTGCGCAACGCTTAATCCTTATTTGATATGTGGAACTACTGTTGCCTTCATTATGCTTAATTCAGAGAACAAAATGTTGTGACACTGATGAAATACATATGAAGTCGCATATACTTTCTGCTTACTTTCTCGCACTCTACGAGTGTTGAACTGGATAAACAACACCGTCAAAGATGCACCTAACGTAGCTAAGAATGGAAGAAACAATTTCTCACTAAGCATTACAACCTCGCTCACTACTGCTAAAAATCACATAACGCTTTATAGACGGATTTTTTCCGTAATTATATGCAATCAATAGTAACGCTAATTATATTCACGTTCAATCGAAAGCCCGCACAACCTAGTGTCTAAGGCATGAGCTTCAGAAATTGCCGAAAGTTTCCGTATAACTCCGGCGTATTCCGAGCAATACGATTTTCACCCTGATTGCACTCTAAATGAGAATGGCCATATCTTCTTTCGTCTGATTATATTTAGTAGGGAAAACGCACGCCCCTGAATTTTGTAGAGCATTTGATCTAACACGTATTGGGGCAGAAGTGTTTTAGAGCAGTCACACTAATGACTGTGATCACCAAGCGATTCTGTCGTACCTTAATTACCAAGCGACTTTGTCGTTAGCCTAATTACCGAGGGAAATTGACGGTCCTACTTTTTACGTAATCCTTTGACTATCACTGTGAATTAGTCAAAGGGTGTATAGGATGATCGTTATGGATGCTAAATCCCAACTTACCGTGGATGTCATTGCTAAAGTGGCACTTAACAAAATAT
>NZ_OANU01000131.1 GCF_900089835.1 Vibrio thalassae | reverse complement strand
ATGCTGCAACTAAAGTCCCCTGAAAGCTCTTTTACTAACGCATGAGTAAATGCTTTCGCCTTAACCTTTGGTATTGTAGTAACGACTCGCATGTTTCCTCTAGGACCACGTTTTCGGATAATCCGATGCCCCAAGAAGACGAAGCCATCGTTCACATGCGTGATATGGGTTTTCTCCATATTCAGCGTGAGCTTTAACTTCCCTTCAAGGAACAGTCGACATTCGTCTCGGATATTTTCAGCATCTTGTTTTGTCCCTTTGACTACGAGAACAAAGTCATCGGCATAACGACAGTAGGCAACCGCTGGTTGCCACTGCCAGTTATTTTCAATTGCTGAACGGCGCCCTATCTTAATGCTGTAGTTTAAGTACCATCGGTCTTTACGTGCTTTCTTACTCAGATAGCGTTGATGAAGATACTGGTCGAACTCATTAAGCATGATATTCGACAGTAATGGAGAGATGACGCCGCCCTGAGGTACACCCTGATGCGTTGCACAGAACAGGTTTCTCTCAACATGCCCTGACTTGATAAAACGCCAGAGTAAATCAAGAAAACCATTGCAGCTTATCCGCTTACGTACACACTTCATCAATAGTCGATGATGTACAGTATCGAAGTAACTGGATAGGTCACCTTCGATTACCCATCGACCACGAGTGTCTGTAGAGTCAGTGAGCTGTAATCTGACTGTGCGGATCGCATGGTGCACGCTGCGCTCTGGTCTGAAGCCATAAGATAATGAGTGGAAATCATTTTCCCAAATTGGCTCCATTGCCATCAGCATTGCCCGTTGGACTATGCGATCACGCAGGGTTGGAATGCCCAGCGGGCGTTGCTTCCCATTTGCTTTAGGTATATAGATGCGTCTAGCGGACATAGGCTGGTAGTTACCGGATTGTAGTTCCAGCCTAAGCTCACGTAGATAGTCGCCCAATTTCCCTTGCAGGTGATGTTTAGTCACACCATCCACTCCCGGTGTTCTGGCTCCTTTGGAAGAGAGAGTTTTCTCTGCCGCATGGTATAACCAGTCCGGATGAGAGATTAGCCGAAGCAGACGGTCGACCCTGCGGGTTTTGTCGTCTGCTGTCCATGTTGCTAGCTTGTGTTGCATTTCACTGATTATCAAAGGTCTTCACCTTATTGCAGTCAGCTAGTTCGCTGACACAAGTTAATTAAGCTGTTCCCCTTCGCCATGTAATGGGCTTTCCCCATCTCAGACTACTACGAGAACTCCGTCAGCCTGTTTGTCATCGGGGGCATGCTCCCTTTACATTCCAACAGACCTTCCCCGGTTTACCTATCTGAACTCAACCGTATTGGGGTGGATGCTGATCGCAGTCTTTAACCTTATCGTTCTGTAAGGTGATGATGCTAAGAAGCTGACCTGTGATGACACTTCTTTCCATTTCAGAGGCATACATTTCCTCTTTAAATCGGTGTGTATTGACCATACCTCTATCAATCACACAACATCATACCGCCTGATAACTCGTGTAGGCGGTGGCGACATTTCAGCCCATAGATGCGGGTTAATCAGTTCATGTTCTTCATCCGTCCAATACTCAGCCTAGAGGAGCATCTTGGCTTAACGAGTTCGCCTCACTCCCCGTTGTCAGCGGGTTACATCACCTTACCAGCATCGGTAAGTCACTGCCGCCCAGACTCATAAGCAGTCACAGCCCTGCGTAGCCACAGCCTCTCGACCTCTTGTCTCGTAGTCTGTGGATTTCAGATAGACTCGTGGTTCAATTTAAGCATCCATGCTAGCCCTGAACTCCGGGCACAC
>NZ_OANU01000179.1 GCF_900089835.1 Vibrio thalassae | reverse complement strand
CACTCACTGCAGGCGATAAGTACCGTCTAAAACTCATCGCAATCGATAACAACAGCCAGATAAGCGAAAGCATCTCGGACATCACCACTGAGGTACAAAACAACAGTATTAGTTACAATATAGAGTTTGATGACCTTGCTCAGCCTCAAGAAGGTATATTGCAAACAGTTGGTACTCGCTTACTCTCGTCAGCATCACCTGCGCTATTTACGGATCGTCAGGTAATCTGGCAACGTGTAAACGCTGACAACAGCTTAACGATGTTAGCGACAACCGAAAACTATATGCCGACCGACAAAGATGTAAATCATGTATTACGTATTACAGTTGAATATCATGATGCGTACGGTTTATTAATCAAACGCAGTGTCGATACCCAAACCGTATCGCCAAAAACAAATTCAGCAGCGTTAGTTACGTTAGCCAATTCGCTCAATCTGACCATCAGCCCGCTCACATTAGCCACTCAATCGAAAGTGTCTCTGTTATCAACAACGGTTGCAGCGATTGATAACGCCATTGCTGCTAATGCGAATCTTGGGGTGAACTACCAATGGCAACGCAGTCAAGATGGATCGACATGGAGCGATATCGGCGCAGCTAATGGAGCAAGTCATATCACAACGAGTGCAGATAATGCCCACTATTTACGTTTACAAATAACGTTAAATGATGGCCCTGCGGTACTTAATCCACGTTTCAGTAACCAAACAAA
>NZ_OANU01000133.1 GCF_900089835.1 Vibrio thalassae | reverse complement strand
GATGATGTCTTGATGCATACGGGTGAGTGGGACAAGAACTTGCAAGTCTTTGTTGACCATCATGTAGGCACTGTAGTCATAGCCATCGTAGGTATGCATTTCCATCAATAACAAGATGACGTTATCGGCCAGTTTCAACGGTTTCAAACGCGACACGCTGTCGTTGATGTCGGTAAAATCCGTGATCCAAATGACGTGACGGTTTTCGAGAATGTGACGATTACCGATGAAGTTGTAGTATTCCGTGCTTTCGTACTCACCGAAGGTAAGGTATTTATCTTCCGCCGTATCTTTCGCGGTCGCCACCACGGCAATGTTCCACGCTTTATTATGCCCACTGCCGACTTCTGCGTTGTTTAGGCCGCGCTCACTCGTCATGAAGCTGAGGAGGCGATCGTCCATTTCCACTACACCGCCGAGCTCTGAATAGGTGCGATTATCGTTTGACCAGGTGTAGTAGGTTTGGCTTGGTGTGGAGATGGCAGTATAGACCTCACCCACCCCTTGGGTCGTGGCATGCTCAGTTTTGACTCGCAGTAAATCTTGAGTGAAGCGATTGGTGTCATTCCATTGGATCAAATCGATACCGCGCGGGAAGTTATCACCAAGCACCAAGGTGTTAAAATTACCTTGGCTGTCCACCATCATGGTGCCGCCAAATTGATGCCCCGATATTTGTAGATGGTTTTTAACTAAATCAAGGGTGTTGGCATCATACACCACAGCCACCCCAGATTGGTGCCCATCGGTTCTGGAGCGGAGGAGATTTAAACCAATGCGATCGCCAGACCAAGCTAACTTAGATGGCGTGCTACCAACGTTAGACACATCAAGTCCATCGGGTGAGGCACCTGTCGGCGTTGAACTATCGAGCAATTTACTAATAGTAAGGGTTTCACTATTGAGATCGTAACGGATGAGACGCACTGGCATGGTGAGTGCGGTCTCATATTCTTCACGCGACTTTGAAAGACCGTAGACAATCGCACCGCTGCCGTTACTGGTCGCAGAGAGCAACCGCTCATTGTCATCATTAGGCAAACTCAGCGTGCGGTTATGGGTACCATCAGGATTAAATTCGCTGTAATACACCGCCATAGTCGTTTGGTCTTGCCAAACCGCGCCATCTTTGGTGCCATTACTCACGGCAGAGTAAGCGACCCTCGGCATGTAATTAGAGTCCCAACGTTTTAAGCTGTCAGCGTAATCTTCATACGGCACATACATGTCTTCACTGCGCGTGTGCGCTTGCGTCATGATGCGAAGCACTGGGGTAGTGTATTCTGTTTGCGTATGGGTGCTGGATACTTGCGTCTCGCCAAAACGCTCACCGGTAGCAAGGTCGTTCCACATGTTTGGATCTGGATCATCGACATCAAAGATACCGTCGCCATCACTGTCAACAAGGTTAGCCGTATTGACCACCACGATTAAGGCTTGAACCTCGTCTGCTGTATTCCATGAATTATTCGCCAGTGCCGTTTGATAGTCACTGAGTAAACCTGCCGAGAAAAATTGATTCGGTAACAAGGTTTGCAGTTGGGTAATGGTAATGTTGGTATTGGTGGTATTTTGCAAGTCAACAAAGGCAGCGCCCGTGATGTTAGTCTCTGCAATGCTAGCTTGTAATTCACTAAATGTTGTGACGGGATTATTGGCTAATTCACTGCGGTATAAACCTTGGATAGTCGCATCACTTGACAGTGCAGTGAGTCCCATAAACTGGGTAAACAAATCGGCATCGGCAATTGACGTATCGGCTATTCGCGCCGGTAAGTTATTGATGGCAATAGAATTGACCACATTCGCCACGTCAACACTTTGTAACGTTGAGAAACGTACACCGTCTTTTTCCACCGCCCAACTAATGCTATCGCTCGCATTTCTATCGACTGACAGGAGCGTCATCATGGTCAAGCTTGAATCGGTGCCTTGGTATTTCAAGCTAACATGGCTGCTATCGCCATTGATGCTCGCCACTTGCAGATCGCCATTGTTATCAAGCTGCCAAGTGATACTTGGGGCAGTGCGAGGTGACAACAAATCAAGGCTCAACACTTCTTGCCATGTACCGTCATTTGCCGTCACCACAAAGCGAGCAGTGCCATCTTGGTTCACACTAATTTGGTCAATAGACACATTGGCAATATCAGGGGAGAGGCTTTCGATGGTGACACTTTGACTATCTGAAGCCGTAACCGTCAGCGTGTGAGCGCCGTTATTGATGTCACCAAGGGTTGAGGTAATGGAAACAGGTGTCGCGCTAGGTTGCAGGGTAATGGTTTCTAAACGAGCGACCCCGTCCACCTCTACGGTGATTTGTACTTGCGCACCACTGCTGTACAAGCTGGTATCGAATGTCCCTGTGAGTGGCGTTAAGTTGCCACCGTCAAGAACACTCACGCTGACACTGCTGCCTGCTGGCAGATAACCTGAGAACAAGGCAGTGAGATCAAGCGTACCTGTGCTGGTTTGCAAGATTTCAGGGAAATACGCCAAGGTAGTATCTCTGGCAAGGGTAGTATCCACGGCTTGTTGCGCGGCGCTATCTAAGCCAAAGGTCGGCACATTGAGCGCCAAATCTGTCATGCCATGACGACGTAGCCACGTTTGGGTATTAAGGTACAAGGCTTTGGCGGTATTCACATCAAGGGTATTGTCAGCCAAATCTGTCGCAATATCTTGTGTCACATTGGCAAGAGCTTCACCACCGCCCAGTACCGACAAACCAATCAAGGCACTGCGGTATTGCTGTTCAATGCCTGAGCCTGTGGCATTCATCGCCGCTGGCGTAATCGCAAACACATCATCCGCATTAGCTGAATCTAGGAAGGTGCTGGCAATCAAGGCGTTCGCGCTGTTAATGCCTGTCACGGTCAGATCCGTTGCCGCCACTTTTGCCGCAATATCCGTCAGTGGTGACACGGTCACGGCATCGCGGCGCGAAATCTCTGGCAATACTGTGGTGAGCGTGCCGCTATTGAGTGAAATCCCCGTTGCTTCATCAATGTAGACACCGCCGGTGATTTCCATCATCACAGGAAGCGCAGTAGGCACAATGGTCATGCTGAACGCACCGTTAACATCGGTACTGCCTTCTGTATGAGTAATATCAGTGCCTTTCACGCCTGATTCAATCGCATACACACGCACCGTTGCGCCGATGATGTTGTTCGCCACCGCTTGCCCTGTCACTGCCCATTGTGGATCGAGCGCAAAGGCATCGGCATCGTTAATGAGGAGTTGTAAACTGGCTAGATCAATGATGTCCGCCGCCGCACTGTCAGCGACGAACTCTTGATAGTGGTTGAGGTTATTGCTGTCTACCGACAAGCCTGCAATGCCTTGCAGCATGGCCATGGTTAAGGCATCCTCGTTGTTGTTAGCGGCATATTGGCTGATGGCATCGATTTGAGATTGGCTCGCGTTGGCAGTGTTGATTAGCGTTTGTAACTTGGCTACGGTGTCGACGTTATTGCCCACGTCTGCGGCTATCAAGGTTTGATAGTAAGCATGATTATTCGCATCGAGTGCGGTTAAGCCCATCACACTACTTAAATCAGCAAAACTTAAGTTGCTGGCATGATTGGCGTTCGCAAACCCAACAATCGCGCTCAACGCAACCACCGTTTCATTCACATTATCGATGATGGTTTGAATTTCGTTAACCGAACTGAAATTACCGACACGCGCTAACTCTATGTTGTATTGCGCCATGTTGGCACTGGTGATATTTACGAATCGACCACTGTCTACTAAGACGCTTTCTTCAATGTTTTGGTTATTCGCTAATAAATCATTGATATCACCCAGTACACCGGCAACCACTTGACCTGTGCCATAACCGCTAGTGTCTTGCTCCCCATTATCGAGATAACCATCGTTGTCATCATCTGGGTCAATCACATCATAAATGCCGTCACCATCGGTATCGACGTAAATACTCAGCGCTTTTTGATAACCTGCTGCGATTTCATCCGCCGACAGCGCGCGATTATGGGCAGCAAAGCCATAGATCCCTTCAACGCCTTGTACAGTGCCTTCATTAATACCGAGTGGTGTGGCGGGATCGTTGATCAGCATAGATTGACCACTGATTTGCCCAACTTGAACACCATTGACCCAAACTTCGCTATTACTGCCTCGAGCAAGGAAGACTATATGGACGGGATCACCGTAAGGCGAATTAATCGATTGCCCATTCACCGCCGTAAACGTATGGTCAGCCGCCCCATATTTGGTCGCACCGAGCTTACCGTTACTTGAATATTGCTCAAAACGTAAGCTCCACACGGTGTTGAGTCCAATACTGTTATTTCTCAAACCCAGTATCGCCAAGGAATTAGAACGGTCTGTTGCAAAATGTACGATGAACTCGTAAGACACTTCCCCACTTAATGCGTTCAAATCGATGGATTGTTGACTTGGTTGATTAATAAAACTTGTTACGAGCACTTCAGGCGTGCTTGCCATTTGAGCTTGATGTTGCGCCCAAGTCGTGACATTCATGACCCCTTGCGCTGGTAAACCCTGCTGCAGCGTTGCCCACACATCAGCAATGCCATCGTTGTTTTCATCGATAGAGAAATCAATATCGAGGGGATCGTTTGGATCAAAGCCCGCTTGTTTTTCAACGCTATCTGCAATGCCGTCTCCGTCATTGTCTGTCATGGGATCGGTGTCATCGCTATCATTGATACCGAGAACGCCATCCCCATCACCGTCATAGGAATTGGCATCCAGTGGGTTGGTGCCAACAAGGATTTCTTGTCCATTGGTGAAGCCATCTAAATCAGTATCGGCGTCTTTGCCATCATTCGGGTCATTCGGATTTAAACCAAGCAGCAATTCATCCGCATCACGAATACCATCACCGTCACTGTCCACACCACCATCGCTGGCATCCATCGGATTGAGGCCATTATCGGTTTCATAGCCATCGGTTAAGCCATCACTGTCATAGTCTGAGTTGCGATCGAGTGGCGCACTGTCATCCAGATCCGAGATACCGTCAGCATCGTCATCGTAATCCATGTGATCAGGAATA
>NZ_OANU01000158.1 GCF_900089835.1 Vibrio thalassae | reverse complement strand
GTTACTGTCTAGCACATCACGCACCGCCTGCAATAAAGTCACAAAATTATCGCCATCATCGGGGCTGTAACAACGAGTAGTATCATGACAGTCACCACCATGCCCTGGGAATTCCCAGTCAATATCAATGGTCGTAAATAGAGGCTCACCGTTGACTTGAAATTTATCGACAATTTCTAATACTGAGTTGGCGAAATTATCGATTAATACGGAGTCTGCCGCCACACGATAGAAGGGTTCAGACAGCGTCCAGCCGCCAATACTCAATGAGATATCTAATGATGGATTTTGCTTTTTAAGAGCAACAAGCTCACCAAACAGTCCTCGTGTGTTATCAGCATTTAATTGATTCCAATTTGAAGCATCAATTTTGTCGTATATAGCGCTCCAGTTATATCCAGGGTCAAAACGAGCTGCATTTTGGAATGAACCCCAGAAATCGAGAGAAACAATTTCCCCTTCCTGCTTATTGAGCGCAGTACAGTTGGCTTCAATCTTATCTGCAGTGGTTGAGTTAGGATTACTTTTATCGGATACAAAGGTACCTCGGTCACCACAAATACCAAAGAAAGAATAGACTAATTCGGTATAGGCCGTTGCCCCTACATTGGCCAGCGCAAACTTACGACCATATTGGGCCCAATCAGAGACATAGCCGCCAAACTTAAGCTCATTGTTACGAATAACACTCGATGCGTTCGCATTAGAAATTACTTCTGACACTTC
>NZ_OANU01000134.1 GCF_900089835.1 Vibrio thalassae | reverse complement strand
ACTCGGTTGGCGCTTGGCTCCCTGTTGCTTGGTTAGCGTAATCAATAATGTCATTCCAACCGTTAATTTCGTCAACAATTGCTTGAACCTGACCCAACGACGTGGCGCTTTCAGCGTATACTTCGCTATTCACTGCCGTGATATTGTTGCTATCAACGCCAGTGATCCCAGCTTGGGTGTAATCGGTATCTGCGGGAACGCTTGCCCCAGTAATGTTTTTGGCGTAGTTAATGACATTTACCATGGCACTAATGTCGGTTACCACGACTAACTGCGCAGCGTTTAGCCAAGCATTAAAATCGCTGACGCTGCTGACATCCTGCGTTAAGCCTATGTTGATATAATCCGTACTTTGCGGCGCAGTTGCAATGATAGGATTGCCGCTGTCTGATGCGTATTCGTAGACGGTATCGTAGCTGGTGATGAGTTCGACCGTGGCATCGTAGTCAGTGGGGTTATTGACTTTTAACAACTTATTGAGTTCAGTAGATTGATTGCCATCAATTTGGGTGGCACTTATTAGGTTGTAATCCGTATCGTCTGGCGCTGCCACTGAACTAGTTGCATCTTCCCGATAGGCATTTATGCCTTGCCACTCATCAATATAACTGAGCTCAATCCACTCGACCCCTTCAATCGCATTATAAGAACTTGAGAACGCAGTATTCGAATTTGAACCCTGTCTGACATCGAATGCATTAACGCCATATTGTGCTTCGAGTTCAGCCTCAATTGTATCAGCAACCACTTTTGTCCATTGAGACCCTGATTGTGCGTTAGGAATCGTGTTATCGTGAGGTATAAATACGTATTTTTCTGTTTCACCAGCGATTTTAACTTTTGCTGAAAAAAGGTACTCATAAGATACTGTTGGTAACGAGCTACTCATGTTTGGGTAGAATAGATACACCGCAGTGACATTATATAGAGCGTCATCATCGTCGAAATAAGTGGATTGACCATCTCGGTCTTGATCAGCAGCAATTAAGTTTTGGAGATCGACGAGGTTATTGACAGTAACGCTATTGTTTAGCAAATAATCATTTAGTTTAGTCGTTTTATTTACTATATATCCATCATCTAGATTGTTATCGAAGCCTAGTGCTCGGTAATGAGTCGAATGTGGGGTAACTGCCAGCGAGTCTGATGCAATGAATTTTTGAATATTAGTAAACTCGCCAAATAAGGAGAGCGAACCATTGCCGACAGCGCTAGAGAGTGCCGAAGTAGTATCTACACTGACATCGGTCACTGTAACGCCAAATGACCGAGTCTCGTTGGTTGTACTAGTAAAGTTAGAATCGGTATTACTATATTGAACGGCTTCGAGTGCGGTTTGGTAATCACTGATAGAGGCATCGCCCGTCAGCGTCAGTGTGTGATTGCTGGTATCGTAGCTTCCCGTGATACCGCCTGACGCAGTAAAACTTAAACTCTCATTGCTATTGGCGCCAATTAGCGTGATTTGTGCGCTGGCTATTGTGCTTGAATCAATATCGCTGATGTTTACATTCTTCAATAAGGCTGTTGGCCCATCGCCGTTGACAAATGCCTTGTCGGGTGAATTAAAAGCAAGGCTCGGCGCATCATT
>NZ_OANU01000143.1 GCF_900089835.1 Vibrio thalassae | reverse complement strand
AAAAGGTTCATTATTGAAACGATTAATGACCAATTAAAGAATATATCTCAAATAGAGCACTCAAGGCATCGCAGCTTACATGGTTTTATGTTGAATTTACTTGGCGGACTAATCGCTTACTGTCTGAAACCAGAAAAGCCATCACTCAACATCACAAACACTGAAAAGACAGGATTGATGGCGATGGCTTAAACCGATCTCAGGTTAACTCAAACAAAGAGCTGAACTGGCAGTTTTTGTTTCCATCGACTCGCTTGTCTACTGATCCTCGTTCTGGTTTGATTCGCCGGCACCATATCAATGAGTCAAGCGTACAAAAGGCTCTGAAATCTGCGGTGAAAAAGGCGGAAGTCGACAAGCAAGTTAGCTGTCACACGTTACGGCATTCATTTGCGACGCACTTATTGGAAAGTGGTGCTGATATTAGAACCGTACAAGAACAATTGGGGCATACCGATATCAAGACGACCCAAATCTATACGCATGTCATTAATCGCGGAGCAAATGGCGTAAAAAGTCCGTTATCCCATATTCTTTAGATACAAAAAAGGAGAGCTTTCGCTCCCCTTTTACATAGACCTAACTGCTAATTAAAGAGCAGCTTTCGCTTTTTCAACTAGAACTGCAAATGCAGCTTTGTCGAATACCGCGATGTCAGCAAGGATCTTACGGTCGATCTCGATAGATGCTTTCTTAAGACCGTTGATGAAACGGCTGTAAGATAGACCATTTTGACGAGATGCCGCGTTGATACGTGCAATCCACAGTTGACGGAATTGACGTTTCTTAGCGCGACGGTCACGGTAAGCGTATTGACCAGCTTTAGTAACTGCTTGGAAAGCTACGCGGTAAACACGTGAACGTGCACCGTAGTAACCTTTAGCTTGTTTTAGAACTTTCTTATGACGTGCACGAGCTTGTACACCACGTTTTACGCGAGGCATTATGTCTCTCCTAAACTAAACGATTGATAAACTAAAAAGAATTAAGCGTATGGCATCATACGAACAACTGCAGCCACTTCACACTTAGGAAGGATTGCATTTGGACGAAGCTGACGCTTGTTCTTAGTAGTACGCTTAGTCAGAATGTGACGTTTTGTAGCGTGCTTGTACTTAATACCACCAGCAGTTTTCTTAAAACGCTTAGCAGCACCTTTGTTGGTTTTCATCTTAGGCATGATGAATAACTCCGCATTGTTGAGTTGTTTATACAATAGTAATTAGGGCGAACAAAAACCAGCCATTCAGAAAACGGCTGGGTCTTCTTACTTGTAAAGCCGTTAATTACTTCTTCTTAGGGGCCAATACCATGATCATTTGGCGACCTTCGATTCTAGTCGGGAAAGATTCTACTACAGCTAAATCTACAGTATCTTCTTTCAGACGATTTAGAACGTCGACACCAATGTCTTGGTGAGCCATTTCACGGCCACGGAAGCGAATTGTTACCTTCACTTTGTTGCCGTCTTCTAGGAAACGCGTCAGGTTGCGTAGTTTTACCTGATAGTCTCCAATATCAGTTCCAGGACGGAATTTTACTTCCTTAATCTGAATCTGCTTTTGCTTCTTCTTCTGCTCTTTCGCAGCTTTGCTCTTCTCGAAGAGGAACTTGCCGTAGTCCATCACGCGACAGACTGGTGGCTCGGCGTTAGGGCTGATCTCTACGAGATCCATACCAGCTTCTGCAGCTGCATCTAGTGCTTCTTGAATCGATACGACACCAACAGATTCACCATCTGCACCTGTTAGACGAACTTCACGAACGCCACGAATTTCACCGTTTAAACGGTGCTGGTTTTGTTTGGCCGGTTGTTGGCCACGTCTTCCGCCTTTAATAGCTTATTCCTCCAGATTGAGCTTACGGCTAGAAACCTCGGCTTGGATGTATGAGATAAAGTCATCCACTTTAAACTTGCCTAGGTCCTTACCCTTACGTGTACGTACTGCAATTTCTCCAGCTTCCATTTCTTGGTCGCCACAAACAAGCATGTACGGGATACGCTTCAAAGTATGTTCGCGGATTTTAAAGCCAATCTTCTCATTTCTCAAGTCCGCTTTGGCTCTAATTCCACTTTTTTGCAGTTTTTGTGTTACTTCTTGAACATAATCAGACTGTTTGTCCGTAATATTCATGATAACAGCTTGTTCTGGCGACAACCACGTTGGGAAGAAGCCAGCATAGTCTTCGATAAGAATACCGATGAAACGCTCTAGAGAACCTAAGATTGCGCGGTGAATCATAACAGGAACTTGACGTTCATTGTTTTCATCCACGTAAGTAGCACCTAGACGACCCGGTAGGTTGAAGTCTAGCTGAACTGTACCACATTGCCACGCACGATCTAGACAATCATATAAAGTAAATTCGATCTTAGGACCGTAGAACGCACCTTCGCCTTCTTGAATCTCGAATGGAATCTCCATCGCCTCAAGAGATTGTTTTAGTGCTTCTTCAGAGCGATCCCAAATTTCATCACTACCTACGCGCTTCTCTGGGCGAGTTGACAGTTTCACCACGATGTTGTCAAAACCAAACGTATTATATGTGTCGTACACCATCTTGATACAAGACGTTACTTCGTCTTGTATTTGGCTTTCAGTACAGAAGATGTGTGCATCATCCTGTGTGAATCCACGAACACGCATAATACCGTGCAGGGCACCTGACGGCTCATTACGGTGACATGAGCCAAACTCAGCCATGCGTAATGGTAGATCACGGTATGATTTTAGACCTTGGTTAAAGATCTGAACGTGACCTGGGCAGTTCATTGGTTTAATCGCGTATTCACGGTTTTCTGATGAAGTTGTGAACATGGCGTCTGCGTATTTGTCCCAGTGACCAGAACGCTCCCAAAGAACGCGGTCCATCATTAGAGGACCTTTTACTTCTTGGTAACCGTATTCAGTCAGTTTTTCACGAATGAATACTTCTAAGTCACGGAATACAGACCAACCGTTGTGGTGCCAGAACACCATACCAGGTGCTTCTTGCTGCATGTGGAATAGATCCAACTGCTTACCAATTTTACGGTGGTCACGTTTTGCCGCTTCTTCTAGACGCGTCAAATGCTCTTTAAGCGCTTTTTTATCGTGGAATGCAGTGCCATAGATACGTTGCAGCATCTTATTGTCACTGTTACCACGCCAATATGCGCCGGCCACGTTCAATAGTTTGAAGTGTTGGCAGAAACCCATGTTAGGAACATGTGGACCACGGCACATATCGATGTATTCTTCATGATGGTAAAGGCCTGGACGATCGTCTTTAGAAACGTTCTCGTCTAGGATTTCCATCTTGTATGTTTCGCCGCGACTTTCAAATGTGTCACGAGCTTCCTGCCAGCTAACCTTTTTCTTGATAACTTGATACTTGGTTTTTGCTAGCTCTTTCATACGTTTTTCGATTTTTTCAACGTCTTCCATAGTAAGAGACTGTTCTAAATCGATATCGTAGTAAAAGCCGTTGTCGATCGTAGGACCGATTGCCATTTTCACATCTGGGTACAGTTGTTTAATAGCGTGACCAAGTAAGTGAGCACAAGAGTGACGAACAATTTCAAGACCGTCTTCGTCTTTCGCCGTGATGATTTCTAGGCTCGCATCGTTTTCAATTAAATCACATGCGTCTACACGTTCGCCATCTACACGACCAGCAATGGTTGCTTTCGCAAGACCGGGGCCGATAGAAAGAGCGACATCCATTGTAGAAACAGGGTTATCAAATTGACGTTGGCTACCGTCAGGAAGAGTAATTACAGGCATGTAGTATCCTATTTACAGTGGTCTTGCACACCAAGCAAGACATGTTTTATTGGTTAGCAATTTTCAGTTACTCGAAAACTGCCACGATTTCATTGTGTTATCAGCTTATTTTGATGCAAATACGGATGCACCAGCCAAAGCGAACGAACATTGTAAACAAAGCTCACGAAATAACAATCAGAAATGTGACATGTTTAATAAAACGCCAACACTTCACCCCCACTGCCTCGTCACTACCCTTATGGTTAGTTTTCGGGCACTGCAAGAGACAACAAAGCAACTGACTAGCAGGTGCTTTGCAATTATTGAATGACTTTGACGTAAGCCCAATCGAGCCATGGCAGTAGTACTTCCAAATCACCAGACTCAACGGTGGCGCCAGCCCAAATTCTAAGTCCCGCCGGCGCGTCCCGATAAGCGCCGATATCAAACGCGGCACCTTCATCATCTAACAATTTAATCATTGCTTTAACTTGCTGCTCCGATGCTTCAAGTGTTAAACATACACTGGTGTTAGAACGCTGTGTTGGTTCTTTCGCTAAGAAGTGTATCCAATCTCGTGATTCAACAAAGTTTGTCAGTACCGCAAGATTAGATTCAGACTTTCCGATTGCCGCATCAACACCACCAAGACTCGCTACCCAGTCTAGTGCATCAATATAGTCCACCACACACAACATGGAGGGCGTATTAATAGTTGCACCTTGAAATATGTCTTCGATGAGTTTGCCACTTTTCGTCATGCGGAAAATCTTCGGCAATGGCCACGGCGGTGTATAAGACTCTAGTCGCTCGACCGCTTTCGGACTCAAAATAATGATCCCATGAGCCCCTTCTCCACCTAACACTTTCTGCCAACTGAAAGTGACTACATCCAGTTTGTCCCAAGGCATTGGCATCGCAAACACTGCGGAGGTGGCATCACAAATAGTCACCCCTTCTCTGTCATCGGCAATCCAATCGCCATTCGGGACTTTCACTCCAGAGGTCGTGCCATTCCACGTAAAGATGGTATCGTGTCGCGGATTTGCCTGAGTGAGATCGGGTAACGACCCATAATCAGCTAAATAGCTATTTACCCGTTCAAGTTTCAATTGCTTCGTGATGTCCGCTAACCACTCAGAGCCAAACGACTCCCAATGGAAAACGTCGACCGGACGCGGGCCTAACATCGACCACATTACCATTTCCATCGCCCCAGTATCCGATGCCGGAACGATGCCAACGCGATAATCATCAGGTATACCCAGTATCGATTTGGTTTTTTCTATCGCTTCAGCCAGCACCGCTTTACCCAGAGATGAACGGTGACTACGTCCTAACGTAGAGGTGTCCGTGCGACCTGAAGTCGTATGAAGCGTTGTTCACCACGATAAGAGTGAACCATCTGTATCACCAGATGACCCTAAGTTCCTGAATAAAGCAGCGGAACTGACAATGTAACGAAACTCAGGCATTAGGCTGAGTGGGAACGGAATCGTGAGAAGATGTTCCTCCTGAGAACCACAGCTCGGGTGAGTGCTAGGGAGTCAATATGATG
>NZ_OANU01000136.1 GCF_900089835.1 Vibrio thalassae | reverse complement strand
GACCCCAGTTCAACGCCATAATGGAGAGGATAGTACCATCTTAGCTAAGCGCAAAGAGCTTTATAAACAAGCGAGAGCAGCCAACCCACAGCGGTGGTCAAACGAATCTAGAAACTGGGATGAAGTTGGTGAAGTTAAGCTAAATCCTGAAAGGCAGAAAGAAGCTGCTTAAAAAATTAAAGGCGACAACTACCTTGAAAAACGCCGGAAACCAATCGGCCATTGTGAAATCTCACCAATCGGGTATAACTGGTTCTTCGTCAAAAGAAAATATTTCGATTAATCTGTAAGTTACATGTTGAAAGGAGCAGTGTGGTGTTTACCTTAAAAGTTGATGACGACATTGAACTTGCGTTAGTGCAGCCTTCTTTTGCAAAGCAGTATATGCAGATCGTGAGCGAGCAACGTGATTATCTAGCACAATGGTTGGCATGGCCACATCACGCTGACTCAGACGCTTTTTTCCAGCAGTTTATTACTCAATCACTGCACGATTATGCAGATGGCAAATCTTTGGTGTGCGCCATGATTTATCATGGTGATTTGGTAGGAAACATTAGTTTTAACACTATTGACCTATTATTAAACAAGGTGGAGGTGGGTTATTGGTTATCATCTAAGGTACAAGGTAACGGAATCGTGACACGCAGCGTCGCTATGCTCATCGACTATGCGTTTAATGAACTGGGTATGGAAAAAGTGCAGTTGTGTGCCGCAACTGAAAATACCTCGAGTAGAAAAGTCGCAGAGCGTTTGGGTTTTTCACTGGAAGGAATAATCACTCGCAGTGAGAACTTAAATGGGAGGGTTGTTGATCACGCTGTTTACGGGCTGCTGCGCGCTGACAATGCCTAGTATCAGAGGCGCAGCATTGCTGCCTAAGCGCTTATCTACGGCTCACTGAAGAGCGCTTTACTAATATTGGCGCAAATAGGTTTTGTGCTCTTTCAACGTCTTTCCCACTGGCTCTTTGCAACGCTTCTAATACCGCTTGTTTTGCCATAACTTGAATCGGATAGCGTATGGTGGTGAGACGAGGATAGATAAAGCGGGCGATCAAACCATCGTCAAATCCAATAACGGACATATCTTCAGGAATGCGAATACCATTTTCCTGAATTAATGCTAGACAACCAGCTGCCATATCATCGTTGTAAGTCGCAACAGCAGTAATCGATAAGTTCTTCGCCAACAAGTTAACCATTGCTTGTTCACCACCTATCTCATCCGGTTCACCGTACTCGATAAATTCTTCATTCGGTTCGATACCATGGTCTTTGAGTGCGGCTAGGTATCCGTCACGGCGATCATGAGCATCATCGATGTCGTGACTTGAGGCAATATAGCCGATTTTCTCGTGACCATTCTTAATCAGAAACTCGGTTGCCAGGTACGACCCCTTGAAATTGTCCAAAGCGATACAACGGTCTGCGATTGCAGGGACAGAACGGTTAATGATCATCATTCCCGGTATTTCTTCAGCTAACTCGGTGAGCTCGTCATCGGAGAGCCCTTTACTGTGAATAACCAAAGATTCACATCGACTGCCAATCAATAGGTTAATGGCATTGCGCTCTTTAATCGGGTCATGATAGCCGCTACCAATAAGAATTTGCTTACCTTGCTCTGCTGCAATGGTGTCAATGGCTTTAACCATGGCACCAAAGAAGGGAGCGGACACATCGTGCACCAAAATTCCAACGGTATTGGAGGATTTGCTCACCAGAGCTCGTGCATTAGCGTTTGGACGATATCCCAACTTTTTCATGGCAGCTTGCACTGCAACGGTGGCGGCTTCACTCGTATGGGGAGCATTGTTAATAACACGGGATGTGGTCGCGATTGAAACGCCAGCTTCTTTTGCGACTTCTTTTATTGTTGCCATGACGTTCTCTGTATCTTATTAATCAATTTATTAAACAACGCTTGAGCACTTATGACAAACGCTATTAGTGTGCGGGAACGCCCACTTTTAATGATTAGAGTAATCGTTTCCATTATTAGCGTTGTCAATTCCGTTTACTTGTCCTTGCCTCAGTGTGGCTAATTGAGTATTAAAGTATGAGCTTTTGTGGCTCTTCTCCGCTTAGATGAGCTTGACAGAAGGGTATAATATTGAACTTACCTCAGGTACTGAAAGCTGTTTAATCTTCAGTTTGAAGTATTCGGTATCTCTTATCCCGCGAGCTCTTCTACGCAACAATCCTATTGATACATTGCCAGCCTCGATTATAGAGCTGGTTAGTCGGTCATACTTTGCAAAGTTACAGATGCCTTCTTT
>NZ_OANU01000152.1 GCF_900089835.1 Vibrio thalassae | reverse complement strand
GATAAGTGCGAACGGTGTTTCTAGATACACCTAAATCACGCGCGATGCGGCGGATACTTTGTCCTTGCTGATGTAAAACGTGTATTTCCACTAGTTGCTCCTGATTGATCATAATCCGCCGCTTTGTCCATTTTACGAACGGATAGTTTGCCTCAGGTGGGTCAATTTTAAATCGACGTTAGTGGGTCATTTTTACATCGGCGCTGACATCATGAGAGAAGGACAAATAGGGGGCATAGGACTAACTAGAAGGAATAAAAAATAGGCCAAATCAAAGGTGTGGGGAGTGGACTTGGCCTGTAAGGAATTGCATAATATATTGATTTTAAGGGTTATTATAGTCTCTTGGAAGTGCCTTAAGATTTAAAACTAAAATTTGATGGGTCTGTAAAAGTGAGTGTTAGGCCACCCTTTTCATTTAGATAGTCGAACATCCATTTTGAACCACCTGAGTTGGTTATAGGGAATGTACAGTGGACCGAGACACCAGTCACCAAATTGTTATCACACAGGTCAATGAAAGACTGTATAGAACGACATATAATTGTATTCATTTCTATTTACCTTTGTATGTTGTTAATCAGTATCCGCCCCATAAACCCACGGGGCGATATTGTTAGTGTTTGAAGTTCCAGGGCAGGAGCGCATCGATATTTGGCTCTGCTTTCGCCAGCTCTTGCATGCATTTAACCATGTAATCGTAGAGGATGAGACCGTTGACCTTCGCTGTCTCGACGATGCTATAAAGCATCGCGCTCGCATCAGCTCCCTTTGGATTGGTTGAAAAAAGCC
>NZ_OANU01000137.1 GCF_900089835.1 Vibrio thalassae | reverse complement strand
GTATTCAGAGAAGATGAACTAAAAGTAAAAGACCCAGATGGAGCTGCTCACTTAGCGGCATTTAATCGTGCTGCGTTGAACACGATAAAGCAGGATGAGAGTGACAAAGATAGCTTGGCTGCCAAACGTAGAAAGTCAGGTTGGTCTGGTGAATATCGCTCAAAAATAATATTTGGCTAATATTTATTCAAAGTGGAATCCCGCCCTGAGGCTCTATCGAGCTAAGCACACTTTTTGGACACAAACGTCATAGCGATAATCATCCTGGCAGGTCTCTGGACAAAGTCGTGTCAGTGACTTTTCTAATTTAGCTATGATCGAATAACTATTAGTATCCCAAAAGCCATTCAGGCACCACTTATCGCAGTGCCAGAGATGGAAGAAATTGGACAAAACCTTTCATCCACGATTTCCGCTATCAAATTTACTTTATGCAATAACAATGTAAATTGATGCGTATGCACTATCTGGCATTTTGGCTCTGATATACTGTTTTGTGAAACATGTAAGAGGCTTTGTTGCTTAAATCGATGGAACTAAATCTAGCATTTACGATCTGATCGGCTACATCCATCAATCATTGTAGCCCCATGCCTAAACCTCGTTACAAAACAACTAACTGGAAGCAGTACAACAAAGCCTTGATCAACCGTGGCTCTCTGACCTTTTGGATTGACGAGGAAACGATAGCTGAGTGGAATCAAAACAAACAAGGCAAGCGTGGTAGACCTCGCCGATTCAGCGACTTAGCCATTACTACCGCACTGATGGTGAAACGCATTTTCTCTATGCCATTGAGAGCGCTACAAGGTTTTCTAGACTCTGTCTTTAGCCTGGCTAACATCCCGCTTGTTTGCTCGCACTACACCTGTATAAGCCGCCGAGCTAAGGAAGTTGAGGTTTCATTTAAACCCAAAACCAGAGGAGCAATACAACACCTGGCAATTGATGCCACTGGCCTCAAGGTTTATGGCGAGGGTGAATGGAAAGTCAAGAAGCATGGTACTGATGGGAAGCGCAGAGTCTGGCGTAAACTGCATATTGCAGTAGATACAAGCACTCACGAAATAGTCGCAGCAGAGCTGAGTTTATCTGGCGTAACCGATGCGGAAGTGCTCCCCAACTTATTTAAGCAGACGCGTCGTAAACTCATTGAAATATCAGGTGATGGTGCTTATGACACAAGGAATTGTCATGATGCGATACGGATTAAGCGAGCGGTTGCGCTTATCCCACCACGAGAAGGGGCTGCATTCTGGGAACAAGGACACCCTCGCAATTTAGCAGTAGGTTGCCAGAAGCTCTACGGCTCCAACAAAAAGTGGAAAAAGCGGTATGGCTACCATAAACGCTCGCTATCAGAGACAGCAATGTATCGGGTGAAACAGTTGTTAGGTGGGAAATTAAGCTTGAGAAATTACAATGCTCAGGTTGACGAGACTTACGCAATGATCAAAGCGCTGAATAAGCTTACAGGGCTAGGTATGCCTAAAACTCAGTATATCGCATAATAACCGAACAGCTTTGGGCTGCCATGTCTTCCAACCGAATTAAGCAACAAAGCCCATGTAAGATTCGAAACAACTCTCGACAGCAATTTAGGATACATTTAAATTTGGTATGGATGTACAAATCAGTAACCAAACAAATGTAATAATCAGGGGGCATTAGCTAATGAACTCAAATATCTGGTTCAGAGCGGGTATCGTTATCATATATGGCTCATCTATAGATGCCTCTCCTCATAGCCACCACGCAATTCAGTTAGCATGGCCTCGAGCCGATTATGGTTGTACATTAGATAACAAGGAAATTAATACTACTGTAGTTATTGATTCTAACGTCGAGCATCAGTTGCAAATGGATGAGGGCTGGATCTTATTGGTCGAACCCTCCAGTGAGTTAGGTGTTGCGTTATCAAAAAAGTTGGAAGGACGGCCATCAAGGGTATTTGAAGGTTCTGCTTTATCTTTCAACCATATCCAAAACACTGATGATGTGGCGGTACAGTTATCTTCATTGTTTGAAAGTCTAGGTCTACCAATTACGTTCCCGTTTTTAAATGAAAGCCTTACAACAGACCCTCGTATTAGGACATTACTAAACGAACTTTCTCAATGCCTAGATGGGCAATGTCTGAAGCCTAACCATTGGAGAGCATCTGACGTTGCCAAAAAGCTTGCTCTATCTGAAAGTCGATTTCTCCACTTGTTTAGTAAGGAACTTGGTATACCTTGGCGACCATACCTGTTGTGGTGTCGAATGATATGTGCGGTAAGAGCAATACTAAAAGGAGCATCGGCGACAGACGCTGCCTACATGGCAGGTTTCTCTGACAGCGCGCATTTAAGCCGAAGTTTTAGGAAAACGTTTGGAATGACCATTCGCCAAGCAAAGGCCATTTTTCAAGAAAGTTAGCCAGTTTATTCAAGTTTTGTCTTCGTCCTTTGTTTACTCTCTTTACGTGTTCGAAGAGAGGAGCTATTCATGACTTTTGTATCTAAAGATTATCTACAAGAAACGGCAATGCTAGATTTTAAGCATCCAGACATTCAAGAACTAGTTGAGGGCAAAGAGTGGAATAAGTTCTCTCAGTACGATGCTATTGGTGCAATTTACAAGTACGTCCGAGATGAAATTAAATTCGGTTATAACAAAGATGATCGCTTAGCGGCGAGCCAAGTGCTAAAAGACGGCTACGGACAATGTAATACCAAAAGCACCTTATTAATGGCGCTTTTGCGTGCAGTAGGTATTGCTACACGTTTCCATGGTTTTACCATTTTTAATGAATTACAGCGAGGAGCGATTCCGAACTACCTTTTTATGATCGCGCCAGAGCGTATCATTCATAGTTGGGTGGAAGTCTATCTGAACGATCGCTGGATTAATCTAGAAGGCTATATTATAGATAGTGAATACTTAAAACAGGTGCAAAACAGATTTGCTGAAGATAATGAATCATTCTCAGGCTACGGAATTGCAACCAAATGTTTGTCCAGCCCTAGTGTTGATTGGAAAGGAGAAGATACCTATATACAAAGTGAAGGGATCGCTGACGACTTTGGTGTGTTTTCACAACCCGAAGATTTCTATTCAGTACATGGTAGTAACTTGTCAGGTATAAAAAAAGTGATGTTTCAATATGCACTCCGCCACCTAATGAACTGGAATGTGAACAACATACGAACAAAAGGGATTTCAAACATCGGGTAACCTCATATAGTTCGCTACACAAGCGTTTCAGTTAGGCTACAGAAGTTGTGTTGCACTAACTTCCAGAGTAATTGAAACTTGGTAAACCACCGCCTCTGGCGGTGTGACTCGAAAAGGCTCTGCCGTAACAGCGTGCATCGATGGGAAAATGACCTCCTTTATAGAACCGGCAAGTTCAAAGGAGGTCATATGAGAGACTGGCAGAGCCAAGCTCACGTTAAACATTATTGCAAATATCACGTTGTGATTGTTCCAAAATATCGAAAGAAAGCGATTTATGGTTCATTGCGTAGAGATATCGGAAAAATCTTAAGAGAGTTATGTAGACAGCAAGGGGTAGTATTGGTTGAGGGTTATGCGATGAAAGATCACATCCATATGCTCTTGATGATTCCACCAAAGTATAGCGTGGCCAATACTGTTGGCTTTTTGAAAGGAAAATCAGCAATAAGAATTTTCCGCGACTATATGCAGGTAAAACGTAACTTTACTGGGAGAAAATTCTGGGCAAGAGGTTACTGTGTTAGCACAGTAGGACTCGATGAACAGATGATTCGTGAATACATACGTAATCAGGAGTCGGAAGAAAAACGCCAAGAGCAGTTGCGACTCTCGGGCTTATAAAACATAGCCCCTTCTAGGGGCTTTCATCATACTACCGGTTTCACCGGTAGTTTTGATTGTACATGTAAAAGCAACTTAACATGCATAATCATGCAACCTTGAGTGATACATGTTAGTTGCTTTTTTGCTCATTTTTGGGAGATTCCTTTCACCACTCTGCTAGTAGCAACCTTGAGCAAACTTACGGTGACTTCAGTAGCACGATTCGCCAATGAGTAATTACGTTAACGCAGAATGGTCGGGTAGACGACACTTGTTACCAAGTGCCGTCCCCCTAAGAACCCAGCGTGCAACTTTCACTGCACTAGGCTCAAGCCTTCACGAAGGCATCGTTTGATACCCAGCAACTTATAAAGCAGCGAGAATAGGCTCCTTCCAAGAGTTGCGAGCTTGCCTTTTTGACTTTCTCTTAGCCAAGTATTCTTGGTGTTGAGGGTCATATGGT
>NZ_OANU01000139.1 GCF_900089835.1 Vibrio thalassae | reverse complement strand
TCGGTCTCGACGACAGTAAACGTCAACAGTTTGAGTGGATTCATCGACCTTAATCGACTGGATTGCCTGCCCCTGAATATGTAAAAGCTGAGAAAGTAACTGGGTCAAAATAGGATTCATCCATACTGACTAAAAAAGGGTTATTAGTCAGTATGGTAGAAGTCATAAGTATTGCGTTATGACTCAACAAAGCGGAGAAGAGCCGATTTAGTAGGGCAAACGCACGCACCAAAAATGGGTAGAGCTTTAGCTCTGAACGATTTTGGGGCAAAGGTGTGTTTTGTCGGTTCGCATCACCTCTGCCAAGTGGACTGACAGAGTAAAAGCGAACAAACTTTATAGCTCAGCGATGTGCGACAGAGTTTCTAGGTGGCGCTGAACCAATTTTAGAAGAGTTACTGCTTGTCCATTTGGTGCGCTGCGCCCTTGTTCCCAGTTCTCTAACGTACGAGATGATGTGTGCAACAAACGAGCAAAAACACCACGAGACATATTAAAATGCTCTCGAATTCTCACGATTTCATCAGGTGAGATATTTAACTCACTGATGTCGTTAACTTGATGAGTTTTAAGGGTAAGCTTGCCCTCTGAATGCTCTTTAGCCTCAACAAGAGCTGAACTTAGCTCCGCAAATAGATCACGATTGCTCATTACGCCACGCCTCCATAAATAATGGTTTGTCATTGAAAAGCTATCTAATTCGTCGTATCTTAAACTCTATTGACAGGCAATATTTTAAATCAATAAAGTCTGTCCACTTTTACGAAAAAGTCGACGCCCTCAAATTATCTTTTCATTATATTTCAATAACTTAAATTCATCATTTTGCATCTTTCTCCAAAATATTTTAAAATCAATAGGTTATATATACTCCAATAAATCAAAACTACCGGTGAAACCGGTAGTATGATGAAAGCCCCTAGAAGGGGCTATGTTTTATAAGCCCGAGAGTCGCAACTGCTCTTGGCGTTTTTCTTCCGACTCCTGATTACGTATGTATTCACGAATCATCTGTTCATCGAGTCCTACTGTGCTAACACAGTAACCTCTTGCCCAGAATTTTCTCCCAGTAAAGTTACGTTTTACC
>NZ_OANU01000141.1:44915-46052 GCF_900089835.1 Vibrio thalassae | reverse complement strand
CCTGAGATGAGTCTTCCCTGGCGCTTTAAGCGTCCTAAAGGGTTGTTCGAGACTAGAACGTTGATAGGCAGGGTGTGTAAGCGTTGTGAGGCGTTGAGCTAACCTGTACTAATTGCCCGTGAGGCTTAACCATACAACACCCAAAGGGTTTTGATGGACTCAAAGTAAGAACAAATTGAATGTGTATGAGAACACGCTCTTAATATAAGAGAAAGAGGCTTTCCGAATTAAAGAATTTGCTTGGCGACCATAGCGTTGTGGACCCACCTGATTCCATGCCGAACTCAGAAGTGAAACGCAATAGCGCCGATGGTAGTGTGGGGTTTCCCCATGTGAGAGTAGGACATCGCCAGGCTTTGAACATCATCTGTTTAAAGCACGTTTAAGATAAGACTTTAAATAGACCACTGCGGAGTGGTAGTTCAGTTGGTTAGAATACCGGCCTGTCACGCCGGGGGTCGCGGGTTCGAGTCCCGTCCACTCCGCCACTTATTAGAGAACCCGATGCGAAAGCGTCGGGTTTTTTATTATCTACAATTTTGTTATCTTCTTTTCAATCAGGTCGAGTCTCTGTTGATTATACTAATCTGGAAAATTAACTGGTCAGCTCTATCCATCGTCTCGAACACATCTTGGAGACTCTAGTGGAGCACTCCAAAAAACTATTCCATGCGCTACACACTTTAGAGACGATATCTTCGTAATCCGAAAAAGACTGATTGGCGAGATAGTGTTGTCTCAACCAACTCCATACTTGTTCTATGGGGTTTAGCTCCGGAGAATAGGGTGGGAGCTTGATGACACTGATGTTCTGAAATTCATCAGCAATATCTTCGGTGTGCCATCCTGCGTCATCCATAATGACGACGGCATGACGTCCCTTTTCGGTGACTGCGGCGATCTGCTTAAGGTGCTCAACCATAATCTCTTTGTTAACCCAAGGAACTACCATTGCTTCTCCGATCCCTCTAGTGGGGCATACTGAGCCAAACAAATAAGCGTACTCAAATTGCTGTTGTTTTACCGCTCTAGGCCTTGAACCACGTTCAGCCCAAAGTCGAGTTGTCGTATTTTGCTGGCCAAATATTGCTTCATCTTGAAACCAAACATCAACTCTCTCAAGTCCCATATGTCCAG
>NZ_OANU01000141.1:0-44905 GCF_900089835.1 Vibrio thalassae | reverse complement strand
GGAGCGGGAGGTTATCCAAGAAAAGCCCATATGATTGAGCAAATAATAAATAGAATCTGGGTGGTAGTACTTACCAAACTCTTCGGCGATATAGGTATGAATGTCAGCACCAGTTAATCTACCCCCTGATGAATCCTCTGCTCGATTCTTTATGTATAGGCTTAATTGCTCACGTTGTTGAGGATTAAGGAAAGCAGGCCGACCCGTTCTCGGTTTTTCTTGCAACCCATCAAGCCCATCCTCAAGGAAAGTTTGTACCCATTTGTTGACACTGGTTCTACTGACTTTAAGGAACTTGGCAATTTGGGTGCGAGAATGACCATCTTTAAAGTGGGACAACGCAAGTAATCGCATCTTCATCTGGATAGATTTTTGTTGGCTAGCGAGCTTTTTAAAGTCAATGTTATCGAGGCTGTCCATAGCATCCGTTTTTTCGCAAAAGTAATAGCATCAATTAGATCATATTTTTACTTAGATTGGTATTAATCATTGTCATAGTTTGACTACGTGAGGTTTTAAACGCTCTTTTCGTCATGTATCCTGCTTTTAAAAAGTAATTTCGATACAAAAAAGAAGTAAGCCTAAAAATGAAATTGAAAAGCCAAACATATTTATTGTCATTAATCATCTTGTCTACCGTTGTTATAGTGGCTGTAACAGGCTTATGGTCGCTTCGAATTGCAAGCGATGTGGATAATAAAGCTCGAGTGACCGAGCTATTCACTAGTACTTATTCCACCATTATTCAATTGGAAAACCTTGCACTAGAAGGAAAGCTAACAGAACAAGACGCTAAAGCTATCGCCATAAGAATACTTCGCAATAATATCTACAAAGATAACGAATATGTTTATGTAGCTGATAAGAGTATGACATTTATTGCAGCTCCTCTTGATCCTCAGCTTCATGGTACGAGTTTTCATGATTTCAGAGATAGCATGGGTAAGAGTGTTGCTGACATAATCCTTTCCAAACTTGGTAATACAACGGGAAAAATCATTGAATATAGCTGGACACAAACACTTCCAAGCGGTGATGTAGAAGATAAGCTCTCGATCGCTGAGAGAACTCCACATTGGAATTGGGTTGTGGGTACAGGAATCGGCTTTAATGAAGTTAATGCGCGCTTTTGGTCAACAGCTAAATGGCAGCTTGCTTTATGTTTGATCCTCATCGTCACTATCGTTACTTTGCTATTGTTATCACTAAAGCGTATTTCCGCTATTCTTGGTGGTGAGCCGCAAGAAGTATTACTTGCGGTACAAAGTGTTGCAAAAGGAAAGCTGACAACTAAGTTTGAACGAACAGCGACGGAGGGAAGTATCTATCATTCAGTGCAACAGATGAGTCTTTCTTTAGCGTCACTCTTGTCCAGCATTGAAAAAGTAACAGCCTCTATAGCAGATCAGGTTAGTGATGCTAATAACCGCTCTGCGACGATATCAACACTCACTTCTACGCAGCAACAGAGTACGGAAATGATTGCTTCCGCAATGACTGAAATGGCCTCTTCTGCGTCTCATGTAGCTCAATCTGCTACGGATGCAGCAAATAGTACAGATGAGGCTGATCAACAGAGCCTGCACGTTAGTGAGTTGATACAAGCTACCGTATCAAATATAGAAGAGCTTGCAGCACAATTAGAAGGCGCTAGGAGCGCTGTTTCTGAGCTTGACTCTGATGTCCATAATATTGCTCGGATACTGGATGTAATAGGTGATATTGCAGAGCAAACTAATCTATTGGCTTTGAATGCCGCTATTGAAGCTGCTAGAGCAGGTGAGCAAGGAAGAGGTTTTGCCGTTGTTGCTGATGAAGTCAGAAATCTTGCTGGCCGAACTCAACAAAGCACTAAAGAAATTCAAGAGATGATTGGTAATCTTCAATCAGGCTCACAACATGCCATTCAGAGTATCAATCTTTGTGCTCAGACAAGTGAAGCGACGGTTAGTGAATCACAAACCGCATCAGCATCTTTGCAAGAGGTAGTAGCACGCTTAGAGGCTATTACAGAAAAGAGTCAGCAGATAGCGACAGCTGCGGCAGAACAAACAGCGGTGAGTGACGATATCGCTCAACGAGTTAATATGATCGAGCAAAGTGGCAGTAAACTTCGCTCTGCGGTAGAAGAAACTGAGCAAGGGACTCACACATTAAATCAACTGTCGTTGGAACTGCGCCATAAAGTTGCTCGCTTTGAGGTTCAGTAATCAATGACTATCTCTCTGTATAAAGCGACAAAACCTTAACTTATTTGGTGCGTGGAAAGTTAATGCGCCTTGTTTATCTATGTTCAAGCATGGAGCAGAACGATTGCTAGGGCTTGTTTTTAAGCACCAAATGAATAAAAACAGAACGCTAAGTATAGAAAAGCACCAAACGATATTTTTTTTGCAATTTAGTGTTGACGTAAAGGACGAAAAGCCGTTTAATACACCTCGTCGCCCGGATAGCTCAGTCGGTAGAGCAGAGGATTGAAAATCCTCGTGTCGGTGGTTCGATTCCGCCTCCGGGCACCACAATTTAGATTGTTGGTGCTGTTAACAGTAGTACGAGCAATAACAAATAAAGTGTCGCCGACTTAGCTCAGTAGGTAGAGCAACTGACTTGTAATCAGTAGGTCACCAGTTCGATTCCGGTAGTCGGCACCATTTAATTACTGAAAAGTAATTCCCCCTTAGTTCAGTTGGTAGAACGGCGGACTGTTAATCCGTATGTCGCAGGTTCGAGTCCCGCAGGGGGAGCCACTTTTAAGAGTAAGCGAGAGCTTGCTTGCAGTGCCGACTTAGCTCAGTAGGTAGAGCAACTGACTTGTAATCAGTAGGTCACCAGTTCGATTCCGGTAGTCGGCACCATTTAATTACTGAAAAGTAATTCCCCCTTAGTTCAGTTGGTAGAACGGCGGACTGTTAATCCGTATGTCGCAGGTTCGAGTCCCGCAGGGGGAGCCACATTATAAAGGCTGCATCGTAAGATGCAGCCTTTTTTGTTGTCTTCGATTTATCTATCCGCTGCCTAATAAGACCGTATACAGCTATACAGTCTTTTCGCTGTTTTCTTACACAGTTGGTTGAAGCCTGTGCTTAGCTCATGTCAATCTTAATATCACTGAGAGTTGATGGGCTATTACTGTCGTTACTTTGAAGTTTTAGCATTAATCTGAGATCATTTTGCGAATCCGCACTGTGCAAAGCGTCCTCTTGATTTATCTTGCCTGCTGATACCAAATCAAATAAGGCTTGGTCAAAGGTTTGCATTCCGACTTCTTTACCTTTTGCAATTGCGGCTTTGATTTCATGTAAATCACCTTTACGAATGAGATCGGAAATGCGAGGGCTATTTAGAAGCACCTCGAAAACACCATGGCGACCCTGTCCATTCTTATCTCTAATGAGTTGTTGACCTACGATACCTTTTAAATTCGAAGATAAGTCAAAAAGGAACTGTTCTCGTCTATCTTCCGGTGTGAGGTGAAGTATCCGCTCTAACGCTTGGCTAGCATTATTCGCATGCAATGTCGCAATACAAAGGTGCCCAGTTTCAGCAAAGGACATAGCGTATTCCATCGTTTCCCTAGAACGTATTTCACCAATTAAAATCATATCAGGAGCTTGGCGGAGTGAATTTTTAAGAGCGACTTCATAGCTTTCAGTGTCCAACCCAACCTCACGCTGCGTAACGATACATTTTGCGTGCTCATGAACGAATTCGATGGGATCTTCGACGGTAAGAATATGACCACTGCGGTGCTGATTTCGATAACCCGTCATCGCTGCCATAGTGGTAGATTTACCAGAGCCAGTAGCTCCTACCACTAAGACTAAACCGCGTTTGGCTATTGCAAGATCTTGCACTACTTCTGGCAACGAAAGCTGCTCGAAGGTCGGTATCTGAGTTTCAATTCTCCTGATGACTACACCAGGCAGTTCTCGCTGGTAGAAGGCACTTACTCTAAATCGCCCGTATGGCTTTACTATCGCAAAATTGGCTTCTTTTGTTGTCTGATATTCCGAGTACTTAGATGAGTCCATGACGCTACTTAAAAGCGCTTGAATCGCCTCTGTAGTGAGCTTGTCGTCTTTCGGTTGCAGTTCGCCATCTACGCGATATAGCAGTGGCGCACCGACGGTTAGATAAAGGTCAGAGGCTTTTTCATCAAGCATGTGATTTAGAATGGTATCAATGTTGTGCATTATCTTGTCCTATTGAAACATTGAACCGTGCTGTTCAATCTTCTTATTCACTTCTTCTAGTTCAACCAGCCCTTGAGATAACAACCGTTTAGAATGCTGTTCCATGGTCTGCATACCACTTGCCGCACCGGTTTGGATAATTGAGGACATCTGAGCCACTTTATCTTCTCGAATGAGGTTTCTGATAGCGGGTGTTGCTAGCATGATTTCATGACAGGCGATGCGCCCACCTCCCACGCGTTTCAACAGAGTTTGCGCGATAACGACCCGTAACGATTCTGATAGCATAGAGCGAACCATTTCTTTGTCTTGGCCTGGAAAGACATCAATGATTCGGTCAATGGTTTTGGCTGCAGAACTTGTGTGTAGGGTACCAAATACTAAGTGACCCGTTTCGGCAGCGGTAAGAGCTAAACTGATGGTCTCTTGATCTCGAAGCTCACCGACCAAAATAATGTCCGGGTCTTCACGCAGTGCAGAGCGGAGCGCTGCTTTAAAGCTGTGGGTATCACGATGAACTTCTCGTTGGTTAACTAAACACTTTTTATTTTGATGGACAAACTCAATAGGATCTTCAATGGTCAGGATATGTTTGTTTTGATGTTGGTTTATATGATCAACCATGGCAGCGAGTGTGGTCGATTTACCAGACCCTGTTGGTCCTGTTACTAACACCAATCCGCGTTCTAAACTGGCTATCTCGGCAAACTTGTCTGGGGCGTCTATTTGGGCCAGTGTTGGAACTTGGTTGGGGATGGTCCGAAAAACAGCGGAGCACCCGCGCGACTGGTTAAATGCATTAACACGAAAACGACCGATATCTGGAACATCAAATGAGAAATCGATTTCGAGATGCTCCTCGTATTCGCCGCGCTGCTTATCGTTCATAATGTCAAAAATTAATTTATGGACCTCAGAATGCTCAAGGGCAGGAATACCAAGCTTTCTTACTTCACCATCAATGCGTACCATAGGTGGGACACCGGCAGAAAGGTGTAGATCTGAAGCGTTATGCTTTACACTAAAGTCTAGTAACTCGGTGATATCCATTCATTTTCCTTATAATTTATAAGCTATGACTAGTATTCAACAAAATATCGAACTAATCACCTCCCAAATTGCACAGGCTGAGCAAAAGTGCGGGAGAGCGCAAGGTGATGTGCAATTGCTCGCGGTCAGTAAAACTAAGCCTGTGGAGGCAATTTTAGACGCATGTCAGGCAGGTCAACGTCTTTTTGGCGAAAACTATGTTCAGGAGGGGGTATCTAAAGTCGCCTATTTTAATGAACACCATAGTGATATCGAAATTGAATGGCACTTTATTGGCCCTATTCAATCGAATAAAACACGACCGGTCGCAGAGCACTTTGATTGGGTTCATACCGTAGATCGTGCCAAGATAGCCCAACGACTTAGTGATCAGCGCCCTGAAGGTATGACGCCAATTCAAGTGTTGATCCAGGTAAATACCAGCAGCGAAGAGAGTAAGTCTGGTGTTAACAGTCAGCAAGTTTTAGAGCTTGCCCAATTGATTTCTTCATTGCCCAACCTCACGTTAAGAGGAGTAATGTCAATTCCAGAAAATGTCAGTGACTATCAATCTCAGCTTAATGCCTTTAAAGCACTGGCAGAGGTCAAAAACTTACTGGCAGAAAAGTACCCTCAAGTCGATACGCTATCGATGGGTATGAGTGGCGATATGGAAGCAGCGATAGAAGCTGGAAGTACCATAGTTCGAATTGGAACGGCTATCTTTGGTGCGAGAGATTACAGCAACAAAGCGTAACATATAAGAGAGTGACGCAAAGTACCTCTAATTTAGGATAGGGTTAATGGAACAAAGAAAGATCGCATTCATTGGTGCGGGCAATATGACTCGCTCCATCGTCGCGGGATTGGTGGCCAGTGGCTACCGTCCAGATTGTATTACTGCGACAAATCCTAGCGAAGCAAAGTTAGTTGCTTTGCAGCAGGCTTATGATATTCAAGTGACGACGAACAATACTGAGGCAGCACAACAAGCCGATGTGATTGTGATGGCTGTGAAACCTCAATTGATGGAACAAGTAGCTAAACCACTTCAGTCGATTGATTTTCAGGGCAAACTTGTCATTTCAATTGCGGCCGGAATCTCAATAGAGCGTCTGCAACAAATGTTTGCCAACCCACTAAATCTGATTCGAGTAATGCCGAATACCCCTTCTTTATTAGGTGAGGGTATGAGTGGTCTATTTGCTTCCCCAATAACACCAGTTAGTGATAAAACCTATGCAGGTGAGCTGATGCAGGCTGTTGGTAAAGTTTGTTGGGTTGAACAAGAATCCGGTATCAATGACATTATCGCTGCCGCTGGTAGTGCTCCGGCGTATTTCTTCCTGTTCATGGAAGCGATTCAGCAACAAGCGATAGCAAGTGGCTTTGATGAAGACACCGCTCGACTGTTGGTGCAACAAACCGCATTAGGCGCAGCTAAAATGGTTAATGAGAATCCAGATACTGATTTAGCTACCCTGCGCCAACAGGTCACCTCTAAAGGAGGGACAACGGCAGAAGCGGTTCGTACGCTTGAGGAAAATGATATTCGAGGCATTGTTGCTAAAGCGATGCAATCGGCCGTGACCCGTGCTGAAGAAATGGAAAAACTGTTTTAATCCCAACAATGATAACTCGTAAGGGCTAGTTATGAATTCAATGAGTTTCTTGGTTTCGACCTTGTTTGATCTCTACATTATGGTCGTGATTTTGCGCATTTGGCTACAGGCAGCACGCGCAGACTTCTACAACCCGTTTTCACAGTTTATTGTGAAAGCAACCCAACCTGTAGTAGCGCCACTAAGACGAATGATTCCGTCTATTGGCGCTATTGATATGGCGACGTTATTGTTTGCTTACGTTCTTTGTGTTGGTAAATACGTGGCTTTGGTACTGATAGCTTCTGGTGGCAACTTTAGCTTTGGTGCTGACTTCTTGTTCCTAGGTTTGCTTTCTCTTATTAAAGCCGCGGGTGGCTTGTTGTTCTGGGTACTATTAATTCGTGCAATCTTAAGCTGGGTCAGTCAAGGGCGTAGTCCGATTGAGTATGTCTTCCATCAATTGACAGAGCCTATGTTGGCACCAATTCGCCGAATCATTCCAGCAATGGGTGGGTTTGATTTGAGTGTGTTAGTGCTATTTATTGTGCTGCAGTTTGCTAATTTCCTAATGGGCGATCTTATTGGTCCAATTTGGTATCGACTTTAATGTCAGCCGTAAAACAGGATGGAGAAGACCTTATTCTTCATATTTATGTTCAACCTAAAGCCAGTCGAGACAAGCTGGTGGGAGAGCATGGAGAAGAATTTAAGGTGGCGATTACTGCCCCTCCTGTTGATGGAAAGGCCAATGCGCATTTGAGCAAGTACCTTGCTAAACAATTTAAAGTCGCAAAGGGACAAGTGTTGATTGAGAAAGGTGAGCTTGGAAGGCACAAACAACTTCGAATAGTGTCACCTGCACTGATTCCCAAGGAATTTATGGCCCTCTTATGAGGGCTTTTTCAAAGGAGAAGAATAATGAAAAAATGGTTATTGTTGATTTCGGCATTGATGGTGACTGGGTTGGCTCAAGCTGAACAGTTCAAAACAATCAAAGATGCAGAAGTACATTATGTGGTGTTCAACTCAACATTTATCACGCCACAAGTGGCGCGTAGCTACGGTTTGAAGCGGAATGAGTTTGTTGCAACAGTGAATATCAGTGTTCTTGACCGCTCAAGCGCAGGCAAGCCTGCCATGCCTGTATCGATAAAAGGCAATGCTAAAAACCTTATTGGTCAAACCAAAACGCTCGAGTTTAAAGAAATTAAGGAAGGAGATGCGATATACTACTTGGCCCAATTTCCTATCGTGAACGAAGAGCAATACCGATTCACGATTGATATTGATGCTGGAAACAAAGGTCGCGGTCCTATTACCTTTAGCCAGAAACTGTATGTAGAACCTTAAGGTTCCAATAAATACCAACGCGTAAGCTTACTAACTCGAGAGAATCCCATGAGCAAAAAAATCGTACTTGCAACCGGCAATCAAGGCAAAGTGAAAGAGATGGCTGACTTGCTGTCTGATTTTGGTTTTGAAGTCCATGCCCAAAATGAATTCAATGTCTCAGAAGTGGCGGAAACGGGTACCACATTCATCGAGAATGCCATCATTAAGGCCAGACATGCTGCTCAAGAAACGGGACTAGCTGCGATTGCGGATGACTCTGGGTTAGAAGTCGATTATCTAAAAGGCGCGCCGGGTATTTACTCTGCTCGTTACTCTGGAGAAGGCGCGACGGACAAGCGCAATATAGATAAGGTACTAGAAGAGTTGTCAGGGGTGCCTGAAGCGCAAAGAACCGCACGTTTTCACTGTGTGTTGGTGCTAATGCGTCATGCTGCTGATCCTACGCCGATAGTTTGCCATGGCAAATGGGAAGGCCGTATCCTGACTGAGCCAAGCGGTGACAATGGTTTTGGTTATGATCCGATTTTCTTTGTGCCTGAAGACAACTGTGCGTCTGCGGACCTAGAACCAGCACGTAAAAAGCAGCTATCACACAGAGGTAAGGCATTAAAAGAGCTTTTCGCAACGATTCAGGCGCAAGGTATTTAAGATGAAACAACCTCCTGTGTTAGTGCCGCCGCCGCTGAGTCTCTATATCCATATTCCTTGGTGTGTACAAAAATGTCCATATTGTGACTTTAACTCGCATGCTCAAAAGGGAGATATTCCCCAACAAGCGTACATCACGGCGTTACTTGAGGATTTAGATACTGATATTGGTCAATATCAGTTGGCATCAGATACTCGCCCAATTCATTCGATTTTTATTGGTGGTGGTACACCAAGTTTAATCGCGCCAGAATACATTAAGCAGTTGCTTGATGGAGTAAGGGATCGTATTCCATTTCGTGATGACATAGAAATCACCATGGAGGCCAATCCAGGAACGATCGAAGCCGCTCGATTTGAGCAGTACCGAGTCGCAGGCGTTACGCGCATCTCTATTGGTGTGCAAAGCTTTCAGCAAACCAAACTAGAGCGCTTGGGACGAATTCATGGCGAAAGTGAAGCGGTCAATGCGGCTAAGTTGGCCCATGAAATTGGGCTAAAGAGCTTCAATTTGGATCTGATGCATGGATTACCAGATCAATCTATTGATGATGCATTGAGTGATCTAAAGCAGGCGATTGAATTGGCACCGCCACATCTTTCATGGTATCAACTTACCATAGAGCCAAATACCCTGTTCTATTCAAAGCCGCCTACACTTCCGGATGAAGATGACCTGTGGGATATCTTTGAACAAGGACATCAAATGCTGGTGGAGGCTGGCTATCAGCAGTATGAGATTTCAGGCTACAGTAAACCAGGCTTTCAATGTCAGCATAACTTAAACTACTGGCGCTTTGGTGACTACCTCGGTATTGGCTGCGGCGCTCACGGAAAACTGAGCTTTGCCGATGGGCGTATTGTGCGCACGACTAAGGTGAAACATCCACGCGGTTACCTCAATATGTTGAAACCATATTTAGACTCCCAGACCGAAGTGGCTCCGGAAGACCGTCCATTTGAGTTCTTTATGAATCGCTTTAGATTGTTGGAACCGTGCAACAAGAGGGATTTTATTGATCTAACGGGATTGAGTCTGGAGACAATAGAGCAACCATTAAACATAGCACTGCAAAAGGGTTATCTGGTGGATGAGAAAAATAGTTGGAGAGTGACAGAAAAAGGTAAGCTCTTCTTAAACGACCTGTTAGAGTTGTTTGTCGCTATTTAGTTGTCAGCCGAATCCTTCTAGGATTTATAAACATTATTATATTAAGAGGGTAAGCATGTTTATTTCTTTAATGAAAATAATTTCATTAATTTTCATTAGCGCATTTGTATCCAAAGCCGTATTTATTGGTTGGTATGAATTTGATTTTACCTCAACAAGTATTGTCGACTTTATCTATTCTTTAGCATGGGGAATACGATTCGATCTTACGGTTTCCTTTATGCTTACGGCATTGGGTTTTTTATTCATTACGCCCTTTTATCGATTTAAGAACTTTTACCAATATCTCTATGCTTTCGGGCTTAGCTTTAGTGTTTTAGGTGTGGTTTTCTCGACCATGGCTGATGCAATATATATGAGTCAGGCTAGCCGTCATATCACAATGGATATTAGTTTGGGCAAAGGGATGGAGCTTGAACTGGCAAGTACAGCAATCATTCAGTATCCATGGTTGTTCCTTGGCGCGACTCTGATTTCATTGTTCTTCATTACTATTATTGTTAAGCGTAAGTTCAAACTAGAGTTTTACTCTAAATGGTACAAGAACCTATTGTGTGGGATTCTATTTGTCGCCTCTTCGGTATTTGTGATTAGAGGTGGTTTTGATGATCATCCACAAAGCCCTATGAGTGTCTATAAAATTGGTGATGCAGATTTAGCTCGAGTAGCTTGGAGTGCGCCATATGCAATGACTTATTACGGTTTTATTAGTAAGGAAAATATAGCGTATCGATGGACACCAGTACAAACTGAAACACAAATGTTAGAGCTGCAGAAAAAAGTCAAAACATCCTTTGAAAGTGATGTCAGTGAGTTACAAGAACTAGACATTATAATGGTGTTATTAGAAAGTTGGGCTGCTGTAGACATGGCGGATTATGGCGCTGAGGTCGATGCGACACCTTATTTTGATAGTTTGCGTAAATCCTCTTTAACCACGTCATCGTTTTATTCTAATGGATTTCGCACCGTTGAGGGTATCTTCGCGACTATGTGCTCAATGCCAAATCCTATAGGCAGCTCAGTAGCGGGTACTGATTTGATGGCAAGGCAATACCAATGTTTACCGCAAATACTTAAAGATAAAGGATGGGAGACCACTATTATTCAAGGCAGTGGCCAAGGGATTGTCGGCTCTTTTTCACAGTCATTAGGATTTGAAAACTCATATGGGAAATTTGATTTTCCTGACAGTAGTTTTGCAACAAACTACTGGGGCTATATGGACGATGGTATCTATAACTTTGCTCTTCGCCAACTCGACTCTAAAAGCAGTCATCCCAAGTTTATGGTGATCAACACCGGTACGACTCACGACAGTTTCCTACCGTCTGAAAGCGATTATGTTTTTGGTAGTGCGACTCCAGATGAGCGTCGTCGTAGTACCGTGCATCATGCTGATCAAGCTTTAGAACGCTTTGTCACTGAAATAGAAAGTAAAGTAAGCAAACCGACGTTAATTATCCTGGTGGCTGATCATACGGCCATTGGGGCTAAAAATGATTTGCGTCATGTCTCAATTCCGTTTTTGATGCGTGGTGTTAATATTGATGTCCCAGTGCTCAATAAACCGGTCGCGGCATCGCATCGTGATATAGCACCAACAATACTTGATATCATGGGCGGTAATGCATCTTGGTTCTCTGGGCATAGCCTGTTATCAGAAGACTATAAAGAAGGGGCGAACTTTTCAGTCAATAATGAATTCTTCTGGATAGCGAATCATCTTTTGATGAGAATTAACGCTCAGAATGGAAATTTAGAGAGCTGCGCACAGATCTCTGAAAATACAACCGATTTGGAACCGGTACATTGCGATTTAGCTGATAAGAGTGTTCAAGAACAATATGAGAACGGAATCAATTACATGTTGTATAGTCAGCAGCACTTGTTTGAAGGAACAACGATGGCGTATTAGCGCTAAGAAGCGCACTTTTACCGTGCCTATCATAGTGTAATTGACTAACGGCCTTACTTATAAAAGAGTAAGGCCATTCATAATAAAGATCTGAATTGAGAACTAAAAAATAGAACGACCAATTCGCTGCGATAACATTTCTAGGGCTCGGGTACCTGCGAGTGAGTTTCCAGATTTATCCAGCTCAGGAGACCAAACTGCGATCGTCATTTCACCCGGCACGATGGCAATGATCCCTCCGCCAACCCCAGATTTTCCTGGCATTCCGACCCGGTAAGCAAATTCTCCCGCACCGTCATAAAGGCCGCATGTCGCCAATAGAGCATTCAATTGTTTGGTTTGAGTAGGCGTAATGATCTGCTTCTTCGTGTTAACAGACTGCCCCTTGTTAGCCAAATAACTAAAGGTCTTAGCCAAGTCAACGCAGTTCATTTTCAATGCACAGGCATGGAAATAGTTATTGAGAACAGGAATAACATCATTATCGAAGTTGCCAAATGAGCGCATGAGATAGGCAATAGCCGCATTGCGATCACTGTGCATCATCTCTGAAGCCGCAACGATCTTATCGTAGACGATGTGACTATCACCGGAAAGCGTCCTAACAAACTCCAATAGACGCTGTCTAGGTGCGGATAAGCGGCTTTGTAGCAAATCAGCGACCACGATAGCGCCAGCATTAATAAATGGGTTTCTTGGGATACCCTGTTCCATTTCTAGCTGGATAAGTGAGTTAAAGGCTTGGCCTGATGGTTCTTTGCCTACTCGTTGCCAAATTTCTTCTGGTTTATACAGCATCATCGCTAAGGTCAAACTCAGTGCCTTAGAAATAGACTGAATGGAAAACGATTCTTCTGCGTCGCCAGCTGTAATTACTTCGCCATCATTGGTGTAAACCGCAATACCTAGCTTGTTGTTAGGTACTTTAGCTAGTGCAGGGATGTAGTCTGCAACTTTTCCTTGCCCAATCAGTGGTTTTACTTCACTAAGGATCGTGGAAAGGATCTGTTTGGTTGGTCTCATGTTTGGTATTCTCCCAATGAGGGCGTCAAAAAAGCCAACAGAGAGTTGGCTTTTCGCGATTAGATTTCAGTTAGTAACCGAAACTTAAGCGGTACGGCGATATTTGATATCCCAAACACCATGTCCGAGTCTGTGACCGCGAGCTTCAAACTTTGTCAAAGGACGATCATCTGGACGTGGTACAAAATCACCATCCGTCGCAATATTCTCATAACCAGGCGCTTGATTCATTACTTCAACCATATGTTCAGCGTAGTTTTCCCAGTCTGTTGCCATGTGGAACACACCAGTCTCTGGGATTAGCTTAGTTCTTACCATTTCAGCAAAGTCTAGCTGTACGATACGACGTTTGTGGTGACGTTTCTTATGCCATGGGTCTGGGAAGAACAATTGCATGGTGCTTATGCTGCTTTCTGGAATCATGTTAGCAAACACTTCAACTGCGTCGTGGCACATTACTCGTAGGTTGGTAATACCAGCATCGCGGGCAGAAGAAAGACACGCGCCTACACCAGGGCTGTGGACTTCAATACCTAAGAAGTTTTTTTCTGGAGCGTTCTTTGCAATTTCAACCAGAGAAGCACCCATGCCGAAGCCAACTTCAAGTACAACAGGGTTGTTGTTACCAAATACCTGTTGCCAGTCGAGTAGTGACTCTTGGTAATCAATACCCATTGTAGGCCAGCACTCTTCCATCGCCGATTCTTGGCCCTTGGTTAGGCGTCCTTCACGACGAACAAAACTGCGAACTTTGCGAATCAGTTTGCCATCTTCTGTGTATTCGTTAGTAGTCACTTCACTCATTGGTTTAGCCTGTTCATTCAATAATCAGTGCGGGAATTATCCAAAGAATTTGCTCGCAAGCAAGCATTATCGGATCAGAATTTCACGCAGTTTTACTTCTGTTACTAAGTGTGGTGCAATTTCTAGCAAATTATAAGAGAGATGAGAGTAATTGTGACGCCTTTTGCACGCGCGATATTAGATTGGTATGAGAAGTACGGTCGCAAAGCGCTACCGTGGCAACAACAAAAGACCGCCTATAAGGTGTGGTTGTCGGAAATCATGCTGCAACAGACACAAGTGACCACCGTCATTCCATATTATGAACGGTTTTTGGAGCATTTCCCCACCGTAGAGTCTTTAGCTAAAGCGCCTCAAGATGAAGTGCTGCACCTATGGACGGGACTAGGGTACTATGCCCGTGCTCGTAACCTTCATAAGGCTGCTCAAGTTGTGGTTGAGCAACATAGTGGTGAATTTCCACTGTCTCTTGAAGCTATGAATGCACTTCCCGGGGTGGGGCGTTCAACCGCAGCAGCGGTCTTGTCATCGGTATATAAACTGCCTCATGCAATTCTTGATGGTAACGTCAAGCGCACTCTTGCTCGCAGTTTTGCTGTGGAAGGGTGGCCTGGGCAAAAAAAAGTAGAAAATCAACTGTGGCAAATTGCTGAGCAACATACACCGGCAGAAGACACAGATAAGTACAATCAAGCCATGATGGATATGGGAGCGATGGTTTGTACTAGAAGTCGACCTAAATGCACATTGTGTCCGGTAGAAAGTTTTTGTGTTGCTAACAAACAGGGCAATCCACTTGATTATCCTGGGAAGAAACCGAAGAAAACCAAACCGGAAAAAGAGACGTGGTTTGTCATCTTAAAATACCAAGATGAGCTCTGGTTGGCACAAAGGCCACAAACGGGGATTTGGGGTGGTTTGTTTTGCTTTCCGGAGAGCCCCAGTGCGGATATTGATGAGGTGTTGGAGCAATATGGTATCCAGCAACAAATTATCCAGTCCAGAGAGGTTGAAATCGCGTTTCGACATACATTCAGCCACTATCATCTCGATATAACACCAATCGTCGTGACACTTAACCAGCTTCCAACAATGGTGATGGAAGAGTCGAAAGGTCTTTGGTATAACATAACTAATCCAGAAAAGGTTGGATTAGCGGCACCAGTTAAGTCGCTAATTGAAACCCTACAACGACATTAATTTGAGGATAACAATATGAGCCGTATGGTTTTTTGTGCTCACCTACAGAAAGATGCTGAAGGTCTCGACTTCCAATTGTACCCAGGTGAACTGGGTAAACGTATCTTCGATAACATCTCGAAAGAGGCGTGGGCGATGTGGCAGTCTAAGCAGACCATGCTGATCAATGAGAAGAAGCTCAACATGATGGATCCTGAGCATCGTAAGTTGATTGAAACTGAGATGGTGAACTTCTTATTCGAAGGTAAGGATGTCGTCATCGATGGCTATACGCCGCCGTCAGAATAATCTACAAGGAATAAATTAAGCACCACCTTTTGGGTGGTGTTTTTAATGTTGTCTATGAAGCAGTTAATCTACTTTTTGTTTCCCCTGTTGCTGGTGGGCTGTAGTCGTGAATTTATCGAGAAGATTTATGATGTTAACTATGAACCAACCAATCGCTTTGCCAAAAACTTAGCAGAGCTGCCAGGCCAGTATGTCAAAGACACAAAAGCGTTAGACGCTTTGATCAATAGTTTTAGCGGTAATATTCAAAAGCGCTGGGGGAGCAATGAAGTTAAAGTTGCGGGCAAAAGTAACTACGTAAAATACATCGATAACTATCTAAGTCGTGCTGAAGTTAACTTCAGCAAGGGTCTCATCACGATTGAAACGGTCTCACCTACGGAGCCGGAGAAACACCTTAGAGCTGCGATCATTACCACCTTGTTGACTCCAGATGACCCCTCAAGTGTCGACTTATTTTCGTCCAAAGCGATTACGTTAGAAGGGCAGCCATTCCTATACAACCAAGTGGTCGATCAAGATAAGAAACCTATTCAATGGTCTTGGCGTGCCAACCGTTTTGCTGACTACTTGATTGCAAACAAACTGAAGACTAAGAACGTCGATTTCAAAAAAGCCTATTACGTCGAAATTCCGATGGTGGCGGATCACTTTAAACAGCGAAGTTACCAATATGCGGACATCGTTCGTAGAGCATCACAGCGATATGGTATTCCAGAAGATTTGATTTACGCGATCATCAAAACAGAGAGCAGTTTTAACCCTTATGCAGTGAGTTGGGCTAACGCATATGGGTTGATGCAGGTCGTACCCAAAACGGCAGGTCGGGATGTATTTCATCTGGTAAAAAACAAGCCTGGTGAGCCTACGCCAGAGTATTTATTCAATCCGGAGCAAAATATAGATACCGGAACAGCGTATTTCTACATTTTGAAAAACCGCTACTTGAAAGATGTGAGGCATCCATTATCGTTGGAGTACAGCATGATTTCAGCCTATAACGGTGGAACCGGAGGCGTGTTGCGAACGTTCCACAGTGATAGAAAACGTGCGATGAACGATCTGAATTCTTTGCTGCCGAATCAAGTTTATTGGGCGTTGACGAAAAAACACCCCAATGCAGAGGCTCGACGTTATTTGGAGAAAGTAACTAAATTCAAAAAAGATTTTAATGCGGGAAGGGGCTAAATGGCGCTAATCTGCATAAAACGAATACGATTCGATGAAAAATGCAGCGCTTGAACGCTTTTTTGAAGTTTTTTTCAAAAAAGCGTTGACGGGAGAGTGGAAAATCCGTTTAATAGCGCTCCGTTAGCCCGGATAGCTCAGTCGGTAGAGCAGAGGATTGAAAATCCTCGTGTCGGTGGTTCGATTCCGCCTCCGGGCACCACAAATTGAAATTGTTGGTGCTGAGAAAATTAGCACGAGCAACGCAAAATAAAGTGTCGCCGACTTAGCTCAGTAGGTAGAGCAACTGACTTGTAATCAGTAGGTCACCAGTTCGATTCCGGTAGTCGGCACCATTTATTTGCCTCGATAGCTCAGTCGGTAGAGCAGAGGATTGAAAATCCTCGTGTCGGTGGTTCGATTCCGCCTCGAGGCACCATTATTTGGTGCTTAAGCAAACAATGGTCATTATGACCAAGTGCTTACACAAATAATTCCCCCTTAGTTCAGTCGGTAGAACGGCGGACTGTTAATCCGTATGTCGCAAGTTCAAGTCTTGCAGGGGGAGCCACTTTAAGAAAAGGCCGCATCGAAAGATGCGGCCTTTTTGCATTTAATACGAATACAACGCCCTATTAGCTAGCGCAGTGCTCAGAGTCTCTTCTCGTTGCTACTCGCGCTTTCATTTATCTCGTTAAATAAAAAGCCCCACCATCATGGTGAGGCTCTTAGTAAACAATAAGCGAATTTATTCTTGTTGCTGGCCGTCAGTTTGTTGAGCGGTTCTTTTCGCTTCCATCTCTTTTTCTGCCAGTTTTGCTTTTTCAATCATCGGCGTAATCGTTGAACCTTGAACTAGGATAGAGAACACGACGACAGAGTAAGTCATAACAAGAATGATCTCTTTCACGTCAATCAGTTTGTCCTCGATAACCCAAATACCTGATGGAATAGAGAGAGCCATAGCCAACGCTAAGCCGCCACGCAAGCCACCCCAAGTCAAAATACGGACTGACCAAGGGTTATAAGTGCGGTAGCGTTTAAAGCCAACGTATGCGAGCGCGACACTCAAATAACGAGCGCTGAGTACAAGAGGAATCGAGAAGGCCATTAAAATCCAGTCTTCTTGGTGGAATTGGAATAACAGCATAGACATACCGATAAGTAAGAATAGCACGCCATTTAAGAACTCATCTACAAGCTCCCAGAAGTGATCTAGGTGGTCTTCAGTTTCTTTTGAGAAGCCAATATAACGAGTCCAATTACCGATCATAATGCCTGATACCACCATAGATAGTGGCCCAGAAACATGTAGCACCTCGGCAAAAGCGTAGCCCGCGGTTGGGATACCTATGGTTAACAGCAACTCCATAGAGTGGTCGTCTGTTGAGCTAATGAGGTAGTGGAATACCAAACCAAGCACAAAGCCATAGATGATGCCGCCTAACGCTTCCTGTAAGAACAACATAGTTACGCTGCCTACCGTTGGCGTTTCGCTACCAAAGGCGATGGTAAATAGTGTGACGAAGATAACAAGGCCAAAACCATCATTGAACAGTGATTCACCTTCAACTTGCGTTGACACGCGCTCAGGTGCTTTGAGCTTCTTAACAATAGCCAGTACAGCAATAGGGTCAGTCGGAGAGATGAGTGCACCAAATAATAAACAGTAGATAAGATCAAACTGAATGCCGATAAGGTTACAGAACCCGTAAAGCGCAAAACCGATAAAGAAAGTTGAAAAGAGGGTTGCACCGAGTGCAAGCACAGTGATTTCCCATTTCTGATCTTTCAAATTAGGTAACTTAATGCCTAAACCACCTGCAAAGAGTAAGAAGCCAAGGATCCCCTGCAAAAGGAAGTCTTCAAAATCAATATCAGCTAAGGTCTCTGTGGCAATTTCTGTGAGTTGAAACCAATCGTTTTGGCCAGCAATCAAAATGAATAGCGACAGCATCATAGCACCAGCTGTGATGGCTATCGTAGTTTGCATTCTACCTATCTTGCTGTTTACAAAGGCAATTAACATCGCCGCTGCCGACAAAAAACATAAAGTCTGATAAACGGACATCACTCCACCTAGTTTGTATAAAAATGTGAATGGGATTTTGTGCTTCTCTTCCGGGAATATCAATCACTATTTTTGAATTCATTTCTCTTGCTTATAGATTAGAGCTTAAAACGATAACTTGTGGATTTTTCTCGTTTCTAAAACCGAATTGTTTCGAAAATGCTACATAGGGAAGGGCTTGTGTCCTTCTATGTAGTTAGTTAAGTTGGTTGTTGCGACATTAGAAAGATTTTTAGACGTCTAGATTTCTAAAAAATCTGTGATACGATGACGGCATAAGCAAGGAATGAGGCAGTATCGTGGGAAGTAACGTAAGACAACAAATAGAGCGTCAGTTAAGGCAAAGAATTTTACTGATTGATGGTGGTATGGGCACCATGATTCAGGGTTATAAACTTGAAGAACAAGACTACCGAGGTGAGCGCTTTGCGGACTGGCCGAGTGATCTGAAGGGAAATAACGATCTTTTAGTGTTGACCCAGCCAGCCCTTATTAAAGAGATCCATAGCGCTTATTTGGAAGCTGGCGCAGATATCCTAGAAACCAATACCTTCAACGCTACCACGATTGCGATGGCCGACTATGACATGGAGTCGCTGAGCGAGGAAATTAACTACCAAGCGGCAAAATTGGCTCGGCAAGCTGCCGATGAATGGACCGCTAAAACACCAGACCGACCACGATATGTTGCTGGTGTACTCGGCCCAACTAACCGAACGTGTTCGATTTCTCCTGATGTGAATGATCCCGGGCACCGTAATGTCACGTTTGATGAATTGGTCGAGGCGTATTCAGAGTCAACACATGCACTGATTAAAGGCGGCTCAGACCTTATCCTTATCGAAACTATCTTCGATACGCTCAATGCCAAAGCGTGTGCTTTTGCCGTTGAAACTGTATTTGAAGAGCTTGGCTATGAACTGCCAGTGATGATTTCGGGAACCATTACCGATGCATCAGGCCGAACGCTTTCAGGTCAAACAACAGAAGCTTTCTACAACGCGTTACGCCACGTAAGGCCGCTTTCCTTTGGCTTAAACTGTGCCCTCGGTCCTGATGAACTTAGACAGTACGTTGAAGAAATGTCGCGTATTAGCGAGAGCTTTGTGTCAGCGCACCCTAACGCGGGTTTGCCTAATGCTTTTGGTGAATATGACTTGTCGCCAGAAGACATGGCAGAACACATTGGTGAGTGGGCGCGCAGTGGTTTCTTGAACCTTGTTGGTGGCTGTTGTGGCACGACACCAGAGCATATTCGTCAAATGGCCAACGCCGTTGAAGGCGTCACTCCTCGCCCTTTACCTGAACTACCTGTGGCGTGTCGATTATCAGGGCTAGAGCCACTGACGATTGAGAAAGAGTCTTTATTTATCAACGTTGGTGAACGTACTAATGTAACCGGCTCTGCACGATTTAAGCGCCTTATCAAAGAAGAGCAATATGACGAGGCATTAGAAGTCGCTCGTCAGCAAGTCGAAAATGGCGCGCAGATCATCGATATCAATATGGATGAGGGCATGCTTGACGCTGAGGCATGCATGGTTCGCTTTTTAAACCTGTGCGCTTCTGAACCAGAAATCTCTAAAGTACCAATCATGGTTGACTCTTCAAAATGGGAAGTGATTGAAGCTGGCCTGAAGTGTATTCAAGGTAAAGGCATCGTTAACTCGATTTCCATGAAAGAAGGCAAAGAGAAATTTGTCGAGCAAGCGAAACTGATCAGACGTTATGGCGCAGCCGTTATCGTAATGGCGTTTGATGAAATAGGCCAAGCAGAAACGCGTGAGCGCAAGCTAGAAATCTGTACCAATGCCTACAATATTCTTGTTGATGAAGTAGGCTTCCCTCCTGAAGATATCATTTTTGACCCTAACATCTTTGCTGTGGCGACAGGTATTGAAGAGCACAACAACTACGCTGTGGACTTTATTGAAGCTGTCGCTGATATCAAGCGTGACCTGCCACATGCCATGATTTCTGGTGGTGTGTCTAACGTGTCGTTCTCTTTCCGCGGTAACAACTATGTCCGCGAAGCCATTCACGCCGTGTTCCTTTATCACTGCTTTAAAAATGGTATGGACATGGGGATCGTCAATGCCGGTCAGCTAGAGATTTATGACAATGTGCCTGAGAAATTGCGCGAAGCGGTTGAGGATGTCGTACTTAATCGTCGCGATGATGGTACTGAAAGACTGCTTGAGATGGCTGCTGAATATGCTGACAAGGGCGTTGGTAAGGAAGAGGATGCAAGTGCCCTTGAATGGCGTACTTGGCCGGTTTCAAAGCGTTTAGAGCACGCTTTGGTAAAAGGTATCACTGAGTTTATTGTTGAAGATACCGAAGAGGCGCGTTTGAATGCGTCTAAACCTCTAGAAGTCATTGAAGGGCCATTAATGGATGGCATGAACGTGGTGGGTGACTTGTTTGGTGAAGGCAAAATGTTCTTACCTCAGGTAGTAAAATCCGCTCGTGTTATGAAGCAGGCGGTTGCCCATCTAGAGCCATTTATTAATGCAGAAAAACAAGCCGGCTCTTCAAACGGCAAGATCTTACTGGCGACCGTAAAAGGCGATGTACACGATATCGGTAAGAACATCGTTGGGGTTGTGCTGCAATGTAACAACTACGAAATCATTGATCTAGGCGTGATGGTGCCGTGTGAAACGATTCTTAAGGTCGCTAAAGAAGAGAACGTGGATATCATAGGTCTTTCTGGACTGATTACTCCGTCTCTTGATGAGATGGTCCATGTGGCAAAAGAGATGGAGCGTCAAGGCTTCACTCTACCGCTATTGATAGGCGGAGCAACGACTTCGAAAGCGCATACGGCAGTGAAAATCGAACAGAACTACAGCGAGCCTGTGGTATACGTGAATAACGCCTCTCGTGCAGTAGGTGTTTGTACTTCACTGTTGTCTAAAGAGCTTAAACCGGCCTTTATTGAAAAGCTTGATATTGATTATGAACGGGTGCGCGATCAGCACAACCGTAAAAAGCCGAGAACCAAACCTGTCACGCTCGAAGAAGCAAGAGCGAATAAAGTGGCTATCGATTGGCAAAACTATACGCCACCGGCTCCAGTGAAGCCGGGCGTGCATGTATTTGAGAACTTTGAGGTCGCCACACTAAGACACTATATCGATTGGACACCTTTCTTTATGACTTGGTCGCTGGTGGGCAAGTATCCAGCAATATTAGAACATGAAGAGGTAGGGGAAGAAGCGAAGCGACTGTTTCATGATGCCAATGAGTTGTTAGACCGAGTTGAGCGTGAAGGTTTGCTAAAAGCGAGTGGCATGTGTGCTCTGTTCCCTGCGGCATCCGTGGGCGATGACATTGAAGTGTACACGGACGAAACTCGCACTGAAGTGCATAAAGTACTGCACAACTTACGTCAACAAACAGAAAAGCCGAAAGGTTTTAACTATTGTCTCTCTGATTATGTCGCGCCAAAAGAAACGGGCAAGCAAGATTGGATTGGCGCTTTTGCGGTAACTGGTGGAATTGGTGAGCGTGAACTGGCTGATGAGTACAAAGCTCAAGGTGATGACTACAATGCGATCATGATTCAAGCGGTTGCCGACCGTTTGGCAGAAGCGTTTGCAGAATATATGCATGAGAAAGTTCGCAAAGAGATTTGGGGTTATTCGGCAGATGAAGCTCTGTCTAATGACGATCTGATTCGTGAAAAGTACCAAGGTATTCGACCAGCTCCAGGTTACCCAGCCTGTCCAGAGCACACGGAAAAAGGCGCGTTGTGGGAGCTACTCGAGGTTGAGCAAACCATTGGTATGTTGCTGACTTCGAGTTATGCGATGTGGCCAGGTGCTTCTGTATCCGGGTGGTATTTCTCACACCCTGATTCTCGATACTTTGCTATTGCCCAGATTCAGCAAGATCAGGTAGACAGCTATGCGGATCGTAAAGGCTGGGATCAAACGGAAGCTGAGAAGTGGTTGGGGCCAAATATCAACTAGGCTGCTTGCTCCGCAGATAAAAAAACGGCACCCTTGGGTTGGGTGCCGTTTTTTCGAGTAGATTCGTTATTTTTTACTCTTGGGAAAGACTTTAACCATCTTAATACGGTTCTCTTCCAGTTCGACAATTTCCATCTGATGACCGGCAACGTGCACACTTAGGTGGCTCTCCGGTATTTCCTCTAAGTACTCTAACATCAAACCATTTAATGTCCTTGGGCCGTCGGTAGGCAGGGTCCATTTTAATCCCTTATTAATGTCTCGAATGTTCGCGCTCCCTTCAATTAAGAAGCTACCATCACCTTGAGGGGTAATCTCGTCAGACAGTGTTGGTGCCATTGAAGTAGTGAACTCACCCACGATCTCTTCGAGAATATCTTCAAGTGTCACTAATCCATTAATATCACCATATTCATCTACAATCAGTCCAATGCGCTCTTTATTGCGTTGAAACTTTAGCATCTGGACATTGAGGGGCGTACCTTCTGGAATAAAGTAAACTTCATCAGCACTACGAAGTAGCGTTTCTTTAGTAAACTCATTCTTCTCCAACATCAATCGATAAGATTCACGTAGACGCAGCATTCCGACGACTTCATCAATCTGATCACGATAAAGAACGACTCGGCCATGTGGTGAGTGGGTTAACTGGCGGACAATCGACTTCCAATCATCATTGATGTTGATGCCGGTAATTTCATTACGTGGAATCATAATGTCGTTCACGGTCACATGCTCAAGATCTAGGATGGAGATCAGCATGTCTTGGTGGCGTCGAGGTATGAGTGAGCCCGCTTCATTTACGACCGTGCGTAATTCTTCAGAGCTAAGGTGGTCCTCATCATCATGGTTAACACGAATGCCGAGTAGTCGAATGAAACCGTTGGTGATGAAGTTCACTAACACAACTAATGGCGACAATACCTTCATCAAAATGGTAAGAAGGATACTGCTCATAAAAGAAACGCGTTCTGGATACAATGCGGCGAGTGTCTTTGGTGTGACCTCAGCAAAGACCAAAATAACCAAAGTGAGTACACCTGTCGCAATAGCAACACCTATGTCGCCATAAAGACGCAAACCAATCACGGTCGCAATGGCGGAAGCTAGAATATTAACCAGGTTATTTCCGATAAGGATTAAGCCAATCAGCCTATCGGGTCGATTGAGCAAGCGCTCAACGCGCTTCGCGCCTTTGTGGCCTGTCTTAGAAAGGTGTTTAAGTCGGTAGCGGTTCAGAGACATCATCCCTGTCTCTGAGCCGGAGAAGTAGCCGGAAATTACAATTAGACCTGCAAGGATTGCAAACAAAATACCGGTCGAAATGTCATCCAAAACGTCAAAATTCCTTTAGTTAATAGCTGGTTAATTAATGAACCATTTATACCGTGTTGTCAACGCGACATTCGTAATGTGCTAAGAACATGGCTAGTCCGTTAACTTAGAATAATCTCTCTCACGAAGCGGCTGCCGAAATAGGCCAGAGTAAGTAATGTTGCACCTGCTACGGCAAACCATGTCACCTTTTTTCCGCGCCAGCCTTTACGGTAATGTCCCCAAAGCAATATTGAGTAGATAATCCAAGCCAAGAAAGAAAGTACACCTTTGTGAGCTTTACCTTGAGCAAATATATCTTGTACAAACACAAAACCGGTAAAAAGTGTGGCGGTAAGTAGACCAGTGCCAATCAAAATGATCTTGAAAAGCTGCCTTTCCACCATCATTAAAGGTGGAAGATTAGGATTTATGGTCAGGGCTTTCTTATTCTTAAGCTTATGGTCTAGCCAGGCTAATTGAATCGCATAAAGTGCACCAATTGAGAGCGTAGAATAGGAGAAAAGTGCTAACGAAATATGAATTAGCAGTTTTGGGTTGTGCTCTAAGTGGGTGATAAACGCAGTGGGAACGAAAGCCGCAGCGGAAAGGTTGATAGCGGCAAAACCATACACGACGGGCAATAAGAACCAAATTCGCGTTTTAAGCATGGCAATGCTCATGACTAGCGAGATGATAAAGCCAATCAAAGAAGCCACGTTTAAGATACTTAGGTTTTGACCCGTGCCACCTAAAATGAGATCGCTGAGTAACCAAGCGTGGAATGCGAGCGCTAAAACCGCACTGACGAGAACAGTTTTTGTACGGATCCCTACCTGATGAACCAAGCCTGGGATAATAGTTGCGATGGCAAGCACATAAAGAATGGCGGCGGCAATTGCGATTAAACTGTCCATTTTTCCTAAAAAATCGATTGCTTAGAGCAGGAATTATACCTTGCATCGCCTCAATGAGCCATCTCAGAAGTAAAAAGTATTGACCCGTATTTGATCTTGTTAGGTATGACTCTCACTGCTGGCTAAGGTATACTCATAAGAATTGATCGCAATTTACAGCGAAGAGAAAGAAATGTTTGAGAATTTAACGGATCGTCTATCCAAAACGCTGAAGAATATCAGCGGTAAAGGTCGTCTGACCGACGACAACATTAAAGATACATTGCGCGAAGTTCGTATGGCGCTTTTAGAAGCCGACGTTGCTCTGCCAGTGGTTCGAGATTTCATCAAAGGCGTAAAAGAACGTGCCGTTGGTGTCGAAGTCTCTAAATCCCTAACTCCGGGCCAAGAGTTCATCAAGATCGTTCAAGCCGAGCTTGAGTCAGTGATGGGTGAGTCCAACGAAGCGCTGGACTTAGCGGCACAGCCGCCTGCGGTTATCTTGATGGCTGGTCTGCAAGGTGCGGGTAAAACAACCAGTGTCGGTAAGCTTTCTAAACTGTTGCATGAGCGTGATAAGAAGAAAGTTCTGGTTGTATCTGCCGACGTTTATCGTCCAGCAGCGATCAAACAGCTAGAAACATTGGCTACCGATATTGGCGTTGATTTCTTCCCTTCATCAGCAGATCAAAAGCCAATTGATATTGCCAATGCTGCTATTGATCATGCGAAGAAAAAATTCTATGACGTATTGATTGTCGATACCGCGGGTCGTTTAGCGGTTGACCATGAGATGATGGATGAGATTAAAGATCTTCACTCCGCCATCAACCCAGTGGAAACACTGTTTGTTGTCGATGCGATGACAGGTCAGGATGCGGCGAACACAGCAAAGGCGTTTGGTGATGCGCTGCCGTTAACTGGTGTTATCTTAACGAAAGTCGACGGCGATGCTCGTGGTGGTGCGGCGCTTTCTGTTCGTCATATTACGGGTAAACCAGTTAAATTCTTGGGTGTGGGTGAAAAAACCGACGCACTAGAACCTTTCCACCCAGATCGCGTTGCATCACGTATCTTGGGTATGGGTGACGTTCTCTCTCTTATCGAAGATTTACAACGTAATGTTGATACCGATAAAGCAGAAAAGATGGCGAAGAAGTTCAAGGAGAAGAAAGGTTTCGACCTAGAAGATTTCCGTGAGCAACTTGGTCAGATGCAGAATATGGGCGGTATGATGGGAATGATGGACAAGCTACCGGGCATGTCTAACCTACCTGCCAACGTGAAAGACAAAGTCGACGACAAGATGTTTAAGCAGATGGAAGCCATCATCAACTCAATGACAATGAAAGAGCGTCAACGTCCAGAGCTGATTAAAGGTTCTCGAAAAAAGCGTATTGCTGCAGGTTCTGGCACCCAAGTGCAAGATGTTAACCGCTTACTGAAACAATTCACTCAGATGCAAAAGATGATGAAGAAGATGCAGAAAGGTGGCATGCGCGGAATGATGCGTAACATGCAAGGCATGATGGGTGGTATGGGTGGCGGCGGCTTTAATCCGTTTGGTCGATAGTCGTATATTGAGTCAGGTTTCAGTTCCTTAAGTTTCAAACTGTTATCTGCGTCACACGAGAAATGCTCGCCAAAAACTGGTGAAAAAATAGCTAAACCCCTTGCAATGCCTCGGAATAAGAGTAAAATTCCGGGGCTTTATTTTGGCACGAGACCTCAGGTTGCTCATTAGAGAAACACTTCTGAGGTCATTTTTATTATTGAGAAAGCAAAGAGGACGATATGGTAACCATTCGTTTGGCACGTCACGGCGCTAAGAAGCGTCCATTCTATCAAATCGTAGTAGCGGACAGCCGCAATGCAGCGACTGGCCGTTTCATCGAGAAAGTGGGTTTCTTTAACCCTACTGCTACTGGTCAAGAAGAAGGTCTACGTCTAGACCTAGATCGCGTTAACCACTGGGTTGGTCAAGGCGCATCTGTATCTGACCGTGTTGCTAAGCTAGTTAAAGACGCTCAAAAAGCGGCTTAATTGTTAGTTTAGTTAGCAGTATGTCGTCGATGAAAGGTAAAGACGCTATGAGCAATAATCCCGAAAGAATTGTTGTAGGTAAATTTGGTTCTACTTATGGCATTCGCGGATGGCTTAAAGTGTTTACCTACACAGACAATCCTGAAAGTATTTTCGATTACAGTCCTTGGTACATTAGTCAAAAGGGCGAATGGGTTGAATTAAAAGTTGAAAGTTGGAAGCGCCATAACAAAGGTATGGTGTGTAAACTAGAAGGTCTTGAGGTTCGTGAAGAAGCTCACCTACTGACTAACTTTGAAATTGCAATTGATCCAGCTGTGCTTCCTGAACTGTCAGAAGATGAGTTCTACTGGCGCGAATTGTTCGGCATGAAAGTAGTGACCACAAAAGGTTACGACCTAGGTGAAGTAACCGACATGTTGGAAACGGGTTCGAACGATGTTCTGGTTGTGAAAGCAAATCTGAAAGATGCTTTTGGGCAAAAGGAACGGTTGATACCGTACCTTGAAGAGCAGGTGATCAAAAAAGTTGATCGCGAAGCTCAACGGATCGAAGTTGACTGGGATCCTGGATTCTAATCCTTAATTGGTAACTAAAAGAGCGAGAGAACAGATGTGGGTTGGCGTAATTAGCCTTTTTCCAGACATGTTCCGCAGCGTTACTGATTATGGAGTAACAGGTCAAGCGGTTAAAAAAGGTCTACTGTCGATTGAGACTTGGAATCCTCGTGATTTCACTCACGACAAGCATCGTACTGTCGATGATAGACCATACGGTGGTGGTCCTGGTATGTTAATGATGGTTCAGCCATTGCGCGATGCCATTCAAACAGCCAAGCAAGCATCACCGGGAAAGGCGAAAGTTATTTACCTGTCACCTCAAGGTCGTAAACTCGACCAAACTGGGGTAGAAGAGCTAGCGAAAAACGACAACTTAGTGTTGATTTGTGGACGCTACGAAGGGGTAGATGAGCGCATCATCCAAACTGAGGTTGACGAAGAATGGTCAATCGGAGATTTTGTGATGACAGGTGGGGAAATCCCAGCCATGACGCTAATCGACTCAGTCTCGCGGTTTATTCCGGGAGTATTGGGCGACTTTGCTTCAGCAGAAGAAGACTCTTTTGCAAATGGTTTGTTAGATTGCCCGCACTATACGCGCCCTGAAGTGTTAGATGGACTGGAAGTACCAAGTGTGCTGAAGTCTGGTAACCACAGGGACATTCGTCGCTGGCGACTTAAACAGTCGTTAGGCCGTACTTGGCTAAGAAGACCGGAGCTCCTGGAAAACCTAGCTCTGACTGACGAACAGGAACAATTACTTGCCGAGTTCATTAAAGAACATCGAATTAATAGCAAGTAACCTATTTAATTTAGTATCAGTTTATTCTAGGAATTTAAGAACATGAGTAACATCATCAAGGCTCTTGAAGAAGAGCAAATGAAATCAGACCTACCTAAATTTGCACCAGGTGACACTGTTGTAGTTCAGGTTAAAGTAAAAGAAGGTGACCGTGAGCGTCTACAGGCTTACGAAGGCGTTGTAATCGCTATCCGTAACCGTGGTCTTCACTCTGCTTTCACTGTTCGTAAGATCTCGAACGGCGAAGGTGTTGAGCGTACGTTCCAAACTCACTCTCCAATGGTTGATAGCATCGAACTTAAACGCCGTGGTGCAGTACGTCGTGCCAAGCTGTACTACCTACGTGAGCGTTCTGGTAAGTCTGCTCGTATCAAAGAGAAACTTGCTAAGAAGTAATGCTATTTTACTAGCGTTCTCAAGTATTAAGCGGAGCCCAAGGGCTCCGCTTTTTTTATGTTTGAAGCGAAAACATTAGCACTTGTACTCATGTGTCCGGTTAAAACTGTTACCTATGAGTCCTGTCAATACCATAGGGGGCGGTAATTGCTGGACGAGGTTAGTAATTATCTTCAGACCAGCCATCGCTGTCAGACATATCAGGAGCGCCTGGAATCGTGTTCTCTTCGTCAGCCCACTCTCCAAAATCGATCATTTGGCACTGTTTAGAACAAAATGGGCGAAACGGGCTGTCTTCGTTCCAGACAACTTCAGCTTTACATTGAGGGCATGGAACAACGGTTGGTTTACTCATAGTAATTCCTGAGTGTTACTCTTAGCTACACACAGCTAATTCAAATTCAATATCATTAGGGTAGGCTTGCCCTGATTCAAAGGCAATGAACTTCACCGCAAAGCGGTTTTTATGTCCTGAAATCATAGGGTAGACGCCATACTCCATTGGAATAGTTAGGCGAAGAATATTCGCTTCTTCAGCATCACTTTGATAAAACCCAGAGCGGGCAATCTGTTTCTTAAAACGACCAGTCTCGCGAGTGAGCTTTAACCACAGCTGAAGGGCATTCATAAGTGGTTTTACGGATGCCAACCAAGCTTCCGTATCTTGCATGCGTTTTTCAATCGGTATGTGCAACCAGTAATGCAACGATGGCAAATCAAAGCAACACGATCCGCCCGGTAACCCAAATCGTTGACGGATTGTACTAAGGAAACGATCTTCTTTTAGTGATTGACCAAATCGTTCAGCCATCATCAAATTCTTATGAACAGCATCCAGATCTCTTAAGATCGAACCTAACATTTCCTGATCAACGCCATCGACGTTGAGCCAAGCACGGTACGTTTGGCGCTGCTTTTCAAGATCTTTGGCCAGCTCACTCTTTAGCTGGATTTGCTCGAAGATCTCCAGTAAATCAAAGAGAGATTTGAAGAAAATTTGATACTGATAGCTATCTGAACAAGACGAGGAGTGCTGAAGCTGTCTCAAGAGAGATTCAACTCTTAGGTACATTCTTGTTTTTTCATTAAGAGGGTGTTCGAATCTATTTGTGATCATCTGCTAGCCTTTAAACGCTTCCCTGCTATTTTCACCGATTTTGTTCGCATAATGCTAGGTACTTTTGGTGTAATTCTGTGACTTGGGGCAAAAGTTGAGCGTTATCAGTATTATTATCAATCACGTCATCCGCGTGCAATAAACGAGTTTCTCGGTTTACCTGTGCTTTGAGTATAGAACGGGCTTGTGACTCAGGCACCCCATCACGTGTCATTGTTCGGTAAATTTGTGTTTCTTCACAAACATCTACGACCAGAATACGGTCGGCCATGCCTTGCAGACTATTCTCAATAAGAAGTGGCACCACAAATAGAGTATAGGGGCTGGTGGACGCGTCTAATAGGGCTTGCATTCGTTCTCTGATCATTGGATGAAGCAAGTTATTGACCCAAAGCTTTTCGTCCTCGTTAGCAAAAATGCGCTCCCGAAGAGCACTGCGATTAAGAGAACCATCTTCTTGGAGGATTCCAACACCAAAGTGCTGCGTTAAAGTGTCTAGGCCTGCTGAACCTACTTCTACAACTTCTCGTGCAACGAGATCGGCATCGACTAAATCAATAGCGAAGTTATCGTGAAAAAGGTTAGCAACGGTGGTTTTTCCACTTGCAATACCACCGGTAAGTCCAATAACAAATCCCATGATTACATTCCTATATAAGAGACAAGGTAATAATGAATGATTTGTTCTCCCCATAAAGCACTTATCCAACCAGCAATAGCCAAATAAGGGCCAAAAGGAAACGCAACATCAATTCCTTTTTTCTGCATTCGCAATTGAATGAGACCAAACAAAACCCCGACAACGGATGACATTAAAACGATCAGAGGTAAATGTTGCCAGCCTAACCACGCTCCAAGAGCCGCCAGCAACTTAAAGTCACCATAGCCCATTCCTTCCTTACCTGTGAGTAGCTTAAATAGCCAGAAAATAGACCATAAGCAAAGGTAACCAGCCATGGCACCAATGACAGAATCCGTCAACGAAATGGGCGAGATACCCAATAATGCGAGAGCAATGCCTAACCACATTAGCGGCAAGGTAAGCTGGTCCGGCAACAACATGGTATCGAAGTCGATAAACGTAGCGCTGATAAGTAAGAAGGTAAAAATGATTAACGCTAAGCTATATTCGCTGTACCCAAGCTGCAAAGCGACCGCTGCGGACATAGCCGCAGTCAAAAGCTCGATAAGAGGGTAGCGCGCACTTATTTTATGAGTGCAATGATGACATTTACCCTTGAGCAGCAACCAACTAAGTACAGGGATGTTATCGATAATACGGATTGGTGTGTGGCATTTAGGACAAGCTGAGCGCGGTACACTCAGATTAAATTTACCTTCAGGAGGCGTAATCTTGTACTCAGGGAAAGCGTCGGCACACTCTTCACGCCAGCCTCGTTCCATCATTATCGGTAACCGATAAATGACGACGTTTAAAAAGCTGCCCACAATCAGCCCAAAAACAGCGGCAAACGTTGGAAAGAGCCACGGGTAATAAGAGAAAACGTCCATTATTGAATATGAAACCGTAAAATCAGTAAGTTATTGCCTATGTTAGCCTATTACTGACATTAAGTTAAAGATAGGTAAGTACATTGCGATAACTAATCCACCGATTATTGCGCCTAACACAACAATGATGAACGGCTCGATGATTTTTCCTAGATTATCAACAGTGCTATCAACGTCTGCTTCGTAAACCAACGCTATTCTATTGAGCATATCATCCAGTTTACCCGTCTCTTCTCCAATCATAACCATTTGCAGCACCAACTCTGGAAAGGCGCGAGTGTTTCGCATAGCAAGATGAATTGGGGTGCCAGCGGCAACACTGGTATGTATTGAAAGAATGGCGTATTGATAGTATGAATTGTCCGTGGTGTTTGCGCTCGCGTGTATACCTGCGAGTATAGGGACGCCAGAACTAAAACTGGTCGCTAGTGTCCGGCAGAATTTTGCGATGCTAGCTTTGCCGATAAGCTCACCGATGATTGGGACTTTAACCAGAAGTTTGCTGATATAGAGCATAGCTCTCTCACTTTTAGTACAGATCAACTTAAGGCTGGCAACCGATAGGCTAAGTGAAACGATAACGAGCAAACCATAGGTTTGGCTCCAATCAGACAGATCTAGAACTAAGGTTGTAAACCAAGGCAAGTTAGCATTGAATCCTCTAAACATCGATTCAAATTCAGGTATGACATTGGTGAGCATTAAATAAGTGACAGCAATAGACACTATTAGCACCATGCTGGGATAGAGCATAGCTTTCACTATTTTAGCTTGCAAAGCTTCGTCCTTCTCTCGATAGGTTGCAAGTCTATCTAGTGCTGCAGCAATATTGCCCGACGACTCGCCAGTCGCAACCATGTCGACATAGAAACGATCAAAATGTGCACTTGATGTTCGCATTGCATGAGCAAGAGGTACGCCACTTTCTATTTGTAAAACCAATTGATTTAAGGCGGATTTCATTTCTGCTTTAGAATGGCTTTGTGAGATAAGTTTAATCGCATGAACGACGGGAACTCTTGTGTTTAATAAGGTGGCAAGTTGTCTGGTGAATAGCGTGGTATCTCTACGTGTGACCTTATTCGTCATTTTGGTCCAAACTGAAATACGATGACGAGTAATTTTACTAACACGAATATGCTGTAGGCTTAACTGGTTTCGTACTTCAACTTCAGTTAGGGCCAAGATGGTTCCTTTCTTTTTGGCTCCCAAGCGATCGAGGCCTTTCCAGCAGAACTTTTTTAGTGGCATTGGAGTACTATTGGCCATAACACCTCCTTGTTACTCAAAATAGAGTACGCGCTGCAGTTCTTGGTAACTGGTGACTCCAAGACTCAACTTCTCAATACCAGACTGCCTGAGCGTCATCATTTGTTGTGACATCGCGATGACCTGTAATTCTTGAAGACTGGCCTGTTGAAGTACGGCCGTGCTTAATTGGGGAGAGAACACTAAAATCTCGTAAATACCAATGCGTCCAGAGTAGCCTTGGTTGCATTCGGTGCATCCTAGTTCATTCGCTTTATAGATGGTTTTCTCTAAGGGTATATTTAGTTTTTGACGGAGGTCATAGGACAGATTGTCTGGTTGTTTACACAGAGGACACAGACAACGAGCGAGGCGCTGCGCGATAATCAGAGATAACGAAGAAACCAAGTTATGACTCTCAATGCCCATATTCTGTAATCGTGTGATGGTTTCTAGCGCCGAATTGGTGTGCAACGTTGACAGAACTAAGTGTCCCGTTTGAGCCGCTTTTACCGCAATCTCTGCGGTATCAATATCGCGGATTTCTCCGACCATTACGATATCTGGATCTTGACGCAAAAAAGTACGTAAGGCCTGAGAAAAATCAAATCCTATTTTAGGATTAACTTGCACTTGATTGATGCCATCAATGTGTATTTCAACGGGATCTTCTGCCGTGGAGATATTGCGCTCAGGAGTATTGAGTAGATTCAGTCCAGCGTAGAGTGAAACGGTTTTTCCACTTCCAGTTGGGCCAGTTATTAAGATCATGCCTTGTGGCTTATGTAAGGCTTGTAAGTAAAGCGATTGCTGAGCTTGGCTATAGCCTAACTGATCAATACTCAAATTAGCGGATGCCATATCTAAGAGCCGAAGGACGATTTTCTCTCCCCAGACTGTCGGTAATGTTGAGACACGAATATCGGTCGCAATTTGTGGTGATAGTTTAAGCTTGATTCGGCCATCTTGAGGTAATCGCCGTTCGGCAATATCAAGCTTAGCTAGTATTTTCAGGCGAGCAGATAGTCTGCGACTTAATTGACTCGCTGGTTGATGTGCTTCGAGCAGGATACCGTCACAGCGAAATCGAATTCGGTATTGATTTTCGTAAGGTTCAAAATGAATGTCAGAAGCCTTCTTGCTAATGGCTTCTGATAATATTTGATGGATGAATCGACTGACTGGCGCATCATCAAGCATCAAGTCTTCCGATTGTTCAACCTCACTGTCGCTGATTTGAACTAAATTTGCTAGCTCGTCAGAGGTTAACTCCTTGTCTTGTTGGCACCACTGCTTGTGATTCTCGCCATAAATCTTGCGAATGGCCGCTTTAAGGGTTTGATGGTTGACTAGAACCAATTCAATGTTCAGCCCAGAAGCAAACTTAAAATCATTTTCTAATTGAGGCGGTGTGGGATCGCTGACCGCAAGAGTGAGTACGCTGTCTTGCAGTGAAATCGGCAATGCGTTGTACTGCAAGATAATTTCACGTAGTCCTAGCTGTTGGCACAATTCCGAATAGTTCTTGCTTTCCAGTGACCCAATTGGCAATCCAAATAGGTCACTTAACAGGTTTACCAGGTCCAGGGCTTGGCAATATTTGAGCTCAGCAATGCCTTCTGGTACTGAGCAGCCAGATGACATAGACAAGTCATACAAGGCTGCTTCTTGCATTTCGTTAATAATATTGGTCTGTCTCAATATCGAAGGGAGGGTCGATTGGATCATTCTGGTACCGTAGCAGAGACGCTTTCTGAATATCCGCAGCCTTTTGGAAGCACACCCGATGCTTCGCTAGCTGTACTGATACAGCTCCAACCACCTTGGGCATTTCGAGCTAATGCCAGTTTATAGGTGCTAATAGACGGGCTGGCATTGGGGACTTGGTCAAAGGACAAAATAATGTTGCCCGCTCCGTTAACTCCTGCATCCGCTTCGATTGCGTCAATAATAGCGATGGGAAACCCTAAGCGGTTTTTTAAATCAGGCGTGGTCTTTGTATCAGGAAAACTCCCCTGTTCTAGAGTGTAGGCCTCGATATTGGTCCGAAGCCCCGATAGGGTCGCCAAAGCAGAAGCCGCTTCACTTTTTCCAACGTATTTTTGATATTGCGGTAGAGCGACAGCGGCAAGCACGCCAATGACGGCAACCACAATCATCAGCTCGATCAAGGTAAAGCCTTTTTGATTGATTTTTTTATTCATTTTGACTCCTTAAACACCGGGGATGTGGCGACAATAGAAGCATCCTTAAATAGGAGAAAGCGAGTAGTGATTGGCTTACGACCTAGGGCGGATAATTAAAAGAAGGTTTACAAACAATCAGAATAGGCGTGCGGAGTAAGTATCGATTTAAGGCCTAGAACCATATAGGAACAAAAAAGCGAAGCCAAATTGGCTTCGCTTTCATAAGAGTCGTGGGTTGAGAAATAAGCTAGTCTTTAAATCTCATCGATAGATCCATTGCTTTTAGGTGCTTGGTCAATGCTCCGACAGAAATATAGTCAACACCAGTTTCCGCAAACTCAGCGATGGTGTCCAAAGTGACATTCCCTGAATTTTCAAGTGCAGCACGGCCAGCATTAAGTTCAACCGCTTGACGCATCATATCGGTGCTAAAGTTATCAAGCATAATGATATCTGCACCTGCATCGATGGCTTGTTGTAGCTCTTCTAGTGATTCTGTTTCGACTTCAACCGGTTTGCCAGGGTTTAACTGTTTCGCCGTTTCGATGGCTTTATTGATACCGCCACACGCAATAATGTGATTTTCTTTTATTAAATAAGCATCGAATACACCGATACGATGGTTAAAGCCACCACCACAAGCGACGGCATACTTTAATGCACTGCGCAGGCCAGGAATGGTTTTGCGTGTGTCTAACAGTCGGCACTCGGTATGAGCTATTTTTTCAGCGTATTGAGCAACCACAGTAGCACAGCCAGACAGGGTTTGAATGAAGTTCATGGCGTTACGTTCACCCGTAAGTAATACGCGTGCTGGACCTGTAAGAGTGCAAAGTACCTGGTTAGGTTCAACTTTGTCGCCATCTTGAACATGCCAGTCAATAACGACTTCACCGCCCAGTTGCTTGAAAACTTCGTCGGCCCACATTTGACCACAAAAAACGCCGTGCTCACGAGTGATAATAGTGGCAACATTTTGAGTCTCAGCTGGAATTAAATTCGCAGTGATATCAGCTTTGGCATCTAAAGTACCACCGAGATCTTCGCGTAACGTATCGGCCACTGCACGAGTAATTTCTGTTGGAATTTGCTGCTTAAGATATTCGAGGCGCTCTTGACTGTTATGTGTGTTCTTCATCGCTAAAACTGTCTTTGTGGGGTAACAAAGTGGGCATGATACTCTTGCTTGTGCGGAATTTCAGCATCAATTCTCGCATTTTCTTCGTTGTCCGATAAAATCATATCGTCATAGAGTGAGCTGGAATGTCGATGTATGCAAAGAAACAATAGAAATAAAGGTCAAGAAAACCAGAATCTTATTGATGCTCAAGGTTGGTATTGTCATGCGCGCCTCGTTCCGTCTCCTCATTATGATACTCGCTCGGATCCGAGTGATATCTCCTTATTGGTTATTCATAATATCAGTTTACCACCGGGTCAATTTGGCGGTCCTTATATCGAAGACTTTTTCTTGGGTAAGCTGGATGCCTCGGTCCATCCGTTTTTCAAAGTGATAGAAAATCTTCGAGTCTCGGCACATTGCTTGATAAGACGAAACGGTGAAGTGGTGCAGTTTGTTCCTTTTGATGCAAGAGCATGGCATGCCGGTGTATCGAGTTTCGCCGGGCGCGATAAATGCAATGACTATTCAATTGGTATTGAACTTGAGGGTTCAGACTATGTCGCTTACACCGATGAGCAGTACCTCAGTTTACAGCGGCTGACAAATGCCTTGACCCGACACTATCCTCAAATCACGCCATCTCGGATTACTGGGCATCAATATATAGCGCCGTTGAGAAAAAGTGACCCTGGCCTGGTTTTTGACTGGCGTCGTTTTAAAAATGCTCTCTCATGAAGCGATGACAGTTTGAAAACAAAACAAACCCGTGTCGCAACAGATTTATTTTGTTATTCAAATTATTAATGCCTCCGTCTGAAAACATGGCTTCTTTTATTGATGCTGGTCAAGTTTTTTAGCTCAATAAGCAGACTGTTTGTTATTGATTTATAAGTGTTTTTATAGCACGTAATTTTCCCTTTTAGTTTTCTTTATGTAATTGGTCTGACCATGAGTGTTGATGTTTTAATCCATAAATGTTTCACAATGGTTAATGCAAGGCCCGTTCTATGATTTGAATCAATTTTTCACTAGACATCGGTGTTTTAAATGTGTTAATTTTTACGCCAATTTAAAATTGGTAATACCAATTAACTTCGAAAGAAAAAGTAGAATAATAAATATGGCTTATCAAAGGATTCGTCAGCCGAAACTTTCTGATGTGATTGAACAGGAGTTGGAACGTTTGATTGTTGAAGGGACACTTTCAGCAGGTCAACAGCTTCCTCCTGAACGAGAGCTGGCAAAACAGTTTGATGTTTCTCGACCTTCCATTCGAGAAGCGATTCAGCGCCTAGAAGCGAAGAAGCTACTGACCCGCCGTCAAGGGGGAGGTACGTTTGTGAGCGAAAATATCTGGAAAAGTTTCTCGGATCCATTGTTAGACCTTCTATCCTCCCATAATGAAACGCAGCTCGATTTACTCGAAGCGCGTCATGCTATGGAAGGCATTTCTGCTTATTTCGCGGCATTGCGTGGTACCGATGAAGATTTTGCTCAAATTGAAAACTGCTTAAGAACGATTCGCAAAGTACAAGAAACGGATGACATTGAGGCTGAGGCTTCTGCTGTTATGGCTTTTCTGGTTGCGTTAACGGAAGCTGCCCACAATGTTGTGTTGCTTCATATCGTACGAAGCTTAGCGCCATTGCTAGAGCAAAATGTATTACAGAATTTAAAGTTATTGCACCGCCGAAGTGAAGTGGTGGAGAAAGTCAGTAAACACCGAGCTAATATCGTGGAAGCGATTGTTTCTGGAAAGCCTGAAAAGGCGCGTGAAATGTCTCATTCACACTTAGCTTATATCGAAGAAACATTGTTAGATTTGACCAGAGAAGAGTCTCGACGTGAGCGTTCTCTGAGACGAATTCAACAAGATAGTGATTCTTAAAACTAGAAACGCTTACTTTTAATAAGTAGATCCAACCAACAGAAGGAAAGATCGCCATGTCTGACATGAAGCATGACGTAGATGCACTGGAAACTCAAGATTGGCTACAAGCACTTGAGTCCGTTGTTCGCGAAGAAGGTGTAGAACGCGCGCAGTTCCTACTAGAAACAGTTCTAGAGAAAGCACGTTTAGACGGCGTTGATATGCCGACAGGTATCAACACTAACTACATCAACACTATTCCAGCAGCACAAGAACCAGCTTACCCTGGTGATACCACTCTTGAGCGTCGTATTCGTTCGATTATTCGCTGGAACGCAATCATGATCGTATTGCGTGCTTCTAAGAAAGACCTAGACCTTGGTGGTCACATGGCTTCTTACCAGTCTGCAGCCGCATTTTATGAAGTGTGTTTCAACCACTTCTTCCGTGCCCCTAATGAAACAGACGGTGGCGATCTAGTTTATTATCAAGGTCATATCTCACCGGGTATCTACTCTCGCGCATTCGTTGAAGGCCGTCTAACTGAAGAGCAGCTAGATAACTTCCGTCAAGAAGTAGACGGTAAAGGTATTCCTTCATACCCACACCCTAAACTGATGCCTGAGTTCTGGCAGTTCCCAACAGTATCTATGGGTCTTGGTCCTATCTCTGCTATTTACCAAGCGCGTTTCCTCAAGTACCTAAATGGTCGCGGCCTTAAAGACACTTCAGCTCAACGTGTTTATGCCTTCCTAGGTGACGGTGAGATGGATGAGCCAGAATCACGCGGTTCACTGTCTTTCGCTGCGCGTGAGAAACTAGATAACCTATGCTTCCTTATCAACTGTAACCTTCAGCGCCTAGATGGGCCTGTAATGGGTAACGGTAGCATCATCCAAGAGCTAGAAGGTCTATTTAAAGGCGCTGGCTGGAACGTTGTTAAAGTTATCTGGGGTAACAACTGGGATGCGCTACTGGCGAAAGATACGTCAGGCAAACTACTACAGCTAATGAACGAAACTGTAGATGGTGACTACCAAACATTTAAGTCTAAAGATGGCGCGTACGTACGTGAGCACTTCTTTGGCAAGTACCCAGAAACAGCAGCACTTGTTGCAGACATGACAGATGACGAAATCTTCGCGCTTAAGCGTGGTGGTCACGATTCTTCTAAGCTATATGCAGCGTATAAAAATGCGGCAGAAACTAAAGGCCGTCCTACAGTAATCCTAGCTAAGACGGTTAAAGGTTATGGCATGGGTGAAGCGGCTGAAGGTAAGAACATCGCACACCAAGTTAAGAAGATGGACATGACTCACGTACTACACCTACGTGATCGCCTAGGTCTTCAAGACATCCTATCGGATGAGAAAGTAGCGGAACTTCCATACCTAAAACTTGAGGAAGGTAGTGCGGAATACGAATACCTACACGCTCGTCGTAAAGCACTAAAAGGTTACACGCCACAGCGTCTACCTAAGTTCACTCAAGAATTCAAAACTCCTGAACTAGAAGAGTTCGCGCCGCTACTAAGCGAGCAGAAGCGTGACATCTCAACTACGATGGCATACGTTCGTACGCTTAATATCCTGCTTAAGAACAAGAACATTGGTAAGAACATCGTTCCTATCATCTGTGACGAAGCTCGTACGTTTGGTATGGAAGGTCTATTCCGTCAGATTGGTATCTACAACCCACACGGTCAGGAATACACACCAGAAGATAAAGGCATCGTTTCTTACTACAAAGAAGCAACCTCTGGTCAGGTTCTGCAAGAAGGTATCAACGAGCTAGGCTCAATGGCTTCTTGGGTTGCCGCTGCAACTTCATACAGCACCAACGATCTACCAATGATTCCGTTCTATATCTACTACTCAATGTTTGGTTTCCAACGTGTAGGTGATATGGCATGGATGGCAGGTGACCAACAAGCTCGTGGTTTCTTACTAGGAGCTACAGCTGGCCGTACAACACTAAACGGTGAAGGTCTACAGCACGAAGATGGTCACTCGCACATAATGGCGAACACTGTTCCTAACTGTATCTCTTACGACCCAACATTCGCTTACGAAGTTGCGGTAATCATGCAAGACGGTATCCGTCGCATGTACGGTGAGAACCAAGAGAACGTGTTCTACTACCTAACTGTGATGAACGAAAACTACGCAATGCCAGCAATGCCAGAAGGCGCTGAAGAAGGCATCCGTAAGGGTATTTACAAGCTTGAATCTTACGCTGGTGATAAGTCTAAAGTTCAGCTAATGGGCTCTGGTACTATCATGAACGAAGTACGTAAAGCCGCGACTATCCTAAGCGAAGAATACGGCATCGCATCTGACGTGTTCTCTGTAACATCGTTCAACGAGCTAACTCGTGACGGTCAAGACGTAGAGCGTTACAACATGCTTCACCCAGAAGCTGAAGCGAAAGTACCTTACATTGCACAAGTAATGGGTACTGAGCCTGCAATCGCCGCGACTGACTACATGAAGAACTACTCTGAGCAAGTTCGTGCGTTCATGCCTTCTGAGTCATACAAAGTACTTGGTACTGATGGTTACGGCCGTTCTGACAGCCGTGAGAACCTACGTCGTCACTTCGAAGTTAACGCAGGCTACGTAGTAGTTGCAGCTCTTACTGAGCTAGCGAAACGTGGTGATGTTGAGAAATCAGTAGTCGTTGAAGCGATTGCTAAGTTCAACATCGACACTGAAAAAACTAACCCACAATACGCTTAATACAGCGCTTAACTAGAAGGTAAATAAGCAATGGCAATCGAAATTAATGTACCTGACATCGGTGCGGATGAGGTTGAAGTTACTGAAATTCTTGTAAGCGTTGGCGACAAGGTTGAAGAAGAACAGTCTCTTATCACTGTTGAAGGCGACAAAGCTTCTATGGAAGTTCCAGCGTCTCAAGCAGGTATTGTTAAAGAAATCAAAGTGGCGGAAGGCGATTCTGTTACTACTGGTTCTCTAATTATGATTTTCGAAGCAGATGCGGCCGGCGCTCCGGGTGCAGCTGACGCTGCACCTGCTCCTGCGGCTGAAGCGGCTCCAGCAGCGGCTCCAGCTCCAGCGGCAGCGGCTGAACTTAAAGAAGTTCACGTTCCAGATATCGGTGGCGACGAAGTAGAAGTTACTGAAATCATGGTTAAAGTTGGCGATACAGTGGAGGAAGAGCAATCTCTTCTAACGGTAGAAGGCGACAAAGCCTCTATGGAAGTACCAGCTCCATTTGCAGGTACGGTTAAAGAGATCAAGATTGCTGAAGGTGATTCAGTAACCACTGGTTCTCTTGTGATGGTATTTAAAGTGGCCGGCACTCCGGTAGCAGGTTCTGGTGCGCCTACAGCTACTCCTGCAGTTGAAGCGGCTCCAGCAGCTGCTCCTGCGGCGTCTGCTGAAAAAGAAGTTAACGTTCCTGATATCGGCGGTGACGAAGTAGAAGTTACTGAGATCATGGTTAAAGTTGGCGATACAGTAGAAGAAGAGCAATCTCTAATTACTGTAGAGGGCGACAAAGCTTCTATGGAAGTACCAGCACCATTCGCAGGTACAGTTAAAGAGATCAAGATTGCTGCAGGCGACAAAGTAACGACTGGCTCTCTAATCATGACGTTCGTTGTGGCCGGCACTCCGGTTGAAGGCGCAGCACCTGCTCCTGCGGCGGCTCCTGCTCAAGCGACAGCACCTGCTCCAAAAGCTGAAGTTCCAGCGGCGGCACCTGCAACGAACGATTTCCAAGAAAACAACGAATACGCACATGCGTCTCCAGTTGTTCGTCGTCTGGCTCGTGAGTTTGGCGTAAACTTATCTAAGGTTAAAGGTTCTGGTCGTAAGAGCCGTATCCTAAAAGAAGACGTTCAAAACTACGTGAAAGATGCGCTTAAGCGTCTTGAGTCTGGTGCTGCGGCATCTAGCAAAGGCGGTGACGGCTCTGCTCTTGGTCTACTACCTTGGCCGAAGGTTGACTTCAGCAAGTTTGGTGAGACTGAAGTTCAGAAGCTTTCTAAGATCAAGAAGATCTCTGGTGCTAATCTACACCGTAACTGGGTGATGATCCCGCACGTTACACAGTGGGATAACGCGGATATCACAGCTCTAGAAGCATTCCGTAAAGAGCAAAACGCTATCGAAGCGAAGAAAGATTCAGGCATGAAGATCACGCCACTTGTGTTCATCATGAAAGCGGTTGCGAAAGCACTAGAAGCCTTCCCTGCGTTTAACTCTTCTCTATCAGAAGATGGCGAGAGCATCATTCTTAAGAAGTACGTGAACGTTGGTATTGCTGTTGATACGCCAAATGGTCTTGTGGTTCCAGTATTCAAAGATGTGAACAAGAAAGGCATCTATGAGTTATCTGAAGAATTGATGGTAGTGTCTAAGAAAGCACGTTCAGGTAAGTTAACTGCGGCTGACATGCAAGGTGGTTGTTTCACTATTTCCAGCTTAGGTGGTATCGGTGGTACGGCGTTTACTCCTATCGTAAATGCACCTGAAGTCGGTATCCTTGGTGTATCTAAGTCTGAAATGAAGCCAGTGTGGAACGGTAAAGAATTCGAGCCACGTCTGCAACTACCTCTATCTCTGTCATACGATCACCGCGTGATCGATGGTGCAGAAGGTGCACGTTTCATTACTTATCTAAACAGCTGCCTAAGCGATATTCGTCGTCTAGTACTGTAAGATACATTTCCCTCTCTCGCTCCCCCTTTGACTAGGGGGAGACGTTGTTGGTTGATAGCTTCTTCAAACAAATCGCGCTTCATTTATTGGCAAGCGGGCAGAGGGAAAACAAATTCATACAACATTTCCAACGTGAACTGTTGTCTAGCTCACAGGCTAAATTGATTTACTTTTCACACCATTAACATCTCTGTAAAATGTTGGCGGTCTGAAATCATAATTGTTTAAGTTATTTGTTTAATAGAACGTCTGTTTAAAACGAAGTCTAAGCATATAAAAATCAATACCCACTCAGCCTGTTAGGGATAATGACTACAAGAGGTCAAAATGAGCAAAGAAATTAAAGCCCAGGTGGTAGTACTTGGTGCCGGTCCTGCTGGTTACTCCGCTGCATTCCGTTGTGCCGATTTAGGCCTAGAAACCGTTCTTATTGAGCGTTATAGCACGCTAGGTGGTGTGTGTTTGAACGTGGGTTGTATCCCATCTAAAGCACTACTTCACGTGGCTAAAGTTATCGAAGAAGCAAAAGCGCTTGCTGAGCATGGCATCGTATTCGGTGAACCACAGACAGATATCGATAAGATTCGTCTTTGGAAAGAAAAAGTAATTAACCAACTCACTGGCGGTCTTGGCGGTATGGCTAAGATGCGTAAAGTTAATGTGGTTAATGGTTTTGGTAAGTTTACTGGCCCTAACTCAATTGAAGTTGAAGGTGAAGACGGTAAGACGATTATTAACTTCGATAACGCTATCGTTGCAGCGGGCTCTCGCCCAATTAAACTGCCATTTATTCCACATGAAGACCCACGTATTTGGGATTCAACTGATGCACTAGAACTAAAAGAAGTACCAGGAAAGCTGCTTATTATGGGCGGCGGTATCATCGGTCTAGAAATGGCAACGGTTTACCACTCTTTGGGGTCTCAGATTGATGTTGTAGAAATGTTTGACCAACTTATCCCTGCTGCGGATAAAGATATGGTGAAAGTCTACACCAAGCGTATTAAGAACAAGTTTAACTTGATGCTTGAAACCAAGGTGACAGCAGTTGAAGCGAAAGAAGATGGTATCTACGTTTCAATGGAAGGTAAGAAAGCACCTGCTGAAGCTGAGCGTTACGATTCAGTACTTGTGGCTATCGGTCGTGTACCAAACGGCAAACTGCTTGATGCAGAAAAAGCAGGTATTGAAGTCGATGAGCGTGGCTTTATCAATGTTGATAAGCAAATGCGTACTAACGTGCCTCACATCCATGCAATCGGTGATATCGTTGGTCAACCAATGCTTGCTCACAAAGGTGTGCATGAAGGTCACGTAGCAGCAGAGGTTATCTCTGGTAAGAAGCACTACTTTGACCCGAAAGTGATCCCTTCAATTGCTTACACTGAGCCAGAAGTGGCTTGGGTTGGTAAAACCGAGAAAGAAGCGAAAGCAGAAGGCATCAACTACGAGACTGCAACATTCCCATGGGCAGCATCAGGTCGTGCAATTGCCTCTGACTGTGCAGACGGTATGACTAAGCTTATCTTCGATAAAGATACTCACCGCGTAATTGGTGGCGCTATTGTTGGTACTAACGGTGGGGAACTGCTTGGTGAAATCGGTCTAGCAATCGAGATGGGTTGTGATGCAGAAGATATCGCATTGACTATCCACGCTCACCCAACGCTTCACGAATCTGTTGGTCTTGCTGCAGAAGTATTTGAAGGCACTATTACTGATCTTCCAAATGCAAAAGCGAAGAAAAAGAAATAATTTCTAAGAAGACAAAAACGGCCAGTACAAAACTGGCCGTTTTTTATGGATACTATTTTAAATGAAACCCTTGAATATTTATGCTCAAGGGCAGTTTTTAGTGGTGACCATCTTTCCCATAGATGCAAACCATATCCATGTAGCAGTCGGTAAGCGATTTAATAGATTCACCATTACTACTCCGATTGGCTTCAATAAAGATTGAATAGCAAATACCATGGAATAGGTTAGTGAGATGCTTGGTGCTGTGTCGAGAGCAGACTTCACCACGTTCAGTAGCTTTGATGAACATGTTTTCAATCAGTGCTTGGCTAGTTTTGTTCGATGAAACAAACAATGGCCAAACCTCATCACGAGTAGATGTACTCCATTCGAACCATACCTTGTTCCAGTGACAGTCTTCGGTCACCATGTCTACTACACCATCAAGGATGTTGGTGAGGTTTTCTTTGATGTCGACATCAAGGTCAATGGTATTTGATAGGAAGTTAGAATATTGACATACGACGTGGTTGAGCACTTCATCAACTAGATCCTCTCGTGTTGGGAAGTAGTTGAATACCGTTGCTACTGAAACTTGTGCAATTTCTGCGATATCCGCATGACCACCGCGACCAATGCCGCGTTTGGCGAATACTTCTAGAGCAATCTCCATCAATTGTAACTTGCGCTTTTGTGGAGATAAGCGGGTTCGAGGTCTTTTAACTATTGAGTCCATAATTATTCCTTGCCAACGTTTGTTGTCAGCGCCGATGTAAAAATGACCCACTAACGCCGATTTAAAATTGACCCACCTGAGGCAAACTATCCGTTCGTAAAATGGACAAAGCGGCGGATTATGATCAATCAGGAGCAACTAGTGGAAATACACGTTTTACATCAGCAAGGGCAAAGCATCCGCTGCATCGCGCGAGATTTAGGTATCTCTAGAAATACCGTTCGCACTTAT
>NZ_OANU01000142.1 GCF_900089835.1 Vibrio thalassae | reverse complement strand
ATCGACAGCAGTTGTGGCGTTATCAAATCAAGCAAAGCTTATCTCGGCGAGGTAATTGCTGGGATAATAGTCCGATGGAGCGGTTCTTCAGAAGCCTAAAGACAGAATGGATACCAGTGTCGGGTTATCGGAGCTTTAGCGAAGCAAGGGAGCATATAACTCGTTACATTACTGGTTATTACAGCCAACTCAGACCCCATCAGTATAACGACGGGCTGACACCCAATGAGTCTGAACGACTGTATTGGAAAAACTCTAAAACTGTGGCCAATTTTAGTTGACCACTACACTGTAACCGATGTTCATCAATAGAGTCATCGGTAAAGAAAAACACTGACGTTTCAGCAACCTTAGCTAGCTCACATTCCGGCAAAGACAATTCTTCTCCACTTCGCTTACCAAAGTAAAATAGCGATGCGACGACAACAATCGAACCCACTACCAACACACTTTTATTCATCTTTTTATCCAAGCTGTACTGCACGACCCACGTAATTAAACGGTAGGTTCCATTTGGTACTTCATTTCAATAAGCTGATGCTCACCAACAATCTCAACTTCTCTGATATATTCAAATCCAAAGTTTACGTAGTACTTTCTTAAATAAGCGTGGGCGTGGATATCGATACATCTCACACCGATATTGTTGGCGTGTTTTATTAGGGCATGGACTATTTTTGATGCAACGCCGTCACCACGATACCCCTCAGAAACCGCTACTCGCGCCATAGTCGACGAACCGTCTTGATTCACCGTCAAACGAGCGGTCGCGACAGGCTTATCGCCATCCCAGAAGAGAGCGTGAAATGAGTCATTATCCAAACCATCCAAGTCCAACTCTGTTGGGATATTTTGTTCAAGCGTAAATACTTGATAGCGTATAGCCTGACTCATTGAGATCAGTTCAAGACTCTTACCGATAGTAACGTCCATGGTCATTCCTTTGTTTTACTTCATGGTTGGTGTGGAGTTTCCAATACCACTTGCCACTCAATGCTATGTTGTTCACCAACTTACTCAGTCAAACAAAATGCTATAGAAAATGGCACTAACACCTTGTTTATAATTACTTTTCTTACTTAAGGCAAGCTTCAGCTTATACTCTCACTATGTTCAAACCTTCATCATCCGTCGGTTCTTCAAAGCACTGCGTCACGTGATGAAACACCTCCTCAGTGTCAAAATGTGCCCTTTCAGGCTGCTCAACCCGACGCTTGCCAATTTGAACCAAACAGACCTCATCCGGTACATCGAGATAGTAAAGCTCATGAGCACATTGCACTTCAGAACATAGAGATGAAAACCACGAACGCTGTCTAACTGTATTGGCAGGAAAGTCCATGACCACATCAACGCCCACCGTTAATAAGCTCTGAACATGTGATTTAATAAAGGGTTTAATAAGAGTAGAGAACTTGATGTAGTCCTCAAACGACTGGATTTGATTGGGATAGTGTGCGGCTAACCACTCATCCTCAGAAATGCGTACCGCCCTTTGATTGGCCGCAATTAGCTTGGATTGTGTTGTCTTGCCAGCACCCATTTTTCCACAAAAGAAAATCAGTTTGCCTAAACTTTCCATGTCGTCCCCATTAGCTTAATCACACTTAGTCAAAGTTGTGGTAAAACCAACTATGTGCACAACGTTATCTCTACGCGTTCTTTGCCTTTACCTAAATTTTTACGTTTTAGCCGGATCTGTCCTACTTCAGATGTTCTATTTAAGTGGGTACCGCAGCATGGCACCTGAGTAAAGCCTTCTACTTCCCAGTATCTGCGCTCATTTTCTTTGTCAGAGAAATCACTGATAATTCTCGCGTCAGAATCAATGAGCAGCTGCGCCTCAGTTTCGACTTCCTTCAATAACGTGGTTAAGTTTTCTGGCCATTCAACGTCAATACGACTCTTATCTTGTGCAATATGAGCGCCTATTCTCACAATGCCACTACAGTGTTGATAAAGTTTTTCTAACACAACCTCCGCAGCAAAGTGCAGTTTCATTAAGGAATAGCGACGCTCCCAATCAATACACGTAACCACTGTATCTCCAACTTTAAAATCTGGCGGCGAGGCTAAGGTATAGGTAATACGTGTACCACTTGAAGTCGCCTGTAAAACGGAGACATCGTTAATCGTCCCGCGATCGCTTTCTTGTCCCCCAGCCTCTGCATAAAATATCGTGTTATTTAATTCAACGTTGTTGCCTTCAATATGAGTAACCTCGGAACGCAGCTCAGTTTGGTACGGGTTAATCCAAAATACTTTTTCAGTCATCCGCAACCTACAACTTAATATCTACGTTATTTCGAACATAAGTAGGAGTAGACAACTCCTCGTCTAAATCCTTGAACTTCGGTTGCTTTGGCATTAACTCAATAATCGAATTCAATTCCTGATAACTGATACCTACCACACGGCAGGCCGTCATGATTCCATCGATAAAACACTTTTTATCGCGTTTTAGCTGATGCTCACTGGCAGGAATCGACGCGTATAGTTCACACTCTTTAACTAACAAGGCTAGAAGTTCTTCTTTTGGTGCTTCCATAATTCAACTCGGTTATCAGACAGTCAAAAACTAGTATTAATGGTTTTGACAACAGTATGCAACACTGAGGGTAATCCTATGGCATCGCTAGCACTTTTTAGCGATGAGCAACCCATGATTACTACTAACTAACAAAGATAGCTTGGAGCACGTCACCCAATTAGCTATTAGGTGACGTATAACCCGTCGTTGTTGCCACCACTTTAAAGCCACGCTTTTCAACAATAGGCTTACTCATATCCGAGGCATCAATAGTAAGATATTTCATTCCTCTAGACTTGGCTTCAGCGATACGCTTGTTGAGCAATTGGCTATAGAATCCTTTACCTCTAAACGCTTTCACCGTACTGCCGCCCCAAATACCTGCAAATGGGCTGTTGCCATTAAACGTTAACCATGCCGATGTTACTGGATGGTCATCGACATAAATCACGTAAATGGAGATTGAACCTGGTTCCTGCTGCTTAAGCTTAAACAAGTAGTTGTATTGCCACTCATAATCGCCACCCCAGACTTGTTCTTGTACCCTGATGGCATCTCGGATACCTTTGCTATCCGAAACTTCAGTTATGAGTGAATCATCGAACGCTCCATTGTTGGCATTTTCGAGGTCCAATACCATAAAAAACTCGGTTGCCTCTTGTTGAAAACCATATTGCAACAAAATTTGGCCCAAGTTAGCAGGCGCGTCACTACTATAAGTCTTCCATTCAAAACTGAGATTTCGCTCTTGAAAATACTCAAGCTGTTCCTTAACAAGGGACTCTGCTCGTTGTTCGTCGAAATCAAAATAAGAAATGTAGCTGCCATAGTCGTCTTCAGAGACAAAGCGCGTGATTTCATCGTTAGACTCTTGCACACCATTGAACGAGTTAATGGCTTTTCGCTCAAACTCGTTATATTCCTTCATGACATTGATTTTGTTCATTGCTTCCTCAAAAGTACCAAGCTATCAGCTTGAATCCCCCCCAATCCATCTACTACTCAAACGACAGCGATTGGATAGCCTGCTCCACCGACGTAAACTGTATTTTTGTCAAACACACTTCAGCGTTTGAGAACTCGTGCTCTTGAATAAGTTGAGTAATTTCAGATAACGACAAAACAGAGTCGTTCAGTTCGAATGTATAACGTCCGCTCGCTTGGCAAATTGTGAAGCTGTGACCCTCACTATCGATCAAGCGATCAGAACTACTCCAAATCAAAAACTCTAGTTCACTCGCTAACGCTGACTCAGAGCCAAAATACATAAGCTCTGGGTCGCCCTCTAGTTTGAAAATACACGGCCATCTAACCATTGTTGTTCCTATACACCTATGCCATAAGCACTAACGATAACAGGTGAGACACGCCATTGTAGCGTTCGCTCAATAGTGCTCTAAACCTCGTCAGCAAAATACGCCATGATCTCCTCAGTGGTCATTTCCTTGGTCTCATTCGCAAAGCAATAATACCCAGGGCGCATATCACTAAAATACTGCATATCCATTTCCACCCCTTCTACGTTGGGAAACAGACCTAATGACATATTGTAATCACCGGTTGCTTTAAATTTGTAGAAAAGATGAGTCCACATTCTGTGCAAAAACCACGAGAAGCCCAAGACGATGACTGATACATTTTAACTTTATCACCACCTTCAATCTTCACTTGAGTGCCACACTTCACCGCAAAATATGGAGCACCGCCCCACTTCCTGCAGGATTGGCAATGGCACACAGTAAACTTGGGATTGACATTTTCGGCCTTGATTGTCACCGCGCCGCAAAGGCAACTTGCTTCCGTATAAGACATTGAACTACTCCAAATGTAATGACGTATTGCGTGGTCATTTGAGTGGTACGTCTACCATATTCAACCTTTGAGTCCCGTAACACGCTTTAAGTTAACTATCTAAAAGATTGAAAGTAATCGTGGTGGGTTATGCTTTTGAATCTATGGTTTTTCACCAAGTTTTTCTAGCGCATAGTCTCGAAGAACTTTAGCATTGTTTGCAAAATCTGGGTCACCGCATACGACCCCGTTATGCTTGATATCAGGATTAGAATAGACGGGAATATATTCCTCAGCGTATGACATGACCGTTCCCTTACCACCACACTGATAGGCAAACGCGTAGCTCTTGACTTTGTCTCTGTCATAAAACGGTACAACGTCGTCTAATTCATAAAGCGAAAGACCTTGCTCCGCTAATGTGTCCATGTCATGCATCGCCCATGCTAAATGGCCTAATTCATGCTCTAGGACCATCTTGGGGCAATGCATATCAACAACGAAAAATCTATCATTTGCAGACACGTCGGCTTCACCACAATACTCTAATTCAAAATCTGAATACGTTGTGCTGACAACTAATCCATAGAATTCAGAATGAGAGCGTTGAATTTGAGAGACTTTATCTTCGTAGTAATAATCGATGTAATTACCAGCGGCATAAATGTCTTGAAAAATCTCCGTATCAAAACCACTGACATAAATGATTTCTTTCAACTCGCGTTGTATCGGTATACATGAATTCTCTAGAATTTCATTCGACTTTGAAACCATGCCTTCAATAACAAATTTTACAGCAGAGTCTTCATATTCTTCTCGCAGACTTTCTGGCGCAAAAAACGTAATAGGAGTAACAAGTTTGTTGTCCATTTCACACGTCGGCAACTCAAGTTCTGAAGCAAAAGTGTGAAGACTATAAAACAGCGCTAAGATACCCATAAACTTCAAGTGACCTCCGTTTAAACGAATGCGAAGCCAAGTTGACGAACAACGGATCACGTCCAACTGAACCGTTGTAAGCCAGCTTGAATATATTGTTAAACAAGGACTTGAATGAGTCTATTCTTAACTTCTACAAATACATCGAACTCTTTTTTTGAGCGACCATTTGCTATCGTAACCCACTGAACTCCTACTTCATCGGTATGATCAAACTCTATTTTTAATTGATATCGAGAACTAAAACACGATAAAGCAAATGCGATTGGAAAAGTGACCACTAATACCACATCACCTAAGTTGATGTTGTAGTCCAACATAAAGTCACTGGTATCAAACAACCATAAGATACAAGACGCTAGGATAGAAAAAGCCAACGCCTTAAATAGGTGATAACGCAGAGTAATTTCAACCACTTCAACCGACTTAATTCGGCTCAAATAATATCTATCGTTCTTAACTAATAGCTGTCCTTCACTAATTGTAAAATCAGAATGATTAAACATATCCCTTCCTCGCTTAGGTTAAAAATGGTTTATCTAAAGCCCTAAGAACGAGTAGCACGATTATTATGTACTTTATTTCCCCATGCAATGGTGATGATCGAGGTATTTTAGCCAATATTAATTTTTGTGCTCAACTTGGCAAAAACGAAATAAATAGCCATCTGGGCTTTCGACAATAAACTGCGCTTGCATGACCGCTTTACCGTCAACTAAATAAGATTTGCTTTCCAAGGGAAGAAAGATCGAACTGGGTGCTTTAAACTGTACTGTTGAATAGAGCGCGTTGATATTACTACATCCCATTGGAAGTTTACGCCTCTTTCAAAGGGATGCTCTAAGTCACCAGTTAACCATTTTCGGGAGTTACCACCTACTCCCTCAAGCATCAACTCAACTCCCTCACGCGTTAAGTAAACGAACTCCTCTTCTTCTCGTTGGTATTTGATTGCAAAACCAAGTACGTCGACAAAGAACGTGATGTTGCCTCTGATGCTTTGACAATAGAGTTCCGGGACGACTCTCATGGTGAGTTTTCCTTTGTTTGGTGGATGCCTGATATGATATTAATGGAGAAGATGATGAGCGTAACAACTCCATAGTCGTTTGTTATGTGCGTGTTACTTCAGAAGCTCAATTAATGATGAAAGAGTTTCAGGTAACTCTTCTGGGTTAACCCTTTGAGCTATGGCTCTACCCAAAATTGGTTTTGTCATTTTCTTGCCGCCTGAATTGAGTTTACGAATTTCTTTAGAAAACTTGGCATTTTCAGCAACACATGTGGCTCGGAGATCTGAAATCGCCGTTTCTGTCCAAGTTTCGGGCACATCCTTATTGGAGCTAATCAAGTATTGCTGCCATGCTTCAAAAAGTACTCTATCACTAAAAGCGTCTTCAAATTCTTTATTGCCTACAATAAAACGGCCTTGTATCAGGAACATTTAAAGCTTCAATAACTTCATTCAACTCGTCGGTAGCATCATTGTCGAAAAGCAAGTAAATTTTTTCAGGGTCATGAATTTCTAGTATTGCCTTACAGAACCCAGGAATGTTGGTAATTCCTTTAGTATTAATTATTTTGACCAAGTTCGAACCAATTGGCTTATCAAATTGAGAAATAAAATATTCTGGCAAGAAACCTTCCTCAGTTTCTCCTTCAACAATAACTAAATGTCTAGAAAAGAAGAGATATGTATTCTCAACACCCAACGACCTCAATATTCTATTTGAAACTTCAGGCTCATCCCTTAAGAACTTAACTCTACTTACATTATCTTTATTTTCTATAAGCCTTATGTGTTTTGGTTGAATTTGATTAATAACAAAAGGAGAATGAGTGGTAAGAATAACTTGATTGCCAGCATCAGAAAAACCTTGGATGGTATCTAGTAGTTCAACTTGTGCTTTAACATGCAAATGAGTATCAGGTTCATCTAATAAGTAGATAATCGATGAATCACCTTCGATTATACTTTGCTCCTTTTTATACTCCAACAGTGCCATAGATATTCTACGTTTAGTGCCGTATCCTTTTTTGCTAATATTTATTTCATTATCACCTTCAAGAAATTGTACTTTTGCATCAACACTTAAATCTCTAGATTGATATAAGGGAGTAATTTTCATATCAGCATCTTCACCGAAGAACATTCTTATCTTAGTTAATATCCCATCATTTCTGATTTTTTCAGTTACTTCGTTCGAATATGCTTCAATTTTACTTTGAACAAACTCTTCTACAGTTAAATCGTCCGTGACCTTTTCTGACCAAATGCTGCTTTGTTTTTCTTTCAAAAATACGGTTTGAAAAATGAAGGGACATTTTCAAAATGATTACCGTCAAGCTGAATATTATTAAAACTAGGAAAGCGTGCCCCTTCTACTTCAAGAGGACCATCTTGGTTTAAAAAACAATGCACTGAAAGTGTGGAATGATATAAATTCCAAATAGGAATAATGTCAGAATTATGGAATTGTATAATAAAAACAATGATTAAAATTTGTTTGCAAATAGCTTATTATCGATACGATAAAAATAATGATCTGCCGCGCCTCTTAAAAGATTAGCGGCAGAACTCTCTAGTGATTTAATTACTCGTTGCCCAATTGAATTGATTTGATAACAACTGGAGAACTACTAGTCACTGTGTCACTAAAATCTAATGAAGTTCCGTCAGTAAAGTTTACTTTTAACGTCAAAGTATCACCAGAAGTAAGTGTCGTACCTGTGTATGCTGCATCAATATCAAGATTGACAATATTTTCTGATCGAATAATGACATTTGACACTTGGTTAGAATCAATTACCAACTTATTACGATAACCGGAAGCTAAGATTTCTCCCGTATTCTCATTATCTTCATTACTTGTGACAAATGCATAGTCGAGATTCGCGTTGTTAACAGCTCTAGCTAGAATAACTGTCCAACGCCATGGCTTAGTCCAGTAAACGTTACTAATGTCGAAGCTAACTGTATCAACTGTGTCATCGTTTAGTACAAAGTCAATATGATATAGGTTTCCAGGAGCTGGCTCTCCAAGACCATTACGATTCAATAGCTTTTGATCAACTCTTGAATAGACATTAAATGCAGGCTCAAGTACGGGATCCGTTGAAACGTTGTCACCATAGGCTTGGATAACCGCGTTATAATAATCTACTTGATCAGAAAAAGAAAGATTTTCGGTGCTAGCACCAAAAGCCCAAACAAAAGTGCCACCATAACCATTCGTCGATTGCCAAGAACCTCTTTCAAGGTTATTTTCCCTTGTCTCAACAAAATTACCTCTTGGATCTTGATCCTTTGGAGCCCATTGAGCATTGATAGTAACCCCTAGTACTACTTTGCTGGCGTCACCAACAGCTTGAGCATAATTTTTCATAGCCTGTTTGTAGTCGAAGTTCTTCCCAGCGTCGTAGGCCATTACGTTAAACATATCAAAAAGATCTTTGCCTTGCGTAAGAGCTGGAAGTACTTCGCCATGGTGTGAAGAGCGTTGGTCTTCGGTGTATGAGCAACCTTCAAATACGGAATTATCAGCACAATTTACTGGGTCAGCACCGACATGATAAGTGGTCAAGGATAGAATTGTGTCAGGCTTTCTTTGGCGAAGATCACTGATCAATTTGATCAAATTTTCATTTTCTTCCTCTGTGATTCTGGCAGCTTTTTCAAAATCGAAATCCAATCCGTCGAGCTGAACTTCTCCCACAAATTGATAGTTACTGTAATTACAGCTGCCATCCCAATTAGTGTCAAGACATGTAAGAACCTCCTCTGGAGAGGCGTTCTTTTTATACACTGGGAACTTGGTATCGAGCACACCAACAAGTTTGTCGACCAAAATATCACGGTCTTCATCTGTTGTTATGTAGTCCCATATCTGTTCGTAAGTCTGGCCACCAAACGCTATTAAATATTTTCTTTCTGGTGATTTAAACTTATCTTGAGTCCAAAATATGTAACCAGATTGCATCCAATATGGATCATATTCTGGAACAGTAGCGATCCCATCTGATGTCTTGATATTTAAATTTGCATCCCACTCACCAAATGACAACAAAATATGATTCGCATTGGATTTTTCCATTGCAGTGGCGTCTTCCGGCAGCCCCCAAGATGTCAGATAAGCTGTACTGATAGGCTCAGAAGAGTGCGCGGCTAACGTTACTGATGAAAGCAACGCAATAGATGTATATTTCCATATAGCCATAATAAGCTCCATTTATTGATAGAATTAACAACTAGCACCATTCTATAACATGCTAATTGCGAGGTGTACAAACCGGAGGGGCATAATTTGTGACTTATATCGGCTTTGTTGCTTAAATCGATGGAACTAAATCTAGCATTTACGATCTGATCGGCTACATCCATCAATCATTGTAGCCCCATGCCTAAACCTCGTTACAAAACAACTAACTGGAAGCAGTACAACAAAGCCTTGATCAACCGTGGCTCTCTGACCTTTTGGATTGACGAGGAAACGATAGCTGAGTGGAAGCAAAACAAACAAGGCAAGCGTGGTAGACCTCGCCGATTCAGCGACTTAGCCATTACTACCGCACTGATGGTGAAACGCATTTTCTCTATGCCATTGAGAGCGCTACAAGGTTTTCTAGACTCTGTCTTTAGCCTGGCTAACATCCCGCTTGTTTGCCCGCACTACACCTGTATAAGCCGCCGAGCTAAGGAAGTTGAGGTTTCATTTAAAACCAAAACCAGAGGAGCAATACAACACCTGGCAATTGATGCAACTGGCCTCAAGGTTTATGGCGAGGGTGAATGGAAAGTCAAGAAGCATGGTACTGATGGGAAGCGCAGAGTCTGGCGTAAACTGCATATTGCAGTAGATACAAGCACTCACGAAATAGTCGCAGCAGAGCTGAGTTTATCTGGCGTAACCGATACGGAAGTGCTCCCCAACTTACTCAAGCAGACGCGTCGTAAACTCATTGAAATATCAGGTGATGGTGCTTATGACACAAGGAATTGTCATGATGCGATACGGATTAAGCGAGCGGTTGCGCTTATCCCACCACGAGAAGGGGCTGCATTCTGGGAACAAGGACACCCTCGCAATTTAGCAGTAGGTTGCCAGAAGCTCTACGGCTCCAACAAAAAGTGGAAAAAGCGGTATGGCTACCATAAAAGCTCGCTATCAGAGACAGCAATGTATCGGGTGAAACAGTTGTTAGGTGGGAAATTAAGCTTGAGAAATTACAATGCTCAGGTTGGCGAGACTTACGCAATGATCAAAGCGCTGAATAAGCTTACAGGGCTAGGTATGCCTAAAACTCAGTATATCGCATAATAACCGAACAGCTTTGGGCTGCCATGTCTTCCAACCGAATTAAGCAACAAAGCCGTTTACCAAGCAAGTGGTTCGTTGACTGCCGATGCGTAGGGGAAGGAAAGCCTGCGTTAGAATATCTCTCGCGCTACCTGTATCGAGGCGTGTTACCCGACCACGACATCATCCAGATAAAACAAGAGTCTGTGACGTTCCGATACAAAGAGAGTCAAACTCAGCAATGGAAACAGCGAACACTGCCAACGCTCAAGTTCTTACTGCTCATCTTGCAACACGTCCTGCCTAAAGGGCTGCAACGAGTGCGTGATTATGGCTTCTTGCGAGGGCAAGCTCGGCAAACACTTGGCCGTATACAACTGTTACTACTTGGACTGTTTTACTCGTTGCCAAACCTTGAACCCGTCACAAAGAGCAAAGCCCCACGCTGCTGTCCTTGCTGTCAACATGAGATGGCCTGTGTGGGGTTCACTCGACCGAGATAGCCGAAAGGCATCCAATAATAAGGATAATGGCCGTCATCAACAAGATAAGGAAAAACAGCCGCTAAGAACCAACATTAGCCAGTTAACCCATTGATAAGGCGGAACTCTCCACCTTGCAATACCTGCGCTCGCCTTGAGAAAAGCATCAAGGCCGCCCCCCTTCTAGAGCAGATCGCACAATTTACTTATATAGAGGCTCGGGCTTGTTCAACACTTGGGATTTAACGTTGGCTACGCAACGCTTAATCCTTATTTGTTATGGGTATTTACTCCAAAGTAGAGCAAATGCACTCAGTGTAAATGCGTCTGTCACAAGACCTGACACAATTTGGCGTTGAATATCATCCCTAGCTATAGTGATAACGCCATTTACTTCAGTATCGTGCGAGCCTGATATTTGACTGTCTCCAATACGAGCATAGAATATGTCGACACTGGAAGCTAAAATTGCAGAATTAGGTTTAATTGTCCCTCACGGAAACCGCATGAACATCACCGTCACGTAAGGCTTACAAGAACCTTACTTAGGTAGTTTTCGTCCATTGCGCAGTTCTGCGCTTGCGTTTAATACCGCCTTTAAAGGTGGTTTCGCTCTTTAATAGGTTCAAACACATCTGTCTGATCCTTGCAAAAGCCTCTGCCCGATCCTCCGCTCTTATACGAGAATTATCCTCACAAAATGCAGTATCAAGAGACCAGTGCATCACCTCTACACCCCAGTGAGAACGTGTCGCTTCAAGTAACGTTTGAGCTTCTAATTCTTTAGAGCATATGTAGTATCGAATACTCACATCTTGCTCTGTTGCTACAGCCGATTCTTGGCGAATCGAAGCCACGATACCCATCGTTTTTAACTCGGGCCATTCATGCTCAATATCACCTAAAACCGACAAATCGCGGTTCACTAGAGCTACTCTCGTTTCCATTCGTCCGTGACTTTTTTCTTGTGTGCTGTAAGAGCTGCCATCGAAATTTTGAAGCATATCCATACGAAAATAATCATCAAAGGCTTGTTCTAACATTCCCTGATTGCCTTTCACTGCCAACAAATAATCCGCTTCTTTATCGAGGATTTTTTGCGCTATTTTCTTTTGGCATCCCATAGCATCAAGAGTAACTAAACAACCTTTTACGTCTAGCAGCTCAAGTAGCTTGGGGATCGCGGTAATTTCATTACTTTTAGTTATTGATGGTTTTCTAATTTAGCAAAGTCATTGAAACATTTCTGTCCAATCTTTATTGTCATATATTAAAGTCTTGTTGCTAGTAACGCCTCTCAAAATGATCAAATTTTAGTGGTTATACTGTTATGGGGAGCTTGAAATAGGCACATTTCAGATCAAACTATATTGTTTTCGACATATGGCAGTCCTTCATCCAGGCAATAAAGCTTCTTTGCAACGCTGCAGGATTAATCATACCCATCACACGAGCCAGCGTATCCGCAGAGGGAATACCAGCTTCAAAGTGACCATATCGTTTAAGGAAATCTAAGCGAGCATTGCCAAAATCAATGATGCCATCCCAACCGTCATGCCCCGACAAAACGCCACAAACTGTCAGCAAAATAATGTCTGATAATTTGTGCTCTACTTTGCTTTCTTGTCGATAGTCTTTAATGATTTGGAAGTGCATAAATGGGTTGGTTAACTCGCTCATATTTAAGCTCCTATATTGTCTAGGAGCTATTACAAAACAACAGGAATGATCTACAAGACGATCTTAGATTTCATTAGGTTACATTTGAAAACTGAGAGTAATGAGGCATTGGTAACTAATTCCAAGCATCACCACAGCCCTTATATATCAACGACCTTCATGCGGTTTCCCTGCGTACCAATACGACGACGTGGTCAGTGTTTTTTCCGCAAACACTGCAATAACGGTTTTCTCTTTTTTCCATCACGGCTACCGCACTCTTTTTAGCAAGAGCAAGCTGTTGATTTTGTTAAAGTCTGTTAATGAGCGTTACTTTATGAAATTGTGGCGAAGGATACTGTTAACTTGGTTGCATAATTGATATGCAACCAATGTCGATTATTCGTACATAGGTGAGATGGGACTGATTTTAGCTAACGCTTTTCACAGTCTTTCTTGTTTTTGATGAGATTAGTGAGTGCGGTGGCTTCGGTGCGCTCTGCGTCTTGGTAGGCTTCGAAAACGTCGCCGTTGTGGTAGCCCATAATGTGTAGCGTGACTTGTATGATAAAAGTGAAGAAGCCGATAATCAGAGTCAGAAAAGGAGCTACGCCAAATTGTTCAAACCACAATAACGCAGCGGAAATCATAACGACAACCAATGCCGTTATGGCTTTGTTTTTACTAGACAGTGTCATACAACCACCACTCTACTTTTAGCTTGAGTTCATCCTAACGTCAATGCGTTGCACATAATTGGGATGAGTTCACGAAGCCGAAATACAGAGTCCGGAATAGGAATAACTGTGAGCTAAGCCGCTTTACAACATACTTTACAATTGAGGCTTTAAAATTAGGTTTAAAAGCGGCGCTGCTATTAAAGAATAGACACATCCTGCCATTTGCCATCAAGTAAGATACGCTGCTGTTGATACCCCGCTTCTAATAGGATTTCTCGACACTTTTCGTGATACACACCTAAGTGATGAGGCGCGTGAGCGTCAGCGTTAATCTGTACTGGGATATTCTTTGCTTTAGCATGCTTAAGTAGCCAAGGAGATGGATAAACATCGTCGGTTGCGCCGCGCAGCATACCACCATAATTAACCTCCAATATCACGCCAGCCTTTGCAACTGCGTCTAGTGTGGCAATGGCGATCTCTTGGTACCAGCTATCTTGTTCATCAAAGAAAGCGAGCGCTTTATTGTGCTTTTTGACCAAATCGTAGTGGCCTAAAATATCAAACCCACCAGCTTCGCATAACTCTCGAACGCGCTGGTAATAGACTTCAATCATCGAGCGCGCACTGCCGTTGTGCACTTCATCCAACAACACTTTAAGTTCATCGTGTGGCCCGTCCACGCTTAGCATAGAATAACGCTCGTTTGGGGCGTCTAATGTATGAACCGAGCCAATCTTATAGTCGAGGGGATACGCGTCCCACTTCGTATCGCTTGGCGCAGTCAAACCAACGATAAAGTCGATTTCTAATCCTAAATACACGTCAATGTCAGAACGATCTTTTTGCTGTTTAATGTCGGCAATGTAGGCCTCTAGGTTTTCCGCTAACATGCAGAAATCGTTGCCGAAAGGCAAAGGAGCGTGAGAGCTAAAGCCCACCGATTTAAAACCAAGGGATACGGCTTTATCCACCATCTCTTTTGGCGCTCCTTTCCCATCACAATAGTGACAATGCATATGGTAATTGCTTAATAACATGGTTGACTCTCCAAACCCGTTAATCCTTATTTTAGCTATGGATATAGTAACCCTGGTTATCATCCAAGCAAGCGATAACTGCATTGGTTCAATGTTGATTTTGTAAAGGGGTATGATGAGCCAGCGCGCAAAAGTAAAGCCACAGTGTAAACACCGCGGCTCTTATCTCACTGAATAGCAATAAAGAATTAGAAGTACTGAGTACGCTCCGATAAGCCGAATTGACGGCGGAAGCAGTTTTCACTCATTGGATTGTTGGAGTATTTTCCTAACCCGGTTGTCCGGAGTTCTTCATCTTTCCCATCCGTCTTTGTACCTTGAAGACAATGGAGCGAATGAATGAGCTCGTGAGCAAGTACGACATAAGGCTCCGCTTTTTCACCTTTGCGCGTCATCACCTGCACGTTAGTAAAATGCATATAACACACTGAGCCAGTGCCGTTGGTGGCTGCGGTTTGATTGACGGCGGAGTTATGACTACCACCAGCCATCCAGAACGGACAACCTTGGGGAGCAAACCTTGCTTGATTACTCGCAGTCATGCCCGTAACGTTTGCTTGACCATCGCTGCCATAGAGCACATCACGCTTAAAGCCACTTTGAGTGAAGTTAAGGTGTGTTGGCACACAAATAACGTTGATGTTGTTAGGAAACGACCCCCGCGCCGCAGGCTTAGCCGCTTGAATTTCAGAGAGCAGCGATTTGCCCGCTGATACTTGTTTAAGTTTTCTTAGGTTTTCTTCCATGATTGGTCGAAAAAAAGGATTTTTGCTTGGATCGTACTGAACAGCGAATCCGGGTAAGTTATTAAGTAATTGCGTAATTAATGCCATAGCTTACCTCTATTTGAATACTCGACTACTCACTCAATGTTCATCCTGAACCGATCATTGCGATGATCGTATTGAGTTAATACTTAGTGTAGTCACTATTCAGAGGTTGTAGGCATAAAATGGAATTTTTCGTGCTAGATCATGAAGATTGGTATATCGACAAGAGCCAGTGGCATTCTGGCTCCTATACGCTAATTCTGTTTGGGGCTAAGTTTACACAGCGACTTGGTTAGCAAATAGCGACGTTACGTAGCGGTAAGATTACATAGCGGCAAGCGCAACTTTTCTTTCCTTATTCACCACACAGAAGTTACCGCGCTTAGTACGACATTTTGAGCAGCGCTCGCACTCGACTGGCGAGCGATCGCCCTGTTTCCAACGTTTAACTAGATTAGGCTCAGATAACAGTGGACGCGATAATGCGAAATACTCAATACCCGTGTTTTTTGCAATAGATTCAATCGCGCCAATATCCGTCAAACCACCAACCGTAATCACAGGTACGTTCACTTCTTGGCTGATCGCATGACCGTATTCGTGGAAGTAACCTTCTTCTTGAATGGTATAACCATCGTGAGTTTCGCCCACCATAGTATTGGCTTTACCGTGAATGTTGCCAGAGATCACCAACGCATCAACGCCCATTAATTCTAGCGTTTTGCACACCACACGCGTTTCATCGAAGGTCAAGCCACCCTCAAAAAACTCTGTGGCCGTCAACTTAACTAGTATTGGAAAATCGTTACCAACCTGCTCGCGGCATGCTTGATAAATCTCCACCAATAAACGCATGCGGTTTTCCAAGCTACCGCCATACTCGTCATCACGACGGTTATAGTATGGGCTTAGAAACTGGTTAATTAGATAGGTGTGTGCCCCATGAAGCTCTACCCCATCAAAGCCTGACTGTTTGGCTCTTAATGTGGCGTTGGCAAAGGCATCAACAATGTAATCGATGTCCGCTTTAGTCATCGCTTTGCCTTGAGTTTTCGTCCCCATTTCAGGGACATCACTTGGAGCAAAAATCACTCGCTCGCCCACGTTGTAAGTAGTTTTTGTACCGCCATAAGCCAGCTGCATTACGATCTTTGAGTCGTGCTGATGAACCAAGTCGGTCAGTTTTTGGTACTCGTGAATAAAGGAATCATCGTAAATCCCCATCATGCCAGCATTGGGTTTTTCTTCTTTTACGATATTGGCATAGCCAGTCACAATAAGACCTACCTCACCTTGGGCAAGTTCGTCATAAATGGCGTACAGTTTGTCGGTCATATGACCGTCTTCTGTCGCCATGTTTTCCCAAGTTGCACTTCGCATGAAGCGGTTTTTTAGCACCAAATTGCCGATGCGACTCTCTGTGAACAAGTGGCTCAACTCCAATCTCCTCAATGTATTGTTATGCTTATTATTGGTATAAAAAGTGAGGCGAGATAATACAGAGAATGCACAAGGCAAAACTTAATCTAGATTAATATATTGGCGTGCACCCGTGGAAAATTTGGTTACTGCATCAGAATACAGCCGCAGGGCAAGTCGGCGAAAAATGACCACTTAACTCGCTTACATTGATGACAGTGCCACGCTAGGCACTGGTACGACTTACTAAGTTTGAATCATCCTCATTTGTCCGGCAATGAGGAATCCATCGTTCTAGGGATTCTCCTAGCGCTTTAGTGTTAATAGGTTTGGACATATAGTCATCCATCCCTGCTTCTATGCATTTATCTCTGTCGCCTTGTAGTGTATTTGCCGTCATCGCGACAACCGGAACTGAGTGGTTAATGTTGATATTATGAGTATTCCGTATCTCCCTCGTTGCTTCATAACCGTCCATTTCTGGCATTTGGCAGTCCATATAGACAAGGTCATAGTTGGTAGGTGTTCTCAGTGCAGCAAGCGCTTCAATACCATTTTTGGCTTTATCAGCTTTAACCCCAAATTTCGACAATAGCGATTGCAGCACGACTTGATTGGTGGTGACATCATCCACAATAAGAATACGTGCGTTGTATTGCGCTTTCTTCTCTGGGGTGTGCCGTGTTACGAACGCCTCTCTCTCATCATCGCCCGACAATCCCGATACTTTCTCTAAAACACTCAACAGGTCAGCTTGCTGCATCGGTTTGGTAAGATAACCGCTAAATCCCGCCTTTTGCATTTTCTTCGCGTCACCACGCTGAACTACAGATGAGAACATCACTAAGCGAGTGTCATTGTAGTTGGGGTTATCTTGAATCTGTTTGGCAAGCTCAACGCCATCCATATTTGGCATTTGATAGTCGAGAATGGCAATGGTAAAAGGTCGCTGCTGTCTGTGGTTGTCGGCTAAAACTATTAACGCTTCTTCACCACTGTTGGCGACTTGGTACGGGATTCCCCAACGCGCGAAGATCTGCTCGAGTAAACTGCAATTCGTATCGCTATCGTCCACCACCAAAATACGCTGTTTTTTCAAATCACCCGTAGGCAGATAAATCACCGACTGTTTGGAGGAATTCTCAAGGCAGACGGTAAACCAGAACGTCGACCCTTTGCCTACTTCACTACTAACACCTATATCGCCATTCATAATGTCCGTTAAGCGTTTACTGATGGAGAGCCCCAAACCTGTTCCCCCATATTTTCGTGTGGTTGAACTGTCTGCTTGGGAGAAGCGCGAAAACAGTTTTTGTTGCTTTTCCTCACTAATTCCGATGCCTGTGTCTCTAATCTCAAAGCGCAATATACTGTCAGTTAATCGCTTTTCTTCGACGGTCACATACACCGCTACTTCACCTGTGTCGGTAAATTTAATCGCATTACTAACGAGATTATTGAGAACTTGACGAATACGCCCAGAATCGCCTTTAAAGCAATGATCCATAACGGGCGTCGCTGGACATATCAATTGAATGCCTTTTTGCTCAGCGGAAAAATACAGCATCGCCCCGACCTCTTCCACTACTTCGCCCAAGTCAAAATCGATGATCTCTAGATCGATTTTGCCCGCTTCAATCTTCGAAAAGTCAAGAATATCGTTAATAATAGAGAGCAGAGACTCCGCACTGTTTTTCGTCGTCTCGGTCATCCTCACTTGTTGTTCATTGAGCTTAGTGTCGAGCAATAGGTTAGTCATACCAATGACACCATTCATTGGCGTCCGAATTTCATGACTCATGGTGGATAAAAACTCGCTCTTAGCTTTAGCGGCGGCTTCAGCACGTTCACTTTCGTCACGAAGTTTTCGGTTATATTCCTTCATTTTTTGGTCGTTTTTCAACAGGCTGAAGGTCATATCTCGAAAACTAGAGGTTAACATGGCGAATTCGTCTCTACCTTTCACATGACGACTGCGGGTCAGCGTTTCTAATCCGTTCTGAAGCTGCCCTTTAGCAACTAGCTGGGTTGCGCAGATAAGCGTATCCATCCTTTGTTTCACTCGTTTCGAGCTCCAACCCGCCACGAATAGTGAAATCATTGCAGCGAAAAGTGTTCCCAAAAGCAAGACCAGTGAGGTTTGATTTGCGGACTGAGAGGAGGCTTTACTTCTAATAGTAATCAGTTGCTGCTCAATTTGAATAAACGTTGCAAACTCGACTCGCATTTCATCAATAATACGTTTGCCCTCTTTCTGCTGGGCAAGGTCTTGAATACTATCTGGCTCGGCCAGTCCATTCTCCAACAAGCGTCTTTGGATGATGACTTTATCGGCAACGTCTCGAAGCCAAGTATTATGCAAGTTATCGATTCTGGCCAGTCGCTCTACTTGAACTGGGTTATCACTCACCTGTTGCGACAACGTGGTGATTTTTTTATCCCACACCTCTAACGACAAATAAAACGGTTCAAGAAACACTTCATCGCCAGTAAGCAAAAAACCCCGTTTACCCGTTTCCATATCGACGGTGAGACTCAGTAGCTCCTGTGCACGACCAATGGCTTTATGCGTGTGCTCAACCCAACGCGCGTCTTCTACCATAGATTGGGTGTTTTGAAACACAGCGACAGACACGACAAACATTAATAGAACAGGCACTAAAAAGCTAAATAACAGCTTCTTTATAAATGAGATGTCATCGAACCATCGATTGAGACTGGGCATAATCAACCTATTGCTATAGAGGTAATTGTAATTAGTCTAGGATAGTTATTTTAAATTGTAAGGCAGACGATTCAGGTTTGACCGGTAATAGTTTGAATTAATGGTTAAAAACTGAGCATTACCACTCACTTTTCATCTTTTAAGAGGCGATATTTTATTCGTCATCAACCATTCGAATCTCAATAGCAAAACTGCCGTGTTTGGGGATCATCTCCTTATACTCATGGAGGCTGTAGAGCATTTCGATGCCCTCTTCTATGGTATCGCAGAGTTTGGAAAGCACCTGCATACCTTCACTCATCAGCAGCGCTTTTGGATCCACATACTGGCGGACCAGAGATCACTTGAAACGCGATTCTATCTCCCGGCATCAGTTTGTCGTATTGAATCACTTCATAGCTGTTGTTGGTACGAATCTCTACCTTCTTGGTACCTGAACGAATTGCATCTAAGGGTGCTTGATAGATCTCTAATGGGTATTCAGTCATTGGTTGCTCATCCTCTATGTTGGCCTGGTAACGTTAAGATAGAACTGGTTGTTCTCAAGCGCCATTCCACCTTATCAATACATTTGCCAGAGACAGTCTAAACCAAGCTTAAATCATAAACATTTATGATTTAAATCAAACACTAATCATCAGTTCTGTCTAGCAACCACATAGTTTTCAAAAACGATTCAGCGTAACCTAGATTGGTTAATTTGACATGATTGACACCGAATACATTCCGTGATTTGTCCCTTATGTTTTCGATTCAAGACAAAGGAGTAGTTATGCGCTTTAAAACTGGTTTCATCAGACTGTTAGCCTGTAGTCTGTGTTTTATTCCAGTCGTTAGTCAGGCTGCAGATACCGATACATTTGCTGGCCAATCAGGCACCATTAATATTGCGGGCGGTACCGCTCATATTCCCGTCATGAAGCTCGCATCGCGCGCCATTATGAAATCCAACCCCGATATTCGTATCACCATCGCTGGAGGTGGTTCTGGTGTTGGAGCACAGCAAGTTGCCAAAGGTTTGGTTGATATCGGCAATACCGGCCGCGCACTCAAACCTAGTGAAGCTGAGCAGGGTTTGGTCACCTTCCCTTTTAAAGACCTAACCCAACAGCAAGTTATCGACATTTATTCTGGAAAAATCACCAACTGGAAAGCGCTGGGTGGTGAAGACCGTTCTATTAATCTATTTACCCGCGATGAAGCCAGTGGCACACGTGCGGTATTCTTTAAGAAAATGCTCAACAGTACTGCTATCGTAACTAACGCCAACGTTATCCCATCAAATGGTGCCATGAAAACCGCCATTGCCCGTGACCCTGGCGCCATTGGCTATAGCAGTGTTGGTTACATCGATGACACAGTGAAAGCCCCTGCGCTCGATGGTGTTCATCCAACCAACGAAGCTTGTGCATCTGGCGAATACAAAATCGTTCGCAAATTGTATATGAACACCAAAGGCGAACCTCAAGGTTTGGTGAGCGAGTTTGTCGATTATATCTATAGTCCTCAAGGCGCAGAGTACATCAGCGCATCCGGTTATATCCCATTAAGCAAGCTTTAACTATGCGCCATTTGGTTGCACCTGAGCGGGTACTACTTTCACTAGTGATGGTAGTGCTCGTTTTGATGTCATTATTGTTTGGCTTTCTGTTTTGGTTTGCATTACCTGTTGTTACTGACCCAAGCATCGCCGTCTTTTCTCTTCAATGGCAACCGGATCAAGGACACTATGGCATTTTACCCATGGTATTCGGCTCCGGTGTCCTTGCTATTGCCGCCAGTTTAGTTGCCTTCCCTTTTGCTCTTGGCATTGCCAGTTCCTGCCAATATAGCCGTTACCAACCTATCGCTATTTGGATTCGCCGCTTAGTCAGGCGGCTCTTCTCCGCTTTGTTGAGTCATAACGCAATACTTATGACTTCTACCATACTGACTAATAACCCTTTTTTAGTCAGTATGGATGAATCCTATTTTGACCCAGTTACTTTCTCAGCTTTTACATATTCAGGGGCGTGCGACGTGAAGTCGTATGAAGCGCTGTTCACCGCTTAACGAGTGAACCATCTGTATCACCAGATGAACCTAGGAGCCTGAATAAAGTAGCGGCTCTGACAATGTAACGAAGGTTGGCATTTGCCAATCGGGATCTAAATCGTGAGAGGACGATCCTCCTGATAACCACAAAATCGGGTGAGTGCTAGGTAGTCAGCATGATGA
>NZ_OANU01000144.1 GCF_900089835.1 Vibrio thalassae | reverse complement strand
CTGAGGGCTCCCCACAACTAGCATAGAAGAATCATGCAGATGGCATGAAAAAGTAGGCAGATTCATTTTGATCGGCGATCATAGCATCAACTGAAAAGACATGACCCGACGAGCCCCATGAACCTATCCACTATCTTGAATACTTTTTTCTTAATGTCAGCGTTCTCCGCTATCAAAGATAAGAGACGTATCACTGCCGTTCTTGACTGTATCAATGCACTTAACGAGAAAGACACATTAACCTTGACCGGGCTTGGTCGAGGGATGAAAAATACCAAAACTAAGGTAAAGCACTGTATTAAGAGGGTCTGTCGCCTGCTAGGCAACCCACATCTACATCGTGAGCGTACCGGCGTTTACGCATACATAACCGACTTCCTACTCAAAAATGTAAAGCACCCTATCATTATCGTTGATTGGTCACCGGTGAATCACGTGGACAAGCAAATCCTACGAGCAACGATTCCCATTGGAGGCCGAGCCTTCACACTGTATGAAGAAGTTCACCCAGAGTGCAAACTTGGCTCGTTAGCTGTTCACAAAGCCTTCATTCGACGTTTAGCGACTATAGTACCCAAAGGGGTTATTCCCATCGTCACCACTGATGCTGGGTTTAAAGTGCCTTGGTTCAAGCCTATTGAGCAACAAGGCTGGTATTGGCTAGGTCGCGTACGAGGCAACAGCAAGCTTAGGGTAAATGACCGCTGGTGCAGTGCAGATGAACTCTTTGTTCAAGCGCAATATAAGCCCCAGCATTTGGGAACAGCAGAGTTAACTAAGCAGCATCAACACCCTTGTCAGGTATGTCTCTACAGAAAGAAGTCCAAGGGGCGTAAAGCTAAAAACTGGAGTGGTTCTCCCCAGAGAAATACGGTGAGCTTATCCCATGCCAAAGGTGAAAGAGAGCCATGGTTGCTCGCCTCTAATCTGCCGGAAGAAACCTGGTTTGCAGAGCGTGTCGTAGCCCTATATACCCAACGGATGTCGATTGAAGAGGGCTTTCGGGATACTAAAAATGAACGTTATGGGTTGGCTCTTAACTTCAGTGGTAGTGAATGTCCCAAGCGTATTGAGATCTTATTGATGATAGGCATGTTGACTCAATTTACTTTGTTGGTAGTAGGTAAGGTCGCTTATATCAAAGGTTACTACAAGGATTTTCAAGCAAATACCATTCGAACACGCCGGGTACTTTCCTACTTTTTTCTCGGTAAAGAGTTGATAGGAAGAGAAGCTTACTCATTTAGCGTGAAGGATCTGGCCTTAGCCGTAGGAGGCCTCAAAGCGATAAGTGCGGCAGAGTTCCGGTGAAAGATGTGGGGATCCCTCAG
>NZ_OANU01000145.1 GCF_900089835.1 Vibrio thalassae | reverse complement strand
CAAGCTCTTGGCTTGAAGTTATATTTCTTGGCGGCGGTGAGCAGCGCGGGGTTCCAGCGGTGCTCACCTTCACCGTATGCATCACGCTCTATCATGATGGCTTTCGCATTATCGAACAGAACCTCTTTGGGGACACCACCGAAGTATTCAAACGCTTCTTCAAGACCTTCTATCCAGTCTTCTTGGCGCTCTTGTTCACTAAAGCGAACAAACGTCGCTCTGCTATAGCCAAGAGTAGCCACGAAGGCTTTAACACGTACGCCGTAATGAGTGATGGTCGTGAAATCAACTTGCATCTGCTCACCAGGCAATGTTTCGAACCGAACCACTGGGTCGACTGGCTTACTAGGTTTGTACTGCTTGACGTGCTCCTTGAGCATCGTTATACCACCTTCGTAACCGAGAGATTTTAGCTCACGCAATAAGACGGTTGCAGGTATCCAATAAGGCTTTGCGGCTTCAATGCGAGTGCGCAAGTAGTCGTGGTAAGGCTGTAATTTAGTTGGTCGAGATTGCCGTTCGGGATAGATGGGTTCTTTACTTCTGTCTCGAAGATAAGTGCGAACGGTGTTTCTAGATACACCTAAATCACGCGCGATGCGGCGGATACTTTGTCCTTGCTGATGTAAAACGTGTATTTCCACTAGTTGCTCCTGATTGATCATAATCCGCCGCTTTGTCCATTTTACGAACGGATAGTTTGCCTCAGGTGGGTCAATTTTAAATCGACGTTAGTGGGTCATTTTTACATCGGCGCTGACA
>NZ_OANU01000153.1 GCF_900089835.1 Vibrio thalassae | reverse complement strand
AAAAAGGTTCATTATTGAAACGATTAATGACCAATTAAAGAATATATCTCAAATAGAGCACTCAAGGCATCGCAGCTTACATGGTTTTATGTTGAATTTACTTGGCGGACTAATCGCTTACTGTCTGAAACCAGAAAAGCCATCACTCAACATCACAAACACTGAAAAGACAGGATTGATGGCGATGGCTTAAACCGATCTCAGGTTAACCAGATAAATGCCTCAATTAAAACCCGATGTTGACAATCAGGCTTCATAGGTGTGAGGTACGACAGAATCGCTTGGTGATCACACACTGAAAATCAGTGTCGTAACTCGAAAATGGACAGAAATCAGCTAGAGCATCTACTTAAATTAGCAATTCATAAATTACTTTTTGTATGGCAAAGTGAGTTTGGGAGAGCTAGCGCTTCGGTTAAGATAGCGCTAGCTAAAAGGATTGCCTCAAGATTAGGCTTTGGCTTGGTGCGCACAACGAGCGTTACGTTAAATCCCATTCTTCATATTAAGCGACACGTTGCGATCTAACATGCAAAACATCGTTTAAGCCTTTGAATTTATGTTGACCATGAAAAGTTAAATGGGCATAAATCAGCGTATAAAAACGGCTCATCGCCGTATAGAAAGCGTTATGTGAATTAAGAAGTCTTCAAAATTTGCTTGCAAGATTCGGAATTTGGTATTAGTATTTGTCTTAACAACGGCTTCCTCCTGAACTATGTTCGTAAGAGTGGAAGCCTTTTTTTTATCTGTAATACAGCTTCAACTAGTGAGGCTAAGAGCTAAATTACGGGCTATCACAGTGCCAAACTTGATTCCATACAATAAAACCTATCTAAGTAGCTCCGATCTATGCGCCAAGCTTCAAGGTCAAGGCTTGACTATCAATGATGTGGCAAAAGCGAAAAAAGAATTTGAACGTTGTAGTTATTATCGTTTTAAAGCCTATTTATTTCCTTTCAAAGACTTAGCAACTAAGACTTACAATACTGGTTCTACTTTTGAGCAGGGTTATGAATTGTACCACTTTGACAGTGAGTTGAGAGCATATTTATTCCGCATTATTGAAAAAGTAGAAATTGGCGTTCGTTCTGCCCTAGACCAATGGATCACTGGAAAAACTGGAAATCCATTTTGGTATCTAGATTCCTCATTGTTTAATGGCAATGGTGATCAGATCAAGACTGTAACAACGTTACGCTCTATGTTTATTAGTTCAAAAGAGGAATATGCTCTTCACTATCGTGGTAAGTACTACAACGACTATTGTCCATTTTATAGGGAGTTACCACCTGCTTGGGTTGCTCTTGAACTTATGACATTCGGTAACATTTTAAGCCTAATGGATAATTTCACTGCTGATTCAGTGCAAAGTCTTAAGCTCAATCGTTTTGCAAACAATAAGCTTGGTGTAAATAAGTACCAATCATTGGCAAATTGGATGGGCTGCATTCGTCATGTAAGGAATGCTTGCGGTCACCATAATCGCTTATTCAATCGAAACCTCAGTGCTCCTACTGGAATTAAGCGAGTTCTAAGTCGTGATATTTCACTGGTTCGTACAAACCCGCAGCACGGAACTCGGCAGACAGACCAAGTAAATAGAATTTATACGAATATTTGTGCAATACAAAAAATTTATACAGGTTTAGGTCACGAGGAAAAACTTGGGCCAGCATTAGCCCATCTGTTTGAAAAATACCCAACAGCAAAACTGTTTAGAGAATCTATGGGCTTTCCTGTCCAGTGGCATCAAGAGCCACTGTTGTTTAATCTTACACCTGAGGTTAATGAATCATCTGGAAGCATTAGTGAAAGCAACGAAAAAGCGGCTCTTCTCCGCTTTGTTGAGTCATAACGCAATACTTATGACTTCTACCATACTGACTAATAACCCTTTTTTAGTCAGTATGGATGAATCCTATTTTGACCCAGTTACTTTCTCAGCTTTTACATATTCAGGGGCAGGCAATCCAGTCGATTAAGGTCGATGAATCCACTCAAACTGTTGACGTTTACTGTCGTCGAGACCGACGATT
>NZ_OANU01000155.1 GCF_900089835.1 Vibrio thalassae | reverse complement strand
CTGACCCAACGACGTGGCGCTTTCAGCGTATACTTCGCTATTCACTGCCGTGATATTGTTGCTATCAACGCCAGTGATCCCAGCTTGGGTGTAATCGGTATCTGCGGGAACGCTTGCCCCAGCAATGTTTTTGGCGTAGTTAATGACATTTACCATGGCACTAATGTCGGTTACCACGACTAACTGCGCAGCGTTTAGCCAAGCATTAAAATCGCTGACGCTGCTGACATCCTGCGTTAAGCCTATGTTGATATAATCCGTACTTTGCGGCGCAGTTGCAATGATAGGATTGCCGCTGTCTTTGGCGTAATCATGGATAATCACATAACTGTTACTGCGATTTTTAACCTCATCATAACTCCTTGCATTTTGTACGCCGCGCACGAGTGAACGCAATTCATTGACATGCTCTATTCCCACGTTTTCGATGCCGATTGCAGCAAAATCGGCTAATTCAGGTTTTTGATTGCTATCACTGATGATGTAGTCAATGATGGTCCACCACTCAGTAATGTAATCTACTTCCATCCAATCGACACCAGACACTGTATTAGACGACATACTGCCACTGGTGGTTGCGTTAAGACCTTCCTGACTAAATCGATCGTTCAATTCATAATTTAAATATTTTGGCCACCTGTAGCCTTCACTCAAATCGGAAGAACCGGCCCAGGTTACGACTTGAACATAGTCGAGTGTCTCTGTGCCGTTTAAGCTGAACTTAAGGTGCACTTTATATAAGTATGAATATATGTTATTCGTGTCAGAAGGCAGATTTCCTACATATTCAGGATGCAATAGATAGTCTGCCCACTCATTAACGAGCGATACATTTGGGTCGAAGTAATCCCTCATTCCATCTTTATCTGTGTCTGTATCAATATAAGCTTGCAGATCGCTGAGATCTTGCAAAGGGGGATGCTCTCCGACCAATTTATTGTTAAGCGCTGTGCGCTGACTGGAAAAATAACCATCGTCTGAATTGGTTGCAAATCCTAGCGCCTGATAATGCGCATCTGTCGGTTCTTGTGCCAATGGATTGATGGAATTAGACGCATATTGTTGAATATTAGTCAACTCGCCAAATAAGGTGAGCGAACCATTGGCGACAGCGCTAGTGCGTGTTGGAGTGTTGTCTGCACTGATATCGGTCACTGTGACGTTAAATGAACGAGAATCGTTGGTTGTGTGAGTAAAGCTAGGATCGCTGTTACTGTATTCAACGGCTTCTAGTGCGGTTTGGTAATCACTGATAGAGGCCGTGCCCGTCAGCGTCAGTGTGTGATTGTTGGCATCGTAGCTTCCCGAGATACTGCCTGCCGCAACAAAACTTAAACTCTCATTGCTATTGGCGCCATTTAGCGTGATTTGTGCGCTGGCTATTGTGCTTGAATCAATATCGGTGATATTTACATTCTTCAATAAGGCTGTTGGCCCATCGCCGTTGACAAATGCCTTGTCGGGTGAATTAA
>NZ_OANU01000156.1 GCF_900089835.1 Vibrio thalassae | reverse complement strand
CGCCGTTTGGCGAAGAATGTCGATAAACTCAGTCCGTGCTGTTCGCAAAAAACGCGTTGAGTAATATTGCTGCTTTCGTATTGCTCAAAGAGAGCTTGCCATTCTTGGTTAGAACGTCGTTTTGCCATTATAAAATCTCCTTTTGGTTGGAGACTTGATCTTATTATTCGTACTTGGCGATTAGAATGCGGGGTTTATGGCGCGCTTACAGTAATAAAGATTCATACTGAGTATTAAAGTTTCATACTAAAGTGGCAGCGTTACCTAATTAGTTGGTAGCTGCCGCCTTGGTTTCCGTTACTTATTGCAGTTCTGCAAAAAGGCTACTTTCCCCTAAATTTCGTTTCTTGCTTTTAATTCTTCTGCATGCCGTTCTTTGCGATGAACACGGCTACCCAAAATCAAAGTTAATCTTCAAGCCGGTGCGAGTTAACCGTAAATCGTAAGACCAGTAAGCTAATGTAGCATTAGCATCGTCTATGAGAGATTGGAGCATACCATTAACATCTACACTATCAACGTCATGAATCGTAATGCTCTCGAATAGTTGAGCAAATTGCTTAATGTCAAAAAATGTATAATTGTACTCGTAATAATTAACCAGCGTAGTGGATTCATGAAACTCAGATGCCTGATCATCATCAAACTGTCTTCGCTTAATTGGATAGCGATCAATATTAAATTTATCTTCGGTGCGGTTAGAAAAAGCTGAAAAATCTAACCAAATTCGTTGAAGTGCAATAATTTCTTCTTCGTCACAGATAAAGTTAAGTCCGTTACGTCCAGCAAAGTCACTTAACGCATCGCAAGCCGCATCATAATCACTATTCAGTAGATCTTTAATTTCCGAAGCACTGTGAATCACATTATCAACACTCATTGTGCTGATTTCTTTAGAGCTTAAAGTCATTGCCATTTTCATCGCTTTTTTCCCTCTCTGAGAGTCGCAGCCGCCCCGTAGGGCGACTATGGTTAGCCTAAGAAGATGTATTTAAGGGCTGCGATAAGTACCGCCACGCCAACACCGAACATGAATTTTTTAATCCATGACAAGTCTGTTTTGATTTCGCTTAAGTCAGCTTTTAAGTCCTTGTGAAGCACTTCAAGATCACTTTTAGTTGCTGCTTCATTGCCATACATTTCACCGAAAAGGTTTACCATTTCTTCGGCTTGCTTTTCATTCATACCCGCGCTTTGTAAACGCTTGATTGCCTTATGTGTATCTAGTGGAATTGCGGTCATTTCGTAACCCTCATTGATTAACCTATAACTTTATTGTGTGCGAATATCGCTCATTAGTTAATAAATAAATGTGCGATTACTGCACACTTTTTTGTTCTTGTCGGTGTTTAATACCTTCAATAATTAGCTCTACGGCTGTGCGTCTAGTTCGCCACCAATCATAAAAAGTTCTACGGGGAACATTCGCCAAATCTGCCACCTCTTTTGCGTCAAGACCTACGCTATCGCGGCAGTATGCTGAAAAGGCTTCTTTCTCTGTGGTTTGTGTCATATCTTCCTCTATGTGCGTATATCACTCACAGTTAATCACAGTGTGCGTTATTCGCTCAGTGCAGTCAAGCAGTGTTCCAATCTCAAAATGCCATATCTGCATCTGTGTAATGATTTTGAAGATCCAAGTTTTGTCTTTGTCCTCGATAAGCATTGGTAGTGCCATGTGTGTAATTTCCTGTTTTACATAAAGAAACACACACGCTAACAGTGGAATGTTTATAAATCAGTGATCTAGGTACTGGTGTTAATGGGTTTAGGGGAAAACGGGTATGACACTTTAATACTCGTCATTAGCCTGATTTTGGCTCGGTAATAGCAATTAGTATGGAACTTTAATTATGTTCATATCGGTTCTAATAACGGTACGAACAGAGTTACATGCGTTTTTAGTATGAAACTTTATTCCTCTCATACACGAAGTTGTCGGAAGACAACAAGTTTAATCAATTTTTGGCTTTAAATTCGTAATCAGCTAGACACGAGTTATCTCACTTCTGCCCCTTTCCGTGTTCACAGCATCCCCCAAAATTACAGTCATCCCCTTGAAAAAGGGGATCTCATTCAGCGCGTCCCGCAGCCAAATTACGTGACTTAGTCGCCAATTTTCAGTCACCTACACGCGGTAGGAGATCCTCACTTTCGTGAGGATGACGGCTATAGGGGGCATGTTAGAAGTGAGGGGATGTAGAGCATTAATTAGATGGT
>NZ_OANU01000157.1:2551-16129 GCF_900089835.1 Vibrio thalassae | reverse complement strand
ATCTTGGCTTAACGAGTTCGCCTCACTCCCCGTTGTCAGCGGGTTACATCACCTTACCAGCATCGGTAAGTCACTGCCGCCCAGACTCATAAGCAGTCACAGCCCTGCGTAGCCACAGCCTCTCGACCTCTTGTCTCGTAGTCTGTGGATTTCAGATAGACTCGTGGTTCAATTTAAGCATCCATGCTAGCCCTGAACTCCGGGCACACGGTAAGTAATATCGGCTATTCCAAGCTAATTTTCTTTAAGGCGTATACATTGCGCCTTAACGATGATTATCACCCCTTATAATAGCGAAAACCTAGTAATGAAAAATCGAGTCATTGAGTATCAGCCATTAGGCATCGGTGCTTGGGTAAGAATTGAAGTCACAGTTGAAGTGGCCGATGTTCTTGCTAAAGAATACACAGGTTACGGATGGCCAGTTAGAGTGTATAGCTATATCTACGACGGAAACTAACACAGGGCTCTTATGAGCTCTTTTAACCCTACAGCATCCTCCGACCGGAGAATCAGCCAATTCATAACGCGGTCATATCGAATTATGTGGTCGCGCTCTTCTTTTCTTGATTAGATTATTTCTAGATCTACTTTATCGATGGAAAAACATAAATATCATCTATCCTACTAGGTAACCCCGTTCATTGGCTGAGGTTCATCGTTAATCTTTGTTGCGCCCCAAGTGGTATATCTTTTCAGCGCGAGTTCCAAAGAACCAGAAACTTGTGGCTAAAATGGCAAAGAACACTGTTTTATGCGTCCCTTCCCAAAAGTACTCGATAAAACGAGTGTAAAGATTAATGAAAATGAAGATTAAACCGAAGCCTCGCGTCATTTCATCATCAAACTTCATTCCATGGTATAACGCCACGACAGAAGCAATTAGTAATAATAGCGACCAATGCAGCAAAGAAAACTGAGTCACGTTACTCCAGATACTTAAGTTAGCGTAGTTACCAAACACCGACATTAACCACATTGATACGAAGAAGACAAACAGTCCCAACGCACGTGCCGTCAATGCGAAGCCTTCTTTAGACGGCCAACGTTTGATAGCAAAAGTACTCGCTGCTATGAGCGCTGAGCCGTACAGCACATATCGACACGGAAAGTTAAGCCCTAAAAAGTATCCATCGTCGCTAAACTGATAAGTCTCAAAACCCAGCCAAGTACCGAGCGATAACAACGCACATAACCAAACGATTAATGACGGAATCCAGAGTCCCAGCACTCCATAGACCAACGAGGCCAGCAGTATCAGTTTGGTCAAGCTTTTGGTTTGAATCACTTGCCCAAGAAAATAAATCGACACCGCAGTACTGACAATACCCAGTACAAATAAGGCCTCATTGCTAAAGGCTTTGTCCGGCGTCTTCGATTTTCGTCTTACGCCAATAAAGTAAAAGCCCGCTGATATTACAGCGAAAAATCCACTCTTCGCTATGTCAGGTGCAGAAAATATCTCATCCAGCAGGTTAATCAGCCATTCATCAAGCAACACGGACAGTACCGATAAAACGATGCAAACAATTGCAATCCAAAATGAATACTTAGCAATAAGTGACCAATCGACACTGGCGACTTGATAGCTGTTTTTCAGTTTGTCATGTTCTTCTTGGTTGATAGTGCCTTGTTCAAGCCATTGCTCTATCGCACTGCCAACAACACGACCTTCTCTTTTTGAAAGCTTCATTCGTTTGACTCTTCTACTACTAGGATAAATAACTGACTACGTGCCCCACTTCTAAGCCGATAAGTGGATTTCATTACTCGTCAAATTGGTGCGTGACTCTAAACGTTCAGAGTGGACTTCGCAAATAATACGGCATTACCAGAAATACAGACACTGTCGTGGAGCACCTCACCATACAAGATCCCACTTCTTTTAGAAGCTTGTAAGGCCGTGAGTTTTGATTTGCCGAGTCGTTCAGCCCAATATGGCATCAAACCCGCATGAATCGAGCCTGTGACGGGGTCTTCATCACCGCCATTCGCTGGCCAAAAATAGCGAGAAACAAAATCATATTGATCGTCGGAACCTGGAGCTGTCGCGACTACATCATAAGGAGCAAGTGTTTTTAGTGGCTCATTTTGCGTTGCTAAAGAGACAACCTGTTGTTTCGACTCGTAAATAGCGAAATATGCTTGCTTACTTCGTAGCACCTTAGATGGTTCTATAGATAGTCCTCGAACAAGCGCTTCTGGAACCTCGTCTATTTCACAAGGCATAAGAATGGGAAACGTCATCTCTATTCGCTCACAAGCTCCTTGTACCACGGTTAGGTCACCGACATCGTTGGTAGAAAAACGAATTTCGCCAGTGTGAGACAACTCATTGAACAGCACAAACGCGGACGCCAATGTGGCATGACCGCAGAAATCAATTTCAGTGATTGGAGAAAACCATCGAATATAGTAGTGGTTGTGATCAAGACGTTTAAGATAAGCGGTTTCAGATAAGTTGTTTTCTGCTGCAACGTTAAGCATCCATTCATCGTCAGGGTACTCCTCAACGAGGATCACAGCTGCACTGTTGCCCTTGAATGGCTGGGTGGTAAAAGCATCGACAATCCATTGCGTGGTCATGATTTTCCTTAGAGTTGACTATTGATAATTACAAAGTTCGATAAGATTACCGTCTGGATCGCGCAGGTAAATTGACAATATGCTGTCCGTAGCGCCTGTGCGATTGACAGGCTCTGTGAATACGTCAATACCTTTAGAAATGAGTATCTGTTTAGCTTGTCCAACCGGAGTGTCTATTACAAAACACAAGTCTTCACTTCCCGGCACTGCAAAGGTTGCTTTAGGTTCTATCTCTTGTCCCTTGATATGCAGATTGATCTTCTGAGAACCAAAATGAAGCGCATGCCGATTATAACCAAATGTTTCATATCTCATTCCTAGCGTTTCATAAAACTCCACAGATGATTGCAAATCAGCAACTGTGAGTACGAGATGATCAATCGATTGAATGTTCATAAATTCCCTCTAACTTGCTCGATTGGTATAAGCGATTCTCTTGCGATAAATTCGGTACACTAACGCTAAAACTAGGCATGCTGCCGCAGGGACAACGAGCGCCATAAACGCTAAATTCCGATATAACAGAGCACCCACTATACCGCCAACGATAAACCCCGTTAATATGGTGACAAACAACTTGGCTTTTCGTTTATCAAATGTCTCGCCTCTTAATGTCGAACCAATCATGATTCCCAAATCAGTAACGATACCAGTGACATGAGTCGTTCTAACTACCGCTCCACTAAACGTGGTTGCCAAGGCGTTTTGCAACCCACATGCAGCTGAAGCAAAGTAGGTTCCACTTTGAGAACCATTGAGTAGTAAATAAGTGGCGATCAGCAAAAATAGACTTTCAATGCAAAGAAGCCACTCGTATTGACGACCGAGTTTTAGCGACACATTTGAAATGAATAAACCAGCAATCGCAGACCCTACTAAGAAGCTAACGATAATTGCGAACATATGACCAGCAAGAGACCAATCGTGAATCAGTTGAGTACCTAGTAGAGTTGCAGTACCAGATAAATGTGAGATCGCCTGATGTTGAAACCCCATAAGCCCCACAGCATTCACTGTCCCTGCTAGTAAAGAGAGAACAAACGCACCCGACTCAATCCAACGAGGTAACTTAGATATCACAGCAATCACCTATCTCAACAACATAATTCAGAAGGCAGCATCATAGCCCCATTTCATCTGTTGTCTTTGATTTAAAGCACATAATGTGTTGAGGACCAGCTTGACCACCCAGATATAGTTCTTTCGTATCAATAAACCCTACTGCTAAATAAAGTTGATACGCCGCCTTGTTTCTACAGTTAACAGTCAAATATAGGTCATTGTGTTCAGTGCCCAACCAAGCGTTAAACTCTTTGACTATAAGCTTTAAACACATCTTAGCGAGACCTCTACCCTGAAACCGCGAATCGATAAAAAAGCGCGAAGGCCAGTAGCATTCTCCAACGTAGTTCCTAATGTAACTTGGTACGCCTCATCAAGTAGGAAAAAACCTGCAGGAGTCCCGCCCAAATAGATTACCCATTGACTCTCCTTGGGGTAACCTAAACTGCTCTGAATAATATCGGATACTACACCCACAAAAGGCAACTGTTCATCTGACACAGCTAGTGCTAACACATTTTCCGATATTGGGTGGGTTAAACGTCTTACAGCAATGCTCATAAAGTAACCCCATGTTCACACCAATCAAACTCCATCTGTTTTGCTGTTTTAAGTGCGATGTCGCGTCCGCGCAATTTTTCAACCAGCCTCAAGCTCATATCAATCCCAGCAGAAATACCAGCTGATGTGACAATGTCACCACAATCTACCCAACGTGTATCATTGATAATGGTTAACTCCGGAAACAGGTGTTGTAGTTCATTTTGATCTTCCCAGTGAGTCGTGACAGTTTGGTTAGAAAGGACACCCGATTTCGCCAGCAAAAATGCGCCTGTACACACAGAAGCCACAAGCGTAGAGTTAGCTGCTGTCTCTCTCACCCAATCTAATACGCGAGTGTTTTCCATCTCTTGGATATGAACCCCACCGGGGACAATCAGTACATCAATTGCCGGATGACTGTAGATGGAGTAGTCGGATTGGATTTTAAGACCACCTCTTGCTAAGACGGTACCTTGTGTTTGAGATAGAAGGCTAACTGACCATTTGTCTTCTTCGTTCAGAAACCGATTCGCCGTAGAAAAGACTTCAAAAGGCCCAGCAAAGTCTAATACCTCTACATCACGATACACATAGATTCCAACATTCATCACAGCCTCCATTCTGTTAAGATACTGTTACCTACAGTATTGAGTTACAAAGATTATTTCAATCTTTAAACCATAAGTATTGGATAACGTCAAAGGCATCTCACTCACAACAAATGAAATCGTTGTTCTAAATAAAAAAGACGCCGCTGCGTCTTTTTTATTGGTTAGGCAAGATGCGAAGGCAAATCTTTACGTTCATAAGCATCAGCAAACCCGTGGTTTCTATCTCTGTGACCGGCTTCATCCTGCCTGATTCTTAAAACAACATCACGCAACAGTGCATCGTCCGCTAACTGGTAATAATCGATCGCAATTTTGGGAGCCGGTATGTTCTCTATGTACCCTTCGTCTATCTTCTCTAGGTATTCTGTATAGCTTTTACAGGCTTCTTCTTCAAAATAACCTACAACTCGATGTGCAACTTTGGAAGAGAGTAAATAGATAATCGAGTAAACAACAATAAACACGCCCTGACCCAGTAGAACTATGAGCCTCTCCAACCAACTGGGTTTGGCAATATCTAGAAAAATCATTAAGTGCATTCGCTCATTTTCAGCCTCGTCTAAAAGCTCTCGGATCCAACCTTCATCGTCTCTCATACGCCTAAGCGCTTTTAAGTGATTGAACATACCCGCTACCATTCCAGGTACGGCGGCTATAGTTTCCAGAATAACTGCCCTTTTATCGTATTTTTTGCCGTAAAAAAGGTTGAGTACATACTTCAGCAACTTAGTGACAGAAAGAGCGACTTTTTCTGAAACACGTTCAGCTTTCTTGTGCGTCAATTTGAATTCTACCATTACTGATCTCTCCATATGATTAATCTACTAACAACATACATACTTAACGCCATTCATTCAACTATTTTTGAATAACACCAATAATAGTTGAGTTTTTATAGAGTTATTAAGACAAGATCATAAGAAAAAATGCATTGAAATAGATAATAGTTTCTTTAAATCAGTAGCTTAAACTCAATCATCACTTTTATTGAAAAAGTTGAATCGTAGGGGGAATACTGGCTATCTAAGAATAATTAAGCGAAAGACACTGTCTAGCAGACACAGGCAGTTGCACAATTGCGTCACGGCTGAATTTGTTCCCCTTAACAGGGTAAAGGGCATCAGATCATTGCGAGGAGGATTGAAAAGCGTGGATGATTATACGTTTGAGGATAGGTGCAATAAAGAGCCTCGGTTTAACCAAGGCTCTTTATTGAGAACTGTTTTTAGCTTTGAGCAGGTCGAAGCATGAACCAGTATGGGAAATTTTCACTCTTAGACAGTACTTCAAAGCCTCGACGTTCAAAAGTCTTCACAACTTTCTCACTAGATGCCACGACATAGGTTGGTTTACCGGCAGCATCAGCTTGGTCTGTCACCGTCTTAATCAATGCACTTGCAAGGCCTTTGCCCCCAGCTTTAGGTGACACCCCTAAGCCCCATAACCAGTAGCAATCTTGTAATGGTGGCACTGCAAGCATTTGCTCACAGACTTCTTTTGCTAGTTCAATTTTGCACGAACCCATCATACGCGTCACGATAGCTAGAAGTTCCATTTTTTGCATGATATCTGGCTGGTGTTTTCCTGGAGATCTCATAATAACGCAACCATCACGCTCTGGTGTGGTGTAGACATCGCCACCGGCTAACCCCCACTCACCCACTGCCCAACGCCAATAGCAATCATGAGCGAAATCGGCTACTTCGTCTTGACGCAAGGCCGCTTGCATCGCTTCATTATCAGCGTAAGCGTCCAAAAACATGTTGCACAGCTCAGGTACAGCAGAGTAATCGGCTTTAATAATTTTTAATTCAGACATGCTACTTCCTCATGGCGGATTGAAATCGAAATCGTTAGAAAAGAAACACACGTACATTTGCTTGCCTTCTTTTCTCAATAAAACAGCACTTTAAAGTAAAGTCAATATTCTAAAACACTTATTAACACATCGCTTAATAAATCAACAGCCATTACCAGTGGATATGTTTTATCAGACCTCATTTGGACAGATGTTGAAAGGAGGAGTTCCTTAGATAGCAATAAGGCCCCTTTCATAGGAGCCTTAGTTGCCAATTGACCTAGGAGGTTAGTGATTGTTCTATTCGTTAATTAGGCAGGAGTTTCTTCCGCTACAGCTGACGGCTTCATCTTAGGTTTTAACACGATCGCAACCACCGCAGACAGTGCTAGAGCAAAGCAATAATAAGAATTAGACACTATCTCTAACGGCGACAATTGAAATACTGAGCCAAGCAAAAGTACTTGTGCACCATAAGGTAACATGCCTTGAATTACGCAAGAGTAGATATCAAGCAAACTCGCTGAACGACGTGCTGTCACCCCATTTTCTTCTGCTAGTTCACGCGCAACGCTTCCAGATACAATAATCGCAACGGTGTTGTTCGCTGTGCACACATTCACCAGGGATACCAGCCCTGCAATACCAAACTCACTGGCTTTTCTATTCGCTTGCTTTGAGTGAGTTGAGCCAAACTTACGAATTACCTTGGTAATGACTTGTGTTAAGAATGCCAAGCCACCTTGTCGGCGCATTAACTCGCTAAGACCACCAATCAACATAGATAATAGGAAAATCTCTTGCATGTTACCGAAACCGCTGTAGATATCCTGAGCAAAGTTCGTTAGCTGGTAACCATCAATCGAAGCCAAGCTAACCGCCCCAGCCAGAAGGATCCCAACAGCTAAAACGACAAAAACATTAAGCCCAGAAACCGCCAACACCAAAATGGCTATATATGGCATCACTTTAAACCATTCAATTTCGCCTGTTTCTGGCAATTGTGTTGCCGAACTATTGAACGCAAAAATGAGTAAAGCGATGAGCGCGGCTGGCATAGCGATACGGACGTTCTCTTTAAACTTATCTTTCATCTCGCAGCCTTGCGAACGTGTCGCTGCGATAGTCGTGTCAGAAATAATAGAGAGGTTGTCGCCGAACATCGCCCCACTCAATACAACACCTGCCGTCAAGGGAACACTCATGCCCGCGGATTCAGCGATTCCGAGCGCCACTGGAGCTACTGCGGCGATCGTCCCCATGGACGTACCCATTGCTGTCGCAATGAACGCTGAAATAAGGAAAATGCCAGGAAGAATCATACTTGTTGGTATAGCGGACAAACCTAGATTCACCGTTGCATCAACACCTCCCGAAGCCTTTGCTACTGCGGCAAATGCACCTGCTAATAAATAGATCATGCACATAGCGATGATGTCTTGGTGACCAACGCCTCTGATAAATTGTTCGATGGCTTTATTGAGTTTTTCTTTACTCAAAACAAGCGCTAGCACCACAGCGGGTAAAATTGCGATTGGGGCTGGCAGCTGATAAAACGCAAAATCTACGCCTTGTAACGACAGATACGTACCCACGCCGATAAACAGGGTCAGAAACAAAACGAGAGGCAGCAATGCGACAGGTGATGCAACGATAGATTGGTTGTTCTTATTAGGATGAGTCATAGCAATAGTGGCAACAATAACAGGATGGCGTGCAGCATAATGCGGCAACCAAGACATGTCAACGTCTAGACGTCTAAATGTCTAATAACTTCCCACTGTATGATAAATCCGCGAAACAAAGGAAGCATTTTTGAGTGAAAGAAGGAAACCAAGCGTTGTGGTCGATAATACAGCTGAGATAAGTCATTGTTCGTTGCCATACACCCCCGGCAGTGGTCTAATATGGAATATTCAAGCATTATTTCATTATGCTTAGTCTATGATTTAAGGAACCATTTCTAATGTCCCAGCACCAACCCACTTATTTCTTTTTCGATTACGAAACATGGGGAGTAAGCCCGGCTAAAGACAGACCATGTCAATTTGCAGGCGTAAGGACTGACGAAAACTTTACTATCATAGGCGAACCGTTGGTCATCTATTGTCAACCGCCAGCGGATTACCTTCCTTCTCCAGAAGCGGCCTTGATCACTGGTATTACACCGCAACGTTGCCAAGAGCAAGGACTATCAGAGCCCGAGTTTATTGCTAAAATTCATCATGAACTCGCCACGCCGAATACCACAAGCCTTGGCTATAACAGTATTCGTTTCGATGATGAAGTGACTCGTTACACCTGTTATCGCAATTTTATCGACCCTTATGCATGGAGTTGGCAGAATGGCAATTCTCGTTGGGACTTACTGGATGTTATGCGCGCATGTCATGCACTTCGTCCAGAAGGCATTGAATGGCCAGAAAATGAAGAAGGTTTTACCAGTTTTAAACTTGAACACCTCTCTATTGCCAACGGCATCGAACACGAAAACGCTCACGATGCAATGGCTGACGTTATCGCAACAATCGAGCTAGCGAAGAAAGTAAAAGCCGCTCAGCCAAAGTTATTCGACTACTTTTACTCAATGCGCCACAAGCGCAAGCTCAACGAGCTTGTTGATATCGTCAACATGACACCATTAATGCATGTATCAGGAATGCTGGGTAAAGAATGTCAATATACCAGCTGGGTCGTACCTATCGCATGGCACCCTACCAATCAGAATGCGGTAATCGTTGCCGATCTCGCTAAAGATCCTCAACCGCTATTGGATTTGGATGTCGAAGCGTTACACCAACGCCTCTACACTCGCCATGACGACCTTGCACCCGATGAGAAGCCAGTACCGCTTAAGCTTATTCATCTTAACAAGTGCCCGATTTTGGCGCCTGCCAAAACACTAACGGCAGATAACGCAGCAGTGATTGGCATTGATAGAGAACAGTGTTTGAAAAACCTCGCGCTCATCAAGCAACACCCCGAGATTCGTGAAAAGTTGATAGGTCTTTATAGCATTGAACGCGAGTTCGATAATGACGGCGACGTGGACACACAGCTCTATAGTGGGTTTTTCTCACCTGCAGACAAAAGCGCAATGGACATTATTCGTGAAACCGACCCAAACAATCTGTCGGCATTAGACATTAGTTTTAGTGATTCTCGTATAGAACCTTTGCTGTTTAGATACCGAGCTCGCAATTTCCCATGGAGCCTTGATGAAACAGAGCAAACTCGCTGGGCCAACCATTGTCGTGAGTTTTTCGAAAGTCGTATTGAAAGCTATATGCTAAATATGGAAAACTTAGTTCACGAACATGAGTCTGACGAGAAGAAACTCGCCATACTAAAATCCGTCTACCGCTACGTGGAGCGTCTCGTTTCTTAACTTCTCCAGCCATGTAGTGTCCCTGCAGCCAAACCTCAAGAGTCATTCTTTTGGCTGCATTTCAGGAGAGTCGTTACTTTTTGCACTAAGAGGAAGCCATGCTCAAAACCGCGCTTCACTATATATTATCGTTCGCTATCATTTTTGCTGCCTTGTTTATTGGAAATACCATCCAGCATTTTCTCGATGTATCCGTACCAGGCAGTATATTTGGCATGTTGCTATTATTTGCAGCGATGGCGGGCGGCGTTATCCCGGTAAGACTAGTTCAACCGGGCGCGCACATATTTATTCGTTATATGATTTTGTTGTTCGTCCCTATCAGTGTCGGATTAATGAACCATTTCGATATGTTGATAGCTAACGCACTACCTATATTGGTCGGTGCGATTGGTGGCACGCTGATTGTTCTGACGACACTCTCCGTCTTCCTTGATCGTTTCTTGAAAAATGGAGATAGCTAATATGTGGCTGCTCGTAACTATTGTCGTATTTTTTATTGCCCGCTTTATTTCTCAGAAAGTAAAGAATCCACTATTTAACCCGTTGCTCCTCAGTATTGCGATTATGATTCCTTTACTGACGTACCTTAAGGTGCCTTTTGATACGTATTATGCAGACAATCAATGGATCAGCTATCTGTTGCAACCAGCCGTGGTTGCCTTAGCCTATCCGCTCTATGAGCAACTTCCGCAAATACGTGCTAATTGGAGAATCATCGCGTTAGCGTGTGGTGTTGGAAGTGTCGCTTCGATGTTCACAGCTTCGATGCTCGCGGTATGGCTAGGCGCTGACATGCAACTTATCGCCAGTCTGTTAGGAAAATCGGTCACCACGCCTATCGCAATGGAAGTGTCTAGTCATCTTGGTGGCGAGCCTGCTATTGCGGCTATTTTGGTGTTACTCGTTGGATTATTTGGTGCGATATTAGCGTACCCAATATACAACTTACTCGGCGTCACGCACCCTATTGCCAAAGGGCTCACTATGGGCACAGTGTCACATGCTCTTGGCACCGCCACTTGCGCAGAGAAAGACCCTAGAGATGCCGCATTCAGCTCACTCGCTCTCGTTGTATGTGGTGTGATCACGTCTATCCTTGCCCCATCTATGTTCGCCTTCTCTCTTTGGTTTGGGACCGTTATTGCTTAACACTCCCATTCAATTTGTAGTCAGCAAAACACGGTGTTTTCTGGCTACAAATTGTGTGACGTCACTCTTATTGATTGTACGTTACATTTATTGCATCTTTATTTGTGATCTTAATCACCTTTATTTCTCGCTGACTTGCATAGAATGTCAGTAAACCGCAGAAAAAAATAAAGGACACAGCATGACAGATCGTTTTGAGTCAGCACTTGCAGACATGCCAGAGCAGATCGTTAACTATCTTACCCCTATCATTACCGCACCAGATTTCGATGCAACGTTATCACAAGAGCAATTTGCACAATTGCTCGATATTTCTGGCCTAAAAGATGATGAGCTTCGCGTTGCCTTGCTCCCTTTAGCCGCTGCCTATTCTTATGCTCCTATTTCTGAGTTTTTTGTCGGTGCGATTGCACGTGGTACATCGGACAGACTCTATTTTGGCGCGAATATGGAGATCATTGGCGCGCAACTTGGTCAAACAGTGCATGCGGAACAATCCGCTATCAGCCATGCTTGGATGAAAGGTGAAACAGGACTTAAAGATATCACGATCAACTTTAGCCCCTGTGGTCACTGTCGCCAGTTCATGAACGAGTTAACCACTGCGGACAAATTGGTCATTCAATTACCACAGCGCGACGCCATGACGCTGCAAGAATATTTACCAGAGTCCTTTGGACCTAAAGATCTTGGTATTAGCGAAGGTTTGATGAGCCCGTTAGCTCACGCTTTGACCACTGACGAAACTGATGTACTTGTTGTCTCTGCAGTAGACGCGCTAAATCGCAGTCATTCACCGTATACTAAAAACCTAAGTGGTGTTGCTATCGCAATGAAAGATGGCTCTGTTTATCAAGGCGCCTATGCTGAGAACGCAGCGTTTAACCCTAGCCTTCCGCCATTACAGGTTGCGTTTGTTCAGTTGCTTCTAGATGGTCAACACTTCAAGGACATACAATTAGTCGCTTTGGCCGAAGTTTCCCAAGGTAAAATTAGCCACCTTGCAGATACGCAAGCAACCCTAGAAGCCATTGACCCAGATATCCAACTAGAATACGTGTCAATCTAGTGTAATAACGCCATGATTTCATTTAGCCTCGCTGACGCGGGGCTTTTTTTGGCTCCAAACATAAGGTAATAAGAAAATCTCGCGCAAACGTTTGCTTTCTTGCGCTAATCCAGTATGATTCCCCGAAATTCTTCCTTATGAATGCTCAAGGACACTCTATGTTTGGTACTGCTACTCGTGAAAATGCAACGCGTGTTTTACTTTTAGGTTCTGGTGAACTAGGAAAAGAAGTTGCCATTGAATGCCAACGTCTAGGATTAGAAGTTATCGCTTGTGATCGCTATGCAGATGCTCCAGCTATGCAAGTTGCTCATCGAAGTTATGTTCTCGATATGTTGGACGGTGACTCACTAGAAGCCATCATTAGTAAAGAACAGCCCGATTACGTTGTGCCCGAAATCGAAGCCATTGCAACCGATAAACTGGTTGAACTAGAAAACAAAGGCTTAAAGGTTGTCCCTACTGCGAATGCAACCAAGCTGACTATGAACCGAGAGGGTATTCGTAGACTCGCTGCAGAAGAACTAAGCTTGAACACTTCTCCTTATCAGTTTGCAGATAGCTATGAAGACTTTAAAGCGGCCATTGAGCATGTCGGCATGCCTTGTGTCGTTAAGCCAGTCATGAGCTCCTCTGGTAAAGGTCAAAGTGTCATCAAATCAGAATCGGACATTGAGAAAGCATGGACTTATGCACAAGAAGGCGGTCGTACTGGCGCCGGTAGAGTCATTGTAGAAGGGTTTATTGATTTCGATTATGAAATCACCTTGTTGACTGTTCGTGCTGTTGACGGCGTGCATTTCTGTGCCCCGGTAGGACATCGACAAGAAGATGGTGACTATCGAGAGTCATGGCAGCCACAATCCATGTCTGAGAACGCCATTAAAGCCGCCGAATATACCGCCGAACAAGTCGTGAACGCGCTGGGTGGCTACGGTATTTTTGGCGTGGAGCTGTTTGTCAAAGGTGACAACGTTATTTTTAATGAAGTGTCACCTCGCCCACATGACACCGGTCTGGTCACGCTGATTTCCCAAGACATGTCCGAGTTTGCATTGCACGTTCGAGCTTTCACTGGCCTACCGATTAACGGAATCACTCAATATGGGCCTGCGGCTTCAGCTGTTATTCTTGGCCAAGGTACGTCCAATAATATTCGTTATCAAGGTCTTGATGAAGCGCTATGTCTTCCGGAAACCCAAGTTCGTTTGTTTGGAAAACCAGATATTGATGGCCGTCGTCGACTAGGGGTTGTGCTTACTAAACGTAAATCGCTTGAAACTGCAATCGATGATGCGGTCAACTGTGCCAGTAAAGTGGAAGTGATCTACTAAGCCAGCCAGTGTGTATTTCCGGCTCCCACATAATG
>NZ_OANU01000157.1:0-1983 GCF_900089835.1 Vibrio thalassae | reverse complement strand
ACCAGTCAGCGGGAAAAAGATCTAGCCGCTGAAGTTGCCAAACTCAAAAGACAATTGGCTGAGCAAGCTGAAGAGCTAGATATAGTAAAAAAGGCCGCCACCTACTTCGCGAAAAACTTAAAGTAGATTGCTACGAATTTATGCTCGAACACCTGCTGTGCTTCAGTGTTGTCCGCATGGCTAAGGTGTTCGGCGTTTCACGAAGTGGGTCTTATTACTGGATTAAGCATCGCCACAAGGCCATCCAGCGCGAGGTAACTCGCCAAGAGCTTGATACGAAGGTCAAAGAGGCTTTTAACAATAGCAAAGGCCGTGATGGCTCAAGACGCATCCAGAAAGAGCTGGCTGAGAACGGTGATAACCGTAATGTTAAAACCATCGCCGCCAGTATGAAGCGGCAAGATTTAACGCCGAAAGCGGCACGTAAGTTTAAGTGTACGACGGACAGCAAACATAAAATGCCAGTTGCTCCGAACCTGCTGGCTCAGGATTTTAACGCGGAGGCTCCGAATCAAAAGTGGGCGGGAGACATCACCTATGTTGCGACAAGCGAAGGCTGGCTGTATTTGGCGGTAATTATTGACCTTTATTCAAGGCAAGTAGTCGGTTGGTCTATGGACACCAGAATGACGGCAACTCTGGTCTGCGATGCGTTATCAATGGCCTTGTTCCGTCGAGGGTTCCCTGAGCAGGTTATCGTTCATAGTGACCGAGGTAGTCAGTACTGCTCAAAGGATTATCGAGACCTGATAACTGCTTATAATCTAAAGCAAAGTATGAGTAGGAAAGGAAACTGCTGGGACAATGCTTGTGTTGAGAGCTTCTTCCATTCAATGAAAGTTGAAGCGATCCAGTATGAGCCGATCATGACGCGAGACGAGATGCGCCAAACGATCTTTGAATACATAGAGGTTGATTATAATCGGACAAGAAGGCACAGTGCTCTTGGGTATCTAAGCCCAGTTAACTTTGAAAATCAAAATGTCGCTTAATGAAGTGTCCAGTCTGGCTGGAGCAGATCACACGCCAGTAGACAGAGTATTTGAGAAGTTTGCTTGGCCTAAAAAATAGTCCCACGATCTAGATGTAATAGAGCGAACGAATACGTTCGCTCTTTTATCACAAAACTTCATGTTTAGATGTATGTTAACAACAGTACAACGAGGGAGCATATGGAGTGCAAGAAAACGGGTGTAAAAAAGCCATTTAGATTAGAAGAAATCTGGCGGATTAGAACTCAGTAATAATCTGATGGAACTATCTCTTCTTAACCTTGCAATCGATAGCAAGCTACTACGTTCAAATGACCTCTTATCATTAAGGGTGTCAGATGTTTCATCTAACTTATTAGTATTCAACCGTGTCCAGTATGTTCAGAAAAAGACTGGTAATGACGTTCAGTTTGAAATCATTCAGAGAACATAGCAAACGCTGAGTCATTGGATTAAAGATCAAAAGCTTCAACCTAAAGACTACCTTTTTCCAAGCCCACGAAAGCCCCATCAATCTCTAAGCTACTCATATTACCGTCGAATCATTCGGAGTTGGGCACTTACTTTAGGTCACAACCCTGATCTCTACGGAACTCATTCAATGCGCCGAACTAACGCGACATTGATTTACCAGAAGACTAAAAATATTCGAGCGATTCAGCTTTTACTCGGGCATACCAAGATCGAAAACACCATCAAATGTTGGTGACTTAGCGTTTTACAGACTTAGCGTTTTTACAAGACTTAGCGTTTTTACCCGTGACACTTTCTAACTCGAAAGTGCCCGTGCGACCTGAAGTCGTATGAAGCGTTGTTCACCACGACAAGAGTGAACCATCTGTATCACCAGATGACCCTAGGATCCTGAATAAAGTAGCGGATCTGACAATGTAACGAAACTTGGCCGTTAGGCTGAGTGGGAACAAAATCGTGAGAGGATGTTCCTCCTGAAAACCACAATTCGGGTAAGTGCTAGGGAGTCAATATGATG
>NZ_OANU01000159.1 GCF_900089835.1 Vibrio thalassae | reverse complement strand
GAGAAACAGCCACTAAGAACCAACATTAGCCAGTTAACCCATTGATAAGGCGGAACTCTCCACCTTACAATACCTGCGCTCGCCTTGAGAAAAGCATCAAGGCCGCCACCCTTCTAGAGCAGATCGCACAATTTACTTATATAGAGGCTCGGGCTTGTTCAACACTTGGGATTTAACGTTGGCTACGCAACGCTTAATCCTTATTTGTTAGCTGCTGTACCGCAATGTTTGCCATTTATGCACCACATTACATTTGGCGCTCAATCATCACCTTTTAGCGATGACTTCATTTTTCTAATCTCTGACTTAAGTTCTTTTATTTCTTTTTGTTGATTAGTCTGAAACCATGATAAGACTAACAGAGGAAAAATTGCATAAATTGCTGGAGTTCCATGAGCAAAGCCGACAAACGCGCCAACTGATGCAGGAAATAAAATAACTCCGTAACCCGTTAATATCCCTTTCAATGTCTAACTCCTTTTTGATTTTTTCTTAGCCAATAACATTGCCCTTTTCGCAATTTCTCTGGTGCGCAGCAAAAACAGCTAACGCCGCATTAAGCGGACAAAAATAGTGGGTTAAAATGTGTAGCGAAGCGAAACGTAACCCACTGTTTTAGTTCCGTTTAAATGCCTTGTTAGCAATCCTTGTCCAAAGTGAACCAAGTAAATCATTTGACCATTCGTAGATATATGAATCATCATCGAGTGCTTTTAATACTAAAGACTCCAAATCACAGGAATTATTTTGATACTGTTTTACACATGAGATTGCAAAACTTTCCATTGAAGGAATTGCCAAGCCATTTCCATGGTTAAAGTAGTCATCAAATTCACCTTCCATAACAGAAACAACAGAGGGAGGTTCGTATATATTGGTTTCAGATATGTCTTTAAATTCTTCTAAGTAAAACTTAGCTTTTTTATACGTAGTTGAAAGTTCCAAGGCAGCACTAATATGAAGTAAATAAATTGCAGTATTTAAGCCAGCCCAACAAATGCCAACTTTATCTAAGCTTTCTTCAAGCGCTTCTATTAAATCAGATTGGAACTCACCTTTGTTAGAAGATAAGACAACACACAAACAGATTAACTGAGGGGCACAGCCAAGGATGAATTCATCGTAATCTCTAGACAACCCAAATGATGGTGTAATCATTGGCATATAGGCATTATTACGCTGCCACTCAACTAGCATTGATGACCAATGGTCTGATTTATCATTATCTTCACTCACCCCACAAAGCATCGAGCAAAGTATAGGTACATGCCATTGACTTCCAAGGTATGAATCTAAAATTGTATTCGTAAATTCATGCTTAGAGTCATCCGTTATCAATTGAATAAAGTCGGGAAACAAATCTGAATCAGTTCTACTCATTCGTATATATGATGAAATAACTTCCTCTTTCGATAATCCAAGATCTACTGAGTGCATTAGCAATTCTGAGTAAGTTACTTTATTGGACCAAAGTTTTGATGAAAGCAATTGATGTAGAGATAAATAATCAACATCGTTTTTAACTCTTGAATGCTGATTAAGGACATCTTTAATTAGATCATTAGCGCTATCACTGCCGACCAAATATATACGGTAGTTATTTTTCCCATACTGGGCTTCTAAATTCCTTGGCCGACTTGAATGCACACCACCTTGAGCTACAACATGAAAGAAGAAAAGAGGTTTTTCAAATGCTCTATTTTCTTGTGCATATACTTTGAATGGATTATTTGTCATGATTATCAATGTACTTACAGACTTGAGCTATCTTGCTGAAATCGTAGTTGGACTTTTCCTTTTCTGCTGATGATGCGTAGGAGAGCAGAATGGTGTGTGATTGATCGGCACATAGTTCTCCTAGAACTTGGATCAAAACCGCAAGCTGCCCGATAGGGGTAAGGTCATCAAAATTATTGAGGTGTTGAAAAACTTTTTCTGCGGTTTGCGTTGAGAACTTCACGCCTTTATTTGCATCTCTAATAATACTCGCTAATGGCCTTAGTTCGACACAGCTATACATCAGTTTGGCAATCCATTCTTTGCTAAACCAAATTACATGAGCCTCACATGGGTTCTGTCCATGGGAATTTATTGATTCAAAGCTATGAGCAACCTCAGGACCCAGTAAAAGCAGTTCGTTGTGCTCAATCAGCCCTTTGAAATGGGCGATCCTTGATTTTCCTTGAAAATTTCTATGTAAAACCAGTTCAAATTCTTGATGAACATGCCAGTCTTCTGGTTTGACGACTTCTTTGAACATCTTATAGCGCCATGACCAGCCATGCCTTTGTGGTATTTTCTGAACTGTTGCTTTCATTCTAATAGCATCATTGCCGATTTATCAGTTAGATGCATGATTATACACAATTGGCTTTAATCAATAAAAGTATCACAAGTCGTTGGAATAGTATCAGATGTGAGTTTTAGAGCTGGTATGTTTATAAGGTCGGCACAGTATAGGAGACCCAGAAATGTCCGAGTATTTAAATTGCTTACTGCCAAAACTTACCTCCCTTGTAGAAGCAAACCAAAAGGCTTTAGCGGAGGCAACCAAGTTGTTTACTCAAGCCATAGTTAAAGACGACATGATACAAGTTCTAGGAACTGGCCACTCGCATATGATTGGTTTAGAGGGATTTATTCGTGCGGGAGGCCTTGGTAATATCAACGCTATTTTGGACTCAGTGCTGCTTACTAATGATGGCGCTTTAAGAGGCTCAGCAATGGAAAAGTTGTCTGGTCTGGCTGAAGTGATTTGGAATGATCAGAATATTTCCCTAAATGATGTGGTTATGGTAATTTCCAACTCTGGGCGCAATGCGCTGCCAATTGAATTTGCCCAAATTGCCAAATCGAAAGGTCATTCGGTTATCGCGATTACGTCTGTTGAACAGTCATCAAAATACCCAAGTCGCCATAATTCAGGACTGAAATTGATGGATATTGCCGATATCGTTATCGACAATCAGGTTCCTCCTGGTGATGGATTGTGTAATGTGAATGGTAAAGTGACAGGGGCATTCTCCAGTATAGCAGGCATGATGATCATGAATATGCTGGTTGTAGAGTCTCAAAAAGAAGCGTTAAAGCAAGGTGTCACTCCACTTATCTTCTCTAGCCAGAATGTCGACGGTTTCGATAATGACTATGTGTATCAGCACTTTGGGCCTCGATTAAAATCTATGTAAATGGTCGGCATGAAATTTAGTTTCTCGATTAAGTTACGAGCCAGCGCAAAATTCAAACACGGCTCATATTCTAATGAAATGAAGCAAAATTGAGCTAGCCATGAAAGCTAGCTCGTTTCTGTCGGATAGGCGGCACCTGTTACCAGGTGCCTCCCTCCTCAGAACCGTACGTGCAACTTTCACTGCATACGGCTCAAACCTCCACAAAGGCACCGTTAAGCACCCAGTAACAATTACCTTTGCGATACACACTCAAAGCTTTAAAACTGTCCCAATGGCCACTTAATGAATAAGAAACCACGGTTCGTTGTCAGAAGACGCACTAATTTCATTCGAAATCATCATTTGCTTTTCTCCTTTAATAAAGTTCTTCAAGCTATCTCGCAACGGGAGACCAGTTAGAAGTCAGCTCGCTTTCGCGCCAGATATAAACCTGTATCCCCTTCATTACAAAAGGGCATTCGCTTTCTCTAACCTCCTTTACCTGCATACCTATCGGCAACCTTCACAGGCTGCTTTCCCATAGGGAGATATACAGGCTTACCCTGTTCCGTATGTCGCGTAAAATGTCAACTTAGATGCCCACAATGGTGCGGAGAGTGCAATGACCACGAAAGAGTAATGTCCAATCTCTTTCCGACTCTCGTTGCCTTTTGGCTACAGCGTATTAACCACTTCCGCTGCTTCATCATATAACGCGCCTTAAATGGATTCACATTACATTCATCATATTGACTTATATGAACGCTTCCCCATTTGCTAGGTCATCATTGAGTTATTTTCAAACATGGTTAGGTGGCAGTTTTATATTCGGTCTACATTGGCAGACATTCTGCCGACCCTAATGATTTCCGCAGCCTTATTCCTCATTTCCCTAGCGAGCTTAATGCTCTGGTCAGTATTCAGGTTTTATAAGGCTTGGTCTTACCTGTTTGTCATTACTCTTTGATACACCTTGGCAAATTTTCTGCGAACATCCTGTGTTAGTTTAAATTAGTAGTCAGTCTTGCTTAACAAGGTTGATATTCGGTTTGGTTGGCCACTAATGACCAAACGGTTCGAGCTATCTTGTTAGCTAACGCAACCGTCACGACATTTTTCGGTCGTCTTGCTTGCAAAGACACGAGCCATTCACTTTTTTCTTTACTATGGGTCATCACTGCTCGCGCCCCATGGATAAGCAAAGTACGTAAATACACATCGCCTCGTTTGCTAATCCCGTGTAAGTGCACTCGGCCTCCCGTTCCTGTTTGTCGTGGAACCATGCCTACCCATGCTGCAAATTCTCGACTAGATTTAAACGCTGACGCATCCCCCATGGAAGCGATAAGTGCCGTGGCAGTGAGTGGTCCAATACCTGGGACCTTGGCGATACGCTGACAATCTTCATCGTGCTTAAACCAGCTTTGGATTTGTTTTTCCAGTTGTTTAATATCTTCGTCCAACTGAGTTAATCGTTCCACTTGAACCTGTAAGGCACACATAAAGGCACTTGGCGTATCCTCTTTCAGTTTTGCTAAACAATCTGGTAGCTTTTCCTTAAATGCTTGTTTGCCTTTTGGCATCACTAGGCCAAATTCGGTCAACAAACCGCGTATCGAGTTTATTTGCGCCGTCCTATGTTTAACCAGCAGTTCTCGCATGCGATGAATGCTAAGAATCGCTTGCTGCTCTTCAGTTTTTACTGCAATAAACTTCATGTCTGGTTGTTGCATGGCCGTCCATATCGCACGAGCATCTACCACATCATTTTTATTGCCATAAACGAAAGGTTTGACTTTCTTTGCTGGCAACAGCTTCACGGTATGACCCATTTCTTTAAACAGTCTTCCCCAGTGGTGAGCACCACCACAAGCTTCCATTCCTATCATTGATGGTTGTTGGTTGGCAAAGTACTGAACAAAATCTTTTCGCTTCACTTTGTCAGAGTGAACTTCACCGGTTTCTTGATCGACCCAGTGAATTTGAAAAACTTGTTTTGCGATGTCAACACCAAATACGTTACTGTTCATGTTGGATACTCCCAATGTCGATTGTTCACTAAATTGAACCATACTGGGCACTTTGATGCCGTGACAGGGAGTATCCTTCCTCGTCAATCGAATCATCGTCAGCCTCCGTAGGTTGGGGAGGCGTTCATATCATTTCCCTAGCACTCACCCGAGCTGTGGTTCTCAGGAGGAACATCTTCTCACGATTCCGTTCCCACTCAGCTAACGCCTGAGTTTCGTTACATTGTCGGTTCCGCTGCTTTATTCAGAAACCTAGGGTCATCTGGTGATACAGATGGTTCACTCTTATCGTAGTGAACAACGCTTCATACGACTTCAGGTCGCACGCACATTTCTGAGTTAGCGGCTTTGCCAATTTAGCAATCTAGGTACTGGAAAATCGCGCGGTAGGGGGCTAATTTCGTAACATGGCTCGATATAGAGCCATCAAACAGATGCATTTCAATCCAAGCATTGGTATCGACTTACCAATCCAATTCCCCACAACTCTCTCACCCATTTGAACTTAACGCTGATGTACAACCTGTACTCAGGCTGTACATCACCAAAATTAAAGCCAGTTATTGGTCAATCAGGACTAACGAGTCCAAAATACCCTGCCCGCTATGGATTCCACCTTCATTTTCACTGGCAGGCTTACTGCGTATTAAGTATCCGGCATAACCATTATTTTCAGTTACGGGCTCTCCTTGATAATGCGCAGTGAAGAGACCCACTTCACTAACAAGATCATTAACTAGCGTTTGCTTGCCATCTCTTACGGCAATGGTTGGGGTATCACGTTCGTGTGGGTACAGGCGCTGCATTAATGCCCACGCATTGTACTCTTCTGGCTTTAGCGTTTCTAAAGTAGCACTAATATCCTCGCCAAATACGCAGTGGCCACCGCCTTCCCCTTGGTTTTTTAATACCCACTCTTTTTTGTCTGCCCTTTCATTAAACCATTTAATGCTCTCTGTCGTGATGGCTTTCATATCCGCCAAAACGCTTTTGATTAGATTGGCTTCATCAGGCGATAACCCCCATTGAGCATAAGCTTCGGCAGACATCTGCGTCAGTATCATTTGCATTGATTTGCTGGTCGCTAATTGTTGACTGATGGTGGCATTGATCGCCACGTAATGTTGCTCAATAAACAGACGAGTTTGGCTTAATGTATGACAACAGACATCTTCGTTTAGCTCTGGCGCCCAGTAATCTGAATATTGATAACCAGCACGCAAATACACGGTATCAATTGCGCCAATCCCATCAAGGATAAGACGTTGGTTATCACCACTTGAAAGTTGGGTGCTCAATTGTTCGAATGTTCGCCTAACAGTACGAACCCCCATCTTATGTAGTGCCACCTCCAAAAGGTGTTGGTCATACACATTATCTTCACCCTTTTGAACGATCATTAAGAACGTCGGTTTTTGATCAGGATTTTTATTTTCACTATTAACATTAGAACCTGCAAAATGGGCTTGAACCTTTTTTGCTGCCGTTGCGATGCCTAGGGCTAATTGTTCTAACCCTTGATTATCTGCGGGGGTTGCTGAATCATCTTCTAGCCACTCTCGGTAAACATTACCCCATTGGTTTTTCACAAAGCTATGCAGCTCATAAGCACGTTGACCAAAGGGCCCCATCCCTGCAGCAATGCCATTAAACTCAATGACTTTTGCCCCGTGTTGGCGGTCATCCATAAAGTCTGTTCTCATTAATAACAGAGGCTGACGAGCGGGTTGCTTAGGGTCTGTTGCATCACCGTGAGCTTGTTGGTGAAGCTCCATTAAACGACCGAAGAACGGTTCGGCTTTCGCCATATCGCTCAATGAGGTTTGCAGAAAACGATGATCTTCAGAAACGTTGCTCACCAATTTAGCAATCAATGGTGTGACCTTACGTAGGTGGTCATACGTTGAACGTTCCATTGTCATTGGCGCAATACTAAATGGTACATGTCTTGCAGTATTGTCAGCCTGACGAAACGCTACGCCGTGCATGATTTCCCACTCAAGAATGTCTTCAATCACTTGCTCAGATACAAATTGTGCTTGATCAGTATCATTAGATTTGATGTACGTTGTTTGGTTTTTCATAATGTTCTTGCTCGTCATATTTAATCACTTATGCTGCGCTTACGGACGTTAGGCCAAGCGTGCTGTTCTGAGTGTCGTGTTCTTCTTGCGCTTTTTGACTTAGGTACAAATCTCGGTAGTCACCATCTTGATTAATCAGCTCTCGGTGCGTTCCTCTTTGTACTACCTTGCCACTGTTCATCACCAAGATTTGATCGGCGTTTTGAATCGTCGATAAACGGTGTGCAACGGCAATGACGGTCCGACCGTCCTGGATATTATCCAGCGCCTGTTTTACCGCTTCTTCCGATTCACTGTCGATATTCGCCGTGGCTTCATCAAGTAGAAATATTTTCGGGTCGTGGGAAATCGCCCGAGCTAAAGCCAATAACTGTCTTTCCCCAACGGAAAGCGAGGCACCGCCATTACCCGGTTTGTGTTCAAAACCATCAGGTAAACGATGAATGAAGCGGTCTGCTTGCACCAATTGGGCTGCATGAATCGCTCTCTCACGGCTCTTCGCTAATGCGTTTGTACTCGTTTCATAATTAGTATGAACATCCTGAGATAAATTAATGTTATCTTCAATTGAGCCACTAAAGATGGTTGGGTCCTGTGATACCAAGCCAAACAACTTACGCAACTGTGCTTCTGGAAGAGTTTGAAGCGATTGCCCGCCAATAAAAATGTCACCCTGCTGCTGCTGATAAAAACGCATTAACAGATTGATCACGGAACTTTTCCCACTGCCGGTATGTCCGACAATTGCGGTGAACTCACCACTTTTCGCTGTAAAGCTAACGTTTTTAAGTACAGGTTTATCTTCTTCGTATCCCATGGTGACGTTGCGAAACTCAATATCGTCGCTACCGTTGAGTTTAACTTCAGGCATCACTTGATTATGAGCCTCAGATTTATCGTCCAGTAAATCAAAAATACGTTTTGACGATACTGTGGCAACCTGCAATTTATGCAGTTCCATCGATAACTGGCGGAACGGGTCAAAGAAGCGTTCAACGTAATTCAAAAAGGCATATAACGTACCAACCTCAACAACTGTCGACATTGAAGCCCCAGCAAACCAGGCAACAATACCTGCTGCGGTCAGCGTCCCAATTAAACGTGTCAGTGGTAACAACATCAAACTATCAATGGCTACTGACTGGGTCCTGAAGTTAAACCAGCTTTGATTTTCTTTCTCAAACTTGGTTTGAAAGCTTTTCTGCTGGCGAAACGCTTGAATCAACGCCATTCCCTGTAACGACTCATTGATTTGGCCATTGATGTTGCTGACTTGAACTCGAATGCCATCAAATACTGGCGTTGAAATCTTGCGATACAGATGCATGGTCATAAGTAATACAGGGATCAACACCAAGCTCAATAACATCAAACGCCAGTCCAATAACGCCATAGCGATAAAAATCGCCATGATGCGTAACGCACCTTGAACTACAGTTGGGAGCGTCGACACGAACATATTTCGCAGTGACTCTGTATCGTTAGTTATGTAAGAGACCAGCTTTCCCGTCGGCAACTTGTCGAATGTCGCGATAGGAAAGTTCAACACATGACGAAATAACTGCTCTCGCACATCTTTGACCACCAACAATGCACCGTGTTTAAAAGCGATGGCTTGCAAATACCCGAACACCGCAGCTAACACGTAGAAAACCATAACCAGCCCAATCAAAGTGACAAGCTGTTGCCACTCAAACTGCTGAGGCACAATAACTTCATCAAGTACAATTTTCGCCAGCCAAGGGATCGTCATTTCAGCAGTGACCGCAAGCCCCAACATGACGAATGCAAAGCCAAAACGCGCTTTATGAGGCAATGAAAACGCCAACAATCGACGATAAAGCGTGCTATTTCTCATTGTTTGCCTCCTAACTGACTTTGGCGCTGATAAACCATCGAATACCAACCTTGATTTGCCACTAATTCATAGTGAGAACCACGCTCTACTACCTGACCATCATTTAAGACTAATATATGGTCAGCTTCGATAAGGTTGGTCAGACGCTGGGTGACTAGCAGCATCGTTTTATGAGAATAATGCGCTTTTAAATTTCGGCGAACCTGCACCTCTGTTTTCATGTCTAACGCACTGAAAGGGTCATCCAGCAACAGGATATCTGCATCCGACAGAAGTGCCCTGGCAAGTGTCAATCGCTGTTTTTGGCCCCCCGATAGATTGGTTCCTCCCTCTCTAAGTGGGGTATCAAAACCGTCTGGCATCGCTTCAATCTCTGCGAGAATGCCTGCCATATCCGCCACATGCTTTATTTCTGACAGCGACGCATTCGGTTTCGACAACGCAATGTTCTCTGCGATAGTGCCGGAAAACAGATACGGCTTTTGAGGAACCCATGCCAATTTACTGCGCAAGGCATCAAAGGTGAGGCTATCACTTGGCATACCTGATACGTGGATGCTAGATGGCTTTTCAAGTTTAAATTGACGTAAAGCCAGATGCAGAAGTGTGCTTTTGCCACTGCCTGTTGGCCCAGTAATGCCCACTACCCCACCTGACGGCAGTTCAAACTTGACGTTATCCAGAGCTCTTCGATTTGATTGCTCATAGGTAAACTCACGGATATCAAATGACATACTTGAATCTGAACCTGGGGCTAGCGTGTTTTTACCTTCGACAACGTCCGGCTTTTCAGCAAACAATTGCTCAAGTCGCCGCCAAGATGTCTTTCCGCGTTGAAAGACATTAAACTGCCAACCAAACTGCATAAATGGCCCCAGCAGTTGACCAAGGTACAAAGTGAAAGTCGTGAATAGCCCAACTGTGATGCTACCTTGTTCGATTAACCATGCGCCGTACCCGAGAGCGATCACAAACGACAAGCCATAAACCAATTGGATTGTTGGAGCGAACGCTGCGTCCACTTTCGCCACAGTAAGATTGGCATCGACCGTTTGGTCTAAGGTTTGTCCGAAACGTTGTTCTTGACGACCAGAAATACCATGTGAACGAACCGCACGAATGCCCGATACCGTTTCACGTGTCTCTTCCGTCAAATCAGAAAATGCAGACTGCGCCCAGCCAAAGGCTTTATGTAGCTGCACACCATAACGACGAGTGATCAGCACTAACAATGGGAAGGGAAGCAATGCAATGGCCGTGAGCTGACCGCTGACAACAAAGATCATCCCTAAAATAACAGTCATACCTGCGATGAACGAATCCACCAATGTCATAATACCCATGCCCATGGTTTCTTCGACAGCATTCAGATCATTGGTCGCATGCGCCATTAAATCACCAGTACTGCGGCGAGCATAGAAGGCTGGAGCGAGCTGTGAGAACTTTTGAAATAGCTCACTGCGCATCACACGAGTAATCGCAATAGACGCCCCATATAACTTGCTTTGCCACACAAAGCGCAGACCATACATTGCAGCGCCCGAAACAATGATCCCACCAACGTGGATAACTAGGATTTGTGTATCTAATGTTCCTTCACTAATGCCATCGACTATGCGGCCAATTAACCATGAAGGAACCAAATTGACTAAAGCCACCAGTTGAAGAGCCACAAGGGCAATGAGGTAGTCTCGGCCAAACATTGTTAAGTAGCCTTTTAACTTCCAAAGAATATTCATAATGGATTTACGTGCTCTTTATTACCTTGAGATGGGTTTAAATATTCCGGCATTGATTGTGAGGCATCACCTCGAGAAGGGACTTCGCAATCAATTTGACTTTTTTGAGCTAAATAGTCATCAAAGTTGGTTTCGTTTTCAGCCTCTAGCCGTTTTTGCTCAGCCAGCGAGTAGTCCACAAGCGATTGCAGTTGCGTCATTTCTTCGGCAGAAAGCGTATCGTTCAAATAGCCTTGCTTGTGTTCGCCTGAATACCTTCTCATTAACGTCGTGAAGCTTAGGCTTTCTTGTTCCATAACCGCTAGGATCTGTGCAGAGGGCGTTAATTGGCTATCGTCAAACTTTGCTTGTTCACGCATGACTGCCTTTACATAGCTATTGGTTTCCTGCGCGTCATCTAGGCTTTTCGCCATTTCAGCTAACATACCCATTAGTGGTTTAGCCAAATCTGTCAGTAACATGTCGCCATTCACAGTAGGCAGCATCAAATTCGGCTTCCTTCCCTGCATTGCCACCAGCTCTTGTCTTTGCATGATCAGTTTGCTTTCCTGCTCACTCATTTCAGGGCTTGGTGTGAGTGCGCTATACAGCAAAAATAGGTCGATGAACTGACTTTGAAGTTCATCTATACCAAGTGGTAACAAAGGGTTATTGTCCAAGCTGCGCAACTCTATGTATTCCACCCCGTAATGACACATGGCAACCAAAGGACGCATTTGTGCATTAACAATTTTAGGTCGAACAGAACCATACAGTTCATTTTCGAGTTGAAGAACCGAACCATTCAACTGCTGATGCTGAGCTAAATGAGCATACTGATCACTTGGCTGAGTTAATGCGTGGCATAGACCGGATAGATAGTCTTGTTTGTTATTAAAGCTGATCGGGAAGCGAGATTGTTCACTACTCCCATAGCCCAATTTACTCAATCGTAGCGATGTAGCCCATGGGAAGTAATCTGTCGTGCTACCCCACTGGTTTAATGCGTGAGGTCGATCTTGCAGGTAGCTCTTATCCGCCGCCGGTGAAGCGCCAAACAAATACGGAATAATCCAACCGTTGCGTAGAACATTGCGGATCAGATGAAAATATCGCTCAGAAATAAAGGTTTCTAACGGCAATTGACTTTCTGTATGAGTATGAAGTGCCTGCCAGAAAGACTCTGGTAACGAAAAATTGTAATGAATGCCTGAAATAAGCTGCATTCTCTTTCCATAACGATTCGCTAACCCTTCACGATAACGAGTCTTCGCTATACCCGCATTTGATGTCCCATAATTTGCTATCGCTATATCATTATCGAGAGGTAGGGCCGGTGGCATACTTGCCGCCCACATTGTCTCACCTTCACTCAGATGTGACGCAACAAAGTGGTGTAACGAAGCCAATGTTTTAAATGTCTCCTTTCTATCGGTCACCGCAGGTGTTACTAGCTCCAACTGTGCTTCCGAAAAATCGGTGGTGATATATGGGTGAGTCAGTGCTGAACCTAGAGATTCAGGATGAGGCCGCAGAGAAAGCGCACCACTCTGTGTCACTCGAACCATTTCGCGCTCAATTCCACGGCGAACACCTTGCAGAGTATCTTTTACATCATCACTGGTGATAAATGCTAACAACGACTCATCAACCAGAGTCTCCACTTCAATTGGGGTGGTTTCTTTCTTCATTTGTCTTATGCGATAAAAGAGTTATTCACTCAGTTAAGACGCTACAAAACAGAAAAAGACGCAAAAAATGTCGTACTTTTTGATATTAATGTTGATGGTAGTGTGATTTAGGAGGGAATGTGCCATTGAAGAAGATGGTGAGGCTGTCACAACTGCGTTGTAGTAACAATCACGCAGTTGCACGCCCCCGTATTCAAGAAATCATCTGAGCAGTCGCCTGGGCTGATTCATGATCAAATTCATTCATCGCGCTTGCTTTGCAGAAGTCTACGCACTTTGGATCAGGGTCAAAGTCGACAATTCCCTCGCCTCCTGCTTCGATGTTACAGCAATCCGTTAAAATGTCTTTTAGCTTCACCCGGCCTCGTTGAATGCGACTTTTCGTTGCTGAGAGTGATAGCCCTAACTGTTCAGCAACAGCCTGCTGCGACAATCCATCAAGTTCTGCAAGGATCATCACTTGACGGTATTTCTCAGGCAGGCAATCAAACATTGGACGTAAACACTGCGCCACCTCTTGCAGGTTAATTAACTCAGAAGAAGTTTCTTCTTCTGCTTGGTTGTCGACCAACTCTTCATGGGTTTGGTGGGTCCGATAGAAGTCCATAATCGTGTTATGAGTTATACGATACAGCCAGTTCTGAAGATTATCTCTCGTTTTTAGCTGTTCAACCTTTTGACTGGCCTTGATGTAAACGTCCTGCAAGATGTCATCAGCTAAATCAAGATCACCCGTCTTTTTCACTATGTAACTTCTTAGTTGGTCTTTGTGTGTAATCCACTCCGCTAACATAGCTTTTCCTCAATTATCGATACGAAATCAAAACACTTCGATAATAATCGAAATATTGAAGATGTAAAGCGTAAAAACCACGCGATTTAATCAACCATTCTCTGAAGCTTCTTGCCATGCAGCCAAACCACCTACAGGGTTTCTCACAAACGCCAACTATTATTTCGCCACATTCCCTGCCACATTTAAGGCATCCCATGTACGCGAAAATGGTGGAGCATAGGCAAAATCTAAATAGCCCAGCTGCTCGGTTGTAAACTTTGCAGTAATTGCAACGGCTAGAGCATTAATACGACTTACCGCACCTTTTTTACCAATTATCTCGCCGCCAAGAAGCACTTTTGTGTCTGGCTGATAGATCAATTTAACCTTAATATCCTGTTGTCCTGGGTAGTAATCGGTTTGGTTTTTGTCAGCGATCGTCGACACACTGACATTCATGTTGTGAGCCTGTGCCATCCGTTCTGAAATGCCAGTACGCGCCAATTCATAATCAAGAACTTTGAGCGATGAAGAACCCAAGAACCCTACCATATGCGTGTCTTTCCCTGCTAACTTATCGGCCATCATGCGAGCCTGTTTATTCGCCGTGGTTGCTAGCGGTAGATAAGTAGTTTCGCCTAGTGTTAGATGATGCACTACCGCACAGTCACCCACCGCATAAATGTAAGCATCTTCAGTCGCACCGTACTCATCCACTAACAAAGCACTATTGGCCGCTTTCGTTAGTGGGAACATTTCTGTATTCGGTTTGAACCCGAGTGATAGCACAACGATATCCGCTTCAACATCACCGTTACTTGTGTGAATAATGTAGCCGCCTTGCTCTAGATCTCGTATAGCCGATACACTGGTGCTTGTTTTTAAATCAGCCCCTGATTCACGAATCGCCTCTTCAACCACATCAATCATTTCAGGGCTAAATTGCTGACTCATGATCCGCGACTCACGCTCAATAATCGTGACGTGTTTACCAAGATCATGCGCCGCATCGAACACTTCTAACCCGATAAAACCTGCGCCAATCACTGCGACACGCTGTTTCTGGCTATCTTTTAATGCATTTTTGAGCGCTAACCCATCTTCTTGACTGGTTAACGTATACACATGCTCATCATTGTATTCACCAAAATTTGGTACGACTGGACGAGCGCCTGTGGCGATGATCAAACGGTCGTAATCAAGCACACTCTCGACACCTTGGTGACGCACTACTACCTGCTTTTCAACTCGATTGACTGACAACATTTCAGTGTCCATTCGAACCTCTAGCCCTGAGGCCACTGCCTGCTCCGGGGTTCGTGAAATCATTCGCTCGGTATCATCAAACTTCCCCCCCACGAAATAAGGCAATCCACACGCTCCAAAAGAGAGGTAATCCCGTTTCTCTATCACAATAACGTTATCTGATGGTTGGTTTCTTTTGTATTTTGCGGCGAAACTCATTCCTGCGGCGTTTCCGCCAACAACGACTACTTTCATCTCATATTTCCAAGGTTGAACAAGATAAGTAAGAGAAATACGACCATTAACGACGTACTTCTCTTAAGTGGTGTTAAATATTGATATGTTTCAATCTGCTCTACGCTGCGATTTCATCGCTTGTTGTGGTAGTACTGTCAGCTGAGTATTGCTCAATATTCAGTGAACCATTTGTCTTAGAGGTGATGACACCTGAGAGCATTGACCCTGAAATATTCAGTGCCGTACGTGCCATATCAATCAAGGCTTCGATTGAAACTAGAATGGCAACCACGGTAATGTCTAACCCCATGATGGTGAGTACAGCAACAGCAGCAAACGTCGCTCCGCCTCCAACACCAGCAATACCAAATGATGCAATCGCAATCACCACGATCAGTTGCAGAATAAAACTGATGTCAACTGGTACGCCCATGACTTGTGCAGCCATGATGGCGAGCATGGCTGGGTAAATACCGGCACAACCATTTTGGCCAATGCTGGTACCAAACGTAGCAGACATATTTGCGGTTTCTTCATCCACACCAAGACGTTGAGTTTGAGTTTCAACGTTTAGTGGTATCGCCGCCATACTTGAACGAGAGCCAAAGCCAAAGACAAGCACCGGCCACGTTTTTTTCATGAACGCGATCGGAGATAAGCCAAATACCGACACTAAGATGAAGTGAATCAAGAACATTGCACCAATGGCTGCATAACTCGCCAGTAAAAAGCGGCCCATTTCAGCCAATGCAAACAAGTCGTTGGTCATCATAAATGAGGTCATTAACGCGAACACCCCGTAAGGTGTCAGCTTAAGAATTTCGCGAACCATGGACAGTACTACTTCCTTTGCCGAGTTAATGAAAGCAACAAAGTTCTCTACTTTTTCAGGCTTACGTTTCTTCACTTGTAGAATGCTGTAACCGAGGAACATACCAAATAGCACGGTCGATAACGTTGACGTACGCTCAGACCCAGTAAGCATTTCAAATATGTTGGAAGGAATAATCGATAGCGCTAAACCCGAAAGGCCTGAATTTGCCATTGCATCTTGTGTGGCAAGCAATGAATCACCCCGAGCTTCAATAGCACTGTTCGTGCCCACCACACTGACAAGCGCATTAGCATCAATCCCAAATAGGTAAACACTTGCGATGCCTACTATGGCTGAGATAGCCACGGTCACTATCAATACGCCGATAATCTTAGGCGCAATCTTAGATAAGGCACTGTTACCATCCACGTTCATAATGGATGAAATCATGGCGACAAATACCAATGGAATCACAATCATTTGCAGCAGCTTAATGTACCCTTTACCGAACATTGATATAAGCTCAGCAAATCCCACCGTTGCAGTATTCCCTACTCCGAATACCATTTGAATAGCACCACCAAATAGTAATCCAGCAGCTAGTGCGCTTAGCACTCTGAAGTTGAATGTTTTTTTCTGTTTTTTAAATGTCGCTAGAAGCGCATAGAATCCGAAGAAAAGTGCGCTCAACGCAATGAACGATATGCTCATGGAAGTTTCCTATTAATTGGTTGTATCAATAAGACGCTTTCACCGCAGAAAAGACGCAAAATTTATGGATAAGTGGTTTCGAGAAGCTAATGAGAGGACGTTCTTTTTATCTTCGATCTAGTTTTATCGCTAGATTTATTGTTCCACGAAGATAGCCAGCAAACACGGAAAGGGGCAAAGATGTGTTTCCCGTGCTCACTGTTTTCTTGAAACTAATATGAAACCTCAAAGCCTAACGAATGAGGCGTGGAACAAGCGAATATCATCAAGGTGACGGATTCCATCCAATTAAATTAAACACTGAATCAGCTGCTACCCGAACCACTGTTATTAGAGGGAGTCAACATTTCAATCACATTATTATTAGCAGTTTCACCACTACTATGAAAGTGATCGAACCAAAATTGGTAAAAATTGTCCTTGGCGTAGAAGTAAGACTGTTCCCCCTTCTTTTTTCTTGGGATATTGCCAGCGGTAACGCTAAACCGTAAGAAATCCATCCTATCGGAGAGCATTCCGACTTCACTGCATAAACCCTCAAAATGCCAAGCTACCTCATTTAAATGAGCCTGAACACTTCGGTCATTTCTCTGATGAAAAGCCACCGACTGAGTATATCGGTCATACGTATCAATAAGCTCTGATGCAAGTTCCTGCGAAGATTGGTTTACGTCGATAAAATAACGAAAATTAGCTTTAAGCTGCTCTTCAAACTGGTTCAAGAAGTGGATTTCGTCACCTTTTCTTCCTGCGGCAAACGCCAAGCAATAACGAGTATCAAAGTCCATAACAAGAAAATACTTTTTACGCTTTACTGAAACGCAATGCACCACCCACTGCCATTGAAAAACTTCCGTTCGCTTCAAGTCATCATCATAACTAAAACTCACATGAGATAGATCTTTTTCCATCGACTCAGCAATTGTTTTGTCGGGCGCTGGTGTTAGGCAAGTGAGCTTTTCACCACTTCGAGTCACGGTAAAAAAGTCAGCAGAAGCTTTGGTACAATTAAATACAATCATAAGAACATAATACTGTTATAGGCTTCATACATACTAACGCCATTTCTCGGTGATTCATATGATTAAGCACACATTAGAAAATATTGGTCAATATAGTCGTTCTTGTTTAATGAAGTGTAATAACTGTCATTACTTAGAGCATTAACTTCAAAATCTGCATTAACTTCAAAATCAGACTGGCGCAGGAACAGATATGACCATTTTTTGAATATTTATTCAAAAAAATAACGCCTTTCTCTTTGTTAAATCATTCAACAAAGAGAAAGGCGCTAGATCACTAGACAGGTTCTCTATAACAAGATTAAAGCTCTATTTTTATCTTTCTCTTTTGAGCAACATCAAGAGTTAATTGTCCATTAGTTTGAGGTGGTAACGAGTCCTTACTCGCTATAATATCCATCGTAAATATACAGCTATCAAAACCTTGAGTTAGCTGAGCTTGAGTCTGACCAAATATTTCATTCAGGGTTTTATTATAAGAACCTGAATTAAGTAGATGCTCACCATTGTTAATATCTGGTGCGGCGATTCTTACGTTGGTCTCTACACCATTTGAGCAACTTAGTTTTTCACCTGAGTATGAGTATGTGTAACCTGCCTCTGGCGAAAATGACACATCAACAACTTCATTTGTCAAACTCACGATAGGGTCAAAAGGGAGAGGAAGTTCATTGGCCGTCAACTGAGAAATTTCAACGCCACCCCGAACAAAGCTAACGTTATACTCAGTTGCTAAAGCGGAAATCGTTGCAGCGTAATACTCACCGCCATAACTACCACTTCCCTCCACCACCTCATCTCTTGATAAGAGCAAAGGTTGAGGTACATTGTCGACCGTAATCACTAACTCATCGTTATCGGCTAAAGTCACATATAAATCATCGTTGCCAAGAACATACCCCGTGACCTCTGCCTCAGATGAACTCGTTGCTGATAAGTTGAAGAACACCCGTAAATCAGACGCTGCATAATCACTACTGTAACGAGTGACACTATCCTCTGAGTTTGCAGAAGAAGAGCTGCTACCGCCGCTTCCTCCACCGCAACCTACAAGGAACGTTAACATCAGCACGCGATATAATTTCTTAAAATCACCCATTTTTGTTTTCCTTCAAGATAGGACGTACTTTTCGTGTAGCAAACCAGTAACCAAAGCATAGTAAAGGGAATGTAACTAAAGTTCTCCAAAGATTGTTTATCCCAAAGGCTTGGAATACATATACAATCCCGAAAAGATAACCAAATGATACCGCAATATACAACATTAACAGTGGGTACTTTTCTCTGATTGGCTTCAAAGCTGAGGCAAATGCGACCAACGCTATATATCCCCCCCCTGATAGGACCGCTAAGATATAATCTTCTTTTGCGATGAGAATTGCCACACCAATCCAAAGTACGAAATATACCGCTGTGGTATCCCATTTTTCATCTTGTTCAGTCACACTTCACCACCGTATTACAACCGACATTCATTGCGTCATTCACATGCCCCACATTATCTACCGTCTGCTTAATGACAGGCGAGCCGAAATATAGGGCATCGTCAATGATTCCTCCGACTTTACCCGCAGGTCCTATCATCATGCCAATGAAGTTACTCCAACTGGAGTCTAGGCCCCACGCTCCAATACCCATAAACATTCCTGCGGCGGGATTTAAGGCACCAACAGCTATCGCCATATTCGACAGAACACCCGCACCGATTTGAGCAGTTTCTTCAGCTGTAGTTGTAAGATATGCATTAACACTTTGTCCCGGCGCAGCCTGAGAAGCAAGAATACTGGCTTGTGCGCCATTATAACAGTATGAACCCCATTTCCCTGCTGTACAACGACGCGTCTGAACCATCCACAGTGGTACTTTAGCCGTAAAATACTCTTTCCTTTTGCAGTTCCCTTTCCAATCTTTTTTAGTGCATCGGTCATATTTGTAATACGCGTAACCATTTTGTGTTTTGTAGTTACTGAACACTTGATTACCAAAAGCTCGCCAGTAATATTGTGCACTATTGCGATAACTCGCGGCGCGGTTAGCATTAATATTGGCACTTCTAAATATCGAGTTCGCGCTGGCACTGAGTTCGTCGGCGGTACGGTGGTAATCATCACTTTTAGCAAACAACTGCTCTGCCGCTTGACGCAAACGCTCAGACTCTTCGATATAAAATTGCGCACTTTTCTCAAGCTCATAAGCCTGCATCTCGAGTTCAACAATGCGCTCTGAGGTGGCTTTTAACGCCTCCTCAATTTGCAGGTATTGGCTATCCCAAATATCAGAATTAGGGATACTCATTCGCTTAAGCAGGCCATTCACATCGTAATCTTTATCTAAGTTCATCCCCGACGGGAAAGTCACCCGACTGAGACGGCCTGCTTCATTGTACTCGTAGTAGGTCGTGTACTCTGAGCCATCAATAGATAAGGTCATCGATTGAGTGCGTCCCAATTCATCGTAAGTATAACGACGTTGGCTATGGTGACTGCTGGAGGCATCCAGAGCGCCTTTTAACGATTGGTCATACTGCCATTCATTGGGTTCATATCGTCCACGCGCGTGAGTATCTGAGAGATATTCTTTGATTTTACGACCGAGTGCATCATACCTGAAACTGGTGTACATCCCTTTCGCATCCGCTTGCCAAACCAGCTCCCCCCACGCATTGTGGCCATACGTCCAAGTGCCCATTGCGGGGTCAATCATCTTGGTTTTATTACCGAACTGGTCATAACTCAGTTCCGTTATCAGTCCATTGGCATCCGTTTGAGTGAGATTACCGACTGCATCATAGGTATAACGGAGGGTTGATTGACCATTTTCTACGATTTGGACCGTTTGCCCCAAACCATTAGTTTGCTCAACCTTCTCAAAGGTACCGGGACCGGTTTTTGTTGCGGTTAAGCCTTGATAGCGAGTGGTCGCAACAAGGTCACCGACATCTTCCGTTGGTTGAGTTTGAGTTGTAGGTCGACCTAGCGCGTCATAAGTGGTTTGTAACCAGAACGTCGCATCCCCTGCAAAAGCCCCCTCAAAATAAGGCACGGTTTCCCCAACAAGCTGGCCTTTTTCATCGTAAGCCTTATCAACCATCACGGTTTTGCCATCACCGTTCAATTGCTTGGTGCGTACTTCACGTCCCAACTTATCGAAATATGTGGTTGACAAACCGCCCTGGGAGGTTTGCGTGGTCACCATGAAGACACTGCGGTCACCCAGCGTCAATCCGTGTTGGTCTAGGCCGGCATCGGCACCATCGCTCCATTCATAAACTTGCTCAACCCAGTTACCATCGGGCAGGGTTTTCTTAATTTCTCGACAATAATCGTCATACGCAAACCGGGTCGTCAACTCATTAGCGTCGGTGACGGTGTCAGGCAATCCACACAAATTGTTATAAGTGGTTGTGACAAAGTGACCAAGGGCGTTTGTATGCTTCGTCACTCGACCTAAAGCATCGTACTGGGTCGTGGATTGACGCGTTTCACCACTGCCGGTCGTACGCTCTAAGGTGCGAAAACCACTGGCATTGTAGTCAAATTGCGTCGTTAACGAGAGTGCATGCCCAGGCTCAATGGTTTGCTTAACCAAAGCCCCGGTATTTGCATCATAAGAAAAGGCTGTGTTTCTTGTTTGAGAGTCGTGACCATTGGATTTGGTCACAGACACATCAAGAGGTTTGCCGATTAACCAGCGTTGCGTATCATGTTGATAACGCGTGGTCGTTTTTTCAACAAATCGTTCACCATTACCATCGTCAACCGTTTGAGTGATGGTATCGGGGAAATTAAGCGCGTCGTAACCTTGATATTGCGTGACCGTGTGGGTCAAAAGGTTTCCTGATGTATCCCAAGCAGATTGACGGCTTTCAATCATTTGTGGCCAAGACTGCCCGGCGATAGGAGACGCCACCTCTCTATAATCAAACTCGCTTTGTGAAATCTTTTGGTTATTGATTCGCGTTTGCGTGCGCTCAACATAAGGTGTCCAATCACTACGGTACCCGGTCACGGTCGAGGTAAGAGTATGACTCGCTAAATCTTGGGTTTGTATTTCCCCAAACCCGAGCAGGCCCTTATCAGGATGAGCGTGATACCCTCTATAGAAGTATTCAGTGCGGTTCATACCTCCTATGCCATTACTGTGCTCAAGTGCCTTGACCACTTTAAAATTTGGCTCAAGCGCAATAAGCCCGGTAGGCGCTTGCGCCCCTTGGAACACAGAGGCGTTTCCTGTTAATCCGTACTCAAACTCACTTTTCACACCTAACCCTGACGTCACCGATTTGAGCAAAGCCAGCGGTTCAAACTCATAAGAGAGGCATGTCAACCCATCGATAGAGCGATAACAATCACCGAGTAATCCGTCACCATTGGCGTCGACGCCTTTTTTGAACGGCCCGTAAACGTTATTCACAGCCATAGAGTAAATCGTAGTTTTAATACCAAAGAATTTTTTGATGAAGTTCCCTGAGAACGACATCTTATCTTTTAGCAAATCCAGGTCGGCGTTTAACGTGGCTAACACAGTCGGCGAATTAAAATGCTTTCCATCGCCATAAGCACAATACACGCGCTCTCCAGCGATGTAACACAAATCAGACAAGCCATCGCTGTTTCGGTCAGACAGCATGATGGACGCTTCCACCTGCGACACGTTATTCTCATTGCCAGTGTCGATTTTAAAATGGTCTTGGTCAAGCGTTAACCATGTTTTCGCAGCCTCAAAGCCTTGACCGGTATTTTGATGGCAAACAAAGTCGTTTCCTTGTCGGTAACATAGCTCTGCTAAGCCGTCACCAGTCACATCGACAAGGTTCATGGTGCGCTGCAATTGCTCAACCACCTTGACGTCTTGCTCGTGGGTATTATGATTCGGTGATTGTGAGGTGGTGTTTTTTAACCCAATGGGCAATTGACTTGCCCAGCGTTGAGCAGCTTGAAAAGAGAGTGTATTGCTGCCGGATTTTTGACCCAAAGCGCAATAAAAATGGCCGTCAAGTTTCACGCCACATAAATCAGCAAAACCATCTTGGTTAATATCAATGAATTGGCTTTGTGGCAGATTCACGGGGTCGAAGTCAAGAATTCCAAAACCAGAGGAAGTTGACTGATACGTTTTCTCTAACGGGTAACCTTGGTCCATTAAGACATAATCGGCGCTCAGTCCTTGCCCTGTATTGTTGGCGCAAACCACTTTATCGGATTCCACCCGGCACACATCCGCCAAACCATCGCTATTCGCATCCAGCAATCTTACGGCATCATTAATGGTGTAGTTTTGGCTCCAGTAACGTCCTGAATCAAACGTTCGCCCTTGGTTGTTTAATGCGCAGAAAAACCCGGTTTCATTGAACGCACACAAGTCTTGAAAACTGTCTTCATTAATATCAAGTAAGCTCAACGATGCGTGGTTTTGAGCCTCTTCCCAAGCACTGCCTTGAAAGTCGTTACTCCACTTAGTCGCTGAGGCGTAATTCCCTTGCCCTTGGTTAATTCCACAATAAAGCCCATCTTCAAGGTAACACATATCACTGCGACCATCTCGGTTGATATCACCCGCAATAAACCCTTTAAATTCATCGAGAGGGTACAGTTTACAGAACCGCCTAGAAAAGAGGTTATATCTGATGTTCTAAGATATACACCCGATAATTCGCCTTACAATACAGATTATACACATTCGGGATATACCTCTTTAAACGGAACACTATTTACCTATATGAGAAATGATGGACATGCCGAAAATGGAATTAGCGATGCAATCGGCACACAAAGCCAGTATGCCCGTTACTGCCAGGACCTTTCAAACATTGAATTTAATGGCCGTAACAACTGGCGTAGAGTAAATAAACAAGAACTAAGTGATTTAATCACTAGTAAAGATATTGTAAACACCTATGGTTGGCCTTATCAGGCGTACTATGCGACATCCAACATTGTCGATGAATCACGCGTTGATATGGTGACCTTAATTGATGGCCACACACCTTACTTGGCTAAGTGAAAGGCTTTCAACCCAGACGTTACCCGTCTGTGTTTCAGAAAATTGATAATTAACATATTAATTAATTCACTCACGAATACGTAAGCCGTAATTTTAGTTCATATAGCGCAATATGATTAACGTAAGCGCGTCATAAACCCCGCATTCTAATCACCTAGCACGAATAATAAGATCAAATCTCCAACCATGAGGAGATTTGAAATGGGAAAACGACACACTAATCAAGAATGGCAAATGCTCATCGAGCAATCTGAATCGAGTTCATTGTCAACGCGTGCATTTTGTAAGCTCAATGAACTCAATCCCTCAACGTTTTATGCCAAGC
>NZ_OANU01000160.1 GCF_900089835.1 Vibrio thalassae | reverse complement strand
TATAATCCGTACTTTGCGGCGCAGTTGCAATGATAGGATTGCCGCTGTCTTTGGCGTAATCATGAATGAGAAGATAACTTGTGACCATCTCATTCATCTTATCAAAATCATTAGGGGTAGCTTGATTTTGTGTAATAACACCATTCAGTTCATCGATCTGCTCTTGAGTTAGTGAGCTGAAACCTATTGCCGCATAATCTGTGCTACTAGGGGTAGTATTCGTTGCATCACGAACATAATCAACAAAGGTCCACCACTGCTCTATATAGTTCAGCTTCATCCAATCAATACCACTAAGTTCATTTAGATACCCACTGGTAGTATTTTGACGAATAAAAGCTACGCCTTCACTGCTAAAATAATCTTTTATTACTAGTGATATATTATGTGGCCATCGATTGGCTAGATGACGAGAACTGCCATAAGTCCAAGTGGGTACTGCAAGGTAAAGAGATTGTGTCGTTGCATTGCTGTTGAGCCGAATATCTGTTTTGATTAAATAAGAATATTCTTGATTAGTATCAACAGGAAGATTGTTAACAATTTCGGGGTGTAACGTATATGAAGCGTAGAAGTTATATTCATTTTGTGATTGTGGATCAAAGTAATTACGTAATCCATCGCCATCACTATCTTGGTTAATAAAATCCTGTAAATCAGAAAGAACAGTTAATGTCGGTTGTTGGTTCAATAAAGCACTGTTAAGGTAATTTCTCCTTTCCGGGAAATAGCCATCGTCAAGTGCAGTCTCAAATCCTAGCGCCTGATAGTGCGCCTCTGTCGGATTTTGTGCCAATGGATTGAAGGGAATAGCCGCATATTGTTGAATATTAGTAAACTCGCCAAATAAGGAGAGCGAACCATTGCCGACAGCACTAGAGAGTGCCGAAGTAGTATCTACACTGACATCGGTCACTGTAACGCCAAATGACCGAGTCTCGTTGGTTGTACTAGTAAAGTTAGAATCGGTATTACTATATTGAACGGCTTCGAGTGCGGTTTGGTAATCACTGATAGAGGCATCGCCCGTCAGCGTCAGTGTGTTATTGCTGGTATCGTAGCTTCCCGTGATACCGCCTGACGCAGTAAAACTTAAACTCTCATTGCTATTGGCGCCAATTAGCGTGATTTGTGCGCTGGCTATTGTGCTTGAATCAATATCG
>NZ_OANU01000162.1 GCF_900089835.1 Vibrio thalassae | reverse complement strand
CGAGGCCGATTACCAAGCGGCGATAGCGGCAGAGGCAAGCATTGCCGATGTGGCGGCGCTGCAAGTGCTGATTGACAGTGTTGATAACAGCGTTAATGCCTTTGCCAGTGTGCAGTTGGCGGCGACCAACAGTGACGTTAACGGTATCAGCAACACCACCTTAGGGAATATCCTAGGTTTAACCTTTGATGGTGCGAACGAGGCCGATTACCAAGCGGCGATAGCGGCAGAGGCGAGCATCGCGGATGTGGCGGCGTTGCAAGCAGTGATCGACAGTGTTGATAACAGCGTCGATGCTTTTGCCAGTGTGCAGTTGGCGGCGACGAACAGTGACGTTAACGGTATTAGCAATGCCATCTTAGGGAATATCCTGGGTTTAACCTTTGATGGTGCGAACGAGGCCGCTTACCAAGCGGCGATAGCGGCAGAGGCAAGCATTGCCGATGTGGCGGCGTTGCAAGCAGTGATCGACAGTGTTGATAGCAGCGTCGATGCTTTTGCCAGTGTGCAGTTGGCGGCGACCAACAGTGACGTTAACGGTATCAGCAACACCACCTTAGGGAATATCCTAGGTTTAACTTTTGATGGTGCGAACGAGGCCGATTATCAAGCGGCGATAGCGGCAGAGGCGAGCATCGCGGATGTGGCGGCGTTGCAAGCAGTGATCGACAGTGTTGATAGCAGCGTCGATGCTTTTGCCAGTGTGCAGTTGGCGGCGACCAACAGTGACGTTAACGGTATCAGCAACACCACCTTAGGGAATATCCTAGGTTTAAC
>NZ_OANU01000186.1 GCF_900089835.1 Vibrio thalassae | reverse complement strand
ATCGATAACCGCTGAAAGCATCTAAGCGGGAAGCGAGCCCTGAGATGAGTCTTCCCTGGCGCTTAAAGCGTCCTAAAGGGTTGTTCGAGACTAGAACGTTGATAGGCAGGGTGTGTAAGCGTTGTGAGGCGTTGAGCTAACCTGTACTAATTGCCCGTGAGGCTTAACCATACAACACCCAAAGGGTTTTGATGGACTCAAAGTAAGAACTTTGAATGTGTATTTAGACTTTTAAAATCAGTTTTCCAGATTTTTTGCCTTCAGTTTTTAATAAAAGCTGAAAGTAAAAGCAGAATTTGCTTGGCGACCATAGCGTTGTGGACCCACCTGATTCCATGCCGAACTCAGAAGTGAAACGCAATAGCGCCGATGGTAGTGTGGGGTTTCCCCATGTGAGAGTAGGACATCGCCAGGCTTTATTTCGCACTTGCTTAGAATCTAAGCAAGTCACCATAAAGTTCTAAATTATCTTAGAGTTTTATGTTGACTTTCAAAGTGGGAAGCGTATTATACGCACCTCGCTGAAGCACTTAAGGTGCTGAAAGCAAAGCTCTTTAACAATATAAACCTATCAATCTGTGTGGGCACTCGTTGATGATAATCAAATTAGAAACTTCGGTTTCAAATTAGGTTTTCAATGAACTGAGTGACCAATCAAGTCGAAAGACTTGGCACAGTCAATTCATTATCGTTCTGTTGGAACGATAATAGCTTTAGATTGCTTCTCTATTTCTAGAGAAAAGGTAGTTTAAAGTCAGTATTCATTGAGCCGAACAAAATCTTAAATTGAAGAGTTTGATCATGGCTCAGATTGAACGCTGGCGGCAGGCCTAACACATGCAAGTCGAGCGGAAACGAGTTAACTGACCCTTCGGGTGACGTTAACGGCGTCGAGCGGCGGACGGGTGAGTAATGCCTGGGAAATTGCCCTGATGTGGGGGATAACCATTGGAAACGATGGCTAATACCGCATAACGCCTACGGGCCAAAGAGGGGGACCTTCGGGCCTCTCGCGTCAGGATATGCCTAGGTGGGATTAGCTAGTTGGTGAGGTAATGGCTCACCAAGGCGACGATCCCTAGCTGGTCTGAGAGGATGATCAGCCACACTGGAACTGAGACACGGTCCAGACTCCTACGGGAGGCAGCAGTGGGGAATATTGCACAATGGGCGCAAGCCTGATGCAGCCATGCCGCGTGTATGAAGAAGGCCTTCGGGTTGTAAAGTACTTTCAGTCGTGAGGAAGGGGTGTACGTTAATAGCGTGCATCTTTGACGTTAGCGACAGAAGAAGCACCGGCTAACTCCGTGCCAGCAGCCGCGGTAATACGGAGGGTGCGAGCGTTAATCGGAATTACTGGGCGTAAAGCGCATGCAGGTGGTTCGTTAAGTCAGATGTGAAAGCCCGGGGCTCAACCTCGGAACAGCATTTGAAACTGGCGGACTAGAGTACTGTAGAGGGGGGTAGAATTTCAGGTGTA
>NZ_OANU01000165.1 GCF_900089835.1 Vibrio thalassae | reverse complement strand
CTTAAGCTGCAAGGTAAACGACCTGCTACCATTGATGCCTATTCCCGTGCCGTTCGTCGAATAAGCCGCTATTTTGATTGCTGCCCTGACTCGCTCACCCCCGACCAACTCAAGCAATACTTCGCTAGCCTTATTCAAACCCACTCGTGGAGTACCATCAAGCTCGACCGTAACGGCTTGCAGTTCTTCTATCGCTATACGCTCAATAAACAGTGGCAATGGCTCAACATTGTCAAACCACCTCGTACTCAAACACTGCCCGATGTGATGACACCCAGTCAGGTTGCTACGCTGATTAGCCACACTCACCAGCTTCGTTATCAAGTCTTCTTTCTTACTCTCTATTCCATGGGGCTGCGCCTCGGTGAAGGCTTAAATCTGACCGTCAATGACATCGACGCGCAGACCATGCACGTCCATATTCGCAATGGTAAAGGTGGTAAAGACCGACTCGTGCCACTGCCCAATCGGACACTTCATGCTTTACGTGCCTATTGGCAAACCCATCGTCATCCCTCGTGGCTATTCCCAGGTAAAGGCTCTCATCTTGACAACCCAATGGAGCGCGGCGGCGTACAAAAAGCAATGAAACGCGTGCTTAAACAGTGTGGCATCAATAAACATATTTCTCCGCATTCATTGCGCCATTGCTTTGCGACTCATCTGCTCGAACAAGGGGTAGATTTACGTTCTCTGCAAGTGCTGCTTGGCCATGCCAGTCTCAACACCACGGCGCGATACACCCGCATGACCCAGCAAAAACATCGCGATGCGGCGCTCGCTATCAACCAAATGGCCGATGCATTGAGCATTACGTGGGAGGTCGCATGAGTACTTTCATTGAACTGTTGTGCAGGCATAAAAAAGCGCTCGAACATCAGTATGCCAATCA
>NZ_OANU01000167.1 GCF_900089835.1 Vibrio thalassae | reverse complement strand
GACGAACGGCACGGGAATAGGCATCAATGGTAGCAGGTCGTTTACCTTGCAGCTTAAGATTGGTAAGGTGTTGTTCATAAAGAGAATGATAGCGATTGAGTTCATTGGGTGTCATGGTATTTACTCCTGTCTATCCCATCGGGTGATGGGGTATCAGAAGTATGGCGTTTATGTGCTTTACTCTGCCGCGCAGCGGCTTCGTTCAACAAAGCATTTAAGAGTGATTCGCAACGCTTGGCATTTTCGCTTCGCTCAAGTATAGCCAAGCGTCGCTCACACCTTAATGCGGCGTTAGCCGTCATGGAGCTTGCTATACTCAAAGTGATAGAATAGTATCACTTTAGTATTCCTTTGGAGCAGCTCTCATGAAAGTAGAACTAGTTACATCACTCAAACGTCAAGCAACTAAGATCCTCGCCGATCTCCACGACACCAAAGAGCCAGTGTTAATTACTGAACATGGTAAGCCATCTGCTTATCTCATTGATGTTGATGACTACGAGTTTATGCAAAATCGTTTAGCTATTCTTGAGGGTATTGCACGAGGTGAGCGTGCACTAGCTGACGGTAAAGTGGTAAGCCATGATGAAGCCAAGGACAAAATGTCAAAATGGCTGAAATAATCTGGACTGAACCAGCGTTATCTGACCTCAACGACATCGCTGAATACATCGCACTTGAAAATATCGTAGCTGCAAAGCAGTTAGTGCAAACGATCTTCTCCAAAGTTGAACGCCTACAAACTTTCCCAGAGTCAGGTCGTATTCCACCCGAGCTAGAACATTTAAGTTATCGTGAAGTTGTCGTTAATCCATGTCGTGTTTTCTATAAACAAGACAGTGACAAAGTGTTTATTCTGTTTGTTATGCGTGCAGAGAGAGATTTGCGTAAGTTCCTGTTGAGTAAACAGTAACCTTTGGGAATGAGCGGCTAACAAATAAGGATTAAGCGTTGCGTAGCCAACGTTAAATCCCAAGTGTTGGACAAGCTCGAGCCTCTATATAAGTAAATTGTGCGATCTGCTCTAGAAGGGTGGCGACCTTGATGCTTTTCTCAAGGCGAGCGCAGGTATTGTAAGGTGGAGAATTCCGCCTTATCAATAGGTTAACTGACTAATGTTGGTTCTTAGTGGCTGTTTCT
>NZ_OANU01000168.1 GCF_900089835.1 Vibrio thalassae | reverse complement strand
CGGCCTTTGCGATTACGCTTCCGTACGCCGCTCTCAAGCTGAAGTTTTTGCCACTGGGGTAGAAAAGCCTGACAAAAGTCATCGACATGGCAAAATAAGTCCACTAATTTGTGCATAGCTGGTTCCTTGTGATAAGTCTCTCTTGGTCGAAAGATCTGATCGCAGAACCAGCTTTTAGTTCCCTTCTTTTTTATCCCGAGTTCAGGTTAAGTAATAAATAAAATAGACAAATGCTCCGGCGGCATATGTGTTTAGGTAAATCTGGCACGACCAAGGGAAAGATCTGCATCAAAAGCTGCGCCCATTCAGCTTGTTTTCAACGGGTATAGGAGTAAACAGCATGTTGGCTGCAGCATTATATTTTTGTTAAAACAGCAAATACTTAATCGTCTTTGGTAAAGTTCTCTTCGCTGAAGTGATCTAAATCGTAAGGTGTTTGTTGGTAAACGCAGTAGTTTAGCCAGTTTGAGAACAGTAAGTGCCCGTGGCTTCTCTAGCTCGCAACAGGTTTGTTGTCAGGGTTATTATTTGGATAGTAGTTGATAGGGATAACTGGCTCCATGCCTTCACCTAAATCACGGATGTATTCATTGTGAAGTGTCTGGGCATCGTATTCAGGGTGACCGGTCACAAACACGTTTCGCTTGTCTTTTGTTGCCGCTAGATACACACCAGCAACGTCTGATGTGGCAAGTACATCAAGGTCGGTGTGTTCTGCTAGATACTCTGGGGAGAAATCTGCATAGCGAGAGTGTTGTGCCAAGAAGGTATCATCAAAACCACGCAGAATAGGGTGGTAAGGATTGTGAATCTCGTGATTGTAAACGCCAGAAAGCTTCTCTTTACGAGTGCGTTTTGGCAAGTCATACAGCAATTTCAAGCCTGCTTGAGCAGCCCAGCACACATAAAGAGTTGAGGTAACGTGCTTGTTAGCCCACTCCATGATGTTTTTTAAATGATCCCAGTAGATAACATCTTCAAATTGAACCAAACCCAATGGCGCACCTGTGATGATCAACCCGGCTTTGTTGCTTAATTCGGTTGGAAGACATGGCAGCCCAAAGCTGTTCGGTTATTATGCGATATACTGAGTTTTAGGCATACCTAGCCCTGTAAGCTTATTCAGCACTTTGATCATTGCGTAAGTCTCGCCAACCTGAGCATTGTAATTTCTCAAGCTTAATTTCCCACCTAACAACTGTTTCACCCGATACATTGCTGTCTCTTATAGCGAGCGTTTATGGTAGCCATACCGCTTTTTCCACTTTTTGTTGGAGCCGTAGAGCTTCTGGCAACCTACTGCTAAATTGCGAGGGTGTCCTTGTTCCCAGAATGCAGCCCCTTCTCGTGGTGTGATAAGCGCAACCGCTCGCTTAATACGTATCGCATCATGACAATTCCTTGTGTCATAAGCACCATCACCTGATATTTCAATGAGTTTACGACGCGTCTGCTTGAGTAAGTTGGGGAGCACTTCCGCATCGGTTACGCCAGATAAACTCAGCTCTGCTGCGACTATTTCGTGAGTGCTTGTATCTACTGCAATATGCAGTTTACGCCAGACTCTGCGCTTCCCATCAGTACCATGCTTCTTGACTTTCCATTCACCCTCGCCATAAACCTTGAGGCCAGTTGCATCAATTGCCAGGTGTTGTATTGCTCCTCTGGTTTTGGTTTTAAATGAAACCTCAACTTCCTTAGCTCGGCGGCTTATACAGGTGTAGTGCGGGCAAACAAGCGGGATGTTAGCCAGGCTAAAGACAGAGTCTAGAAAACCTTGTAGCGCTCTCAATGGCATAGAGAAAATGCGTTTCACCATCAGTGCGGTAGTAATGGCTAAGTCGCTGAATCGGCGAGGTCTACCACGCTGCCTTGTTTGTTTTGCTTCCACTCAGCTATCGTTTCCTCGTCAATCCAAAAGGTCAGAGAGCCACGGTTGATCAAGGCTTTGTTGTACTGCTTCCAGTTAGTTGTTTTGTAACGAGGTTTAGGCATGGGGCTACAATGATTGATGGATGTAGCCGATCAGATCGTAAATGCTAGATTTAGTTCCATCGACTTAAGCAACAAAGCCCTACTCATGCCCTATAAAACGCATGTACATACAATCACTGCTGACAATGGCAGAGAGTTCGCTAATCATGAAGAAATTGCGGAGGCGTTAGAGGCAGATGTTTACTTTGCACATCCGTACAGTTCATGGGAGCGTGGAGCAAACGAGAATGCTAACGGTCTACTTCGTCAGTATGTACCGAAAGGCTCTGATTTACGTGAAGTTAGTGAGGATGTGATATCCCTCGCCATGGCGAGAATAAATTACAGGCCAAAGAAGTGTTTAGGCTTTAAACAGCCAGCCGTGATATTCAAAGAAATGTGCATGGCTGCTTAAATGGGGAAGTGTCGCACTTCGTACTTGAATTCGGGAGTAAAATAATAAAGCCACTCCTGACGCTCGCACAGCTCACTACTCGCTAGGCATTTATGATTTTTCTTGACCATCCACTGTCTTGACCATCCACTGAAACACGTTTCTGGACATTTATTTGCCAGCGCTTTTGCTAAATTAGCAAACTACTGTAAGAAGAAAGGAATGAAAGCCGCTTGGTTTTTAGCCTCTAGCCGTAGTGATCTAGCAGCGTCAAAAATCTTGGACCTATATGCCAAACGATGGGGGATTGAGACAACATTTCGAGATATTAAAGATTACCGATTCGGTATGGGTATGAGCGAAACGTCAACTCGCTCACCAGCACTCAGAGACCGTTTGTTCTTGATTAGTGCACTTGCGATAGGCTTGCTCACATTGCTTGGTCAAGCAGGTGAAGAAGCTGATTTGGAGAAAACGATAAAAGCGAATACGAGCAAGACTCGAAGCTATTCATTATTTCGTCAAGGCTGTATTTATTATCAACTATTGCCAAATATGCGGGAAGAATAGGCAGCACCTTTAATGAATAATTTCTATCGTTACTTGAAGAGTCACCGTATTTACCGCCGAGTATTTGGGATTTTGTGACATTAAATTTATGAGGGGATCTCTAAGATCGCAACGACTTACCCTGATATTCACTCCGTCAGGCTTAGTACCGTTTTTACTTTTGTTGAATCGGGAATGCGTGACCAACGAGTGACTGTCACATACCTTGGTCGTGGTCTTAAAAATAGCTCTGATACAGATAAGAAGCACGATATAAAGCGAGCTGATAGGTTAATTGGGAACCCTTATTTGCATAGTGAACGGCTCTATTTTTATGAGTTCATGACTGAACATTTGGTTGGCCATAACCCTCTCCCTCTTGTCATTGTCGATTGGTCTTCTATCAACGGTCAGGGAATATTTCAAGTGCTTAGGGCTAGTATCCCTATGGGTGGCAGAGCCTTAACGTTATATGAAAAAGTGTATCCAGAGTCTGAATTAAACTCAGAAAAGGCTCACAATTACTTACTGGATAATCTTGCACATTGCTTGCCTGTCGATTGCCAGCCTATCAGACGCCTCACCAATGCTAACGTCTATGGTTTGTACAGGGCTAGCATCAACGAATGTTACTTCTACTGTCACAACTGAATCGTTTACTAAATGGTTATTCTCCTGGGCACCGTTTATTCTGTGCATACATAAAACCATGGGTTTACCCGTGGATAAATGCCAACTCCAAAATTACAGCGTAAGCAGTTTGTAATTTTGGTCAACGCTTTTGCGTCGTCACGGTAAGTACCCCGGGCATGCCCGGGGGAATCTTTCAACAGTTGTTGATTAATCATAACTTCAAAAACTAGGGTATATCTCCATGGATTGTGCTCGATTGCTAAACTGACCAAGATTAGGATTATTTCGAACAAATGTTCCTGCTGTATCACCATTCCAGAGTACAGCTTTTACATCTTTACCGACCTCCATTGACTTTATACTATTGTTCTCGACGAGACCTGCAAAATTAACGTGAAAATAATAACCATTGGTCATGCAATGCTTAAAAGGTTGCCCTTGAAAATTTTCCTTGGTCCATAATCGAACACACGTTGGCTCTAATGCATTGGTAAATGGGTATATCTCCAAGGCTTGTGCTCGATTCCTAAACTCACCAAGTCCACTATTATCCTGCGATGGCCAAAATGTTCTGTTTTTATCACCATTCCAGAGTACAGCTTTTACATCTTTACCGACCTCCATTGACTTTATACTATTGTTCTCGACGAGACCTGCAAAATTAACGTGAAAATAATAACCATTGGTCATGCAATGCTTAAAAGGTTGCCCGTCAAAATTTTCCTTGGTCCATAATCGAACACACGTTGGCTCTAATGCATTGCCAGCTGGGTATATATCCAAGGATTGCGCTCGATTCCTAAACTCACCAATTCCACTGTAAGAATGCGATGGCAAAAATGTTCTGTTTACAGCACCATTCCAACCATTCCAGAGTACAGCTCTTGCACGTTTACCGACCTCTATTGACTCTATATTATTGTTCTCGACGAGACCTGCAAAATTAACGTGAAAATAAGAACCATTAGTCATGCAATGGTCAAAAGGTTGCCCTTTAAAATTTTCCTTGGTCCATAATCGAACACACGTTGGCCCTACTTTTCTAGGATTTTCCTTTGGAGTGACGATTACGCTGAAAATCCCGTTGTTAGAGTAGTCGTTATAACTTGGCTCTTCGGTCCCACTTTCCACAAATACCTTTCCATCCGTTGTGTCAAACTCAGCTTGCACATTATCACCTACTTTGTAGGAACGAATGTTATTCACCCAATCTTGGGAAGAATCCCACCAAGGCTTGTCAGTAGTACAGAAGGACCAGCTCTCACCATTATAGTCAGGTTCACTATAGGCAGTCACACAGGAGTCCGCATTGTTAATGGAGATATCTCTGAATATGTGTGTTTCATATCTCAAATAATTTTCATCACCTGACGCCAATGGGGCGCCAACCACATGGTCACCAATTTTTTCGCCAGCTGCTAACCCCGAACGGCCGAGCTCATTAATACGTTTGGCAACCGCTAGAGGCCAGCGCCACGCCTCCTTCCAATAATCACTAATGGGTATGCGGATAAATTCCGGTGCCGCATTTATCTCGAGTATGGTGATGATGATTTCGTCACCCGTAAAGGTTTTATTACCCGTAAAGGTTTCATTTGTTTCTGTTTCATCTAATCGGATGGGGCTAAAGTGAATAACGTCAGAGTAGTCGTAAAGAAAGGTAATGCCATCTTCATCAGCATCACGCATTAAATTTTCGGCGGTTACCAATGTAATGTTCACTGATCGGACTTTATCTGCTTCCCAAAAGACAAAATTTGGATACGTACTTCCCACAGGGGGCGGGATATCAGCATAATGTTCAACACCTACTCCTACGCCATCAATTTCTGCGTAATCTATGGCACGTGCAATCACACGAGGCCATATATGACTATGATGTTCACCTGGTTTTAGCTCCACCTTAATAGTTTGTTTTTCGCCATTGGTTGAGCTTACCTCAATAGTGAAAAACGCGCCTTCTGGTGCTTGCTCGAACATACCCAGTCCTACAGCTTCAATCATACGATATTCGTAGGTACCATCATTTACTGGATCCAAAATTATATTAATATAATTCTCACTATTAATGAACGCATTCTCGTAAAACGTACTCCAGTAATTTGAACCTGCATCAAAGTGTTGATACCAGAAAAGATCTTCAAAAGTCTCTTCATCTCCAGTAGTATCCCCAAGCCCAACAGCAAAAGCATTCGCGGCTGTGCCCATTTGAACGGACTTTATGCTCACATTTGGTGGTAAATCTTCTTGTAGTATGATTGCCGTAGATCTCCCATTCGACTTTATCAAGCAGCGAGCCCAGCGTTGCCCTTCGTACCCTTGCCGACTCCAAAAGCGACCGCACATAGGATGAATATACCTCGGGAAGATCGTTACAGACGAAATAGTGTTGTCGGTACCACTATTAAAGGCCGGGTTATCTTCTTTTTGTGTCCAAGCCCAGCCGCCATTACCTGTATTTTCAAAGTGTGTGACGTATACGTTAGCACCTACCTTTACCGATGAAAAACTATCATCGAAAGAAGAATCTATAACTTTATAATTATGTTCAGATCCATCGTCTCTTAGGCAAAAATCCTTAAAACTGCCATAGTAATTAGCACCTTTAAAGAAACGTACACAGTTGTCATTCAAAGGGGGGTCTACTTCTAATATTGGATCCCAATTGCGAAATTTTGACACTTCGGTATACCCACTCATGGCCGCTGAACAAGGAGCGTCTGATGGTTCAATCATGAACGAAAGTACCCCGATTTGAACCCATTCATCATTATCGTTTTTTACAACAAGGGGCCCACCGCTGTCACCAAAACAGATATTCCCACTATCACTATTATGTTGGCTATCTTGGCGAATTGTACACAAAATATTGTTATCCATATTGTTAGCTATATTGCGATCCCAACTTAAATTTTCTTCAATACTGCACTCTGGATCAGGTATAAAAGATACATCTACTTGTTTCAATATGTCAGGTTGATAAAAAGGGGCTACTGTTTCAAAACCCCAGCCTATCGCTGTCAAATTCTCGTACCAAAGTTCTGAATCAGAAAATTCGTAGTGGGAAGCCAGTTTAATTGGTTCAGCGGTAACAATGTCACGGTCGGTCTCTAACACTGCGATATCATTAGTTATACTTAGGCTGTTATGAACATAACCGGGATGTATGGTAATCCTTTTAACCCAATATTGATGTTCTTTTGTTATTTCATTTTTATCATTGGTGCCCAAAACCACCTTTAACTCATCGGCAGTTGTATCTCCATCTACGCAATGAGCGGCTGTCAGCACCTTGTTTCCCCCTATGAAAGTGCCAGTACAGAAAATATCGTCTGGTGATGACTTTTTGCCGATGCCGGCCACAAACGGATATTCACCTAGTTCGGTATCTGTACCGCCAATGATACGTGGTGTTGGAGTAGGCTCACTGCTTGCCTGGCTCATAAGCGGGCTGGCGATTGCTGCCAGCAAGACTAGTTTTAGTAATATGTGTTTCATAGACTCATCCTTGAATAAATGATTGAAACAATGGCGTTCATAATTTAGTATAATAAATACACTATTGATTAAATTGTCACCAACCATTTCGAGAGTCAAGGAAGATTTACCAGGTAAGACCAGCTTTAGTGTACCGTGGGCACTGAACCCTGTTTACTAAGTAAGGCAAACTGAAGGATGAGCATAAGCTCATGCATAGACAGAACTTTAAGCATTAAGCTCAACGTAAATTCCGTCTAACATAATGTTTTCTTTAGACTTCCTCTGCGCGGACTTTTGAGCGTTCTTTGATATATAACTGGTAGCCCATTCGATTTTATTGCTGATTTCTGACCAGGCGCCGTGACTGATACATTCAAATATTGGTAACAGCCAGACATATATGGACGTTCTCACAGATGCAAGCCGTTTTTAGTCTTCAGACACATTTTTTCAAAATGTTCCGATTAGGCTTGTAACTTTTATCCTGTTTGTTCGTTATTTGATGGCTGACTTGAAAGTGTCGCTCTGACATATATTCGGGCTTAACCATGCTGATTATGCTCAGTTGGCGCCTCTGATGTGTTCCGAACCTGCACACCCTAAATTGATAACACCCAATCGACCTTAAAGGTCGTGCCCTTGCCGGGTTTTATGCAGGTAGGTAAAGCCATTTTGTCATCATTCATTAAGCAAACAATGGAAGGGGATTATCAGGGGCTCATATCACCCACTCGGGCTATAAGCCCTTGCCTCGTTCGAGCTGCCCTGACAATCCATAACTTAGTATTCATTGGTGCCAGTTTGGGAAAATTGAGGCACATAAAGGGTATTCTTTTGCAGCAAAATCCACATCAGCCTCGCTAGCTTTCTGGCGGTAGCAACCACGGCCTTATTTCGCCCTCTTCTGTCCTTAAGGGCGGTGATCCAACGGTTTAAGTCATCGTCCTTTTTATGAGCGTGATTCACCACTGTTCGCGCGCCGTGGATGAGTTGTTTACGCAAATAGCAATCACCCCGCTTAGTAATACTGCCAAGCCGATTAACATTGCCAGATGCTGTTTGTTTTGGTGTTAACCCGAGCCATACGTAAGCGCTCAATTTTCCGCATAATTCTATCCTGATCTCCATGGTAGATAATGACCACTGTCATTACACAAGGAGAAATTTATGACTCACTCATCGCAAGTTTGGCAACATCACGTTAATGACTGGCAAAAAGGCGATCTCTCGCAAGCGCAATATTGCCGTAGCCACGGCCTTGACCAATCCCAATTCAGCTATTGGAAGTGCAAATTT
>NZ_OANU01000171.1:779-3612 GCF_900089835.1 Vibrio thalassae | reverse complement strand
GTTGGCGGCGACCAACAGTGACGTTAACGGTATCAGCAACACCACCTTAGGGAATATCCTAGGTTTAACCTTTGATGGTGCGAACGAGGCCGATTATCAAGCGGCGATAGCGGCAGAGGCGAGCATCGCGGATGTGGCGGCGTTGCAAGCAGTGATCGACAGTGTTGATAGCAGCGTCGATGCTTTTGCCAGTGTGCAGTTGGCGGCGACGAACAGTGACGTTAACGGTATCAGCAACACCACCTTAGGGAATATCCTTGGTTTAACTTTTGATGGTGCGAACGAGGCCGATTATCAAGCGGCGATAGCGGCAGAGGCAAGCATTGCCGATGTGGCGGCGCTGCAAGTGCTGATTGACCGTGTGGACGCGAGCTTATTGGCGTTTGCCGAGGTTCAAACTTCGGCGACCAACAGTGACGTTAACGGTATTAGCAATACCACCCTAGGGAATATCCTGGGTTTAACCTTTGATGGTGCGAACGAGACCGCTTACCAAGCGGCGATAGCGGCAGAGGCAAGCATTGTCGATGTGGCGGCGCTGCAAGTGCTGATTGACCGTGTGGACGCGAGCTTATTGGCGTTTGCCGAGGTTCAAACGGCGGCGGCCGACAATGACGTTAACGGTATTAGCAATACCACCTTAGGGAATATCCTGGGTTTAACTTTTAATAGTGCGAACGAGGCCGATTACCAAGCGGCGATAGCGGCAGAGGCAAGCATTGTCGATGTGGCGGCGCTGCAAGTGCTGATTGACCGTGTGGATGCGAGCTTATTGGCGTTTTCTGAGGTTCAAACGGCGGCGACCAACAGTGACGTTAACGGTATTAGCAATACCACCCTAGGGAATATCCTGGGTTTAACCTTTGATGGTGCGAACGAGGCCGATTATCAAGCGGCGATAGCGGCAGAGGCAAGCATTGTCGATGTGGCGGCGTTGCAAGTGCTGATTGACCGTGTGGACGCGAGCTTATTGGCGTTTTCTGAGGTTCAAACGGCGGCGACCGAGAGTGACGTTAACGGTATCAGCAATACCACCTTAGGGAATATCCTAGGTTTAACCTTTGATGGTGCGAACGAGGCCGATTATCAAGCGGCGATAGCGGCAGAGGCAAGCATCGCGGATGTGGCGGCGTTGCAAGTGCTGATTGACCGTGTGGATGCGAGCTTATTGGCGTTTGCCGAGGTTCAAACGGCGGCGGCCGACAATGACGTTAACGGTATTAGCAATACCACCTTAGGGAATATCCTGGGTTTAACCTTTGATGGTGCGAACGAGGCCGATTATCAAGCGGCTGTAGCGGCAGAGGCAAGCATTGCCGATGTGGCGGCGCTGCAAGTGCTGATTGACCGTGTGGACGCGAGCTTATTGGCGTTTGCCGAGGTTCAAACTTCGGCGACCAACAGTGACGTTAACGGTATTAGCAATACCACCTTAGGGAATATCCTAGGTTTAACCTTTGATGGTGCGAACGAGGCCGATTACCAAGCGGCGATAGCGGCAGAGGCGAGCATCGTGGATGTGGTGGCGTTGCAAGCAGTGATCGACAGTGTTGATAACAGCGTCGATGCTTTTGCCAGTGTGCAGTTGGCGGCGACGAACAGTGACGTTACAGGTTTCAACACCACCACCCTAGGGAATATCCTGGGTTTAACCTTTGATGGTGCGAACGAGACCGCTTACCAAGAGGCTGTAGCGGCAGAGGCAAGCATTGCCGATGTGGCGGCGTTGCAAGTGCTGATTGACCGTGTGGATGCGAGCTTATTGGCGTTTGCCGAGGTTCAAACGGCGGCGGCCGACAATGACGTTAACGGTATCAGCAATGCCATCTTAGGGAATATCCTGGGTTTAACCTTTGATGGTGCGAACGAGGCCGATTATCAAGCGGCGATAGCGGCAGAGGCAAGCATTGCCGATGTGGCGGCGCTGCAAGTGCTGATTGACAGTGTTGATAACAGCGTCGATGCTTTTGCCAGTGTGCAGTTGGCGGCGACCAACAGTGACGTTAACGGTATTAGCAATGCCATCTTAGGGAATATCCTAGGTTTAACCTTTGATGGTGCGAACGAGACCGATTACCAAGCGGCGATAGCGGCAGAGGCGAGCATCGCGGATGTGGCGGCGTTGCAAGCAGTGATCGACAGTGTTGATAACAGCGTCGATGCTTTTGCCAGTGTGCAGTTGGCGGCGACGAACAGTGACGTTACAGGTTTCAACACCACCACCCTAGGGAATATCCTGGGTTTAACCTTTGATGGTGCGAACGAGACCGCTTACCAAGAGGCTGTAGCGGCAGAGGCAAGCATTGTCGATGTGTCGGCGCTGCAAGTGCTGATTGACCGTGTGGACGCGAGCTTATTGGCGTTTGCCGAGGTTCAAACGGCGGCGGCCGACAATGACGTTAACGGTATCAGCAATACCACCTTAGGGAATATCCTGGGTTTAACTTTTAATAGTGCGAACGAGGCCGATTACCAAGCGGCGATAGCGGCAGAGGCAAGCATTGTCGATGTGGCGGCGTTGCAAGCAGTGATCGACAGTGTTGATAACAGCGTCGATGCTTTTGCCAGTGTGCAGTTGGCGGCGACCAACAGTGACGTTAACGGTATCAGCAATGCCACCTTAGGGAATATCCTGGGTTTAACCTTTGATGGTGCGAACGAGACCGCTTACCAAGCGGCGATAGCGGCAGAGGCAAGCATCGCGGATGTGGCGGCGTTGCAAGCAGTGATCGACAGTGTTGATAACAGCGTCGATGCTTTTGCCAGTGTGCAGTTGGCGGCGACCGACAGTAACGTTAACGGTATCAGCAATGCCATCTTAGGGAATATCCTA
>NZ_OANU01000171.1:0-769 GCF_900089835.1 Vibrio thalassae | reverse complement strand
GGTGCGAACGAGGCCGATTATCAAGCGGCGATAGCGGCAGAGGCAAGCATTGCCGATGTGGCGGCGCTGCAAGTGCTGATTGACAGTGTTGATAACAGCGTCGATGCTTTTGCCAGTGTGCAGTTGGCGGCGACCAACAGTGACGTTAACGGTATTAGCAATGCCATCTTAGGGAATATCCTAGGTTTAACCTTTGATGGTGCGAACGAGGCCGATTACCAAGCGGCGATAGCAGCAGAGGCAAGCATCGCGGATGTGGCGGCGCTGCAAGTGCTGATTGACCGTGTGGACGCGAGCTTATTGGCGTTTGCCGAGGTTCAAACGGCGGCGGCCGACAATGACGTTAACGGTATCAGCAATGCTATCTTAGGGAATATCCTAGGTTTAACTTTTAATAGTGCGAACGAGGCCGATTACCAAGCGGCGATAGCGGCAGAGGCGAGCATCGCGGATGTGGCGGCGTTGCAAGCAGTGATCGACAGTGTTGATAGCAGCGTCGATGCTTTTGCCAGTGTGCAGTTGGCGGCGACCAACAGTGACGTTAACGGTATCAGCAACACCACCTTAGGGAATATCCTAGGTTTAACCTTTGATGGTGCGAACGAGGCCGATTACCAAGCGGCGATAGCGGCAGAGGCAAGCATTGCCGATGTGGCGGCGCTGCAAGTGCTGATTGACAGTGTTGATAACAGCGTTAATGCCTTTGCCAGTGTGCAGTTGGCGGCGACCAACAGTGACGTTAACGGTATCAGCAACACCACCTTAGGGA
>NZ_OANU01000173.1 GCF_900089835.1 Vibrio thalassae | reverse complement strand
CCCTGTATCGCGGCACTTTCCAGAGCCTTCGTCTGTCTCATTAAAAGCTTAAGGGCTAATCCAATTTCGCTCGCCGCTACTTTCGGAATCTCGGTTGATTTCTCTTCCTCGGGGTACTTAGATGTTTCAGTTCCCCCGGTTCGCCTCACTAACCTATGTATTCAGTTAGTGATAACTGCTTATGCAGCTGGGTTTCCCCATTCAGGAATCCTAGACTCACAGGTTTTTACTACCTAATCTAGGCTTATCGCAAGTTAATACGCCTTTCATCGCCTCTGACTGCCAAGGCATCCACCGTGTACGCTTAGTCACTTAACCATACAACCCCAAAGGGTCTTTCTATTTGTCTTCACTTTTGAAAAGTGAAAGCAAACGGTCAAACAACCAAAGTTGTCTGCATTTTTATACATGTGCAGACTCGATTTTGCCGGACTCAAATTCCAAGAACACTTGAATGTGTGTTGGTACCTACATCTTTCGATATAGGATTTGAGAACTTTTAATAGATAACAATTAATCAAATTGTTATCTGTCAGCTTTCCAAATTGTTAAAGAACGAGATTTCTTTCGAAACCATTTTTAAGAATTCTCAAAGAGAAAACGCTTAAAGATGGTATCCCGTAGGGGAGTCGAACCCCTGTTACCGCCGTGAAAGGGCGGTGTCCTAGGCCTCTAGACGAACGGGACACGGTGTCTTTAATTCATAAACCAATCAA
>NZ_OANU01000172.1 GCF_900089835.1 Vibrio thalassae | reverse complement strand
TCGTTAATAGCGCAACAAGTAACCACAAGCCCAATTAAAGCCAACAACCTTGGTAGCAGTGACAACTATTATTTAGCAGCCACTTTGTCACCTAATCCGATATATCAAAACAGTACGCTTTCGTATCAGCTCTCTCTATACAAAAACAACACCCTCGTTGACTCCCCTGTGGGCAGCGTCACGCCGGAGTGGTATTTAGTAGACGTGCCAGAGCACAAAAATAGCCCTTCTTTGTGGCAACAACTCAACAGCACTACTTTAACCAGTGCTGCGGATGATAAATATGTCTTACTCAAACTTGAGTACAATGACGGGAACTTAACTACGCCACTAGAGCTAGTAATAGTCAGTGATGACAAAGTACAAAGCCTTGCTTCACCGAATGCTTTTGACACTTGGTATAGTGTCATTGACATGACACCAAGCAACCCTATCGATAAAAATTCTCGACCTTCACTGGTTGCTGCCAATTCAAATGAAAATGTAGCCGAGAGTGACAATAGTTATAGCGTTGATTATCACTTCAGCCCAAATGCGGCACCTTCGAAACAATATGCTGATTTAACCTCTTTACGTGATGATTACCCAGCAACAGACAGTGTGATAGTGTCAGCCACCCAATACAGTGGTAGCCTCAGCAGAGAGTTGAGCCCTCGCTCATTCACTTTCTCTTCCGATTTCGTCTACGATATTAGGCATATTATTCCAGTGCTGGATTATAATATTCCACTGAATACCAGCGATAACATTGCGTTATTGAATCAAGCGCAAGTCG
>NZ_OANU01000177.1:24734-25840 GCF_900089835.1 Vibrio thalassae | reverse complement strand
ATCAGAAAACCAAACGGACAAACTGAAAATGTTACTCAAAGCTAATCGCCGCTTGAGTGAAATCTACGTTCTTAAAGAGCAGCTAAAAAGTATCTGGCGAGCGGAAACCTATCAGCAAATGGCTTACCGTTTAGACGCTTGGTGTCAGTTAGCCAAAGCGACAAGAATAATGAGCGTGCAAGGTTTTGTATCCATGCTGCAAGACCACAACGAAGGCATCTGTAACTTTGCAAAGTATGACCGACTAACCAGCTCTATAATCGAGGCTGGCAATGTATCAATAGGATTGTTGCGTAGAAGAGCTCGCGGGATAAGAGATACCGAATACTTCAAACTGAAGATTAAACAGCTTTCAGTACCTGAGGTAAGTTCAATATTATACCCTTCTGTCAAGCTCATCTAAGCGGAGAAGAGCCCCTGAAGTATTGCAAAGCCTCTAGTCTGTTGGTCCAATGCAACTGATTGAAGTCACGACCAACAAAAAAGCCCATCGTGTTGATGAGCTTTCTATGAGTGTCACACTTATTAATTTTGCAGCTTAGATGGGTCTAGTTCGATGGGTATAACTCCAAGGATTGTGCTCGATTCCTAAACTCACCAAGTCGACTATAATCATGCGATGGCAAAAATGTTCTGTTCTCAACACCATTCCAAAGCACAGCTTTTACACGTTTACCGACCTCTATTGACTCTATATTATTGTTCTCGGCGCTGCCTGCAAAATTAACGTGAAAATAAGAGCCATTATTCATGCAATGGTCAAAAGGTTGCCCTTGAAAATTTTCTTTGGTCCATAATCGAACACACGTTGGCGCTACTTCTTTAAATGGGTATATCTCCAAGGCTTGTGCTCGATTGCTAAACTGACCAAGATTAGGATTATTTCGAAAAAATGTTCCTGCTGTATCACCATTCCAGAGTACAGCTTTCACATTTTTACCGACCTCCATTGACTCTATATTATTGTTCTCGACGAGACCTGAAAAATTAACGTGAAAATAAGAACCATCATTCATGCAATGGTCAAAAGGTTGCCCTTGAAAATTTTCTTTGGTCCATAATCGAACACACGTTGGCGCTACTTCTTTAAATGGGTATATCTCCAA
>NZ_OANU01000177.1:0-23908 GCF_900089835.1 Vibrio thalassae | reverse complement strand
ACGTTGGCGCTACTTCTTTAAATGGGTATATCTCCAGGGCTTGTGCTCGATTGCTAAACTGACCAAGGTTAGGATTATTTCGAAAAAATGTTCCTGCTGTATCACCATTCCAGAGTACAGCTTTTACATTTTTACCGACCTCCATTGACTGTATATTATTGTTCTCGACGAGACCTGAAAAATTAACGTGAAAATAAGAACCATCATTCAAGCAATGGTCAAAAGGTTGCCCTTGAAAATTTTCCTTGGTCCACAATCGAACACACGTTGGCTCCACTTCTTCTCGACCATTGTCGGCGACAACTGCTGCTCTCGTTAAATTAATTAAATTGTCAAATTGTTGAAGTAAATTAATTGATACACCTTTTGTGTAAACAGACGATCCATGCTCTAAGTTCTTATCAAAAGTCATTACTTGTGAACTGTTGGAAACTGAATATATTCTATTATCGTCAGTATCAATATACCATTTTTGATTGATATCCCCATGGTCACATGTTTTCGCGCGTACAGGCTTTTCTTCGCCCATGTAGTGTATACACTTATCGAGGTTGTCTAATGAACGAAACTGTTTACTACTTGTATATTCCCAACGCTGGTTATCCTGTGAATTACAATCCCAACCGACGACTGATTGGCCGTCTGACCGACTTAAATCCATACATTGGCTTTTTGAACCTTTGGACATTATAAGCACCTGCGCTGGGGAACTTTTCTTTTCTAACTCAATGTACGAAAATTTATTTTCACTATTTTTACCAAAATATGTATTTTTTGAATTAGGCCCAAAACGCCAGTTGAAACCGCTTCTATCGCTGTGAAACCAAAGTCTAGCAGTAACACCTGAGCCTACTTCTAGAGATTCAAAGCGGCCGTTCCACTCTTGTTCCTCACCCCTTTCATAACCTGTCCAATAGTTAAAAACTTGTTTTTCATCTAAACAAAAGTCCCAACGTTGCCCTTGATGATCCTCCTGGTCCCAAAAACGGGCACATTTACTGCCAAATTGCCGTGGAAACACCTCTAGAGATGACACTTCATTATCACCTGAGCTAAAGGACGACACATTTGCTTTATGTGTCCAATTCCAGCCTTTAAAATCAGTATGCTCAAAAATGGTTACATAAACATTTTTACCAACTTTTACCGATGAAAATTTGTCATTAAAACTTCCCAAACTGGGAACTCGATTATCATCCCTTCCATCTAGACAATATGTTTTTGAATCACCTTGGTAGTCTGCACGTTCATAAAAGCGAACACAGTCATCTTTTAACGGTTCATGTTTTAACTCAATGTACGAAAATTTATTTTCGCTATTTTTACCAAAATATGTATCTTTTGAATTAGGCTCAAAACGCCAGTTGAAACCGGTTCTATTGTAGTGAAACCAAAGTCTAGCAGTGATATCTGAACCTACTTCTAGAGATTCAAAGCGGTCGTTCCACTCTTCATACTTACCATCTTCATAACCTCTCCAATAGTTAGAAGCTTGATTTTCATCTAAACAAAAGTCCCAACGTTGCCCTTGATGATCCTCCTGGTCCCAAAAACGGGCACATTTACTGCCAAATTGCCGTGGAAACACCTCTAGAGATGACACTTCATTATCGCCTGAGCTAAAGGACGACACGTCTGCTTTACGTGTCCTACTCCAGCCTTTAATAGACTTATGCTGAAATTCGGTTACATAAACATTACCACCAACTTTTACCGATGAATACGTGTCATTAGAATCTCTTAAATCCGGAAAACGCTTCTCTTTCCCATGGTCTAAACAAAAATCATCTACATCACCTTTGTAGTCGCTCTCGGTAAAGTAACGCACACAATTATCGGCAACCTTTTTAGTGTGAATAATAAAAAAGGATTCGTTAGCGACACCCCAAGGACTGGGAACCTGTGCTAAGTTACTTGTTATGGTCTTTTTATCTGGACCATAAAGCGTCATATCACGAATGTTACTACCCAATTTAATTGACTGATAATCAAGAATTATGTCTGCACCATAAACGTGTAATTCACTCTGGTTGGGACCAAAACATATATCTTGAGACAGACCGTGATAGTTGGGGTTTTCAAATAGTCTGATGCAGTTTTCGTCAAGATTTGGCTTGTACTCTTTACACGATGATTGAGATTGATCGCTAATGTATTCCACTACGTGACCATAAGGGGGATTTTCGCTCGAAAAAATTATCGCTGGAGAAATTGAAATTTCGTTAAATGGAAATCCAAGCGTTACTCTGTCAGTCACATCTTTCCAGGGGTCATTGTCTTTGACAAAAATTTGTTTGAAGTTATTTAATTCATTGGGGCCTGGGTTATACAAAATGACATAACCATTACATTTATCAATTGTACGGAACATTTCTGATGCCGTACCTATTGTAATGGGAGCGCCCATCAATGTCATGAAAGTGATACTGTTATCATCGAGTGGAAAAATCGGATTATCATATTCCTCCACTTTTTGAAGATTAGGAATGGGCTGACCTTTATTTATGCCGTTGGAAACAAGCTGATCAAATTTATTAAGATTGTAAACGTAGCTTTCATCAAAACCTGTCACCATACCTTGAGTAACAATGCGACCCTCTCCCCATACATCTAGAATGGGTACGTCGTAGTTATGAATAACCTCATAAACATTGTCGGTATTGTTAATCCCGGTAGTGATTAGGCTTATATATCCTCCGGCAGCTCCACCGCTAATTGCAGCACCTCCGAGCACAGTGGCTGTGGCATATGCCGCACCTTCGATGACACATCCTGCCCCTGCAGTAAGGGCACAAAACGCTCCCGAAAGCACAGTAGAACCGATTGCACCTAGAGCGAAATCTCTCCAATACGTTCCACTGACTCTGCGATTGCGATGTTGTGGAAGTTCATGCTCTGGGACAACTAGCAAGCCAACGTAGGGTTGTTGAAGTGTTGCACCATAATGGCCTCGCTTATATTCCGAACTTTTGCCTCCATCCTCCCAACGGATGTAACGTACTCCAGAATCATAGTTTAAGAGATTTCCAGAGAGGAACTCAGCTTCCTGAGTGTAATCACAGATCCCATCGTTAGTCCTCTGCTTCGAATCCCAAGATTGGACGACATTTTCATTGACATCCAAAAGTTCAATTTTCAGGTAGTATTTGTCGGGACAATAGGTTTTTCCATACACCCCTGAAAAGATTACTCCTGGAGATTGATCCAGCATATCCGCTGAGTAGCCATGTGCCAGCAAGTCAATCGTCTGTTGACGTATATTCCAATCGTAAGATGTCAGAAATGTTGGATCTTCTGGTAACTCACTGACCAAGAAGCCATCTCCGCCATCTTTAATAACATTCCATGAAGAGAGTTCTTTTGGATTGTTGAGTAGGTTGGGTGGAAGAATCGCCAAATAAGCATTTTGTAGTTTCGGGCCATAGTGTCCTTTTAAATATTTCGTACTTTTGCCTCCATCACGCCAACGAATGTACCTTACTCCAGAGCCGTAGTTGCTGATTCTTTGCTCCAATAATTCTTGGTAGTGCCTCCATTCAGAAGTCGTATTTTCATGTGTACGTACCCCACTAGACCAGGTATGTAGGATTTGCCGATTTGCATCTAATAGCTCAACTTCCAGAAAATATTTACCTGCACTGTATTGCTTTTCAAAAGCCTCTGAAATCAAAATCGGCGGTGCGGTATCGAGAATCGCTGGAGAAAATCCCAAGCCAACTAAGTCGACGACTTGCTCTCGCTTTGCCCATTCATAAGAAGTCAAAAAGCCGTTGCTACGACTGTCTTCAACATTTTTAGGGAGCCAGCCATCTCCGCCATCCTCGGTGATCGTCCAGCCGCTCATGTCACCCGCTTCTGCGTTGGGATTGTTTAGTAGATTGTTTGTATAAGGAGCTCGCTGATCATTACTCATCTCGCCAAACTCTCCTGCTTGTGCAGGAAGCGTAAACACGGATATGGAGAAAAATCCCAAGAAAACTGAGAAATAAAACAATAATTTTTTCATAAAATTCACTCTATTTTTTTCTTCCTTTAATTTAATCCAAAATAGACTTGAAATGGTCTGCGTTTGAATTTTGCTACGTTTGGTAGAGCCTGGCCGTTTGTTATCAGTCGAACCTTGGTTTGATTTTTAATCCTTTTCGTTTTTATTTCCGTCATACTATTAACCCGTGATTCCGCACTTAATTCAGGTATTTATTGGGATAGTGGTTTTAGAGCTATATAGTGCTAATAATACGTCCCTAATAAATTTAATATCATAAGACCCCAAATAATCGGCAGTAAATACGATGGTTTTTTTAATAACGATAAAAATTTTCCATCAAGGGTACTGCCCATTCTTCCCGCATATTTGGTAATAGTTGATAATAAATACAACCTTGACGAAATAATGAATAACTACGAATTTTACTGGTATTTGCTTTAATTGTTCTCTCCAAGTCAGCTTCTTCGCCAGTTTGGCCAAGTAATGTGAGCAAGCCTATCGCAAGTGCACTTATTAAGAACAAGCGATCTCTACGCAACGGTGAGCGAGTTGACGTTTCGCTCAGACCCATACCAAATCGGTAATCTTTAATGTCTCGAAAAGTTGTCTCTATTCCCCATCGTTTCGCATATAGGTCCAAAATTTTCGATGCCGCTAGGTCGCCGCGACTAGATGCCAAAAACCAAGCCGCTTTCATTCCTTTCTTCTTACAGCAAACGATTTTAGCTACGGGCTCGCGTTTAGCGGTAATCTCAACATTTTTTAACGTTTTTGTTCTTCCTGTTGGCGTGAGAAAATGATTTACTGGCAACAAGTTACCTTCTAAATCCGTCACCGTAATTGATGAGTGCATACGGATAACATAATCAAAATTTAAGTCCTCGTTAATAAAATAGAATAGTGAGCTATCACTATTAAGTTATTAATATTTTTATTATTTTCATTATTTTTATTATTTTTATTATTTTTATTATTTTTATTATTATTATTATTATAATTTTTAACACGTTTTAAGAACTATTGCTACAGATTTTTTAAGTCAGCCTTTACGGAAGGGTAGGATCGAACTTTAATTATTGAAAATTATATATTTTATTTTTCAGGGAACTTTTTTAGATAATCATGATCTGATCATTTAGTCCCGAATTCAGATAATAAGTGCGACACTTCATGGGTAGGACTGAGGAAGACAGCCAATTGTTGAGATTGGTATGCTCTTCTGACCAAAGAAACAAGCCGTTCCAATATGAAGTATCAACAATTGACTGAAGGGAAAAGATACCAGATTTCTGTTCTTTTAGAACAAGGTGTATCAATAAAAAACATTGCTCTTGCCATCGACTGTCATAGAAGCTCCGTCTATAGAGAGCTTAACCGTAATAGCGAAAAAGCAAACTACTGCCCTCAAACCGCTCATCAAGCTTGCATTGATAGAAGGCGTCAGGCTCCAAAGTATAAAATACCCTCGGAGCGAGTAGAGTTCATCCGATTGTTGATTGAACACGATTGGAGTCCTGAGCAAGTTTCAGAAGTATTGACGGCTTCAGGGATGCCAGTCAGTCATGAATGGATTTACCAATTCATTGCAAATGACAAAGCCATGGGAGGTAAGCTTTATCGGCATTTGAGGCAAGATCATAAGCGATACCGTAAAGGCAAAAGAACCAAGGCTGAAGCCATTAAGAATGATGTCTCGATAGATGACAGACCAGCCATTGTAGCCGAGATTCCGCAGGTGTTTTTGCAATTATTTTCGAAGCATTTAGTGGCTTTTTCGAAGAAGATGCAGACTTTGCGCTATTACACCTTTCTCCGTAAATTCACGAAAAAATATCAAACAATATCCACTTCAATATCATGCAATTAGGTGTCTTTTTACTCAACTTTACAATAGTAGCACTATTTAGCTCTAAAATCACGCCCCCAATAAAACCAGGTTAAAAATCGTGTTTCGTATCACATTTTAAAATACCTGAATTAAGTGCGGAATCACGGTTGTAGATAGTCGTGAACGCTTCGGTGATTGGGAAATTGATACGGTGCTAGGTAAGCATGGAACAGGCGCTATCGTTACCTTGCTTGAGCGGAAGATTCGCTTCTTTTTGATAAAGAAAGTGAACTCAAAATCAGCGAAAGATGTTACAGCAGCCACAATAGAGCTACTCATGCCCTATAAAACGCATGTACATACAATCACTGCTGATAATGGCAGAGAGTTCGCTAATCATGAAGAAATTGCGGAGACGTTAGAGGCAGATGTTTACTTTGCACATCCGTACAGTTCATGGGAGCGTGGAGCAAACGAGAATGCTAACGGTCTACTTCGTCAGTATGTACCGAAAGGCTCTGATTTACGTGAAGTTAGTGAGGATGTGATATCCCTCGCCATGGCGAGAATAAATTACAGGCCAAAGAAGTGTTTAGGCTTTAAACAGCCAGCCGTGATATTCAAAAAAATGTGGATGGCTGCTTAAATGGGGAAGTGTCGCACTTCGGACTTGAATTCGGGACCTCCTTTTCAACGGTCTTGCGCAATACTAAGATTAAAACAGCGATTAGCTAAAAACGCTCTGTACTCATTCCTTGCAATGGCGGAGCCAACCTGATGAAAAACTGAGGCCGCCACCGATCTAGAATAGATCGCACAATATACTCATATATAGGGTCGGGCTTGTTCAACACTTGGGATTAAACGTTGGATAGGCAACGCTCAATCCTTATCTGTTATGCAACTTATTCACCACCAATACTTGAATCAGTGCCGCCAGTGTGTTCACCGAAGTCGGTTGGTGCTGTTTGTGATCCTGCACTTTTGTCTGATGAATAGTCGAGGTATAAATCCATGGTTGGTGGGCACTCTTGCATATACAGAACTTCGCTAACCCCTTTCTGGAAGTTATCATAAGAACCAAGCGACGATGATAAACCCAATTGCATATAAAGGCTTTGCTCAGTTAGCATTCCATATGCATGGTGTTTATAGTTGATGTATTTATCTTTACTGACTGCAACCAATGCCCAGTCAACTTCTGCCTGCTCAAACCAAAATGAACATATTTTGAGCCTCTTTCATCGGATTAGATTTGATAGGGAAAAGACAAGCGCCCTGAAATGTGTAAAGTATTTGATCTAACCAATTTCGGAGCGTGCGACGTGAAGTCGTATGAAGCGCTGTTCACCGCTCAACGAGTGAACCATCTGTATCACCAGATGAACCTAGGAGCCTGAATAAAGTAGCGGCTCTGACAATGTAACGAAGGTTGGCATTTGCCAATCGGGATTGAAGTCGTGAGAGGACGATCCTCCTGATAACCACAACATCGGGTGAGTGCTAGGTAGTCAGCATGATGAACATAAGTGAATCCGTGTAAGGTGCGTTATGTTGTGAAACAGCGGAAGTGGTTAATACGCTGTAGCCAAAAGGCACGAGAGTCGGAAAGAGATTGCCCCATGCTCTTTCGTGATCGTTGAACTCTCCGCACCATAGCGGGCATCTAAACTGACATTGCGCGACATACGGAACACGGTAAGCCTGTATCACTCCCACTGGGAAAGTCTCTGCGACCGATAGTGATGCAGGTAGAGGATGTTGGAAAAAGCGAAGGCTGCATTGTAACGATGCAGATACAGATTTCTATCTGGCACGAAAGTGAGCTGACTTCCGACTGGTCTTCCGTTGCAAGAGAATTTGAAGAACTTTATTCAAGGAGAAATGCAAATGATGATTTCAAAAGAGATTAGTGCCTCTCCTGACAGCGCTCAGTGGCAGTCCATAAACTGGAAAGCCGTTGAATCCCATGTTTTAAAGCTTCAGATGCGTATTGCAAAGGCAACGAGAGATGGTAACCACGGCAAAGCGAAAGCGTTGCAGTGGATACTGACTCACTCGCGCTCAGCAAAACTTCTTGCTGTTAAGCGGGTATCACAAAATAAAGGCAGTAAAACGCCTGGAATTGACGGCGTTATCTGGAATACAGATACGCGCCGCATGAAAGCATAACACTCCTTTCTTTAACCGATGGAATCATTATTAATCTGTATTCTCGACGCAAAATAAGTGCCCCGTTATTTCACTGTAACAGCAATTAATTGCGAGACATTTCTTAAAAACCATCAATAGAATTCTCAATAACGGCTCAAAAGTTACACTTTGTTTTTGTCGTATCTAAAGTGTGTTTCTGAGATGTAATTGAATTGTAAATACACAAAAAATCGTAGTCCTTATGATTCCTTACATCATTGTGAAATTTTCTACTAGTTAAGAAAGGATTCGTAATGGAACATACTAGAAAGCTCACACCTACATTGAAGGTAGGTTCTCTAAGCTTATTAGCACTGGTTTGTGCTGGTTCACTATATGGTAATAATGCTCAAGCGAACACATCACAAACTGACTGTCGTCCAGATGGCTTATATCAGACACCAGGCATAACGGTACCTTATTGCACTATTTATGATGCAGAGGGGAGAGAGTTGATGGGGGCAGACCACCCACGTCGAGTAATTGGTTATTTTACGAGTTGGCGTTCAGGGAATGATCCTCAGGCTGCCTACTTAGTTAAAGATATTCCTTGGGGCCAATTGACTCATATCAACTACGCGTTCGTCAGTATAGGCTCAGATGGCAAAGTTAATATTGGTGACGTTAATGATCCGAACAATGTAGCTGTAGGTCAGGAATGGCCTGGTGTGGAAGTTGATCCTGCGCTTGGCTTTAAAGGCCATTTTGGGGCGTTAGCGACAGCGAAAAAGAAACATGGTGTAAAAACCCTGATCTCTATAGGAGGCTGGGCTGAGACCGGTGGTCATTTCGCTACCGACGGTACACGAGTTGCTGACGGTGGTTTCTATACTATGACCACTAATGCTGATGGCTCGATTAATCATCAAGGAATTGAAACCTTTGCTACTTCAGCCGTTGAAATGATGAGAACGTATCAGTTTGATGGTTTGGATATTGACTATGAATATCCTACCTCAATGGCAGGCGCGGGTAACCCAGATGACAAAGCGTTTGCAGAAAGCCGAAGAGCGCATCTTTGGAAGTCTTATGAAGTGTTGATGAAAGTACTGCGTGAGAAACTGGACGCGGTCAGCGCTCAAGATGGTGTGCACTATATGTTGACGATTGCGGCACCTTCCTCAGGCTACTTACTGCGTGGTATGGAAACCATGTCGGTGACCCAATATCTTGATTACGTAAATATTATGTCCTACGACCTTCACGGAGCATGGAATGACCATGTAGGCCATAACGCAGCCCTTTATGACACAGGTGAAGACTCCGAATTGGCACAATGGAACGTCTATGGTACGGCAGCTTATGGTGGCATCGGGTACCTAAACACTGATTGGGCTTATCATTATTTCCGTGGTTCCATGCCTGCTGGTCGAATCAATATTGGTGTTCCGTACTATACCCGAGGATGGCAAAACGTTTCTGGTGGCAACAAGGGCCTATGGGGGCGCGCACCACTTCCAAATCAATCTGAATGCCCAGCAGGAACAGGAGAGGGAGAGAAAAACAATTGTGGTTACGGCGCTTTAGGTATCGACAATATGTGGCATGACAAGGACGTTAACGGCAATGAAATGGGCGCGGGCTCTAACCCTATGTGGCATGCAAAGAACTTAGAGCAGGGGATTTGGGGCTCCTATGCACAAGCCTATGGTCTAGATCCTGTCAACGACCCAAGCGATAAATTTGTAGGAACCTACACTCGTCACTATGACAGCGTTGCTGTTGCACCTTGGCTGTGGAATGCAGAAAAGAACGTTTTCCTTTCTACCGAAGATGTGGAATCTATTGATGTAAAAGCGCAATACGTTATTGATAAAGAAATTGGTGGCATCATGTTTTGGGAACTTGCGGGTGACTACAACTGTTATGTACTAGACGCTAATGGTCATCGTGGAGCGGTTGATCTTACGGAACAAGCCTGTGCAACTGGTAATGGTGAATATCATATGGGTAATAGCATGACCAAAGCCATGTACGACAAATTCTTGAGTGCTAGCCCGTATGGCAATAAAGTTGCTACGGGGGCGATACCAACTGAGGCTGTTGATATTGCTGTTTCTATCGATGGTTTCAAAGTAGGTGACCAAAATTACCCAATCAATCCTAAAATCACGTTCACCAACAATACAGGCACCGACATTCCAGGTGGCACTGAGTTTCAATTTGATATTCCAGTATCGGCACCGGACAACGCTAAAGACCAGTCTGGCGGTGGACTAAAAGTTATCGCTTCTGGTCATACTAGAACGAATAATATCGGTGGTCTAGACGGACCAATGCATCGCGTCGCCTTTACGCTACCAAGCTGGAAGAGTTTAGCAGCTGGGGCGAGCTATGAACTGGATATGGTGTACTACCTACCTATCTCAGGTCCTGCTAATTATGCAGTCAATGTTAATGGTGTCGACTATGCATTTAAGTTCGAACAGCCTGCTCTTCCTCTTGCTGACTTGAACGCTGGTGGTGGGAATAATGGTGGTGGCGATGGAGGTGGTAACTCTGGAACGTGTAATACCACCGGAGTAAATGCTTATCCAAATTTCCCTCAAACGGACTGGAAAGGTGACCCTAGCCACGCGAGTGGTGGTGATAAAATGAGTCACAACGGCGTGGTTTACAAAGCGAAATGGTGGACGAACTCGGTGCCAGGAAGTGACGGTAGTTGGGAACAAGTCTGCGTTATCTAATAGATAGCAACTAAACAACAAAGCCGCCAAGTTATATTGGCGGCTTTTGTAATTTATGTCATAGAGTTTTAGTCTAAAAATACATAGCCTTCCGGTACAACAACAATACCTTTATCTGAGATATGAAAACGCTCCGCGTCTTGTGATGGGTTTAGGCCAATCACTGTACCGGCAGGAATGACAACGTGCTTGTCGACAATACAGTTTGCTAATTGACAGTTTTCACCGACGGTAACCTCTCCAAACAAAATACTGTCAGCAATGGTCGCACCATCATTGATTCTTACGTTGGATGACAGAATGGAGTGGTGGACTGAACCACCAGAATTGACCACACCGTTGGCGATAATCGAGTTAATAAATATGCCTTCGTTCCCAGTCGCAGAAGGGACAGTGCGTGCTGGAGGCAACTGAGGTTCATATGTCCGTATTCCCCAGTTTTCTTGATATAAATTCATTGGTGGAACAGGCTCTAGTAAGTCCATATTCGTCTCATAGAACGAATCAATAGTGCCGACATCTCGCCAGTAGCAATCTCGTGCCACGCGGCCTTTATCTTGGCCGAAGTTGTAAGCATAAACACCTTGTGAGTCTATCAACTTAGGAATGATATCCTTTCCGAAATCGTGACTTGAACTATCCAGTTCAGCGTCATCTTCTAGAGCTTGCTGAAGTGTTTCCATATCAAATACATAGATGCCCATAGAGACAAGGGAACGACGAGGGTCTGTCGGCATGGCCGCTGGATCTGCTGGCTTTTCAGCAAATGCTGTTACTTGCAACTCAGCATTGGTCGCCATTACTCCAAACGCACTGGCTTCATCTCGAGGTACGTCCATACAAGCAACCGTAAGTTTAGCACCAGTTTGTTTGTGCTCTTCAACCATAGCAGCGTAATCCATACGATAGATATGGTCGCCTGACAACACAACTACGTGCTTAGCGTCATTTCGTGAGAGGAGCCACATGTTGTGATAAATAGCATCGGCAGTGCCTTCATACCATTTGCCGCCTTTTCTCATTTGCGGTGGTACGACGGTAATAAATTCTTTTAGTTCAGGATTGAAGATCGACCAACCGTCTCGGATATGTTTATGTAAGGAATGAGACTTGTATTGGGTGAGAACCAGAATTTGCCGTAGTCCAGAATGCAAACAGTTGGTTAGCGTAAAGTCGATAATTCGGTATTTGCCACCGAAGGGTACGGCAGGTTTAGCGCGGTCATCGGTTAGAGGGCTTAACCGTGAACCCATGCCTCCTGCGAGAACAATCGTAAGGACATCTTGCATCGTCTTCTCCCTGAATGTGTGCAATTTTTATGGGGGTCTATTAATCCTTACAAGATCTACGCCATACCGTAACTTACTGATTATTCAAAGCTATGGAGTTCCTTAAATAGAGTTTTGCACCATTTTAGTAATGTCTATTCGAAAATTGCACCCGAATAGCAGCAGTGATATCGCATTGACTCAATATGGTGCAAATTGCAGAATATTAACTTCGATAGTTATGGAAATGTCATGTGTCACAAATATATATTTGAAGAATTAATATAGTCTTCCAAACCGATAAGAACAGGTCTTCTCAATGAGATTTATATTGCGCGCTATTGCTGCCTTACTACTACTGTTTTCCCTACCGAGCCTGGCATTAAGCCCATCGGATATCGTCATCAAATCTGACCAATCTATGAGAGGCGACTCAAGCTATACCGAACTGACCATGCGTATTATCAGGCCTGATTGGACGAGAACAATGAGTATGAAGAGTTGGACCAAAGGGCAAGATCTTTCCCTTGTTTTGGTTACAGCACCAGCAAAAGATAAAGGCTCTGCCTCGCTAAAACGTCAACGGGAAATGTGGAACTGGTTACCGAATATTGAGAGGGTGGTAAAGATTGCGCCATCTATGTTGGGACAGTCATGGATGGGATCGGACTTTACCAATGATGACCTCATAAACCAGTCTTCTATTGTAGTTGATTACACACATGAGTTAGTGAAAGAAGAGAGTTTCGATGGTGAAAAAACTTGGGTCATTGACGCTTATGCTAAGCCGGATGCGCCAGTCGTTTGGAGTAAGGTAAGACTATGGATATCAAAAGAGACCTTTCTACAACGTAAAGCAGAGTTCTATGACGAATTTGATGAGAAGGTAACTACGATGCAAACCTTTGATATCAAGGAATTAGGTGGACGTAAAGTCGCAACGCGAATGGAGATGATCCCTACTGATAAGCCTGGGCAGAAGACCGAGATGATCACTCATCAAGCACAGTTTAATTTTGCTATTGAAGACAGCTTCTTCTCTCAAAGGCAAATGAAAGCGTTACGTGACTAAGGCCCACATGAAAACAAGGAGTGAGCGTTCATCATGTTGTTAAAACTGGCTTGGCGAAATCTGTGGCGACAAAAACGCCGAACCTTGCTAACCGCATCGGCGTTGGCATTAGCCCTTTTTTTGTCTCTGTTAACTCGTAGCTTTCAAGAAGGAAGCTACAACGCCAACATAGATAACGCGGCACGCTTTTTTACCGGCCTCATTCAATTACAGCACCCAGAATATGCTGAAAGCAACAGTATCTATGATGTGATAGCGGGTGACTTGGAACAGTTTCCTTATTTAAAGAACATGAACAGTGTTAGCTATATTTTGCCGAGGCTTGAGTCTGTAGCACTGGCTGCGGCTGATGACCGCTCTAAAGGTGTGTTGGTTTTAGGCGTGGATCCAGAAGCAGAAGATCGTTATTCACATATTAGCAGTAAAGTCAGTTCTGGGAACTTTATAGATTCTGACAGTAACGGAGTTTTATTGAGCGAAGGACTAGCCTCGTACTTAAAACTGAACGTAGGTGATGAAATAATACTCTACGGACAGGGTTATAGAGGGCAGACCGCTGCGGGGCTTTACACTGTAAATGGGTTGCTTCACTTCCCAGTAAAAGCACTGGACAACCAAATGGTTTATATGCCGATTAAGCTGGCTCAAGAGTTATACAGTACTGGTAATCAGGTTACTTCATGGGTATTGCACACTGACTCCCTTGAGCACGTTGCAGCGGTCGAAACAAAGCTTAAAGATCATTATCAGGATCAATTGCGAGTTAGAGACTGGCAGGATCTATCTCCTGAAATGGCGCAACAGATTGCTATGGATCGCGCTGGTGGGATTTTCTTAATTTACATCCTATATGGCATTGTTGGTTTTGGTTTGTTTGCGACTGTCATGATGATGACACTAGAAAGACAGCGAGAGTTTGGTGTCATGCTTGCAACGGGTATGGTACGACGTCAACTACTAGGGTTGTTATTTATTGAATCAGCGTTCATTTGTCTTTTAGGCATCGTTATCGGTACGTTATTGACCATGCCTGTTCTTGGCTATTTCTCTTTTAATCCTATCGAAATAACGGGTGAGACCGCTCAAATGATGCTGGAGGCTGGCTTCGAGCCGATTCTTCCGGTGTACCTCGATCCTTCGCTATTTATAACTCAAGCCGTTGCTGTCACATTCATCTTATTATTGTGTCTAGTTTACCCAAGTTGGCGTCTCTATCGTCTCAACTTGGTGTCTGCGCTAAAAGGAGGGTCGCATGCTCATTAAATTGGCGTGGCGTAATCTATGGCGCAACAAAATTCGCACCGGAATCATGGCAGGCGCTATGGTGTTTGGTCTGGTGGGGGTAGTGGCCATGATGGGGTTTATGAATGGTATGACTGACAACATGGTCCATAATGCTATTGCTTGGCAAACCAGTCACTTACAGATCCACAATCAAAGGTTCAATGAGAATCCTGATATTAAAGACACCGTAATTGGTGATACGCAAATTGAAGCTGCACTAGAGGCAAACCAGAATATCAATCAATGGGTATCGAGGTTCGTTGTGGATGGCATGATGGCATCAGCCAGCAGCACACGTGGTGTAACGGTACTGGGCATAGATTCGAGCAATGAACGTGGTTTTACACCGATTGCAGAACGTCTCATTGATGGGGAGTGGCTTGATGACAAAGGCCGGAATCCGATATTAGTGTCGGCTAAAAATGCGCAACGTCTAAAGCTTCGCGTGGGCTCTAAGGTGGTGATTACGTTTACCGACCCTGAAGGACAGGTAACGGGGGCGGCATTCCGAGTTCGCGGCATTTTTAAAACGCCATCTTCTGCGTATGATGATGCGCACGTGTTAGTTCGAAAGTCCGACATCCAATCTTTAGCCAAGCTCAACGGAGTGCATGAGTACGCCGTGCAAGTTAAAGCAAAGGCTAACGCCGACAGTGAAGAGCAAGTGCGACATGTTGTCTCAGAACTGCAATCGCTCATTCCTAGCGGCAACAAGGTCCAAGGTTGGTATCAATTACAGCCGCTATTGGCAACCATGATTAATACGATGAAAATCAGCAATCAAGTGATGCTGACGGTTTTTGTTGTCGCTATGGCATTTGGTATCGTCAATATCATGTTGATGTCGGTGTTTGAACGTACCCAAGAATTCGGTGTTTTGATGGCAGTGGGGATGCAAAAGCATAAGATTTTTACACTGGTGATGTTAGAAACCGTGTTGCTCGGCAGTTTAGGTGCTGTTTTAGGCATTGTATTTAGCAAAGTTCTTATTGCTATTTTAGGTCAGACAGGGTTATCGCTTGGTTCGATGGCGCAGGGGCTAGGGGCTTATGGTGTCGACACCATACTGTTCCCTACGGTCTCCAATGACCAATACCTGATGGTATTTGTCACCGTGTTTATCGCCTCTATAGTGGCTGCGCTCTATCCTGCACGACAAATCCTTAAACAGAAACTCGTTGAAGCCATGTCTGATAAGAAATAATCAAAAGGTAAGTGAATTGAGATGACCATAGAGATTAAGCAGCTTAATAAAATCTATAACTCAAAAAGTGAATTTCCGGTACATGCGGTTCAAGACTTATCTTTGACGATTGAGCAGGGAGAGTTTGTCGCCATTATGGGACCGTCGGGTTCAGGAAAAACTACTATCCTCAATATGTTAGGGGGCATTGATACCCCTACATCTGGAGAAGTATGGATTGAGGGAAGCAACATTTGTCAGCTATCTGAGAAACAACTCATTGCATTTCGCCGTGACAATATCGGGTTTATCTTCCAGGACTATAGTTTATTACCTGTCCTTACTGCTCAAGAGAACGTCGAGTTTGTCATGCAACTACAAGGCGTAGCAGAGAAGCAGTGCCAACAGCGTGCGAGTGAGTTATTGGTCCAAGTGGGGCTTGAAAATCAGAAAGATAAACGGCCACCAAAAATGTCTGGGGGACAACAGCAACGTGTCGCCGTCGCACGTGCTCTAGCGCCAAGACCACGATTTGTGATGGCGGACGAACCGACAGCAAACCTAGACGCCAAAAGTACCGCAGAACTGTTAGATATTATGCAACATCTAAACGAAGTGGAAGGAACGACATTTATATTTTCCACCCATGATCCTCGAGTGATAAAAAGGGCAAAGCGCGTCATTGTGTTTGAAGATGGCAAACTGGCGTCCGACAAACTGCAAACTGAGCTTACCACGGAGCTCGAACACTAGTTATGTGGAAAAAGTTAGTCACCACCATTTTTATCGTTGGCGCAGCTGTCTATATGGTAGAAGTGAAAGCGGAGATACCGGGGTTACAGCCAGAGAAGAACTGGGACCTAACCGGTTATGTGAAATACATGGCGACAGAGGGCATTCCAGATCACGGAGAGAATACCTTAGATCACCTTATACATCAGCGATTTAACTATGAGTATCGCTTCTCTTCCTCATTTCGTTTTAATGCAGGCATGCGCAATAGAGTACTCGCTGGCGATAGCTTGAGTGCGCCGTTCTATTCGGAGATTATTGCGGCGGACAACGGATATTTTGACCTATCAAGAAACCTCGTCGATAACGACAACATGATCATCAACAGTCAGTTTGACCGTTTGTATTTTGATTGGAAAGGAGATGACTGGAGCTCAAGAATAGGACGTTATCGAGTCAATTGGGCGATGAACACCATTTGGAATCCTAACGATCTGTATAACTCTTACTCGATATACGACTTTGACTATGAAGAAAGACCAGGAACCGATGCGATATCGCTCAGCCGCAAACTTGGATTTGCGAGCAGTATAGACCTTGTCTACAGTCCCAGCAAAGACAGCAATTTACAGAGATATTCTGCTCGCTATCTGTTTAATCACAACGGTTGGGACATGCAGATTCTCGCAGGACGCTCAGGTTTGGACAATGTAGTTGGTGGTGGCTTTGCTGGTGATATTAATGGCGCTGGGTTTCGAGGGGAGCTGACATGGTTTGACCCATGGAAGTCCGAGTATCAAGGTCAATCTTATGAAAAGACTATCGTATCAAGTATTGAGACTGACTATAGTTTTGGTGGAAGACGCAATTGGATAGGGCGAGCATCGGTACTTTACATTAGTGAACCACAACAAGCGATTGATGCGGCGGTATATCTAACTTTACCTCTCACCGCGAGAACTCTGAGTTTTACTAAATCCACGGGCTACGCCGACTTAGGTTTCGACATTACACCATTGTCGAGATTTACCATGTCTGGTAGTTACTATCAAGATGGCTCTTTTTTCGTTGGTTTATCGAACAGCTACTCATTGTCTGACGACTGGCAATTACTTACCGTATTACAGCGTTTTGATGGCAGTTCTGGAAGCTTGTTTGGAGCAACCCCCTCAACACTGCTGTTTGCCAACATCAAATGGTCGTTCTAATTACTTAGATGATGAGTCGTTTTCTCTAGAACTAACCGGAACCATGCACTGAAGATTGCTGGCTCCGCCTTCATCGTTTGCTCAATATCAGACTTCTGCCACCATTCACACAGTTCTGCTTCGTTTGCATTAAGGTTGAACTCGACCTCTTTCGATTCAGCAATAACCACGTGATCAAGTTCATTCTCAGTTAAACCATTGCTGAATTTAGCACAATAACTAACGGTACCAATATCGATGAGTTCGAGTGGGGTCGTTATGCCAAGCTCTTCGACAAGACGACGTTGTGAAGCCGAGATAATCTCTTCATCTGGACGTGGATGTGAACAGCAGGTATTACTCCACAATCCACCACTGTGATATTTATTGATCGCGCGTTTCTGAAGTAAGAATTCAAGTTGGCCAGCGTTATAACGATAAATAAGCACTGAAAAAGCCAAGTGTTTAAGACCCAAACGGTGGGCTTCCAGCTTCTCTTCGGTACCGATTGGTTTCCCAAATTTATCGACGACAACAACCAGTTCACAACTCATATTCTATCTCACGCTTGCTTAATGACCGCTTTGAACACTGCGGTTTTTCTCTTATTTCACTGCGCCAACCAGCGAGGGCGCGCATCATAGCACAAAAGATCCTGTGATGGAGAGTGGAGGGGAGATTAATTCACAACATTGATACTAAAGATGAAGAGAGATGGATAATTTATGTATTGATTGGGCTCATTCTTTCAGATGTGGATGAGAGTAGCGTTGGTACCTCGGTAACTGATTTCTTAGATTATTGAACGTCGCTCTAGCACTTTGGGTCGAGAGTTTATTCATCAACCAGTCGGGTAATATTCCACCAGGGTCTGCATAGGCTTTGTATTCGATAAGTGTCGTACCGTTGGTCAGCTTTTGTAGATTCCAACTCGCATCGACAGAAGTAATTCGAATATAACCCTCTTGTATCGGTAATGAGGATTCAGGCGCATCGTTAATTTCGATAGTGAAACCATAATCGTCGACCCAATACTTCGAGTAGGTAACCATATCGCGGTCTCTCGCTGGCCAAGGCGCTTTAAACTGGGTATAAACGATGTTTTCGTTGATTGATATTTGCCTTAACACTCGGCTATGGCTGGCGTTATCTATCCAGTTGGGGACGTTTTCACTATCTTCTAATAAGGTTAAGAAGGCGCTATAAGTTGTTGGTGTAAACATTTGCGCTCGGATTTCGACTAAGCCATCGGTATGTTCTCGATTGTAGATAGTGATTCCGTCATTATCACTGTCAAATTGCCAATAGCTATTTTCTTCAGCGCTTAATGAGCCTGTCAGCAGTATCGTCGAGAAAAGCATAATGATGCGTAAAACGTCCATGTTTTACCTGTTGAATGTCAGTTTCTTGCATTAAGCATATACAATTTTATTAGAAAAATCAGGGTAGTAGACATTTAAGTAAAAGAATGGAAGTAGCAGTAGATAGGTAGAAGTAGGGAAAGGCTTTTCAAATAGTAAGAGCCAACAGGGCTAGGCGCACGTGTTGGCTCTTTTGGTTGTTATGAATATTAGCCTTCGTTACGCTTTCGGCCTACTAAGTGATTTGACGCCGCTGCTGCCAAAAGCGCACCACCAATCACCAAGGTTTGGTAGTAGGCAGGTACGAGAGTGAGCATCCCAACGGTTAAGGTCATGATAATCAATGCACCAACAAATGAACGCAGTACTTTGCCTTCACCGCCACTAAATGCCGTACCTCTTGTTCCGCGATGAAAGTGGTACGCATGCGAAGATGACCATCGCTCGCCGTAAAGGCACTGGTTGCCTTGAACTGTTTGACCTTTAATTACGCTTGTTAGACGGTTTAAGGCGACCCATTTACTAAACCCACCTTTATGGTGGTTTTTATTGGAACCATAGAAGCTAATGCCACTATTAGTATTCAAAAGATTTATTAGACACTACAACTGGCTTTGTTGCAGAAATCGAATAAACTAAATCAAAATCTTACGATCAGATCAGGAACATTCATTAACTGACTCTGATTTCATACCGAAGCCTCGCTACAAAACCACCAACTGGCGCAAGTACAACAACTCCCTAGTCAATCGAGGTTCACTCACGTTTTGGATTGACGAGGCTTTATTGCTTAAATTGATGGAACTAAATCAAGAAGCTACGATCTGATCGTCTACACCCATCAATCATCGTAGCCTTATGCCGAAACCTCGTTACAAAACAACTAACTGGAAACAGTACAGCGAAGCCTTAATAAACCGTGGTTCACTGACCTTTTGGATTGATGAGGAAGCGATAGCCGAGTGGAAGCAAAACAAACAAGGAAAACGTGGTAGACCCCGCCGATTTAGCGACTTAGCCATTACTACCGCACTGATGGTGAAACGCGTTTTCTCTATGCCATTGAGAGCGCTGCAAGGTTTTCTAGACTCAGTACTCAAGCTGGCTAACATCCTGCTTGTTTGCCCCCACTACACCTGTATAAGCCGCCGAGCTAAGGAAGTTGAGGTTTCTTTTAAAACTAAAACCAGAGGCGCAATAAAACATCTGGCTATTGATGCCACTGGTCTCAACGTTTATGGCGAAGGTGAATGGAAGGTCAAGAAGCATGGCACTGATGGGAAGCGCAGAGTCTGGCGTAAGCTGCATATCGCAGTAGATATAAGCACCCACGAAATAGTTGCAGCAGAGCTGAGTTTATCTAACGTAACCGATGCCGAAGTGCTCCCCAACTTACTTAAGCAGACACGTCGTAAAATCATTGAGATATCAGGTGATGGAGCTTATGACATAAGGAATTGCCATGATGCTATACGAATTAAGCGAGCGATTCCCCTCATCCCGCCACGAGAAGGAGCAGCCTTCTTGGAGCAAGGACACCCTCGTAATTTAGCGGTAGGTTGTCAAAAGCTCCACGGCTCCAACAAGAAGTGGAAAAAGCGGTACGGCTGTCATAAGCGCTCTCTATCAGAGACCGCAATGTATCGGGTGAAACAGTTGTTAGGTGGGAAATTAAGCCTAAGAAATTACAATGCTCAGGTTGGCGAGACTTACGCTATGATCAAAGCTCTGAACAAGCTTACAGGGCTTGGTATGCCTAAAACTTGCCGTGTTGGCTAACAATTAACCGAAATAGGTCTGATCTACTTCGAAAATGAATTACGCAACAAAGCCTATGCACGGTCCTGACGGCATTCGATTCTTTACTCGAATGAAAACCATCACTACACGTTGGCCCGAATCGGATGTGAAAGTCGGTGCAAAGGACAGCACACAGACTCAAGCCGAATTCGTCATGCCAACTATGAAATAACGCATAGGTATTGATTTTGCGAAATATATGAGCGCACGGGCTTGTTTAAACGAGCCCTTTTAATATCTGTCACTTAGGCTTTGTACACAGTTGCACTTAATCAGTAAAAGCAATAGGCTATTCAAAGCATATCGAATACCGTATCAAGGATGAATGTAGCTCTATGACAAGCTCTAGTTCGGCAAATACTACTAAAGGTTCAACCCTAGACCGAGTACTACAAGTGCTCGCCATCGTGGCTCACAGCCGTGGTCAACTCAATAGAGAGTCTATTGCCGAACAGCTGTCTATGCCAATTGCGTCTGCGAACAAACTGATCAACCAGCTTATCGTTTTAGGCCATCTCCAAGAAAATATCATTGGTCGCGTTATTGCGGGGCCGAACCTGCAGTCTTTATCTCATGATATTTTGAAGAACCAACGCTTTTCTGAACAAAGAACATCGGTGTTGCAACGCCTTGCTGACACGATTGGTGAAACGTGCGGAATTTCAGTGCCTAATGGTATCGAAATGATCTACTTTGAGCGTGTGAACTGCAACTGGCCACTGCAAATCAATTTGGCAGAGGGGAGTCCGGTGCCTATTGCAGCTTCCGCATCGGGTAAGCTTTATCTCGCTTCATTGGACACTTCAATTCGTGAAAACGTCTTACAACACATGGGGTTAACCGAATACACACCAAAGACCATAACCAATGATGGCCTATTTCTTGAAGAGCTGAGCCGAATTGCTGAACAAGGATTTGGTGAAGACAATGAGGAATTTGTCGACGGTATGGTGGCGATATCGGTGCCGATTGGCTCCGGTGCATTAAGTTTTGGCTATCTATTTTGCCATGCACCGAGCTTTCGTACCTCGTTGGATCAGCTGAAAACACATCTCCCAGAATTACGCTCAGCTGCGCAAGAAATTTTAGAGTTTACGCTTGGTGAGCTAAAGACCGAGTAGTTTGATCTTTGCCAAAAATTACCGTACGGCATTAATCGTTAGTGAGAATTTGTGATTGGTTGAGATATTAATTTTCATCCGTCTCGAGTATGTTAATACTTCCAATTCAAGGGAGCATTAGGCATTGAAAACCAGCAACGCAATGTACCAACCTCATATTCAGCAGCATTTAAAAGACACCACAAAGTTCATTAATGGATATCTAAAATCAGGCAAAGGTGAGTTGACAGCATCCTTGGATAGTCAGAACCAAATCAAGATTCGCAACTCAGAGGGAGCGATCGTCAAAACCTATGACGGTGAGAAAATTGCGGAGAAAAAAGCGGGCGTTGATACCTACGTATAAGGAATAGGTCTAGCTTGAAAGCTAGACCTATTTGAGTGCTCTTGAAGTTCGAAGGCCTACTTTATACCTGTTCGCTTGGGTGTCCCCACATGCGCGGCTCAGCGTAAGGGCCTGTTTATGTGGGAGCAATTTCGCCGTGCTCAGGCTATGCATTATCTACCCCAGAGTGAAAAGTTCCCAGCGCAAGGCTGCTTGTTTAATGAGGCAGAGCAGCTTAACGATGCTCCCGTCGATAATGATGATCCCGAAACCGAAACCATTACCTACACACGTAAACGAGGTCGCAAACCCATCAATCCAAATTTACCTCGTGAAGTGATTGAGCATGATTTAGCGGACAGTGAAAAGGTCTGCAACTGCTACCAAAGCCCAATGCACGCAATCGGTGTGGAAACATCAGAGCAAATTGAAATCATTCCTAAGCAAGTCAAAGTGCTGCGTCATGAGCGTAAAAAATACGCATGTCGTCACTGTAAGCAACAAGGTACAGGCAGTAAAGTGGTGACGGCTAAAATGCCGAAACAGCCATTACCTGGCAGTATTGCCACAGCTGGGACCTTAGCAACCATTGCTGTAAGCAAGTATGCTGATGGGCTTCCTCTTTATCGTATCGAAAAAGAACTTTCCCGAGTGGGCTTAGATATCCAACGTACGACACTGGCAAATTGGATGATAAAAACAGCGGAACTCTTATTTCCCATCTACCAAGCTTTGCATCAAATATTACTGAAAGAGCCAGTTATGCATGGCGATGAGACCACACTTCAGGTTCTCAAAGAGCCTTGTAAGAAAGCAGAAAGCAAGTCTTATCTTTGGGCTTATGCCAGTCCAGAGCAGAGCCTAACACCCGTCACTTTATTCGAGTATCAACCCGGTCGAGCGCATCATTATCCCAAGCGGTTCCTCGATAAATATGCTGGCAGCATCATGACGGATGGTTATTCGGCCTGGCGCATGTTGGATAACGTTCAGCATCTTGGCTGTTGGGCCCATGCAAGGCGTAAATTTAAAGATGCGTTGGATCTGAGCCCCAAAAAAGTGGGGCAAGCTAAGCAGGCGCTGAGCTATATTCAGAAGTTGTACGCAATTGAGAAAAAAGCAAAAAATTTATCGCCAGATGAGTGATATCAGCTTCGGCAAAAACACGCGATCCCGATCCTCAGTTCCTTTTACGCTTGTTTAGATAAAGCTTCAGCAAACCTACTTCCTAAAAGTCCAGTGGGAAAAGCGGTCGCTTATGCACTCAACCAATGGCCCTATCTAAAAAGATACGTTGAAAATGGGTTATACCCTATCGATAACAATCGAGTTGAACGCGAGATACGCCCAGTGGCTGTTGGCCGAAAAGCATGGTTGTTCAGCGACACACCAAGTGGTGCAAACGCCAGTGCTGTTTTGTTTAGCATCATGCTAACTTGCCGAGCAAACAACGTCGAACCTTATGCTTATCTGCGACATGTGCTAACAGAATTACCTCAACGAGAGGTGGGTTGTGATGTTAGTGATCTGCTGCCGTGTAGCAACAGACCAATAAAGGACTAGGTGGGTAGAAATACCCGCTTACTTCTAAGTGGTAGAATTCATAAGTTACTCCTGTCAACGACCATCGGGATGATGGTGTTATAAGAGTATAACTTGTGCTGAATTTACTCTGCTGCGGAGCGGCTTCGTTCAACAAAGCCATGAAGTGTCGCACTTATTATCTGAATTCGAGTATTATATAATGATGATATGGCTTTTTCATGGAAAAATCTCATGAACGCAACATTTACAATCTTGGTTAAGTATTTAATTAAACTTGTTCTTCCGATCGTTTTTTTAACTTGTACAAGTTTAATATATTTACATTATGAGTCTA
>NZ_OANU01000183.1 GCF_900089835.1 Vibrio thalassae | reverse complement strand
CGGCGTTGCAAGCAGTGATCGACAGTGTTGATAGCAGCGTCGATGCTTTTGCCAGTGTGCAGTTGGCGGCGACCAACAGTGACGTTAACGGTATCAGCAACACCACCTTAGGGAATATCCTAGGTTTAACCTTTGATGGTGCGAACGAGGCCGATTATCAAGCGGCGATAGCGGCAGAGGCAAGCATTGCCGATGTGGCGGCGCTGCAAGTGCTGATTGACAGTGTTGATAACAGCGTCGATGCTTTTGCCAGTGTGCAGTTGGCGGCGACGAACAGTGACGTTAACGGTATCAGCAATGCCATCTTAGGGAATATCCTAGGTTTAACCTTTGATGGTGCGAACGAGGCCGATTATCAAGCGGCGATAGCGGCAGAGGCGAGCATCGCGGATGTGGCGGCGCTGCAAGTGCTGATTGACCGTGTGGATGCGAGCTTATTGGCGTTTGCCGAGGTTCAAACGGCGGCGGCCGACAGTAACGTTAACGGTATCAGCAACACCACCTTAGGGAATATCCTAGGTTTAACTTTTGATGGTGCGAACGAGGCTGACTACCAAGCGGCGATAGCGGCAGAGGCAAGCATTGTCGATGTGGCGGCGCTGCAAGTGCTGATTGACCGTGTGGATGCGAGCTTATTGGCGTTTGCCGAGGTTCAAACGGCGGCGGCCGACAGTAACGTTAACGGTATCAGCAACACCACCTTAGGGAATATCCTAGGTTTAACCTTTGATGGTGCGAACGAGGCCGATTATCAAGCGGCGATAGCGGCAGAGGCAAGCATTGCCGATGTGGCGGCGCTGCAAG
>NZ_OANU01000185.1 GCF_900089835.1 Vibrio thalassae | reverse complement strand
TAAGTGCGAACGGTGTTTCTAGATACACCTAAATCACGCGCGATGCGGCGGATACTTTGTCCTTGCTGATGTAAAACGTGTATTTCCACTAGTTGCTCCTGATTGATCATAATCCGCCGCTTTGTCCATTTTACGAACGGATAGTTTGCCTCAGGTGGGTCAATTTTAAATCGACGTTAGTGGGTCATTTTTACATCGGCGCTGACAACATGACAGTGATACATCCACTTGCCTGGGTTGTCTGCGACAAATGCGACTTTGGCCCTACCATTTTTGCCTAGGAGCACAGTAAAAGTATGGCCGTGTAAATGAATGGGATGGTGATATTGGGTGAGGTTTCTGAGATCAAAAATACAGGTTTAACCCATTTTATGCTCGGTAAGTTTATAAGGAGCAAATACAGGATTTCCATCTATCGCGATTACCCACGCGGTGACTCCTTCTACAGCGATCTTATGTTGGTATTGTCGACATTTATCACATGTGCTCTTACAAGCCCGTTCGGGCGAACTTTGTAACTAACCTGAGATCGGTTTAAGCCATCGCCATCAATCCTGTCTTTTCAGTGTTTGTGATGTTGAGTGATGGCTTTTCTGGTTTCAGACAGTAAGCGATTAGTCCGCCAAGTAAATTCAACATAAAACCATGTAAGCTGCGATGCCTTGAGTGCTCTATTTGAGATATATTCTTTAATTGGTCATTAATCGTTTCAATAATGAACCTTT
>NZ_OANU01000188.1 GCF_900089835.1 Vibrio thalassae | reverse complement strand
ACGTTCCCGGGCCTTGTACACACCGCCCGTCACACCATGGGAGTGGGCTGCAAAAGAAGTGGGTAGTTTAACCTTCGGGAGGACGCTCACCACTTTGTGGTTCATGACTGGGGTGAAGTCGTAACAAGGTAGCCCTAGGGGAACCTGGGGCTGGATCACCTCCTTATACGAAAGATTATTGCGATGAGTGTTCACACAGATTGATGGTTTGGGTTTTAGGCCCGGAGCATAGCTCTTTAACAATTTGGAAAGCTGACAGATAACAATTTGATTAATTGTTATCTATTAAAAGTTCTCAAATCCTATATCGAAAGATGTAGGTACCAACACACATTCAAGTGTTCTTGGAATTTGAGTCCGGCAAAATCGAGTCTGCACATGTATAAAAATGCAGACAACTTTGGTTGTTTGACCGTTTGCTTTCACTTTTCAAAAGTGAAGACAAATAGAAAGACCCTTTGGGGTTGTATGGTTAAGTGACTAAGCGTACACGGTGGATGCCTTGGCAGTCAGAGGCGATGAAAGGCGTATTAACTTGCGATAAGCTCAGATTAGGTAGTAAAAACCGGTGAGTCTGAGATTCCTGAATGGGGAAACCCAACTGCATAAGCAGTTATCACTAACTGAATACATAGGTTAGTGAGGCGAACCGGGGGAACTGAAACATCTAAGTACCCCGAGGAAGAGAAATCAACCGAGATTCCGAAAGTAGCGGCGAGCGAAATTGGACTAGCCCTTAAGCTTTTAATGAGACAGACGAAGGCTCTGGAAAGTGCCGCGATACAGGGTGATAGCCCCGTAGTCGACATCTCATCATCAGTGAAATCGAGTAGGGCGGGACACGTGATATCCTGTCTGAATATGGGGGGACCATCCTCCAAGGCTAAATACTACTGACTGACCGATAGTGAACCAGTACCGTGAGGGAAAGGCGAAAAGA
>NZ_OANU01000189.1:1836-7274 GCF_900089835.1 Vibrio thalassae | reverse complement strand
AATCGTCGGTCTCGACGACAGTAAACGTCAACAGTTTGAGTGGATTCATCGACCTTAATCGACTGGATTGCCTGCCCCTGAATATGTAAAAGCTGAGAAAGTAACTGGGTCAAAATAGGATTCATCCATACTGACTAAAAAAGGGTTATTAGTCAGTATGGTAGAAGTCATAAGTATTGCGTTATGACTCAACAAAGCGGAGAAGAGCCCCTATAGTTATTCATGATTTGCTAATGTATGATTTTCCGAACCTAATTTTTGTCCAGTAACTTGTCAGGCCGCCCCGTTGTCTGGTGTGATCATTCAAAGTATGTCATTCATAGCGCATCGCTACTTACAATTTTTGTCATATGGTCGAATTGCAGAAGGCCACGAACAAAGCGTGGTATAGCTGAAGCCAAATTGGAATTTTCGCTGAAATGGGGACTACCCTCTGTTGCTTACGTACAAAAAAGAGCCCTTGGTTCAGGGCTCATAAAAATCACGCACAGATTTTTTCGCTCTTAGTTGCAGGTTAAGAGACGTTGTTGATAATAGGCTTATTAGCGATTTGTGTCGTTTGGACTTTTGTTTGTTTGGGTAAACATCACATTTTAATGTCATGCTAGATACAGAAGCAAAACGCCTCCTTTTTATCGGGGAGGCGTTTCGAACGACAAAGAAAACCTGAGAAATCCTTTGTTGTTATTAACAGTGTAGTCAATATGGCGCATATTGCAATTTCGTAGCACCAATCATTTATGCATCTGGTTGATTATTTTGGTTAAAAGCCGTTTATCCACTAATTTTGTGGATAACCAAGAATCTCTCTAAGCCACGATTGTTTCTAGCAACATGTAAAGCAGTGCCTGCTAACAGATAACTGATAAGATGATGTTTTCACGGAATCTGCAATACCTGAAGTTATTAATTAATTGCTAATTTAGGCAAATCGCTAGCAAACTTTTGTCCAGAAATGAGCTACGTGTACAGGTCATAGACCAAAAACTAAAGGCAGCGAGATCAAATTTCGCTGCCTTTTGAGTATGATTTTATTCCCTAGTATGACTTTATTTCTCTTGCACAATAAGCGCACAAGGCACTTTCCTAAGAACCCTGTTCCAGGATGCTTAGGAAAGCGAGGGGGAATCCCCCCTACGCTTGTTATATGTACCTACACGTCGAAGGTTAAAAACCAACGCTTCATTGGAACCGTGATATTTATCATCCCGTTACCGCAAGGTGTCGCACCCCAGAAGTTGTAGGTCGTCTCAAACATGTCGAACTCAGACAACTCCCGAATTTGCATACCTGAGATTGGCTCAAATGGGCCGCCGCAGCCAATGTGCATCGCAAGCCCGTAGTCCCGTAGTCCCGTAGATCAAGATCATCGAGATTTTTACCACCGACACAAGCAATTAAGTTTTCGCCTCGGATCTCGCCTTCTCGCAAAAGCAGTACCGATTCATCGTAGCTCGCGTACTGTGTCGTGAACTTCACAATATGCCCATGCTTGGGTGTGCTCTGTTCCGATAGTTCTTTTAGCAATCGCTTCACGTTCTGAAACTTTGCATAAAGCTCAGGAGTGAATTGCCTTGCATAAGTTAAGTTCGGACAGATCATTTCAAGCATGTCGTCAGGTATAGAAGCAAGCCCCAGTTGCTTTGCCTGCGGCTCAGCTTTTTTTGTGGCTTCTTCTACGACCATTGGATTGCGAAGGTGTTGTTTTGTATTCATGTTCCTCTCCCAGCGACTTGGACATTCGCGCTGCTGCCCCCATCAGTTGGCTAAACGCTTGATCCGTGTACCGCTGTCGCATCAGTTTCACATAGTCCTGAGCGCTGCCCAACCACCCCGCTGGAGGCGAGAATGGGCAGGTAGCTTCGTTGCCAGGCTCAGTGTTGACTTGGGTTAGGTTATACACGCCCATAAGCACCAGCCCTACGTTCCTGTTGTTTCTATCCTAGATAGCACGGACCTCGCTCCATGTATAAATAGTTTGATTGAAACGGCGAAATTAAACGGTCTTGAACCTTACTCCTATCTTCACACCCTTCTCAGTAAGCTACCATACGCAGAGACGTTGGAAGACATAGAAGCGCTTCTACCTTGGAATCTAACCAAAGCCTAACGGCTTTGGTTCTCCTCATCAATACGCCGAGTAACTGGCGCTTACAACACGCCGGGTACTTTCCTACTTTTTTCTCGGTAAAGAGTTGATAGGAAGAGAAGCTTACTCATTTAGCGTGAAGGATCTGGCCTTAGCCGTAGGAGGCCTCAAAGCGATAAGTGCGGCAGAGTTCCGGTGAAAAGATGTGGGGATCCCTCAGGATTAGAATGGGGGTTTTATGGTGCGCTTATCACACACTGAGTATCTAGGTCGTTTAATGGTTGTAAATCAAATGGCCTTTTGTTATTGATAGTTGTATTGATAACTTGGTGGCTATTATCAAATTCAGCGTGATTTACTAATACTTCTTATTCCAGGTTTGGTCTTCGATAATTGGAATATATTTATCCTAATAAATAGGAGGAGTGTAAGAAATGAAATATTCAAATTTTTTCAGTAGATTATCAATAGTGCTATTGATGATTTTCTGTAAATCCGCTTTAGCAATTGACCCAGTATCAGAATTGGTTGAGGTTGATGAGCCGGTGCAATACTCTGTAACAGTACCAGAACTCACCGATGAGGACGTAAAAAATGGGATACATGGCAAAGGAGCAGTGACGTCGATTAAACCAGAACAATGGCAGTTTGTTACAATTAATGAAGAAGAGTGGGCGGTATGGCGAGCTGAAATCCACTCCCCAGGGGCGAAATACCTGAACTTAGGTTTTACATCCTATATCATGCCTGTTGGCGGAACATTACACATATATACCCCCGATAAAAAAGAGGGAATGCCTGTTTATACTCACTTTGATAATGACGACCACGGCGAGTTGTGGATCTCAGCGATTGAAGGCGATACGGCAATTATAGAACTTAACATACCTGCGTACCACTTAGATTCATCTTCAAGAACACCAAGAAGTGCTGATGACACACACGATTTTCATTTAACGTCAGTGATTGTGGAAGTGGAAGGTCGGGTTAAACCACCAGTTGTATTCCAAGAGGCTTGTCTAATAGACGTCGCTTGCCCCGAGGGAGATGACTGGAGGGATCAGATCCGCTCCACTGTCCAATTGGCCATTCCTCATCAAGACCCGTCATGTACAAGTAAGTCTTGCGGGCTAAATCTTCTCTATAAATGCAGTGGGACACTAATTAATAACACAAAGCGAGATGGTAGACCGCTTATTTTAACCGCTTCCCACTGTGAAATTACAGAAAAAAATGCTCATCGGGTAACGGTGAGCTACAACTATCAAGCATCCACATGTGGAACAGGTGCAGAGATAAGCCCTGGACATACTAACCATGGCGTTAAAGTTTTGGCTTCTAACATTGGTCTAGACGGGACAAAACCAATAGATCTAGCGAATGATTATTTATTGCTTGAACTAGAAGATCCTATTAATCCAAACGCAAACGCTTTTCTAGTTGGGTGGAACGGTAATAATGAACAACCAACAATTGGTGCTAACATAAGCCATCCTAAAGGTAGACCAAAATCTATTGCAATTCCTCGAGAAGTATTGTTGTCACAAGATATAGAATCAGATAATGACGAAGATTTGGCTATATACGTTAAATTCGCCAAAGGAGTGAGTTTTGAAGGGAGCTCTGGTTCCGGTTTACTTGATAAACAAAAACGCTTAATTGGGGTAGACAGTTCGGGGGAATATGAAATTTATGATCATGTTTGCGCAGGAAAGGAAATGGTTGAGAGGTATGTAACTCTTTCCCGTCTATTCGACAAATCGTGGAGTGGACCGGATTACAAATCATACTTAGACCCTATAGCCAGCGGTGATTTATCACTCGATGGTATGAATCTTTTAAGTGTTCCTGAGGATGATGTCTATGTTACCAAGGTTGGGAGTAACATTTCATATAATTATCCAAGAGGACAGGAAAATGGGTTATCGAGCCTTGAATGGGATTTCGACGATGGCTCATACTCCTCAGAACATAATAGCGAGCATACCTTTAAAAAGCCGGGTTTACACGAGGTGAGTTTAACGTTAACTAACAATGAGGGTGACGATTTTTCAGCGAGTTTCGACACCTATGTACTTGATAAAAATAGTCGATTATACAATGGCGAAGAAATCAGACCAAAGGCTACGGGGAAAAATAGACGTATACTTTACTTTATAGACGTTCCGGCAAATGTTAGCGATTTAACGGTTACCACCCAACGCGGTAGACATGATATTGATGAAACAGATATAGACCTGACTTTATCCAATACAACAGGTTCTATACTAAACCATCCTTCGGGGTGTAAGAATAGATCTAAGCCAGGAAGTAATAAACAATGCGACGTCTCAAGACCCGTATCCGGCACTTGGTATGTCATGTTGCAAGGTGAGTATGGGATTGATAATGTCAAATTAAAAGTTGAGTACACGTTGCCAAATCTTGACGAAAACTGCATCAGACTATTTGAAAACCCCAACTATCACGGTCTGTCTCAAGATATATGTTTTGGTCCCAACCAGAGTGAATTACACGTTTATGGTGCAGACATAATTCTTGATTATCAGTCAATTAAATTGGGTAGTAACATTCGTGATATGACGCTTTATGGTCCAGATAAAAAGACCATAACAAGTAACTTAGCACAGGTTCCCAGTCCTTGGGGTGTCGCTAACGAATCCTTTTTTATTATTCACACTAAAAAGGTTGCCGATAATTGTGTGCGTTACTTTACCGAGAGCGACTACAAAGGTGATGTAGATGATTTTTGTTTAGACCATGGGAAAGATAAGCGTTTTCCGGATTTAAGAGATTCTAATGACACGTATTCATCGGTAAAAGTTGGTAAAAATGTTTATGTAACCATTTTTGAGCATACTGATTTTAAAGGCTGGAATTGGACACATAAAGCAAATGTGTCGTCCTTTAGCTCAGGTGATAATGAAGTGTCATCTCTAGAGGTGTTTCCACGGCAATTTGGCAGTAAATGTGCCCGTTTTTGGGACCAGGAGGATCATCAAGGGCAACGTTGGGACTTTTGTTTAGATGAAAATCAAGCTTCTAACTATTGGAGAGGTTATGAAGATGGTAAGTATGAAGAGTGGAACGACCGCTTTGAATCTCTAGAAGTAGGTTCAGATATCACTGCTAGACTTTGGTTTCACTACAATAGAACCGGTTTCAACTGGCGTTTTGAGCCTAATTCAAAAGATACATATTTTGGTAAAAATAGCGAAAATAAATTTTCGTACATTGAGTTAAAACATGAACCGTTAAAAGATGACTGTGTTCGCTTTTATGAACGTGCAGACTACCAAGGTGATTCAAAAACATATTGTCTAGATGGAAGGGATGATAATCGAGTTCT
>NZ_OANU01000189.1:0-1117 GCF_900089835.1 Vibrio thalassae | reverse complement strand
TGGACACATAAAGCAAATGTGTCGTCCTTTAGCTCAGGTGATAATGAAGTGTCATCTCTAGAGGTGTTTCCACGGCAATTTGGCAGTAAATGTGCCCGTTTTTGGGACCAGGAGGATCATCAAGGGCAACGTTGGGACTTTTGTTTAGATGAAAAACAAGTTTTTAACTATTGGACAGGTTATGAAAGGGGTGAGGAACAAGAGTGGAACAACCGCTTTGAATCTCTAGAAGTAGGCTCAGGTGTTACTGCTAGACTTTGGTTTCACAGCGATAGAAGCGGTTTCAACTGGCGTTTTGGGCCTAATTCAAAAAATACATATTTTGGTAAAAATAGTGAAAATAAATTTTCGTACATTGAGTTAGAAAAGAAAAGTTCCCCAGCGCAGGTGCTTATAATGTCCAAAGGTTCAAAAAGCCAATGTATGGATTTAAGTCGGTCAGACGGCCAATCAGTCGTCGGTTGGGATTGTAATTCACAGGATAACCAGCGTTGGGAATATACAAGTAGTAAACAGCTTCGTTCATTAGACAACCTCGATAAGTGTATACACTACATGGGCGAAGGAAAGCCTGTACGCGCGAAAACATGTGACCATGGGGATATCAATCAAAAATGGTATATTGATACTGACGATAATAGAATATATTCAGTTTCCAACAGTTCACAAGTAATGACTTTTGATAAGAACTTAGAGCATGGATCGTCTGTTTACACAAAAGGTGTATCAATTAATTTACTTCAACAATTTGACAATTTAATTAATTTAACGAGAGCAGCAGTTGTCGCCGACAATGGTCGAGAAGAAGTGGAGCCAACGTGTGTTCGATTGTGGACCAAGGAAAATTTTCAAGGGCAACCTTTTGACCATTGCTTGAATGATGGTTCTTATTTTCACGTTAATTTTGCAGGTCTCGTCGAGAACAATAATATACAGTCAATGGAGGTCGGTAAAAATGTAAAAGCTGTACTCTGGAATGGTGATACAGCAGGAACATTTTTTCGAAATAATCCTAACCTTGGTCAGTTTAGCAATCGAGCACAAGCCCTGGAGATATACCCATTTAAAGAAGTAGCGCCAACGTGTGTTCGATTATGGACCAAAGAAAATTTTCAAG
>NZ_OANU01000192.1:28657-56328 GCF_900089835.1 Vibrio thalassae | reverse complement strand
CATTTGCGCAGCACCAGTGATCATGTTTTTAACATAGTCAGCGTGTCCTGGGCAGTCTACGTGTGCGTAGTGGCGGCTTGGAGTATCGTACTCAACGTGAGAAGTTGCGATTGTGATACCGCGCTCACGCTCTTCTGGAGCGTTATCGATAGATGCGAAGTCACGAGCAGAACCGCCGTAAACTTTAGCAAGTGTTGTACAGATAGCTGCTGTTAGAGTAGTTTTACCGTGGTCAACGTGGCCGATAGTACCAACGTTTACGTGCGGTTTCGTACGTTCAAATTTTTCTTTAGACATGAGTTGTCCCTCTAGGTACGGATTTAGGTGGCTTTGAAGACCACGCAACCAAAAAATCTTGGTAATAAAACTTCTTTCAGCTTCAAACATAGTTTAGCCAAAAGAAAGTATCAAAAGGGAATAATTGCTTTGAGAGCTGGTGCTGATAGGCAGACTCGAACTGCCGACCTCATCCTTACCAAGGATGCGCTCTACCACCTGAGCTATATCAGCACTCTAAATGAGTTGGAGCGGGCAGCGGGAATCGAACCCGCATCATCAGCTTGGAAGGCTGAGGTAATAGCCATTATACGATGCCCGCAACACGTAACTCTGAGAGCTATTCCCTAAAGAATATGGTGGGGGGGGACGGATTCGAACCATCGAAGGCAGTGCCGGCAGATTTACAGTCTGCTCCCTTTGGCCACTCGGGAACCCCCCCAAATTTTACTTGCCACTTTCGTCGTCATTGCCCTAAGCAAAGTGAAAGTGGTGCCGACTACCGGAATCGAACTGGTGACCTACTGATTACAAGTCAGTTGCTCTACCTACTGAGCTAAGTCGGCATAAGTGGAGCGCATTCTATTGAATGAATCTTGCTGATGCAACCGTTAAATCAAAAAAAAAACCGTTTTTTCGCACATTCTTTCTTTTTGATGGCTTTTTGTACATATTTCGGGGAATTACGCACGCTGTATCGCATGAAATATTTGATTTATCCCTTGCTTCAGGTATGTTCAGCACTCTACGTGTATGGAAACCTTAAGTTAGGTGAATTATGAGCCCTTTTATGTCATTTAGTCGCGAGCAGTGGTCTGCACTTCGCAACGCTGTCCCTATGACATTAACAGAAGATGATCTGAAGGAGCTTCAGGGTATCAATGAAAATCTGACCATGCAGGAAGCCACAGATGTCTACTTACCACTGACGCGTCTATTAAATCTCTACGTCGCGGCTCGGCAAAGTCGCAACTCGGTCCTGCAAGAATTCCTCGGTCAAGATGACCATACACCGCCATTTATCATTGGTATTGCAGGCAGTGTTGCTGTCGGAAAAAGTACCACCGCACGTTTGCTAAAAGCTCTGCTCAGCCGTTGGGAGAATCATCCTAAAGTCGAACTGATCACTACCGATGGTTTCTTATATCCTAATAAAGTTCTGCTTGAAAAAGGATTAATGGCGAAAAAAGGATTTCCAGAATCGTACGATATGCGTCGGTTAGTTCAATTTGTGTCTGACGTTAAGGCATGCAAACGCAACGTGGTTGCGCCTGTCTATTCGCACTTAACCTATGACATCACCGAGAGAGAAAAAGTCGTTGATCTACCTGATGTATTGATTATTGAAGGCCTAAACGTTCTGCAAAGTGGCATGGATTATCCTCACGATCCCCATCGCGTGTTTATTTCTGACTTTCTTGATTTCTCTTTATATGTCGATGCTGACAGTGAACGCATTGAAAACTGGTATGTGCAGCGCTTTATGAAATTTCGTCAGGGTGCCTTTACCAAGCCGGGCTCCTACTTCAGTCATTACACTCAATTAAACGAAGAAGAAGCCAGAAACAAAGCGAAGAACATCTGGGCTTCGATCAATGGTATCAACTTAGTGCAAAATATCCTGCCAACTAAAGAGCGCGCTCAGCTGATTTTACAGAAAGGTCAAAATCATAATGTTGAGACGGTTTATTTGAGAAAATAAGCGTTTTTGACGTGGGTTGTGCACAAGATCCCTGCCTACGCAGGGATGGCATCATTGGGTGTATTGGCTGCAGAGATAATGCTACGTTGAGTAGCATCAATTCAATTTGCGCAGAGAAATCTCACCACCGATGAATGGTTGAATGCCCGCTTCCGTTTCCAGTAACACCGCACCCGTTGCGTCGATACCGCGCACCACCCCTTGAATATCTCGATTACCCATCACCAAACGGACTTCTCGATTTAAAAAGTTATCGTGACGGTTCCAACGCTCAACAAAGCCATGTAGACCACACATTTCGTAATCTTCCAATGCACTTTGCCATGCGTGAATAAAAGCAATCACCAAATCATTGCGGCTAAATGGCTGGTTAGCGACGTCATTAAGTGAGGTCCAAGGCTGATCGATGCCTTCCACTTGCTCACTCATATTAAGGTTCATCCCCATGCCCATGACTAGGTTTGCTGCACCTCCAGCTTGGCCCGACATCTCCACCAAAATTCCGGCTAACTTCTTATCGTTAAAATACAGATCGTTCGGCCATTTAAGTTTTACACCGTCAATCCCAAGCTGTTCCAATGCTTCGACTATCGCTACACCAATCACCAGACTGAGCCCCATCGCTGCCGCCATGCCAGCCTCTAACTTCCAGTACATCGATAGGTAAAGGTTGCTTCCAAATGGTGACACCCACTGTCGGCCGCGACGGCCCCGGCCTTTCGATTGGTATTCAGAAACGCAAACGGCTCCGGATTCCAAGTTATGTTGTCTATCGAGCAAATATTGGTTGGTCGAATCAATAATTGGAATCAACTCAAAAGGCGTCGATAAGTGTTGAGACAGATGTTCTCTGGATAAGAGCTCCATCGGTGTCGCCAGTTGATAGCCTTTTCCTTGAACTCGGAAGATATCGACACCCCAGTCACGAATGCCTTTAATGTGTTTACTCACGGCAGCACGAGAAATACCAAGCTGTTCACCCAACATTTCGCCTGAGTGAAATCCTCCTTGGGAAAGCTGAGTCAAAATGGCAAGTTTCACATGATGCTCTTTCATAACAAGTCCTTCAAATATACTTCTTGTTTAGCATCCATAAATCGAACTTCATGTTCAAGCTCTACATTGAATGTCGTTAGTACTCTGTTTCTAACATAAGCCGCTAGCGCAAGAATATCTTCTGCTTTCGCGTCATTAGCATTCACTAACACGAGTGCCTGCTTAGGATGCACCATCGCACCACCAATCGTGTGTCCCTTTAAGCCACACTGATCGATAAGCCAGCCTGCCGCCAACTTCATATCATTTCCAGAGGGATACGCTACAAGATCTGGGAATTGCACCTTGAGAACATCGTATTGTTCCATACTGACAATAGGATTTTTAAAGAAACTTCCAGCATTACCGGTAATAGCGGGATCAGGCAATTTTTCTTTTCGAACACTCACTATCACGTCAAAGACTTCTTTGGGGGTGGTGCTCTCGATGTGCAGAGACTGCAACGGACCATAGCTTAATATTGGTTGCCAGCTCTTATTCAGTTTTAGCCCAATAGCCGTGACGATCGCCTGCTCTTTTAGCTCATGTTTAAAAATAGAATCCCGATAACCAAAACGACACTGCTCACTAGATAGTCGTTTAACAGTAAAACTCTCTAAGCATAGGTATTCAACGTAGTCACAAATCTGTTGGAGCTCGAGCCCATAGGCACCGATATTCTGGATCGGCGCGCTTCCGGCACAGCCAGGTATTAACGCTAGGTTTTCAATACCAGCGTAACCTTGCTCAATGCACCACGCGACTAAACTTGGCCAATCTTCCCCGCCAGATACATGCAATAGGTGTTCGGTATCCGTACTCGAATACGAAATACCACGCAGACGGTTAACCACCACCACTCCTTGGTAAGGTTTGGTAAACAACATATTACTCCCCTTACCAAGCATGAGCTTTGGTAGGGTTTGCCAGTCCGGGTTTTGATAAATCGCTTTTAAGTCGTCGATAGATTCAGCTTCTACCAACACCTGACATTGCTGTGAAATACCGAAGGTATGGAATGGACGAAGTTGGGCATTGTTTTCAGTTTGCATGGGCATTCATTGATGGCTTACACTGCCGCTATTCTATCCTTTTGAGACAAGCATTGGCTATGGATACGTTAAAATTCGGTCTGCTAGACCCCATTAAGCTGCCGATCGCCAAAAAACTCTATAAAGCACACTACCCTGCTGGCAAACCAAAGAGTGACGAGCGAATTCTCACCCTTAGTCAAAACAACAGCCTCTGTGCTTTAGTGCGCTTTCGCACGATCGAACAGTATCGCTTGATGACGGGGATGCTGGTCCTACCGGACTCTCGCCAACAAGGAATCGGCCATTATTTCATGACGCAGTTGCAACAAAACGAGCTAACGAACAATGATTATTGCTTTGCGTTGCAACATTTACAGGCATTTTATGGGCAGCATGGATTTGAAGTCATCAGTCAAGAAGCACTACCAAATTCACTTAAACAACTGTTTTCTCGCTATATTCAAAGCGGAAAAGCACTGGCAGCAATGCGATACATTGATCCCCGTTAAACTTATCAACGGTTTACTACCCATTTAGGGCCAGAGTTTGGTAAAATTCTAGGTTCGCAATTTTGCAATGACCAAAGGTACAGTCCCTCATATGATGGCTCTTAGGAACTCTTTTGAACAGCTTCCCTCGATCGCGCAGGATCCCAACGCACTGGATGTGCTGCTTTCCGCCAAAGATTATCGCGAATACTTAATTCAAGCGATACGTGAAGCACAATCAAGAATCTACCTAGTTGCTTTGTATTTAGAAGATGATGACGCTGGACGCCAAATCCTGACTGAACTTTATCAAGCAAAGCAAAAAAATCCTTCTCTCGATATTGCTGTTTGTGTTGATTGGCACCGAGCCCAGCGTGGTCTAATCGGCGCAGACAAGTCTGACGGTAATGCGGTTATGTATCGTGAGTTTAGACAACAACACGAACATGGTGTGCCTGTATACGGCATTCCGGTACGTGGCAGAGAAGTGTTTGGCGTTCTGCACCTTAAAGGCTTTATCATTGATGATAAAGTAATTTACAGCGGTGCTAGCCTTAACAACATCTACTTGAACTATAACGACCGCTATCGTTTTGACCGCTACCACGCTCTGAAAAACTTAGAATTGGCGAACAGTATGGCTCAGTTTGTCGCCGATAAGCTGATTGCCAACCCAGCAGTCAACGACCTTTCGTTACCAAAGAAGCCAACAACTAAAGACATTAAAGTGGAAATCCGCCAACTGCGCGGCTCGCTGTCTCAGGCGCGTTATCAGTTTCACTCACAGCCGAGCGATGACTCTCAAGTTTCTGTGACGCCTATTGTGGGAATTGGTAAGCGTCGTAATAAGCTTAATCAAACCATCAATCAGCTATTAGCCAGCGCCAAAGATGAGATTTTCATTTGTACGCCTTACTTTAACTTCCCTAAATCGGTCGCTAAAGAGATCAAACGAGCATTGAGACGTGGTGTGAAGGTAAAAATCGTGGTCGGTGATAAAACCGCAAATGACTTCTATATTCCCCCAGAAGAGAAATTCAAAACCATTGGTGGTTTGCCTTACCTCTACGAAATGAATTTACGTCGTTTTGCTAAAGCGAATGAGGCTCATATTGCCAGTCGTAATTTGTGCATTCGTCTATGGAAACATGACGATAATAGTTTTCACCTCAAAGGAATTTGGGTTGATAAACGCTACATGCTGATTACTGGTAATAACCTCAACCCACGAGCGTGGAGCCTTGATTTAGAAAATGCAATTCTCATTCAGGATCACTATTCACACCTCGTTAATAAGTTTGAAGCTGAGGTAGAAAATATTCTGGAGCATACGCAGCTCATCTGTACCTATAAGCAACTCGAAAAAGTAGAGACCTACCCTGAACCCGTGCAGCGCTTGCTGAAGAAAATCACTCGAGTGCAAGCCGATAGAGTATTAAAGCAATTGCTATAAGGCCTGACTCTTTTTTACTCCTCTCCCAAAAACAAAAAACCAGCCGATTGGCTGGTTTTATTGCATCAAGTAAATCTTACGATTTCGCTTCGCGGCTTGCGCGTTTACGATCACTCTCCGACAGGAACTTCTTACGGATACGGATACTTTCAGGTGTTACTTCTACTAGCTCGTCGTCATCGATGAACTCAAGCGCCTGCTCTAAAGTCATGATGATTGGCGGCGTAAGAACCTGAGCATCATCAGTACCAGATGCACGAACGTTGGTTAGCTGCTTACCTTTAAGCGGGTTAACCGTTAGATCGTTGTCACGGCTGTGGATACCGATAACCATGCCTTCATAAACCTCAACACCGTGACCGATGAACATACGACCGCGCTCTTGTAGGTTGAAGATTGCGTTAGTCAGTGCTTTACCTGCACCGTTAGAAATCAATACACCGTTTACACGTTGACCGATTTCACCGCCCTTGAATGGGCCGTAATGATCAAATGTGTGGTACAGAAGACCAGAACCTGACGTTAGCGTCATAAATTCAGTTTGGAAGCCAATCAAACCACGAGATGGCATCATAAAGTCCATACGAATACGGCCTTTGCCATCTGGAGCCATATCAGTTAGCTCACCCTTACGCAGACCAATCGCTTCCATGATGTTACCTTGGTGCTCTTCCATAACATCGATCGTTACCGTTTCGTATGGTTCTTGCTTCTGACCATCTTCTACTTTGATGATAACTTCAGGGCGAGAAACCGCTAGTTCAAAACCTTCACGACGCATGTTTTCGATAAGGATAGATAGGTGCAGCTCACCACGACCAGAGACACGGAATTTATCTGGGTCATCTAGTTGCTCAACACGTAGTGCTACGTTGTGTACCAATTCTTTCTCTAGACGCTCAAGGATGTTACGTGACGTTACGAACTTACCTTCTTTACCCGCGAATGGAGACGTGTTTACTTGGAACGTCATGGTTACTGTTGGCTCATCAACAGACAACGCTGGCAATGCTTCTACTTCACCCTGCGCACAAATAGTGTCAGAGATTTTCAGCTCACCAAGACCAGTGATAGCAATAATGTCACCTGCCGTCGCTTGTTGAACCTCGTGACGTTCAAGACCTAGGTAACCTAGAACCGTACCAACCTTACCGTTACGAGTCTTACCATCAGCACCGATAACCGTAACTTGTTGGTTCGGTCTAACCGTACCACGAGTTACACGACCAACACCGATAACACCTACGTAAGAGCTGTAATCAAGCTGAGAGATCTGCATTTGCAGTGCACCTTCTGGGTCAACCTGAGGCGCTTCAACGTTATCAACGATAGCTTGGAACAATGGTTCCATGTTCTCGCCTTCTTCACCTTCTTCCAACGTTGCCCAGCCATTTAGCGCCGATGCATAAACTACTTGGAAGTCTAACTGCTCATCAGAAGCACCTAGGTTATCGAACAAGTCAAACACTTGGTCCATAACCCAATCAGGGCGAGCACCTGGGCGGTCGATTTTGTTGATAACAACAATAGGCTTAAGGCCATGTGCAAATGCTTTTTGCGTTACAAAACGAGTTTGCGGCATCGGACCATCTACAGCGTCAACGATCAGCAGTACAGAGTCTACCATCGACATAATACGCTCAACTTCACCACCGAAGTCCGCGTGTCCCGGAGTATCTACGATGTTGATGCGGTGATCATTCCAGTTGATCGCTGTGTTTTTAGCAAGGATCGTGATACCACGTTCCTTTTCGATATCATTCGAGTCCATAACTCGCTCTTCAGTTTCACCGCGAGACTCTAGAGTACCGGATTGCTGAAGTAGCTTGTCAACAAGGGTAGTTTTACCGTGGTCAACGTGCGCGATAATCGCAATGTTTCTTAACTTATCAATCTGTGGAGTTGACATAGATTTCTTTCACTCAGTCAAGAGTCGCCGCACGATAGCCGCTGACTCGATTAAAAAAACGCCCGCAATATACCAGAAATTACGAGAGTTGTGATCTTCTTCGTTGAAATCTTGCTTAAACATAGTCGGTTTAAGCTAGTTTCGCCGTAAATAACGGGAGCTAGCGCCAAATTCACTATTTTAGCGCAGCCGATCGGCTCATCGTAGGATTGCAGTTGACACCGATTCAAAAACCATGCTGAATGTATTGCATCATTGATTCAACTTGGTGCAGAAACCCAACATTGCACCATAATTGTGCTCTCGATGATCATTTTGGTGCATTATCTTGCTCCATTATGATGAGCGCCTTTTTAAAGCAATGAAAAATAATGGATTTATTTTTTGGCACGGTTTTAGCTTTAGTAAAACCAGCATCGATTAACGCACTTCAATAAGCAGACGTTAATCAATGCCGATTAACACTAATCGAGTACTTAACCGCTTTAATAACACTGGAGGTTTTCCAAGATGTCAGTAGAAAATGTTCTATCGCTGATCCAAGAGAACGAAGTTAAATTCGTAGATCTACGCTTTACAGACACTAAGGGTAAAGAGCAGCACGTTTCTATCCCTGCACACCAAGTAGATGCAGACTTTTTTGAAGAAGGCAAAATGTTCGACGGTTCATCAGTTGCTGGCTGGAAAGGCATCAACGAATCAGACATGGTAATGATGCCTGACGCGGCAAGCGCAGTTCTAGACCCATTCACTGAAGATGCAACTCTGAACATTCGTTGTGACATCCTTGAGCCTGCAACAATGCAAGGCTACGACCGTGACCCACGTTCAATCGCTAAGCGCGCAGAAGACTACCTGCGCTCTACAGGCATTGCAGACACTGTACTTGTTGGTCCTGAGCCAGAATTCTTCCTATTTGACGATGTTAAATTTGCAACAGACATGTCTGGTTCATTCTTCAAGATTGATGACGTAGAAGCGGCTTGGAACACAGGCACTGACTTCGAAGGTGGTAACAAAGGTCACCGTCCAGGCGTTAAAGGTGGTTACTTCCCAGTAGCTCCAGTTGACTCTTCTCAAGACATCCGCTCTGCAATGTGTCTAGTTCTAGAAGAAATGGGTCAAGTTGTTGAAGCTCACCACCACGAAGTAGCGACTGCGGGTCAGAACGAAATCGCTACTCGTTTCAACACGCTAACAGCGAAAGCGGACGAAATCCAAGTTTACAAATACGTGGTACACAACGTTGCTCACGCCTTTGGTAAAACAGCGACATTCATGCCTAAACCACTAGTAGGTGACAATGGTTCTGGCATGCATGTACACCAATCTCTAGCGAAAGACGGTGTTAACCTATTCGCTGGCGACAAGTACGGCGGTCTATCTGAAATGGCGCTTTACTACATCGGTGGTGTTATCAAGCACGCTAAAGCAATCAACGCATTTGCTAACGCATCAACTAACTCGTACAAGCGTCTTGTACCAGGCTTCGAAGCACCAGTTATGCTTGCTTACTCCGCACGTAACCGCAGCGCTTCTATCCGTATCCCAGTAGTACCAAGCCCGAAAGCACGTCGTATCGAGCTACGTTTCGGTGACCCTTCAGCAAACCCATACCTATGCTTTGCTGCAATGCTTATGGCTGGCCTTGACGGCATCAAGAATAAGATCCACCCAGGTGAAGCAATGGACAAAGACCTGTACGATCTACCAGCTGAGGAAGCTGCAGAGATCCCAACAGTGGCTTACTCACTAAAAGAAGCGCTAGAGTGCCTAGATGCTGACCGTGAGTTCCTAACGACTGGTGGTGTATTCTCTGACGACTTTATCGATTCTTACATCGATCTTAAGTCTCAAGACGTAGAGAAAGTAAACATGACAACTCACCCACTTGAGTTCGAACTATACTACTCAGTATAATTCAAAGGCTTACAACTAATTATTAGGCTCGCCTCGCAGGCGGGCCTTTTTTATATCCGTGTTATTTGTTACAGCATTACCATCAGGACTCTTAAGTAAAGCAAGGTTCCGCCAGCATGAAATCTGCTCTGATATTGATACTATGTATCCTAAGTCCCCTATCTTGGAGTATAGAGATCTACACCTGGGTCGATGAAAAAGGTGTACAGCACTTCAGTGATCATCCTACTAACCCTAAATCTTCTTTAATTGTGTTGCCTGAGCCTCCCTCCCATTACCCCAACAATGAAGTTTCCCCAGCAACAAATTCTTTCTCAGAAACGCCAACACCCAAGCCTATGAGGCTAAAAGTGAGTATCCGCACTCCCACTCACGATGCCACCATTCGCAGCAACGCTGGTAATTTCGATGTTGTTGGGTACATAGATGGCAAACTTCACGTCTCAGCCAAGCTGCAGCTACTTCTTGATGGCAGAGTCTATGGGGCGCCGAAAACTTCTCCTCATTGGTCATTAACCGCCATTGACAGAGGAACGCATACCCTAACGATTCAAGCGCAACAAAACGGCAAGGTTATTGCATCGTCCAATACGATAACAGTACATTTACATCGTGCATCGGTGCAATACCCCTAGCTGCAGCGTTTACGCTTTTACTCTATAGAAAATTGCGCCATAATTAGAATTATCAACGCACCATTTTAGTGCAAAAGTAAAAGACATTGCGTGCAGCGCACCATCATGAAGCAATGCAATGTAAAAATCGATTAAGGATAGCGTGTGGCAAACTGTGAACTCACCAGTGCAATACTCAATAATGTGGTAACGGCCACCTTGATGCTCAATGAGGGATTAACAGTTAAATACGCTAACCCTGCCGCAGAACAATTGTTCTCGCAAAGTTCCAAGAGACTACTTAATTGCCACCTTTCTCAGTTTATTCAACACGCTTCTCTAGACTTGGCTTTACTTACTCAGCCTCTACAAAGTGGCCAAAGTATAACCGATAGCGATGTCACTTTAGTTGTTGATGGCAAACCTCTGTTGTTAGAGGTGACTGTTAGCCCCTTATCTTGGAATAAGGAACTGATGCTTTTGGTGGAAATGCGTAAGATTGGTCAGCAAAAAAGGCTGACACAGGAGCTCAACCAGCATGCCCAGCAACAAGCGGCAAAGTTGTTGGTAAGAGGCCTCGCTCATGAGATAAAGAACCCGCTTGGGGGCCTGCGAGGTGCGGCACAACTTTTATCAAAGATGTTGCCTGACCCCTCACTTAATGAGTACACCAATATCATCATTGAACAAGCAGACCGATTAAGAGCGCTGGTCGATAGGCTTCTTGGACCACAACGTCCTGGAACGAAAAAAGAAGAAAATCTGCACCTCATTTTAGAAAAGGTACGTCAGTTGGTAGAGCTTGATGCAGGAATCAGCCTGACCATAGAGCGAGACTATGACCCTAGTCTACCGCCGATCTTGATGGATACCGACCAAATAGAACAAGCGTTATTGAACATTACCAGTAATGCCGCGCAAATATTAAAACAACAAGATAATGGACAGATCACTTTTCGCACGCGCACTGTGCATCAAGCCAATATTCACGGACAGCGCCATAAGCTCGCTGCTCGGATAGAGATTATTGACAATGGCCCCGGCATTCCTGCCGAACTCCAAGATACGCTGTTCTACCCCATGGTAAGTGGCAGAGAGGGCGGAACTGGTCTTGGGCTGTCCATTTCGCAAAATTTGATCGACCAACATAATGGAAAAATAGATGTAGAAAGTTGGCCTGGTCGCACCATATTTACTATTTATCTGCCGATTTAGTCTCATAAACTAAAAAGACTGGATTTGGCTTGCTGTAAGGAAGTTTGGCTATGAGTAAAGGATATGTTTGGGTCGTCGACGACGACAGCTCAATACGATGGGTTATGGACAAAACCCTGTCATCAGCAAATATTAAATGCGAAACATTTGCTGACGCGGAAAGTGTATTAATGGCACTTGAACGGGAAACTCCAGATGTATTGGTGTCTGATATTCGCATGCCTGGTATTGATGGTATTGAGCTGCTTAATCGGGTACAAGAAAGTGCACCCGATCTGCCCGTTATCATCATGACGGCACATTCCGATCTTGATGCGGCAGTCAACGCTTATCAAAAAGGGGCGTTTGAATATTTACCTAAGCCTTTTGACATCGATGAAACACTGACATTAGTTGAGCGTGCTATTACCCATAGTTTGGAGCAAAAAAGTGTTCTTGCTCAGGACGAAGTGATTACCGCTGATGCCCCCGAAATCATTGGGGAAGCGCCTGCTATGCAAGAAGTATTTAGAGCCATCGGTCGTTTATCTCGCTCATCCATTTCCGTGTTGATTAATGGCGAGTCAGGAACCGGCAAAGAACTGGTTGCGCACGCGTTACATCGTCATAGCCCTCGTTCGAGTAAACCTTTCATTGCGCTGAATATGGCGGCCATTCCCAAAGATCTTATCGAATCAGAACTATTCGGCCACGAGAAAGGCGCGTTCACCGGGGCGAACAGTGTTCGTCAAGGGCGTTTTGAACAAGCCAACGGCGGCACGCTCTTCTTAGATGAGATTGGTGACATGCCACTCGATATTCAAACTCGACTATTACGCGTTTTAGCGGACGGTCAGTTCTATCGCGTGGGAGGACACTCAGCCGTCAAAGTGGATGTGCGAATCGTCGCAGCGACTCACCAAAATCTAGAAAAGCTGGTCGCCGAAGGTGAGTTTCGTGAGGATCTGTTCCATCGTCTTAATGTGATTCGTATTCACATACCATCGCTTCGAGAGCGTAGACAAGACATAGAAAAGCTGACACTGCATTTCTTATCATTAGCGGCAGAGGAACTTGGGGTTGAAACCAAATCTCTTAACCCAGATACCGTCGATATTCTGAATAAACTCGATTGGCCAGGCAATGTGCGTCAGCTAGAGAACACTTGTCGCTGGCTAACCGTGATGGCAAGTGGTAGCGATATTCTGCCGAGTGATTTACCGCCAGAACTGCTGGAAGAGCCCCGACGTGTCTCCGATATCAACTCAGGCGACTGGCAATCTTTGCTATCTTCGTGGGCTCAACAGGCACTGGCATCCGGAGAAACTGAAATTCTCAATCATGCTCAACCAGAATTTGAACGAATCTTATTAGAGGCGGCGCTTAACCACACCAATGGGCATAAACAAGATGCGGCCAAAGTCTTGGGATGGGGACGCAACACCCTCACAAGAAAACTCAAAGAACTCTACTAATACGCTTGATTGCTCTATGCATCGCCAATATAAGCTCAGTATTTAGACTGTTTCTATGGCCTAAAGACCTCTTAGCTAGCATCAGTCTCTGCCAATGGCGTCGTGGCAGCCTCAAGCTGTCACGACCACGGGGAATCTTGAGGTTAAATGACGCGAGAAAACTGTTGCTGACGTGCTTTTTGACGTAGGTACTTATCAAAGCACATACAGATATTACGGATCAGTAAACGCCCACGAAGCGTCACTTCAATAGACGAATCTGAAACGACAACTAACCCATCATCAATAAAGGTCTGCAGTAATTTCATGTCTTCAGAAAAGTAGTGTGAGAACGTAATATCGAATGTCTTTTCGATAAACGTTTTGTCGAGTTTAAAGTTACAAATAAGCTGCTTGATGACTTCGCGACGAATCAAATCGTCTTTGTCCAGTACAACCCCTTTCCAAAGTGCATGTCTTAGCTCATTCACTTGGGCATAGTACTTTTTCAGCTCTTTTTGGTTTTGTGCATAGCTGTCGCCAATCATAGAAATGGCAGAAACCCCAAAGCCAACCAGATCGCAATCGCCTTGTGTTGTGTAACCTTGGAAGTTGCGGTGTAATTCACCCGCGCGCTGTGCCACAGCCAGTTCGTCTTCAGGAAGAGCGAAGTGGTCCATCCCGATAAACTGATACCCAGCCCCGGTCAGCGTTGCGATGGTATCTTGCAAGATCGCCATTTTTTCTTCCGCTTGCGGTAGGTCTTCATCTTTAATCTTACGCTGCGCTGCAAACAAGTTTGGCATGTGAGCGTAGTTAAACACCGATAAACGCCCCGGGCGCATCGTTAAAACTTGTTCCAGTGTTTCGGCAAAACGCTGTTTCGTTTGCTTTGGTAGACCATAGATAAGATCTAGGTTGGTTGAACGAAAACCAAGCTGTTTCGCTCGCTCTGCCATAGCAAAGATAAACGCCTCATCTTGCTCGCGGTTCACAAGCTTCTGCACTTCTTTATTAAAGTCCTGAACACCTATACTCAAACGGTTGAAGCCCTCCGAGCGCAGATGATCCAACATATCCAACTCAATCTCACGCGGGTCAACTTCGATACTGATCTCAGCGCCCTCTTGGAAAAAGAACTCACCACGAAGAATCGCCATCAATCGACTGATCTGGGTTTTAGTTAGGAAGGTTGGGGTTCCGCCACCAAAGTGTAATTGAGTGACTTTACGACCTTGCAACAATGAGGCACGCTGACGAATTTCATGCTCGATAACATCGAGATACTCATCCGCTTTGTGGGCATGGCGCGTAATGACTTTATTACAACCGCAGTAGTAGCAAAGTTTGTGACAGAAAGGAATGTGCACATAGAGCGACAATGGACGATCTGGATATTGCGTACATGCCATGTCGTAATCAGAGATGGTATAAGCTTCGTGAAACTCAACAGCGGTTGGGTATGAGGTATAGCGAGGGCCCGAATAATTGTATTTATCGAGAATCGCTTGATCCCAGACTATCTGTTGTTTGGCTTCTGATTGACTTTGAGACATGGTAATACTTCCAATAAACATGTGTTTCTTGACACTCTCATTGTAATCTAACGAGCTCAGATTCGCAGAGTGTCAACGAGGCGCTATTTTGCCACAGGAAATAGGACAGGAAGCGCCGTTAACTGCATTTTTGCTCAAACCGTCGACAAAAATGCTAGCGTGATCACTAGTCATGACCACGAAATGAAGCGGTTAACTGACAAGCTTAATATCAATAGCATTGTTGAGCGGTTTGACCTTTTGTTGCAGGTCTTTTAGCTCTTCAATAATCGCATCATTTAAACGTGCTTCCGCTTTTTGACGTGCTAAGTTATCTCGCATTCGGTCTTGCTTCTTCATTTCTTGTCGCGCATCGCCACGTGGCATATCTTTCACAATATGATAGAGCTCAGAAGTCGCTGGGTAGCGTTCATCAAAGTCGACACGATCCTTGCCTTGGACGTAGTCCATGATGTTATAAAGCCTAATTGCGGCTTCTGATACGTCACATTGCCCTTGAATGGTCGCTAAACATATCGTATCGACACTTTCAAAGATGTTCGCGTTACGCTTTTGGATAGCCAAATCGCGATGCTGCTGTTGCAACTCCTTTTGCTTTTTAAGTTGCAGTAGCAAATAGCCCGCATAACTAGCCAAGCCGACAATAATGATGGCACCAGCAATGGCTAACAGTGTGAAGGTATTCATCTACTTTACCCTTATTAATCCTTAAATTGGTCGATATCTAGCTCTTCAAATTGAGACAACAAGTCCGCATCGCTGCTTGTTTTGCTCTTTGACTGACGAGGCTGCTCCACCATCGATGATTCGAACTCATCGTCCATTTCTGGTTCCATTAAACCCAGTCGGTTCATCAGAACCTCAATACGGTCAAGTTTTTCATCAACGTATTTTTGCAGACCCGCACCTAAGTTTTCACCGCTTTCTAGACGATCAAGCAGGACATTAAGCTGCGCATCATTTTCCAACATATCAAGCTCTTGCTCTGCCGATAGGCGGCGTTCTTGCTTGCTTGGTTTTTTCTTATCTTCAACGATAAGTGGAATCTTTTTCTTGCTGCCTAAACGTGGATCAAGCTTCACAGCAGCGCCAGTTTGCTTGGCTTTAGAACCATCAGAGTGGCGGCTGCCAGATTTCTGGCCTTTACGCTTTTTCAAACGCTTACGTAGGCGCCCTTCTACATCCGCTTCAGTACGGTTGCGTGTAACAACAACTGGTGCCGGATTCGCACCCGGTTTTCTCGATTTTTTCTTACGACTCATTACGTAAGCTTCCTCAATAAAATGACATCATTACCTATGAATTCTAAGGCTAGCTCATCCCTTTGAGCTAAATACTCAAAGGTGGCTCGACTAAAGAATACAACGTGGGTTTGGTCGTTCTTATAGTGCCATTTCGCAAAGGCGTCTACATCAACCACCATTTTAGTCATTAAGCCTAACCATCCCAAAGGCTTAATGAGCGATAACCATTGTTGCCAAACTAGATTTGGCTCATACAAGTGCTCAATAACTTCCGTTGCCGTGACGAAATCATAGCTATTATTTAATACCGAACTTTCTGAATAATAGTACAAATCATACAGCGACATGTCATAGCCTTGCTCTTCGAACATCAGAGACAAGGTTGGGCCCGGGCCGCAGCCAAAATCGAGACCTTTTGAGCCTTGTGATAATCGTTCTTGCAGTGGTGAGACTAATCGAGATAAAAAACGTCGATAGCCAGCATCACTCGGGTCGTTGATATGAAGGTCATAAATCGCTTTTTCTGCACTTGCATTAAGTCGTTGCTGCCTCGGTACAAATACCAACTGACAGGAACCACACTGCAAATAATCTCGCTTCTTATCGCTGTGATAATGGTGAACCGAAAGTCCAGTGCACAGTGGGCAAGCTTCCACAATTTATCTCCTGAACGATACAAGGGTGCGAAACATACCAGAAAGTGAGCACGGTGGGGAGTGGAGACGAGTATTTTTTCTACAATTTCATCAAAACGAGGGGAATTTAAGGCAGAAAAGCACGTTGCTCCTCTGCCTATGCGTGATCACATCCAATCAGTATTACGAATAATACCAACAGCAACGCCTTCGATAGCAAGGTGTTGCGCGGTTAAATCCACTTCAATCGGAGAAAACTCTTCGTTTTCTGCATGCAGTAATACAGTCGCGCCTTTACGCTCAAGACGTTTTACCGTTACATCATCATCAACACGAGCGACGACAACTTGACCATCACGCACATCCTGAGTCTTATGCACTGCGAGTAAGTCGCCATCCATAATGCCGATGTTTTTCATACTTTCGCCATTAACGCGTAGCAAGAAGTCAGCCTGTGGCTTAAACATACTTGGATCGACTTGATAATGTGCCTCGACATGCTCTTGTGCCAAAATTGGCTCACCTGCAGCCACTTGGCCAATCAAAGGCAGTCCAGATTCTTCGTTCGCGGCATCTTGCTCTAATAAGATTCGAATCCCTCGAGACGCGCCCGGAATAATCTCAATCGCTTTTTTACGTGCTAGGGCTTTTAGGTGTTCTTCTGCCGCATTCGCAGAGCGGAAACCCAACTCTTTCGCGATTTCGGCGCGAGTAGGTGGCATGCCTACATCGTCTATCTTGCTTTTGATTAAATCAAAAACTTGCTGTTGTCGTGGCGTTAGCGGCTTCATAATTCACCTGTCTGTTTATACAGTTAACTGTGAGTATATCCAGTAATGATTTAATTGCAAAGACAATTGGTTGTTTTTTTAGCGACTTAACACCATATCTCCCCCCAGACAGAGCAAAAAATATCGAATTAGTATGTAACGAGTTTTTTCATTAAAGGTAAGACCAGTTTCTGGTATGCTTGCACCGCTCTAAATTTAATGCCTAGGATTAAGTGACAACAATCGATTGTTTTTACGATTCTTAGTCATTGTTTCTTTTGAACAAATTGAGGCTGTGAACCTTTATGTCTTCAGGACAATCACTGTTCCGTTCCTTTCTTAAACTGCCAATGTCGGTATTGGTAAAAGGGACGGCGATTCCATCTAACCCAATCGAAGACCACAATATCGATGCAACGAAACCTGTGGTGTATGCCCTTCCGTTTAGCTCCAATGTCGATCTGCTCGCATTGCAAGAGCAAGCTTTGGCTGTTGGGTTACCGGATCCGATGGAGCCCATCGTGCTCAATGGAGAAGAGCGAAACCGCTTTGTATTCATCGCCTCAAGACCAACATTAATTAGCAGCGACCAGAACGTACCAAACGAATCTATTGCGCTATTTTCTGATTTGCTAAAAGAGCATGAAAAAGACCGTGAGCTTGATGTCCAAGTCATTCCAACCACTGTGCTATGGGGACGCAAGCCGGGCAAAGAGGAAACACCTAAGCCTTACCTACAGCCGATGAACGGTCTGCAAAAAGCGGTCGCTGTTATCGCTTCAGGTCGTGACTGTATGGTCCGTTTCAGCCCTGTAGTCTCGCTACGTTATATGGCCGATTCGCACGGCACTGACGAATCCATCGCTCATAAACTCGCGCGAGTTGCTCGAATCCATTTTTCGAGACAAAAATTAGCGGCCTCTGGCCCTAACCTACCGAATCGCCAAGTGCTTTTCCACCGCTTACTTAAATCTCAGGTTATTGAGCAAGCGATCACGGACTATGCGCAAGAGAACGATATTAGTGAAGAAAAAGCACGCAAAGAAGCCCATCAGATCATGGATGAGATTGCCGCTGATTTCTCCTATAAGCTAATTAAGAGCGGTGACCAAATCCTAAACTGGTTATGGAACAAGCTGTATCAGGGTATCAACGTCAATAACGCCTCTACCGTGCGCCGCTTGGCACAAGATGGCCATGAGATCGTGTATGTGCCTTGTCACCGTAGCCATATGGACTATTTATTGCTGTCCTATGTTCTTTACCGCGAGGGAATGGTGCCACCGCACATTGCTGCCGGTATTAATCTCAATTTCTTCCCTGCTGGTCCTATTTTCCGCCGTGGTGGTGCTTTCTTTATTCGTCGCAGTTTTAAGGGTAACAAGCTGTACTCGACGATTTTCCGTGAATATTTAGCTGAGCTATTTGCCAAAGGCTATTCGGTTGAGTATTTCAGTGAAGGTGGCCGTTCACGCACTGGTCGTTTGCTGCAAGCGAAAACAGGCATGCTGGCGATGACCATTCAAGCGATGCTGCGTGGCCTTAACCGCCCTGTTACGCTTGTTCCGGTATACATCGGCTATGAGCATGTGATGGAAGTGGGTACCTACGCTAAAGAGCTTCGTGGTAAGCGCAAAGAAAAAGAGAATGCTGGTCAAGTCCTTAAGACGCTTCGTAAGTTACGTAACTTTGGACAAGGCTATGTCAACTTTGGCGAGCCGATTCCGCTCAATCAGTATCTCAATGAAGCCGCTCCAAATTGGACGCAAGATATTGACCCTATGGGCACCAGCAAACCACAGTGGTTAGTGCCTGCGGTTAACGACCTAGCGACCAAAATGATGACCAACATTAATGATGCCGCGGCTACCAATGCGCTCACACTGTGTGCGACCGCTTTACTAGCTTCACGCCAAAGAGCATTATCGCGCGACAGCTTGGTGTCTCAGATTGATTGTTATCTGTCATTGCTTAAACATGTGCCGTATTCACAGACCAGCACAATGCCGAATGCTTCAGCAGAAGAGTTGGTAGCGCATGCCGAGTCATTGGATAAGTTTGTTATCGAGTCTGACTCCCTAGGTGACATCATTTCCCTAGATCGTCATCAGTCGATTCTGATGACTTACTACCGCAACAACATCATTCATTTGTTTGCGTTACCATCATTAATCGCCCAGATGTTGATTCGCCAACATAAGCTGCCTCTTGAAGCCATCAAGTACAATGTTGCTAAGCTCTATCCATTCCTCAAAAAAGAGCTCTTCTTGAACTTGGATGAGACGCAACTAGAGCAAGCAGTGGACAGTATTGTTGCAGAGCTTGAACGTCAACAGCTCGTCGTTGTGGATCAAGGTTTTGTTTCGATGAATCAATCTAATACGCAAACGTTGATGTTACTCGGTCGGACGATATCCGAAACGCTTCAGCGCTATGCCATCTCGTTGAACCTATTAGCGAGCTATCCTGAGCTGGGTAAAAGTGACTTGGAACAAAAGAGCCAAGACATTGCCCAGCGACTTGGTCGCCTACATGGTATCAATGCGCCAGAGTTCTTTGATAAAGGTGCCTTCGCGTCGCTGTTTAGCACTCTCAAAGAACAAGGCTATCTTGATCTAGAAGGGAACTGCGACAGTGCCGCTACTGAAACACTCGCGAGCCTTCTATACGGTTTGCTGTATCCCGAAGTGAGATTGACCATTCAAGAGAGTGTGCATCAAAGCGATATCGACGAAGTCATTGCACCTGAATAACCCTCAAAAACAACAAAGGCGCTATACACATAGCGCCTTTGCTTTATTTGCCGTTTGTTACCATAAAAACGCCACCAGCAAGCCGATGGTCACCGCCATTCCCACATAATTATTGTTAAGAAAAGCTTGAAAACAGAGCATACGATCTCGTTGTCTAATCAGCCACTGTTGATACACAAACAGAGCCCCTACCACCAATAAGCTCCAATAAAAACTAGCACCAAATTGATACCAACCGCCCAAGGTATACAGCATGAGCAAAGTCGTAAACTGCAGTAAACCAATGATCAATTTATCACGACGACCAAAAAAGATAGCCGTAGATTTGATCCCAACTTTAAGGTCGTCGTCGCGGTCAACCATGGCATATAGCGTATCGTAGCCAATGGTCCAGATGGCGTTAATTGCAAACACAAACCATACCATCGCAGGCAAATCGTTAGCTTGAGCAGCCCATGCCATCGGGATCGCCCAGCTGAATGCTAAGCCTAAAAACAGTTGTGGCAAATGGGTGTAGCGCTTCATAAATGGGTAAATAAACGCTAAGAACAATCCGACAAAAGACAGTTGAATCGTCAACGTGTTCATCGTTAATACAAGAATAAACGACGCAACCGCAAGGAACAGAAACAACGTGATAGCCTCTTTCGATGAGACTAAGCCAGCAGGAAGTGGCCTCTGCTTGGTTCGTTCAACATGACCATCAACTTTACGATCGGCAAAATCGTTGATCACACAACCTGCACTGCGCATCATCACCACACCCAACGAGAACACAACTAAAACATGTAAGTCTGGTATTCCCTCGGCCGCTAAAATCAACGCCCAGAGTGTTGGCCATAATAAAAGTAACGAACCGATGGGCTTATCCATCCGCATTAATTGCCAATAGGCTTTGGCTTTTGCCGACGTCATTATTGACTCTCCATGTTATAAACCGGCGAGTCGGGAAGAAACAACTCCGCGACCAATATCGGGTGACCGGACACCCAAAGACGAGAACGACGAGCAAACAAATCACCTTGAGGTGTCGCAATCACCGCAACCTGCAAGGCATCACGTGTAGTATCTGAACTTGAGAACAGCGTGACCCCTATCGGGATCGTGCCTTGCTGTGAAATGTCGTATTGACTTCTGTCTATGGCCTCCAGCGACATCAGCGTACGGCCGATAACCCACGGCACCTCATCACCCGACAGCACCACTTCTCTTAGCCAGCAAGCTTCATGGTCAAGTAATTCCACTTCTTCAAGTGACATACATTGTGGCGTGCTGGCTTCGTTTCGCACTACCTCTACAGCGAAATGCTCACAATGCGCCGCCAGTTTATGTGACAAAGAGCCCTGTTCTGTCAGCCATTGCAAGACATTATCGTTGGTAAATCGAAACTGTTCTGGAGATTGCCACTGAGCATGGCGTAATACTTTCAGATAGTTGAAAACTGAATCATTCATTTTGCTATTCAATAACACGCACTTAACGCGTACAATCATTATTCTTCTGAATGGCATATTGTACCATTCGAAGTGTCCTTAAACTCTAGTAGTATCGTGCTATTGTAACAAAATTAGGCTTATAGAATATCGGCTAAATGGAGTTAGAAAGAGAGAATTATGCGTAAACGTTACCTAACCCAGTTTTTCCTTATCATGGGCTTGACTGTCACATTCCCTGCGCTTTCTGCCGATCCAGCGACTCCCAACCTTGCCTATTTCACCTTAGAGCCAGAATTGACGACCAACTTTTATACTGAAGGAAAGCGCCTCGGTTACGTTCAAGTCAGAATTGATGTAATGGTTGCAGATGCCAGTGACTTAGTCATTATTGAGCACCATCAGCCATTGATTCGTGATGCGGTAATCGAGCTACTCGGTCGTCAAAATGCCGATGTCATCAAATCGTTAGCAGGCCGAGAAGAAATCCGTCACACGTTGGTTGAGAATCTCAACAACCTATTGTTAGCAGAAACCGGTAAGGCCGTTATCGCCGACCTGTTATTTACCAAATACTTATATCAATAGGTCACCGAATCTAGCGTGCTTTTAAACGTTGGCTATCCACCAATCCTAATACGATACCACTCGCTAGGCCCGTTAAGTGCGCCATATTGGCAATCGCTAAGAAAGGTTGGAAGAAACCAAGAATGAGCCAAACCAGCATAAAGCCTACGATTGGCTTTTGAATGATAAGTCCAAGTTCAGGACGTTTCCAAGTAAGCATCCAGAGATAACCCACCAGCGCGTAAACCACCCCCGACAAGCCGCCAAAGTTTGCACCCTCGACCCAATATTGCCCAGTCCCAGACACGGCAGCGGATATTAAAAATATCTCAATTAACTTCACTGAGCCAAGACGCTTCTCAATATCACCACCCAGCTGCCACCACCACAATAAGTTGAAGATGATATGGAGCACTGAGAAATGCAGTAGAGCATGAGTAAACCAACGCCAAATCTGCCATTGTTGCCCGTCAAAAGCAGGAAAATGCAGAGATGCGAAGATGGCCTCACCCCAACCAAGCTGCTGTAGAACAAAAATCACCGAACAAACAAGCATAATACTCAAGGTCACTACACCTGCTTTTGCTTTTAGGAGCGACATAAAGCTTGGTGTCTGATAGTGAAATCTGTTTTGACGCGTCTCTGCCATGTCCCAAGAAGACGCTTGGTATTTAGGATGATTCGGTTGTGTCAGAAACTGCTTAAGCTCTGCTTCCGCTTCTACCTGATCTTCACTGTGCATTAACCACAGAGCAAATTGACCACTTCCTTCCGGCATCATCTGCACATCAATCTTTCTTGATGCCATGTAATCAATAAATGCCTGACCCATCCGCGGGTTTTGAATCGTGATCAATCTAATCATAGTTATTTCTCTATTGGTAATTCAGCACGTTGCCAAGCCTCAAAGCCACCATCAACGCTATAAACCTGCTCAAAGCCTTGGTTTAGCAGATATTGCGCGGCCCCTTGGCTACTGATGCCGTGATAGCACATGACTAACACTGGTGATTCAAACTCCACTTGCTGCATGAAATCAACAATGCTGTCGTTGGTAAGATGAAATGCACCCGAGGCATGCGCCACCGTAAATGCTTGAATGTCACGAATGTCGACCAGTCGTGCTTCTGAGTTATTACTCAGTAATTGATGCGCGTTGAGCACATCGATATGTTGAAACTGCTCCATAGAGTCTAAACCTTCACTTTCTTTATGCACCAACCACAATCAAATTTAGCTTGGATTCGATGCTTTTTATACGTTGTTATTTCACGTCCGATAGTATCACTATTCAGTGTTGTCAAAGTACCGATAATCAATAAGGTTATCCACTTAAGCTTAAAAAACCACCATCTGTGTGTAACTCTGTGGATTGCGTTGATAAGGTGCTTTAGGATCCTTTGATCCACAATATCTAGGTATGATCTTGATCTATCTGTGTGTAAAGCAAAAGGTATCCCCAGTACTAAAAGCGCTTCAATCGACCGTTTGTCGCTGCTTTCTGACAGTTGGTAAATAATTTTGTCACAGACTTATCCACAGGTCACAAGTGAAAAATGTGATCACACTATTCGATCGTTTGAATTAGCCGATCAAATGCAAAAAGGCCGAGATCTCTCGATCTCGGCCTTCACTGTTTGTTCTGCTTGAAAACTGGGATTAAAACTCGCCGACGGCAGCTTTAAGCTTCTTCATTGCATTCTTTTCTAACTGGCGAATACGCTCTGCAGACACACCATAAGTATCGGCTAAGTCTTGCAACGTTGATTTGTTGTCATCTAACCAACGAGAACGGACAATGTGTTGACTGCGCTCATCAAGCGTTGCTAATGCATGACCTAAGCGGTTATTTGTGTGGTCTTCCCAGTTTTGCGCCTCGTAATCGTCGGCAAGGTCTGAGCTTTTATCTTCTAAGTACAACGCTGGCGCTGTGTAAGAGCCAGTATCATCGTCATCGCTTTGCATTTCAAACGTGGAGTCTTGAGCAGCAAGGCGAGATTCCATTTCTCTGACTTCTGACGGTTCTACACCCAACTCTTTGGCTACCGTTTCGACTTCACCATTGTTGAACCAACCTAAGCGTTTTTTCGACTTACGTAGGTTGAAGAAGAGTTTGCGCTGAGCTTTGGTCGTGGCAATCTTAACAATGCGCCAGTTACGCAGCACGTACTCATGAATTTCTGCTTTAATCCAATGCACCGCAAATGACACCAGCCTTACCCCGACTTCAGGGTTGAAGCGTTTCACCGCTTTCATTAGACCAATATTGCCTTCTTGGACTAAGTCAGCCATTGGAAGACCATAGCCAGAATAACCACGAGCAACATGAACAACAAATCGTAGATGAGATAAAATCAGCCCTTTCGCTGCTTCTATTTCACCGTCATAGTGTAATCGCTCTGCTAGTTCACGTTCCTCATCAGCCGTCAGCATTGGGTAGCTGTTGACTGAGCGGATGTAGCCGTCAAGACTATCTTGTGTCACAAGTGCCATTGGATACGCTTGGTTTGCCATTCACTTCCTCATTCTTCTCGAGTGGGACTAACGCCTTCTCAATCTGTCAATACTGAACCTTTCTAGGTAGAGATTCAAGAAGGGGTTAGTAATTATGCATAATCAATGGGTCTAAACAAGGGTAAATGTTGATTAAATGTCATTCATTAATAGGTCTTTTCTACCTATATGAGATGAAGCTCCCACTATCTCACTGAATAACTACATAATTATTAATAGCCGCCGACGGACAAATAATTGTTACACACTACGTCAAGATTGAACGGTCTTCTCCCTTCAATCTTTATGACCTAAGTACTCTAGACAGGCTCAATCTCTTTTAAGTGACGTTTCGCCGAGACCCTTGCTGCTCCTGTTCCCAAGAATAGTCCAAGCATCAGAATGAGCAAAGTTTCGTCCCAACCAAGCCCGAGGAGTCGGAAGTCACTATCGTATAACGTAGCGAGCTCGGTGACTGCACTGTTGAGTAATACGGTAATCAATGCCGTCAGAAGCCAAGCTACGATTGCTCCAAGCAGCCCAAACCACATTCCAGAATAGAGATAAGGTCGTAAGATGTAAGCATCCGTCGCACCGATTAGCTTCATCGTTTGAATCGCTTCTTTGTTGGCGAGTACATTAAAGCGCAATGTATTACCCACAATCAGAAACACCGAAACCAACATAAGTACCGACAACGTCACTACAAGCGTTGATGCTAGAGTTTTGATGGCATCAAATCGACTTAACCAGTCTTCATCTCGACGAATATCGGTGATTTCTTCTTGTGTACGCAGTTTAGACACTAAATCCCGATCAGTTTGCATATCCGCATTCTCAGGGATGATTGTCAGTACGCCAGGAAGTGCATAACCATCAAGCAGACTCAAGGCTTGATCCAGGCCAGAATGCTCGCTAAGGTCTGCCAGGCCCTCTTGTGGCGTAATATAGGTCACTGACCTCACTTCATCCCAGCCTTCAATGGCGTCTTTCAGTACCAACACTCTTGCATCGGGTACACCAACCTCGATAAAAGCCGTGACTTGCGATTGGCTCGCCACGTTAGAGGTGACCGCCACGACGTTCTTACCAAGTAGATAAAGACACGCTGGCATCGTTAAAGCCATTGAGATCACGGCTAAGGTTAAAATATTACCCAATGGTCGTTGCCACAGTTCAACCAACGACGCTTTTGCTTGTTTCCAATGCACAGTAAAAAAACTGTCCGACGTTAGACGGTGTTTCTTAGGTTTACTGTTGTTACGTTTAAACACCATCACTCACCTCACTCAAAAAGCCTTGATTCAATTCAAGGTAACGATATTGAGGTCGAGAACGAACCAAATGGACATCGTGCGTGGCCAATAAAATAGACACGCCAGCACGGTTAAACTCTTCAAACAGCTTTAACACTTTGTTGGACAATTCAGGGTCCAAGTTACCCGTAGGTTCATCGGCCAATAGCATAGTCGGTCGATTCACCACCGCACGAGCGATACCAACACGCTGCTGTTCACCACCAGAAAGCTGACTTGGAAGGCATTTAGCCTTGTCCAGTAGACCTGTTTTATCCAGTGCGGCAGATACACGACGCTTGATTTCATTTTCAGAGATAGACTCGATACGCATTGGCAAGGCCACATTATCGAAAACACTGCGGTCCATAAGTAATCGATGGTCTTGGAATACGATACCGATGTTGCGACGAAGGAAAGGGATATCCTTTGATGGCAAACGGCTGATGTCGTGATCGTTAAACAGGATACGACCATCGGTTGGTCGCTCAATTGCACAAATCAGTTTTAGCAACGTACTTTTACCTGCGCCAGAGTGGCCACCCAAGAACGCCATTTCGCCACGTCGAAGGTGAAAATCCACTTTTTGCAACGCTTGTCTACCGCCACGGTAAGCCTTGCTCACTTGCTCAAATTTGATCACCGAATCATTCCCCTGATTGGATGCCTATTTTTGACAAGGGATGCTACGCATCCCTTGAGTTTTACTTAGTCTTCTCGGCTAAACAGTGCGTCGATAAAGTCTTGTGTTTCAAATGGTCTTAAATCATCAATGCCTTCACCCACACCAATATAGCGAATTGGGATTTGGAATTGGTCAGCTAAAGCAAAGATCACCCCGCCTTTCGCGGTTCCATCGAGTTTAGTCAGCGTAATACCGGTAAGCGGTGCCACCTCGCTAAACAGTTTTGCCTGGCTAATCGCATTCTGACCGGTGCCGGCATCTAACGTTAGCATGATTTCGTGCGGAGCTGACTCGTCAATTTTCTTCATGACGCGAACGATCTTGCGCAGCTCTTCCATAAGGTTAGCTTTATTTTGCAAGCGCCCTGCTGTATCAGCAATCACAACATCAACGCCACGAGCTTTTGCCGCTTCAATGGCGTCATAAATCACCGAGGCACTATCTGCACCAGTGTGCTGGGCGATCACAGGTACGTTATTGCGTTCACCCCAGACCTGCAATTGCTCAACCGCGGCTGCACGGAAGGTGTCACCCGCTGCCAACATCACCTTTTCACCTTGGGCTTGATACTGTTTCGCCAGCTTACCGATGGTCGTTGTTTTGCCAACGCCATTGACACCCACCATCAAAATAACAAACGGCATCTTGGTGCTGTCGACTTCTAAAGGTTTCTCAACCTGACTCAGTATCTCGGCCATTTCCTCTTTGAGAAGACCATACAATGCTTCACCATCTTTGAGATCGGCGCGAGAGGCTTTTTCAGTTAAGCTATCAATAATCTTAACCGTAGTGTTCATCCCAACGTCGGCAATCAAGAGCTGCTCTTCAAGCTCTTCAAATAGCTCATCGTCGATCTCTTTACCTTTGAATAAGCCAAAGAAGCCTGCCCCGATATTGGCTTTTGTGCGACTTAAGCTACGTTTTAGGCGTGCAAAGAAACTCTCGGTTGGTTTCTCTTGCTCTTGAACTCGCGCGACGACCTCTGCTTCTGCTTCTGCTTCTGCTTCTGCTTCTGCTTCTGCTTCTGCTTCTGCTTCTGCTTCTGCTTCTGCTTCTGCTTCTGCTTCTGCTTTTTCAGTGTTGTGTTCCGCATCAGGTGTGGCAACCTCTTGCAAAGTCGCAAGTTCCGGTTCTACCACTTCAGGCGTTGCTTCTACTCTG
>NZ_OANU01000192.1:1572-27995 GCF_900089835.1 Vibrio thalassae | reverse complement strand
CTCTACATCACTATTTTCTTGCTGCGGTTGTTCGGCTTCAACGTCAGCGGATGTCTCTTGTTGTTTTTGCGGCGCTTGCTCTTCATCACCAAAACCAAGCCACGAGAGTAACCCGCGTTTTTTCTTTTCTGTCATCTGAAACTATCCTGAATACTGTCTTTTCAAATGGTCTTAAATTCGGATTTGCTTAAAACGCTATCGATATACGACAAGCGATGCAAAAAATAATTGCGACAAAGCAGTGAAAACTTTAGTCAGAGATTGGTACACTTCGTCACTTATCCAATTAAGCTCTTTAATGAGCCCGTTATAGTAACACTTAATTGTCGGTCAAAAAATCTATGGTTAGACGTCACAAGCAAACTCCATCACAAAAACCGTCCCAGAAGACGGCATCCCGGTCGGGAGTCACCCGCAATGGTAAAGCAGCTATGGGTAGTGTTCGCATCATTAGCGGCTTATGGCGTGGACGCAAGTTACCAGTTCATGATGCTGAAGGACTTCGTCCAACCACTGATCGAGTCAAAGAAACGGTCTTTAACTGGTTAGCCCAAGATATTCCGCACGCGAAGGTGCTAGACCTGTTTTCAGGCTCAGGAAGCTTAGGGTTTGAAGCAGCTTCTCGACAGGCTGAACAAGTTACTATGATTGAGCTCAACGACAAAGCCTACAAACAACTTGTTAGTAACGTGGCACTGGTGAAGGCCGACAATATCGTCACGCATCATGGCAATGCACTGAACTATTTAGACCAGCAAGGACAACCGCATGATGTGGTGTTTATCGATCCACCATTTCGTAAAGGCTTGCTGCCAGAAGTGGTTCAAAAACTTGAAGATAATGGTTGGCTTACTGACAATGCGTTAATCTATATTGAAACGGAAAAAGAACTGCAAATCGACATCATCCCTGAGCACTGGGATCCACTAAAAGAAAAAACAGCGGGTCAGGTTTGTTATCGATTATTTGAGAGGGAAACAAAATGAAAGCACTATTAATGCTGGCGAAGATCGCCTTTGGGTTTGTTTGGTTTGTGTTGATACTGAATATTTTCCATCCATTCCCAGGAAAAGGCGCCATCGCATTGTATATCATGACTGCGTTTCTGTTCTTAATGCATGGTGTTCAGATGGCTATTTTCCTTGGAGCCTTTGGTGACAAGCTCAAGCTTGGTACATGGGAAAAATACTCCATTCTCGCATTTGGTATTTTTGCTCTTCTCGATATTCGACAAAAGCACATGATGGGAACCACTGCCGACAAAGCTGAAGAAACCGAAGACAAATAAAAAAAGCCGCTTAAGCGGCTTTTTTTAACTTTCCATGTAGCTCTTTATTCCATCTAAGAACATCTGCGTCGAAATCATAACGAGCAGTAACCCCATTAATCGCTCCACCGCCTTTAGACCTCTTTCTCCTAACAGCTTATGGAAGAAGCTGTAGAACATCAAAATAAAGAAAGTGGCGCCCCAAGCGATGAATACCGCAAAGGATAGCTCCATTAAACTGTTGGGGTTTTGCGTTGATAGCAACAGGATAGAAGCAATGACTGACGGCCCCGCAATCATGGGAATCGCCATCGGTACAATAAATGGTTCATCACCGGCCGCTAAGCCAGCGACACTGCCGGTCTGAGGAAAGATCATTCGTATCGCAATGATAAACAATATGATACCGCCAGAAATACTCAGTGTTTCTGGTTTCACATGAAGAAACGTTAGTATGCTTTGCCCTGCAAAAAGGAATAACATCAAAATGAGTAAAGCGAAGCATAACTCACGCGCGAGAACTTTCCGCCTTCGTTTCGGGTCGAGGTGTTTTTAGATAGAGAGAATAACGGGAAGGTTGCCGAGCGGATCCATGATAAGAAACAACATGGTCGCTGCGGAGAGAATATCCATAAGTAGAGCCTGCTAACAAGAGGTTGGCGTTAAGTATAGCAGGCTTAGTCATCGTTTTTGAGTCGAAACAATCTCGTCTAGTGAGAACACACACGCTCAATATTGAGTTCCCATTGTCCCTGATTCTCAATCACTTTCTGTTTTTCAACAAAAAAGACCAACAAAGCATCAAGGTCGAAACCCTCACGACTGCAAGTGCGAAAGTGTGCCTCTGCACCAAACTGTTCGATAACAGTTTGTTCTAATTGCTCGCGCGTCATCGGTTTGTCACGCAATAAGTTAAGTACTTGATGAGCATGAATAGATGCTGTCATGTCTTTATCCTCAAACAATCGTTCGCCAAATGTTAGCGCAGAAGTAAACCATACCGTGATGATCTACCTCAAACGCGCTCATTGTTAGTTCAAACGGTAGCTAACTGAGGGTAGAAGCTACGATCAAAGCGTGAGCTAAATAATAACTACCTGAGATGGCATACCGAGCGCGGCGGGAGTGAAAGCGATATTTGTCCAGCGCTAATAAGACAGCCGAAAGGGCCATAGTGGTGCCACCAAGAAATCCCAACAAGGACGAGATACTCCCTTGTACAAGCCATGCTTCACCAGCAGCACACACTAAATGCACCAATGAAATGCCCATCACGGTAACAGGCACTAAAAATGAATCAACACGAGGTAGAAGCAGAAAAAAAGTCACAATAGCAATACAAAGCATCAGTGCGGGAAGCCATAACACAAATTGACTGTTCACCTGCCCCCACATCGCCCAACTGTAAAACGCCTGGGCTACCAAGTACCCAATAAAGCTGAGCTTTGCAAACCGAGAGTATTGACCAACAACATCACTAAATAAGAAGGCACTCAATCCAATCAGTACCCATAACTCATATTGCGTCGCTATCTTTGACGTCACTAACAGTATAATCAGCAGACAATGAGTCAAAGCGCTAAAAAATACACTTCGAATCTTATCGCCCTTCTCGACAGCAAAAATAAACAGCAAACACGATAAAGCTATCGCCAGCCAACTCCACATACACACACCTAATTCTTGTTATCCACGCCAGTGTATTGGGCTCACTTTTGCTGTCCAGTAGATAGGGCGAAAAGTTGGACTTGCTTTAAATTAAATAAGATTGACATTGACATACCGTGAGATTGTCGAAGATAAACACGTTGTCTCTTCTCGGTGGCTAAAAATCATAAGCAAACGTTTACTACGCCAAAGAGAGATCGGAGCTAGGTTTCTTGCAATTGCACTAATAAAACCAAGAAACCAAACAGTATAGATAAAAATTTATCTTTTGTTTTTCATAGACTAATAGATAAAATTCGGCATTGTTCACTATTTGACTCACTCATTAAACTACAACTTTTCTTCTCTTTTGATAGGAAGTTTTAGAGGATTAATCTCACTGAGCAAGATTTTCTTCACCATCCTGACCACTTACCAACACAAAGCTCACTTAGGGCATACAAAACCAGCTAAACCAACATAATCACAAGCTTTAATAATAATCAATTTCGTGACCCAAACTTACCATTAAAAAACAACAACTTAAAAAACAAAATTTGCTAAAAAACCGTATCGAACACATTTAAAGCGAAGAAAACACACTGTTTTATTGTCCTTAAAACCCTAATTAACGGAAAGAAAATAGCAAAAAACAGAAGATATTTACTTTCTAGCTTGCCAAACACAAAAAAACAGTGCTATTCTGTTTAACAAGATAGGAATTTAAGAAAGGAGCAGTGTTATGATTTCATCTTCTCAGAAGCAGGGTCTCGTGATGATAGCCGTCGTGGTTGGATTGATGACACTGCCGATGCTTTACTAGCTAGAGCTAGAAAGACAAAAAAAGGGACGCTTTCGCGTCCCTTTTTCGTTTTCAAAGTTATTTAGACAACATTACTTAGACAAAATATGCAGCACTTTTTCCCAGTGCATATAGTAAAAGCCCATCGCTAACAGGGTAATCAAGGCCATAAGCCACATTGCCGTCCGCCAAATAAAGCGACTACTTCGTGGCGTCAGTTCTTGCTCGCATTCGTCACAAGCCCTCATAAAGTCAGATTTGTCATCAAGTTCAAGTTCAAAGTCATCCTCATGAATCATCTGATTGCGGATAGTGGCAATATATCTCAGTTTATTAATGATATCGTGCGGCAAGCGCTCTTCACAACTTGATACTAATTGATGCAACCCTTTCCCATCAGCCCGATATTGCTGCCTTAATAACTTCTCTAAGCGTCTCGTTCGCAACACTACACTTTCAATGTCAGACATAAGCATCCCTCCACAACCAGCAAAAATGTGAAAATCAGTGTGCTGGCTACTATCCAAAGATTTGATTCACTCCATTGTTAACTATCTGTATTAAGATTTCGACAATTGTTAGGTAAATTCAAGTAAAGATTTAAGCCTAAAAAGGCGATTTTTTGTGTGATATGACCCTAAAATTGACGCTATGGTTGATGGTTACAGATTATTTTCTGCTGAATATGTGCGATCTTAGTTCCAGCCTACTCAAACATACGAGGTTTCTATGCCTATACCCCTGGTTATCCTTCTTATCGTGTTGATTGTTCTTGCTGGCTATCTTTTTGTTTTTGTGCAAAAAAAACACACCATGGGAGTCGATGCTCCAGAAAGAAAAGCGGCGGTTACTATCTTAGATAAACAAGTCGTCGTTACCGATGACCCCAGCCAAGAAGATGAGTATTGGATATACATTCAGAAAGGAGCATTTGGGCCTAAACGCGAGTTTCAAATCGGAGTGCACTACTATCACCACCTCAACCCTGGGGATAAAGGAGAGTTAACATATCAAGGGGATAAATTCCTACACTTCTCACTAACTCGCTAATTTATTTAGCTTTAACAATACAAGTCATGCTAGCTTTAGCTATCTAACTAACCTATGGATGTGACTAATGAGTCTGCGAGTAAAGCTTGGGCAGCATTTTTCTATTGCACTTGTCACCATTTTGTCAGCAGGTTGCAGCGCAGCCTATCAAGGAAAGATTAACGACGCGGAAGTTCACCTTGTTGACTACTTTCAGCGTTCAGAAGGCGCTCAAGCCCTGATCGACAATATGGATAAATTGAATATCGATCATGCCTATGTGATGGGGCTGCCTGTGATTAAAAAGTGGGACGCCTCCGCTCCTAAAGCGCCACGTTTTGTCTACGGCGACGACTCTCCTGTGTATTATTACTCGCACACCGATGAGCTGATCGCCCGAGACGTTGAAGCTTTGCCCGCTGAGAGCCAAGCTAGGCTGCACCCATTTTTGAGCGGTTTTAATACCACTGACCTGAATGCCGCGGAACATATAGAAAAAGAACTCAAATACCGACCTAATTTTTGGCAAGGCATTGGTGAAGTGATCACTCGACATGATCATTTAACCGCACTGACTGCCGATGAAAAACCTCGCGCCAATCATCCTGCGTTGCAAAAAGTGTATCAACTTGCCGCCCAATACGATTTGCCAGTGTTACTGCATACCAATATTACATCACAGCGAGAAGATAACCCGCTCTATCTCGAAGAACTAGAGCAAGCATTGAGTACCAATCCAGATACACGCTTTTTATGGGCTCATGCGGGTACAACATCGACACTTACTCGAACCATTAAGATGAAGTTTCTCTACGAAACGGTTGCTGACTTACTTAGTGAACATGACAATCTGTACATCTTAGCCTCATGGACGCTAATTGACGTCATCATGCCTGATGGCCAATTGGATCGACGTTGGATATCTCTCATTGAAGCCTATCCAGAGAGATTCATGGTAGGCAGTGATATCGTGGGGTCATTTGGGTATCAACAAGCTGCACTAAAAACATGGCATCCTGTTTTGTCCGCGTTGCCGAAAAACATCGCGGATAAAATGGCCTACCAAAATATGTTGGATGTGTTGCCGAGCACCCGTTAACTCAGCGACTGCATTTTTTGACTCCAGCGCTGGGCATCCGCCAGCGCTGAAAACACTGCATTTTGAGACAAACCCAACCGCATTCTATGATGCTCAGCACCTTTCCAATCTGCCATTTCAAAACACTCGCCGAGTGATAGCAAACATCCATAAGGACCTTGTCGCTCTATCAATGCTCCTTTGATTTCATCAGACAGGGGAAGTTGCTTGAGTAAGGTATCCAAAGACAGATCCATCAAAGCATCTAGAATAGAAAACAGACCTATCATAAAGGCTTGGTCTTGGTGCTGTTTAAATTGGAGATATTTGGTCATTAATCGACAAAATTGTGCCCGTTGCAAAGACAGCTCATACAGCGCTTTAGGCTTATTACTGGAAATAAAAGAAGCCACCGTTAGAGAAACGAACAACTTTAATTTGTCTTGGCCGAGATAAATTAATGCTTGGCGAAAAGAGGAAATTTCTGCATCTAAACGAGGACTCATGGTGTTCACAAACTGCAGCAATTTATATGAGAGGGCCACATCTTTTGCCAGAATTTGCTCAACCTTATCAAAATCCACTTCTGGCACACAAACCTGCTGAAACAACTCCATCGCCACCAGCTGTTCAGAGCTAATGTACACTTGTTTCTCCATAATAGGTTTGCTGAAAAAGAACCCTTGGAAGAACTTAAAGCCCGCTTGCTTAGTCAGTTGAAACTCTTCCTCAGTTTCCACGCGCTCTGCAAGATAATGGCGCGGGCTGCCTTTGGCTTTTTGCTGTCGCACAAACGCACAGGCTTTCTCCACGCCCATCGCCATAATGTCTAACTTCACTATCTGCACAAATGGTAAGAATCGCTCCCAAGCGTCTCTATACACGAAATCATCAAGCGCAATCATGTACCCTAATTGATGAAGCTCTTTAACGGCTTGATATAACGCATCATCAGGTCGGCAAGTTTCTAAGATCTCAATCACCACCTTCTGTTTGGGAAGAATTAATGGTAATCGCCGGACAAGGCTTTGCTGTGGAAAGTTAATGAAACACCGAGAAGCACTGATAGCAGGATTCATTCCTAGAGAAAGATAATTTTCCGCAATTAATCGATACGTCGCTCGATTCGCTTCAACATGCGCAGGAAACGCATTTTTGTCACCATCACGAAAAAGAAGCTCATAGCCTAACGTGTGGCGACGAGCATTAAGGATGGGTTGGCGGGCGACATAGGTTGCGTACATATCCACCCCCAACTACGCTATGACTTGTCGGTGGCTAACCGCGCACCACAATAAACATTCAAGACGCCAACCACCTGATCTATTTTAGCCATGATACGAGTCGTTCGAATCTCTCGTCCCATTTCTAGTGCTGGTTTCGGATGACCAATCCGTCGTCCTATTATTGGTGTGATGACAGACGCTAACCAAACATGATAGTCCATTGTATTTCCTTACCAGTCATTTACTCGTATCCTAGTCATGAGGATAGTGGGCACAAAGCATTCTATTCGATTCAAAAACATCGAAAAAACAGCATATTACACATAAAGCACCAGATAGGCTAATTTATGAGCAAATTAAACGCTACCGAGGTCACTTTTACTCAAGAGTCACACTTTGAGCATGCTATTCACTCACACATTGCTCAATTGTGGGAAAGTCGACAGGAAGGTACGCTAAAGGCAAAAGATGGCACCAAACTCTTTTGGTGCAAGTTAACTCGCCCAGAACACAAAAAAGCGCTCGTGGTTGTGAACGGTCGGATAGAGTCCGCATGGAAATACCAAGAGTTGTTTTATGACTTCTTTCAGCAAGGCTATGACATCTATTCCTTTGATCATCGTGGACAAGGTCTATCGACTCACCTAGCTCCAGACCCCGAAATGGGACATGTCGATGAGTTTGACGACTACCTTGACGATATGCAGATGATATTGGATACCTTCGAACTTGAGCACTACCAACAGCGTCATCTACTCGCCCACTCAATGGGCGGGAACATCGCCACACGCTTTATTCAAACTCATCCTAATCATTCGTTCGACAAGATTGCATTAAGTGCACCTATGTATGGCGTCAGTGTGCCTTGGTACCTAAAGCCAATTGCTACCTTAGTTGCTCAAATCATGACGGCCATCTACCCTAAGCCGACGTATGCTCCTGGCTATCAAGGGTATGTAGCCAAACCATTTGACATCAACCCTTTATCTCAAAGCGAAGTGCGTTATCACTGGTTCAGAGATTTGTACGAGAGGATGCCTGAACTCAAGCTTGGTGGGCCAAGTACTCGTTGGGTGTGGCAAGGTCTGATGGCTGCTCAGCAATGCATCCAGCAAACACGTCAGGTGAAAATCCCTCTTCTGCTTGTACAAGCAGGCGCGGACCAGATTGTCAGCAATCAAGACCAACGAAAGTTCATCAATAAGCTTTCTCGCACCAACAACTACGCTCGAATGATCACAGTGGAAGGCGCAAAACACGAAGTGTTGTTTGAAAAAGATATCTATCGCAATCAAGCAATGAGTGCCATTCAGCACTTTTTTGGTACCGATAACTCATCGCTAAAGTAAACACTAGCAGGGTAAATGAGGAAATATTTCTGTAACCCATTTACCCTCTTTTTCTGGTTTAATATCCCCTACAATAGAGCATTCCACAATGCTGCACATTTACCTACCCTCCAATGACAAAGAGAGAACTATGACCCTTAATCGCGATTCCATCAAAATTGTTGCTTCTGATTTAGACGGCACACTGCTGGCGACTGACCACCAACTTAGTGCTAATTCCAAACAAACACTTAAGGAACTTCACGCGAAGGGATATACGTTTATTTTTGCTACTGGTCGTCACCACGTCGATGTCGCAGGCATTCGTCAGTCAGTAGGCATTCCGGCTTACATGATCACATCAAATGGCGCTCGCGTTCATGACCAAAACGATCAATTGCTGTATAGCCAAAATGTACCCGAAGAATTGGTACAGCCTATCGTTGACGTACTCAATACAGACAGCGAATTGTTTGTTCATATGTATCAAGATGACAAGTGGTTACTTAACCAAGAAGATGAGTACTTACGCAAATTCCATACTGAAACTGGATTTACCTACCATTTGTTCGATGCTACTCAAGCACCAACTTCTGGTATTGCAAAAATCTTCATTACGCATCCAAAACAAGATCATGAACATTTAGTCGAATTTGAACACGCTTTGCGTGCCAAGTTTGGCAACTCTCTAAACATTGCTTTCTCAACACCTTGGTGCTTAGAAGTTATGGCACAAGAAGTATCAAAAGGTGATGCTCTGAAAGCCGTCGCTGAAACACTAGGTCTTGGTTTGAAAAACTGCATCGCCTTTGGTGATGGGATGAATGATGTGGAAATGCTCACAATGGCGGGTCATGGCTACATCATGGAAAACGCTCACGACAAAGTGAAGCGAGCTTTACCTAATAATGAAGTCATTGGTAGCAATGCCGATGATGCCGTCGCAGAGTTTTTAAAACAAAACCTTCTCTAAACGCGGCGTTTCCAACGGTCAAATACTCCCACTCTCGTCCCTATATAGCGCATATCCTCGCTATCGAGAATGGGGGTTTTGTTATCTAGCTACGCGACTTAATATCGCTTGCCACTCAGATTCAGTCACAGGCATCACCGACAGTCGGTTGCCTCTTTTTACCAACGGCATCTCCACTAACTCCGGCATGGTTTTTAGCACACTCAACGGCAACACGCGCTTAAACTTTTCGACAAACTCAATGTCTACCATTAACCAGCGAGGATTATCGGGATCGGACTTCGCATCGTAATAATCGCTTTCAATATCAAACTGAAAATGATCGACGTAAGCCTCTTTGATGATCGTCGCCATACCGGCTACACCTATTTGCTTGCATGATGAATGGTAAATCAAGACTGAGTCACCCACCTTCATCTCATCACGAATCATATTTCGAGCTTGATAGTTGCGAATACCATCCCAACAGGCTGTACCTTTGACACGTAATGTATCAATCGAAAATTCGTCTGGCTCTGTTTTAAATAACCAATATGCCATAATGGTCCTTGTATCTGTGATTCTTGTAACTTTGACTGACTAAGGAAGAGATTAATGAAAATGTCGCGTTTACCGCTCGCATTTGCTCCACTCATATTGCTTCAAGCGTGTTCTTCTTTCAACACTACGGATTCAAGCGAGGACAGTCAGGTTCCGCTAGCTGAATTGTCTCGCCCAGAAACTATCACACCACAAACCTATGTGCTGAGAGGCCAAGCGGTTATCGGTCACGAGACACGCACTATTCAGCCATGTGGTAGCCAACATCAATATTGGCTTCAATTACCCAAAGCAGTGCAAGAAAAAGCCGAGCAGCTCACCCAAAGACCCTACCAACCCGTTTATGCTGAAGTCATCGGTTATTTAGAACCGCCAAGTCAACGTGGGTTTGATTCCGATTACACTGGTCGTTTTGTCGTGAAACAGGTCAATATGCTTACTGCAGAAAACCCAAAGCGCTGCGAGCAGCCACTTCGATCTACGCAAGTATTGGGGAACGAACCGTTTTGGTCATTAAAGTTTGATAATGCACAGCAAGCGAGCTTTACCTTACTGGGTGAAGATAAACAAACGCTTGATCTGACAAATACGACCATAACCCAGAGTACGCGTCGCTATGAATTTGATAATGCCAACCTACAAATGAGCAGCAAGCTGTGTAGCGATACTATGAGTGACACGATTTATGGTTGGAGCGCGGCGCTCACCATGAATGAGCAGACAAGACAAGGTTGTGCGACATTATCGAACAGCGACACCACCCTTAAGTGGACAGGCGACTATCAAGCTCAATCTACAGAAAATGCAGGGTTTACCGTCTCTATGACGCTACTTCCTGATCATACTGCGATTACTCGCTATGAATACCCAGACAACTCACCGGCTACAGAAGAACGCGGATTTTGGCAGCAACTCAATAACCAACAAGTGCAAGTCATCATGACTCGCCACCAGCAGCAGTATCTAGTGTCACAGCGAATTTTCACGCTGTCGGGTAATCAGCTAACAGCAACTCAAGAAAAAGTCGGTGACATACTTTACCCAATCGCAAATGGTGGTCTGGTGCTGTTCAAGAGCAACGAATCATGACGCAACTGTGTATAAAGTGTGGTTTTATCCACAATTGCTACTGTGAAGCGATCCCAACGATCGCTTCTGATCTTTGCTTTACTCTGCTAACTCATCCCAATGAATTTCAGCGAGACACAAATACCGGCAAGCTCGTTGCGCGAATGGTCAAACAGGTCAATATCCGTGAATGGCAGCGTAAACAGCCTGATCCATACTGCCTGCCAGAAAGCTGTGCATTCACGCCTGTCTTAGTATTTCCTACTCAAGACAGCGTGCCACTAACACAATGGCAAGCACAGCATCCCTCAACAAGTAATTTCATTGTACTAGACGCTACATGGCAAGAAGCGAAGAAAATGTTGAATCGCAGCCAGTGGCTACAAGACTTGCCTAAAGTTCATCTTGAGGCGGTGCAAAGCTCTCAGTATCAACTAAGGCGCAATCAACAAGCGGGAAATCTGTGCACGCTTGAAGTATGCGCACAAATGGTCAGAGAGCTAGAAAGTGGTGATGATGCCAACGCAATGCTGACGTTCTTTGAACAGTATTTGCAATGGTTTCAAGCAGAGCGTAGTGGGCACGCTCTGCCTATCTGTTCTCAAAAAAGCACGTTATAGCTGAAGCTCAAGTAATTGTTGGATATGATTAATTTCAATATCTGGCAATTGCTTGAGGCGCACCGTCTGCCTTGCTGATTTTTCTTTGTCATTAAACCAACAAGCACTGAAGCCATTGCGTATCGCTCCTGCAACATCGGTGACGACATGATCGCCAACATGCAGGATATGACGACGTGGCACAGCTAAATGCTGTGCTGCCTTATCAAACATATCGGAGTTAGGTTTCGCTCGTCCATCTGGTCCTGCTTTAAGAATCAGATCAAAATATTGATGAAGCCCTATCTTCTCCACATCTACATTGCCATTGGTGATAGCCACTAACGGGATCTGTTTACTCAAAACAGAGAGTGTTCTATGTGTTTCATGTGGAACATCGAAGTCGCTACGCCAAATCAGCACTTTTTCGATCAATGTTTGTGCTGCTTGGGTAGCGTTTAGATCATCGTAGCCTAATTGCTCCAACCCTTGCTTAATCTGCTGATATCGCCATTGAGTCACATCGTGTTTCAACGCAGGATCTGCTTTAAGCAAGGCCATCTTACATTCATGCCATTGCTTCGCATCCCAACCCTGACTGATTGGGTGTTGCTGATAAAGCCATTGTGCCGCTTGCTGTTCTACTCGAGTAATCACAGGCCAGTTATCATAAAGCGTATCGTCAAGATCGAAGGTCATGGCCTTGATAGGTGCTAGGCTACGATAAAAGCGCATTTACTCATCCTCTTTCTTTTTAGAGGGGCCATTTTTATGGGCACGAGGGTGTGCCTGATCATAAGCTTGAGCCAAATGTTGAAAGTCGAGGTGGGTATAAATCTGAGTGGTCGAAATGTTTTCATGACCTAGCAGCTCTTGTACGGCTCTCAAGTTGTTACTCGACTCTAGCATATGCGTAGCGAATGAATGACGTAGTTTATGTGGGCTGACATGACTAGCAAGAGACTGTTTCTGCCCCCATTCCGCCATACGCTTTTGTACACTACGATGAGAGATACGGGTGCCCAACTTCGACACAAACAGCGCCACTTCTCCCGGATTGGCAAGCTCACCCCGCACTTTGAGCCATTTCTTCGCCCATTCCGTGGCATAGCCTGAAAATGGCACCTTACGTTCTTTATTACCTTTACCGATAACACGAAGCTCGCCGCTGGATAAATTCAGGTGTTTGACGTCAATACTGACCATTTCTGCCAAACGCAATCCAGCACCATACATCATTTCCATCATGGCCCGATCACGCACCGCCAATGGGTCATCTTCATCCACTTCCAGCAGTTGATTCACTTCATCAACGTCAAGATTTTTCGGCAATGGACGTTGCTTACGCGGGGCGCTCACCCCTTTAGCGGGATTGGCCGTAAGCTCGCCACGTAAAATAAGGAAATCAAAGAAACTTCGCAACGATGAGAGCCGTGTGGCGATGCTGCTGGCTTTCATACCTTCACGCATGCCTTTGCCGGCAAGTTGTCTTACCCATCCCGCATCGACTTGTGTCCACGCACCAACCCCCATTTCGTGCAGGTGCATACCCATGGTTTCTAACTGTTGGCGATAGTTGCGTTGCGTATGGAGGCTTAACCCTTTTTCACTACGAAGGTACTCGTAGAAACGCTCTAGCGGTTTTTGCAATCCACTAGGCAGTGCTTGGTCTGACATCGTCTTCCTCTTGCGCTTGCCACTCTAAACTTTCACAAAGATAAGAGACCACTAGCGCTAAATGTCTTAAAAATAAGGTATCCATGTCTGGCTGAAAATGACCGCCGTCCTCGCTGGAAAAAATCAACAAACCTTGGGCAAACTGGCGCTTTAATGGCAGCACAACATACGAACCTAGCTCAGGAACCTTCCCATTAGCAATCTGCTGCTCTGTAAACAACATGGCTCTATCGGCTTGACGTAGGCGCCCTAAATAAGCGTCTTTTCCATTAAGGTGATTGGTAGTGAAACGCTGCCAGCTTTCCATTGAAAGCTTGTCGCTGCTCTGTTCATCGATAAGCTTCAAGTAACCATTAAGGTTAAGCCCTTGTGCCGTCTGCTTAATCGCATTAACAACACTTAGCAGATCGCGACATTTGAGTAAGTTCTCTTGCAGTGACATAAACTCATAGAAGGTTTTATCATTACGAGCGGCCAAAGACATCAAGGCGGTGATTTCTTCTTCCAACGCTTCAATACGTTCGCGCTGTCGTTGCAATTGGATACCTACGAGAGAAACCGCTCCTTGCTGTTGGTGCGGAAGGGAAAGGGATTCTACTAGCGACTCTCTACCCTTAAAAAAATCTGGATGATCAGAAAGATATTGTGCTACCACTTCTGCTGTTAGGTGGTTCGCTTCAAACTCAGACAAAATGTTTCCCTTTATTCCCTGTCAGATAGATAAAAAAATGGCGGGTCTATCATCGACCCGCCATTAGTATATACCCAAGTGACCTCAAGGTGCATTGACTAGCAAGAAATCTGCCCATCAAACACGTGAGTTGCAGGTCCCGTCATAGTTAACGAATGACCTTCACCTTTCCAGCTGATCGTTAAATCGCCTCCAGGCAAGTGTACTGTGACATTCTCATCTAATAGCCCTTGAACAATGCCAATGGCAACAGCCCCGCAAGCACCGCTTCCGCAAGCCTGAGTTTCACCGGCTCCCCGCTCATACACTCGCAGATTCACTTCATGGCGACTCAATACTTGCATAAAGCCTGCGTTCACACGCTCTGGAAAACGCTCATGCGATTCAAGCAATGGACCAAGTTGTTCGACATCCGCATCTTCAGTGCTATCGACCACAGTCACAACATGAGGATTCCCCATACTCACCGCGCCACAGAACAGCGTATGCTCACCAGCACGTAAGATGTAAGTTTTCTCTTTTTGCTTGGCTTTGAAAGGAATCTTATTTGGCTCAAACTCAGGTTGCCCCATGTTCACCGTGACCAAATCATTCTCTTCCAGCTTTAAGACCATTTTGCCTTTCTTGGTACTCACACTCACGCTGTACTTATTGGTCAACCCTTTCATCTGCACGAAACGCGCAAAACAACGCGCGCCATTCCCACACTGCTCAACTTCGCTGCCATCGGCATTAAAAATGCGATAGTGAAAGTCAGTTTCTGGATCATACGGCGCTTCAACAATCAAAAGCTGATCGAAACCCACACCTGTATGTCTATCCGCTAAACGACGAATAAGATCGGGTGAGAAAAATACGTTCTGGGTAATACAATCAACGACCATAAAGTCATTACCCAAACCGTGCATTTTAGAAAAGTGGAAATGCATAGTGGTTCAATTACTCCGGTAAGATGCTTTCTAATTCCCAAAGACTTGGCAGCGATTCGCGCTGACGCACAACATGAGCTTTGTCTCCATCAACAATGATTTCCGCTACACGTGGTCGCGTATTGTAGTTCGAAGACATAACGAAACCATAAGCACCTGCAGAGCGAACGGCGAGTAAATCGTTTTGTTCTAACACTAAAGAACGATCTTTACCGACAAAGTCACCCGTTTCACAAATAGGTCCAACGAGGTCGTAAGTTAAAGCTTCACCTTCTCGCGGTGACACTGGAATGATGTCTTGCCAAGCTTGATACAATGCTGGGCGCATCAAATCATTCATTGCAGCGTCAACAATCGCAAAATTCTTATGTTCAGTATGTTTAAGGAATTCAACTTTAGTCAGCAGCACACCAGCGTTCGCGGCAATAGCGCGGCCAGGCTCGAAGATAAGCTCAAGGTCAGGATGATTCTCTAATCGAGATAACAGCGCCTTAGCGTACTCTGAAGGTTGTGGTGGTAATTCGTCACGATATACCACGCCGAGTCCACCACCAACATCAAGATGCTTTATATCAATCCCATCCTCACGTAGCTCATCAATCAAAGCCAAAAGGCGATCCGTGGCATCAATAAATGGTTCAATCTCGGTTAGCTGTGAACCGATATGGCAGTCAATGCCATGAACGGCGAGGTTTGGCAAGCTTTGAGCAAACTTGTACACCGCTGGTGCACGGTCAAACGCGATACCAAACTTATTGTCACGTAGCCCTGTCGAGATATAAGGGTGTGTATGAGCATCCACATCTGGATTAATTCGCAATGAAATCGGCGCTACCACCCCCATTTCACCTGCGACTTGATTGAGTCGCTCTAATTCGGGTTCAGATTCAACATTGAAACACTTAATACCTAGCTCTAGTGCACGGCGCATTTCTTGCGCGGTTTTACCCACACCTGAGAACACCACCTTGCTTGGTTCGCCGCCCGCTGCTACGACACGTTCTAACTCACCACCGGAGACGATATCAAAACCTGAACCAAGACGAGCCAATGTATTTAGCACGCCAATATTAGAGTTCGCTTTGACTGCGTAGCACACGAGATGTGGGTGGTCGCCCACCGATTTATCAAACGCATTCCAGTGGCGCTCTAGCGTCGCTCTTGAATAGACATATAGCGGAGTGCCGTATTGCTCGGCAAGTTGCGTAAGTGACGTTTCCTCGGCCCAAAGCTGGCCATCGTCCTGATAGTTGAAATAATCCAAATCCTGTATCCCTTTACACTGTATCGATGGCGGTGATTATTGAGCTTGCTCGTTCGCAGGTGCGTCATCAGCTGGAAGATAAAGTGGTCCTGTTTGACCACAGCCCGCTAATGTCACTACGACGAGCATAAAAAATGCGGTAATCGTCTTTTTCATTTTGCATATCGTGATTATTGAATCAATGCCCCCTATAATCGCACCACGAATTAGAAAAGCAATAGGATTACAAAATGAACGACACGGAATTTCACCAATTAGTCGATGAGCAGATGCAAAACATCGAAGAAGCCATCGATGATTCAGGTGCAGATATTGATTACGAAGTGTCTGGTAATGTCATGACTTTGGAATTTGAAGACCGCAGCCAGATCATCATCAACCGTCAAGAACCGATGCACGAGATTTGGTTAGCGTCAAAATCTGGCGGATTCCACTTCAAACTAGTGGATGGCGCATGGACCTGTTCAAAAACCAATGTAGAGTTGATGGACATGGTTAAAGCCGAGTGTGAGAAACACGCCGGCGAAGATATCGACTGGGTTTAAGCGTTTACTGCTTTGGACGTTTTCGAGTTTGGAGAGCCATCATTACGATAAGGAATGATATAAGGTTCTCCTCCCTCTTCGGGATGAATAAGCTGATAATACTGTGGCAAGTTGAAGTTAATTAACTTCGATGACATTTCACTATCGACATTTGAAGTGTAGAAGCTGTTTACACTGGCGATCATTTCATCTTTGCTGCCTCGCATCTGATGATACACTTCCACTTGGTTCGATTCATCAAGCACGTAAATATTGAAGCCATTATCGGTATCTTCAAAGAAGAACTGAATCAAACCCTCACTCGCAAACCCGTCTACTACTTCTGGCAATTGGAATTGTTCTTCACGATCCAGCATCAAAAGCGGTGCCCCTTGCAGTTTATTGGTTGAAATACTGCGATAGAAGTCTACCGAGTTTTCTAACTTTTGAACTGACACACCGCGACGCTCAAAGAACAAACCATACATTTGGTTAGCGACTTTAATGGCTTTAAAACGTCGACGTTTTTCTTGATCAACCGGTTTCAAGCGTAACTCGATACACTCCGCAAGCAATTGATACACGGTATTACGCAAAACACCACGTAAGTTTTTGCTGTAGCAGAATACATCCACTGACTCAGGAGGTAACGCGTCTTGGTGCATCTTGCCTAGTACGGTTTTCAAAGCGTCGAGCATCGCCGTTTCCCCTTCAAAATGAAGAGTACGAACTTCATGCCACGAATTACGATAAACCAGATCTACCGAACCGATAAGACTTTTGCCTTCTTCGCCAAAACTCAAAATATCGACGTTTTTTAAGTCTACTTTTGACGTTTTCGCTGACAGCTCTGATGTTGGGTCGTTCTCAAAGTTGATGAACATCGCCAATTGACTAATTTCGCAAGGACTGCCAAGTGCTTGCATGCTTGGACGACGCTTACGCAATGAGAAGGTATTACGCAAATCACTGACCATCTGATAGAACTTATCGATGTCGATATGCGCCTCACGTACCACAGAGTTGAGGTGGGTTGACTCCGTAATCAAACCGTTGAAAAAAGCCCAAGCCACCAGCTTACTTAGGTATTCATTATGCTCAAGTGCAGGCTGACCTAAAATGCGATGAGGAATCAGTGGCTGTTTATAAAGGTACCAACCTGGCTTGTAGCTCTTACCCTCTTTCACCTCAATAAAAGTCAAATCAGGTTCATGCAAGTCAGGAGAAATTTGTGGATTCAGCAGCGTTACCTTGCCCGGCAGAACTTCAAAAGCAGCGTAGAGCTTACGCGCCAGAATACTGATGTCTTGTGGACTGATCGCAGAAGTAATGTCATTACGACGAGCAAACTGAATCAAGTTACGATAGCTGAGCATCAAAGCGTCGAGCAGTGCATTATGCACGACCATCACTTGCTCTACTTTCCAGTTACGGCGACTATCTAGCTCCTGTAACACCTCTTGTGACCATTGCCACTGAGACGTCATTTCACCTAACGCCTCACGACGCCAAGGCACAGAGCCAATACCAGGCTCACGAGATAGCTTCTCATGAGTTTTTAGGTAGAAACAGCGACGAACTAAATCTAGGCGAGTCGTATCGCCAATACGTTCTAGATAACGCGTCACCTTTTCAAGCATCAGGTAATACGCGTCCATACCATAAAGGTCTGGCACATCAGCAAAAAATCGGCGCTTAGTATCGATACTCAGTAATTGAGTATGTGGATATTCCCACGAGTAGGCTTCTAATAGAATCGCTTTTAATACCGATTTGTAAGGCGAATCGATACTCTTATATAGCTGCCATAAACTTGAGCCAAAATACTCTTCGGCAGGGATACGATTGAGCCGGCCGAAATCAATCCACTCATCACAATTGATGTAACCATTTTGGCAAAGCAGCTCAACATAATCTTCGTAGCACTCTTCCATTTCCGGAGGCACAACTTGCCACAACAACCGTTGACCACCAAGTCGGACAGCTGAACGGTAGAACTCATCGAGCAACAAAAGGTGCTGTGATGAACCGCAGTTGTCACCAGTCATTTCTTCGGAGATATTGCTACGAAAACGCTCTTCGTCCATCAAAAAGAAATTGGCTTCAACACCCAAACCTTTAGCCCAGTCGGTGATCAATAAGCACTTATTGCTCAGTTTTTCACGGGCTTCTGTTGGCATTTCTGGAGAGATACATACCCAGATATCCAAATCACTTGATGTGCTTTGGCCAATCGACGACGTACTGCCCATTGTATATAGGCCTAAAATATCGTGTTGGCGTGGCTCTGGTAGCGGTTGCCCCAAAGCTAACGCTATATCATCAAGGAATTGGCGTTGAACTTCATTGGCTTCAAAACCGTACAAACCGCTAGGGCTGTCCGTCTCAAAAAAGCCAGGGATAATAGGATGGTTGAAATGGAAAAGCGCGGCAATTAATTGGAATACACGTTGTCCTTGCATATCCATAAGCGCCAGCGCGCGCTCAATACGCTGCTGGTTGAGATTATCAAGTCTCTGGATAAGAGTATGAGTGTAAGCCTGCAAGGGTGATTCCTAGGTTTAATCTAACTGCTATATTGCGTAGGTTTTAAACAAACAAGCGTTCAAAACGTGATCAATGTATCATTTTTATTATAGGCGGTAAAGCAATACTCGGCACTACAGCCCCTCACAGCACAACATCGAGGATTTGGTTTTGCCTTCCAAATCATAGCGGACAATTCTAACAGTAGCCGCAATAACAAATGCGATTGACCTCACACCATTAACAATATTTGTGACAAGCTAAGTTGTCACCTTGCTGAGCTACTGGGAAATCACTAAGCATTTCATAGAGACAGTGTTAGGATTATGCCATGCCCAAACACAAAGAAATGCTCACGAGAACGATATGACGCAAACTCAGCCAATACGAATCGCTACCCGAAAAAGTCCTCTTGCCCTATGGCAAGCTCATTATGTCAAAGATGCCCTCATTGCCGCGCATCCTGGACTGGACGTTGAGTTAGTTACTATGGTCACCAAAGGCGATATCATTCTAGATACCCCATTGGCAAAAGTAGGCGGTAAAGGCTTGTTTGTTAAAGAGTTGGAAATCGCTATGCTCGAAGGGCGCGCAGACCTTGCGGTTCATTCAATGAAAGACGTTCCTGTCGACTTCCCTGAAGGGTTAGGCCTAGTCACAATTTGCGAGCGCGAAGATCCACGCGATGCCTTCGTTTCCAACCATTATGCAAGCATCAGCGAATTGCCGGAAGGGGCTATTGTGGGTACTTGCAGTCTACGCAGACAGTGTCAATTAAAAGAGCAGCGTCCAGACCTAGTCATCAAAGAGCTACGTGGCAACGTAGGCACTCGCCTAGGAAAACTGGATAACGGTGAATATGATGCCATTATTCTTGCCGCTGCAGGCCTGAAACGTTTAGAGCTTGAATCACGTATTCGCAGCTTTATTGAGCCGGAAGAATCTCTACCAGCAGTGGGGCAAGGTGCAGTCGGTATCGAATGTCGCCTTGATGATGAAAGACTAATTAAACTGCTCGAACCTCTTAATCACGCAGAAACAGCAGATCGCGTTTTATGTGAGCGAGCAATGAACCTGACATTAGAAGGCGGTTGCCAAGTTCCTATTGGCAGCTATTCACTGCTTGACGGCGACGACATTTGGCTGCGAGCGTTGGTTGGTGAGCCAGACGGTTCAAAAATCGTTCGTGGTGAGATTCGTGGAAAACGAGCGGATGCTGAGGCACTAGGCGTTCAACTCGCCAATCAACTGCTCGATGATGGCGCTAAAGCAATCCTAGAAAAGCTCTACCAAGAACACGAGTAATGACCCATGAGAGTATTGGTTACACGCCCTGAAAATCAAGGCGCAGAACTTTGTAGTCTCATAGAAAAAATGGGGGGCATTGCCCTCCATCAACCGCTCATTGATATTCAAGATAATGTGCAGCTTGTCGTCGATGATACATTGTTGCAACGCTCAGATATCATCATTGCCGTAAGCCAATACGCCGTCTACGCCTTCCAACGCATTCTTATTCATCAACAGCTCTCGTTACCTAGCTCCTGTATTTATCTAGGGGTTGGTCAAAAAACCGCACATGAATTAAGCAAACTCAGTCAACAAAACGTAAACTATCCCACGGTAAGCGATAGTGAACACTTGTTGGCGTTGCCAGAATTAGCAGAGGTGTCGGGTAAGCACGTCATCATTCTGCGCGGTAACGGTGGCCGAGAGCTCATTCATGAGCAGCTCTGTGAACTTGGCGCTGATGTTCAATACCTAGAAACCTACCAGCGCCGATATCTACCACTAAAACCAGACGCTTTAACACAATGGCGCACAATGGGTATCGACACGCTGATCGTAACTAGTGGTGAACAACTTGAGTTTTTATTGTCTCAAGTATCAGGACCAGATCTTAGCTGGTTAACACAACAACAGCTCTTGGTTCCGAGTGAACGAATTGCTACTTTAGCGATGACAAAGGGATTTAATAACGTTACCAATACCCAAGGTGCATCGAACTCTACAATATTTGCTGCTCTCCAGCGTCTAGAAATAGGACTTAACAATGACCAACAAAAATAAAGACGAGCAAATCCAGTCTGAAGAAAAACATGACGTTAAGGCTTTAGCCCCAGAATCTGACACCCCAAAACCTGAACAAGGCGCTTCTCAAAACGAGCAAGCGAAACCAACCACATCAACGCCAGAATTCGAAGAAAAACAAGGCAAACGCGGTGTTAAGCTCGGTGCAGTTGCTATCGTTTTGGCGGTCATTTTTGGTGGCGGCCTGAGCTACCAAATGCAAAAACAAGCCAGTGATTATGAAGCACGCATCGCGAAGCTAGAATCACAGCTCCAAGCGACAACAAGCAGCTTAAGCAATGAGATGCAAAAAGTGCAATCGGAAACGCTCGAACAAGCAAAAACGGTCACTCACAAAGCCGAAGTGGTATTAGGTCAACAACAGAAAAGTATTGAAAGCTTACAACTAGCCGTTGCCGACGTTAAAGGTCGTCGCCCTAACGATTGGCTGCTTGCTGAGGCGGACTATTTGGTGAAACTCGCTGGCCGTAAGTTATTCCTAGAACACGATGTCGTGAGTGCGACACGCTTGATGGAAAGCGCAGATCAACGTATCGCGGCACTCAATGACCCAAGCTTAGTTTCGCTTCGTCAATCGATGGCAAATGACATCACCAAACTACGCACTGTTCCATTGGTGGATCGTGACGGGCTGGTACTTCGACTGACCTCTCTCCAGCAAGAGGTGGACAAGCTACCTCTTGCTAACGCCATCCTTCCAGACGCACCTGCCGTAGAAAAACGCCAAGTCTCAGAAGATATTTATGACTGGCAAGACAACCTGATGACGTCTCTAAAAGATTTTTCAGACAACTTCATTACCTTCCGTTCTCGTGATGGAAATGTGATTCCACTGCTTTCACCAGAACAAGATTTCTATCTCAAAGAAAACATCAAATCCAAAATAGAAACAGCGATTCGTGCGGTGTACAAAGAACAAGGCGAAATCTACAAGATGTCGTTAGAGACCGCTGAAAAATGGTCTGAGTCATTTTTCGATATGAACAATAATAGTGTGAAAGAGTTTAACGCTGCACTAGGTAAACTAAGTCAGCAAAATATCCAAGTGAACTATCCTGTGAAATTGGAAACTCAAGCTCAGCTGTCTGATGTCATCAATGAACGTCTGCGCCGTGAAGTCACCAGCATCATTACGGAGGAGAAACAATGATTCGATTAATCTTTCTCTTCGTCGTACTCGGCGCGGGTCTATTTGTTGGCACTCAGTTCTCTGGTCAACAAGGTTACGTCCTCATCTCAATAGCCAATAAAACCATCGAGATGAGCGTAACCACACTGGTGGTATTCGTCATCGCTGCGCTAGCAGGCTTGTTTCTACTTGAATACATCATTAAGAAGGTGCTTTACACCAGTGTCACAACGTTCAACTATTTTAGCGTTCGGAAGATGCGTCGTTCACGTCGCTACACCAATGAAGGCATCATTAAGTTACTGGAAGGCGATTGGAAGCTCGCCGAGAAAAAAGTGACTCGCTGGGCCAATTACCATGATATGCCGCTTTTGTGTTATCTCGTTGCCTCTGAGGCAGCCCTAGGACAAGGGGACAAAGCAAAGCGTGACCATTACCTGGAGCTAGCCTCTAAGCAAGAGAACTCCGAACTTGCGGTTCAGCTAACCAGAGCTAAACAAGCCGTCCGCGAAGAAGAATGGGAAGTTGCAGCAAGCACACTAGAGACTCTCAAAGCGGAGCATCCAAACAACTCGATTGTTTTAAGCCTTCAAAAAACAACTTATCGAGAGTTAGGCGAATGGCAGGCGCTTATCGATCTGTTACCTAAACTTCACAAAGCAAAACTCATCGATGAACAAGAGCAAAATGAGCTCAATGAACGTGCTCAGTGCGGTTTACTCGAAGACATTGCAAGTCAACAAGGCAGCGAAGGATTGATCAACCACTGGAATAAGTTGCTACGTAAAACACGTCAAAGTACTCACCTAGTGGGTTGTTTTAGTAAGCAGCTCATTGCTCGTAAAGCGGACGCTGAGGCGTTTACTGTGATTAAAGAAACGCTGAAAAAACAGGGCCATGATGACTTGTATAAAGTTCTGCCAGAGCTAAACCTTGCAGATACACATCCTGTCGTTGTACTACTTGAAGACGCCGTGAAGAAACAACCTGACACACCTGAAGCACAAAGTGCACTGGCACAGTTCTACTTCAGAGCAGAAAAATGGCCCGAAGCACAGCGCCACTTTGAACGTGCACTTTCGCTTCGCCCCGATGTTTCTGATTATGCTTATCTTGCTGATACATTAGAGAAGCAAAACCTATCGAAAGCGGCCAGCGAAGTGTCTAGAAAGGCGCTAACGCTTATCGACAGCAAGCAATAAAAGTTAGTGTTAAGCCACTTTTGACTGAACTTCTAAGGGTTTTAGACCTTTGAACAAGAACCCCGCTCTAATGCGGGGTTCTTTGTATCTGACATCATACTCAATCAATATAAGTCACAGTCTAATTTGCGCATTTACAAGGCCAGTTAATGCACATGGCCCTGTGAGAAGTTAATCATCATCACACCCACAACCACGAAAGCGATGCCACCCCATACTATCGGGTCTAAGTGTTGGCGATAAACAAAGGTCGAAATCAAGCTAACAGCAACAATAGCTAACCCCGCCCATAGTGAATGCACAACCCCAACAGGCATGCCTTTCATCGCTTGGCTCAAGAACAGGAATGCAGCTAAATGGCCAACCACCACGATTGCGGCCGGAATAGGTTTAGACAAACTAAAACCGTCCGTTGCTTTCAACGCTACATGAGAAATTGCTTCGGATAGTACGGCAAAGATAATGAAAAACCAGCTCATCAAGATATTCCTATTAATTTGCTTTTAGAAGATGACGAATAACCCTCACTTAATTCAGCAAGAGCCATTGATTTCGTGAAAACAGAAAGATAACTGAAAACAAAAAGGTCGAGAAAAATCATCAATCCTCGACCTTTTATTAAGAGCTAAGAGCCTTTACTGCGGCTCATAAACCTTATCTATCCATATGAAGAACGGTACGGATAGATTCGCCTTTATGCATCAGTTCGAATGCTTCATTGACGTCTTGTAGACCCATGGTGTGAGTAATGAACTCTTGCAAACCAAACTCACCAGCCATATAACGGTTTACGATTTCTGGAAGCTCTGAGCGACCTTTTACGCCACCAAAAGCAGAACCGCGCCAAACTCGGCCAGTTACCAACTGGAATGGACGTGTTGAGATCTCTTGACCCGCCCCTGCAACACCGATAATCACAGACTCACCCCAACCTTTATGGCAGCACTCTAATGCTTGACGCATTACGTTAACATTACCAATGCACTCGAATGAATAGTCAACACCACCATCAGTCATTTCAATAATCACTTCTTGGATTGGTTTATCAAACTTCATTGGGTTAATACAGTCAGTCGCACCAAGTTGTTTTGCTAACTCAAATTTGCTTTCGTTGATATCGACACCAATAATGGTTTTTGCACCTGACATGCGTGCACCAATAATGGCTGAAAGACCGATACCACCCAAACCAAATACTGCAACAGTATCGCCTTCTTGGACTTTTGCAGTGTTAAGAACCGCACCCATACCAGTAGTGACGCCACAACCAAGTAGACACACTTCTTCTAATGGCGCTTCTTTCGCAACTTTAGCTAATGAGATCTCTGGAAGTACTGTGTACTCAGAAAATGTTGAGCAACCCATGTAGTGGAAAATCGTTTCGCCATTAATAGAAAAACGACTGGTACCGTCTGGCATTAGCCCTTTACCTTGTGTTTCGCGAACAGCTTGGCAAAGGTTAGTTTTACCTGACTTACAATATTTACACTCACCACATTCCGCAGTGTAAAGCGGTATAACATGATCACCGACCTCAACACTAGTCACACCTTCGCCGACCATTTCGACGATACCGCCACCTTCATGGCCCAAGATTGAAGGAAAAATACCCTCAGGATCATCACCTGATAATGTGAACGCATCTGTATGACATACACCTGTTGCTACGATACGAACAAGTACTTCACCTGCTTTAGGAAGCTGTACATCAACCTCTTCCATTTTTAAAGGTTCGCCAGCGGCCCATGAGACCGTTTTAGTATTTGAATCAATGTCGAAGTAAACGTAGCTGAGAATAACCATCTCCGCTGCTTCGTTGTTGTGGTTAGTATAGATGTTTACTAAAAATTGATAATACAAGAATTTTGAAATTAATTATTACCACAGAGTAATAATATAAAAAGAGAGGAATTAATACCGTAAGAAGTAGGGGAAACGAGCAGCGATCTTGAGCCATGTTATAGAACAGCCTATGTTTGCAACGCTAATACCGGCTTTATGCTAGCTGGTTAAATGCCCTAAGACAGATTTAATGCTTGATATGAAAGTATGATAGATAAGATAGTACCTAGTTCTACGTGGTTAATACCAATCTAAGTAAAAATATGATCTAATTGATGCTATTACTTTTGCGAAAAAACGGATGCTATGGACAGCCTCGATAACATTGACTTTAAAAAGCTCGCTAGCCAACAAAAATCTATCCAGATGAAGATGCGATTACTTACGTTGTCCCACTTTAAAGATGGTCACTCTCGCACCCAAATTGCCAAGTTCCTTAAAGTCAGTAGAACCAGTGTCAACAAATGGGTACAAACTTTCCTTGAGGATGGGCTTGATGGGTTGCAAGAAAAACCAAGAACGGGTCGGCCTGCTTTCCTTAATCCTCAACAACGTGAGCAATTAAGCCTATACATAAAGAATCGAGCAGAGGATTCATCAGGGGGTAGATTAACTGGTGCTGACATTCATACCTATATCGCCGAAGAGTTTGGTAAGTACTACCACCCAGATTCTATTTATTATTTGCTCAATCATATGGGCTTTTCTTGGATAACCTCCCGCTCCAAGCACCCTAAACAATCCCAACAAATCCAAGACGATTTTAAAAAAATTCAAAATCGAAACGATCCTTAAGATCCACGGACATATGGGACTTGAGAGAGTTGATGTTTGGTTTCAAGATGAAGCAATATTTGGCCAGCAAAATACGACAACTCGACTTTGGGCTGAACGTGGTTCAAGGCCTAGAGCGGTAAAACAACAGCAATTTGAGTATGCTTATTTGTTTGGCTCAGTATGCCCCACTAGAGAGCTCGGAGAAGCAATGGTC
>NZ_OANU01000192.1:0-840 GCF_900089835.1 Vibrio thalassae | reverse complement strand
CCTATTCTCCGGAGCTAAACCCCATAGAACAAGTATGGAGTTGGTTGAGACAACACTATCTCGCCAATCAGTCTTTTTCGGATTACGAAGATATCGTCTCTAAAGTGTGTAGCGCATGGAATAGTTTTTTGGAGTGCTCCACTAGAGTCTCCAAGATGTGTTCGAGACGATGGATAGAGCTGACCAGTTAATTTTCCAGATTAGTATTAGTATAATTTCCCGGATTGGTATCAGCGTGTTTCTGTATGAAATATCAAATGAAAAAAAAGCCCGCTGATTTCTCAGCGGGCTTCTCAATGTGGCGGAGAGATAGGGATTTGAACCCTAGATACGCTATTAACGTATGCCGGTTTTCAAGACCGGTGCTTTCAACCACTCAGCCATCTCTCCACAATATGTAATCGTTCTAAAGTCTTACTTTGATTGCTTCAGTTCGATGTTGTTCAAAGCCTGGCGATGTCCTACTCTCACATGGGGAAACCCCACACTACCATCGGCGCTATTGCGTTTCACTTCTGAGTTCGGCATGGAATCAGGTGGGTCCACAACGCTATGGTCGCCAAGCAAATTCTTTAATTCGGAAAGCCGCTTTTCTTATATTAAGAGCGTGTTCTCATACACATTCAATTTGTTCTTACTTTGAGTCCATCAAAACCCTTTGGGTGTTGTATGGTTAAGCCTCACGGGCAATTAGTACAGGTTAGCTCAACGCCTCACAACGCTTACACACCCTGCCTATCAACGTTCTAGTCTCGAACAACCCTTTAGGACGCTTTAAGCGCCAGGGAAGACTCATCTCAGGGCTCGCTTCCCGCTTAGATGCTTTCAGCGGTTATCGAT
>NZ_OANU01000191.1 GCF_900089835.1 Vibrio thalassae | reverse complement strand
ATAAGTGCGAACGGTGTTTCTAGATACACCTAAATCACGCGCGATGCGGCGGATACTTTGTCCTTGCTGATGTAAAACGTGTATTTCCACTAGTTGCTCCTGATTGATCATAATCCGCCGCTTTGTCCATTTTACGAACGGATAGTTTGCCTCAGGTGGGTCAATTTTAAATCGACGTTAGTGGGTCATTTTTACATCGGCGCTGACAGCAGCGAATGTGCGAAATTTAACTTGGCTAGACGAGGGAAATTGCGCCGCCCATTGAGCATTCCCAACCCTATAAATTATTATCAGATCGCAAAGCTGATATCAGACAATTGGGCTGATTTTGACGCCGTTTTTGACAGAGCTTCTCAATCAATTAGTCGTCCAGTTGAAGATGATTCAACCAGAGCTTTAAAGTGGGAAAAGGGATTTAGCTTTCTTCCTGATTCTAAGTTAAAAACGAGGACTGCTTCTCGCTATATTTTAAAAGCGGATATCTCTAACTTCTACTCAACGATTTATACTCATAGTATTCCATGGGTGTTACATACTAAGTCTTTAGCAAAGCAGCAAAGGAGGTTTCGCAACAATCTTGGGAACAAGATTGATACCTTGGTAAGAAATTCTCAAGACCAACAAACCAAAGGGATTCCAATAGGAACTGACACTTCGTTTGCTATTGCTGAACTGATTATGTCTGAAGTTGACAAGCAATTAGTAACCAAGGTTGGGACAAACTACCATCGATATATTGATGACTTTGAATTTGGGTGTAAAACCTTGCAAGAAGCTGAGCACACATTATCAGTATTGCAAGAGGTATTGTCTCAATTCGAACTGGAGCTTAACTCTTCGAAAACTGAAATAATTAAGCTACCATTAGAAGTTGATCCTCAGTGGTTACACAGGGCGAGATCTCACATAGTTTGTAGGGTTTAATTGATTAAATGCCAAACAACACGGTCAATTTGCGTTCACCTGCATCAAGGAATTAAATGTTCTTTATTTTCGATTGAACTAATCCTGATTTTGTTGATCAGATCATTATCTATGTACTACTCAACCTACAAAATGACACTTTTTGAACGCCTTAATCGCATACCCGATCCACGTAA